>NZ_JBITLY010000014.1:0-179627 GCF_044465725.1 Streptomyces sp. NPDC049541 | reverse complement strand
GTCCCAACGCAGCCCGTAATCGGTTCACTTCATGCGTGTCCACACACCCAACATGCTCTTGATCAGCGAAAACGCATAGACCTAACGAAGCACTAATAGAATGACCGCAGTGTTCCCGGGAGATCCATAGTGTCTCCAAGCGAGCGGACGGCGGCGGTCTTTCGGGTGCGTCGGAGGGAAACGACAGACATACGCCTGCCATGGCGGTGATTCCTTGCCCTCGCGCATAGCCGTCGTCGGTGCGGGCCGAATGGGACACCCCTGTGTGGACGCTTCGTTTCGGCGGGCCACACGGTGACCGTTTCCGGTCTCCGTCCCGAACGCGAAGAAGCGGTGCGCTCGTTGGGCGCGAACTGGGCGTACTCTGTCACGACCGCCGCAGCCGGGGCGGATGTACTGGTCACCGTGGTTCCTGGACCCGATGAGGCTGCGGCAGCTCTTCCGGATGCCGTGTTCGCCGCCCTGGCCCCTGGGGCGGTGTGGATCGACATGACGAGCAACGCCCCCGCAGCCGCACGGGAGTTGCGGGAACGAGCCGGCGCTCACGGCGTCGATGTCCTCGAAGCGCCCATGGGCGGCAGTCCGGACGACGCCGAACACGGGCGCCTGCGGCTCTTCGTGGGCAGTTCCGCTGAAGTCCTCGACCGGTGCAGGCCGCTGTTGGAGCCGGTGGCGACATCGGACGGGATCCGCCACATGGGCGGCCCGGGAACCGGCTACACGACGAAACTCCTCATCGACCTCCTCTGGTTCGGGCAGGCCACGGAAACCGCCGAGGCCCTGCTGCTCGGACGCCGAGCGGGCATCGACCTCGCCACCCTGCGCGACACGCTGGCCGACAGCGCCGCGGGCAGCGACTTCATCCGCCGGGACCTGCCGGCTCTGTTCGCCGGGGACTACCTTCGCTCCTACGGCCTCGACCGCATCCACGACCAGCTCAAGGTCATCACCCGGGAGGCCCGAGACCTCGGCACCCCACACGAGATGGCCGACACGGTATTGCGCCTCCACCGGCTGGCCCTGGAGCGCTTCGGACCTGTGGATGGCGAACTCCTTGCCGTAGCCCTCTTGGAGGAGGCCGCCGGTACTCTGCTGCGCCCCTGACCGGTCCGGTACCGGGTTCGGCCCTGATGACCGCTCGGGCCAGGGCGGCAGCAGTGGTTCGATCCGCGCCCACAAGCCGTCGTCCACGACCCCAGGGGTCACGGATCCCTCACCGTCCCGCCAGGCGCGCGGATGCTGTGACGGCTTGGGAGGACCGATTGCGGGCGGATGACTGGCCCCTCAGGCTCGAACTGCCAGGAACACGACACAAGGGCCGGATAGCCGTGCAGGACGGTCTACGCCCGCTGGGCGGGACCGTCGACCCCCGTGACTGGTCGCGCCCCGGTGTCGCCTCGATCGTCGCCACCGTGAGACGGGAACTGCGCCCCGGCGGCATCGTCCTCATGCACGACGGCGGCAACCGCAGCCAGACCGTGGCGGCCCTGCGTGAACTGCTCCCCTGGATGACCCGGCAGGGCTACAGGTTCAGCCCTCCCGCAAGCTGACGTAGCGGCCTCATTCCGACACACCCGGGACCCGACGAGGTCTTCCTGGACACCTCCACGGTCTGCGCCGCGACGCACCGCCCAGCCCAGCCCAGGGAGCCGGGCGGCAGGTGACACACCGTGATCTCAAGGCCGGTCTGGGCAGCGAGGTCGGCGAGCTGGGTCTTCCAGCCGCGGGTGCGGTAGCCGTTGGAGCCCCCGCCGTCGGTGCAGTTCGGCTTCAAGTTCGCCTCCCCGAACCGCCGCGGCTTTCCGCCGCGCTTCCAGAACCGCCCCATCGACGGCATCCGCCACCCCCCCACAACATCTCGACCGGCAACGAGTCGAGACTTCCGCGGCAGCTGCATCCCTGTCTGACCAGCGGAATCCGCACATGAGGTTCGGAAAGAGAACGACCTCTAGGCCACGGGCATCCCCCAATGGATCGTTCCGTTAGGTGGTTGGTCCTCGCCCCGGGATCAAAGTTGATCTACGCCCGTAGCAGTTCGGAATCCGGCATCGAGACCGGCACCTACACCGGATACCAGGACCGGTCCGTGCAGCTGCGGTTCCGCAAGAAGGGCAGCACCACTTACACCACGCTGAAGACCATGCACCAGCGGGAGCAACGGAGCGCTGACGACCACCGCCGAGGCCAGGACCGACGGCTACTTCCGCTTCGTCTTCCCCGGCACCCCCACCACCGGCCCGGCCACGGCAACCGGGGACTACGTCGACGTCACGTGAGGGTGCCGGGCGGACAAGGCCGGGTCAGCCGAGCTTGAGAAGACCGGCTTCGAGGACGGCTCGTCCGAAGGAGCCGGCGAGTTCGGCGAGACGCTCGCAGTCGGCGTCACCCAGGGCGGCGTAGGCGGGAAGGGCCAGACGGTCGGTGCGGTCCTCGATGTGCCGGCGCAGGGTGACGCCCTCCGCACTGAGGGAGTCGCCGGTGAGGAGGCCCCGCTCACGGAGGCTCTCCTGGGTGCCGGCCCACTCCTCCTCGGGCCATGCGCGGCTCATCTTGAGGAAGTCGACGGGAACCTCACCCGTGGCGGCGTGCAGCACGAGGGCTTCCAGGCCCCCGACGCCCTCGCTCAGCAGGCACGCCACATGGCCGTCGCCACGGAACTCCCGGAGCAGCGTCTGGGCGTGCCACAGTCGCAGCACCGGCTCCTCCGGCCAGGGCAGGGCGGCGTGCGCGGCGAAGAGCGGGCGGCCCTGAGCGTGTTCGCGGGCCGCCTCGGCGGCCCGCCGGGTCAGCGCCAGGACCTCGTCCAGCTCGGGCAGTTCATGGATTCCCGCCCGCCGCAGGGCTTCGCCGGCGGCGGCGTACCGGGCGTCCAGCACCTGCTGCGGCGTCGTCGCGTCCCAGGCGCCGTCGAGTGCCTGCCGTACGAGACCGGGGTTGAAGTTGTAGAAGGTCGAGATGACCAGCTCGGCGGAGGCCCGGCCGAACGCGGCGCTCCGCGAGGTGAAGTAGCCTGCGCGTCCGCTCAGTCCGAGGTCGGCGTACCGTCGCCTCGCCTCGGGGACGAAGTAGATCATGCCGTGCACGGGCTCGAGTCCGCGCCAGGCCGCACGCGCTGTCCTCACGGGTCACCTCTTCGGAGAGTCGGCCAACGGGGTGTTCGCTGTGGTTCCGTACGGGGGTACTAGCCGTGCGTTCGCAGGTGTTCGAGCAGCAGACGGTTCAGCGCGTCGGGTGCCTCCTCGGGGACCCAGTGGCTGACGCCCTGGAGGGTCTCGAAGCGGTACGGCCCCTCGACCCACCGCCCGGTCCCGTGTGCCGGCGCCGGGCCGAACGCCCTGTCGTTCGTGCTCCAGACGTACAGCGTGGGCACCTCGATCGTGCCGATCCTGCCGTCGGGGCGGCCTGCCCGGTACCAGTTCAGCGCGGCGGTGAGAGCGCCCGGCCGGGACAGGTGCCGTAGGGAGGCCTCGACACTGTCCTGCGGGACCTTCCCGGCGTAGAGGGCGCGAAGCAGTTGGGCATCGTGGGCCAGCATGCGCTCCTCGGTCGCTGGCGTCTCGCGCCAGTCGATCATGTAGTGCGAGCGCTCACGCTGGTCCTCGTCGGTGCGCAGGGCGGTGGTCAGGGCTCCGGGATGCGGTGTCGAGACAACCGTGAGGGTGCGTACGCGGCCGGGATGGGCGTCCGCGGTCCACCAGGCCACCGCGCCGCCCCAGTCGTGGCCGACCAGGTCGAACGTCGGCCACCCCAGTTCCTCCGTGATCGCGACCACGTCGTCGACGAGAAGGCTCATGCGATAGTCCTCGGCCCGCTCGGGGCGGACGCCGGGGGAGTAGCCGCGCTGGTCGGGCGCCACCACCCGGTAGCCCTGCGCGGCCAACGCCGCGATCTGCCGTTCCCAGGCCAGCCCCGTCTGTGGGAAGCCGTGCAGCAACAGCACCGGCCGGCCCTCCGGTGGGCCCGCCTCGATCGCGTCGAAGACGCCCGCACTGGTGGAGATGCTCAGCCCGGTCACGACCCACCCTTTCGTACCGACTGGTCGGTAGCCTCCAGGTGCGGAGGCGGACTGTCAAGGCCGCGGGCGCGCCTGCTTCCTGGCGGAAGCAGGACGCTATTGAACTTGACGCCGGATTCAACTATAACGTGGCGTCGGACCACCAGGGACAGTGAGGCGACATGAGGGAAGCAGTCATCGTTTCGACGGCACGGACGCCGATCGGAAAGGCGTACCGCGGCGCGTTCAACGACACCCAGACGCAGGAACTCGCCGCCCATGCCCTGGCTCACGCCGTACGGCGTGCCGGGCTCGAGGGAGGCGAGGTCGAGGACGTGCTCTTCGGCTGCGCCGCGCAGCAGGGCGCATCCGGTTTCAACGTCGCGCGCCAGGCCGTTCTCCGCGCCGGGCTCCCGGACACCGTGTCGGGGATGACGATCGACCGGCAGTGCTCGTCGGGCCTGATGGCCATCGCGACGGCCGCAAAGCAGATCGTCGCCGACGGTATGCAGGTCACGGTGGGCGGTGGCGTCGAGTCGATCTCCCTCGTGCAGAACGAGCACATGAACACCCACCGCATGACGGATCCCTGGCTGGTCGAGCGCAAGCCGAGCATCTACCTGCCGATGCTGCAGACAGCGGAGATCGTCGCCGAACGCTACGGCGTGAGCCGGGAACGCCAGGACGAGTTCGCGCTGCTGTCGCAGCAGCGCACCGCGGCGGCACAGGAGGCCGGCCGGTTCGACCAGGAGATCGTCGCCGTCGACAGCGTCAAGAAGGTGCTCGACAAGCAGTCGGGGGAGGTGCGGCACGAGAAGGTCACCCTGACCCGGGACGAGGGCAACCGCGCGTCGACGACGCTCGAAGGCCTGGCCGGCCTGGCACCGGTGCTGCCCGACGGCCAGGTGAGCGCGCGGTCCAGCGTGACGGCGGGCAACTCCTCGCAGCTCTCGGACGGGGCTTCGGCGTCGGTGCTGATGGAGTCCAGGCAGGCCGAGCGCCGCGGACTGGAACCGCTGGGCGTCTACCGGGGCATGGCCGTCGCCGGTTGCGGCCCGGACGAGATGGGAATCGGGCCGGTGTTCGCCATCCCGAAGCTGCTGAAGCAGCACAACCTCACCGTCGACGACATCGGCCTGTGGGAGCTCAACGAGGCGTTCGCCTCCCAGGCGTTGTACTGCCGCGACGAACTGCACATCGACCCCGAGCGGTTCAACGTCAACGGCGGCGCGATCTCGGTCGGTCACCCGTACGGAATGACCGGTGCCCGACTGGTGGGACACGCCCTCGTCGAGGGCAGGCGCCGCGGGGTCCGGTACGTGGTGATCTCGATGTGTGTCGGCGGCGGAATGGGTGCGGCCGGACTGTTCGAGGTCGCCTGATGGAGAAGACCAGAACCGCGGTCCTGGTCGACTTCGGCGGGGTCATCACCTCCAGCGTGCTGCAGGCGTTCACCGACTTCGGGGCCTCCCTCGGCGGCGATCCGCACCTGCCGTTGGAGCTCCTCAGCCGGGACCAACCGTCACGCGCCCTGCTCTCCGACCACGAGTGCGGCCGTATCGACGCCGAAGCCTTCGAGCGAGGATTCGCCGAACGTCTCCGGGCTCACGGTGCCGACGTCCAAGCCGAGGGACTCACCGCCCGCATGCAAGCGGGCATGTCGATCGACCAGGACATGCTCGCCCTGCTCGGCGATCTCCGAGCCGCCGGGCATCCCGTCGCGCTGGTGTCCAATTCCTTCGGTACCGGTACCTATGAGGGTGTCGATCTGGCCTCGCTCGCCGACGTGGTCGTCATCTCCGCCATGGTCGGGATCCGCAAACCCTCCCGGCGGATCTACGCGATCGCCTGTGAACGTCTCTGCGTCGACCCGGAGGAGGCGGTCATGATCGACGACCTGCAGCAGAACCTCGACGGGGCGGCACGGATCGGAATCGGCGGCGTACTGCACACCAGCGCCGCCGACACCCGCCGTCAGCTCGCCGAACGCTTCGGGATCGGCGCCTGATCGATCGACCGATCGGGGCTGGATGTGCCCCTTCTTCGACCTTCTGCGGACGGACGCGGTTTGTGACTATGGCGTCGGATTCAAGTAAAGTTCCCGCGATGGACACCACCGCGCCCGAGGAGATCGACGGCGAGCAGCCGCCCCCCATGGCGCCCCTGTCGCACCTTCGCGAGCCGCCCACGACGAAGCGCGGAGCGCGGACGCGGGCCGCTCTGGTGAAGGCCGCGCGGAAGGTGTTCGAACGGGACGGCTACCTCGACACCCGCCTGACCGACATCACCAAAGAGGCGCAGTGCGCGGCGGGGTCGTTCTACACCTACTTCGCGGGCAAGGAAGAGGTGCTCGCCGCCGTCCTCCTGGAGGCGCAGGAGGACATGCTGCACCCCGGTATGGCCCGGGTGGAGGATGCCGACGACCCCTATGCGGTGCTCGAGGCGAGCAATCGCGCGTATCTCCAGGCGTACAAGCGCAACGCGAAGCTGATGGCGCTGCTCGAGCAAGTGGCGCAGGTCGAACCGGAGTTCCGTACATTCCGGAGCCGGCGCGCCGACGCGTTCATCCGCCGCAATGCCCGCGGTATCGCCGACCTGCAGGCGCGGGGTGTCGCAGACCGGGGCGTCGATCCGATGCTGGCCTCCCGTGCGCTGTCGGGCATGGTCAGCGTCATGGCCTACAACGCCTTCGTGCTCGGTGAGCGCGAGGAAGACGGCACGCCGGCGGACTTCGAGGAGCTCGTGTCCACGGTCAGCCGGCTCTGGGCGAACGCGCTGCGGTTCCCTGACCACCGCTGACCCGGCAGCCTGAGCCGGGGCGATGCCCCTCACCACCCCCTGTGTGGGGTGACGTACGCCCAACTGTTGAACTTGACGTCGGATTCAACTATACAGTTCGGACGGGCGGTGCACGGTCCCACCATCTCGGAGAGGGTTCGCTGTGAACGTTGCTCGAAGAGTCGCCATCGTCACCGGTGGTGCCGGCGGTATCGGCAGCGCGCTGGTCGCGCGGCTCGCTCGCGAGGGTGCCCGGGTCGTCGTCACGGACCTCGACGCGGACAGCGCGCGGGCGGTGTCGGACAGGGTCAACGCCGACCATCCGGGGAGCACTGTCAGCGCCGGCGCGGCGGACGCCGCCGCGGCCCAGGTCGGCGGCACAGCGGTCGGCGTCGGGGCCCACGCGGTCGACGAGGAGGCGGCCCTGCGCTGTGTCGAGCTGACGCTCGAACGGTTCGGCAGTCTGGACATCCTCGTCAACAAACGCGGGGACCAATCCGGCCTTCGGGCCCGTCATCGACCAGGACCACGGCCGGTTCGCCAAGACCTTCGACGTGAACCTGTGGGCTCCCGTCCTGTGGACGGGCCTGGCCACCCGGGCCTGGATGGGCGAGCACGGAGGCGCGTTCGTCAACACGGCATCGGTCGGCGGCATGGCCGTCGAGGCGAACATCGGCCTCTACGACGCGTCGAAGGCCGCACTGATCCATCTCACCAGGCAACTGGCCCTGGAACTCTCACCGAAGGTCCGCGTCAACGCGGTGGCACCCGGCGTGGTGCGCACCAAGCTGGCCGAGGCCCTGTGGAAGGAGCACGAGCAGGCCGTCTCCGCCTCGACGGCACTGGGGGGTATCGGGGAGCCCGCCGACATCGCCTCGGCGGTCGCCTTTCTCGTCTCGGACGCGGCGAGTTGGATCACAGGCGAGACGATGGTGATCGACGGCGGTCAACTCCTGGGTGACGCTGCCTCGTTCAGGCAAGGCGCCGGTATCGGCATCTGAGGCGTGTTGCACACAGGCGGTTCAGAGACCTGCGCGGCTGAACGTCACATGCGTGACCCCGCTGGGCGAGGAGGTGGCCTCGACCCGGTAGTCCTTCTCGACGCTCTCCAGTCCGTCCCAGAGGCGTACGCCCCGGCCGAGCAGGATCGGGACCACCACCACGTGCAGCTGGTCGATGAGCCCGGCGGCGAGGAAGTCACGGACCACGGTGGGCCCCCCGCCGATGCGTACGTCCTGGCCGCCCGCGGCCTCGCGAGCCGTCTCCAGCGCCTCGGCGGGCGACGTGTCGAGAAAGTGGAACGTCGTGCCGCCCTCCATCTCGATCGACGGGCGCGGGTGGTGGGTGAGGACGAAGGTAGGGGTGTGGAAGGGCGGGTTGGGCCCCCACCACCCCTTCCACTCCTTGTCGTCGTGCCATCCGGGGTAGCCGAATTTCCCCGCCCCCATGATCTCGGCGCCGATCCCGGGCGCGAACTGCCGCGCGAAGGCGTCGTCGAGGCCGCCGGAACCGCCGGACCCGCCGGTCATCTCGTGCCACCACCGGGTGGCGAACATCCATTGATGGAGCCTTTCGCCGGCGTGGCCGAACGGCGCTTCCCGGCTCAGACCCTCACCGGTGCCGAAGCCGTCGAGCGAGATGGCGAAGTTGTGGACGCGGGCGAGTGACATGGCTGGCGACTCCTCTTCTTCTGCTGGTCACGGGCCGGGCGGTGCCGACAGATGGATCAGGATGCCGCACACCTCGTCCACTATCTCCCGGGCCTCCGTCTCATCCCGGCAATCGCCCAGCTCGCGCGCCGCCCCGCCGATGACGGTGGTCAGTACGCTCACCCGGACCCGGCCGGCGCGTCGTCGCTCGTCCACCTCCAGCAGCCGGGCGTTGCGCCGTACCCATGCGCGGTCCCACTGGCGGCGCAGCGCGTCGAAGCCGGCGGGGCCGTCGTCCTCCACGAGGAGCATGCCGAGCCTGCGATTGTCCCAGGCGCCCTCCAGATACGCCCTGGTTCCCGCCACGAACAGAGCGATGGGGTCGTCCACACCACGGCCGCGCTCGGCGGCCAGCGTGGCCGCGGTCCTGCGCTCCTGTTCCTCCCGGAACTCCTCCCACAGGGCGAGGTAGAGCCCTCGCTTGCCGCCGTAGTGCTGGAAGAGGCTGCCCACCGGGATGCCGGAGCGCGCCGCGATCTCGGTGAGGCCGGCGTCGGTGTAACCGCGCTCGGTGAACACCTCCAGCGCGGCGTCCAGCAGCGCACGCCGGACCGTTCCGTTCTGCTCCGCGTGCCCCTGCGGCAGGGCCGACTCTCCCTGCTCGCCCGGCAGTTGATGTGCCGCCTCGGTTCCGGCGGACTCCACGATGCCGCTCACCGGCCCTCCTCACCTTCCCTGGCGCCGTCGCGGATGGCGAGGGCGACCAGTAGTTCCAGCAGGTCGGCGATCCGGCGCGGATTGCGGCCGGTGCGTTCCTCGATCCGGCGCAACCGGTAGTGCGCCGTGTTGTGATGCACCCGCAGCCGGTCGGCGGCCAGCCGCAGATTGAGGTCGGCCTCCGCGAAGGCCCGAATGGTGGCGGCCAGGGTGTCGCCCCGCCTGCGGTCCTCCTCCAGCAGCACCCGCACCCGCGGATCGACCAGCTGACGGGCCAGGTCGTCGGCCCGCAGCGCGAGGTAGTCGAACGGGGAAAGCCGCGGCAGCGCAGCCACCCCGCCTCCGCTCGGTACCAGGTCGAGGGCTGCCCGCGCCTCCTCGTACGCGCGCCGCAGTTCACACGCGCCCTGCGCGACCGTACTGATCCCCATGGAGAGCATGGTCCCGCCGCGCGCGAGCCGCTGCTGCACGGCCTCGAAGTGGGCGCATATGTCGTCCGGGGTCATGCCGGCCCGGACCACGGGCACGGCCACCACCTCTTCGTGGCGTACGACGACCAGGGTCCGGCCCGCCCACGGCCCGGCCACGCTCATCGACGCGGTGGTGGCATACCCGTGCTCGGCCGACGTGAGGTCCCCGGTGCGGGTGTCGCCCACACACACCGCCACGACCGCCATCATCGGCGAGTGCGGCCCGATGCCGTACGCCTGCGCGGCGGCGGACAGCGGACCGCGCGTCGGTGCCACGCCGGCCAGGAGCTGGTCAAGAAGGTCCCGGCGCTCCCGGTCGGCGTCCGCCACCACGTGCTGCTGGTACTCGACGTAGGCCTGCGCGGCATGGGTGCTGGCGTAGTCGACGTACCGCATCAGCGGGGTCACCAGGGACAGCGCGGCCTGCTGGGCCTCGGCGGACGTGCCCGCGCAGTCCAGCAACGCGTCCCACAGCACCTGCCGGCCGACCCGGAAGGCACTGATCCAGTCCTCCAGCGCGAACCCGGCCCGTGCCCGCCGCATGGCCGCGGCGCGGCTGAAGACCAGGTCCTCGGGGGCGATACCGCGATCCCCGGCCAGCGCCGCCAACTGCATCCGGTAGTGCTCGAGCACCTGCTCCCGTACGTCCGCGAAGAAGCGTTCGTCCTGCAGTGCGTACGACGGGATCTCCGCACGCATCACCCCCACGGCGGTGTCCGCCACCTCCTCGACCCGGTCGTGGACGGCGTGCAGGATCCGCCACCGCTCCCGGCGGAGCGGTTCGGAAAGCTGGGGAGCGCCCAGGGCGGGCCCGTGAGGCATGGCGCCGATCGTCGCCTCCTGCCTCGTGCTCCGTCAACAGGCCCGGCGTGAGACATGAAGCGTTCTCTGTGCGCGGCGCACAGTCCGATGTCCGGGAAGTTGGGTGCTCGCACCCAATGTGCGCCCCGAACGCCCCCACCTACTGTGACGCTCGCCCACCCCCCAGCACGTCGGAAGGGGCGTCACTCATGCTCGCGGTCGACGGTATCAGCGTGCGTTTCGGCGGGATCACGGCCCTGGACGGTGTCGCGTTCACCGTCGAGCCGGGCACCGCCGTAGGTCTCATCGGTCCGAACGGAGCCGGCAAGACCACCTTGTTCAACTGCCTCACCAGGCGCTGCACCCCCGAGGGGGGAGACGTGCGGTTCGAGGGCGAGGACCTGCTGGCCCTCCCCCCGCACGCCGTGGCCGGGTGCGGCATCGCCCGCACCTTCCAGAACCTGGGTCTGTTCCCGCGGCTCACGGTCCGGGAGAACGTCATGGTCGGCGCCCACAGCCGGGGGCACACCGGCCACCTCGCCGCGGCGCTCCGGCTGCCCCGCGTCCGGCGGGAGGAGAGGGAACTACGTGATCAGGCGGACGACCTGCTACGGCAGCTCGGTCTGGCGGACGTCGCCGACCACCCCGCCGCCGGGCTGCCGTTCGGCACGCTCAAACGCGTCGAACTCGCCCGGGCCCTCGCCGTACGGCCCCGGCTGCTGCTGCTCGACGAACCCGTCAACGGGCTCAGCCACGGCGAGGTCGGCGAGTTCGCGGATCTGGTCCGGTCGGTGCGCGAGGAGTTCGACCTCACGCTCGTGGTGGTCGAACACCACATGGGCTTCGTGATGGGCCTGTGCGACAAGGTGGTCTGCCTCGACTTCGGCCGCAAGATCGCCGAGGGCACGCCGGAGGAGATCCAGCGCGATCCGGCGGTCGTCGAGGCGTACCTGGGAGTCGCCGCATGAGCGAGCCCACCACCACCGAGACCATGCAGCCGGATGTCCCGACCGCGGAACCGGACTTCCTGAAGGTGTCCGGCCTGCACGCCGGATACGGCCAGGCCCGCGTCCTCCAGGGCCTCGACTTCTCCGTCGCCCGCGGCGAGGTCTGCGCGATCCTCGGACCCAACGGCGCGGGCAAGACCACGACACTGCGGGCGCTGAGCGGCATGGTCCGCGGCCGCGGCTCGGTCACCCTGAACGGCACGGAACTGCTGGGCCGTTCGCCCGAACAGGCCGCCCGGCTCGGCGTGGCGCATGTGCCCGAGGGGCGGGGCACCTTCAACGAGCTGACCGTCGAGGAGAACCTGCGCCTCGGCGCCCACCTGCGCACCGGCTCCCCATGGCGGAGCCGCGCCGAGCGGGCGGCCGTGGCGGCCGACCTGGACCGGATCTACAGCCACTTTCCCAAACTGCGCCAACGCTCGCGGCAGGCCGCCGGCAGCCTCAGCGGCGGCGAGCAGCAGATGCTCGCCATCGGCAGGGCCCTGATGCTGCGGCCCTCGCTGCTGCTCCTCGACGAGCCGTCCCTGGGCCTTGCGCCACTGGTCACCCGTGAGCTGTTCGAAATCGTCCGTGCCGTCAACGAGGAGGAACGCACCACCGTGGTCGTCGTCGAGCAGAACGCCCAGCTCGCGCTGGACATCGCGCACCGGGCGCACGTACTGGAGGCCGGCCGCCTGGTGCTGTCCGGGCCGGCCCAGCAGATCCGCGAGGACGGGCAGGTCGCCGAGGTCTATCTCGGTGTCTCCCTCGGCTCCCGCAAGGCCGGGTGAGCGCCGTGACCGACTTTCTCCAGCAGCTGGTGGAAGGACTGGGCTCCGGCGCGGTGTACGCCAGCCTGGCTCTGGCCCTCGTACTGATCCACCGGTTCACGGGCATCGTCAATTTCGCGCAGGGCGAGCTGGCCATGCTCTCCACGTATGTCGCCTGGCAGTTGGTGGCATCCGGAATGCCGTTCTGGCTGGCGCTGCCGGTCACCCTCGCGGTGTCGTTCGCCGGCGGCATGCTGGTCGAGCGGATCGTCATCCGCCCCGTGCAGGGCGCGCCCGAGCTGACCGTGGTCATCGTCACCGTCGGCCTGTTCATCTTCGTCAACGCGCTGGCCGGCCTCATCTGGTCGTTCACCGTCAAGGACTTCCCGCAGCAGTTCCCCGACGGCGGGCTCGACCTGGCCGGAGTACGCGTGGACTGGTCGACGCTCGGGATCCTCGGTGTGGTGGCCGTCGTGATGGGCCTGCTGTATCTGCTGTTCCAGCACACCTCCATCGGCCTGCTGATGCGGGCCGTCGCCTGCAATCCGGCCTCCGCACGGCTGTCGGGCATCCGGGTGGGCCGGGTCCTGATGCTCGGCTGGGGGCTGGCCGCGACGGTCGGCGCCGTGTCGGGCGTGCTCGTCGCCCCCCTGCTGTTCCTGGAGCCCAACATGATGGGCGGGGTGCTGATCTACGCCTTCGCCGCGGCCACCCTGGGAGGCTTCGACAGCCCCGTGGGCGCGGTCGTCGGCGGCCTGTTCGTGGGCGTCGCCGAGACGCTGACCGGGGCGTACGTCGATGTGGTCGGTGCCGATCTGAAGGTGGGCGTACCCCTCGTGATCATTCTGGCGGTGCTGCTGGTGCGGCCCCAGGGCCTGTTCGGACGGGCGGCGGTGGAGCGCGCATGAGCACCCTCACCACGGCACTCGGCACCGACCGAGCCCGGCGGCTGCGAGCCGCCCTCACCGCGCCGCTCGCGGTGGCGGTCGCCTGCGGCGCACCGTTCTACTTCGCCCCGTTCCAGGTCTTCCAGCTGACCATGGTGCTGCTGTACGCCGTCGCGCTGGCCGGGCTGAACCTGCTGGTCGGCTTCGGCGGGCAGATCTCGCTCGGGCACGGCGCGTTCTTCGCGGCGGGGGCCTACTCGGCGGCGGTCATGCTCGACCGGTACGACACCGGCCACCTGGCCACGCTTCCGGTCGCGGCCGCCGGATGCTTCCTGCTGGGCCTCGGGTTCGGAGTGCCCGCGCTGCGGCTGCGCGGGCTGTATCTGGCCCTGGTCACCCTCTCCTTCGCGGTGTTCCTGCCGCCCCTGCTCAAACGGCTCGAACCGGTGACCGGCGGCTCCATGGGCCTGACCGTGGACAAGCTGCAGCCACCCGCGTGGAGCGGTCTCGCCGAGGACCAGTGGATGTACTTCGTCGTCCTCACCGTCGCCGGGGTGGCCCTGCTGCTCGCCCGCAACCTGCTGCGCTCCCGGGTCGGCCGGGCCCTGCTCGCCGTACGGGACAACGAGAGCGCCGCCGAGGTCTTGGGCGTACGGCTGTCGCTGCACAAGACGCTCGCCTTCGCGTGGAGCGCGATGTTCGCGGGGGTCGCCGGGTGTCTGTACACCTGGGTGATCGGCTTCGTCTCGCCCGACTCCTTCAGCTTCGTGCTGTCCATCACCCTGCTGGCCGGCCTGGTGGTCGGGGGGCTCGGGTCGCTGTACGGGCCCCTGCTGGGCGCGGCGTTCGTGATGTACGTGCCGAGCGTCTCCCAGGACCTCAGCGAGGCCGCGCCGGGAGTGGTGTTCGGCCTGCTGATCATCACGGTGATGTTCGTCGCCCCGACGGGACTGGCCGGTCTGCCGGGCCGTGTCCTGGGCGCCATAGCCCGCCGCCTGCCCCGTACCGCAGCCACTTCCACTTCCACTGCCACCGCCGTCGACCGGACGCCGGAGAACGAATCCGCGCCCGATCCGGAGCCGAACTCGCAGGCCGAAACCCGACCCTCCGCGCCCCTCACCCCTGCGGACCCCGCAGTAGCCGACGCCGAACCCGTGGGCGCCCCGCCCCGCACGGAAAAGGACTGATCACATGCGTAGGACCACCGCTCTGCGGGCTGCCACAGCCGCCACCGCCGCCCTGCTCACCGCGACCGCCTGCAGCAGCCAGCGAGGGCAGGAAACCCAGGACACCGCCGCCGATGGCGCGTGCAAGGGGCAGCAGACCACCGGCATCACGGACACGACCGTCAAGCTCGGCGGGATCTACCCGCTGTCGGGACCGGCCTCCGCGTACGGCACGATCAGCAAGGGTGTCGCCGCCTACTTCAAGTACGTCAACGACAAGGGCGGCATAGACGGCCGCAAGGTGCAGTTCGTCGTCCGTGACGACGGCTACCAGCCGCCCAAGGCGGTCGAGGAGGCCCGCAGACTCGTCGAGCAGGAGAAGGTCTTCGCGGTGTTCCAGACCCTGGGCACCCCGTCCACGGCGGCCGTGTGGGACTACCTCAACAAGCAGAAGGTGCCGCAGCCCTTCGTCGCCACGGGTGCCTCCGTCTGGGGCAGCGACGACAAGCACCCCTGGACCATCGGGTGGCAGCCCAACTACGTGGCCGAGGCCCGGGTGTACGCCAAGTACCTCAAGGAGGAGAAGCCGAACGCCAAGGTCGCGGTCCTCTACCAGAACGACGACTTCGGCAAGGACCTGCTCGGCGGGTTCAAGAAGGCCGTCGCCGGCAGCGGCATCAAGGTGGTCGCCGAGGAGAGCTACGAGGTCACCGACCCGTCCGTGTCCGCGCAGACGGCGAGCCTCGCCCGCTCCGAGGCGGACGTGCTGCTCGACATCACCACCCCCAAGTTCGGCAGCCAGGCCCTCGCCGCCGACGCCAAGAACACCAAGTGGAACCCGCTGCACATCGTCAACAACGTGTCCTCCTCGGCCTCCGTGCTTCAGCCCGTCGGGTTCAAGAACGTCCAGGGCGTGGTCTCGGCGACGTACTTCAAGGACCCCGCCGACCCGCAGTGGGCGAACGACCCCGAGATGAAGACGTACACGGCCGCCCTGCACAAGTACGCACCGGACGCCGACCCGGGCAACCAGTTCAACGCCTACGGCTGGGCCGTCGCCTCCAGCCTGCACCAGGCCCTGGACGCGATGAAGTGCCCGACCAGGGAAGGTCTGCGGGACGCGGTGCGCAATCTGAAGGACGTGAAGGTGGGGCTGCTGCTGCCCGGCGTCACCCTGTCCACGGGCCGCGACGACGCCTTCCCGATCGAGACGATGCAGCTGATGCGGTTCAAGGGCGAGCGGTGGCAGCTGTTCGGCAAGCCGGTGGACACCCGCAAGGAGTTCGGCCCGCTGGCGAAGTGAGCCGGCGGGGGCGGTCCCGGTCGATGCCCAGTCCCTCGGGGCCGCCCCCGCCCCGTCAGCCGAGGTGGAGCGGACAGGCGGCATCCATGCCGGCGGCCCTCGTGCTCAGACGGCGTTCAGCCCACCGTCCACCACCAGGCTCTGTCCGGTGATGTAGGAGGCCCGCTCGGAGAGCAGGAAGGTGACGGCTTCGGCCACCTCCCGGGCGGTGCCCTGGCGCCCGAGCGGTATGCGGGTGAACGAGGCCGCGCGCGACGCCCGCCCGGCCGAGGCCTCGCGGCCCATCGGCGTGTCGATCAGACCGGGCACGACCAGGTTGGCGCGGATCCCGCGCGGCGCGCTCTCCTTGGCGACATGGCGGGTGAGTCCGAACAGGCCCGCCTTGGAACTGTCGTAGGCGGGCGAGTTGGTGGCCGCGCGCAGTCCCGCCACGGAACCGACGAAGACGACCGCGCCCCCGTCGGCGAGCACGGGCAGTGCGTACTTGGCGGCGAGGAAGGGAGCGCCCAGGTTGAGCGAGAGCACGTGTTCCCACTGCTGCGGTGAGGTGTCCGCCAGGCTCGCGCCCAGTCCGATGCCGACGTTGACCACGAGTGCGTCGAGCGCACCGAGTTCGCGGAGGGCCTCGGCGACCATGGACGAGGACTCGCCGGGATCCGTGGCGTCACCGACCACGGCGATGCCTCGGGCGCCCTCCTCATCGACCAGGGCGGCGGTGGCCGCCGCGGCGGAGGGGGAGACGTCGGCGCAGACCACGGACGCTCCCTCGCGGGCGGCGAGCACGGCGATCGCCCGCCCGTTGCCCACGGGGGCCTTCGGATCGTCGCTGGGACGCGTGCCGGCACCGATGACCAGTACGTTCCGGCCGGTCAGGAGACCGGCCGGGTGGGGCGCGGGCTGTAGGGTCTCAGGCATCGCCGTGTGTCCCCTCCGCCGCGTCCGTGCCGGCTCCGGTGGGCGCGGGCAGGGTTTCCGTCTCGAAGTCGGGCTCGAGCCGGGTACCGGCGGAGTTCCGGTACGCCGGCGGCCCCGCGACTCTGCGGCTGATCCGTGAACGGAGCCTGGTGTGCGAGGTCAGCGACACCAGCCACACCTCCCCCCACCTGCGCCGCGCCCGTACGACCGACGAGGGTGGGCGCGGCCTGTTGCTGGTGGCGCAGATGGCCGAACGGTGGGGTGCCCGCTACACCCGCGAGGGCAAGACCGTGTGGACCGAGCAGTCACTGACCGGCATGTTCACCTGACCCTCTCAGGCAGCGGTCATTCCGCTGCGGCGAGCAGCCGTGCCTCGCTCTCGTCGTACAGTCGCCGGTTCACCCGGCTGTCGGCGGCGCGGCGCCGGTGGTCCAGGCGGCTGCCGAGCCACCCGGCCAGGTAGCCGAACGGGATGGAGATCAGCCCGGTGGACTGCATCGGGAACAGGTCGAAGTCGGCGTTCGGGAAGACGGCGGACGGTGTGCCCGAGACGGCCTTGGAGAAGATCATGAGCAGCAACGCGCAGGCCGCACCGCCGTAGAGGGTGGCGAGCAGGCCGGTGCGTGTGAATCCGCGCCAGAACAGGGAGTAGGTGAGCGCGGGTGCCACCGCCGACGCGCCCACGCAGATGGCCAGAGTGGTCAGCACACCGACGTTCCAGTTCTGGACGAGCGTGGCGAGCCCGATGGCCACGATTCCCACGCCCACGCTCGTCCACGCCGCCACCGTCATCTCCGTACGCGGCTCGGCCTGTCCCCGCCGGGCCGCGTGGGCGAACAGGTCGTGGGCGAGCGAGGAGGCCGCGGCCAGGGTCATCCCCGCGACCGACGACAGCAGGGTGATGAACACCATGCCCGCCACGGCCGAGTAGAGAATCGTCGCGCCCGCGGAGGAGGAGGCTCCGCCGAGCACCTGCGACAGCATGAGCACCGACGTCCGGCCCTGCGGGTCGGCCGCGGTGATGTACCGCGATCCCACCAGCGCCGCCGCGCCCGTACCCATGACGATCACGAGCAGACAGAAGGTGGTGACCGTGCCGACCGCCCACGACATGGAGCGACGCACGGCCGGCACGTCCTGCGCGGAGTACAGACGCATCGTGATGTGGGGGAGACAGGCCACGCCGAGGACCACGGTGATCTGGAGACCGACGAAGTCCAGCCGGTCAACGGCCGAGGTGCCCAGCTGAAGGCCCTGCTGGAGGAAGGCCGGGCCCGCGCCGCTGCCCTGCTGGGCCGCCCTGAGGACGTCGCCGGTATTCCAGTCGAATCGGTTCAGCACCAGAGCGGCGACGACGAAACTGGTGCCGATCAGGATCACGATCTTGATCATCTGGATGAGCGCGGTGCCCCGCATACCGCCGAGCGCCGCGTAAATGATCATCAGGCTGCCGACGATGACGATGCAGGCCGTCCTGGCGCCCGCCATGTGCGGGATGCCCAGGATGAAGGTGAGCAGTGACCCGGCCCCGGAGAGCTGGACGACGAGGAAGGGCACGGTCGCCGAGAGCGTCACCACGCAGGCGGCGATCCGCACCGCCCGCCCGGGCATGTTGCGGGCCAGGACGTCACCCATGGTGAATCGGCCGGCGTTGCGCAGGGGTTCGGCCAGCAGGAACATGAGCAGGACCAGGGACAGGGCCGTGCTGACCGCGAGGACGTAGCCGTCGTAACCGGCGAGCGCGATGATGCCCGTGGTGCTCAGGACCGTGGCCGCGGAGATGTAGTCGCCCGCGATGGCCAGGCCGTTCTTGAGCGGGGTGAGCGAGCGGTAGCCGGTGTAGAAGTTCGTCAGGTCGTCGCGTTCCGGTCCCGCCATCACGCACATCATCAGCGTGACGGTGACCAGCGCGGTGAACAGGACCAGGACGACAGCCTGCGTCCCGGAGCTGAAGTCGTTCATCTCGCCGTCCCCGCGTTCCGGCCGGCGGGGACCGCCCGCTCCCTGACGGCCAGGGCCAATGGATCCACCGAGCGCTGTGCGCTGCGTCCGTACCAGGAGACCGCCGCGAAGGTGACGACGAGCTGGAAGACCCCCAGGGCCATTCCCAGGCTCAGCTCCCCGACGACACTGGCCCCCATCAGGCCCGGCGCGTAGCAGGACAGCACGACATACACCACGAAGGAGCCGAGCGCGGTGAGGGTGGAGATCCGGCGGAGCGCGCGGTAGGCCGAGCGCAGGGCGGCGAGGTCGGCGTTGGGCCGCTGGGCCTCGTGCGCGTACGGCTCGTCCCAGGAAGCCTGTCCGTACGGCTCGGTCCACGAAGCCTGCCCGTACGGCTCGGTCCAGGGGGCTTGCCCGTACGGCTCGTACGGCGGGGCGTTGTGTCCGTACCGCTGGTGCTCGGTGCGGGGCGGCGGCCACCCCGTGTCCGAGGGTGGATACCGGTTCTCGTCGGCGAATGTCATCGCAGGGCCTTCCGCTACGGCGATGGCTGTGAGCGGCGCACAATACCGACTGGTTGGAATGCCCATAAGGTCATCGCGGGTCACGTTTCGGGGTCGGTACGGCTCTCTGGGTGCAGGTCGGCGGGCGGCGTGCCGACGTGTGGCGAACGTCATGCACCAGGCATACCTACTGGTCGGTACCCTGCGGCGGAAGCCGTGAACCGACAGGAGGCGCGATGTCTGCGACCAACCGCCAGATCCGTCTGGCAGCCCGCCCCGTGGGCGAGGTCAAGCCCGAGGACTGGGAGCACTTCGCAGGGCCCGTCGACGAGCCGGGCCCGGGCCGATTCGCGGGCCGGACGCGCGTCATATCCCTGGACCCGGCGATGCGGGGCTGGCTGGACGACCGTCCCTCCTACCTGCCGCCGGTGGGTATCGGCGAGGTGATGCGCGCCGGGTCGGTCATCGAGGTCACCGCGTCGAATCACCCCGACTTCCAGCCGGGCGATCACGTGGTCGGCACGTTCGGCGTCCAGGAGTACGTGGTTTCCGACGGCAAGGGTGCCCTGAAGGTCGACACCTCCCTCGCCCCGCCCTCGACGTATCTCGGCGCGCTGGGCATGCCTGGCATGACCGCCTACTTCGGTCTGCTGGACGTCGGGGCGCTGAAGGACGGTGAGACCGTCGTGGTGTCGGGGGCGGCCGGAGCGGTCGGCACGATCGCCGGCCAGATCGCGAAGGCCAAGGCCTGCCGGGTCGTGGGCATCGCCGGAGGCCCGGAGAAGTGCGCCATGCTCGTCGACGAGCTGGGATTCGACGCGGCCATCGACTACCGCGCCGAGGATGTCAGGAAGGCGCTGCGCCGGGAGGCCCCCGACGGCATCGACGTCTACTTCGACAACGTCGGAGGGGACATCCTCGACGCGGCCCTTACGCGGCTGGCGATGCACGCGCGGGTCGTGGTCTGCGGTGCGATCAGCCAGTACAACAACGCCACGCCGGTCAAGGGCCCCTCCAACTACCTCTCGCTGCTGGTGCGCCGCGCCCGCATGGAGGGCTTCGTCGTCTTCGACTACGCCAAGCGCTACGCGCAGGCGGCGCAGGAGATCTCCGCCTGGATCGGGGCCGGCCGCATCAAGGTCAAGGAGCATGTGGTGAAGGGGAGCGTGGACGACTTCCCCGAGACGCTGGGGATGCTCTTCCGCGGGGAGAACGTCGGCAAGCTCGTCCTGGAGCTGGCATGACGGCCGTCGAGAGCGCCGTCGCCGCCCGGCCGGGACAGGCGGAGGGCGCCGCGCTCCAGGGCAAGGTGGCGATCGTCACCGGCGGTGCCAGTGGACTGGGCCGGGCCACGGCACTGGCGCTGGCGGAGGCGGGGGCACGCGTGGTCGTCGCGGATCTCGACGCGCGGGGCGGCCGAGAGGTGGCCGACATGGTCAGCGGCCGTTTCCGCGCCTGCGACGTCTCCGATCCCGACGCCAACCGCGCGCTGGTGGACTTCGCCCAGGAGCAGTACGGCGGGGTCGACATCGCCTTGCTCAACGCCGGGGTGGCGACCGGATGCGGCGTCGGTGAGGACTTCGACCTGGCACGCTACCGTCGCGCGATGGGAGCCAACCTCGACGGCGTGGTCTTCGGCACCCATGCGGTGCTGCCGGCGCTGCGGGCCCGCGGGGGAGGGGCCATCGTGGCGACCGCGTCCCTGGCGGGTCTGGCCGCCGTGCCGCTCGATCCTCTGTACGCGGCCAACAAGCACGCGGTCGTGGGGCTTGCCCGCTCCCTGGGGCCGGCTCTCGCGGTGGACAACGTGCGCTTCAACGCCGTCTGCCCCGGCTTCGCGGAGTCGCGGATCATCGATCCGCTGCGCGACATGCTCTCCAAGCAGGGGCTGTCGGTCATTCCGGCCGAGGTCGTGGCGGACACCGTGCTGCGGATCCTCACCGGAGACGGCACGGGGGAGTGCTGGTTCATCCAGCCCGGCCGCGATCCGGAGCCGTTCCGGTTCCGCACGGTCCCTGGTCCCGGCGAGCCTGTCGGCGTCTGAGCAGACCGTCAGGCGGTCGTGGGCTGAGAGGCGAACGCGCGCTTGAGCAGTGTGTACAGAGTGTCCTGCTCCTGCTCGCTGAGTCTGCTCAGCCCGGCCAGCGTCTTGTTCATCTTCCCGCGGATCACGTCGATGACCTGCTCGCCCTCCTCGGTGAGCAGGACGTTCTTGACGCGCCGGTCGGAGGGGCTCGGCTCGCGGCGCACCAGGCCGCGCTTCTCCAGCCGGTCGACGATTCCGGTCATGTTGGAGGCGTCGCAGGTCAGCGTGGTGGCCAGCGTGCTCATGGAGGCGGGTCCCCGGCGCAGCACGTTGAGCGTCTTGCCCTGGCTGGCCGTGAGGTTCTCGCTCGCGGCGGCGACCGTGAAGTCGCCGTAGTAGGCAGCCAGGGACACCGAGAGCAGCTCCATGAGCCGGGAGGTGTCGACGCGAGAGGGTGCTGTCATGAGCGTCACCTTACGCCGGAAAACTTGACGATCTCAAATATTGATGGCTACGGTCTCACCAATTATTTGAAGTTCTCAAGCTTCGATGTTCTCAAGTAGTTCGTCGAGCTCTCACGTAGGGAAGACATCCGTGCCTCACGCGCAGCAGACGGCGCCCCGGAGACAGCCAGCAGACACCGCGGTCGTCCTCGTGCTGGGCCTCGCCGCGATGGTCGTCTCGATGATGCAGACGCTCGTCGTCCCGATCCTGGGAATCATCCAGAGCGACCTGCGGGCGACCACGGCGGGCGTCAGCTGGGTGACCACCGCCACGCTTCTGTCGGCCGCGGTCTTCACCCCGCTGCTCGGCCGCTTCGGCGACCAGCACGGCAAGAAGCCCACCCTCGTGGGCGTGCTGCTCGTGATGATCGCGGGCTCGGTGCTCGCCGCCACCACCACCTCGCTGACGTGGCTGATCGTCGCCCGAGTGATGCAGGGTGCGGCCACCGCGATCTTCCCGCTCGCCCTCTCCATCCTGCGTGAGGAGATCAGGCCGGAGAAGCTGCACGGCGCCATGGCCCTGGTCAGCGGCACGCTCGCATTCGGCAGCGGACTCGCGCTGGTCGGCGCCGGGCTTCTCACCCGCGGCTCCGACCCCGACTACCACCGGGTCTTCTGGCTCGCGGTGGTGCTCGCGGTGATGGCCCTGGCGGGTGTGCTGTTCACCGTGCCCGCTTCCCGGACGACCACGGGCGGGCGCACGGACTGGCTGGGCGCGGGCACCCTGGCGATGCTGCTGGTGCTGCTGCTTCTGCCGGTCTCGCAGGGACACGAGTGGGGATGGACGTCCGGCCGTACGCTCGGCTCCTTCGCCGGGGCCGTCCTCATGGCGGTGGTGTGGGTCGTCGCCGAGGGCCGGGTCAAGGAACCCATGGTGGACATGAAGATGTTCGTCCACCGGCCCGTTCTCTTCACCAACCTGGCCGGGCTGCTGCTGGGCTTCGCGATGTTCGCCCAGTTCATCGGTGTCTCGTACCTCGTCCAGATGCCGGAAGGCGTCGTCGGCTACGGCTTCGGCGCTTCCGTGCTCGAAGCGTCCGTCGTGTATCTGCTGCCGACCACACTCGTCTCGCTCGTGGGCGCCCAGTTCGGCGGGGTCCTGGTGCGCCGGCTCGGCGCGCGCTTCACCCTGGCCGCCGGGGCCTGCTTCGGCGTGCTCGGCTTCACGTGGCTGAGCGTCGCGCACGATGTGACGGCCTCGGTGATCGGCGCCGGCATGGTCATCGGCCTGGCGATCAGCTTCGGCTACGCCGCCATGCCCGCTCTTATCGTCGCCGGCGTGCCCGCCCACCAGTCCGGCATCGCCAACGGCATCAACTCCATCTCCCGCTCGGTCGGCAGCGCCGTCGCAAGCGCGGTGATCACCTCGCTGCTGGCGTCGAAGACCATCCCGCTGCCGGGCGGGGGGCCCGCGCTGCCGCAGGAGAGCCAGTTCACCACGACCTTCGTGATCGCCGGAGCGGCCTTCGGCCTGGTCGTCGCCGTGGCCCTCGTCGGCATCAAGTCGGCTCATGCCCCTCGTACGTCCGTGCCGAGGAAGGTCGCGGACTCCTCGACGGCGGGGCTTGCGGAGGCGGAGGCCGGTGCCGAGCTCGTGTGACCGTGCTTCAGGCTCTGCCACTGTCGTCAGGCGTTGTCGCCGTCCGGAATCATCGAAAGGTTCCGCCAAGGCAGAGCTGTCCTCACCCAGCCGTCTGCTGGAACCCGCAGTCTCCGAAAGGCATGTCACGATGACAACGTCCGACCACACCCAGCACACCCAGCACGCGCCCGCTGCCACCTCGGTCGATCACCGCACCGCGGTCGCGGCGGAGACCGCCCGGTTCGTCGCGGCGGTCAAGGACGCCGACCTGGCCACGGCGGTGCCCAGCTGTCCCGGCTGGACGCTGGCCGACCTGGTCAGGCACACGGGCAGCGTCCACCGCTGGTTCTCGGTCCTGCTGCGGGCCCGCATCCAGGAACCCCCGCGCACGCGTGACGTGGACCTTCAGCTCCCCGACCAGGAGGACGGATACATCGACTGGCTGGCCGAGAGTGCGACCGTGGCCGCGGACGCCTTCGCGGCCACCGATCCGGACCTGCCGATGTGGGCCTGGGGCGCCGACCAGCACGCCCGATTCTGGGCACGCCGGATGCTCTTCGAGACCCTGCTGCACCGGGCCGACGCCGAGGTCGCACTCGGACTCCGGCCCGCGATCGACCGCCCGGTCGCGGTGGACGGGATCGACGAGTTCCTCGTCAATCTGCCCTTCGCCACCTTCTTCGCGCCCAAGGTGGCCGACCTACGTGGCTCCGACAGGACCATCCGCTTCCGCACGACCGACGGGGACGACGCCTGGGTCGTCCGCCTGCGGCCCGACGGCTTCGGGCTCGACCTGGCCCACCCGACCGCGGCCCCCACTGACGCGACCGTCCAGGGAACCGCGGCCGACCTGCTCCTCCTCGTCTACGGCCGACTGCCCTACCAGGCAGAGGCCTTCGCCGACGAGGGGGACGAGCACTTGCTGACCCACTGGTTCGCCAACTCCGCGTTCTGAGGAGGCGCCGCCCCCCTCACAGGCTCACCAACTGTGCCTGGCGACACCGCCGTAGGACAGGTGGAGCCCTTCGACATCTCGAGGTGCAGATGCCGGCCCGGTCGCGTTGCCGATGGCGCTGACCTTGCCGAGCTGCCTTCCGGCACTGACCTTCTGACCGGCCGTCACCTGCCGTTCCGAGAGATGGCAGTAGGTGGAGATGGGGCCGTTGTCCGCGTGCAGCCCGATCCATGGCCCGTAGGGTTTCTCGTCCGGTGCCGGCTTCCAGGCGTACGGACCACGTGCGGAGAAGCCGAAGGTGACCTTGTTCCCGAGCACGGGCTACGGCACCTGTTTTCTGCCGGGAGTGGCCGCACGGGGAAGGGAGGGTGCTGCGGTCCTGCAGTCGACCTGGAAATGGACGTGGTGGCGGAGGGGGGTGGGGGAGGTGCAGCCGGGGTTGCGGTCGGCGTCGGGTTCCTTTGAAGTCCTGGGCGAGTTGTTCGGCGCGGTAGGCGGCTGTGGTCTGTTCGCCGAAGAAGCCGGTGGGGCCGTCGGGGGTCTTCCGGCCCCGGCTGATCAGGGCTTTCTGTACGGTGCGTACGTCCTCGTTCCGCTTGCCGAACTGGACGTTGGACAGGGCGACGATGACCGGTTCGCCTCTTCTCGTCAGGCCCAGGCGGTCACGGTCAGCCGGATCCGCGCGTTCTCGCCCAGGAGCGGGGCGGCGGTGTCGGGCAGTTCGATGTCGTCGGTCCAGACGCCCGGGGCGGGGTTCTGATCGGTGAGGGCATGGTCGTCGGGCCGGTAGTCACTGATGGAGCCGGTCATGTCGGAGTTCCAGGCGGCCGAGGCGGGGTACCGGCTGACGGCGATGACCAACGGCAGCGTCGCCCTGACCGAACGGTTGCTGTACAAGGCAGGAGTGCTGGACCGCTTCGAGTCCCTCTCCGATGTGAACGGCCCGCGCCGCCGCTGGAAACCGGCCCCCGCGGCTTACCACTACGCCGTGGAGCGGGCCGGTGTGCGGCCCGACCAAGCACTGATGGTCGCCGTGCATCCCTGGGACATCGACGGGGCACGGCGAGCCGGGCGGGACGGCGCGTGGCTGCGGCGCGGAGCCTCCTTGTACCCACGCACGATGACTCGACCCAATTACGTCGCGGCGAACCTACGGGAGCTTGCAGACGCGCTGGCCGCTGCACGACCGTGACGTTCTCATGCGCCCTCCCGGCACACGCCACAGCAGAGAACTCCCGCCCGTGGCACGTTCCGGGCGCGCTCGCGGAATGTCTCGCGCGTAGGACAGGGGGAGACCCCGGGCCGATCAGGCGCATCGGGGCGCTTTGTCGTGAAACGCCATTTACAGGCATATTTGACAGGTCTAGCGTAAAAGTACAGACGACGCTCGCCGCCATCATCATCGGAAATGGGGAGCACTCATGTCGTGGACGATATCCGGCACCTATGTGGCCGGTTGCTCTTGTGCGGTGTTGTGCAGCTGTCCGTACGACGGCCAGCCGCGGGACGCCAAGGGCGGCACCGAATGCCGTGGTACCGCCGTGTTCCATGTGGCAGACGGGAATCTGGACGATCTCGACCTGTCCGACGTGGACTTCGCGTTCTACAACCTCTTCCCCTCCAATATGTCCTCCGGCAACTGGAAGGTCGGCCTGGTCGTGGACACCTCGGCCAGCGACGAGCAGGCCCAGGCCCTGGAGCGCATCCTCTCCGGCCGGGAAGGCGGACCGTTCGGCCAGCTGTCGCAGTTCTTCGGCGAGTACCTGGGCATGGAGCGGGCAGCCGTCTCCCTCGAGGAAGGAGACAGCCCCGGCCTCACGGTCGAGGGCCGGACGGAACTCTCCTACGAGCCGCTCACCGGGCCCGACGGCAGCTCGACGAAGATCAGGAACGCCATGTTCGGGTTCGCGCCCGAATTCGAGGTGGGCAGGACCACCGGCCGTTCCGACGCCTTCGGGCTGAGCTACGAAGCGTCGTACGGCGAGAGGGCCGACTACGTCTTCACCAGCGAGGAAGCCGAGGAGGGCGCCCGCGGCCGCGTCTGACGGAGACAGCCGCTCTGAACCGGACGCCCGGGACACCGGATCCGAACGATCCGGACACGGGACACCCATGGGCGCCGGCGAGGCGCCACCACTTGTCGCGCCCGTGCTCTCGGGGGCGCGTCGTCGAGTGCGTGCCGATCGCCCTCCTGGTGGGCACGCCCTCTCGGCGAGCGCGGTCATCGTGCACGTATCCCCGGAAGCGAAAGAATCCTTCGAACCACTCGAAGCGGCACGGGCGGAGCTGGCGAAGTTCGCAGCCCTTTTGGTGTTCGGCGCACTGCTGACACCCCAGATGTTCGGGGACCTTGCCCTCGGCGGCTATGTAGCGGCCGTGCTGGCGATTGTCCTGATCCGCCCGGCTTCGCTGTTGCTCTCGCTGCTCGGCACGAGCATCTCCCGCAAGGAACGACTGGTCGCGGCGTGGTTCGGCCCGAAGGGCGTCGTCTCGGTGGTCTATGGCCTGGTGGTGCTGCAGTCCGGCGTCCCGCAGGCCGAGGAGGCGTTCACGCTCATCGCGCGTTCTCGATCATCGCGCACAGCTCCACGGCCGTGCCGATCGCCCGCGCCTTCGACGTAGACGAGTTGTCCGGCATCCCGGACAAGCAGGAAGACACGGCCGCGGAACCCAAGGAGACGTCCACGCATGCCCGCCCGTGATCTGGCGAGGCCATACCCCACGGTGCCCGTGGACTACGACGCCCGCGAGGCGGCCCGGCTGGTGGTGCGCGAGCGGCTGACGGCGCTGCTGGTGATCGACCGGGGTACCCGTACGCGATCGTCCCGGCCGCACGTGTCGTACCTGCCCTCGTCCCCGAGCACGTGCGGGAGGACCCCCTCCTCGCCTCAGTGATCGACGACCGCTCGACGACGCCCGCGAGCAGAGGACGGGGCTATCGGTGGCGGAGTGGCTGCCCCGGCGCCGCATCGCACCTGCCGTGGTGATGGCATATCCCGGCGACCCGGTTCGGACCGCCCTCGGGATCGAGGCTGGGACAGGCAAGAGGTGGTGTCGCGGATGTGGTGGACGAACCCGGCGTGTGGAAAAAATGGCACCGGGCAGCGCAACCGTCTGTGACGCTTCGGTGTCCGTGCAGTGACAGCTTCGTCTTACCGCTGCCCCTCGTCGGCTCGGCGCGCTGTGCTGAAGCGGTACTGATAGGCGGCGGGGCTGAGCGACAATTCCCTCACGAAAACTCTCCGCATACTCTCGTAATTCGGGAATCCGGCAAGGGATGCCGTCTGCTTCGCGGTATGCCCCTGGTCGAGTAGGGCTTTCGCCATGTCGAACCGGATCATCTCCACGTGCCGGGCCGGCGTGGTGGACAGCTCTTCGCGAAAGAGCCGCGTGAGATGACTAGGGCTCACATTGAGGTGCTTGGCGAGTTCGCCGAGTGAGTGGTTTCCCCCGGGATTCGCCGTGATCACGTCGGTGATTCTGCGGAGGGCCGGAGATCGGGGCGGCGGTCCCTGCAATGGGGGCGGAGACTGTGATCGGCCGCCCGAACGTTGCAAATTGTCCACCAGAGCGCGCGCGATGTCGCGGGTCAGATCAGGGCCGTGATCCTCCTCGACGAGTGCCGGTGCCAGGTCGATGCCGGCGGTCACGCCTGCCGAGGTGTAGGTGGTGCCGTCACGGACGTAGATCGCGTCGGGTTCGACGCGGCTGGCCCGGCAGCGGGCGGAGAGCTCGTGCGCGACCTTCAGTGCGCGGTTGCGCGCTTGCCGTCCAGGAGGCCGGCGGCGCCGAGGATGAATGCTCCGGTGCAGATGGACGCGACCCGGCCGGCCCGGCCCGCCGGCGTTCGCGCGCCTCGATCAGATCACGGGGCACAGGTGTGCGCGGGTGGAGGTTTGCGCCGGCCACCAGGAACGTGTCAGGAGCAGGCCCCGTGGCGGCGGCGTCGACTGCGATCCGGATCCCGATGGACGAGGTGACATCGGCATCGGTAGGTAATACCAGCACGATCGTGTAGTCGCGCGGCATGGGCGGACGGGTTGTGCTTGCGAAAACCATTGGTGCCCGGCTTGCTCCTCTGATGGACTGACGTCCCGCCGTGAGTCTGTTGTGCGACCGAGGTAGTGGTTGTGACGGAATATGATGTGCTTGCCGAGGTGTACGAATGGCTCATCTCGGATGCAAAGTTGCCTCCCGCTGAGTTCGCTGCGTCGTTCGATGACGTCCTCAGTCTCCTGCCGTCGAACGCTCACGTCCTCGACTGTTCGTGCGGAACAGGACAGTTGGCGGTTGGCCTCGCCGGTCGTGGCATGCAGGTTGTAGCAACTGACGCCAGCGAAGCGATGGTTCGCCGGACTGCAGAGCTGTCTGAGGAGTTCGGGGCCTCCGTCCGGACCATGCGGGCGAACTGGGAAGAGTTGCCCGATCATCTCGAGGACGACACGTTCGACATGGTGTTCTGCGTTGGCAACTCACTTCACCATGCCGCAGGCGCGACAGGCAGGGGTGCTGCTCTGGAGTCGATGTCACGGCTTCTGCGCCCTGGCGGGCGCTTGGTGCTCACATCCCGCACTTGGGAACTCGTGAGGGCCAGAGGTTCCCGGCTGGATATCAGGGACCGACTCGTCCGACGAAACGGTCGCGATGCCGTCGTGGTCTACCGCTGGGAGATTGCGCCGCATTGGGAGGATGAGCACCACATCGAGATTGCGATCGCCCAAGTTGATGCGGCTGGGCTGGTTCTTGTCCGCTCGGAACTGTTGTCCTGCTGGCCCTACCGGTACGAGGAACTCGAGGTCGAGCTGCACCGGGTCGGACTCCGGATGGAAGTGAGCACGTTCGATCTTGAGGCCGAGAACTACATGGTAGTCGCGAGCAAGGTATAGACACCGGGCTCTCAGTCCCTGGCAGGACCGCGCGGTTGCTCGCAGGACGCTTGCGCCCTCTCATCGGTGCGGGTTCAGGCGGTCAACGCTACGCCTCGGACGAGGAGTCACGCTGCGTGCATTACGCGAGCGGACACGGCGGCCCGCGTAGCGCGCCCAGGGTTCTGCAGCTTCTCGGCATGCAGGCACGGGACTTGGTGGCTGTACCCAAGGGCGTCAGCAACCAGCGACGGAGGGCATTCGAGGACGAGTTCGCCAATGGCTCGGTTACGCGCGCCAAGGAGGTTGACGCCGAGATCACGGAGTCGGGGTCCATGAGGGTGTTGGGGTGTACGTGGCGGCTGGGGAGGGTGCTGGGGAACATCCAGGGACTGTCGGTTCCGGCGCCGGTGCGAAGATCGGGACGCGTGGCGAGATGCTCCCTGATGAGCGATGCGAACGGCTCGGGAACGTCAGTCGGGTGCGTGCCAAACCTGACGCTCATGCCTGGCTCGCTCTCGTCGACGATGCTGGTCGGGAAGGTGACGACCTTGACGAGCGGCTGGGCGTAGAGCACCAGACAACGGAGTAACGCGTGATCACGACTCCCGCCAGGCCCTAGATGAGTCATTCCGAAGTGATCGGGCCCAGTTGCTTGTGCATGACGATGCATGACCGACCGTGCTGAACGTCGGGACGGCGATCGATCTCCTGCCAGCCCAGCGAGCTCCAGAAAGCCAGGGCTGTCGGGTTGTTCTCCAGAACCGCGAGGCGGACGCCGTTCCGGCCTTCGGAGCGCAAGCGTTCCTCGACCAGATCTGCCAGCAGCCTTCCGTGGCCTTTGCGGCGCTGGTCTCCGTGCACCATCAGAAGTCCGATCCACGGATACCCGTCCCTGGGGTGCTGGCGGAGAATCGAGACCAGACCTACCACCTGGCCTTCAAGGTCTCGGGCGAGTAGGACGTCGAACCCGCCGGTGCCCGTGTCCTCGCGCAGTTCGGCTTCCACCTGCTGGGCCTGAACGCGCGCAGGGTCGTACTCGCCAGATATACGGCCGTACTCGGGGTTGGACGCGTAGATGCCGACAACCCCGGCGATATCGCCCGAAGAGAGTCGAAGCGGAGAAAGAGACAGCGGCATGCAGGCAACAGTAACCAGCCCCGCGGCTTCCTGGCTCGCGAATATGGCGTCCAAGATCGGGCGGTGGAGACCGACCTGGATACCCTGATCACCGCGCTTACGCGAAGATCGACGACGATATCAGGGGCACTCGATGGCTGGGGCGCCCTCCCAGGCTGACCGACTCAGAGCTTGTCTGCCTCGCTGTCGCCCAGGCGATGCTGGGCTTCACCTCGGAGTCCAGGTGGCTGCGGTTCGCCCATTCCCGCCTTGGCGCGATGTTCCCGTACGTACCGAAGCAGCCGGGCTGCAGGCACGATTCACCCGGCGCTCCTACAGCGGCGGCCGGTCGCGGTCAGCTGAGCAGCCAGGAGGCCGGCAGGTGCTGGTCGTCGGCCCAGGAGGCGAGGATGCGCAGTCGTTCGTGGGTGGGGGGAGCCGGGGGCGGCGGTCCAGACGGTCAGGTTCTGGTCGGGGTCGGTGTTGGCGGTGAGGGTGTCCCAGTCCAGGACGAGTTCGCCGACGACCGGGCGGTTGAGGGTTTTCGTGCCCACGGTGCGGGCGGCGACGTGGTGTTCGCCCCACCATTTGGCGAACTGCTTGTCACGCAGGGACAGTTCGCCGACCAGCTCGATCAGGCGTGGGTCCTCGGGGTACTTCGCGGCCTCCATGCGCAGTTGGGCGACGGCGATGTGCGCGGAGGTCTCCCAGTCGGCGTACAGGGTGCGCATGCCTCCGGCGATAGCACCACACCTGTTGCGGTGAGTAGATTCCATTGTGAAGACGCTGACCTGCATCAACGCGCGATTCTCCCCCACGGCAACAGCTTCAGACCCCCAGAGAATCGAACACCATCGGGTCGCCCCGGTCAGGTCGAGGAGGGCACCCTCCTGCAACGGTTCCGCCCGACCGCTCTGCCCTCAATATATCGAACATAATTCGAACATCGCGAGTCCTGATGGGGCGACGCTGTTGTGACGGGGTCGCCGTTTGCGAGCGGGGCAACATACGTTGCGACTTCGGCTCGTTACAGCTTCCCGCTACTGGTCCCCGTCGCCGCGGCCGCAAAAGCGGATTTATGGAAAGAACGTTCTATACAATGGGTGTATGTCGAAGCAGATGACTGCACGAGGACGCCGGTCGGAGGCGCGTGAGCGGCTGCTGGGCACGGCGAGCCGGCTCTTCTACGTCGAGGGTATCCGGGCCGTCGGTGTCGACCGCGTCATGGCGGAGGCGGAGATCGCCCGCGGCACCTTCTACCGGCATTTCGAGGGCAAGGACGACCTGGTGCGGGCCTACCTCGAAACGACGGACCAGGACATCCGTGACCGCCTCGGCGCAGCCAGGGAGGAGATCGCGGACCCTTCTGCTTTCCTCCAAGCCGTGGCAGCCGGAATCGGGGAAGAGCTGTGTGGCGTGGGCTTTCGCGGCTGCCCGTTCATCAACGCAGCCGCCGAGTACCCGGAGCGGGACAGCGCCATCCATCAGGCGGTGCTGACGCACAGGGCCTGGTTTCACCAGGTGCTCCAGGACGCCTTCGAGCAGGTGGGTGCGGCTGACCCCGCGCGCTCGGCCGATGCCATGGTCGCCATGCGTGACGGAGCGATGGTCGCCGGCTACCTGGGCGATCCGCAGAAGGCGAACGACACTCTCGTGCACGGCGTCGCCGCTCTCCTGACAGCGGACTGACTGCTCGCCCGGGTGCCCCCGGGAGGTACACAGGCCTCCGGCCCCCGCCCGTCGAGCAGTGGGCGGGGGCCGGAGGCAGAGGGGGTTAGTTGTTGGCGGCGGCCTGTTTCACGATCTGCGTCACGGCGCCCGGGTCGGTCAGCTGGACGGCGTGCGGGGCGTTGATCTCGGTGGTGTGTGCATGTGCTCGCGACGCCATGAACTGCTCGGCGGCGGCGGGGATGGCGTGGTCGTCGCGGGCGACGAGGTACCAGGAGGGGATCGTCTTCCACGCCGGAGTGCCGGAGGGCTCCCCGAAAGCCTGCGCAGTGGCGGGGCGTTGGGTGGCGGCCAGTTCGGCGACCGTGGCGTTGCTGACCTTGTTGCCGACGAAAACGTCGCGGAACTTGTCGGCCTTCAAGTACAGGTCGGTACCGGTGCTGCCGTCCGGCTGGGTGAAGGGGACGGCGTTCAGAGCGGTGGGGACGGGTGCGTTGGGGTCGTCGCTGAGGTGGCTGCCGGGGAACTTGGCGTTGAGGGCAAAGGCGCTCTCACCCTTGTCCGGGGCGAAAGCGGCGACGTACACGAGCGCTTTGACGTTCGGGTTGCCGGTGGCGGCGTTGGTGATGACGGCGCCACCGTAGGAGTGACCGACCAGGATGATCGGGCCGTGGATCGTCTTGAGATAGTCGGCCAGGTACGTGGCGTCGCTGCTGAGGCCGCGCAGCGGATTTGCAGGGGCGGTAACCGGGTAGCCGTCGGCCTGCAGACGTTTGACGACGCCGCTCCAGCCGGACGAGTCGGACCAGGCGCCATGCACGAGCACGACGGTCGGCTTGGCGGCGGAGTGGTTCCGGGCGTGGTGGGCGGGGTGGGCTGAGGCGGTCGTGGCGAGACCTGTGGCAAGGGCGAGGCCGGCTGCGCCGAGGGCGGCAAGACGGATCGGGCGATGGTTGAGCATCGTTGTGTTTCCTTGTGCCGTGAGGTGACGGACCGGCGGATCCGCAGTCCGTGGGGGGCGCGGGGGTACTGGTCGGTGGGGCGGACCCCCGCGCAGCCGGTGGCGAGTGGCGCTTCAGGCGCGGCTGAGGTCGTGGTGGGCTGCCCAGCTGAGGGCGTAGTCGGCGACTTCTTCCCAGCCGTCCTGGCCGAGGGTGAAGTGGGAGCGGCCGGGAAACTCCTGGTAGTCGGTGACGGCCGGAGACTTGCGGTACAGGCGCCAGTTGGCCTTGTTCACCTTCGCCGGCACGATGTGGTCGGCCCCGCCCGCGATGAACAGCAGGGGAGCGCGCCGCCCGTTGCGGAAGTCGACCTTCGTCGCGGCGCCGGGGTTGAAGTTGGCGAACGCGCCCTGGAAGAGCACCCGAGCCGATCCGGGCACCTGGTAGCGCTCGTAGACCGCGGCGGACTCCTCCTCGCTGAGCGTGTTGGTGAAGCTGTAATGGAACTGGCGCGGGGTCAAGGCGATGGCCTTGTTCTTGTTGGCGGGGTTGCGAAGCACCGGCCAGACCGACTTCACCGTGGAGTACGGCTGCGGGAGGACCCCCTTGACGGGAGCCGAGTCGATGGCGACGCCCGCACGGCCCAGACCCCGGTCCAGCAGCACCTGCGTGATGGCCCCGCCGAAGGAGTGCCCGATGATCACAGGCTGCTCATCCAGGCCGCGGATGACCTCCTCATGGTGGCCGATCACCTCACTCAGGCCCACTCCCGCGATGCGGGAGGGGTCGCGCCGTATCTCTTCGACCTCGGCGTCGAGACCCGGCCAGGCGGGTGCGACGACCCGGTAGCCCTGCGCCTGGTAGCGGTCGATCCATTTCTCCCAGCTGCGCGGGGTCATCCACAGCCCGTGGATCAGCACGATTGTGCCGGCGGAGGAGGCGTGAGTCATGAGAACTCCCAGAGGGTGGATAGAACGTTCTGTTCACCTCACGGTAAGTCGGGATCGTTGGCCGGGCAAGCGGGGGACAGAGTGGCCTACGTCGCACCCCGGACCGCAGGTCACGCTGGAGAGTTCCACTCGCGGCGCCGCTCCTCGCGACGGCCCTTGTGCGCATGGGGCGAGAAGTAGGCGACAAAGCCGATGTCGAGCTCGCGACGGGCTCAGAGGAGCGAGCCGGTCGACAAGGACGAAGTCGATCTCGGGCGCTGGAGCACCTGCACCTCGGTGTCCAGGGTGTCGACATCGACGGTGAGTGCGTCGAGCTGCTCAGCGAGTTCCTGGATGGGCTGCGGCTCAAGCTCGGGGACCGCGGTGTGTCCGTCCTCCTCGGGTGACGTTGACAGTCGAGTGTGGCCGCTGCCGCGCTGGTCATGCAGGGTGGATGACTCCTTCCTCACTCCCGTGACGTGCCTTGTATCTGGGGGCTCGGTGCAGCTGTTCTTCACGGACCGGCGGAAGGTCTGGAAGGTGGGGGACCTCACTGACGGTCGTGCCCGCAGGCACCTGAAAAGGGTTGAGGACCAACGGGCCCACGGTGGCCTCACCCGCGGTGAAGATCTGCACCACCCGGCCGAACACGGGGTGCGCTATAAACGCTGACGGCGACCTGGCAGTTGGCCCGTTTCCCAAGCGCTCCGCAGTATTGCCGGGTCACCCCGACCGAGGCCCGCCCGCACTTGGGGAACGACACATCGTCGATGACCCACACCTCGGGCTCGACCACCTGGACCAGCCGCTCGGCGATCCGCCGCCGCACCGGCGTCCACTGCCACGGTGACTGGCTGACGAACTGCTGCAAGGCCTGCATGTTCCCGTCCGGCAGCCGCTGGGCCATCGGCTGGATCGACTTGCACCGGCCATCGAGCATCAGCCCCCGCAGGTAGCACTCGCCCTTGGCCCGCTGATCCTTGCGCGGCACCGAGGCGAACACATCGGCCACGAACAGCCCCAACGCGGCCCGTAATCGGTTCACTTCATGCGTGTCCACACCCCCAACATGCTCTTGATCAGCGCAAACGCATAGACTGACCGCGTACGTTCGCCGGGTTGGTGTGGGAACGATTGGAAGGGCAGTGACGTCCGGTGCGACGCATGGAGCGCTTCCTGACACGCCTTGGAAAAAAGTTGCGGGCCGCTGTCGATCCGGCCACGTCCCGTTCGACGTCATGATGTGCGGCGCCTCGCCGCACGATGACGCGACAGGACCTGACGAGGAACACGTGGATCAACTGCTGAGAGTCATGAACTTCAACGTCTCGAGCGACGGAATCGGTGCCGGTGAGCACCAGAGCCTCGAGAGGCCGTTCGGCCACGACCATCCCGAGAGGCTGTTCGCCTGGGCCGGAGCTACGGCGAGCTGGCCCATGCGCACGGATCCCGGAGGGAGCCGGGGCCTGGACGACTACTTCACGCGGGACTTCGCACGCAACATCGGTGCCGAGATCATGGGCCGTAACAAGTTCGGGCCCCAACGCGGGCCCTGGCAGGACCATGAGTGGCGCGGCTGGTGGGGTGACGAGCCGCCGTTCCGCACTCCGGTGTTCGTCATGACCCACCACACGCGTCCGTCGTTCACGCTCTCCGACACCACGTTCCACTTCGTCGACGGCGACCCGTCCACGGTCCTCGAACGGGCGCGGGAAGCGGCGCAGGGCAAGGACGTCCGGCTCGGTGGCGGGGTCACCACCATCCGGCAGTTCCTTGATGCCGGCCTCGTCGACACCATGCACGTGGCGGTCTCGCCGGTAAAGCTAGGGTCCGGACTGCGACTCTGGGAGTCCCCCGATGAACTGCTCGACCGGTTCCACCTGGAGGTCGTGCTCAGCCCGAGCGGCGTGACGCACCACCTGTTCTGGCGAAGGTGACGCGAGGACCCACACGAGTTCAGGCTGCGACCGCGAGGGGGCGTCTGCCCCAGCGGATGCCCTTCTCGCTGCGATGCGCGCGCGTTCCTTGCGTTCGGCAGCCAGGACATCGCGGTGGCGGGCGTTGGCATTGCGCCAGGGCAGGTAGGCGTGCAGAGCCCGGGTCTGCACGGTGTGGTTGGGATAGTTCGAGTTGGCGATGGTGAACTGCCTCAGCGGTCCGAAGTGCGCCTCGATAGCGTTCGCCCACGAGGCGTAGGTCGGGGTGAAGCACAACTCGACCTTGTGCTTTGTCGCCCAGCGTCGGATGTCCGCGCCCTTACGGCCGGACAGGTTGTCCATGATCACGTAGATCGGTGCGCCGTCGGCCGGGCGGCGCGGATCGACTTCAGCGCGGCCAGAACCGCAGCCGTACACCGGGCTCGCCGGGGTCCCGGGTCGTGCGGTCCGCCGGCGCGATGGCGCACCGCGCGGCGAGCAGCTTCTGGATGGCGAAGGCGGTGGCGTCGTCGGCGGCCGCGACTTCCACCACGGCGAGCCCCGGCTCCGCGGCATGCGCGTCGTTGATCTGCTTCACGTCTGGTAGGACGTGCCGGGGTCCGCAGAAGTCCTCGTGCCTGAGGGGCTTCACCCAACCGGGTACGCGGCTACGGCGCGTGCTGACGTAGCGCACGCCCGAGCCCCAGTTCTCCTGCACTGGTGCCATGCACCACTGGCACAGCGGGCTGCCGCCGCTGCCGTGCTTGTGGGTCTTGCGCTGGCAGCGGCCGCAGGGCCTGACCCGGTCGCCGGGGCAGATCAGCGCGGACGGATCGGGCTCCGTGATCGGCGGGGGAGTGGTCATCGTGCGTCCTGTTCTGGGCGGCGAGTGCGCGCCGCTCGGCGTCAGGATATCCGGCAGCATGGCACTACTGTTCGAGACGTGCTCCGCTGCTGCGGCTAAAGCCTCCACGACGTCCTGCTCTACACCGTCGTCACGAACCTGCGCACCCCATCGCGGCCCCGGAGGCCGTGGCCGACATCGCGGAGGACCTGCTGCGCCACCGGCGGCTGCCCGACGCGGCGTATCAGACAGAGTGGGACGGCGCCGACGATCTGAGCGCAGCAGCCCTCGACTTCCGCCGCACCCTCCTCGGACTCCCAAAGCTCCAGGTACCTTCGACGGGTGCCAGGACCGGAGTGACGGGCGGTCAGGCGGCGGGCGTGCAGCTGACCATCGACACGCACGCCGACACCTACGAGCAGGCGATCGCGGCCGTGGAGGCCGCGTACGGACGCACCCTCGGCTTCCCGGTGATCAGCCCGTCGAAGGATGCCGCACAGCCGTCGGCCGGACACGGCGCCCTGAGCGGCGACGGGCTCAAAGAGGCGCGCACGTTTTCCGGTCCAGCCCGAGACTGTGGAGCAAAATCCCGTTGATCACTTGCCAGTGGTCCCGCCACCGACCATAACGCCATTGCTGACCGGCAGGAACGGGGCGCCATAAGCCCGGTCGCCAGCTCACCGGCTCGCATTGCAGCTGGTGATGGAGCGCAATCTTCGCTGCGATCGGTCACGACGGGATCAGCCCCTAGCATTCACCGCAGGAGGGGGTCCGGCTGATGGAGCGGCTCGCCAACGACGACGAAAATGCCCGACCCTGGAGGTAGCTCTCCGGAGGCGCGCCGCATCCGAGCCTCCCATTCAGCGTCGGGCCACTGCGTCTGGGCGTCCCATTTAACGCCGACGAACTTGGCCTGCTCCACATGTGCTGCCGCTCGTAGGTCCGCGGCGAGGAAAGAGTCCTTGGCGTCTGTCAGCGTGGCCAGCGTTCGCTTGAGATCCGATGCGATCGCGTCGGCGCGCGCGTCCCGTAGAACCTCCCCGGCGCCATCGCCTGGCATCGCGGTTGGGATGTGTATGGGTGCGCTGGCTTCCCGGGCCGCGTCAAGGGCCCTTCTGATGATGGTCGGCACCTGTATCTCGGCTTCTTCCTGGGTCATATCGGGGCAGATGGCACGTGGCAGAAGTCTCGCGGCGACGTTGCCGAGGGCCAATACTTTCGCGGTTTCGGTCCGCGACCGGGATGGCTGGTAGCTAGCGACCTCGTTGGCCAAGGTTTCGATGCTGAGGAGGAGCGAGTGGATCTGGCTGCGCCGGGCCAAGCGCTCGGTCGCCGGTAGGAGCAGCCACTGGTCGGCGGCGTCTACCAAGCTGAGGGCAGCCGGTCGCCCGCTCTTTGCGCGTGCCCGAAGAGGGGCTGCCCCGATCGGCTTCAGCGGCCGGTTGAAGAAAGAGGCCGCCACGCGGTACGCCAAGGAATACCCTTGCCAGTGTCGGACGGGAGCGGAAGCACGGGAGTCGGGACCAAGCAGGGATGACATGACACGGCTGGCGAACCCGTGCATCACGTGGTCTCCCTCTGCGTCGGCGGCTGTCCCGCTGCTGGCTGAGGAGCGGCTGCCACGGGGTTTGCAGGCTCGTGTTCCACGGCGTCCTGGCCGGTCTTGCCAATCAAGTGGGGGAGGCTTAGCAGAAACCCCTCTCCCGCATATCCCGTTGCCACGATTGGAAGTGCGCCCGTCACTTGCCCGTGTATCAACGCACCGGCCGCCGCCCCCAGAAAGATGCGCAGGATAGCGGCGAGGAGGTCGGCTTTGGGGTCCACGAACCTGGTCAACGGGGGCAGTTTGCGACCGGCCGCGCGGGCAGCGTGGCGCTTCCCCTGCCAGGTCCTGACCCTCTGGGCGAAGAGGCACGCTTCGGCGATCAGGCCGCCGAGCCCGCCCCAACCCGCAGCATGGACCCAATTCACCTGCCCCGCCCCCCAGGCGTGAACTTGTCCGGCCTCGCGCGGACTCGTTGGGTCAGTGTGCCAGAACTGAAGCTGGAGGGTCTGCTCTTCGAACGACCAGACCCTCTGCCATGGCACGTAGTTCAGAACAGGCTGGACGCCGCCCATTGTCCTGACCCGACGGATGGCCGCTCTTGACGCCCTGGCCCTGCCGTCCGTGCAGCCAATATGGCCTACCAGTCGATGGTTTAGGGCCTGACTCCTGCGAAGCATCCAGGAGTCCCGCTCATGCCCGAGCCGTTCGAGCTTCCCGAAGACCGACGTCTCGTCGATGAGTGGGTCCACACCGAGGCCGACGACATCTCCGGCGCCACCAAGCCGTGCTTCCGGATCCAGTCAGACGAACCTGGGCCGACATCCCTCCTCCAGCAGCCCTCTCCTTCACTCCGGAACGAGCGCAACCCCAGCTGGGAGAGACCGCAACCCGCTAAATACGCAACCCCATCCCCGCCCCACCGGCCTCCCGGGATCGGCAGGGCGGGCGACCGGGCGGCCCGAGACCCACGGGAACCGGGTGCAGGATAGGAGGGAGATCACCAAGGGGGAGAGCGTGCAGCTGACCATCGACACCCAGACCGACACATACGAGCAGGCGATAGACGCCGTGCAGGCCGCCTACGGGCTCAATCCCGCAGCCATCACGGGCGACTGGCCCAAGGCCCCGGCCCTGGAGTCCCGGCCGGGGCCGGAACAACTCAGCGGTGAGGACCTCTGGGAAGGCTGGACGGACCGGCTGCTGTTCGACACGATCGCCGCCGTGATGCCCGGTGCCCGCGCCGTGCTGCGCCGCATTGTCGAGCTGGGCGGCACTGCCTCCTACGACGCCGTCCAGGAGTACTTCGCCCACCACCCCGATACCCCGATCGGGCAGGGGAAGATCGGCGGGGTGCTGACCAGCGTCCGCGCGGTACGGCGCAGGATCGGCCCGGACAACAACACCCGCGTGCTCGAGCTCGACGACCGCGTACGTATCTACCGGATCGAGCCCGTCCTCGTGGAAGGCCTCCAACGAGCGTTCGACCTCGCCGATGCCCGGCCCGACCTGCTGCGCCAGGAGCCTGTCCGCTCGTGAGGGGCCGGGGCATGTCCTGGCCCGGGCTGCGTTCGATTGCCAGAAGCTGTTTCCAGATCCGCTGATCAGTGACGTTCCATGACGGGTGGGGCTGGGGCCTCGCAGGCTCGCGCGGGCGGGCAGCACTCGGGCAGAGCGGCGTGCACGAAGGAGGTCATCGGCCGCGCACGGTGACAGGACAGTGACAAAAGTGACCACAACTTCCCCCCGGGGCGACCGGTCTCCTCTCGTGTGCGGCAAGCACCGCATGCCGAGCACTACTTGACCACCGACCACGGGGGAACACCATGAAGTCTTCGCGTCACCTCACCACGGCCGCCGTCCTGGCCACCGTCGCGCTCGGCGGGGCCGTCGCCCTGGCCGCTCCGGCCGGCGCAGCGCCCCGCACCGCCACCGTCGCCGCCGCGGCGGGAGCCGCCTACAACGGCGCCTGCGGCTCCGGCTACACCGTCATCGACTCCACGCCGGTCGAGGACAAGGGCACCGTCTACGTCACCTACAACAAGTCGACCGGCAAGAACTGCGCGGTCACCCTCCGCAACGCCTCCGGTGCACCGGTGTCGATGGCCGTGACGCTGGGCATCGACGCGGGCCGCGGCGCCCCGTACGTCGTGGACAACGGCTTCTACACGACGTACGCCGGTCCCGTGTACCTGGACGCCCGAGGTCAGTGCGTCCTTTGGCTCGGCGCGATCGACGGCGCGCTGGGCAACGGGCACGGTCACTGCGGCTGAGTCCGCGCGGTCCGCACACCCCCGACGGGTGCCAGCCGCCAGCGGTGCGGCTCGGCCTTCGCGCCGACGTGAAGGGTCTTTCAGCACCAGCCGTCGGGCAGCAGCATCCGGTTGCTGCCCGAGGCGCGGCCACGGGGCGCTTCGGCGCCGGCGGGCCAGGGCCGGCCGAGGACAACTCGGCTATCTCGCACTGGGCGTCTGGCCCATGAGGCGCGCCTGCCGCGTCGCGACCGGCCTCGGCCGACTCGCTGGCTGGGGTCTTGGACCGGGCGCCACACGGGTGCTGCGGCCGGCCGTGGGTGCGCCATCCGCCATTGTCGGGGATGGGGCCGACTTTCTTGACATCGACGTGGACCGTGTGCCCTGGTCGACGGGCAATGATTTTTTGGGGTTTCCTGTTCGAGGCCCCGTTTGGGTCGGTGAACGGGCGCCGGTTCGGCCCCGGTTGGGCCTGATGTCGACTCGCGGTCCGTCGGCTGGTGAGTGTGTCGGTTTGCGTGAGTTCGCATGGGATGCGGGCTGTCGGCCACTTGTGGGCGTGTCGGAGGACCTCGATCTGGGCTGCTACTTCGCCTGGGGTGGCCGGCGGCTGGTGTTGTGGTGTCGAGGAGCGGTCCAAGAGCGCGATCTCGCCGGGTCTGCGGTAACGGTTCACCCGCTTTGAGGTACAGGTCCGGGAGATTCCCATCTCAGCGGCGTCGTGAGCAATGGGGCGTGGTCGGCAGCGCTCGAGGAGGTGGTGGCGCCCTTCAACGGACAACGGTGCGTTGCGGTGAGTCATGCGGCTCACCGCGCTTGCGGGGAGGCGGGGCCAGGGTTGGCCTCCTTCGGCCGTGATAGGTGGGCGACGAGGAGGACCAGTACGCCACAGGTGGCGACCAGGATCCAGCCCGGGCGGGACGCGTGTGCGAGCCCCGTCGGGCTGGTGGCCGTGACCAGGGCGCCGGCGAGAGCGATGCCGAGAGCGGAGCCGAGTTGCCGTGCGGTGGAGGTGATCGCCCCGGCCACGCCGGCACGGGCGGGTGGCAGTCCGTTGACCGCGGTGTTGGTGATCGGGGCGTTGGCGAAGCCGAACCCGATGCCGATGAGCGAGTATGCGGCCAGCAGCAGCGACACGCTCGTATGCGGGGTGAGCCGGACCAGGCAGAGCCCGCCGGCCGTGATGAAACCGCCGGCAAGGAGCAGCGGCAGCCGCGGTCCCGTGCGGCCGACCATGCGGCCGGACCAGGGGGCGCAGACCATCGCTCCGACGGCCAGGGGCAAGGTCGCCACTCCGGCGGCCAGCGGCGTCCATTCCCGGGTGTGCTGCAGGTAGAGGGTGTTCAGCAGCAGTGTCATGGTCAGAGCGACGAAGACCGCCACCGCGCCCAGGACGGCACCGCTGAAGACCGGGCTCCTGAAGATCCGCGGATCCATCAGCGGCTCACGGCGGCGGGACTCGACCCACACGAATCCGGCTGTCGCCACAGCAGCCCCTGCGTATCCCGCCAGCGCCGCAGGCGACGTCCAGCCGATGCGGGGCCCTTCGATCAGGACGCCGACCACGACCGCGAGGACCACGGTCAGCAGGACCTGGCCGGGCAGGTCGAGGCGCCGGGCCCGCGGTGCCCGGGACTCCGGCACGAACACCGCACTGAGCAGCAGAGCGGCCGCGATGACCGGTGCGTTGATCCAGAACAGCGCCCGCCAGCCGAGCCCCGCGAGCAACGCACCGCCCGTGACGGGACCAGCGGCCATGCTCAGCCCGAACACCGACGCCCAGACGCCGATCGCCTGCGCCCGTTCCTTCGGGTCCGGCATCGCGTTCACCACGATCGCGAGCGCCACGGGGCTGAGCATCGAGGCACCGATGCCCTGCACGGCGCGGGCCGCGATGAGTACGCCCACCGACGGGGCGAGCGCGCAGACCAGCGAGGCCACGCCGAACGCGGCCAACCCACACTGGAACACCCGGCGGCGTCCGAAGCGATCCGCCAGTGCGCCGGAGGAGATCAGGCAACTGGCCAGGACGAGGGTGTAGGCGTCCACGATCCATTCGAGGCCGCGCGTGTCGACATCCAGGCCGCGCCCGATGGCCGGCAGACCCACATTGACGATGGTGGTGTCCAGGCCCACCAGGAACATGCTCAGGCAGCAGACGGCCAGTACCGTCCAGCGTCTGCGCGCACTCAGCATGGGTGGAACAGGGGGTGGCGTCGCGATCACGGTCTACCTCTGATGTCCGGGAACAGTGCCCGGCAAGGCTCAGCCCCAGCCACAGCTGCAGCCCATCATTTTTGCGAACACTGCAAAAATGGGTCCATGAACACAGGATCCACGGGCGCGGAGCTGGAACAGATTCTGGATGGCATCGGGTCCCGGCTGCGCCGGCTGCGCCGGGAACGGGGACTCACGCTTGAGGCACTCGCGGCCACGACCGGGATCTCGGTCAGCACACTGTCCCGGGTGGAATCGGGCAAACGGCGCCCGACTCTGGACCTGCTCATCCCGCTGGCACGGGCCCACCACGTCGCACTCGACCAGCTGGTGGCGGCGCCCGCCAGCGGTGACCCTCGGGTGCACCTGAGGCCCCTGCACAAGGAGCGCGGCAGCGTCCTCGTGCCCCTGACGCAGTACCCGGGCCGAGTGCAGGTCTTCAAGCAGGTACTGGCCCCCCGTCAGCCGGAACTGGTCACCCACGAGGGCTACGAATGGCTCTACGTCCTCGCCGGTCGGCTACGCCTCATCCTCGGGGCGCAGGACTTCACGCTGCGGCCCGGCGAAGTGGCCGAGTTCGACACCACCGAGCCCCACTGGTTCGGCCCTGCGGACACGAGCGCCGTGGAGATCCTGCACCTGTTCGGTCCACGAGGAGACCAAGCCATCGTCCGCACCAGACCGTCCACAACGGATCTCGCCCCGCCGACCGCCCCGAACCCACCGTCAACAACGTCATGACCCGCAACACTTTGTAGGAGGCCAGGACGTTGGTGACGTGGTCGGCTAGCCGAGAGGCCGGCGGCTGGCCGCCTGCTCCGCTGTGGGGGCGGTGGTAGTTGTAGTGGACGTTCCAGACGCCGGAGGGCTCTGCGGCGTTGATCTTCAGATAGCCAGGTGCGGGCGTAGAGGAATTTCTCGGCGATGATCCGGTTGTAGCGCTCCACCTTGCCGTTGTGTCACGGGGTAGGGCGTGATCCGCTGGTGGCGTGCCCCGAGGAGTGCTCGGGCGAACGCGTTGGCGCGGTAGCAGGCTCCGTCTCAACCGTGTACGGGTGAATGTGCTCAACCGGTGGACCGTGCGTTGCCGATCCAGCCACCGTGATCGCCTGCTGGTGGCGGCATCACCGCAGCGAGGTCTCCTCGCCGATTGACTGCTCGCGGGCGGAGGCGACGACCAGGGCCGTGGCCGCGGCGTCCTGCACTGCCACGCCGACCGACTTGTAGAGGGTGATCTGGTCCGGTCTGGTGCGCCCCGGTCTGCTGCCGGCGATGAGTTCGCCCAGTTCGGCGTGCACGTGATTGGCTGTGATGAGGCCGTCGCGGATCGGCATGAGCAGGTCGTTGCTCCCCGCAGGAAGCGGGGCAAGCACGGCCTGGCGCGATTCGACGCACACCAGCGCATCGGTGACCGTGGCGTCGTCGATCTCGCGGCCGGCAGGGTTGTACCCCACGGACGTGATGTGCACCCCGGGTGTCAGCCAGGAACGGCGGATCACGGGTTCGACGGCGTGCGTCGTCGCGGCGGCGATGTCCGCGCCGTCGAGCGCCTCGGCGTAGCTGGACACGGCCTGGACTTCGCCCTCCAGTACGGCTGAGAGTTCCGCGGCCAGGACAGCGGCTTTCGCCGGATCCCGACCAGCGACGCGGATCTGCCGGATCGGGCGGACCCGACAGATCGCGTGGGCGTGGGACCGGGCCTGCACGCCGGTGCCCAGCACTGCCAGCACGGTCGAGTCCTCGCGGGCCAGCAGTCGCGCCGACAACGCGGAGCAGGCGCCGGTCCGCGCTGCGGTGATGGCCGTACCGTCCAGCAACGCAGCGGGCTCGCCGGTGTCCGGATCGAACGCCACGATCAGCGCCTGATGTGTAGGCAACCGTGCCGCGTCGTTGTGCGGGAATACTGACACCAGCTTGGTCATGAGCACCCCGGCCGACGGCAGGAAGCCCGGCATGGCCGCCAGGAATCCATCACGTTCGGGCACCAGGGCGGCGACGCGGTCGGGTACCGAGGCGCGGCCCGCACTGAGGTCTGCCATCGCCGGGGCCAGGGCATCGATCAGCGAGTCCATGTCGAGCAGGGCCTCGACCTGCGAGCGGCCCAGAACAAGCATGCGCCTCAACCTCCTGGTTCCGGTCATCCGGCCAGCGACCGCACAGCCAAAGCATCAACCGCAGTCCCGTTGCCCCGGTTATGACACGCCGCCCCTCGTGAGCACGTTCATGCGTACGTGCCTGAGCACATCAGCCTGTACGCCGACAGGCGGCGCAGAACTGGGTCGCGAATAGCGGTTCGCGACCCCGTTCTGCGTGCAGGCCATCACTTGCTCGCCGAAGCCGTTCCGTGTCACGACGGTGCGGCGGCTGGGCAATGGTGAAGAAGCCTCAGGCGGTGAGGCGTGCGCCGCCGTCTGTTTCGATGACGGTTCCGGTGATGTTGGGGTTCGTGGCCAGCAGCACGATGGCCTCGGCGACATCCGGGGCGGTGGCTATGCGCTTGGTGGGCAGGGCGTTGGCCGCCTGCTTGAAGAACGCGGATCGGTCCCCGGCGGCGAGTCCGTCCCACCACGGCGTGTCGACGTATCCCGGCGAGACGGCGTTGACCCGGATCGGTGCCAGTTCGGCGGCGAGCGGTTGGACGAGCCCTTCGACGGCGGCGTTGAGCGAGCCAATGCCGGCTGTGCCGGGCAGGGCAGCCCTCGCTGTGACGGCTCCGACGAGGGTGATCGAGGCGTCCGCGCTGAGGTGAGCGAGCGAGGCCTGGAGTGCGGTGACGGTAGGCCAGTACTTCTCCTCGAACGCTTGCCGCAGGCCATCGAGCGGCAAGTCGCCGAGCGGGCCGGCGCCGCCCTTCCCGGCCAGGGTGATGACGAGGTGGCGGATCGGGGCGATCTTCGCCGCGAGCGTGGCGACCGCCTCCGCGTCGGCGGCGTCGAGAACGTGCCCGTGGACGTCTCCGTCGACGGCAGCGGTTGCCCGGTTGAGCCGCTCTGTGTTTCGTCCGGCGATGTGGACCGCGTGTCCTCGACTGGCGAGTTGTCGGGCGACCGCCAGGCCGACCCCCGACGTGCCGCCAATCACGAGTGCAGTGGTCATGCTCACTCCTTATTCCGAGACGTAGCGTCTCGAATGAGCGTAACACTATTCCTAGACGTGACGTCTCGATAATGGGTTAGGCTGCCCCGCATGACCGGCGCTACGACACCCGCCCGCGGCCGCAAGCGGAGCGAGCAGACGAAGCTCGCGATCCTCACTGCGGCCTACGAGCTCACGACCGAGGTCGGCTTCCCAGACCTCACCATCGAGGGCATCGCCGCCCGCGCCGGGGCAGGCAAGCAGACCGTGTACCGCTGGTGGCCCACAAAGGCGGACGTCCTGCTCGAAGCCCTGGCGCTCAAGGCAGATCTGAAGGTCTCAACTGCGGACCAGGGTTCATTCGACGCGGAGTTGGACGCCTTCCTGCGTGACTCCGCCGCCCTGATGGCCTTCCCAGGAGTGGTCCCCGTCCTGCGTTCCTTGATGGCCGAGGCGCAACGCGACGCAGACTTCCGGCGCCGCTTCCAGGACGGCTTCCTGATCAAACGCAGGGCCGCGCTCGAGACCATCGTCGAGCGCGCCGCAGCCCGCGGCGACAAGCCCGCTCACCTGACGGCAGCCTTCGCCGCCGACCTGGTGTTCGGCCTGATCTGGTACCGGGTCCTCGCCACCGAGCGCCTGCTCGGCCAAGACGACATCACCGCCATCCGACGACTGCTGAACGAACACCCCGGCGAGAAGTAGCACCCGGGTGGCCTTCGACAACTGCCTCATGAAGGCGTTCTTGTTCGGGTTCTCGATCGTCTTGACCTCGCGATAGCCGACGACGTTCCCTTGGCGGTCCAGAAGTCTGATGTCCGGGTTCGTCTCGCCCTGGTCGTTCTTTCCGTTCCTCTCCGGGTTGATCTCGACCGTGGTGTCGTCCGGACCGCCCTCCAGCGACTTGTAGGAGTTCTCCTCGGTCAGCAGCTCCTGTTTCTTCGAGCCCAGGTGTTCCTTGAGGAGTTTCTCGGCACCCGCGTCCCGTGCGCTCGACCCGCTCTCGGAGGTGGAATCGCCCCCACCACCCCCGCCGTGGCCGTTCTGCACCGCGTACGCGATGTTCGGCGCTGCCACCGCCCCGACGACGGTCGCGGAGCCGGCGACGGCCAGACCGGTGCCCGCGACGTCGAGGGCCGCGCCGAGTGGAGCGCCGATGACCGTGGCCATGAGAGCCGTACCGCCCGCGTCGGCGGCCGCGCCCGGTGCACAACTTCTCCGCCCTCGATCTGCCGCCCGACGAGCTGCTGAGCCATCTGGACGACCTGGTCGGCCGCATCGACCAGAACGAGGGGGCCGAGAGCGCCGCAGGCCTCGTGGGCGCCACCTGCCTGTACGGGATCTACGACCCCGTGACGCGCAGCTACGTCACGGCGTGTGCGGGGCATCTGGCGCCCGCACTGGTCCAGCCCGACGGAACCGTCACCTTTCCGGACGTGCCGGCCGGCCCGCCTCTCGGCCTCGGCGGCATGCCGTTCCAGACCGCGGAGCTGTGCCTCGCGGAGGGAACCCAGCTCGTCCTGTACACCGACGGCCTCATCGAGGATCGCAGGCGCGACCTGGATCTGGGAATGGAACTGCTGCGCGACGCGCTGACGGGCCACCCCGGACGGCCGCCCGAGGAGACCTGCCAGGACGTCCTGGACAGCTTGCTCCCCGAGCGCCCCAAGGACGACGTCGCCCTGCTCGTCGCCCGCACGCGGGAACTGCCGCCCGACCGGATCGCCGACTGGGATGTACCGCCGGACCCGGCGGCGGTCGCGGGGATGCGCGACGCTGTGTCCGAGAAGCTCGAGGCCTGGGGCCTGTCAGAACTCGGTTTCACGACGGAGCTCGTCCTGAGTGAGCTCATCACCGACGCCATCCGCTATGGCGCCGAGCCGTTTCACGTACGGCTGATCCGCGACCGTATGCTGATCTGCGAGGTGTCCGACGGCAGCAGCACCTCACCGCATCTGCGGTACGCCGCGACCACGGACGAGGGCGGCCGGGGCCTGTTCCTGGTGTCGCAGATGGCTGAGCGCTGGGGCACCCGGTACACCCCGCAGGGCAAGGTGATCTGGGCCGAACAGGCCCTGCCCAAGGCCGTCCAGCAGCCCGTCCCGGCACCGGCCCGACGTGGCGACGCCCCCTGACGAGGAGGCGACCGGCCCGGGAGCCCCGACGTGAGGGCGCCGGCGTGAGCTCCCGGACACTTCTCCGACGGTTTGCGGTCAGAATATCCGGGAACCCGGATTCAGTTTGCGCCAGAAGGCCGGGGGAGAAAGCAGCCGCTAATCGCACGTCTGTCATGCGGGGTGCTCTGCGTGTTTCGTAGCGGTGCAGCGTGCGGTGCGCAACCATACGGACGCCGACACATCACCATCATCGGCATTGCGGGTGGAAACACCGAGACAGAAAGAAGGACGGACGTGTCCGGCAGTGAAAGCGAGAACCCAGCAATCCCCTCACCGACCCCCACGCCGACTCGGCCCAGGACAAACCGGGACTGGTGGCCGAATCAGCTGGACCTTCAGATTCTCCACCAGCACTCGTCCCGCTCCAATCCGATGGACGAGGACTTCGACTACGCGAAAGAGTTCGCGACCCTCGACCTGGACGCGCTGAAACGGGACGTCTTCGAGGTGATGACGACGTCGCAGGACTGGTGGCCTGCCGACTACGGGCACTACGGGCCGCTCTTCATCCGGATGAGCTGGCACGCGGCGGGTACGTACCGGATCGCCGACGGCCGGGGCGGTGGCGGCAGCGGCGCTCAGCGCTTTGCCCCCCTCAACAGCTGGCCGGACAACGCGAGTCTCGACAAGGCGCGCCGTTTGCTCTGGCCGGTCAAGCAGAAGTACGGCCGGAAAATCTCCTGGGCCGACCTCCTGGTTTTCGCCGGCAACTGCGCGATGGAGTCAATGGGGTTCAAGACGTTCGGGTTCGGCTTCGGGCGAGAGGATATCTGGGAACCCGAGGAAATCTTCTGGGGGCCTGAGGACACCTGGCTCGGAGATGAGCGTTACAGCGGCGACCGGGAACTCGCCACGCCTTTCGGTGCGGTGCAGATGGGACTGATCTACGTCAATCCGGAGGGGCCCAACGGCAACCCGGATCCGATCGCCGCCGCCCGGGACGTTCGCGAGACATTCGGGCGCATGGCGATGAACGACGAGGAGACGGTCGCACTCATCGTCGGCGGTCACACCTTCGGCAAGTGTCATGGCGCCGTCGATCCCGCGTACATCGGTCCGGAACCCGAGGCGTGCCCTGTCGAGCAGCAAGGCCTCGGCTGGCGGAACATGTACGGCAGTGGCAAGGGCGCCGACGCGCTCACCAGTGGGCTCGAGGGCGCATGGACCACCGAGCCGACGAGGTGGGACAACGGGTACCTGGACAACCTGTTCCGGTACGACTGGGAGCTGACGACGAGCCCCGCCGGTGCCAAACAGTGGACTCCCACGGACCCTTCGGCCAAGGACACGGTGCCCGACGCTCATGATCCGTCGAAGAGGCACGCTCCCATGATGCTGACGACGGACCTCGCGCTGAAGCTGGATCCGGTCTACGGCCCGATCGCGAAGAGCTTCCACGAGAACCCGGACAAACTCGCGGAGGCGTTCGCCAAAGCGTGGTACAAGCTGCTGCACCGCGACATGGGACCCGTCGCGCGCTACCTCGGCCCGTGGGTTCCCGAGCCGCAACTGTGGCAGGATCCCGTCCCCGAGGTCGATCACGAACTCGTCACAGACGAGGACATCGCCGCCCTCAAGACCAGGATCGTCGCTTCGGGACTGTCCATCTCCCAGCTGGTCACCACCGCTTGGGCGGCGGCGGCGAGCTTCCGCGGCACCGACAAGCGTGGCGGGGCCAACGGGGCACGGCTTCGGCTCGCACCGCAGCGGGACTGGGAAGTCAACCACCTGCCCGAGGTGGCCGAGGCGTTGCAGAAGCTGGAGCAGATCCAGCAGGACTTCAACCTCTCGCATGCTGGCGGAACGAAGGTCTCGCTCGCCGACCTGATCGTCCTGGGCGGGTGCGCGGCCGTCGAGCAGGCCGCGAAGAACGCCGGGTACGACATCACGGTCCCGTTCGCACCGGGGCGCACGGACGCCTCGCAGGAACAGACCGACGTGGAGTCGTTCGCGGTGCTCGAACCCAGGGCCGACGGATTCCGCAACTACCTCCGGACGGGAGAGAAGTTGTCGCCGGAGACCCTCCTGCTGGACCGCGCCAACCTGCTGACGCTGACCGCTCCCGAGATGACGGTGCTGATCGGCGGCATGCGGGTCCTGAACACCGGCTTCCAGCGATCCCCGCACGGCGTCTTCACGCACCGGCCGGAGACACTGACCAACGACTTCTTCGTCAACCTGCTCGACATGAGCACTCAGTGGCAGACATCGACTTCGGACGAGAACGTGTTCGAAGGCCGGGACCGCGCCACGGGCGACCTCAAGTGGACCGCCACCGCGGTCGACCTCATCCTCGGTTCGAACTCCCAACTTCGGGCCGTCTCGGAGGTCTACGCGTGCCAGGACGCGGGAGAGAAGTTCGTGCGTGACTTCGTGGCCGCGTGGGACAAGGTGATGAACCTCGATCGGTTCGACCTCTCCTGACCCGATGTCCCGGTCGGGGCGATGACGCGGAGAGCACAGAGCCCCCGCGACGCTCCCACGGTGGGCACGCGCACTCCAGCAACAGACCGCGTGCCCGCCACCCCGGGGCGTCACTCGGTACGCGGTATCCGGGCTGTTCCTTGAGGCTGCCTGGTCAGTTCTCCTCGAGCACGGAGAGATGTGTGTGGTTCAACGGGTCGCGCAGCCAGGCGTAGCGCTGGCTCTTGGGGGAGGGCCGGGGTGGATTCATCGCATGGAAGTGCGGTGACCATCGATTCAGGTTCTCCGCAGGACTCGTCCTGCGCCGGCCGCGACGGTGGTGGCCAGCAGCCAGCCGGTGCCGATGAGGATGATCCCCACCCACTGCATGGCCCCGGACGGCTCGTATGCCCGCTCCTGGCCGAGGTCGACGAGTGGCAGTAGGAGATCGAGGGTGTAGATGACGGGCTGGAAGCGCGGATAGGGTCCGCCGCCCACGGGTTCGGGGTGCCACGTCGCGAAAAGTGCGGAGCCGGTAGTCAGCAGGCACGCCAACAGCCATACGGCTCGCAGCGGGCGGTATCCGTAACCCACCGCTGCGTCCTGCAGCAGGCTCCACAGCCGGGCGGGGAAGGCGAGGGTTGGCCGCAGGCTGCGCTGCTTGACGACCAGGACGGTCCGGGCGTCGGCGTCCCGGCCGTGGCGTTGGTAGACAGCGGCCAGTTGCTCGTAGGGCTGGGGCTTGAAACCCTCCGGGTCCCGCATCAACCAGGGGAGGCGTTCCGCGGCGGGCAGGGTGGGACGCAGCATGTCGTACACGGTGCCGTCTACTCTGAGGGATGTCGGCCAGTGGGCAGGATTGTCCCGGATCAGCGTCACTTTGGTTCGGCTGAGGGCAACGTGTCCCTTGGGCGACTGCGCGAACTGCAGGGTCAGTTCAGCCGCCGTCGTGCCCCGGCAGGCGAGGGCCTCCTCTGCTCCGGCTGCGTCCAGGATCGCTCCGTGAAAGGACACGTAACTGCGGACGGTGGCATTACTGATGCCGATGCTGCCGTGAGCGGTAAGGCCGCGACCGAAGTGTGCCACCCCGCCCACGTCGATCCCATTGGCGCTCAGGGCGCTCGAGTCGCTCCCGGGTGCCGTCAGTTCGGCCCCGTCCAGCAGGAGCGAGCCGCCGATTCGAGCGTCGCACAGGTCGACGGTGCCGTGCACGGACAGGCCGTTGCGGCAGTCGAGGTCGCCGCCTATGTGTGCGCGGGCCGCCGTGAGCGCCGTACCCTCAGGGTGGTTCAGGCGGGCGCCCTTGAGGACGACGCTGCCGCGTATCGAGGTGTCCGCGAGGGTGATCGGGCCGTCGACGACGAGCCCCCGCTCGGCCTGGATATCGCCTCCGACCTGGGCGCAGCCCAGATGAAGGGCGTAGTCGCCCGCGTCCAAGCCCGGGCCCGTGAGGGTCGCGTCGAGGAGCTCCAGCGACGCCCCGATCGAGGCCCCGCAGAGGTTGACCGTTCCAGCGCAGGAGAAGCCGCGACCCATGTACAGGCCGCCGCCGACGGTGAGTTCGGACATCTGGAGATTTCCCCTGGGGGTGCTGATCGTCGCTCCCCGGAGTATGAGCAGGTCCTGCACGCGGGCATTGGTCAGGTAGAAGGTGCCTGCGCATTCCAGACCGGTTGCCGACAGGGATTCGTCCACGGCGACGGACCGGGCGTCGATGGCGGATTCCCCGGGGCCGGGGCGGACCTTGGTGCCGTCGAGGGAGAGATGGGTGCCGACGGTCAGCGAGCGCAGGTCCAGTGTCCCGTTCGCCGTGCAGCGGGTGACCTTGAACTCCTGGGCAACCCGCACGCTGTGCGCCCGCAGCCCGGGCAGCCGGCACTCGTCGAGTTCGAGCGCCTCCAACTGTGCGCCGTCCAGGCGCGGCGCCCCGTCGAGTCGGCACCGTCGCAGGCGTACGGCCCCGCGTACGACGCCCTCGGACAGGTCCAGCTCCCCGCGTATCCGCACGCCCCGCAGCCGGAGCCGGGCGAGGTGGCCCGAGCGCGGGGGCGGAGTGATCAGCAACAGCTGGCGCACGGCCTCTCCCCGTACCTCCGGCACACCCTCGCACCACTCGCCGCGCCGGTAGGCCTCCCACATCCGGCACTCACCCTCGTCCCACCCCGTCGGCGGGTCGTCATCGTCCGCCACCCGAGTCCCCCTCTTTGCAGTGACGCCGATCGAGTACCACGTTGCTGCCCACGCGGGGGAGGAAGTATCCGGGCTCCATATGGAGGACTGGTCGGTCGCCCACCGGAAGTTGGGCCTGGCCCACCGTGGTGTCGGCGACCTGAAGCGGGCAACGCACTCGGCGACCCGGAATGATGGGCTGTCCGTCCTTGATCAGGCGGCAAAGGTGGCCCGCCGGTACGGACTTAAGCCACCACCTGTGCAGTATTGAGGGCATCCGAAAGGGCGGCAAGGATGAAGTCAGGGAGTTCCACTCCATCCCCTACCCGACCAGCCGAGTTAAAGATCAATAGTCTCCCTGCGGCGCGTTTGCCCAGCCATCACCGCGGTTCCACCGGTTCCCGCGCGGGCGCGAACCGGTGAAGCCCTGGCTGTCGTTCACTGCGCTGTCCACCGCCGCCACCCCGTTCGTCGCGCAAGTGACCAATCTGCGTCACAAGCTGTCACCTGTCGAAGGAAGTTGAGAGACGGCTTCTGGACTTGCACTGAACTGCGCTCATCCCATGCGCAACCGTGGCCGGATGCGACACGATAACTAGCCGTGAGGCGCGGGGGACTACGTCGAGAGTGACAGCGAACAGGTGTGCGATACCTTGTGTTGGTCGTACTGGGGGCGGCCGGAGCGCTGGCATTGGCCCAGCGTTTTCATCTCGGTACTGCCGCGACCGTTGCATCGGTGTTGCTGAGCCTTGCGTCGGCGTACATCGCCTGGGCGGCGTTCCGCGCCGACCGTGCCGACGCTACGGCCGTAGAACTCGGCGCGATCGCCGGGCAGCTGGCCGAGGCAGTCAAGAACCAGTGGGACGACGAGGCGGCCGTCCGGCGGGTCAACGCCCCTTACTCCCTGCCGGTTGCCTGGCGCGCCGCCGATGACGACCTGGCCGAGCCCTGGCAGTTGTTGATGGACCTGGCCTGCGCCTGGCCCGGCGGGCCGCCCGGTGACCCCGCCCTCTGGCCGCGGCGCGCCGCCGGGCTGTCCGGGCAGGGAGCGGACATCGGCGAGGTGTTCGCCGAACGGGTATCTGTGAAGGACGCCTCGAAGTCGCTGATCTCCTCCACGCTTGCCGTGGCACGTTCGGTGATGTCGTGCAGGATCGTGCCCCAGGCAGCGTCTTCGCGCAGCAGTTCACGTAGCGGCGACAGCGCTACCGACGGATCACGGGCCTCGAACACCGAGGCGGTTCCGATCGTCGAGCCCGCGGAAGTGGATCGGGTGAACCGCCCGATGAACTTGGATCATCGGGCTCAGGCTCTTCTTCACGTCGTGCAGCGCGGCGATCTTCAGGGCTGGCAAATCGAAGCCTTCACCGAGCATGTCGACGCAGACGACGATCCGGCACGACCGATCTGCCAGAGCGGCCAACGCTGCACGCCGTGCCCTTGCCGTCACCTTCTCGTGCAGGACCGTCGGATTCAGGTCCCGGCGCGAGTGCCTGATAGAGCTCACCTAGGGCCAACGGCATTGCACCTAGGGCGTGTTTCAGAAGTGGATCAAGCACCGTGGTCGGTTGGGCGGTGTGTCTCGTCTGTCCAGCGGTGGGTCAGGGCCAGTCGGCCTGACCGGCGTGCCTCGCGCTGTTCGGTGACCCATCGCTCGACCTGGTTCACGGATGTCGCGAGCGACTGGCCGGTGGTGTCGATCAGCTGGGTGCGCCATCGGGGGTCTTCGGCGGTCCATGTGGTCCAGCGGTGCCAGGCCATCTCCGGCCAGCTCCTGTCGATGATGACGTCAGACCGGAAGCGCGGGTCGCGGGCGTGCCCGCGGTGCCAGGCGGCCCAGCCGCAGAAGGCGTCGATGGCGGCCTGGTCCCATCGGCCGCCGTCGCGAGCGGCGAGTCGCTCGCGACGGTCCTGGTCGGCGACGTCGATCAGGCAGACTGCGATCCCGTTCAGCGACGGGGCCGAGGGGGCGGCCAGGACCTCGCCCAGCGGGGAGTTCCCGGTCAGCAGCAGGTCCATTCCACGGACCTGGTACTCCAGCGCGCGGCGCACCCACACCTCGGTCATGCGATTGCGCCAGTGGGGAGGGATCGGAGGGTCCGGGACGCCGACTTCGTCGAAGTCGTGCACCACGACCCCGTCCAGCCGGTCGGCGACGGCGAAGGCGAGGGTGGTCTTGCCCGCACCGCTGGATCCGGTCAGCTTGAGCAGCATCTGCCTAGGGTGGCAGCTCGCAGAGGCTTTCTCGACTGGATTGTCGGGCCCCACCGGCTCTCGGCATTGGCCGGTTTCTTACAGCCACTCGTTGATGGCGGCGACCAGCACGGTTGCTTCGTAGCGGACGGCAAGCTTGTCGTATCTCGTGGCGACCGCGCGGTGTCTTTTGAGGCGATTGATGCCGCACTCCACCGCGTGGCGCCTTTTGTAGTCGGCCGGGTCGAATTTTGGCGGACGGCCGCCGCGGATGCCGCGCTTCTTGCGGTTGGCGATCTGATCGCGCTTCTCCGGCTGGGGGTGGACGAGTTCGCCTTCCGAAAGGGCTGCACCTACGGCACCGTGCTGGTCGACGTCGAGTCCGGCCGGGTCGTGGACGTACTGCCCGACCGCACCTCCGAGACGTTCGCGACCTGGCTCACCGAGCATCCCGGAGTCGAGATCATCTGCCGGGACCGGGCCACTGCCCACACCAAGGCAGTCAAGGAAGCCGCCCCCAATGCCCTCGAAGTCGCGGATCGCTGGCACCTGCTGCAGAATCTGTCCGCCGCGGTGGAGAAGACCTGCCATCAGCACCGCGACTGCCTGCGCAAACGCGCCGAGGAGGAGACCGTGACCGAGGTGCCCGAGATGGCCCCGATGCTGTTAGCGCCCGCAGAGCTGCCCCGCACCCAGACCATTGAACGCACCCGCCACCGCTACGAGGACATCCACCGCCTGCTGGAGAGACGCTGGACGATCAGCGCGATCGCCCGCCGGCTGAACCTCGACCGCAAGACTGTGCGCCGCTTTCGCGACACCGGCCTCGACCAGCTGCTGGCCTCCGCCCGCGACCGCCGCCCCAACGGCGTTCTGGAGCCCTTCAAGGCAAACCTCAACGCTCGCTTCACCGAGGCGCAAGGGCAGGTCAGCGGCACCCGGCTGTTCCTGGAGATCCAGGCTAGCGGCTACCGCGGCAGCCGCCAGGTCGTCCGCAAACACCTCGCCGCCCTCCGCGCGGGCACCGCCGAACCGATCCGGGCCGACATCCCGAGCCCTCGCAAGATCACCTCGTGGATCATGCGGCCCCGGGAGACGCTCACCGAAAGCCAGGACGAGCGCCTCCTTCAGGTCCGGCTCGTCTGCCCGGACATCAGCCGGGCCTGCGACCTCGCCCGGGCCTTCGCGGATCTGGTGCGTCACCGGCGCGGATTCCTGCTGATGGAGTGGATCCGTCAGGCCGAGCAGGAGGCGCCGAAGCCGATGAAGGGCTTCGCCGGATTCCTCCGTCAGGACCTCGACGCCGTCACTGCCGGACTCACGCTGCCGTGGAGTTCCGGTGCTGTCGAAGGGAACGTGAACCGGGTCAAAACGCTCAAACGAGCGATGTATGGCCGGGCCTCGTTCAGCCTCCTCCGGACTCGGATCCTGATCCGCCCATGAGATGGTGAGGCCGCACGCAAGGGGCGTGCACCCACGGACTCCAGAGGACCCCTGCATGCCTGAGCGTGGTCTCGATTCATCCTGGCTGCATGCGTGGTGTCAACAGGTTTCACAAGGCGTGAGCCAGCTGATGGAAACCTTCGAGGAGACGCACGGCTACCCCGCGGGGGACAACGAGGTGGCGCTGACCGACGATGAGACACAAACCGCGGTCACCCTCCTGACGAACCACCGGTCGGAATGTGTGGCCCTGCTGTCGCTCTTCGCCGTGATCGACAGCGTGTCTCTGCCCGACATCGGCAACGGGTACTTCATCCACCCGCCCTCTACCGTGACTGCGCACCTGGACGAGTACGGCGTGGTTCCCCTCGAGAGTGGCGATCATGGAATCGTCTTCGGGAGCGACGGCGGCGGCAACCTCTTCGCTCTCGCGGCCAACGGCACGGTCCACAAGTCCAGGACTGCATCCTGGAACGACGAGTTCTATGCCGTGGCCGCTAGCCTGCCCGACTTCCTTGAGCAACTTCGCGATGCCATTGATCAGTTCGCCGCCACGGGCCACCCCGAGGCTCTCTGAACTTCACGCACCGCCTGTCCACACGCGTCCTTCGTGGGTTCACTGAACTGCGGCCAGAGCCAAATTCAAATATCGCCATCATCGAACACGTCCTGGTCCGCGGTGTCCTCCACAACCTCTGATGTCTTGCTGATGGTGCCTTCCCAACCGGAGGTGGGCACCGGCCGGGTGGCGCAGACAGGACATTGAAGGGGCTTCTGGCCAAGCTCCTATCAGGTCATGTTCCGCCCGGCCGGAGCCATGAGAACAGGCTCCGGCGGCCGGACAGTACAGCACAAGGACAGCCCAGCAGGGCGTCAGTCAGACCCCGAGCCACGGCCGCCGGAACCTGAGTACCAGCATCAATGTCAGACCTGACTGGCAGGATCAGCGCATGCTCATCACGCCCCGCCTGGGAGCCGACCGCAAGAACATCCGCAACGTGCTCCGAGAGACCCGCGTCAAAGCCGAGAACCTCCGAGGCCCTTCCGGGAGCGCCTTCGAGGGCCTCCTGCGGTACCTGGAATGGGCCACCGACGCGGCACGCGTCCTGCGCTCCCAGATCAGCGACAGGGACCTCGACCACCTCGTCTTCACCCGCCGTTACCAGGCCCTTCTCGGCACCTGCGGCACCCTCGCCGGCACCGACCAGCAGCGGCTCGTCAACGGACTGGTGGATCTCGAAGTCACCGAACGCATCCAGGCATTTGAAGCCGCCGAGGCAGCCCTCGAGGCGCAGATAGGCCGCTGGAACGGCCTCGAGTGGTTCGTGGTCGCCGACTCCAGCTTCTACATCCAAAACCCCGACAAGCTGGCAGACGTCGATCTGCACAAAGTCCTCCGACTGCCGATGGGCGAACACATCCGGCTGCTGTTCCCGATCGCGGTGGTGGACGAACTCGACAGCCTTAAGGAGGCGGGCAAGCAACGGGCCCGCTGGCGCGCCTCCCACACGCTCGGCCTCCTGGACGAGGTCCTGGGCGGCTCCGCCTACGGGATCCTTCGCCGGACCGAGTTTGTCTCACAGGAAGGCGAGGTCAGCGGCGAGGTGAACGTGGAGATCGTGCTGGACCCGCCCGGACATGTACGCCTGCCCCTCACCGATGACGAGATCATCGACCGGGCCGCGGCCATCCAGCCACTCGCCGCCTGCAACGTCCGGCTCTTGACCTGCGACACCAGCCAGCACACGCGCGGACGGGCGGCTGGCCTGCAAGTGACGAAGGTTCCCACGAAGGACCCCGGACCAGAACCCGACTGGGAAGAGCAGGACAAGGCGGGCACCGGTGTCCGGGCCCAGCGGCGCGCGAGGCAGGCGGCCCGCGACTCGTCCGACGCCGCGGCCACCACGTAAGCAGGCCGACGCAACGCGGCGGGCCGTACACGGCGCTCCCTGGGACGCGTACGAAGGGGCACCGACATACGCTGAAGATCCCGCAGGAGGTCCGGTGCCGCCCTTCGCTCTGCCCGCCCCACTGGCTTTGGCCCGCCCGGTCAACGCGGTCCCCGAGTTGCCGGGCTGGACACTTGAGCCGACGTTATGGACAGGGTTTGCGGCTGTCCGTTGTCCGCACTGCCGGGCTGGATGTCCTTGCCGAGTTGCGCGGCGCGGATCGCGGCGACGTACCCGCTCGGGCCGGCGACGACGCCGTAGTGCGTGCTCATGAGGTGCCCCCTTCCCGGGGGTAATGGTTGGCTCGTGGAGCAAGTGGTCATGGGGCGCGGTGGTGGGGTGCCAGGGTGGCGTGGATCTGGTCGCGGATGTCGGCGAGGACGGCTTCGTCGCTGCGGTGCAGGTACACGGTGGCGGTGGTGCTGATGTGGATGATCGCGGTGATCACCCGCGCCAGCGTTGCCGCCTCGGCGGCACCGATGTACTCGTTGCGGGTGAGCAGGCCGGTGATGCCGTCCTCAAGGCGGCCGGCAAGGGTTAGACCCGCTTGCCGGTAGGGCTCGGCCGGGTCGCCGAAAACGAGTTCGTGCAGGTATGTGCGGCCGTTCTCGATGTGCTCCCTCAGGCACTCCACCACGGGACGGATGAGCGCGACGACCGGCTCCAGTACGCCCTGCCCGACGGCGTCGTTCGCGGCGGCGAGGCCGACGTCGATGGCGGCGGCGAACTTCTCGTTCTGCACCATGATCAGCAGTTCGGCCTTCGTGGACGCGTACAGGTAGAGGGTGCCGATCGCGACGTCGGCCCGGTGGGCAATCTGCTGCGTCGTGACCTTGCTGACGCCGTGTTCGGCGAGCAGCTCACGGGCCGCGGTCATGATGCGCTCGCGCTTGGCCTGTTTGGCCCGCTCGCGGCGCCCGATCGGCATGTGGCCGCGACCCACGGGGCCTCCCTTGACAATAATTCTGAGTGCGCTCATAGTTGAGTATACTCGGGATGACTGAGCGGGGCGAGACCAACCTGGTCTCAGACCTGGATAAATAGGATGTAGGCAAGGAGTAGTGCCCCATGCGAGCGTTCGTCGTCACCAAGTACAAGGAGCCGCTGCAGGAGGCGGACGTCCCCGAGCCCACCGTGGGGGAGCACGACGTGCTGGTGCGGGTGGAGACCGCCGGGCTGAACCCGCTGGATGAGAAGATCCGCGCCGGTGAGTTCAAGCAGATCCTGCCCTACAAGCTGCCGCTGATCCTGGGAAACGACGTCGCGGGCACCGTCATCAATGTCGGGACGGCAGTTCGCGGCTTCAAGCCCGGAGACGAGGTCTACGCCCGGCCCGCCCAGGACCGCATCGGAACGTTCGCCGAACGCATCGCCGTCGCGGAGGGCGACCTGGCGCTCAAGCCCGCTTCGATCAGCATGGAAGAGGCCGGCTCGCTGCCGCTGGCGGCGCTCACGGCCTGGCAGGCGCTGGTGGAGCGCGGGAAGGTGCGGCCCGGGCAGAAGGTTCTCATCCACGCCGGCGCCGGCGGGGTCGGTTCGATCGCGATCCAGCTCGCCGCGCACCTCGGTGCGAGCGTCGCCACGACCGCCAGCGGGTCCAACGCGGACTTCGTGCGCGCGCTGGGCGCGGACACGGTGATCGATTACCGAACCCAGGACTTCGAGCAACTCCTGACCGGCTACGACCTGGTGTTGGACAGCCTCGGTGGCGAGAACCTCGAGAAGTCTCTGCGGGTGCTCAGGCCCGGCGGCAAGGCCATCGGGATCGCTGGCCCTCCGGACCCCGCGTTCGCCCGCGAGGCCGGTCTGAACCCGCTGCTGCGCCTGGCGGTCGCAGCCCTGAGCCGCAAGATCCGCAAGCAGGCCAAGAACCTCGGCGTGACGTACGAGTTCCTGCTCATGCGGGCCAGCGGCGACCAGCTCCGCCAGATCACCACCCTCATCGACGAGGGCGTGGTGCGTCCGGTCGTGGGAACGGTGTTCGGCTTCGACCAGACCCCCCAGGGGCTGCAGTCCCTGTCCCAGGGTGGCATCCGCGGCAAGGCCGTCATCACCGGCAACAGCTGACCCGCCGCAACCGCGACGGTCGACGCAGAACACACAGCGACACAGAACGCACGAGGAGAATCCGTCATGAGCAGCACCGACACCCCGAACGAAGGCGTCATCACCTCCTACGCGAAGGCTCCGGCCCGCACCGTCAGCGCCGGTGGCGTCACCTACGCCTACCGCGAGCTGGGCCCGAAGGGCGGCATCCCCGTCGTCTTCTTCGTCCACCTCGCCGCGACCCTGGACAACTGGGACCCCCGCATCGTCGACCCCATCGCGAAGGGCCGTCACGTCATCGCCTTCGACAACCGCGGTGTGGGTGCGTCCACCGGCCAGGTGCCGGACAGTGTCGAGGAGATGGCCGACGACGCCTACACCTTCATCAAGGCGCTCGGGTACGACAAGATCGACGTCTTCTCCTTCTCCCTCGGCGGCTTCATCGCCCAGGCCCTGGTGGTCAAGCACCCCGAGCTCATCCGCAAGCTCGTCCTCACCGGCACCGGGCCCAAGGGCGGCAAGGACATCGACAAGGTCGCCGGAACCACCTACTGGGACATCCTGCGCGCCACCCTGACCCGCTCGGACCCCAAGGAGTTCCTGTTCTTCAACCGCAACGCAACCGGCAAGCCCGCCGCGCGCGCGTTCGTCAACCGCCTCAAGGAGCGCACCGTCGACCGCGACGCGGACATCAAAACCAAGGCGTTCCAGACACAGCTGAAGGCGATCAAGAAGTGGGGGCGCTCCGCCCCCGACGACCTGTCGACGATCACGCAGCCCACCCTGATCGCCAACGGCGACAACGACCGCATGGTGCCCTCGGTCCTGTCGGAGGACCTGCACCGTCGCATCAAGGACAGCAAGGTGATCATCTACCCCGACTCCGGGCACGGCGGCATCTTCCAGTACCACCAGGAGTTCGCCCCCGTAGCGGTCGAGTTCCTCGCCCGATGACCACCACCTGACCAGGAAGAGAAGGGCAACACCATGAGCACGTCACCGGCCGTCACACCCCTGGACGTGAAGAAGCACCTCACCTCCTCGATCCTGCTGTGGGTGCGCACCGACCAGCCCCGCCAGGCCGGCATGGACCACTGGAAGGGCCCGCACTCAGGGATCATCTCCGCCACCCCGGGCCTGGAGGAGTACCGGTAGATCCACCTCGCCGAGCACAACCCGGGCCGGTGGCCGACCACCGACGGGGTCCAGACCGCGATCCCTGCAGACCGAAAGATCGACGGCGTCGCGGAAGTCACCTTCCAATCGGCGCTCGCACCCCTGAAAGGGCGCAAGCAGACGAAGCTGGCCTACGCCGACGAGATCAACGTGTTCCGCCGCACCCTGCTCTACGCCGGCCCGCCGAACTCCTCTCGGTGGTACGACGTCGCAGGCCCCGGACAGACGGTCGGTGCCCGCGCGCTGATCTACCTGCGCCGCAGGCACGGGGTCGGCGCCGGCGCCTTCCGGAAGTTCGTCAACGAGCAGCTCGCTCCCGCGCTCGCCCGCACTGGAGTGCTGAAGGAACTGCGCACGCAGACGTTCCTGCCCTGGCTCGAAAAGCTCTGGGACACCCCGGACGTCGCCCACGACAACCCTCACGACCAGCGCTTCCACGCCTCGGTCAGCCTCGGGTTCACCGACACCAGGGCACGGGACGCCTTCTTCACCGGCCACGTGATCGAGAACCTGTCCAACCGGCTGGCACCGCACGTCTCAGCGATCCATGTCTACGACGTCACCGCCGCCCTGACCTACGTCAAGAACGGCGAGATCCTCCCGCGCTACCAGGAGTGAGCAGCGCAGGTGGGAAGCGGGACCAAGTGAAGAGATCACGTCGGGACCGAAGAAAAATGTCACGCGTTCGTGCTGCGCAGGTCCGGGTAAAGCGCCTCGACCAGGCCGCTCAGAGCCGCCTTGACCCCCTTGGTCAACTCGTCGGCCAGGACCTCGTACTCGCCGGCCTCGACGGCGTCGTAGACCGTCGTCACCAGCTGCGTCGGCAGCATCTTCGGTCCGTCAGCGTGCGCGGCCATGTCGGTGTCGACGTAGCCCATGTGTACACCCGTCACGTGGACGCCCATGGGTGCGAACTCGATGCGCAGCGAGTTGGTGGCCGACCACAGTGCGGCCTTGGACGCGCTGTAGGCGCCGCCGAAGGCATACCAGATGGCAACGGAGTGCACATCGATGAGGATTGACCCCTTCTTGGCGGCGAGGACCGGTGCGAAGGCGCGGGCAAGGAAGACCGGCCCGAAGAAGTTCGTCTCCATGTTCGCCCGGATGTCCGCCTCGGTGACGTCCAGCAGGCTCGCGCTCGGCGGGATGGCGCCCGCGTTGTTGACGAGCACGGTGACATCCGCCGCGTCGGCGACGGCTGCGTCGATCGACGCGCGGTCGGTGACGTCGAGGGTCAGGGGGACGATGCGTGCATCGTCCCAGGCGCGGGGGGAACGGGCGGTGGCGTAGACCTTGGCGGCGCCGCGTTCCAGGGCGTCGTGGACGAAGTGGGTGCCGATACCGCCATTGGCGCCGGTGACGAGGACGACTGCTCCATCGAGAGTGGGCATGGTGTTCCTTCGTTCCAAGGGGATGTGAAGTGCGTGGCTGTGCACGGATGGAGCAATGACTCCTCGCCCGGCCGTGGAAGAATGAGCGCAGCCGTATTCGAGCCCACGCGATAGCGACTGTAGTCATAACTGACTACAGTCAGAATCTTCCCTTGGAGGACACCGTCATGCCTGTCGCCCCCCAGTCGGTCGGACGGCGCGAGCGGAACAAGCAGGAGAAATTCGACCGCATTGTCGCTGCCGCCAGTGAGCTGTTCGCCGAACACGGCGTCGATGAGGTCACGACCCAGCAGATCGCCGACAAGGCCGACATCGGCACCGGGACCCTGTTCCTTTATGCCAAGACCAAGGGCGAACTCCTCCTGCTGGTGCAGAACGCCAAGTACGCCGAAGCACTTGAGCAGGGCTGGGCGGACGCCGAGGCCATCCCGGGCGTGCTGGACGCGGTGATGGCGATCGTCCGGCCGATCGTGGAGTGCAACCGCACCCAGATCGACAACGGACGCACTTACCTGCGAGAGATGGTCTTCGGCGACCCCGAGGAGCCCCGGCATAGCGCAGCACTCGCCATCGTCGCGCAGGCCGAGGAGGCCATCGCCGCGGTGCTGCGCCGAGACGAGCGGGTCACGGAGGGCGACGCCGCGACGCTGGCACACATCGTGTCCGCCGTGATGTTCCTCAGCGCGGCGGCGAGCGTGAACATCGCCTTGAGCGTCGAGGAGATCGTGCAGGACATCCGGAGGCAGGTTGACGTCTTGCTGCCTCGCTGAAGCGCGGCCCAGCCTCAGGCCCAGGCGACGATCTGGGTGGTCCTCGGCTGCGTCATGGCCCGAATCCATAAACGGCAGGTCATCCGGCCGTTCCCAGCAGCACGCGGTGGCGGTAGCCCTGTGCCCGCCCTCGCCCGCCCCTCCGGTCATGCCGGAATGGGCAGCCCGGACTTCCGCAACCATGCCGCCGACGGCACCGCCACCGGCCTCGAGGAGACCCGCGCGGTGCTGGCGTCGTTCCTCGACGCGGTCCCCGACTTCGCCGCCACGCCGGTCCGTGTCGTCGCCGAGGACGATTGGTTCGCGATCAGCTTCATCCTCACCGGCACGAACATCGGGCCCTTCAACGGCACTCCCGCCACCGGCCGATCGATCGAGGTGCTGGAGCTCCGCATGTTCAAGGTGGCAGACGGGAAGCTCACCGAGCACTGGGGCCTCATCGACCTGGCGACGCTCTTCGCCCAATTGCAGTCCTGAGCTGGGTCCAGACCTCCCGCGCAGTCACAGGAAGTTGAGGGACGGGCAGACGTCCATGATGTAGTTCCGCTTCGTTTCCCTCGTGTAGCCCCGGAACGGACTACTGCGCGCGAGCGCCGGCCGCGTGGAGCCCTACGTGAACGCCGAGTGGGCCTGCCCCTGCGGGGCACTGCGCGGTGTGCGAGCGCACCCACGGACCGGAGCAGTTGCGTGTCTCCCCCTCCGGCCAGCGCACGGTGCTCGCCACCGGGCAGATCGGCGAGGCGATCAGCGGCAACGCCCGCAGCAGCGACGGCACCGTCTACTACGCGTTGTGGGCCCCGGGCAGCGGCCAGGAACGGCGTGTACAAGCTGCGTGCGGACGGCACCCCTGAGCGCATCGCCGCGCTGGCCCCCGACTCGGGCCCCAACGGGCTGGCTGTCGAACCGGACGGACGCACGCTCTACGGCGCGGACAGCCTCAAGGGCATCATTTGGTCCATTCCCGTCGCGGGCGGATCGGTGACGCCGTGGCTGACCGACGCCGCTCTCGCGCCGGTGCCCACCGAGGCCCTGCCGATCGGTGCCAACGGGCTCAGGTTCCACAAGGGCGCCCTGTGGGTCAACAACACCTTCTACGCCTACTTCGCCTCCAAGGACGAACTCGTCGCCACCGCGGGCGCCGACCAGATGCGCGCCCAGCACGAAAACATGGTCGCGCAGGCGGCACCCGGCCGAGCCGGACTCGAACAGATCGTGCGCTGGTACTTCTCCCCCGAGCAACGCGACAACATCGAGGACGGCTGCCCCAACGCCGCCCTGCTCGACGAGATCGCACGCTCCACGGATCCCACCCTGCAGGCCTACACACGTGGGCGTCGGTCGGGATGGAAGGCGTGATCTTCAAGCGGCTGGACGGCGTGTACGAGCCGTCGGTCAGAGGCTGGCAGAAATACAAGGTCCTCGAGACGACCGAGGCGATCGTCGGCGCGGTCACCGGCTCCCTGGCCGCCCCCAGCAGCCTGCTGCTCGGCAGGTACGACGATGACGGCCGCCTGCAATACACCGGCCGCACCACCACTCCCACCCGGGCGGCGAGCGGCACGGTCGCCAGCCTCCTCGCTCCTGGCCAGCGCGGCCACCCCTGGACAGGCTGGTCGTTCTCCGCCGGGTGGCGCAGCCGGGAGACGCTCAACGTGACACTGGTGGAACCCGAGTGGTGGTGGAAGTCGGCGTCGACGGCAGCGGACACCGTCGTCCACGTCATCGCCAGAACCTCATCCACCCGATGCTGAACGCGACAGAGACCGCCAACCCGTCCTCGGCAACCTCCAGCCAATGGAGGCGGTGCGGTGGATCAGCTGCGGTGCCACGCCGGTGCGGTCACTCCCAGTCGCTGTCCGATGGCGCCGTCGCTGTCGGCTCCGTTTCTTGGGCGGCCGCTTGCTTGTGCTCGATGAGGGCCGTGGTACCGGCTACCACCGCAGAAAGGGCCACGGCGGCCGACAGCATGGCCGAATTACGGCTGACGTCGCCCCGCAGGCCCGCGGCCAGGAAAGCGGCGGCATCGACCGAGTCCATGACGATGTTCACCGCAAGGAACTGCTGCTGCTGGGACCGGGTGAAACTGTCCATCCGTTGCAGTCCAAGCCCGAGCGCAGCGTTGCGGATCGCGAACATCCGCGCATAGGGGATCGCGGGGGTACCGCTGGCCGTGAGCTGGAAAGCCCGCGTGGCCAGCCGCGGGGTGAACAAGTGGGTGGCCGCGACGATGAAGCGCCCGGTCGTCAGCGCTCTGCGGGAAGGAACCAGGTGGAGGGGGAATTTGGGCATGGGAAATCCTTTCAATCCGGAACGGGCCGGTCAGTTGTTCAGGAGGTGGCGGGTCAGGAATTCCACCCGGTCCGCAACGACGGCGTCGAACGCCGGCAGGCCGCTCATCCTGGGACGCTTCAGCGCGAGTCGGGGCGGGCGAGGTCCGAAGCGGCGTCGAGGCTGTCGATGGCGGTTCGGGTCTCGGACACCGCGGCGGCGATCGCGGCGGCGGCCTGCCCGGCTTGTTCCGGCGTGTGGGACGGCATGACCTGTAGGCGCAGTCTGGCGGAGCCGCTTGGCACCACGGGGTATTCGACGACCATGGCCGCCACGCCGCGCGGGCGCAGATTACGGTGTGTGAGGCGTGCTACGCGTTCGTCGCCGATGACGGCGGGAACGATCGGACCCGGGTTGCCCAGGGGGGCAGTCCGTGGTCGGCCAGAGCTTCACGCAGTGCCGACGCGGCGCCGAGTGTCTGCCGGCGCAGCCGTGCTCCTTTCCGGGGACATCGCGATCCGCAATGCGGCGTTGGCTGCCGCGGTCTGGGCGGGCGACAAGGCGTTGGAGAAGACGTGCGAGGTGGCGTAGGTCTCGATGTAGCTTCGGACGGCGGGCGAGGCAGTGGCCACAAAGCCTCCGTTGGAGGCGAAGGTCTTGGAAAAGCTGCCCATCACCAGGTCGACTTGGCCGGCGAGCTGTTGGATCCCGATCTGGCCCTGCCCTGCGGGGCCGGTGGATCCGAGGTCGTGGGCGACGTCGACGAGGATGGTCGTCTCGAACTCGTGGCAGATGTCCTGGAGCCGGGCGAGGTCGGGGCTGTCGGCGTCCATGGGGAAGAGGCCTTCGGTGACGACCAGAATGGCGTGGTGGGGATCGCGGTCGCGCAGCTCGCGCAGTACGGCGTGGACGGCTTCGTTGTCCAGGTGCGGCACCCGGTGGACGTTGCGCGAGGCGGCGTGAGCCGCCTGGAGGATTTCTATGGGGTTTCAGAGCTTGGCGACGACGCGTCGTAGTGTGCCCGGCGCGATGCGCAGCATGGCGGGCATGACTTTTGTCTGACCGGGGAATGCCATGTTCCGCCCCCGCCGAAGAGCCTTCATCGTGACCGCCGCCACCTGCTCGGGAGCCAGTTTCTTCCCCGTGGCTCCGGCGATCATGGGCGTGTCCGTGGGCGGTGGGAGGACCTCGAGGACGTGGGTGCCCTGCGGGGCGAGTTGACGGCGCAGGCCGTCCGCAAAGCCGTGCAGGCCGGCCTTGACCGCGCCGTGGGTAGGCGCGCGAGTGGGCGAGACCAGAGCGAGCCCTGAGGTGATGAAGACGATCGCGTCAGGCTCTGGCCACCGCTCGAGCACTTCACCCGTCAAGTGGATGGGGGCGGTGAGGTTCAACGCCACCTCGGCATCGAGAGTCGCATTGGGGTTCTTGCCGGCTGCATAGTCTCGTTCCTCGAACGTACCGGCGCTGTTGACCAACACATCCAGACGCCCAAAGCGATCAGCGACTGCTTGCAGCAACGCTGCCCGATCAGCTGGGTTCGTCACATCGGCCCGCACGGCCAGCGCCTGCGAGTGTGCCTGCGCGAAGCGGTCAAGCGCGGCCTGCGAACGCCCGCAGACGACGACAGACGCCCCGAGCTCCACGAAGGATTGCGCGAGGCTCAAGCCGATGCCTGAAGTTCCGCCAGTGATGAGTACGGTCTGTGACACGATGCCACCCCTCTGTAGAGCGTACCGATTGGTACGAAAATACTCTAGCACATCCGTACCGATCGGTACCGAAGGAGTAGGATGAAGAAATGACCTCGACGACACCGGTCCCTCCCGGCAGGCCTCGCGCGTTCGACATCGACGAGGCACTCGATCGTGCAGTCCTGGTGTTCTGGTCAAAGGGTTTCGAGGGCGCCAGCCTTGACGACCTCACCGAGGCGATGGGTATCAGCCGCCCCAGCCTGTACCGGGCGTTCGGCAGCAAAGAAGATCTCTTCTACAAGGCGCTGGAGCGCTACACCGAGGGCTTGACCGCCTACTTCGCCCGAGCCATGGCAGAGCCCACAAGTGCAGCAGTGGCTACTGCCGTGCTCCACGGGACGGTCGAGGCGGCAACCATGCCGGGATTCCCCACGGGCTGCCTTGGCGTGCAGGGTGCGTTGGCCACCGGGGATGACAGCCGCCCAGTCCGAGACGCACTCATCGCATGGCGTGAGGACGGGATAGCCCATCTGACGCGCCGGTTTCAACAGGCGGTGGACGCCGGTGACCTTCCGCCTTCCACAGATCCCCATCTTCTCGCGCTCTACCTGAGAACAGTCGCCAATGGGCTTGCCGTCCAGGCCGCGAGTGGCAGTTCCCGCCCTGAGCTGCTGCAAGTCGCGAACCTCGCATTGGGCAGCTGGCCAAAGCCGTAGTCAGCCAGTCAGTCCGGGATCTGCGCACGTACTTCGGTTTTCGGTGGTTCGCGCGAGGCCGCGGCGACCTGGTGCAGGAGCTGCGGCGGCGCTTCGACGGCAAGCTGATCGTCAACAACGGCCCCCTCGGCGGGGGGCAGACCACCCGCGAGCAGGCGCTCCAGCAGATCGAGGCCGGCCACGCCGACGCCGTGGCCGTGGGCCGGGCCCTCATCGCCAACCCCGACCTGGTCGAGCGCTGGCAGGGCGGCCACCCGGAGAACGAGCCGCGACCGGAACTGTTCTACGGGCCAGGCGCCGAGGGCTACACCGACTACCCCTTCCACGAAGCGGCCTGAGGCCCACGGTCACGCCTGTCCATGCGGCAGCCCCACTCACCCATGGACAGGCGCCCGACCGGCGACACTGTGCCCGCCCCTCTGAGCCCCGCGCTCAGCTTGGACGTGCGGCACAGGGCGCGGTCGGGGTTGTAGACGCAGGTGACGAAGGTCCCCGGGTACATGTGCGGGTCGTGGCGGGCCACGATGCGGCGCAGGCGGGCTTCGTCGGTGACGACCTGGCCGTCGAAGACGGTGTGGCGGGCGAACTCGGCGATCCGGGCTTCGGCCTCGTCGCCGGCCGGGCCGGCCAGCGCCGGGCGGTCGCTGTCGGCGCCCATCTCGGCGAGGAACTGGCCCCGGGCGAGGGCCTCTTCGGCCTCAACCTCGTCGCGGAACCCGGAGTCGCTGGTGAACTGGGCGAGGTGGCCCTTGGGCAGCCAGTTGTCCAGAGACGGTGGCAGCAGCAGGACGTGATGCAGATCGAGCGTCCGGAACGTCTTGTCCACCGCTGCCGCAGGGCCCGGCGTCCGCTGCACTTCGACCGGCTCGGTCTCGAACAGCCCATCCCCGCCACGCATTTCGGGGCCATCCCTACGAAAGATCACGAGACGCAGGAGGGTTGCTCGTTAGTGAGACACGCTCCTAGCGTTCCGCCGTCCGGCGGGACCCGGGAGTGAGTCCGCTGCCTTGGCTGGGCAACCCGGTACGCACGGCAGGGCGTGGGTGGGGCCGGCCGGTGGCCGCACCGCTGCCTTGCGCAGGCAAAAGGCCAGCAGACCAGTTGTAGGCATCCGGGTCGAAGGTGTGGAGCTGCCGCAGCAGGCGGCGGGTGGACCATGGCCAGCAGAAGGTGTTCAGGCCGGGCGTGCTGAAGTAGTAACTGGACTCGTCGGTCGCGTAGACCGTGGATTTCAGGGCTTTCTGTACGGCGAGGTTGTGGGCGCGTTCGACGTCGGGTCGCACATCGAGAGCCGTGTTGCCATGGCGCAGGCGGTTGAGTGCATCGGTGATGTAACGGAGTTGGGCCTCCAGGACCGTGGGCACGGCGGTGGTGCCGTTGAGGATGTTCGGGCCAAGGAGAAGGAAGAGGTTGGGGTAGCCGCTGACACTCGTGCCCAGGTAGGCGTGGCGTCCGTCGCTCCAGGTCTGGGCCAGGCTCTGGTTGTCCGTGCCGTACAGGCGAGGGGCCAGGGGCAGATCGCCGACGTGGAAGCCGGTGGCGAGGATGACGGCGTCCGCGTCGAGGCGTCGTCCGTCGGCACCCACGATGGTGCGGTTGTCGACGACGACGGCACGGGTCGGGTTCAAGCGGACATTGGGGCAGAGCAGGGCCGGGTAGTAGGTGGCGGAGATGAGCAGTCGTCGGGCGCCGAGGCGATGGTCGGGGGTCAAGGCCTGCCGCAGCCCGGGGTCGGGGATGGCGCGACGCAGGTGGAGTCGGGCTGCTGTCTCCAGGGGCGGAAGCAACTGCGGGTGGCGCAGGGCCAGTCCGATGGTGTCCTGGAGCCGGGCATGGAGCGCGCGGACGAACCGGCGTACCGCGGGCTGGCGTTGCAGCAGGTGGCGCAGGCTGCGGGGGAGGGCGTAGTCCGGTTTGGGCAGCACCCACGGGGCTGTGCTCTGGAAGATGTCGACCTGCGCGGCCCGGCGCTGGAGCTCGGGCAGGAACTGCACGGTGGAGGCCGAGTTGCCGATGACGCAGACCCGGAGGCCGGTCAGGTCGACCCCGTGGTCCCAGCGGGCGGAATGGAACACCGCGCCGGGGAAGGCCGTCAGGCCTGGTAGGTCGGGGTAGCGGGGCCGGTTCCACGGGCCGGTGGCCATGATGACTGCGCGGGCGGAGATGTCGCCCGCGCTCGTACGCAGGTGCCAGTGGCCGCTCGGGTCCCAACGGCCGCCTTGGACCTCGATGCCGAAACGGATCACGTCGTCTAGGTGGTGTTCGGCCGCGGTGGCCTGAAGGTAGCCGAGGATCTCGGGCTGGGAGGCGACGGAGCGCGTCCAGGGCCCCGGTGCGAAGGAGTACTCGTACAGCAGGGACGGTACGTCGCAGCTGCACCCGGGGTAGGTGTTGTCGCGCCAGGTGCCGCCGGGCCGGCCCGACTTCTCAAGCACGACGATGTCCTTGAAGCCCGCACTGCGCAGTGTGATGGCAGCGGCCAGACCGGACAGCCCGCCGCCGACGATCGCCACCTCCACCGCGTGCGGGACCTCCGCCATGGCGGCGCCGACCATGTCCCTCTCCCCATGTCGTGATCAGCAAAGGAGCACCGACCGTAGCAGCGGCGGGCCGCAGAACGCGGTCCACGCGCCTCCACGGACGGGTGAACTCCGCGGCTATGTCGTCTCAACAGCGCATGGTGGCCAAGACCGACCTCAACACCGACGACCACGCCATACTCACCGTGTCCGGGCGCCTTGCCCGGCTCCGCGCGAACTGTTGACACGGTGGCCGCCACCGGCCCCACCGCCCACATCATCGACATCGACGACCGCACCCCCTGCGAACTCGCCGACCTCATCACCGCGTTGCTGCCGAGCCGGTAGCTTCACCCCTCATGGGGCCCGACCTGTCCCAGGCCTCGATCATCGTAGGAGCATCACCATGCTCCTGAATCGCTTCGCAGCCACGCTGGCGGCTGCAGCGTGTAGTGCGTGGCCACCAGCCCGGAAGAGCAGCAGGTGTCCACGAGCGATGCTCGGCCCGCGCAGGCCCACGACGTGGGAGAGACGTCCGGCGGCCGTCCCGAACTGGTTCCCGGTCACGAAGTACGGTCCGCCACCGCTGGGCAGCCACGGGACGTAGGCGGCGTGATCCGGATTGCACAGCCCGGCGAACACTCCCGTAACGGTGTCCGTCAGCGAGACCGCGGGCAGCCCCGCGTGCTCACACGCCTCCCACGCCACTTCGAGCAGCAACTGGTGCTGCGGATCGACAAGCTCCGCCTCTTCGGGACTGAGACCGAAGAACTCCGCGTCGAACGCGCCGAGTTCCCCGTCAAGGAAGCCTCCCCGCCACACAGGCGGGCGGGACGCCTCCCGCTCCAGGGCGAGCATGTCGTCGGGATCCCATCTGCCGGGAGGCACGTGACCCACAGCGTCACGGCCCACCCGCAGGAGTTCCCAGAAGGAACCCACGGAGTCCACATCGCCAGGAAGTCGGCCCGACGACAGCGATCGGTTCAGCGATGGACATGAAGACCCGCTGCCGGACAGGTCGACTTCCTCTGGTTTTGACGGGCAACGTTGCGTAACGTATGTTACGCAACAGGTGTTACGTAAAGAGGATGGCCGATGCCCCGACAGGTGGACCACGAAGAGCGGCGAGAGGCGATCTCGCAAGCGGTATGGCAGGTCGTTTCGGACAGTGGCCTGGAGGGGCTGACGTTGCGTGCGGTCGCGGCCGCGGCGGGCTGCACTACGGGGATGGTCACGCACTACTTCGCGGGCAAGAATGAACTCTTGGCCCACGCCCGCACCGAGATGCACCGTCGGATGGCGGCTCGGATCGACGGCCTTCCCGCCGACGGGAGTGCCCGCGATGCCCTGTACGTCGTGGCCGAGCAGGCCCTGCCGCTGGACGAGGTGCGGTACCTGGAGGCCGTTGTCTGGTCCCAGTTCCTCCTCAGCACCCGCAGCGATCCTGCCCTGTTGGCCGAGCACACTCGCAGTCACGCCTCCTGGATCGATCGCCTTACCGCTCTGGTGCGGGCCGCTTGCCCGGACCATCGGGCAGGCGCGGAGCTCGAAACGCGCGTGCGCAGCCTCGTGGCGTGTCTTGACGGTCTCGCACTGAACGCCGTGACCGACCCCGACGCCTACCCTCCCGACCTCCAGCGGCGCGTCCTGGAAACCCAGCTCGACCTGATCCTCGAAGGGAACCGCGACCTGTGACCTCACACGACCCGATCATCACCGCCGTCAAGGTGGACGACCCGAGGGTGCTGCGACTGGTACGCGACCTCGACGCCGACCTCGCGGCCCGTTACCCGGACGAGCCCTGCACCGGTGGCGCTCACCTCCACCACGCCATCCGGTTCCTGCTCGCCGTGGTCGACGGTCGGCCGGTCGGCTGCTGCGCCCTGCAGCCCTTCCCGTCCCCGGACACGGCCGCAGAACTCAAGCGCATGTACGTCGCGCCACAGGTTCGCGGCCGGGGTATCGCCGCTCGTCTTCTTGCCGAGGCGGAACGCATGGCCACTGCCCTCGGCCACGGCGAGATACGTCTGGAGACGGCCGTCCATCAGCCCGAAGCCATCGCGCTGTACACCCGCGCCGGCTACACGCCGATCCCCAACTACCCGCCCTACCAGCACAAGACGCTCAGCCGCTGCTACGCCAAGCCCCTGTCCCTGCCCGAGGCACGGCCGCAGGACCGGGAGGAGCTCATGGCATTCCTCGCGGGCCAGGGCCTGTCGTGTCAGGACGTCCTCGCACCCGGCACTCGGTACTGGCTCACCAGGGATGCGGCCGGCCCGGCTGTGAGCGTGGGCCTGGAGCGGCAGGGCGACTGCGTGCTGCTGCGCAGCGTCGCGGTGCGTTCCGATGTTCGGGGATGCGGAGCCGGCAGGCGGCTGGCTGAGCGCGTCCTCGTGGAAGAGGCTGCGCTGGGAGGACGTACGGCGTATGTGTTCTCCACGGGCGCCGGACCCTGGTGGGAGCGGCTCGGCTTCCACCCTGTATCGGTCGCCGAAGCCGCCGAGGCTCTGTCCGATACGCCGCAGGTCCGCCAGTACCGGCTGGCCGATGCTCTGGCCGACGAGGCCGCATGGCGCCGGGACCTTGCCGAGGCCGGGGCGGTCAATTTGCCACCCACAGGTGCCGACCACCCTGCAGTCGCCTCCCTTCACATCGCTGCGGGAACCGGCAGATGAGACAGGCCGCTCCTGGGCTACCACGCCCCTTTTGGTGGTTGTGGGCGAGCACTCTGATCAGTCGCCTCGGCTCCTTCGTCGCTCCATTCCTGGTCCTGTATCTGACGACGGAGCGCGGCTACTCGGCGAGCTTCGCGGGACTGGTCGCAGCGCTCTTCGGAGCCGGAGGCGCGGCGGCTTCACTGGTGGGCGGAATGCTGGCCGACCGGGTGGGGCGGCGTGCCACGCTGCTGACCACGCAGGTGGCGGCGGCCGGGCTGACCGCAGCCCTGGGCTTCGCGTCCACGCCCCTGCTGATCGCGTTGCTCGCGTGTGCGGCCGGAGCGGCGAGCGGTGCTTCCCGCCCGGTAGTGCAGACGGTCATGGCTGATGTGGTTCCGCCGGCGGACCGGGTGCGGGCGTTCTCGCTGTACTACTGGGCGATCAACATCGGCTTCGGGGTGGCTGCGGCGAGCGCCGGATTCCTCTCCTCCTACGGATACCGGTGGCTGTTCCTCATCGAGGCGGCAACGACGCTGCTCTCCGCGCTCGTGATCGCCACCAGGCTGCCGGAGACCAGCGCCCGCCCGGCGGACACCGGGGAACAAGCCGTGGGGCAGAAAGGCACCGGATTGCGGATGGTGCTGCGGGACAGGCCGTTCCTTGCGGCCGTCGGCCTGTCCTTCCTCCTGATCACGGTGTTCCAGCAGGCGGCTGTCGGACTGCCGGTGGCCATGGACCGGGACGGTCTCACCCCGGCCCAGTACGGGCTGGTGATCAGTCTGAACGGCATCCTCATCGTCGCTCTGCAACTGCCGCTCGGCCGCAGACTCGAGCGTCCCGCCCCGGGCCGTCCGCTCGTCATGGCCTCCCTGCTGTGCGCAGGCGGCTTCGGCCTCAACGCGCTCGCCGGCGGCGCCGCCGTGTACGCCACCGCCGTGGTCGTGTGGACCCTCGGCGAAATCGTTCACTCGCCGGTGAACATGGGCCTGATCGCACGGCTCTCTCCAAGCACCGCCCGAGGCCGCTACCAGGGCGTCCACGCGCTGTCGTGGGCCATAGCCACCATGGCCGCACCCCTGTGCGCCGGCATCGTCATCGACCGCTTCGGCCCCGACGCCCTGTGGGCCTCATGCACGGTTCTCGGAGTCTGCGCCGCCGCCGGTTACTGGGCCTTGTTGCTGCGCAAGCAGAACCGCCGACGCACACCGACCACCGGGCACGACGGCCGTTCGAGCCGACGTACCGCACCGCTCCCGGTTGCCGGGGAAGGAAGCGAGCGACGCCCGTGCTGAGGATGGGGCCGCCGCCGACGAGCGCGCCGATGCCGTAGGACTGGCACAACCGGATGACTCACCGACAATGACCGCGGGCGGGCCGAGTACGGCCGTCACCGACACCTCCCTGTGACGGGACTCCGCACGGCTGGTAGTCGATATGCAGCTCCGAAGAGATCTGGTGTTGTCAGCGAAGGATGGAAGAGTGCACGGTTCGCTCGCTTCTGGAATTCTGCGGTGCCGGGCTGTCAGTGACCGTCTACGGTCGGATGGTAGTGCTGGGAACGCGTGGCCGGTGCACTACACGCCATCGCCGCCCTCGTGATCGCCGCCATCGCGGTCAAGGAAGGACGCGACGCCTGGCGCGGCGAGGGCTGCTGCGCTCCCTCCGCCCAGCTCACCCACGCTGCCGCACAGGCCGACACGTGCGGATGCCAGCCCGGCTGCTCCTGCTGCTGAGCCGCGCCGCCCCGCATGGAAAGATCCACCGTGACGCCAGACGAACACGGCCCAACAGCCCCGACGGGAGACGCCATGCAGCACCACGACGGCGACCTCGCCGGCGCCCAGCAGGAACACTGGCAGAGCACTTACGGCACCCACCCCGGCATGTACGGCCAGGAGCCCTCCGCACCCGCCATCCACGCCGCCGAGGTCTTCCACGCCAACGGCGCCAAGGACGTACTGGAACTCGGCGCCGGACATGGCCGCGACGCCCTGTACTTCGCCCATGAGGGCTTCACCATCCAGGCGACCGACTTCAGCGCCGCTGGCCTCGAACAGCTCAAGGACGCTGCCCAGTCCCAGGGTCTGGCCGAGCGCGTGACCACCGCTGTTCACGACGTGCGCGAGCCACTGCGGCTGCCCGACGCCTCCGTGGATGCCGTCTACGCCCACATGCTGCTGTGCATGGCCCTGTCCACCCAGGAGATCCACGCCCTGGTCCGTGACGTCCGGCGCGTCCTCCGCCCGGGCGGCGTGTTCATCTACACCGTCCGTCACACCGGCGACGCCCACTACGGCACAGGAACCCCATACGGCGACGACATCTACGAGCACGGTGGCTTCGCCGTGCACTTCTTTCCCCGTCACCTCGTCGACTCCCTCGCCGACGGCTGGACCCTCAGCGAAGTCCACGCCTTCGAGGAAGGCGAGCTACCTCGCCGCCTGTGGCGCGTCACCCAGATCCGCCCCTGACGACCACCCCGCCAAGCACGGAAGAGCATCGAACCCTCAACGAACCCGCCGTTCCTACGGCCGTACGCTTCGTCGGGCGAGGCATTCAGCAAGTTCTGAGTGGACGTTAAGTCCGTTTCCGGTAGCGACCTCGTCCGGGTTGGGTGAGGAAGCCTTGGCGGACGAGTCGTCCGAGACGAGCACGGGTGACGTTGACCGATGCCTCGTCGGTGGGCATGCCGAGGAGTTCGTGCAGCTCACGGGCTCGGAAATCCTGGTCGGGGTGCTGGTTGAAGGCGTCAGTCGGCCGCCCGGAGGATCCACCTGAAGGGGCGGAGCTACCGCGCTGCCGGTGGTGCTGGGTCCGACAGCGCGGCAATCCCCGCGTCGAAGGTGATCGGTGGCTCGAACTGCAGGTCGCGGCGTGCGGCTGCGATGCTGAACCAGTGGGGATGGACCAGCTCGGCGACGAGGAAGCGGCTGAGCGCGTGTGTGCGGGCGCGTCCGGTCAGGCACAGGAAGGTGTCGCAGGTTGCTGCGGCGGCCTGGGCCAGAGGCGTCGGCACGGTGCACCAGGTCGCCTGAAGGCCCGCCGCGCGCAGGAAGTGGGCGGTGATGTCGCGCAGCGGGCGGGGGTCGTCCTGGGTGATGAAGTAGGAGCGGCCCCCGATGGGGCGGCCCTGCTGGAGTCGGTCCAGGGCGAGCAGGTGCGCGTGGGCGGCGGTGTGCAGGTGGGTGGTGTCGACGAGGTTGGTGCCGTCACCGGGCATCACCAGGCGGCCCGCGCGCACGGCGCGTGCCAGGGCCGGTGCGAAGTGCGGGTCGCCGGGGCCCCAGATGATGTGCGGGCGCAGGGAGACGGTGGCCAGGTCGGGGCCGTTGGCGGCCAGGACGAGGGCCTCGGCCAGGGCCTTGGTGCGGGGGTAGGCGGCCAGGTGCCTGCGGGGGTAGGGGCGGCGTTCGTCGGCGTTCCGTAGGCCGCCCGGTTGGAAGACGACGCTGGCGGTGGACGTATGGACAAGGGTGCCGATCCTGTGGGCGCGGCACTGGTCGATGACGTTGCGGGTGCCCCGCACGTTGGTGTTCCAGTACGGGAGAAGAGGGCCGCTGACGCCGGCGAGGGCGGCGTTGTGGATGACGGCCTCGCAGCCGGCGACCGCGCGGGAGACGGCGGCCGGGTCGGCGAGGTCTCCCTGGTGCTGCCGCACGCCGAGTCTCTCCAGGGCGGGGCTGGGCCGGCGGCTGAGGGACGTGACCGGGGTGGCCCGGGCGACGAGTTGACGGCAGATCTCCTGCCCGAGGAAGCCGCTTCCACCGGTGACCAGGACGCTCATCGCCCGCTGCTCCGCAGACGCTTGGCGGCGCGGGCGGCGAGCCGGGCACGGTCGATCTTGGAGTTGTGGCGGATGTCGGTGGGGAAGCGAGGGTGGAACAGCACGGTGCCGATGCGGTGGCCGTCCCGATGGCTGCCGAGGGCGGCACGCAACGTGTCCAGGATCGCGTCCTTGCTCGTGGCGGGCTCGGGCTCGACGCAGAGGACCGCCTGTTGCCGTCCGACGGGGCCGACGCCGACGAGGGCGGTGCGGCGGACCCCCGAGGCGGTGTCGGCGGCGGCCTCGACGTCCTCGGTGGTGAGGGTGAAGCCCTCTCCGGTCACGAGGTGCGCTTTGCGGCCGAGGTACCACAGGCGGCCCTCGTCGTCGAGGCGTCCCAGGTCGCCGGTGCGGTGCCACAGTGTGCCGTCGGCGACCGTTTTGGCCGTGACGGTGGCGTCGGGGCGGGCGTGATAGGCGGGGCTGACCACGGGGCCCGCGACGGCGATCTCCCCCAGTCCGGTGGCGTCGGCGTCCAGGATGCGCGCCTCGATGCCCGGCAGGGGCGGGCCCAGGCAGGTGCCGCTGTGGCCCGGCGGTGGCTCGGTACGCAGCTCGCGCAGAGCGCCGGCGTCAATGGCGGCGACGGGCAGGCATTCGGTGGCGCCGTAGACGCTGAGGATCTCCGCCTCGGCGGGCAGCACCTTGGCCAGGGCCTCGGCGAGGTGGGGGCGCAGTGACGCGCCGAAGGACAGCACCTTGCGTACTGAAGGCAGCGTCAGGCCGTTGCGGGCGCAGTGGCCGGCGATGAGCCGGAGGACGGCCGGTGAGGCCACGACGGCGGTCGCCCTGTGGTGCAGGAGCGGGCCGACGATGTGTCCGGGGGGCGTGCGCGCCGGGGCCAGATGGTTGATCTGCGGAGCGACGGTGGTCATGCCGAGAAGCGGGCCGAACAGGGCGATCGGCAGGAAGCAGGAGAGAAGGACGTCGTCGGGTTCGGGCCGCAGGACGGCGGCCAATGCGGTGAGTTGCCCGACGATGCTGGCGTGACGGTACTCCACTCCCTTGGGCCGGCCGGTGGAGCCGGAGGTGAAGGCGATCATCGCCAGGTCCTCGTCGTGCGGCGCCGGGGCGAGGGACGGTGGGCGGTGGCCGTTTCCATCGGCGACCGCCAGCGGCAGACTGTGCCCCAAGAGCCGGTCCTGGCCGGGGAATCGACCGCCGGTGACCAGGGCCGTGTGGATGTGGCCGCGGCCCCAGCCCAGGGCTCTGCGCCCGACGTGGGCCAAACGTTCCCCGATGAAGACGCCGGGTCCGATCTCGTCCAGGCAGCGCCGCACCTCGGCGCGGGGCTCGATCAGGGCGGGGACGGCACCGAGGAGGGCCAACCCGTTGACCGCCACGAAGAGTTCGTAGGCGTCGCGGGTCATGACCACGGCCTTGTCGCCGCGTCGTACTCCCGCCGCCCGGAGGATGTCCGCGGTGCGGCGGCAGCCGTCCAGGAGTTGGGCCGCCGTGATGGTCTGCGATGCGCGAGCGCCGGAGCAGCGGATCAGGGCGTCCGACTCGGCGTGGTCGCTCAGCCGGGTCAGGCGGGCGAAGATGCTGTCCTGTGCGGTGGTCATCGCTGTCCTTGCAGGAAGGCACGGATGTCGACGCCGAGTTCGTCCCCGGCGTCCTCCATGGCGAGGTGGCCGGCGTTCGGGTAGCGGCGGACGACGGCGTGGGGATGGCGGCGGGTCCACTCGGTGAGGACCAGCGGGGTGAAGACCGGGTCCCGCATGCCCCATCCGATGAACATCGGGATCCGTCGCAAGTCGTCGGATTCGGCGGACGGTTCGAGCAGCCGCCACGCCTGGTCCGCGTCGCCCCGGGGGATGGCGCGGACGAACTCCGTGATCGCGCGGCGGTTGCTCCGGCGCCGGTGAGGGAGCAGATAGGCGCGCCGTTCGGCGGGACTGAGCGGGTGGGTGACGCCGACGCGGACCGTGGTCCGGGCGAAGGCGTTGGTGGCGTGGACAGCGGCGGCGACGGGCCGGTGATCCCTGATCCAGCGCAGGTAGAACGGCAGCCGATAACCGTCTGGCCAGGGAAAGGCGATGGTGTTGAGGACCACCAGGCGCGAGACGATGCCCGGGTTGCGCAACAGCCAGGCGAAGCCGAGCGGGCCGCCCCAGTCGTGGACGACGAATGTCCAGCCCCGCGCCGGGACGCCCTCCTGATGGACCAAGTGCTGGTAGAGGGCGTCCAGATGATCCAGCTGGGCCTGGTAGCGGGCGGCCGGGTCCCGTGGCAGGGCGAGATGCTGGGACAGGCCGAGGCCCGGCAGATCCGGGGCCAGACAGCGTGCGTGCGGGGCCAGCGCGGGAAGGAGTTTGCGCCAGGCGTAGCTCCAGGTCGGGTTGCCGTGCAGGAGGAGCAGCGGTTCGCCCGTGCCGAGGTCCAGGTAGTGCTGGCCGGTCGACGGTACGAGCCGCCAGTGCTCGCGGGCGGGGTAGCCGGGCAGCAACTGGTGGAGGACGGAGGAGTGCGTGGGGGCGGCCGTACGCCGGCTCTCGGCGGTCACAGGCGGACCAGCGCCAGACCGAAGCTCATGCCACTGGCCAGGCCGAGCATCGCCACGGTGTCCCCTGGCTCGACGCGGTCGGCCTCCTGTGCCTTGACCAGTTGCAGGGGCAGCGAGGCCGCGGCGCAGTTGCCGTGTTCGGCCACGGCGGGCATGCACCGGTCGGCGGGCAGCGCGAGCTTGTCGACCATCTCCTGGAACTGCGGCATACCGATCTGGTGGACGGCGATGAAGGCGCTGGAGCGGACCGCCTCCATCTCCCGCTCCGCCGACTGGTGGAGGAAAGTAAGGCCCTCCACGGCGGCGGTGCGCAGCAGGTCGCCGTTGAGCCTGATGGTCACGTGCTCGTCGTCGAGCGAACGGGGGTGCACGGAGCCGCCACCACTGACGGTGCAGGCGTTCCAGGCGGTGGACTCCGCGGTGAACCGCAGGGTGAGCACACCGGGGGCGTTGTCCCCGGCGGGCCCGGCGGTGAGCAGCATGGCGGCGCCGGCGTCGGAGACGGTGTAGCCGGGCATGGCTCGCAGCAGGGCCTCGTGGTCGGGGACGTGCCAGCGCGTGACCATGGATCCCACTTCGCCGCAGGCGATCAGCACCGTGCGGTAGCGGCGGGTGGCGATGAACGCGGTGGCCACCTCCATCGCGTTGAGCACGCTGACGCAGGCGTTCGTCACGTCGAACACCGGGCAGGTGGCGCCCAGTTTGGCGGCCACCATGTGCGAGGTCGACGGTTCGATCATGTCCTGGCTGGTGGCGGCGAAGAGCAGCAGGTCCACCGCGTCGATGGTCATGCCGGCGTCCTCGAGGGCCTTGCGGGCGGCCGCGGCCGCGAGGTCCGACGCGCACACCCCTGGCTCGCAGGTGTGGACGCCGCGCACGCCGGTGATGTCCTCGAGCAGGCTGGGCGGCGGTACGTAGGGGCTTCCGGCGGCGGCGATCCCAGCCCGGATCTCCTCCATGGTCCGGTAGCGGGACGGCAGGTGGACGGCGGTTGCTGTCAAGCGGGCACGCGGGGCTTCGAGCACCGCGCCACCGTAACGGCCGGTCACGCACCGTGACCTAAAGATCACTCGCCTGGCTGATTAAGGTCACACTCGCGGGTGAATCGGGCCTTGGCCGCCTGGTCACGTGGGGAGTGTCCTCCCGCTCGGACCGGACAAGCGGGGCAACAGGGGGCGGGGCATGGCTTTGGGACGGGACGACCGGTCGGTGGCGGTGGTGGGTGTCGGCTGCCGACTGCCGGGCGGCATCGCCGACTTGGACGGGCTGTGGGCAGCACTGCGGGACGGGCGCGACCTCGTGGGGGTCATGCCGCCGGACCGGTTTCCCAAAGATCGGTTCGTCGATCCGGGGACGGTGCGCCCGGGCCGCAGCTACACCGCCGCCGGGGGCTTTCTCGACGACATCGCGTCCTTCGACGCCGCGTACTTCGGCATCTCGCCCAAGGAAGCGGCGCACATCGATCCGCAGCAGCGGTTGTTGCTGGAGATGACGGCCGAGGCGCTGGATGACGCGGCCGTCCCGGCCGAGGCGCTCGCCGGGTCCGACACGTGCGTGTATGTGGGAGTCTCCGATCCGGCCTACGGCACCGTCCTGTCGATGCTGGACGACCACACCAGCCCGCACACCATGCCCGGCGCCACCCTGTCCATCGCGGCGAACCGCCTGTCGTACGCCTTCGACCTGCGCGGCCCCAGCATGGCGGTCGACACGGCCTGTTCCTCGTCCCTGGTGGCACTGGACCGCGCCTGCCGCACCCTGCGCGAGGGCACCAGCCGGGTGGCCCTGGCGGGCGGGGTCAACGTGCTGGTGACCCCGTTCTCGTACGCCGGGTTCTCCTACGCGGGGATGCTGTCGCGGCGCGGCCGGTGCGCTGCCTTCTCCGCCGACGCCGACGGCTTCGTACGGGCCGAGGGCGGCGCGGTGTTGGTGCTGAAGCGGCTGGCGGACGCGGTGGCCGACGGGGACCGCATCCACGCCGTCCTGGCCGGCACCGGCAGCAACTCCGACGGCCGTACCAGCGGTATGACGCTGCCCAGTTGGGAGGCGCAGGAGGCGCTGCTGCGCGCGGTGTGTCTGGAGGCCGGGATCAGCCCGGACGACCTGGTCTACTTCGAGGCGCACGGCACCGGCACGCCGGTCGGCGACCCCGCCGAGGCCCGGGCCATCGGCCAGGCCCTCGGCGCGCCGCGCGGCGTGGGCCCGCTGCCCGTCGGGTCGGTGAAGTCCAACCTGGGCCACCTGGAGCCAGCCGCGGGCATGGCGGGCCTGCTCAAGGCGATCCTGGTGCTCCGTCACCGGATCGCACCCGCATCCCTGCACGCCCTGCCACTCAACCCGGCCATCGACTTCGATGCGCTCGGCCTGGCTCCCACCGTGACGCCCGTGGAGTTGCCCCGCTCCGAGCGGGCAGCGGTCGGGGTGAACTCCTTCGGCTTCGGCGGCGCCAACGCCCACGCCATCGTCGTACCACCCCCTGCGGTGCCCGTGCCTACGCCGCCCGGACCGGAACGGGCGGACAGGCCGGTGCCGGTGGTGATCTCCGCGCGGTCCCCCAAGGCGTTGCGGCAGTTGAGCGAGCGGATGACCGCGCGGCTGCGTGAAATCGCCCCGGAGGAGTTCTACGACCTGGCCCGCACCAGCACGCTGCGGCGCAGTGCCCACCCGCACCGTGCCGCCGTTGTGGCCGCCGATCCGCGGCAGGCGGCCGACCGACTGCAGAGCCTGTTCGCCGACACGCCGTCCTGCGGTGCCGTGGCCCGCAAGGCCGAGCGCGGCGGCGTGGCCTTCGTCTACTCCGGCAATGCTTCCCAATGGCCCGGAATGGCCGCCGACTTGATGGCAGGTGACGCCGTCTTCCGTGCCGCTGTCGAAGAGGCCGACGCCGCGCTGGCCCCGCATCTGGGCTGGTCCGTGGCCAAGGAGCTGGAGCGCCCCGCGGCGGCTCGCTGGGCGCGTACGGAGATCGCCCAACCGGTGCTGTTCGCCGTGCAGGTGGGCCTGACCGCCCTGCTGACCGCCCAGGGACTGCGCCCGGCTGCGGTTGCCGGGCACAGCGTCGGGGAGGTCGCCGCAGCGTACGCCGCCGGGGCGCTGACCATGGAGCAGGCGGCGCTGGTGCTCGCCCAGCGGAGCCGCACCCAGGCCGCCACGGCGGGCCGCGGTCTCATGGCCGCCGTCGGTCTGGCCGAGGAGGAGGCCCGCGAGGAAGTGGCGCGCTTCGGCGGGGCCTTGGAGATCGCCGGGATCAACAGCGACCGGGACGTCACGGTCGCCGGCGACCCCGACGCCCTGGCCGCACTCGGTGCCGAACTGACCGCCCGTGACGTCTTCTTCCGCGAGCTGGCCCTGGACTACGCCTTCCACAGCCGCGCCATGGACCCCATCGAGGAACCCCTGCGCGCCGCCCTCGCCGGTCTGACCCCCGGCACGGCACGGGTGCCGTTCGTCTCCACCGTCACGGCAACCCCGCTGACCGGGCCCGAGCTTGACGCGGCGTACTGGTGGCGCAACGTGCGCGAGCCGGTCCGCTTCGCCGAGGCCATGGCCCACCTCACGGAAGACGGCATCGGCATCGTCGTCGAGCTCGGCCCGCACCCGGTGCTGCGCCCCTACCTGCGCCGCACGGGCCTGGCCTACGTTCCGACTCTGCTCCGGGACGGGGACGGGCCGCGCGAGGTGTCGGCCGCGGTCGCCACTCTGCTCGCGGCCGGTGCCGAGGTGGACTGGCCGACGCACTTCCCGCATCCCGGCAGAGTTGTGGACCTGCCCGCCTACCCATGGCAGCGCGACCGGCACTGGCACGGCACCCCGCAGGATCTCGTCCTGCACACCAGCGGCTCCGGAGTACTGGACCACCCTCTGCTCGGCGAGCGGCTGCCCGCGCCCCACCCCCTGTGGCACGGCACCGTCGAGCCGCAGCTCGTGCCCTGGCTGGGCGACCACCGGATCGACGGCAGCGTGCTGATGCCTGCCGCCGCCTATGTGGAGATGGCTGTCACGGCCGGGCTCAGAGCGCTGGACCGGCCGGTGGAGGTGCGGCACCTGCACATCTCCCGCCCGTTCGCGATCGACTGGCCGGACCCGGCGGGTGCCGCGCTGCAGACCGCGGTCACCCCGTCCGACGGCGCGCTGACCATCAGCACGCGGGACACCCGCGGCGCCGAGGTCCAGTCGGTCGTCCGCGCCCAGGTACGCACCCGGCTGAGCAGCGCCCCCGATCCACTGGACATCGCCGCGGTCAAGGCCCGCTGCCCCCGCACTCTCACCGGCCCGGACTACTACGCCCACTGCCACCGCGTCGGGCTGGAGTGCGGTCCGGCGTTCCAGCTCCTGCACACCCTGGACGTCGGCGACGGCGAGCTGCTGGCGTGGTACCGGCTCGACCACCCGACCGACGCCTACACGGTCCACCCCGTGCTGCTGGACGGACCCTTGCAGGCCACCGTCGCGCTGGCCGACCGGCCGACCCGGGAGGACGCCGGCTATCTGCCGTCGGCCTTCGGGGCGGTACGGGTATGGCGTACCCCCGCGCCGGAGGGCGTCGTCCACCTGCGGCGACGCAGCCGCAGTGCCAACGAGGTGTGCTGGGACATCACGTACGCGGACCTCGACGGCACCGTCACCGCCGAGATCGAGAAGTGCCGCACCCGCCGTGCCCTGCTCACCGACCACGCCCCGCTGACCGTCCAGCGCACCGTCCTGCGCGCGGCCCCGCTCCCGTCGGTGCCCGCCCTGCCGTCCCCGCTGCCTACTCCGCCCGAGGTGGCTCACGCCGCCCGCGCGCGGATCGCCGCCGTCCGTGCGGAACTGGACGTCAGCGGCCACGACCGGTTCACGGCCGCCGCGGAACGGGTCGGCGCGCACTGCTGGGCGGCGGCCCTGCGCGGACTGGTGCCCCGACCGGACGGGCCCTTCACCATGCCGGATCTGGTCGGCCAGGGCCTGGCGCCCCGGCATCGCAGGCTGGTGCGTCTGATGCTGCCCCTGCTGGTCGAGCAGGGGCTGGCCGAGACGGACGGGGAGGGCTGGCGGCTGACCGGCGTCACGGCGTGCCCCGAGGCGTCCCTGCGGGGCCTGCTGGAGGATCACCCCCGTTTCGCCCCGGTCGCGCTGCTGATCAATGGTCAGCTGCGGCATCTGCCCGACGTGTTGCGCGGCGCCCTCGACGCACGTGACCTGCTGCCCGTCGGCGAGAGCTTCCTCGAACAGCACCAGGAGACCTCGCCCGCGCACCGTTTCACCCAACGGGTGGTGCAGGCGCTGCTCGACCGGATCGTCCGCGACTGGCCCGCCGACCGTCCGCTGCGTGTCCTGGAGGTGGGCGCGACCACCACGGCCCTGACGGCCGCCGCGTTGCCGATGCTGCCGGCCGACCGCACCCACTACACGTGTACGGCCCCTGCCAACTCCTCCTTCGCCCGCTTCCGGCACCGTTTCGCCGCCTGCCGCTTCATCGAGTACCGCACACTCGACCTGGACGCCGACCCGGCCGTCCAGGGCTTCCCACCGGGCGGCTTCGACCTGGTCCTGGCCGGCAACGCCCTGCACGCCACCGCCGATCTGACCGCCACGCTGGGACACGTCCGGTCCCTCCTCGCCCCGGGCGGCCACCTGATGGCGACCGAACAGCACCACGATCGGCTCGACGCCCTGCTGTTGGGCGGCCTGGAGCCCTTGTGGACGCGCAGTGACCGGACCCTGCGCCCCACCACCCGGCTGCTCCCCCGCGGCGAGTGGACGCCGCTCCTGGAGCGCTGCGGTTTCACCAGCCCCTGGCAGACGGGGCCCACGGACCACTCGGTTCTGGTGGCCGCCACCCCGCGTGTACCGGCCGATACGCCCGTCCTCCCCCCGTCCCCGCCGGGCGCGGCCTGGCTCGTCGCCACGGAGACCGACACCGAGGCCCCGACCGCCCGGGAACTCGCCGCGCTGCTGGGCCCCGCCACGGTCCTGCCCGTCCCCACCGACACCGACGCATGGACGGCAGCACTGCCCACCGAGGCCGCGCCGCGTATCGTCCTGCTGCTGGCCGAGCCCGAACCGCGACAGCCCGTCGCCCGGACCGGCCATCGCGCGAGTGTCCTCCGCACCCTGGCCGCCGCCTGCCGGAATCTGCCCGCCGACCGCGCCGCACAGGTGTGGTTGGTCACGCGCCCCACCGGTCTTTTCCCCGCGCCGGAACGCCCCGCGCACCCCGAGGACGCGGCCGTCTGGGGTGCCGCCCGCACCCTGGCCAACGAACGGCCCGACCTGGGACTGCGACGCATCTCCCTCGACCGCGCGGCGGACCCGGCCGACGACGCCCGGCGGCTGGCCGCGGAGCTGCTCACCGCAGGCCACACGCCGGACGAGAGCGAAAGCGCGGTCGGGGGCGAGGCCGAGGACGAGGTCGTTCTCACGGCGGCCGGCCGCTTCACGCCCCTGCACGTCGAGCATCCGGCCGACGAGCCTCCCGCCGTTCCCCTCGATGTGCCCTTCCTCCTCGAGGCCCGCGACCCCGGCCCTGCCCGGCGCCTGGTCTGGCGGGAAACGACTGTCCCGCAGCCCGGTCCGGGTGAAGTCGTCGTCCAGTTGCGCGCCGTGGCGCTGAACTACCGCGACCCCATGCGCGCCAACGGGCTGCTGCCGCCCGAAGCCGTGGAGGACAGCCCGCTCAGCCGTGGGCTGGGCACCGACGGTGCCGGCATCGTCCGCGCCGTCGGCCCCGGCGTGAGCGACTTCGCGGTCGGCGACCGGGTCTGCGGCGCCATTCCCGCAGCCCTCGCCTCGCACGGCGTCACCCATGACTACGGCCTGATCAAGATCCCCGAAGGGATGAGCTACGCCGAGGCGGCGACCTTCCCCGTCGCCTTCCTGACGGTGCATCACGCCCTGGTGGACCAGGCGCGCGTGGCTCCGGGTGAGACGGTTCTCGTGCACGGCGGCGCCGGCGCCGTGGGCCTGGCCGCGCTGCAATGCGCCCACGCCCGCGGTGCCCACGTCATCGCCACCGCCGGGACGGAGACGAAACGGAACCTGCTGCGCACCCTCGGGGCCCGGCACGTGCTCGACTCACGCAGCCTGGACTTCGTTCCACAGGTCCGCGAACTCACCGACGGCCGGGGCGTCGACGTCGTGGTCAACTCCCTCAGCGGTGAAGCGATCACCCATGGACTCGACCTGCTGCGGCCCAACGGCCGCTTCGTCGAGCTCGGCAAGCGTGACATCTTCCTCAACAACACGCTGCCGTTGCGCTCCTTCGACCGCAGCCTGACCTTCATCGGCTTCAACCTCGACCACGCACTGCTGGACCGCGACCGCGGCACCCGGCTCGTCGCCGACCTCGTCCCCCACATCGAACGCGGCGTGTACCGGCCACTGCCGCACACGGTCTATCCGGCCGCTCGGGTGGAGGAGGCCTTTCAGGTTCTGCAGCATTCGCGGCACATCGGCAAGGTGGTCCTCTCGTTCGATCAGGTCGACGCCTTCGATCAGCACGTCAACACGTTCGATGAGGTCGGCCAGATCCCGCTGGACGAACCCGTGCCCGTACAACCCGCGCCCCACGTACCCGCCCTGGACGCCGACGGCACCTACCTGGTGACCGGTGGGCTGAGCGGTTTCGGCGCCGCGACCGCGCGGTGGCTGGCCGACCACGGTGCCCGCCATCTCGCACTGGTCTCCCGCCGTGGCGAGGCCACCCCCGAGGCACCGGCGCTCCTGGACGACCTGACCCGACGGGGCGTACATGCCACCGCCTACGCGGCCGACGTCACCGACGAGGCGGCTCTGCGCCGGGTCATCGACACGGTCGACGCAGGCGGGCATCGGCTGCGCGGCGTCGTCCATGCAGCGATGCACCTCGACGACGCGCCTCTTTCCGATCTCCCCGGCGACCGGTTCACCGCCGTCCTGGCTCCCAAAGCAGAGGGCGCCGCCCAGCTGGAACGCCTCACCGCCGACCACGATCTCGACCTGTTCCTCACCTACTCCTCGATCGCCGCGGCCGTCGGCAACATCGGACAGGCCCCTTACGCGGCTGGCAACGCCTACTTGGAGGCCCAGGCACGCGCCCGACACGCCCAGGGACAGCCGGCCACCGCCCTCGCCTGGGGCCCGATCGGCGAGACCGGGTACGTCGCCCGCCACGCCATCGGCGACGCCATGGCCGAGCGGGGCTTCCAACCCCTCACCGTCGCCGAAGCCCTCAGCACCGCCGAGGACCTGCTGCACCCGGCCATCGACGTCGCGGGCATCGGCCGCTACCGCTGGACCCGCGCCCGCCGCCTGCTGCCCTCCCTGGGCACGGCCCGTTTCAGCGGCCTCGTGCCGGCCGACGCGGCCCCGGGCCCGGAGGGCCGCGCGGACCTGCTGCGCGAACTGGCCGCCATGACACCCGACGACGCCCGGGCGGCGATCACCCGGACGCTGGCCCGGCTGCTCGCCGCAGTTCTGCACAGCGACCCCGAGGAACTGGATCCCGCGCGGCCGGTGACCGACTTCGGCCTCGACTCGCTGCTGAGCACCGAATTCCTGGTGCGCGCCAGCGAACACTTCGACGTCCGCCTCGCCGCCGCCGAACTGATGACCAGCGACCGCACCCTGACCCACTTCGCGCAGTCGGTTCACAGCAGGCTGGACCTCGGATGAGAACTGTCGAGGCAATCACGCTGGAACTCATTGAACTCAATGGACTCGTTGAACTCGGTGACTCGTTGAACTCCGAGAGAGACGCCTTGACCTCAAGTGCGCTTGAGGAAGGAGCCTTTCCCCATGGACACCGACGAGCCGATTCGCTAGGCAGCAGGCCGCCGCGCTCGGCATCCCGGCGATCGTCGTCGGCGTGGCCGGCATCGCCATCGGCTCGGCCCTCCGTTAGGCCGACGCCGGGCCTGCCCTTCCCGTACAGACCGCGGAGGGCAGGCCCGATGCCACCGATGCTGAGCAGCGCTCGTGTGCGGGAGCGTCCGCCGTCATATCCGGATGCGATGGCCTCGTGCACCGTCACAATCAAGTGTCCCGTGGGATGAATACGGGCGTCAGATGGACTTCTTCCGCCAGGGCAGCTATCGGAGCCGCTTCCGCAGGCGAAACAACACGCCATCCCGCCCCAGCCACGTCCCAGAGTCCCTCCTGGATTCCCTCAGCGCGGTGTTCCAACCGTCCGCACCAGTGATTCACCTGTTCTCGCGGCGCACTACCGCTACGTAGGCCGGCACCAGCAGACCGGCTGCGACACCCGTGTGTGACTGAGGCTTTTCCAACCTCGTTGCTCAGTCCGGCAGTTGTGACTGAGCAACGGGGCTGGCCATTGAGTGCTTCAGTTGGCCGCCCTGCGCTCAGCCAGATCCTCGCCGTCTGGAGATCACTGATCCTGATAGCCCCATGGACACGCAGAGCCAGGGCGGCCATGGTGTGCAGCATGGTCGACGTGCTGCTGCCCCTGGTCACGCTTGTCCTCGGCTTCGTCGCCAGCTTTCTGCTGGAGCTATTCCGTAACCGGTGGACGACGCAGAACGTGCAGGACGTTCGCAGCGCGGAACGTCAGCAAGCCGCTCACCTGGAGCGAGTAGCGTTTGAACGTGAAGGGCTCCGCGCCGTCCACATAGCCATTCACGACCTTCTGAGTAGGGTGAATGCGATTGCAATCCCGCAGGCGAAGGCCGAGGCTGCAGGGCTGGACTGGCGCGAGAGCGATGATGGGCTGGAGCTACGGGCAGCGGCCATGCATGCGACCGTGAGGTGCAGCCATGAGTCCGCCCTGCTGCTGCATCGTCCGGTGATCGAGGCGGTGGATCGTCTGACAGCTGCCGCTTACCCGATGTATTGGACCCGCGAGTCTGGAAGCGATCCGGGCCATCGCCGTGAGTACTTCGACGCCAACCAAGCCGCGACGAGGGCCATTGCTGCCCGGCTTCGCGAGCTCTACGGCAGCACACCAAGCGGCGGTTGAATCAGCGGTTCGGAACTCAGTCACAGCAGTTGGGTGACAACGTGGTGAAGCCCCTGGTAGATGGTTTTCGACCAAGAGAACCATCTCACCAGAGGCTTCACGTGCTTGTTTACCCGTCGGGCATCGACGTGTCCAGCTCCGCCCTTCGCTTCCTCGCCCAGGAGTTGCGGCGGCATCGTCGGGTGATCGGCTCCCGCTGGCGGCGGCTGGGTGCTGGCCGTCAGGCTCTCCTCACGCTTGCCCACCTGCGGGTGGGACACCCCTACGCCCAGCTCGCGGCCGGATTCGGCGTCGGAACCACGACCGCGTACCGATATGTCACCGAGGCCGTCGACCTCCTGGCCGCCCTCGCGCCCGCCCTGGCCGACGCCGTCCGCGCCGCGTCGACGAAGGCGTATCTGCTCCTGGACGGCACGCTCCTGCCAATCGACCGCATCGCCGCGGACCGGCCCTTCTACTCCGGTAAACACAAGAAGCACGGCATGAACGTGCAGGTTCTCGCCGATCCCTTCGGCTGGCTGCTGTGGGCTTCGCCGGCCCTGCCCGGAGCTGTCCACGACATCCGCGCGGCCCGCGAACACGGCATCGTCGATGCCCTTGCCGGGGCTGGCATCAAGTGCTGGGCCGACAAGGGCTACCGGGGTGCCCGCGGCACGGTCCGCACACCGTGCTGGGGGCGATGGGAGACTCTCTCCACCGGTCAGCAGTCGGTGAACCGAGCCCACGCGAAGATCCGCGCGCTTGTCGAGCAGGCCATGGCCACCCTCAAGTCCTGGCGGCTCCTCCGCAAGCTCCGCTGCTCAACCACCCGGATCACCGCCCTTGTCCAAGCCATCCTCACCCTGCATCTGGCCAGCTCAGACTGATGATGGAAAAGGCTCAGTACCTCGGTCGTGAAGACGAGGCTCGCGAGTGGTGGATCCGCGCCGCAGCCGGAGGGGACCAACTCGCGAAGCTGACGGTTGAAGAGTGGAAGGGTGCACAAAGTGGAGCCGTGGGAAGGCAAGCTCACGAAAGTTGAGGCGTCCGAAGGGCCCTCAGTCCACGATAATCCTGTTCCCCGTTCCTGGGAGGCTGTACAACTCGGAGAGAATACTCGCAGAAAACAACAGCATACGGTACTGGTAGGACGTCACCCGCGAGGTGACGTCACATATGCCGATCCTCATCGATAGCAGACCTACGGGGTCATGCATTCGGTGGAGGAAAGGTTCCACTCCCTAGATCGGATCGTTCCCCGGTAGTTGAGCTACCGGGGAACGATCCACCACACGGAAAAATCATTCTGCAAGAACATCAACTCTTCACGAGTTGAATCACCCTGCAAAGTGGATGCGGCCCGTGCTTCGGTAAGGGCCGCATCTGCGTATTCGCGCTCTCACCAGCAGTTGGTGAACAATGCCGTGTCGGACGTCTTCCTCAGTAGAACCATTCGCACCCAGCGAACTGAGAATTCCCGGGAGGGGACGTGAATCTTGCGGACAGCAGGTACCCGCTGGTCGGCATCGGCTCGCGCGTTACCACCGGCGGCCACTACCGCATCGCCTCCTCGGGGGTCGAGACGACGCCGATCCTGCTCGGCCTGCTGAGCGCCGCAGTCGCCATTGGTCTCGCAGTCACCGGCTGGAAACTGGCTCGCCGCTGGCGCCGCATCGACAACCACCGCGACGATCTCACCGAGCTGGCGAAGCTCCTGCGCCGCATTCAGGTGCAGATCCAACTGCTCGGTGATGCGGACACGATGGCGACCATCGCCGACTGCCAGACGCTGCGGGCCCTGAAATACGAACTCGCGGGTGCCGACGTCTCCTTCGCCCCCGACGCCGCCGCAGCCGTCACGGAGGTCGTCCACCGCATCGACGAGCTGCTGGGCGAGGCCACCACACACGCCGGCGCGGCCACAATGACCCGAGCGAGGGCGCAAGGACGGGCGGTACAGGCTGCCCTCGACGCGATCGCGGCCGCGCAGGCCGTGATCAGCCGGCTGCGCCGCGGGTGACTGCCCGTCGGTCGGCCGGCGCCGACGGGCAGTCGATGACGCGGAATGCCATTTGCCCCCCGGCCGCCGTGAATACCACCAGCACCGGACTGCTGGCCCAGAACGGGGACACGTCGACCAGCTGCGCCCCGTCGAGCTCGGACAGCCAGACCTGGGGTCAGAGTGGTGTGCCCTCAGGGTCGAGTCCGTTGGGCCATCGGGCCGGGTGATCGAAGAGCCAGGCGTAGCCGGCGTCAGCGGCTTTCCGGGCGAAGAACTCAGCTCCTACGATGTCGCCTGTCTGCTCGTGCATCTGGACGAGGCGGAACAGGGCGAGGGGATGGCCGGCCTCGGCGGCCTCCTGGTACAGGAGCGCGGCGCCTTCGCGGTCGCCGGCTTCCTCCTGCTCATGGGCAGCCGTGAGGGGGAGGAACCCCTCGGCGTCGGCGACTTTCTGGGCGAGGCGTCCGATCCCGTCGGCGTCGCCTGTCTGCTCGTACATCCGGGCGAGGCGGAACAGGGCGAGGGGATCGAGGGCATTGGCGGCCTGTTGGTACAGGAGTTCGGCGGCCTCACGATCACCGGCGTGCTCTCGCATGGCAGCTTGCGCATAGAGGGTTGCCGAGCCACCGATGGCACCACCGCCCAGTTCGGCGGCATGCTGGATCAGATAGTTCGCCCACTGCAGCCGGGCGCTCTTGAAGGCAGCGGTGGACAGGGCAACTAGGTCTGAGGCCGTCAGGCGCTCATAGGCGGCGTACCAGAAGGAGGCGGGTGGGAACTGCGTGCGCCGCTCGGTGCGGCCGATCTGGACCAGGTAATCGGCAACACGGTATGCCCAGTCGGTTTCCGCAGCCTGGGAAGGCCCGGCTTCCAGGGGGGCCCGTACCGCGCCGAGCGGGACCTGTTCTGTGGAGACGGCCTGGGTGGCTTCGGCCAGGGCGCTAATGGCCCAGTCGTCAGGAGCTGGTCGAACTCGGAGTCTGAGAGGTAGCCCACCGCTGCTGCGATGAGGAAGGAGATGGGGAGGTCTTCACCCACGCCAAGCCGGCGCGCATCGATCGCTGCGTTCAGGATGGCCCGGGCCCCCGGTGTGGCGTTGGCGTACCGGGCGACGAGGGCAGGACCGGCCGCGAGCCACTGCGTCACGCGGCCGTGGTGGTTCCAGACGAGCGCTTCAGCTAGACGTGTGTCGCCGTGCTGGGCCAACGCGCGTGCAGACTTGAGGGCTTCCTCGTCAAAGGTGTCCGGGACGTGGATCAGCCGTCCGCTGAGCAGCTCGCGCGTTCGCGAGTGCGGGTCGGGCGTGCCCGGCGAAGGCGAAGCGGTGAACTGGGCTGCCGCCTCGGGCCACAGGGTGCCCAGGACAAGGACCGGGCTCTGGTCGGGCCGCGTGAGCAGCTCGTGCAGGGCCGCGGCAAGATCCTCGCCCAGGCGTGGCTGGCCCAGATAGGTCTGGGCCTCATTGAGCCACACCACCGTTCGAGGCTGAACCCTCTTGAGGCCGCGCAGGACTGCCTCGGCACGCGTGGGCGTGACCGGGTGCCACAGCCGCCAGCCCTGCTGCGCCAGGGGTTGGATCGCTTCCCAGCACGCGCGGGTCTTGCCTGTCGAGTGGCTAGTGTCCTGCGCCAGAGATCCGTCGGCAGAAGCGGGCAAGGGAGTCGAGGATCTCTTCGGCTGTCTTGGTCCAGATGAACGGCTTGGGGTCTTCGTTCCAGTCCTTGACCCAGGCACGGATGTCGGCTTCCAGGGCTTGGATGTTCTTGTGTGCGCCGCGGCGGATCATCTGGTGCGCGAGGTAGCCGAACCACCGCTCGACCTGGTTGATCCAGGAGGAACCGGTCGGGGTGAAGTGCAGCTCGAACCGCGGGTGTTTGGCCAGCCAGGCCTTGATCGCAGGGGTTTTGTGGGTGCCGTAGTTGTCGACGATCAGGTGGATCTGCAGGTGTGCGGGAACCTCCTTGTCGATGCGGATCAGAAACTTCTTGAACTCCACGGCCCGGTGCCGACGGTGCAGGGCCGTGATGACTTCACCGCTGGCGACATCGAACGCGGCGAACAAGGTGGTCAGACCGTTTCGGACGTAGTCGTGGGTGCGCCGCTCGGGCATGCCCGGCATTATCGGCAGCACCGGCTGGGACCGGTCCAGGGCCTGGATCTGCGACTTCTCGTCCACCGAGAGCACCACCGCACCCTCGGGCGGGTTGAAGTACAGGCCGACGACGTCGTAGACCTTCTCCACGAACAGCGGGTCCGTCGACAGCTTGAAGGTGTCCGCCAGATATGGCCTGAGCTGGAACTGCCGCCAGATCCGGCCGACCGTGGACTTCGACAGGCCGCTGTGCTGGGCCATCGATTTCCTGGACCAGTGGGTGGCGTTCTTCGGCAGCTGTTCCAGCGTGGTGACCACGACCGCTTCCACCTGATCGACGCTGATGGTGGGCGGCCGGCCCGGCCTCGGCTCGTCGACCAGTCCATCCAGCCGCTGGGCGAGGAAACGCCGCCGCCACTTGCGGACGGTGTCCGCGGTCACCCGCAGATCCCGGGCGACCGCGACAATCGGCGGTACGTCCCGCCCCGCACACGCCAGCACGATCCGCGCCCGCAACGCCAGGGCCTGAGCCGATGCCGCCCGACGTGTCCACCGCTCCAACGCCGCCCGCTCGTCATCAGACAGCAGCAACGGCTCCAGTTTCGGGCCCCGACGAGGAACTGACGCACCAGCAGCAGAAGTCACACGACTACTAACGATCAACTACTGGCGCAGGACACTAGGGCGTTCACTAGTGGCCCCGCCGGGGCGAGTTGAGATGGCCCCGGTTTGTGGATAATCGGTGAAGCTGGGGCGTCGTGGTGTGGCCCCGTCGGGCGCCTTGATTTGGGACCGGCTCGATCAGGTAGAGGGGATGAATTGGTGCAGCAGTGGCCCGAGGGTCCCGAAGCCGATCCGGTGGCAGCGCGAGAGCGGTATGACTCCGACATGCGTGCGGCCCGTGGGGCGGTGCGAGAGGTGTTGCGTGCTGACCTGCCTGCGGCGAACTTCGGTCTGGGGATTGTGATCGTGGTGAGCGTGGTCGCGGGCTTTGCGGCAGGAGCCGTGGTCGGTGCCGGCATCGGTGGAGCGTTTGCCGTGCTGTTCCTCGCGACACTGCTGGTCATGTTCCTGCGGGGAGTGCGGGGAGGGGACGCGCTGCGGCGGGCATACCTCTTCACCTTCGGGTGGGCGAACTGGATCTAGCCATCGCGGTGGGACACGGCGTGTGCTGCGTCCCTGGACGATGGTGGTCAGTGGAGCCCGCTGTTCTTGGCCTTGGTGCGGGCCAGCCGGTAGGACTCGGTGCCGGTCTCGATCAGGGTGGCGTTGAAGGTGAGCCGGTCCACGATCGCCGCGCAAAGCCGCGGATCGGTGAACGTCTTTGACCAGCCATCTGGGGCTGGCACTTGTTCCCTCACAAGAGTTGCCGCTGCCACCTGGCCGTATCCCGTTCTCACGGTCCTCGTTGGTTCTCGCGGTAGCACCCCGGCTTTCAAGGTGCTGCCTTGACCGTTCAGGCGCGAGGAAGGTGTGCCGGTGGCCGAGGCGAGACTGCAGGTCATTGCGGGCGGGGCCGTCCCGCATGACCCCCTGGCGACAGACCCGTGGCAGTTCCAGGCCGCGTGCGTCGACGCGTTCGTCGCTTCCTGGCGGGCGCGCGGGTTCAGCCCGGTGACCATCGACAATGACATCGGTCTGCTGGAGCGAACCCTCGCGGCCCTGGGCCGACCTGCGTGGGAGGTGACGCCCGAGGACATCGACCGGGTGGTCGGCGACCTGGCGGTGAAGGGCCGGGCGACGTCGACCCGGCGCGAGTACGTGCAGATCTTCAAGGGGTTCCACCGGTTCCTGCAGGCCCGCAAGGCGGCCGAGATCGAGGCCGCCTTCGGCGTGAGGCTGGTTTGTCCGGTCGACGAGTTCAACGCCTCCCGCCATGTCGGCGACGACTCCCCGGCCCTCGTACCGCCGCCGACGCCCGAGCGGGTGGCGGAGTTCTTCGACTTCATGAAGCAGCGGATCGCGACGGCCCGGAAATACGGGCCTGCTGCGAGGGACTATGCGCTGTTCCGGACGCTGTATCACGCCGGGCTCCGCTCGGAGGAGGCATCGCTGCTGGACAAGCCGGACGTGCACTTCACCCGCGGCCCGTTCGGCAAGCTGCACGTCCGCTTCGGCAAGGGAGCCCACACCTCCGGGCCGCGTCCTCGCTGGGTGCCCATGCTCGACGGACTGGACTTGGTGCTGCGGTGGTTCCTGGAGGACGTGCGGCCCAAGTTCCCTGATTCTCCTGTGCTGTTCGCGGACGAGTCCGGCGGAGCCCTGCATCGCGGGACGATCCGCAACCGGCTGCGCTATCTCATGGAGCTCGAAGGACGCCCGCCCGCGGACCGGTTCAGCCCGCATGCCCTGCGCCGGGCCTGCGCGACCCACAACTACGAACGCGGCGTCGACCTGGTGGCCATTCAGCAGATGCTCGGACACTGGACGGTCAGCTCGACCATGCGTTATGTCCGGCCCTCCGCGACGTTCATCGAGGACGCCTATCAGCGGGCTGTTGCCGCCACCCTGGCCGAGTTGATCGGGAAGGACACCACGGCATGAAGATCCGATGGCGGCTGCGGATGGCCGCCGCCCAGCGCGAGGTGTGGACCGGCACCGAACTGCGGCGGCTGCTGGCCGAGAAGGCTGGCCTGGAGCTGTCCTCTGCATCGGTGTCCGCGCTGTTCACCAAGGAGCCCTCGCAGGTGAAGATGACCACGCTGGCCGCGTTGTGCACCGCGCTGGAGTGCACCCCCAACGATCTGATCGAGGTCGACACCACCCCCGTCGAGCAGCGGGTTGCACCGCCTCGGCCCGTCGCCGAGCTTCCTCAGGCCGCCTCCGCCCGGGGCCGGTCGATGCCGCCCCTGTGACCGGCGGCGATCACCATGGGCAAGAGGCAAAGGGACTGCGTCACCTGCGGCGGGCCGGTCGGCTATCGCGACCGCCTACACTGCTGCCGGTGCTGGCGTCGGATGCAGGAGCAGGCCGCGAAGGCGGCGTGTCCGTCCTGCGGCAAGGACCGTGTCCTCCAGGAGGACACCGGCAGGTGCATCACCTGCTCGCGCGTCTGCGACCAGTGCGGCCATCCGGTCCGCTCGGCCGACAGCCCCCTCTGCCGGGACTGTCGCCGCAGGGCCGAGCAACTGGCCGCCCAGCAGCCCTGCCCTCGCTGCGGCAAGCCGGGCTATCTGCGCGAGGACACCGGCTGGTGCGGGTCGTGCTCCCGCCCAGGCCCGCCCAAGCAGCCGCCCCGGATCTGCCGCGAGTGCGGCCAGCTGCGGCGGCATGCCGGACTGGGCTTGTGCTCGGCCTGCTGGCAACGGCACCCCGGACGCCCCTTCATCCGCGGCGAACACCTCCGCGACCAGCTGGCCGACCCACCCGCCTGGCTCCTGGACTTCGTCGCGCATGTCGCGGCCCGCTTCTGCGTCACACGGGCCTGCGGCCTTGTCACAGACCTGGGCCGACTGCTGAACGACGAGCACTCCAACTCGCCCCAGGCCATGCTCGAGCGATCTCGCAGACCCGGACGATCGATGGGGTCCTTCGCCCGCGTGCTGGAGGACTTCTTCACCCTCCGCGGCCTGGCCCTGCCCACGGACCAGGCCGAACGGCTCGCCGCCGGGCGGCGCAAGCGACGCATCGACGCCGTCCCCGAACCACTTCGGCCAGCCGTGGCAGCCTTCGACGCCTCCCGGATGCGGGCCCAGGACCGGGCCCGCCGGGCCGGAACCCGCCCCCGCACCGACCACACCCTGGAAACCGCACTGAGCATCCTGCGGGACCTGGCCTGCTTCCTCACCGCATACCGCGGCAAGAACGACTGGGCCCTGGTCGACGTTCACGACGTCGAAGCCTTCCTGGCCACCTTGCCCAAGGCCCGCAAGCGCCGACTCGTGGCACTCCGCCAGTTCTTCCGCTTCGCCCGCTCCCAGCACATCGTGCTGATCGACCCGACCCGCACCCTGATGGTGAAGGAACGGAGCGGCTTCCGCGGCCGGACTCTCACCCTCGACCAGCAGCGCGAGCTCTTCCGCCGCTGGACCATCAGCGAACACGTTCATCCGCACGAGGCCCTGCTCGGCATGCTCGCCCTGCTCCACGGCGCCTCCAGCACGGAGGTCCGGATGCTGCAGGTCACCGACATCGACCCGGCAGCCCAGACGGTCCGGCTCGGCAAGCGACCCCATCCCGTCCCGCTGGATCCCGCCTCGTGGACCGTGCTGCAACGCTGCCTGGCCCACCGCGAGGCATGGCCGACGGCCAACCCGCACGTGATGGTCACCAAAGGAACCAAGGCCGGGCGAAGCCCGGCCTCAACCGCCTATCTCTCCCACGTACTTGACGACTGCGGGTATCCGCCCCGGATTGATCCGCAGCACCCGTCTCGTCGACCTGGTGAACACCATGGACCCCAAGCTCGTCGCCGCCGCCTTCGGCATGGACCCCCAGGCCACACTCATCTACCTCGCCGACCACGTCGACCCTGGACAGGAATCCCACCTGCCCCGAGATCATCGCCCGTGATCTACTGCCGATCATGCCGTTGCTGATGCTGGACCTCGACAACACCCTGGTCGACCGCGACGCCGCCTTCCGTGAGGCCGTCACCGCATTCCTCACCGAGCATCGCCTGCCCGACACCGACCTCACGTGGGTGATGGCTCTCGACGCCAGCGGCTATACCGCCCGCCACGATGTCGCCGCGGCCATGACCGACCGGTACCGGGACACGGTGCCCACCACGGCCATCCACGCCCTGCTCGACCATGGCGCTGCCGATCGCGTCGTACTGGCCGACCTCTCCCGCGCGGCCCTGGACAAAGCACAGGCCGATGGCTGGACCTGCGTGATCGTCACCAACGGCCGCACTGCCCAACAGGAAGCCAAGATCCGTCGCACCGGACTCGACCAGCTCGTCCAGGGCTGGGCGATCTCCGAGGCGGTCGGCCGCAAGAAACCCGAACCGGAGATCTTCCAGGCTGCTGCGGATGCTGTCGGAGCGTCCCTCGCCGGCGCGTGGGTTATCGGCGATTCCCCGCATGCCGACATCGCCGGCGCCGACGCGCTCGGGCTTCGAAGCGTGTGGGTGTCGAACCGACAGCCGTGGGCCCAGGACTCCTACCAGCCCACCCATGTCGCCGAGGACGTCGCAACCGCGATCGACTACGTCATCACTGCGGCGAGATAAGGCACAACCGACCCTCTTCGTCGTCTCCGCAAGGTCGAACCTGTGAAACTTCCCCGGCACCTCGCACGGGTTCGCCGGAACAAGTGCGCTTTGCCGAAGGTCTTGTTCGAGGTCAGGATGATGGAGCCCTTCTCGTAGCACTTGGAGATGACCTGGAAGACCAGGTTCGCCTCGGCGCGTTCGAGGGGCTGGTAGCCGACTTCGTCGACCACGAGAACGCTGGGCCGCAGGTAGGTGCCGAGTTTGCTGGGCAGCCGCCCTGCGGCCTCGGCGCTCTTGAGGTGGCGGACCATGTCGTCGAGGCTGGTGAAGTAGATCGAGTAGCCGGCCCGGCAGGCTGCGACCGCCAGCGCGACGGCGATATGCGTCTTTCCGACCCCAGGCGGACCCAGCAGAGCGGCGTTGGCCTTGGCCTCGACGAAGGAGAGGGTGGCAAGGTCCTTGACCTTGCGCGGGTCGAGTTCGGGCTGGAAGGAGAAGTCGTACTCGTCCAGCGTCTTGTGGTGCGGCAGCTTGGACAGCCGCAGGCCCGAGCGGAAACGGCGGTCGTCACGGACGGCCAGCTCCTCAGACAGGACCCGGTCGAGGAAGTCGAGGTAGCCCATCTTCGCCTCGTCCGCGCGGCGGATGTATTCGTTGATGGTCTCCACCAGGTGGGGCAGGCCGAGCTTGCCGGCCGTGGTGCGGATGCGGTTGCCGGTCAGCTCGCTCAAGAGGACTCCTTTGTCGGGGAGTTGGGGGTGAAGGGCCGGGTGCCGGTCAGCTCGTCATAGACCGACAGCGGACGGCGGCCGACCTCGATCTGGGTGACCGTGGTCCGGTTCAACAGAGCCTGCAGTGGGCCGACTTGGCTGGTGGTGGACGTTTCACGACGCGGTGGCGGGGTCACATCGCCGGTGGTGGTGCGGCGTCCCTTGCCGGTGGGCAGTCCGTCCCAGTGCCTCTCCTCGACAACGTGGACGCCCCTGCCGACCGCCCGTGGATGGGCTGCCCCCGGGGTCGAGGAGACGCCGTCTGTGCCGGGCATGTCACCGGTGGGGTCGGGTGCGTGCAGGAGGTGGATCCGGCCGGGGCTGCTTCGTCGGGACGATGCTGCGCACGGTCATCCCGCCCAGCCGCCGACGTCAGTCACCGTCCGTCGCCCCCTCCTCGGCTATCCGGCGGTGGTGATGACCGGCGGCTACTCGGACCCGGTCGGGCTGCTGACCGTCGACCTGCCGACCGCGCGTGCGGAGGGCCGTGAGGCCGCGTTGCCCGACCCGGACGTCGACGCCGTGCACATCACTGTCCAGGCGCGTGGGCTCATGCAGGATCCGCAGAGCGACGACAGCGGATACGTCACGCTGTATGAGACTGAGCGGGCCTTCTCGAGTGATCCCGAGGCTGCGCTGACGGTGGATCTGTCGTGGACCGATGTCCACGACGCCCGCACTCTCGCCGCCGCGACCGGCCCGGTCGTTCTTCCAACCGCGCGCGACGTGCGCCTGCGCCTGGCCGCGCGGGGACGCGAGGACACCGTCCTCGCGTACTTCGGCGCGGATGACATCCGTCACGGCCCGGCTGTCACCCTCGATCTGCGCGCCGAATCGCGCGACGAGACCGCGCTGTTCGCGCAGGACACCCCCGGGCACCGCTTCAGTGCGGTGCTCCTCCAGCCCGACCCGCCCGTCGACTCCCCGGTCGCGGCCGCGCAGCGCGCGGGCGGGGACGGCGGCCAGCGCCCGGCCGACATAGCCACCCGCCTTGCCGCTCACCTCGGTCTCGCATATGACGGACGAGCCTTCCGAGGACTTCCCGGCCGCCGGACGGTCTTCGGCTGCTCGGGCGCGCTGCGGCATCTCATTGGGCCCGACGGCGCGAGCATCGCGTTCGCGTCGCCGAGCGACCTCGCGCGGCGCTGGTTGTGCGTGGTGCGGCTGCGGCTCGACCGCGACTGGACGTGGGACGGTGTGGCGTACGACGGCATCACGGTGCTGCGCGACGGCACGCCGGTTGGCGCGTTCGCCCCTGGGCGCAGTGTCAGCGCCGAGGCGCTGCACCTGCCCGACGGGGTGGGGGAGCCGGACCGGGGCGCTACCGACCTGGTGTTCTTCGACGCCGTGGAGCCGCACCCGGCGCCGGGTGCGTTCCCGGACGTGCAGCATCCCGTCTACCGGGTCGAGACGGTGTTCCAGGGGAGCCCGACCGCCGATCCGGCCGTGAACCTGGGCATCGCACTGCCGGTGGCCGTAGCGCCGTCACAGGTCCCGCGCGTGGTGTCGGCCGGTATCGCGCTGTCACCGTACGAGCGGTCCGCCGATTACGCGTCGACCGCGCCGCGGCGCCGCATGCTGTGGCTTGAGCTGGACCGGCCGCCGGACGACCCGCACGACGCCTACTTTGCGCGTGTGCTGGCAGTGGCGCCCGACCCGCTGCTCAGCAGACCACGGTTCGTCTCGGAGGAGGAGCCTGTCTCGGTGGCCGAGCCGCCGATGCCGGTCGACCCGGAGTGGATCAGGGTAGTGGTGGAAGGCCAGTCGGACGACCGGGCGGGGCTCGACGCGATGCAACCGCTCATTCCATCCAGCGACTCCCCGCACCACTTTCTGCTGCCGCTGCCGCCCGGGACCGGTCCCGACGACCCAGCGCTGTTCGGCTTCTACACGTACGAACTGCGGGTCGGGCATGCGACGGTGTGGTCGACGGCGCAGGGGCGGTTCGGCCCGCCGTTGCGTGTGACGGGTGTACAGCATCCGCCGCCACAGCTGTCTTGCGCCGCGCTGCGAGACACCAGCGGGATCACGGTGAGCGCGCCGTTCGCCGTGCCGGTCGCGACGGGCGCGGTGGTGCAGGCGGCACCGCCGAGGAGCGCGCTGTGGGTGCTGCTGTATGCGCAGGCAGTCCAGGTCGACGGACAGGACCGACGGAACATCCTGCTCGGCCGCAAGCCCGCGTCGTGGAGCGAGCAGGGCTTCTCGGAGTCGCCTTGGTCGACGCCGTTCGGCACGGCGACGTTCTCGGATGCCGAGGTGCGTGCGACATTGCGGGAGTTCGGATTCGCTGAGGGTGCGCCGCTCAGTGCGCTGGCGGTGGAGGTTTTGCATGGTGAGGACTGGTCGCCCGACCCACTGGGGTCGGGATTGGGCACGGAGAGGGTGCTGAGGAGCTCGACGCTGACCCCGGTCCCGATGATCTGCTGACCGCACGTGGGCGGTGGCGCCCGCGACGATGTGTACCGGCTGGGCCCAAGGATGGGCGAGCGTTGCTGCCAGATGCCCGCGCCAGCCTGGCCAGAGAAGTCACCGCCTGGCCCGCTCCTCACCCCTGCGTGACCAGGCCCAGAATGAAGCCTCATGAACGACGGATCGAGCTGGCCCACGGACAAACTGACCGCGCTCCGTCTCGGCAGGAGGCTGGTTGCGGAAGTCCCGGCATCGCGGCCAGACCGCCGGGCATTTGTGGACGTCCGCCCCGACAAGAGCGGGCCTGATGCCCAAGCTCAGGGCGAGGGCTGGGTTCACAGCAACGCTGAACGCAGCTTCCACCTTGAGCACTGGGAGTACGACCGCGAGCGCATCGACGGCTTCGACTACGACATCGGAGCAGTCCTCCTCGGGTCCGCTGACGCCACGGACGAGTCTGAGCTGATCACTGTGCTCAACGCGTGGGGCGTCCGACCTGACCTCTTCGTCTACCCCTGGGACAGCGAGGACCCCAAGTAGTTCGACGGGGCAGCGGTCAGCTCGTGCAGACGATCAGCCAGCGCTGGGTGACCAATTCCCGGACCGTGTTCTCGAGTCCGCGGATGCGTTTGTTCAGCCCGTCGATCTCTGTGATCATCTCTGTCAGCACCCGGCGGACGTGTGCGCTCATGTCCGTGGTGTCCACCAGGGTGGTCAGTGAGGTCATGCCGGGCCGGCGGGTGAGGTCGCCGGGGGTGTGGTTGAGCCAGAGGTGGGTGTACGCCTTGAGCTGGTTGATCACCATGGTGCGGCGGCGGACGAGGTCGGCCCGTGAGTCGACCAGCACCCGCAGCTTCCCAGGCTCACCGGTCCTGGATGTCCGGCAAGGTGGTATCCGAGGCGGCATAGAGGAACTCCAGGAGCTTGCCGTATGCGTCGCCGTGCGCTCTTTCCTGCTCTGCCCCGTGTTGCGGTGTTTCTGTTTCATGGTCAACCGCATGCAGCCAGTCGATGACTGTGCTGAAATCCGACACCAAGGCGCCACTTGCCGCTTGCGCTGCATCGGCCATCCGCAAGGGGCCTTCCACGAAAACGACGTGCATGAGGCGGCTGAGGTGGCTGTGCAGAGCACGTGCTTCGTTCCAGAGACGGCGGGCGGTTTGGCGGCGCTCTTCGCGTTCTTCAGGAGGGTCGCTTGCTGCAATGCCTCCAAGTTTGAGGGCCGCTTCGCCCAACGTCCCGTGTACTTGGCTCCAGCCTTCGGCGAAGGCCAGGTAGGCACTCTTGCGCGCTTCTCGAAGAGCACGAGTCCGTTCAGCATCTATCTGAAGGCGGGCTTGCCCTAACTGTGTCTCAGACTGGATCTTGGCCTGTTGCTCTGCTTTCCTTCCCGTGATCCACGCGGATGCCGTAGCGCCGACCGCGCCGACGGCGGCGCCAATGACACCACCGAGGAGTCCTGCAAGTCCTGCGTCCATGGCGTGATTCTGCTGGCCGAGCGTTGTGCGTTGCCAGTGGGGAGCGATTGTCGTGCCGGGCCACTCAGTCAAGTCGCTGTGCCTCTGCTGCTGACATCGGCGGCGTAGGCGGCCCAGTCCCCGGCGGATGCCTTCTGCCATTGGACGGCGACTTGGATGTGGACGCCGAGCATTCGGGCGAGGATGGCTGCGGGCAGCTCGGCGGCAAGGATGAACAGGGCTGTGGAGCGGTCCTGTTGGGGGCGAATGCCGATCTTGTGCAGCCGCTGACCGACCTGACTGTCGCTGAGCGGACGCCCTGGTTGTCCTCCGGGGAAGAGTCAGGGGGTGTCGTCCGGAGTGCCGATCCTGGCCTTGCCGCGTCGGTCCCGGCGCCGCGGTAGGACGGTGGCTGCCTTGCCTGCCAGCTCGGTGTTGAGGCGGTCGGCGTCGTGGGTGGCGAGCCAGGTCTGGCTGTACGGACCGAGGCGGAGCAAGAGGTAGGTGTTGTCTGGTCGCCGGGCTTCGAGTGGACGCCGTAGTTCGCCGGCGCCATGCCGACGTCGTCAGGGAGGTCCCGGCCCGCCGCGGCGTGGGTGAACGGCTCGTAGGCCGGGTTCCACACTCCGAGGATCTTGTCCGTCTCGCAGCGCAGCCAGCCGCTGTCTCAGGTCTGAGCTGGAGACTTCGTGGCGTGGGCGATGTGCCATCGTGGCCAGCGTGGACGCGTTCTGCACTACGGACAGTCGTACCGGCGTGGGCAGCCGGGACAGCAGCTGCGTCATGCCGTGGATGTGGCACCGGTACTTACGCAGATCCTCGAACATCGCTGCGATGGTCTCCGGGGCCGCACCCGTCAGGGTGATCAGCTCATCGAAGTACGGGCGGAACGGCACCCGCTTTGCTTCCGGGGTGTCGCGCCGCGAGCGCGCGGCCCGCAACAGATCCCGGGCGAGCAACGCGGTCAGCAACCGGTCGGTCGGGCCGTTGCCGCCCGGGCACACCCACACGATCATCTTGGAATCCATCGCGGCGCGGATGTTGTAGACCCCGACGGGCTGGCCGAGGAAGGCACGGGTGACGGGGTTGGCGGCCAGCCGGGCGATCGGGTTGAGGACGACGGCGAACGCGTCGGGCGGCAGGGTCGGGAACACCGACTGCCACCAGGCGCGGGTCTCCTCATCCAGCTCGCCCGCCACCGCGGCGAGCGCCGCCTTGCGGAAGCCGGCGTCCGTGAGCAGGGCCCGCACATGGAAGATCGTGGCCTGGTCCTCGGGCCGGCCGGCCTGGCAGGCCGCCTCGTTGATCGCGACCAGGACGGTCAGCGCGGCGGTGAGGATGGTCAGCGCCCGCGGGGCGGTCGCGTCGTCCCAGGCCAGTGCGGAGGCGTAGGCGTCGGCGATCGCCTCGACGACCTCGTGCGCCGCCTGCCCGTGGTGCATCCCGAGCGGATTCCATGAACTGACCCGCGGGTTGGGGCCGAGGCCGTTGAGGTCGATCAGGGCGATCCGCGGCATCAGGTGATCGTGTGCCAAGAACGGCAGGGCGCGCGGCCAGGAGTCGCGGTGCGGGTCGACGAAGACGAGTCCGCCGCCGGCGTGGGCCCAGCCGATCGCCTGCGCCAGGGCGCGCTCCGTCTTGCCGCCGCCCGCCTTGCCGACCCCGACCTCGAACAGGGTCTCCTCGGCGTAGGTGGCGACCAGCCGCTCCCGGCCGTCCGGGCCCCGGTAGATGCCCTGCAGCAGCAACTCCGGATCACCGAACTCGAAGGTCGGCAGGTCACCGGCGAGCACCGGCAGACGGCAGTGCACGGTGGGCGGCTTGAGCAGGCCGGTCAGCTCTTCCAGCCGCACCCAGTTCGCCCGCGGTGGCTGGCAGTGCCCCAGGTTCCAACGGCGTTCGAACCCACGCTTGGTGGGCCAGTGGTCGGCGCCGATCCGCCACGGTCCCAGCCGCCAGCCGCGCATCGCCCACCGTGAACGCCCGCCGAACACGTCGAAGGCGGCCTGGAGCTGGGCGAGCCTCGCCTGGGCGCGGCCCTCGGTGTTCGAGGCGCACATCACCAGCAGCTGCACGCGGACCAGGTGGTCGTCCTCGGCGAGCTTGCCCAGCGCCTCGGCCGGCTCGACCCGGCGGGGCACCGTCGGCATCACCAGCCGCCGCCCGGAGCCCGTGCCGGGCTTGTCCGTGAGCAACTGCTGCAGCTGCCAGCCCAGGGAGTCCTCGATGCCGCTGGCGTCCTGCCGCAGCCAGCGCGCGGCCCGCTGGGCCTCCCGACGCTCGGACCGGCGTGCGGCTCCCATCAGCTGCAGGCGGCGTGCCCGCAGCGCCCACTTCGGGGCGCGCTGGATGTCGAGCCGGATCTCAGCGAGGTCGCCCAGCTCGGCGCGCAGGTCGGCTACGGCGTCGATGAGCGGCTGCAGCGGATCGGGGGTGAGGGGCACCTCGCGCAGCGGAGAGGTGAGCTTGCCACGCAGGATGAATTCGGCGCGCACGGTGTGCGTCCGCGGCTCGTCGACGATCGGACGCGCTCGGTTGACGGTGACGTCCGGCCCGAACGGCGTGATGGACAGCAGGCGTTCCCCACCGGCCGGGCCTTCGATGCGGTAGCGCAGCGGCGTACTGCCGTCCGCGCGCAGCCGGATCTGCACGGCCTTCGCCCGGCGGGGCGCCCACCACGGCATGGCCGTGGACGCGCGGGCGAGCTGGACACCGCGCCGGAAGATCTCCTCCAGGCTCGGGTCGAAGTGCCGGGTGGAGACCAACTCCAGGGCCATCCGCTCCGCGGACGCCTTGGCGGCGAGCCGGCGCACCACCATCTCGCCCCCACCCCAGCACACAGCGATGGCCAGGGCGAGCAGGTACCAGTGGTCGTAGAGCCAGTCGACGGCGTCGACCAGGCCGGTGACGAGGCCGAGTCCCTGACCAGCGGCCGTGCCATCGGCCCGGGTCAGGAACGGGGCTGCGGAGTCCACGTCGCTGCTCCCTTCTTGATCGTGTGGGTGAAGAACCAGTCGGTGATGCGCAGGTCGGTGAAGGTGCCGCCGCGGTCCATGCCGGCCCACACCAGATGGACCACCGCCTTGTTCGGGCTGTGGTCGCGGCGGGCGATCGCGGCCTGGATGCGGAAGCGAGCGGTAGCGAAAGCCGGGGCCACTGCCTGGCCCGAGTCGCCGAAGACCTCCGGCCACTTCGCGCGGCCGACTCCGGTGGCGTCCGCGCGCAGCAGCGCGCGACCGGCGGTGAGCAACTCCCGCTCATCGTCGGCGGGAAGGTCGGCAGGCCAGGCCTCCTCCAGGTTCCGCTGGATAGCCCGGTCGCCAGCCACGCCCTCGCCGTGCGGTGGCAGAGCGGACTCGACGGCCGAGGGTGTCGAGGCAGCAGGCGTCACAGTCGCAAGGGGAGCCGTGCCCGCGGGCGGCCTGCCGGCGGGAGGCGAAGCCACCACCGATGGATCCGTGGTCGTGCGCGCCGTCGACGCCGACCGCGAGGCCGGCGGATGCTGCCCGTGCGGCATGCCCAGCAGCACGACGCCGAAGGCAGCGAGAATGACGCTGCTCAGCACCAGCAGGCGTGGTGAGCGCGGGGTGGTAGTCACAGCAGCCGGGCTCCTCCCGCGTAGCCGGACATGGCGTTGACGGCGTCCAGCCGGACGACGGTGCCTGGCCGGGCTGCGTTGACCATCTGGCCGCTGCCCACGTAGATCCCGACGTGATAGATCGTGGAGTCGCGTCCTGGAGCGGTGGCGTAAAAGACGAGGTCACCGGGCTTCAGCGCGCTCGTGCCGAGACTGGCCGGGATCCGCTCGCCGACACCCGCCTGGGCGGCCGCGGTGCGCGGCAGGCTGATGCCGGCCCTCGCGTACGCGTACTGGGTCAGCCCGGAGCAGTCGAAGCCCTTGATGCCGGCACCGCTCTTGCCGCTGGGCGAGCAGCAAAACCCATACGACTTGCCGTTCGCGTTGCCGCCGCCCCACGAGTAGGGGACACCCCGCTGGGAGAGTGCCGCCTCGAGGACGGTGCGGACCTTGCCCGTCACGTCCTTCAGGTCCGGGTCCTTGGCGGCGGCCGTGTACTTGTCGACCCAGCCCAGGACGTTCGAGACGTACTCGCTGGAGTGGTTGTACTGCAGGACCGCGGCCCTCAGCTGCGAACGCTTCGTCAGGTCACGGCCGTTGCCGCACAGGTAGATCGCGGCGCCGAGCGCGGCATCGTCAGCGTTGTGCGGGTCGGCGATCTTGTCGCCGTTGGCGTCCTCGCCGATTCCCTCCCAAGTGGAGGGCAGGAACTGAAAGGGCCCGACGGCGCGCTCTCCGTTCGCGGTGCCGTCCCACTTGCCGCCGTCGGTGTCGGGGAAGACGGTGGTGTTGCCTCCCTGGCCGGAGCCGTTGAGGAGCACCCCGTAGATCTTCGGGCGGATGTCGCCGTTGTCGGCGATGTTCCTGCCGATGGCGTGGTTGGACTCGACCTTGGCGATCCCGGCGAGGATCGGCCAGCGCATGCCCTGGCACTTCGGCACGTACTTGCCGACCTGCTGGACGGCTTTCTTGTAGGCGGTGAGCATCCGGGCCGGGATGTCGGCGGCGCTGCCGCCCTCGGCGATCCCGCTGTCGTCCTGCGCACCCGTCTTCAGCGCGACGTACGCGCTGATCGCGTTCCCCACCGGCGCGGCACAGCACACGGCGGCGAACATCAGCAGCGCCACCACGCATCCCCACCGCCGGACGCGGCGTCCCGGCGGCTTCACTCGTCGTCACCGTCCTCGTTCTGCCGCTGGGCCCGCTCCCGGCGCAGACGTTCGGCCTCGGGCGCCGTGCGCCGCATGAGCTCCTGCATCCGGGCCCGCGCCTCATCACGCGCCCGGTTGCGGGCACCTCCGCTCCCGGGAAGGGCAGACCCGCCGAGATCGGACCGAGGCGGACCGAGAGGGGCCGCCCGGCGGGGAAGCGGCTCCGGCGTCGGAGCTGCCGCCGCGGCACCGCCCGCCGACGGCGCGGGCCGTGCCGGGGCAGAGGCCGGACGCGCAGGGCGTCCGGAGCGGGCAGGTCGAGCGGGTGCAGCCGGGCCGGGGGACGGGGCCGGAGTGGCTGCGGTCGGCAGACGGCGGCCGACAAACGGACCAGGTCCTCCGCGGTCGTCGGCGTGGTCCCGCAGAGTCCGGGCCACGTGACGCCCGGTGTCTGCCCACGCCCGGCCGTCCTCGCGGACGGTGTTGCCCCACACCCGCACCTGCTGGCGGGCGTCCTGGGAGTAGCGCGAGCCACCCGACCGGGCCCGGCGGACGTTCGCCGGCAGACCGACCGTCGCCCCATACGCGGCCCGGCCACCCCGGTTGAGGATGCGGTACCCGCGGAAACGGACCAGCCGGTTGTGGGCGCGCGTCGACAGCAGCGTGCGGTCGCTGTTCTGGTCGTGCAGCACCTGGCCGGTGTTGCGGTCGACGACCTGCCCCTGCTCGTTGCGGTACCGATCGGGCGGGCCTGAGGGCCGGCGCGGACCTGCGCCACCGCCTGAACCACCGTCCCCGCCGTCCGACGGACCGCCCGCGCCCGGGTCCCCGTCGGCAGTGGGCTTGCGCCACTTGGCCAACTGCTCCTTGTCCGGCCGCCGTCCGATCAGCAGCCAGTGCGCGCCCTTGGCGCCGAGCCGTGCACCCAGCCCGCCCACGGCCGCGGCAGCGGTGAGCGGCGCCAGACCGCGCCCGGCTTCGGCCGTGGCATCGGCGAGGATCCCGCCGGTGTCCACCGGCATGCTGGCGCCGTCGAACAGAGAGGTGAGCGCGCCCATCAGCCGCTGCCGCGTGCCGAGCATCCCGAACCTGCCGCCACCCCCGCCGGTGAAGGCCCGCAGGCCTGCGCCGTAGCCGCTCATCGCGGCGGGGGAGTTCATAGCGAGCGCGGCGCCGAGTTCGGAGGTGTCGCCGGGCATGTGGGTGCCGCCGACCTTGGCGTAGCGCATCCGCATGGCCATGCGCCGTCCGAAGGAGGTGATGCCGGTCAACAGGCGGCGGTGTCCGGCCGCGCCGGCGATGGCGAGGACGTCGATGAGCAGGATCCGCTCCACCATCAACTGGGGGCCGTTGGTGATGGTGGCGTCGACGGCGATCCCGAAGAAGGGGATGAACGCGCAGATCCCAACCACGGCCAGGACCGCGATGCCCCACAGGGACAGCCACTTCCACACGCTCTGGCGTGCGGGCCCGGGCAGCATGCCCGCGACAAAGGTGACGCCGCCGGCGGCCGCCGCGGCCGCGCAGATGCCCTGGGTGCCGAGCAGCACGATCGCGCTGGACAGCAGCATGCCGCAGATGAACAGGGCGGCGATCAGCAGCAGGAAGGCACCGCCGAGGCGCCACCAGGTGGGCTTCTCGGCGTAGGCGGCGCACGACTTGCCGACCGGCCCGGCCTTCTTCATGTCGCCGAGGAACGCGGCGAACGCCTGGTCCTCGTCGGTGATGATCGCGTGGGAGGCGTCGAGTAGTTCGCCTCCTGGAGTGAGCGCTGGGAGGTCGTCGGTTTTGCTCGGCGTGCCGTCGACGTCGCGCTCGCAGTACTTCTTGCCTGGCCCGTGGATCAGGCTGCAGGCGTCCTTCGCCTCATCCGAGGGCGTCGAGCGGGGCATGTACCCGCCGGTGATCCACTTCAGGTGGATGGCGTAGGCCTTACGGTCGGAGTCCTTTGCCGGGTCGAGGATGCGTCCGTACTGCAGGAGCATGTACGGCTTAACGATCAGAGCGTTGGTGATCGAGTCCTGGATGGGGCGTGCCACCTCGGTTGAGGAGACCGGTCCTTCGCCTTCACGCTCCAGGCACTTGATCTCGGCGTTGCCTGCCATGCCGGCGCAGGGGTCGTAGCTGGCGAGCTTGCCGCCCCAGTCGTAGGAGTTGACGCTCTGCTGAGCGACCTCGGCGGCCACTTGCTGGGACTGTCCCAGCGGGCCGTCCTGAGCGAGCAGGGTGTCGGGGCGGATGAGAGCCGAGGCAGCGATCGCCCCGATGAGCAGGGTGAGGAAGATTTCGCCCAGACCGCGGCCAACCCGGCCACGCACGATCATGAACCCCGTGAACACGAACGCCCACGCCAGCAAGAGACCCTTCAGCTCGAGGGTGTCGACCACCACGTTGTCGTAGGTGTCGGCAACCTTCTGCGCGGGCTTGGTGAGGATCTTCAACAGCGGGAACCGGAAGGCCACTTCGATCGCCCACCCGGCCAGCCCGACCAGCAGCCGGATCAGGGTGAACAGCCCCGAAAGGGCGAAGGCCAGGGCCTGCGTCCTGAAGGCGACGATGGATCCGCCGTCGGCGTTCAGGTCGTACCCGTCGATCGGCACCCCTTCGGACGAGTAGATGTTCAGCGGGGCGAGCAGGTCTCCGGTCTCGCTGTTGCTGCTGGCGGCGTAGACGACCTGGGTGTTGACCAGGAGGAACACGCCGGTGAGCAGCACGACGAAGCCGGCCGAACGCCAGGTCGCGCGGTCTGGACGGAACACGTCAGTGCCGCCTTTGCCCAGCGGTGGACCGCAGCCGCCACACCACCAGGGCAGCCACACCCGCACCGGCGGTCGCCAGCCTCCACGCTGCACCGGCCACGTCCTGCTGCTTCGCGGAAGCGGTGGTCGCCGTGCCGCGCTCGCAGTACTCCTTGGCCGGGCCCACGATCGCGGCGCAGGGGTCTGGGTGTGCGGTGCGGCTGTCGGCGGCGAAGGCCTGTCCGGTGTGCGGCCACCACGCGTCCGGCACGCCCACCCCGAGAGCGAGGATGACCGCGCCGGCAACGACGGCGATCACGGTGAGGACGCTCGCGGCCGCGGCGACGCGCCGAGAACGGTCCCAGGACGAAGTGGCCATCAGACGTGCTCCTTCGGACGGGCATCCACGGCCTCACCAGCGAGCGGCTCCGGCACGGACGTCCGGGCAGCGCTCGGACGGCGTCCAGGCGTGGTGGTGATGGACGTGGTGATGCGCGGGATGCGGGGGATGGAGGCCTTGACGCGACCGGTGTTCTGCCGCGGGCAGGTCAACAGGAACTCGCCCTCCCGGCCCTTCTGGCCCACGGGGGACAGGCCGGTGGTCACCAGCCGCAGCAGCTCGCCGTCGTTCGGGTCGAGCCCGACAAACTCCAGCCCGCGGCGGGCCCGTTCGCGGTCCGCGGTGCGGGCAAGTGCCCGGTAGGCCATCAACCCGCGGTCCGGGCCGAGCTCCTCGGCGTCGTGGGAAGCGCCCAGCAGGCCGGCGCCGTGCTTGCGGCCGTCGTGGAGGATCTCGTGAACCAGGGCCGTGCCCTCAGCGGACGAGGTGAGCCAGTACAACTCGTCCAGGACCACCGCAGTGAAGCGTTCGGGGTCCTCGAAAGCGGTCTGCCGGGCGAGCGCGGCGATCAGGTAGAGCACCGCACGGCCGATCAGCGCCTCCAGCGGCTGCTGGTGCAGCACCTCCGGCTTGTCGAACGCCTGCTTGGGAGGCAGCTTCAACCCGGTCGTGGTGATCACGATCATGTCGGAGGTGCTGGAGGCGTCCAACCGGACCGGCGGCAGCGTCGGGTCGAAGACCATCCGCGCCAGCGGGTTAGTGGCGACGACGCGGATGAGGCCGGCGAGGGTGGCGGCCGCGTCCTGCCGCTTGCCCGCCTCGCGCGTGGCCACATCCTCGAGGACCTCAAGCACGCGGTGCATGGACGGCTGCGGGCCGGCGGCGGCCTGCTCGACGGCATGGTGGAGGACCTCGCCATTGGTGCTCATGGGCCCGATGCCGAGCTGCAGGGTGAGGTAGGACAGGGCGTAGTGGCGGCCCTCGGGCCCGTCGAACATCCTCAAGGGGTCGATGGACACCTCGGCCTGCGCGGCGTCGATGATCTGGACGCGGCCCTTGGCCGCGGTGCGGGCAAAGGTCGCCCACTCCCGTACCGGGGTGCGGTCGATGCAGATCGCGCAGCCGCCGCGCGCCCACACCGCCTCCGCGATCAGCTTCTGCAGCACGCTCTTGCCCGCGCCGAGATCCCCGACGATCCCCATCGACGCGGACGCGTCCACCTTGGGTGCATCCGCCACGTTGATCATGACGGGGCGGGTGGTACCGCAATCCAGGTCGATGCCGAGGAACATCCCGTTCGGGTCGCCGACCTCCGCGGCGGTGAAGGCACCCGACAGCGCCCAGTCCTCGCTGATCTGATGCTGGGTGAACTCCCGCACCACACCCGTCCGTACGGTGCCGGGCAGACCCAGGGTGAACAGAGCCTCCTGCAGGCCGGCCGGACGAACGGCCCGGTAGTCGGCGCCGCCGAGCAACGCCGCCAGGGCGCGGGCCCTCGCGTCGCAGACGGCAGCGGTCGGCCCCCACACCGTCAGCACCGTCACCGACTGCACCTCGACCTCCACGCTGGTGCGCGACAGGCGGGCATCCAACTCGCCCAGGTCGCGGGCGGCCTCGGTGAGGGAGGCGGGCATGCCGGTGGGGCGGGCGTCGTACTGGTCGGCCTGGTCGATGAGTTCGTTCTTCTTGCGCCGCACCTGCTCGCGGGCCTTCTCCGCGGGCACGAGCGTGAGGTCGACGGTGTAGTCGACGGGGAAGTCGAGCGTCTCCAGCTGGGCGAACAGATCGGCCGCGTCCTGGCTCACGGCGGGCGGGCACTCGGCCAGCGCCAACTGCGCCTGGTAGCCGACACCCGCGTCCGTTTCGACCTGCAGCCACCGCCGCCCGAGCGGCGAGCCGGTGTTCAGCCGCCACCAGGCCTTCCGCCCGGATCGTGTGATCCGGCCCGCGTTCTTGAGTTCGTCGACGTCGTCGAGTTCCGGGTCGATGCCGCCCTCCTGCAGGCGGACCTGTCCGAGGTCGGCGTAGCTGGGGGAGCGCAGCACGCCCTCCCGGATCTGCCCGCCATACAGGTCACTTGTCTCGGCCTCGGCCAGCAGCGGCTCGGCGAGGCCGCGGTGCAGGGCGTGCTGGATCATCCACACGATCTCCGCCGGGCGGGCGGGACGGAACGCGATCCCGCCGGCGAGCGCGGCCTCCACCCGGGAGGCCTCCTCGCGGTAGGCGCTCACCTCGCGCCGCGCCACCGGCGCCGGACGCATGCCCAGCATCGACGCGACCTCGGCCCACACCGCGCCGAGGGACGCAGACGCGTGGAGACCGGTGGATTCGCTCTGCAGGGGCACGGCCAGCCACAGCGTGCGGCGGTGCATCTCCTGGTCGTCCAGGAGATCCAGGGTGGCCTCGACGTTCTCCACCCACGGGTGCCGGCCCGCACCGGGCGCCTGCTCGGCCGGCTCGATGCCCTCGATCATGCGCAGAGCGATCTCACCGGGGTCGACCTGCGCGCACAGCCCGAACAACCTCGGCGTCCCGGACAGCGACCGGATCAGATGGGTGATCTTGGCGAGCTGTTCGTCGCGGACCGCGGCGGGCGCATACGTGCCCTGGACGGTCTCCTCACGCTGGCCCTGCGCGTCCGGCCCCGGGTGCAGCCGGTAGACGGCCCACACGCTGCCCTGCGCCGACCACACCAGATGCCCGGCGATGTGACGGATCGGAACCCTCACCGCGCACCCCCGCTCTGCTGGGCGAGCGCGAGCAGCTGCTGCACCCCCGACACCGGCCCCGCAGCCGCAGCCGCAGACGGCGACATGGTGCGGCGGGGTGCGGACGAGCGACCCACGACGGCCGGCCGGGTGGCACGCCGCCGCACCGCACGGGAGGGCGCGGACTTGGCAGCGGTCCCCGCCGTGGGCTCGCCCTCGATGGTGAAGCCACCGAGCAGCGGTCGCGCAGCGCGGTCGCGGGCGGCCCGCCCACCGATCCGCCCTCCGCTCGGCTGCCAGCCGAGCAGCACCCAGCCCAGAGCGGCCTGCATCGGCGCACGGCCGGCGATCTTCGGCCGGCGCACCGCCCAAATGGCCAGGACCCACGCGACGATGGGGAGCGGCCCCATCCACGACCACCAGCCGATGGTCTTGATCAGGAGGAAGCCGCCACCGACCGCGACCGCGATCTGCGCCGGGGTGTACGGGCCGAGCGGGATCTTCCAGTCGGCGACCTTGCCCAGCACCCAGGGGTGGCGGCGGGCAGCGGTGTAGAAGCGGCCCACCCGCGCCGCGGCCGCGCTCACAGCCACCCCCCGACACCCGGCGAGTGCTCACGGGAGGCCGGGAGCTCGGACTGGACGATGCCGGGGACGGCAGGTGTGCCCTTGGAGGGGTTCTTCACCTCCTCCTCGAACATGTTCGCCAGGCTGTCGCGCGAGTTGTACAGACCCAGCGCGATCACCATCAGCAGCAGGGCCCCGATCCCCGCCTTGAGGCTGAACTTCTGGATCATGATGACGACTACCAGCACGAGCAGACCGGCCTGAAGACCCTTCGTGGCCCAGTCCTTGAACATGTTGATCCAGCTGTCGCCAAGATCGTCCAGCTGCCCGGCGAGCATCAGGCTGTGCACCGTGGTCATCGCGCACCCCCGTCCTGGGCAGTTCCGGACTGAAGCGCCGCGACTTCCCACCGGCCCGAGCGGGCCTTCAGGGCGAGCTCGTACGCCAGCGGCCACCGGCCATCGACGTCCCGGGCTTCCACCAGTGCCAGGACACGCACCTTTGTGCCGTCTGCCGGCACCTGCTCGGCGGCTGCGGCCTCCTCGACGGCCGACACCTGCTCGACGGACACCGCCGAGTACGGGGCGGGGGAGACCGGCGCCAGCGCCACGCCGGGCGCGAGGTAGCGGTCGACCTCTCCGGCGCCGGTTAGGTAGGCGGCAAGGAACTCCCCAACTGCGGAGGACAGGTCACCCTGCGGGACACTCACGCCGTACGGCGGCTTCGGCACCGACGCGCGGACCGGACCGGCCACCACGCCCGGGGCACCGGTCACCGCGAACGAAGCACCCGCGCCGTCGGAGACCACCGGCACGGCGTAGTACCGCACCGAGCCGTCGGTGTACTGCGCAGCCACCGTCACTGACCACGTACCGCCGCCGCGCTGCGCAGTGCGCACCGCCGTCACCGACTGAGGCTTCGAGGGCGCACCCGCAGCCGGGTCGGGCAGCTCGACACCCGGCGCCATCGACTGCGCAAGCCGCGCCTGCGCACGCGTCGCATCGTCGGCGCTGCTGCGCAACCAGGCGCTGACGAACAGCTGCGCATAGCCGCCCGGGTTGGCCGCGGTCGCCGCGGTGCGCACGGCGGTCGGCTTGGCCGGGGTAGCCGCCTGGACCGTGGTCGGGGTGGAGGCGACGGCGACGCACAGGGCGACGGGTCCGGCCGCGATGGCGGTCAGCACCGCCAGACGCGAGAGGCGTACGCGGCGCCGCATCGACGCCAGCTGGGCGCCGGCCGCCATCGGAGCAGCAGCCTCGCTCTGTGAGGCCTGCGTGCCAGGAGACATGGTCAAACTCCCAGGTCAGAACGGATGTTGCTGACCTTGAGAAAACCCGCCGACCCCGACCCGACCACCGACCACCAGACCCCGACCAAGGTCACGATGGGGACACGAAGTCCATGGTCGGGGTCATGGTCGGCCCGACCACAGGCCCGACCACGGCCCAGCCGGGCACGGAGGACAGGACATCGAATCCGGCACACGGCCCCGGGGCCGACACCTGCTGGACGACCACGCGCCGCTCGGCATCCCCCAGCGCAGTGCGCAGACCCACGCCGATCGGACCCCGCTGTACGCCTGCGCACCGCGTAACCCCCGCCTGCGCAAGAGAAGATCAGCAAGCCATGGAGCCAACTGCGCAGCCGCACCGCACAGTCGGCTGCGCAAGACCCTCGACCGGATGCGCAGCCCGATTGCGTAACGTCGGCTCCGAGGCTGCGCAGTTGGGCTGCGCAACCACTGCGCACCCGGGCTGACGGGAGCGTGGTCGGCCCGACCACAGGCCCGACCACGGCAGCTAGACGCCTTCCGTTGCCGGATCGTGACCGATGGTCGGGGCTCATGGCCGTCAGCCTGGTCGGGGTCGGCGGGTGAGCTGACCGCATGGATCACACGCACGCCCGCGCACCCAGGACAGACGACCGCCCCGCCTCGGCGGGCGCGGCACACTGCCCTGGCCACCGCGCACGGGCCGCGTCGGGAGCACGGCGGTGAGCCGCTTCGGGGCAGGGGTCCGCCGGGGCGTGATGGCGGCCGACCAGTTCACCCAGATCGCCAACGGCCTGTTCCGTGACAGCCGGTTGTCCTACAAGGCGAAGGGAATCTTCGGGTACGTCAGCACCCACCGGGACGGCTGGCAGGTCACCCTCGACCAGCTGGTCGCCGTCGGCCCCGACGGGCGGGAGGCGGTACGCGCCGGCCTGAAGGAACTGGAACGGTACGGCTACCTCATCCGCGAACGCCTGCGTCGTCCCAATGGAACGCTCGGCGAAGTCGTCTACTCGATCACCGACCGCCCCGCCACCCTCGACGTCGCCCTCCTGGAAGCCACCTCCACCCTCACGATCGAAGACGCACACGAGACCGGCTTCGGGGCGGGGATCCGGCGCGGGGTGATGGCGGCTGACCAGTTCACCCAGATCGCCAACGGCCTCTTCCGCGACTCGAGGCTGTCCTTCAAGGCGAAGGGCCTCTTCGGGTACGTCAGCACGCACTGGGACGGCTGGCAGGTCACCGTCGCCGAACTGGTGCGGCGCGGCCGCGAAGGCGTCGACGCGGTCACTACGGGGCTGAAGCAGCTGGAGCGGCACGGATTCCTCTACCGCACCCGCGAGCGGAACCCCGACGGCACGCTCGGCCAGGCGCTGTACTTCATCACTGACCTGCCCGCCTTGCAAAACCCCAGGTCGCAGCCAGAGTCGGGTTTTCCAAGATTGGCTGAGCCTACGTTGGCTGATCCCGGCACTAAGAACACCAACAGAAAGAAGACCAACAAGCAGAACACCAGACCCCTCCGTCCGTGCGGCCGCAACGAAGCGACGCCCGCACCGGGACGGACGGACCAGCCCGAGACGCCGCCGTCCCCGTCGGCCCCGCCCGCGGCGGATGAGATGCACCCGGGGATCCGGCTGCTGCTCGAGATCGGGGCGGCTCGCCCCGAACTGCTGTTGACCGGGCAGGCGCTGACCGACCAAGGCCGGGTCGTGACCGTGATGCTGGAGGCCGGCTGGAGCCGCGAGCAGTTGCGGCACGTCATCGCCGCCCGGCCCCTGCCGCAGCCGGTGCGGACCACCGTCGGCGCGATCATCGCCGCCCGCCTGCGTGCCGCCCAGGCCTACCCGCCGCCCGCCATCGCGGCCGGCCACCACGACACACCCGCCTGGGACGACCCGCCGCCGCAGCCGGTGACCGGCTCCGCGGCCGCCCGGACGGTGAGCGAGGCCCTCACCTACCGGGCCCTCGTTGAATGCGCTGGCTGCGGCGTTCCCGGAACCGCCCCCGGCGAGGACCTCTGCCCGGCCTGCCTCGGCTGGCCGCTGTGCCGCACCTGCCCGGGCCCCACCCCCCGGCGCGCCCACCCCGACGGTGACGGCCGCTGCACCACGTGCGCCTCCGCCTTGACCGACCAACCGGAAGGAAGCAGCCCGTGACCGACACGCTCCACTCCCGGCCGCCGACCGCGGCGCACCACGCGCGTCCCTTCACCCGCGATCCCAGGCGGTGGGAGAAGGAACGCCCCGCGCTCTGCGGACCGGCCACGTCCGCGACCACACCTGTACGGCCGCGTGCGAGCTCGTGCTCGTCCACGAACGCACCGGCTGGGGCTGGATCGCGTGGACCGTCCCCGGTGACGGCTTCCCGCCCGAGGCTGCCCACCAGATCGGGGTGCTCACCCCAGCCGCCACTCGAACCCAGCGCCTCGCCCTGCGCTGGCTGACCAGGCGCCCCGCCCGGCGCATCGCGCTGGGCGCCGTCCCCGGATCCCTGCGGCTCTCCGCCGCCGCGGTCGCCCTCCTCAGCCTGATTGCCGGCCTGTTCGCCATCGGCTACGGCGTCCCGGTCGACGTCGCCCTCCCGGCGATGCTGCTCGCTCCGATGCTCGCCGAGCACCTGCCCGGCCGGCTCGACGCCCGGGCCCGCGAACACGTCCTCATCGTCGAAGGCGACCTTGCCGTCCGCTACATGCAGCGCCTTGCCGCCCTGCACACCACGCTCGTCCAGGCCGCCGCCGGCAGCGACCGCTACGAACTGCGCCGCTCGGCCGAGGTCGGCCAGCACCTGCTGTGGGACGCCGCCGAACTGCTCCAGACCCGCTCCCCCCACGTCGCCTCGGCAGAGCTCATCGCACGCGAGCGGCTCATGCTTCAGCTCGCCCACCAGGTTGACCAGATCATCAAGCGCTCTGCCGCCGAGGCCGGCGCTGCAGAAGCGGACCGGCCCCGCCCCGCCGGACAACCGGCGGGCCCACACCGGCCGAACGCCTGGCTGATGGCGGCCGCGGCACCGCGCCCCATCCCCAGCACGTCACCTTCGAAGGGAAGCCTCCTGATGACTGAACCCAACTCCAGCCCAGTTGTCCGAACCCCAGGCGTCTACCTGCTCTTTGCACACGAGCCCTACTACCCCGGCCCCGGCGCCCAGGAGATCAACACCACCGTCGTGTCCGCCGACTCCCTGTTGCACCTGCGGGTGCAACAGCCGGACGGCGCCCGGATCCATGAGCGCCTCACCCAAGGACGGCAGCCGGGCGAGATCATCCCGCTGGCCACGCTGACCCACGAACTCGGCGGAGGCGCCGACTGGGCAGCCGTCGGCGACTGGGAGCGCGTCACCACCGACCTGGTGGGGCTGGTCCGCAACGGAGACTGTGATGCCCTCAGCCTCGGGCTGCCCGAGATCCCGCGCGCCCTCGTCTGCGCCGGCCCCCACAGCAACGTCCGCGCCTACGACGCTGCAGCCCGTGACTTCATCGACTACGGGCCCACTGAACGCGCCGCCGTGCTGGCCGAGATCGATGCGTTCCTCGGGAGCCTCGTGGCCGAGCAGGATCTCTGGCCCGGCGATGGCCTGCTCACCCCGCTCGCCTGAACGGGACAGGAACCCCAACTACGGGTACGCAAGCGGCTTTGCAGGAAAGGGGACTTCACATGTTGCTCGGATTCGAAGGGCGGGCGGTGTGGGCCGATCTCCGGCGCTGCCTGTGCCGCGCTTGGATGGGGCCCGCCAGATGGGCGGAGCGTTCCAGGGGCCCACGGTTGAAGGCCTGAAATCCCCCTCTGGTGGACACAGCACGGCGCCCCAGGCGATCCGCCTGGGGCGCCGCAGCTTTTCCCTCTCATGTACGAGGGTTGCTCACTCGGACCGCCCGGCCATCACGACGGCAGAATCTTCATCGTTTGCAGAGCTGCCCAGGTGGCGACGGTGACGGGCACGGCATCGCCGACCTGGAGTTTCTGATCGGGCTCTTCGCCAGCGAAGACGTGATGCTCGGGGAATCCCTGGGCGAGGGCGTTCTCCTGAACGGTCAGTGGCCGGTACTCGCACTCGTCGATGTCCATACCCGGGGTCGGGCGCGTGAGGTAATGGTGGGCGCCGCCCTGTGCGGTGACCGTGCCGATCGGCATGTCGAGGGACGTCGCCCTGCCGTGGTTGCGGCGGGTGACGATGAACGGCTTGCCGCCGAACAGCCTGTGGCCTTCCACCACAGCGGCGCGGGCCGCAGGCGCGTACGCCTCGAAGTCCTTGCGGTCCTGGCGGCCGTCGCCGAACCGGTGCCCGCGCACCGTCTTGTCGATGACGTCGCCGATGCCCCGGGTGACCGGCTCGACGCGCGCATGGCAGCGCTGGGTCGGGCACACGTAGTAGTACGACCGCTTCTCCTGGGAGGTGCCGCTCTTGGGCATCCTGCGCAGGTAGGCACCGATGCGGCGGCCGCGGCCATTCCGAACGCCCGGCCAGTGCTGGACACCTCGGACCGGACCGCAGTTCGGGCAGATCGAGAGGGGGCGGAGCGACAGGTCGGGCACTTTGCCGATGTCCTTGCGGACCATCACCCACACGAGCCGGTCGCGGTACTGGGGGACCGGGCGAAGGACGGTGCCGTCGGGCATCTCGACGGTGACGTGGGCGGAGTTCACGCAAGCCAGCGTCGCGTAGTAGCCGTGGCGACCGATGACGTCCCACACCCCCAGCCAGGCGTCGAAGAGCCGTGGGTTGCGGGTGAAGAACCCGGGCACGTTCTCTCCCACGTAGGCCAGCGGCTCATGGACGTCGACGTACCGGATGGGCTCCCAGGCGGTCATGCGCGTCTGCTCCCACCGGCTGGGCTTGCCCTGGGTTCCGTCGCCGACGTCGAACTCCAACTGCACCCGGGCCCTGCTGTTGCCGCCGGCAGGAGTGGCTTCCCGGCAGGTCGGCGAGCCGACCACGACGTCCGCCTTGGGCAGGGTGCGCATGTCGATCGTCTGAATCGCTGCTTCGCGCGTGTAGATGCCCGGGACGTTGGCGCGGGCGGTCTTGATGGCCCACGGATTGTGGTTGGCGCCGAAGAGCTGGGTGAATCCGGCGTTCATGAAGCCGCGGCCGTCGCCCCAGCCTCCGCTGAACAGGTGGCCAGAGGTGTACACGTCACGCCTCCTGGCCCGTCGCGGCGGCGGGGTTCCCTGGCGCGCAGCCGTCGCAGCTGCCCGGCAGGGCGTCCGCCGAGGTCCCGGGGCGGACGTAGCGAGCCCGCTTGGCGGGCTTCTTCAGCGAGGCCTCGACGGCGTTCGTCAGAGCCTCGAACTCGGGTCCCTCGTCCTCGATGACCACCCCAGGATCGGGAGCTCCGGGACGGCCGGCCCGCTCGATCAACTCGGCCATGCTGGTGTTGGGGTTGAAGGAGACGCCCCGCACCCGCTCGACGAGGGCGTACAGCTCCGCCAGTCGCGGCCGGCGCTTCACCGCGAGCAGCAGGTCCCGTTGAGAGGCGAGGACACACAGCGAGCAGGAGCAGCGGCTGGATCCCCTCCAATCTCCCGCACCGGGGTAGGAGTCGTAGCACCACTGGTGGGGAAGGCCCTGCTCGTCCGTCCAGTCCTTGACCTCCTGCGTGGTCACCTGGTGGGCGGGGGACCACTCGTGTACGACGCGGGCCGTGTTGTCCGTCGTCGTACGCAGCGCAGGCCGCTTCTTGCGATCCGGGCTCTCATCCGCCCTGATCCCCAGGACGTTCGCACAGACCACCGGACGGCCAAGCTGCTTCTTGCGGGAGCGGACCATGGCGGTGAAGGTGCCATAGATGAGGCCGGTCTTCCAGTCGCTCCGGCAGAACGTCGTGCCCTTCCACGGCCAGTCACCGCGCTCGGCGATGTAGGTCAACAGGTCGTAGGGGACCTGTTCGCCCTCCAGTTCGCGGGTCCGGCGGACCTCGATGTGCCGCTCCGGAGGCACGCCCAGGGCCCGGCTGTGAAGGGCCGCCAGTTCGCTGCTGCCGGGGTAGCGGACGCCGTCGACCGTGACGGCGGGCCACTCCAGGGGACCCAGACTGGCGTGGATGGTGTAGACCCGGTCCTCGACGCCGGCGGCGCGCGCAGCGTCCAGAGCCAGAGCGGCGGCGCGGGGGCCGTCCTTCCCGCCCGAGAGATTGAGGATGAAGATGTCGACCTCGTCCGCGACGAGGGCGGTCATGGGGTCGGCTCCCTCTTCGGTGGGGAACAGACCGAGCTGCAGGCTGCTGCTCATGCGCGACGTCTCCTGGTGAGCTGAGTTGGTGACCTGTCGGCCGGGCGTTGCCGCGCCCGGCCGACAGAGAGGGAACTGGACTGGCGCCTCAGGCGTGGGACTGCCGGGGCGCGTCCCGGAGGACGGGGCAACCACCGTGCTCGTCGGCGCACTTGAGTACGGCGGCCGCCAGAGCCGCGGTGTCCGCGGCGCGGGTCAGGTCCCGGCGGGAGCGGTAGACCTCGCCGGAGCTGTCGTTGAAGTCGCCCCACACGGCGAGCCAGTCACCGCGGTCGCCAGTCGTCTGCTGGTAGCCGACCTCGCGCCCGGGGGCGCCCGTCCTTCGGATCGTGACCTCGGAGCCGTCGGCGAGGGGGACGCGCAGGTACGGTCCCGTGCTTTCGTGGACGGGGATCCAGTACAGGCCCTCCGCCTCCAGCTGTCCCATGAGCGCGGTCGTGTCGTCGTCGGGTAGGTCGGCGAGCTGGAGTTCACGGGTGTAGTGGGTGAGCGTGATGTCGAGGACCCGGAGAGTGGACACGTCGACGCGCACGGCCTGGGCCCGCTCCTGGTTCTTGACGGTCCACTCGTAGAAGTAGCGGACGTCGTCGCCGGTGCGCAGAACGGTCGGTCCGAAGCCGGTCAGGGAGCCGTTCTCAAGAGCACGAGCGAACCTGAAGAACCGCTTCACCTCGTGAGCGCCGGCCGGTAGCTCCGGCAGCAGGGTCGGCTGGCCCTTGCCAGGCAGGTCGGCAAAGCCGATGAGCGTGCTGGCTGTGACGAGGGTGTGCTCGGCGAGCTCCATCCGGGCCGTCTCCGGGCGGGAGGACCAGAACTTGTGCCAGTAGCGAGCGGGCGAGACCGACAGCAGCCCGGTGCTGCGGGACACGGACCGGCCTCGCGTGTCGTAGGCCGCCACCGTCCAGTAGACGGTGCGCTGTTCGGGAGTGAGAGGAGATGTGATCACGTCTGCTCCTGAGATGGCTGGTGATCGTTCCAGGTTGCCGCCTGAAACTGAAATCAATTATACACTTTTCTGCCGGAGGTGCAACCCCCTTTTCCGGAAGGCGTGCAGGTCAAAGGCTCGTTCAGTCGGCGGCCGTGAGCCCGTGGTCCTGAAGGAACGAACTGGTGGCGCCGATGGAGGTCGCGAGCGTCACGGCGGTGGCGCGGGCGTGCGCGAAGTGGACACCCCATGCCGCCGCGTGGTGGGGGTCGGCGGCGTCGGCGACGGCCAGGTCGACGAAGTCGTCGCTGCGGCCGGCGAGTTCCTGCAGGGCCTTCCAGGCTCGGTAGTGGTCGTCTGCGTCGATCACGTGCCGGGCGAGGTCCTCCAGGTTGCCCATCGGGCTGTCGAGGGAGGCCCGGGCTTCTGCGACACCTGGCCCGTCTGTTGCACTGCCTGTGCCGGCAGGAGGCCTCCGAGGTCGTACGCACCGGCGCGCTCGCGGGCACGGCGCAGGCTGGTCAGCCGGGCGCAGCGCTGGGCCACGTCCCACAGTGTGGCGTTGACCGCGGCCAGCAGGGCGGGTTCGTCGAGGAGTCCGGCCTTTACGACTTCGGTCCTCTGCAGGGCCGAGCGCATAGACCGCGTCCGGCCGACCAGCCGCCAGGTCTCCTCATCGAGATCGTCGAAGAGCACGTAGCGGTGGTGCAGCCGGGCGTAGACATCCCGCTTGCCCAGCACGTAGTGGCGGTGCAGCCAGTTCCCCACTTTCTTGCCCCGTTCCCGGGGTTGGGCATCCCACGGGAATGCGCCGATCGAGCGGGAGAGGGGCATGGTGAGCTCGCGTACCAGGACATCGCCGAGCATCGGGTCCGCGGCGATCGGAATGCGGGCGGTTGCCACGTCGGTCTGCTTCATCTGCTCGTACGGCAGCGGGCGAGCGTGGTACCGGCCCAGGAGCTCCTCGACGGCGGAGGCGGCAGTCCGCCGGGTCCGGCGGTCATCCCGGCGGCGGGCTGGGGACGCGGTCGCCCTGAGCCGTGAGACGGCGCGGCGCAGCGTGTGGGAGCGAGGCACCGGCTTCCCGCGCGGCGTATCGCGGTTCATGGGTGATCTCCGTCGGCTCACAGCGCGGGCAGCGAGTCGGCGGGATCGTCGACGCCAAGGAGGAGCACGTGGTGTCCGACGACCTCGGCAGCGCCGTCGAAGACCTTCTCGACGTCGAGGCGCAGCCTGATGCGCCCGGCGCCTTCACCGTTGGCCGCAAGGTCGTGTTCCAGCTCGTCGTCGAGGCGGTCCAGGGCGGCCTCGGCCGCGGCGTAATCGGCCAGGCCCTGGGCGAGGAGCTGGTGGGTGGTGGTGTCGCGGAGCTGATAGCTGGGCGTCATGGCTCGTCCTTCGGCTGGTGGGGCGGCAGATCAGGCGGTGGGGTCGGCGAGATTGCGTGCCGCTTTCACCGCGCGCTCCCAGACGTCGCGGCTGCCTCCGTGTTCACGGGCGAGGTCGGAGGCAAGTCCCCGGACGTCGCCGCGCTCGTTCATGGCGGCCAGGGCGATGGCCGCCCGCCGGTCGGCGGCTTCCGAGCGGTTCGGAGCGGCCGCAGGGTGATGCTCGAGGGCGTTGCGGACGACGTACTCCCAGGCTCGCTGCGGCCCGCCGTACTGCAGGCGCAGCTCGGTGGCCAGCCCCGGGTGGTAGCCGTCGCGCTCGATGCGCTCGGTGGCGAACCGCTCGGCGAGCTGTGTGGCCGTGAGCGGCTCACCGCCAGCGCGGGCGCTCAGCTCGGCTGCGAGGACCTCCTCGAGGGCGGAGGGCCGGCCGACGGGCGCCTCGGGCTGCGGCCCGGGACGGCGGCCGGCCTTGCCGAGCCTGTCCCCGGTGCGGTTCTTGTCGAAGTCCTGCAGGTCGCCGACACGGAAGCCGGGAATCATGCGGCCCGTGGGCCCCTCGACCTCGCCTACGGGCTCCGGGAAGTAGCCGGGATTCGCCTGCCGGTACTTGCGGATGGTCGAGGGCCCGTTGAACTTCAGCAACTCTGCGGCCCTGTTGATGGACACGATGGTCTCGGGGTCGAGCTCGTACAGCTTGGGGTCGGCCTTGAGGACCTTGCTCGCCTTCTCCTGCTGGAACCACGTGTAGAAGCTGCGGAACTGCTGCTCATCGTAGAAGTCGGTCCCGTCGATGCGCTCCTTCTCCGGGTGGCGGTGCTCCTCGGGCTGCTCGAGGCGGATCTTGTACCAGCGGGCCGCGGTGCCGGCGCTGGCGCCGGTGAACTCGCGGATCCAGTCGCGGTTGACCACCGCGCGGCCGCCGACGATGCGGCGCTGCGGGTTCAGGGCCTTGGACATTGCTCTCTCCGGTTCTGCCGGCGGCCCTATACTGAGGGCCTGCTCCTCTTGTTCCCCCGGCGCTCACGCGCCGGAGGGCGAGATGGGTTGGTGAATGGTGGTCGGCGGGACGTTCGGCCGGGGTTGCCGCCCTGGGTCGACACCCTCGTGAGGGGGTGCCTTCCGCCGCCCACCGCTTTTGCCGCTACTTTCGCGTAATCAATATGACGCTCTTGGTGGCGGCTGTCAATCTCGCCGGCACCCCAGACCGCGTCACGACCGGAACCGCCGGTGCGCGGCCCACTCCCGTTCGAAGTGCGGCACCTTCTTGTCCCGGACCTGGAACGGGGCGGTGACCATCAGTTCCTCCACAGCCGGAAGGCCTTCTCCTCGCCGGTGGACCCACGCCCGCACCCGCCCGTAGCGCTCGTCGACCTCCACGGAGACCCCGTGCCGCTCCGAGACGCTGCGCAGGCGCCGGCCGAGAACGGCTGCCCTGCCCACGTCGACGCGCTCCACCGAACGCAGCGCCCGGCCACGCCGAGCAGGGTCCGCCTTCGCGACCGGCAGAATCCGCCGCACGTGATACACGCCCACGGGCATGCGAGTTCCTCCTCGAAAGCCGCGAGGACGGGACCGTCGGCGGGACGGCTCGGGTCGAACTTCTCCAGCAGACTGTGCCGGCCGAACAGCTTCGCCTTCGGATTGAGACTCACCGACGTGTACTCCAGGCGCAGCACCCGTCCGGCAATGTCCGGGTGCGCGCGCATCCGGTCCAGGTGCGCCGCCATGGCGCCCATCGAGATCGGGAAGCAGCAGAACGTTTCCCTGTCAAGTCTGGCTGTGTTGTAGCGATCTCTCATTTGACTCCTGGTGTTGGTTGTTGAGGTGACTCCGCGTAATAGCGGAGGGTGGCTCTATTCACGAATCCGAGAGCAGATCGGCACTTCGGGAGGCGGCCCGCCGCTGCCGAAGGCGATGCTCACGAGAACGGGAGGCACCTCGTCCCCGGCAGGCGTGGTTGTAGGGCCCGCCCCATTGGCGAGGGTGGGGCCCGGGCCGGTGGCTTGATCGGTCTGCGAGTCTTGATCACTGCCGAGCGTGCTGATTGGCTGGCCGACATGACTGAGCTCGGACCCATCGCCTGGCCCCCTGCCCCGATCAGGACCGAGAGGCTCGTACTCCGTGAGCCCGAAGCCCGGGACCGTGCGGCGTTCATCGATCTGCTCGCCTCGCCAGAGGTGCACACCTATCTCGGCGGCCCCCGGCCGCGTGACGAGCTTGAGCGCGAGATGCCTGAGGTGCCCGAGCGGTGGCCCGGGAGTTTCGTCGTTGATCTCGACGGGGCGATGATCGGCCAGATCCTGCTCAGGAGAGCACCGGAGCACCGTCGCCCGGCTGCCGCGGGGAAGGTCGATCTCGGCTACCTGTTCCTGCCGCAAGCGTGGGGATTCGGATACGCCGCCGAGGCGTGCGCGGCGGCACTCGACTGGTTCGACGGCGTCCTTCCCGGCGAGCCGGTGGTGCTTGCCACCCAGACTGCCAACGTCGGCTCGATGCGCCTCGCGGCGAAGCTAGGATTCATAGAGGTAGAGCGGTTCCATGCCTGGGACGCCGAGCAATGGCTCGGCATGCGGTCCCCCCGTCATGCCCTCTGATTGAGCTGGTGCTCGACGGGCCCTGTGGTCTCGTCCTGACCGCGCAGCGGTCAGGACGAGCGCTGGCTGCCCCGGGCCATCGCCCGAATCGAGGACCCAAGCGAGCGCCAGGTCGTCCGCAGTTTCGCCACCTGGCACCACTTGCGGCGGCTCCGGCGAGATGCCGAAATAGGGCCCGTCACGGTGCACCAATCGGTTGTCGTCCGCCGTGAGGTCAAGGCCGCAATCCAGCTGATTGCATGGCTCCGGGCCCGCAGCACGAGCCTGGCCACCTGCACCCAGCACGACATTGACGACTGGCTGGCCACCGACATCTGGGTCCGCTATCTCGCCCGGACCTTCCTGGTCTGGTCAGTACGGAACCGCCACGCTCACCGCGTCCTGATCCCGATCCCGCCCAGGGACGCGTCAATGGTCCTCATCGAACAAGATCAACGGTGGTCCCAGGTCCGCCGACTCGTGAAGGGAGACGGGGTTGACACCGCCACCCGCGTCGCGGGCCTTTTTCTCTTGCTGTTCGCCCAACCTCTGAGCCGGATCTCCCGGATCCGGCTCGACCAGGTCACTGGCACGGAGGACGGGGTTGCGCTAACGCTCGGGTCCCACCCGATCGACCTGCCGCCCCCTCTGGACTCCCTCGTGTTGGAGCTCGTCCAGCAGCGAAACGGATACTCAAACGCTCGGGCGCAGTGATGATCACCCATGGCTCTTCCCAGGCGCGGCTGGCGGACAGCCAATCAGCAGCCGACAACTCATGCGCAAGCTACTGACCTTCAAAGCGTGGTGTCAGCGGGCTGACGGTTCATGATCCCTGCGGTACGCCGGTGGCATGAGGTATGCGCAAGGGGGCGGGCTGACCGACGAACGGCGGGCATTCCGCGAGCAGTTGAGGTTGGAGGCGGCCGAGCGGTTCGCCCAGGGCGACGAGAACCCGGTCATCGCTCACGATCTGCGGGTCAGTGTCCGGTCAGTGCAGCGCTGGCGCAGAGCCTGGTCGCAAAACGGGACCGCAGCTCTGGCATCCAAGGGTCCGGCGTCGCTGCCGCTGCTCAGCGACAAACTGTTCGCCGTGCTGGAGCATGAGCTGGCCAAGGGGCCGGTGGCACACGGTTGGCCGGACCAGACCTGGACCCTGTCGCGGATCAGGACGCTGATCGGGCGCCGCTTCCACAAGAGCTACACCGTGCAAGGGGTGGCCGTCCTGCTCAAGCGGCACGGCTGGAGCTGCCAGGTCCCCGCCCGGCGCGCGATCGAGCGGGACGAGACCGCGGTGGCCGGCTGGGTGAAGGAGACCTGGCTCCAGGTGGAAGGACCGTGGCGGCGCTCGGGGCCTGGCTCGTCTTCGAGGACGAGGCCGGATTCTCGATGACGCCGCCGACCACCCGCACCTGGTCCCGCCGCGGCCACACCCCAGTGATCCGTGTTCGGGGCCGCTCCCGCCGCTGCGGGCGACCAGAATCCGTGCGCGGTAGTACGTCGTCTGGTTCACCCGGCTGGACGCCGGTCCGAAGTCGGTCACCTGGGCTACGTCACTGACTGGGACGGGGCCCTTCTGCTCGATCCGAGTGATCAGCTTTTTCGTGACGGGTGTGATCACGGTTTGCCCCAGTTCATGGCGGAGGAACACCAGTTGGGACGGTTTGATGTGCCGCTCCACCTCCATGCCTCCCTCAAGCACCACGGCGATGAGTGTCGTGGCGACGGCGAGGCGTGGCAGGAACTCGCTGAACTGGCCCGCCACCCCGCCGGCTGCCCGCTCCAGCTTCACCTCGACGGGCAGCAGGCCCCACCAGCCCTCCGGGTTCGGGGCGAGCCGACCGAAGTCGGTGAACTCGCGGATCACCCCGTCTGCCCCTTCGAGGGAGAACTTCACCACGCGCTGGGTCGCGCCGAAGGCCTGTGACACGGTGCGCGGCTTGCCGTCCACACCGAGCAAGGCCCGCGGCCGGACGGCGAGGTCCGTGTTCATCAGGAGGACGAGGTCCGCCCCCAGGTCGTCGATGAACCGGACCAGGCCCGGCTCGTACTTAACGAGCCTCTCGAAGTACACGGAGCCGGCGACATTGCTGAGCCAGCCGCCGAGACCGGCCTCGAACTCGGCGAGGGAGGCGGCCCCGGTCTCCATACGGGCGAGCCGGTCGGAGAGGAGGCCCGGGACCTCCTCGGCGGTCTGGAGGCCGAAGTGGCGTGGTCTGAGGGGCGTCTTCCCCATCCGTTCCGGCACCTCCACCCGCAGTACGGTGTCCACCTTGGCCAGGAGCGCGAGTCGGGCTGTCGTCTCCGGATCGCTGGTGAGGAGGTCGTACAGCAGCTTCCGGCGCTGCGGGGCCGTCGTCGGCTTCAGGCCCAGCGCGTGCGCGGCGGAGCCCGGCGGGGCGCCGTAGTCGGAGAGCGCTTTGACGACCGTCGCGGCCAGAGAAGCCTCCACGTTCTTCCCGATCGCCGAGACGTCGGCCGATAGGGGGTTCATGGTCCGAGCAGCGTTTCGAGGTCGGCGTAGTAGCCGCGGACGTGCATTAGCTCCTGGAACTGCGGCCATGCATCGGCGGCGGTGATCAAGGCGATCTCCAGGACGACAGACTTGGTGAGCTGTTCGCGGAAGTCGCTGCGGGCGGAGAGGAGTTCGCTGATGTGGGCAATCTCGGCCGCGCTCCGCCGGTCGACCGCGGCGACCGCCGTGGTGAGCTGTGTGTCGATCCGGTCGAGCTGGTGGAGCACGGCGAAACACTGGAACATCAGCATACCGACGTGGAGGTCGCTGGCCAGGCCGGCGATCCACGAGTTGGGCTGTGCCTTCAGCGCCACGAACGCGAGCAGGACGTAGGCCTTGGCCAGGAGGCTCTGGATCTTCTCAACGAACTCGCGGTTCTTCTGCTCGGCCGTGAGCCGTCTTATCAGCTGCCGCCGGTAGTGGCTCCAAACCACGTAGGTGAAGCTGTCCTTGGGGACAGTGCCTGCAGTGACGAGACGGTTGAGGACTGGCCCGGTGAGCATGCTCAGACACCGAGCGCTGCCTCCCTTCTGGGCCAGCGCCACGTCGAGCACCCAGACCTCGGGCGACCACTCCGCGTACTCGGACGGCACCGGGCGGCCCGGAGCCCAGTCCGGCAGAGCCTTCGCCACCCAACCCTCCTGCCGTGGCAGGTCACCGACGATCCGCTCTGACTCGCCGTGGAACGCAGTGAGATGGGCTCCGATGGCCTGCTGCACCTGCCACTCGGTGACCGGTTCCTGGAGGGTGGGGACGGCGAGCGCCGCGAGGGGCGTGACAGCGTGGATGCGCTGGAGCAGTTCCTCTAGCTCGTTGGACGCCTGCTCTGCCTCGGCGTCGAGTTCCGCCACACGCAGGGCGGTGGTGTCGTCGCCGGGGGAGTTGGCCGCGCTGAAGTCGGCGGCGCCCCAGGCCAGGGCATTGGCATTGTGCTCCCGGCTCTGCTTGATCTCACCGAGCCGCCGGCGCAGCGCGACGGCGTCTGGCATCGACGCCATCAGCTGGCGCAGCGGTTCCGGCTTGGTCAGCCGGTAGAACGTGATCGGGATCCGCTCCGATGTGCCCCAGGTCGGGAACTGCCGATGCCCGTGCTCGTCCCGGTCGCTCGCCTTGACGCCGAGGGCCGTCCAGGCCGCGTTGACGAGGTTAGCGCTGAGGTTCAGCTGGACGACGAGATCTTCGGTGGCTCGCAGGTCGATCTCGACGAGCGCGGCACGCACCCGCGCCCACAGACCGGCTACGGCGTACTCCGCGAACTCCCGGACCACGTCCCACGGATGCAGCACCCGGCTGGGAAACCCCTTGGCGGCCTTGTCCAGCGCGTCCCGCAGGGCCTGCACACCGGCCCAGCCGTGCCCGGTGTAGAGGCGCAGCACCTGCTGGTCCAGCGTGGCGTCGTAGACCACGTCAACGGTACGGCCGTCGACGGTGACTGGATGGTGTGGGCGCGGGCGGACAGGCATGGAACCCGCGCGGACCCGCCGATATCCGAGGGCGAGGTCAGCCTCGTAGGCGGCGACCCGTCGCGCCCAGTCGAGCCGTTCACCCGCGGCCAGGCCCTTCCGGGCCCCGCCGCCCTCGACTGTGGAGGACACCAAGGCGGCGTCGTCGACATAGCGACTGGGCTCCGGCACGAGATCGAAGCCGTCCCGCTCTGCCTCCGTCACGGCTACTTCTCCTCGGTCAGCGGCGGGAGCGGGGTGCTGCTGTCCTCCAGGTACACGAGGGAGGTCGGCAGTGTGAAGTCCCAGTGCTCTCCGTCCGGGACGGCGCCCGCCCGGTCGTCCTGCTGCCGGCGCAGCTCCTGGAAGAGCGGGATGAACAGCTGGTCGCCGATGACCGGGGCGTCCTCCCCGAACCACGGCTCGCCGGTGTCGAGATAGTGCATGACCGCACAGTCGTACTTCGGTGTCACGGCCAGCAGCACACGCGCCGAACCGGCCTGCAGGAACTCGCTGAGGAACGGATCTGCGCGGTCGCTGCGGTTCATCAGCTCCACCCAGCGCGGGGGCGTCGCCCAGAAGTACGGGTAACAAATGTAGGCGAGCTGATGCCATTCGAAAGCCTGCTCCAGGAACTGGACGTAACGACCCTTGCGTCGGGCAGTGTCGAGCACCGGGACGGGGAACTCGACCCGCTTCGAGTCGAGTTCGTACGACGCCGACGGCTGGGGGACGCCGTGGGCGTCGGGTGTCTCTGTGACCTTGAAGCGGCGGAACTCGGTGTCGACGGCGCGTACGTCGGTGTCGTCCAGGTTGGTCAGAATGTCGTCGCCGTCGACGGAGTCGAACTCCTTGGTGAGCGCGGCCAGACAGAGCCGTTTCAGCTCCCGCAGGATGACCTGGCGGTTGGCGGTCTCTGACTGGCCCTGGAGGATCTCGTTGACGGCGAGGGAACGGATCTCGGCCAACCGCTCCCGGTAGGAGGTCAGTTCGCTCTCGTACGCCTGTCGGCGCAGTGCGTTGACCGCGTCGACGCGCTTCTGCTCGATGTCGACGATCCGGCGGTGCACCTTGGCCCGCCAGTCCGCGAGGGCCGCGTCGGACAACCTGAGCTCCGCGAACACGCTGAGGTCGAACTGCGCCACGTCCCAGAAACCCAACAGTAGGGTCACCTGGTCCTCGCGCAGCGGCGGAGCGCTGGTGCCCGGGTAGGCGCGCGGGGTGAGGAACCAGCGTTCGGCCGTGTTGTCGACGTCGTGTGCGTAGCGGTGGCCGTCGACGTACACCTCGAATGTGTTCTCCTCGTTGAACCACGGACTGGTGTCGTTGGCTCCCCAGAAGTAGAGGTAGCCGTTCACCACGAGGTTCTCGACGACGTAGTTCTTGGCGTTGATTCGGCACTGGTAGGTGCGGGCCTGCCAGGTGTTGGAGTCGACCTGCTTGTCGCTGAAGTAATCGCGGCCGGTGGCCGCGTCGACGAAGTCGGCCTTGATCCGCTCCGCCGGGTAGGTGAACTCGGTGAGGTCGTACGTCCGCGACAGCTCACGGAACTTGGGTTCGTCGATGGTCGCCGGGTCGAGGTCGAGCACGGACTTCGGGAGGGTGGCCTCGGGCGGCTCGGCGGGGTGCACCGGCATCTCCAGGTTGGCCTCGAACGCCCGCAGCCGGGACTCGACCAGGAACGCGGCCGGCTCCGGGACGACGAACTCGAACATCATCCGGCGGCCGAAGTTGTGCACCTGTGCGCGGTAGTTCTTGTCGAGCCAGCGGTACAGGCCCGAGATGTGCTCCTCGCCCTCCCGGTTGTCGTAGGTGTGGGTGTTGGTCTCCTCCGTCTCGAACAGCCGGGTAGTGGTGCGCTGCCGGACGACCTTGTTCTGGATGCGGCTGACCGCTTTGTCGACGACGTCCCGAGCGTAGGTGGTGGCGATCTTCGCGGTTTCGGTCGCCGACCGGGCGTAGGCGAAGCCGCCGGTCACGCTGGAGACGATGTTGTATCCGGTGCCCTGGTAGTTGACGTTGACCCCGAGTCCCGCGGTGGCGCTGAGATCCGTCTTCACCACGTCCTCGACCTCGCGCTTGACCTCGAATCGATCGGTGCTCTGGGTGTCGTGCTGGGACTCGTCCTGCTGTTCGCTGGTGTACGCCAGGACGTCCTCGCTCTTCTCCAGTCGGCGGTGCACCCTCGACTTGAACTCGCTGAGGAGGATGTTGTCGACATGTGCGATCTCACCGACGGTGTAGCCGCGCAGCCACTGCTTGACGACCTTCAGATCGCCGATGCCGATGGGCTTGATGTCGTTGAAGGGCCGGGTGAAGCGGTTGAGTCGGGAGAAGAGGGGATGAATGACGGGCGTCGCCGTCAGCAGCGTCTCGAGGTCCTCCGCGTCGGCCACCAGGGGAAGACCAGAGACAGCGCTTGTCCGGTCCCAGCCGGCCAGATCGGGGACATGAGCCGCGAGGTGACCGAGCACAAGGAGGTCGGCGGCCTCTGTGCCGCCCGCCAGGATACGTGCATAGACGACGTCGTAGGCGAGCGCCTCCAGCAGGTGCAGCAGTCGCAGTCCCGCGGTGACGCCCGCGAGGTCCACCCGGGTCCAGTGGCGCAGCAGATACAGCAGATAGAGGGCGTCGAAGAGGGCACGCTCAGTGGCCGCGAAGTCGGGCGAGGTGTACCCGTCGGTGAAGACTGCCTCGTCGACCGGTCTGCCCAGCGTGGTGTTCACGTCCGCGAGGAGGGCGTCCATGTCCTGCTGCCGACGCGCCCGTTCGACCACCGGGGCCAGCTTGATCAGGTCAACGATGAGCGGGTGCTCGGTCAACTGGTCCAGGGTGTCCGGCAGGATGTAGTAAAGACCGTTCTCCCGCAGATACGCGTGCCGTTCGAGATCCTCCAGGACAAGGCGATTCGGGCCCGGGTCGGTCCCGCGGCCCTCGCAGTGAGGGCTGCGCGGGGTCAGCAGCTCCAGCAGCCGCTGCTTGAGTGTGCCGGGGAAGTCGACGTCGGACAGGTCGCTGCAGAACACCAGCTCGTAGACCAGCTTGCCGATCGGGGAGACCCGAGTCACCGAGTAAGCGTCCGGCGGCGGCACATTCGTGCGCGGCGCCTCCCTGGCGATCTCATCGCGGACGAACTGGCGGTACGACGCGGGTGCGTTCACCGTCTCCGGTGAACGCACCACCATGAACTCCACGACCGGCACCTTGGCCGACTCGGCTGCTGCCTGCGGATCTATCGGCATACGTCCCCCTCGCCTCGCTTCGCCTCATGGTGGGTCCTCGCGGTCCGATAACGGCCCCGAACCCATTGCGACCAGACGCAATTGAGGAGAAGCGTGTAGTCCAACTACGTGAAAAGAAACACGACTTGACGGACTGTGGGCCCTTGGAGAGGTGCAGCAGCACCTTGGTGGTGACCGCACGGTCCTGGGCGGTAAATCGAAGGAGGTGACGGACTCAGCCAGAGTGAAGGTGTGCGTCACGACTGGATCCACGGGCAGGCCCTCTGCCAGCAGCATGAGCGCGCGCTGTTGAACTCGGTGTCCAAGCGGTTCAGAAACGGGATACCTCGCCAGCAGCCTGACACTTCTGGATCGCAGTTGTCCCTACAGCGTGCTGTGACTCGCGGAGTCCGCTGGCGCCAAGTCTTCTTGACCATCTACGACAACGCCCTCATCGTCACTGCGGTCGACGACCCCGGGATCACCGCACCGGCGCGACAGCAATGGATCGAGGCAGAGCTGAACTGATGTCTGAACTAAAACGCCTGTTGGCGATGTTGTTTTAAGGCACGGGTGATCGTCTCGACGCTCGCGGCCGGGTTCTTGCGCCGGTCGGCATAGTCCGGAGCCACTGTGCTCATCTGCTCATAGAGTTCGCCGAGAAGCCGCTCTACTTCGAGGTAGTCGCGGAGGCCGGTTTCCAGATCCAGTTGTGGGGGGCTGTCGATGGACAGGGCAGTGTACCGACGGAAGTGCTGTGGCAAGAACCCAAAGTTGATGAGAAAGTAGGCTCCCTTAAGCCAGCGGATGAGGGTGCGCTCCCTGTCCAGTTGCCGCTCGAAGTCGGATCCAGCCTCGGCAGGCTCGGCAGGCGGAGTGACGGCCAGCGGGAGCGTCATGGCTGCGGCCCGATAGCTCTCCAGATCGTTCACAATCCGCTCTCGGATGGGATCGTGCTCGATCAGGTGGAACAGCGGATAGTTGAGGGTTCCTCCCAGGTCGGGTCGGCCTGGGTTTAGGTGGTGCCGTCCGCGCATTCTCGTTGCCTGGCTGAGGAGCCCCCGCCACCCTTCCAGCTGTTCCGCGGGGCCAGCGGCGAACAAGTCGTGCTCGCCCGCCAAGAGGTAGGCCAGCGAGGTGGCCCGCATGTAGACGGACCAATCGGAGCTGCCAGGCATGTCCCTGCGGACCTCCTCGAACTCGCGTATTAGCCCTAGCGTGTCGAGGTAGGCGGTCAAATCGTCCCGTTCGAGGGAGCCGTCCATCCACCCGACCAGCGTCCGAGCGTAAACACGGCTGGGGATGGTCGGCCACAGGACGTCCGCCAGGTACTGGTCATAGCGGCGGTTGATCAGGTGGAAGAAATGGTGTCCCCGCAGGTCGAGCGAAGGCTTGTCCTTCATCTCCAGCCACACGTACTGGAGCAGGGGATCTTGGGGTATGCGGTCCATCGACAACCGGATGAGCGTCCGCAGCATTGGACGGGACGGCGGCTGCCCGGATCTGCGCAGGCTCTCGGCTTCCGGTACGAACCCTAGCGTCCACATCAGGGCCAGCAGATGGGCGTGCAGTGTGCTGCGGAGCAGGTCGTCGGCCAGGTTATCTATCACCTGCGTCAGCCTTCGCCCGATTACACTGGCAAGGCTCCTGTACCTGACAATGCCTGCGATCAGATCGGGGTTGTCGTGGTACTTGGCAGCCATCAAGGTGTTGTAGGCGGTATCGACGATCCTTTGCGCGCCGAGTACGTCGCCGACCTTGAGCGCCGCTCGCGCATAGGCGTGAGGAAGGTGGGCCCACCCGAAGTCGGGCATGCCGTCGCGCTGGCCGGTAAGCCGGTCGCCTATGGAGAAGGCCCAGCCAAGTACGCAAGCCAGCGTGATCACATATGCGGTGGAAGGGCTACGCCGTAGTTGTCCGACGCCGAACTCGCTTGCCCTCACGTAGTGCCTGCCTGTGATCTGCGCCGCATCCCCGTCCACGAAACGGGAGATCGGCTCAAGGGTACGCAGTCCGTCATCGGCTACCTCGGTCAGCAGACGGCGCAACGGCGCCACCGACTCGTTCTCGCTGAGCCGCCGCAGTTCGGCCGCCCACCTGCTGCCCGGCCCTTCGGCCTTCATCCGCGCAACCGCCGGGGCCGACCAGTAGGAGTCGAGGCAGGTGTCGATAAACCGCTGATGACTCGGCACAGCGACGTCTACCCCCAGAGGCCTGATACCAGACCGGCAAGGAACTTCTTGATCGCCTCACCGGACTCGGAAAAGGTGATCTTGGTCCCCTCCTTGCCTTTGCCGACCTTGATCTCCTTGATTCTCGTGGCGAGCACCACCACTGCCCCAGCCAGGAGTAGGACCTCGGCGCCGGTCATCTTGCGGGTGCGCTCCTCGTAGGCCTTCGCCACCGCGTCAGCCAGTTCCCGATACCGGCGAACCTCATCGAGCACAACCTGGCACAGCCGGACCGCAGTCTCATCGTCTTCCAGCAGTTCCTGTACGACGCCCCGCTGGCCAGCGCTCAGCACGTCGATGGAGGCTGTTAGTTCCCGGGCCGCCTCGCCCGTGGACATCTCGATAGGGTCAGTCGGCAGTTCCGACCGATCCGAGAAGTCGGCGAGCACCTGCGCAGTCGCGGCCACAAGATCCCGTAGTTCGTGCGGGGACAGGTCCGGGTAGCGATCCCAGATCGACGACATCGCCTATCTCCTTCTAAATCCAGTCTCCGAGCAGCACAACGGCACCCCACAGGTGCAGCGCGTCGCGAGATACTAGTCCGTCGGCGAGCACCTGGTTCAGCGATTCGCGAACAGCGATGGCCTTGGGTTGTCGGCGCTCGATCCAATTGGCTAGGAACACCGACACCCATCCGGCGACGAAGGGGAAATCGGCCTCCCACTGGTGGCCGAGCACGCTCGCCGCGCCGGCCTGAAGCCATTGGTAGGCGAGGCTGGTGTAGGAGTCGCCGGAGCGTAACTCTCCGGTCGCTGTTGAACACCCAAGCAGCATCACCAGCTGCGCCCGGGTCTCGACGAGCATCTTGACCTCGGCGATCGTCATCAGCTGCGCTAACAGCGGGTGCGCCTGGAACTGGGGTTCCAACTCCAGCTGTGGGGGGAGGTAACTGAACGGCAGGTCCCGGAAAGCGAACGGCTCTCCGAGGTGCAGCGAGATCTCGGTGTACGGGCCAAAGGGGCGTCCTGTCAGAAGGAGCCCGGAGTTGTCGTGGTCCCGCACGTCGGTAACGCCGTGACACACCAGGCAGATGACATCGGCCTCCTTCGCCGACGATGACTTGAGCTGGTCCCGACTACGCATCACCTGCCCCTTGGCGAACCGATCCGCACATGCTTTGGCCAGTTCGGCGTAGCGGAGATCACCACCGAGCACGTCGACTCCCGCCGCACAGCAGGAGTTCGGCGTTTCGAACGCGTTCTCGGGGAGTCCGTCCGCCAGTGGAAACCGCCACCCCGCCATCCCTCCCACGCGCGCTGGGTTGCGGCTGACGGCTCGCTCGAAGAGCGTGGCGCTGGAGCAGTAAGAGATGCCGAACCGGTTTCCCAAGCACTCGTCCGCATCCCCGATAAACACCACCTGCAAAGGCAGGTCGTGTAGGAAGTGGTGGGGAATGATCACCAAGATGTCGTAGCCCGCAAGTAACTCCGAGGCCGGCAGCAGGCGTCGCCCCCAGTCTTGTGAGAATGAGCGCAGTGTCTTGGTCAGTTCGCTCGGCGGAAATCGGGTAGGCGCCCGTAACATCCACGCCAGACGTTCCACGGGCTGCGCCACCTGCTCCACCGTTGTCAACCGTGTCGACTGCCTGAGGCCGTCCTCGTCGATCAGGGTCACATAAACGTGCTCAGCTCCGACCTCATAGTGGAGCATCGCCACCCGCAGGTCGCCGACCCGCATGGTTCCGGCACGCGTTGCCATCCGGCCTCCCGGCGCTGCCTAACGGCTGCGTATGCAGCGTATGTTCGTACGGCCCCGCGCTCAAGTAGTGGGGACCATGCCTGGCTTCAGGACCGTTACAGATTCTTGGGGATGAGCCCTGAGGAGGTAGCCGCAGCACTGAACGAGGGCGGGTTCGCGCACGGGTCATCTCTTCGGCAAGCCCATGCTCGTGAGAATCAATTTGCTGAGATAGGCGTGACCGCGTACACACATTTGCCCGGCTGGCCTGGGCGCGGTGAGCGCAACCACCCTCCGAAGTCGAAGCGTGGATCTTCGCACCTGGAGCTACGTCACTACCCGAGTGGTCCACGTCGTGAGTCGCCCCTGAGCAACCGCCGGGCTTCCAGTTCGCTACCCGCAGTCAGCTCAAGCATTCCGCAGACTCCAATAGCCGGACTTACCGATATCGGCGTGAGCGTAGGTGTTCGGCCACTCGCTCCCTGTGATCTGGTGGATCACCATGGTGTGGGCCAGGTTGACGCCGTGGGCGGCCGGGTCTTCAGCATCTTTACCAGGAACGCGGTCGAGTCCACGCCCAGGCCTCTGTCACCTATTCGGGTCTGTTGCATCCTCGCTCCGGCGCGGAGCGCCGGGGAGTCAGGTCCGAAGTGATCTTGTGGGTTTGGTCGGGAGGCAGCGGACGTCCGCTGGGAGGGGCCGGGACTGCTGGAGTTCGAGTTCGCTGGGCCGGACCGGGAACCCCACCCACTTCCCGACCGCCAGCGCCTTCGCCCAGTATGCCTGCACCGCTCCCATCGAGATCGCCAGCGCCGACCGGGCACGCCACCGCCTGGCCAGGCGCGGTGACCGCCAGCTCAACTTGGCACTTCACACCGTTGATATCACGCAGATCCGCATGCCGGGCGTCCGGGTCCATGGGTGACATGTCGTCGCTGTCAGGTCCTGCAGTGGGACGACACCGGCAACCACCTGTGGAAACTCACCTCCCGCTGAGGCGACACCAGCGGCCCCGCGTCCGCCTTTCCGGCGGGTGCGGGGCCGCTGTCTCTCCGGCCGGGTAGCTTCGGGTTCGGGCGGTGTTTGTAAGCACCTCATTGGGCTCCACGGCACGGCTCAGAAGTGGCTCCACAACGTACGAAGTTGATCTGGCCCCACCTGATGGCCGGTGAGCCGTGAAAGGCTCGACGGATGGATTACGCGTTCGATGCCCCTCCCGTGGACCGGGAGCTTTTGGACTTCGCTGTTCGCCGGGCTGGGAGCGCTCAAAGCGCCGTACGGGTTCGCCGGTGGCCCGGTCGGTGGCGGCCAGGGCGGGCAGGTGGCGGCGGCGCAGGACGCGGTGGGCGGTGGAGGAGGCGATGTTGCAGCGGGCGGCCAGCCGCGCCGATCCGATGCGGTGTTCGCGGCGCAGGCACACGACCTGCTCCTCGATGGCGGCCGGGGTGCGGCCAGGCTGGTGGTGCGGGAGGCTGGAGCGGTCCTGCATCCCGGCGGCTCCCAGCGGCCGGTAGCGGTCTGCCCAGCGGGCTGCGGTGGTGTGGCTGACCTGGAGGCGTTCTGCGGCTCGTCGCAGCGGCTAGCCGTCCTCGACGACACACCGGGCCAGACGCAGCCTGCCGGTCGCAGCCAGCGGGGCAATACGGTGGAACAACGAGGGCCTCCTGGTGCCGGTTGCAGATATCGCAGTCCACACCGAAACCAGAGGCCCTCACCTCGTTCAAGGACCGCTCACGAAGTGTCGCCCGTCACCAACGCCCCGGACAGCACACTTGACCGCTTGGGCTTCTCGGGGAGGAGGTCCAGGCCGGCGTGCCGCGGGTGACGAAGACCTCGGGCCGATTTGGCAGCACCCCCCGTAGTACCCGCGGAGGATCTGTCGGCCGGTCCGTACTGCGTTCTCAGTAGCGGGGATGTCGGCAGGCGCACGACGACAGGACAGCCCGGCGCCGGGGAGCCTGGGCGGACAGTCGGCACCAGATGTGGAGATCCCTGCCGTGGCTACTTTCCTGTATCGAGTGGGCCGTCTGGCCTTCCGGCGACGCTGGTACGTCGCTCTGGTCTGGGCAGCCGTCCTGGCCGCTGTCGGACTGGGCGCCCTCAGGGCCCCGGGGGCCTCGGACGAGGGGTTCTCCATGCCGGGCATCGAATCCCAGAAGGCGTACGACCTGCTCCAGGAGCGTTTCCCCGGCACCATCCCCGACGGCGCGACCGCCCGGGTCGTCTTCGTCGCGCCGAGCGGGGAGAAGGTGACCGCCGCCGAGAACAAGCAGGCCGTCGAGAAGGCCGTCGCCGAGCTGGCCGACGGCACCCAGGTGGCAAGCGCCGTCGACCCGTTCCGGGCGAAGGCGGTCAGCAAGGACGGTACGACGGCGTACGCGACCGTCACCTACAAGGCCAAGTCCAACGACCTCACCGACACAAGCAGGACCCACCTGGAGCGGACCATCGACGAGGCCCGCCACTCCGGGCTGACCGTCGAGGCCGGCGGGACCGCGATGAACGCCCGCGGCGGCGCGGGCGGGGCCGCCGAGGTGATCGGTATCGCGATAGCCGCCGTCGTGCTGCTGGTCACCTTCGGCTCCCTGGCCGCCGCCGGGCTGCCGCTGCTCACCGCCGTCGTCGGCGTCAGCGTCAGCATGGCCACGATCCTGGCCCTGTCCCACGCGCTCGGCCTGTCCACGACGACCGGCACCCTGGCGATGATGCTGAGCCTCGCCGTCGGCATCGACTACGCCCTGTTCGTCGTCTCCCGGTACCGGGAGGAGCGAGCCAAGGGCCGTACGGCCCAGGAGGCGGCCGGGCTGGCGGTCGGGACGGCCGGTTCCGCGGTCGTCTTCGCGGGGCTCACCGTCGTCATCGCCTTGGCCGGGCTCGCGGTGGTCGGCATCCCGATGCTCACCAAGATGGGCCTGGCCGCGGCGGGCGCGGTGGTCGTCGCCGTGTTCGTCGCTCTGACGCTGGTCCCGGCGGTCCTCGGCTTCTGGCCGAACGCGGTGCTCACGCGGAAGGCCCGCAGGAGCGGCCGTGTCGAGGAGAGCACCCGGGACAACGGGGGCACCCGCTGGGCGCGGTTCGTGCTGCGCCGTCCCGTGCCCGTGCTGCTCCTCGGAGTGGTGGGCCTCGGGGCCCTCGCGGTGCCGGCGACGTCCCTGCAGCTGGGCATGCCCGGGGACGAGGCCAAGCCGACCTCCACCACCGAGCGCCGGGCCTACGACGACCTCGCCAAGGGCTTCGGCCCCGGCTTCAACGGACCGCTGACCGTCGTCGTGGACGCCAAGGGCGACGCCGACCCGAAGGGCGCGGCGCGGACGGTGTCCGAGAAGATCGCCGCCACGAAGGGCGTCGTGTCCGTCTCCCCGGCCCGCTTCAACGCCGCCGGCGACACCGCGGTCATCTCGGTGGTGCCCTCCACCGCGCCGACCGACGAGAGGACCAAGGAACTGGTGCAGACCATCCGGGGCGAGCGTCCCGGGGTCGAGTCCACGACCGGGGCGTCCTTCGAGGTCACCGGCACCACCGCGCGGAACATCGACATCGCCGACAAGGTGCAGGCCGCCCTCGTCCCGTATCTCCTGGTCGTGGTCGGCCTGGCCGTCGTCCTCCTGATGGTGGTCTTCCGGTCCCTCCTCGTCCCGCTCAAGGCGGCCGTCGGCTTCCTGCTGTCGGTGCTGGCCTCCCTCGGCGTGGTCGTGTTGGTCTTCCAGCAGGGCCACGGCGCCGGACTGCTGGGTGTGGACCAGACCGGGCCGATCATGAGCCTGATGCCGATCTTCCTGGTGGGCATCGTCTTCGGCCTGGCCATGGACTACGAGGTGTTCCTCGTCTCGCGGATGCGGGAGGCCTACGTCCACGGCGAGCCGCCCCGCCAGGCGGTCACGTCCGGCTTTCAGCACAGCGCCCGGGTGGTCGTGGCCGCCGCGCTGATCATGATCGCGGTGTTCGCCGGGTTCATCGGCGAGAGCGACTCCATGATCAAGATGATCGGGTTCGGACTGGCCTCCGCCGTCCTCTTCGACGCCTTCGTCGTACGCATGGCGATCGTGCCCGCCGTGCTGGCCCTGCTCGGCGACAAGGCCTGGTGGCTACCGAAGTGGCTGGACCGGCTCCTGCCGAGCCTCGACGTGGAGGGCGAGGCGCTCAGCCGCCGCGCCGAGGCGGACCCGGGCCCGGCCGAGGCGGCCGACCTGGCGGTGGCGCGCCCCTGACACCACCGCCCCACCCCGGGGCCGCCCGTGGCCAACGACACGGGCGGCCCCGTCGCCGTTCGTACCCGGAGGCGTCCACGATGGACCCAGCCCACCCACCGGAGAGCACGATGAGCACCAGCAGCACCAGTCCGGCCGCCGCGGGCACCAGCCTGGAACGCCGCTACACGGACCGCCTGGAGCAGTACGCGGACCGCTGCCCCCTCGCCGTGGACGTCGTGCTGGTCCTGGCGCTGATGGGCTGCGCGACCCTCGGCAGCCACCTCACCCTGCCCGGCGCCGAACCGCCCGGCCAGGACAGGGCCGCCCTCCTTCTCCTGGGCGTGTCCTGCCTCGCCCTGCTGAAACACCGCAGCCACCCGCGTACGGCCGTCGCCGTGACCGCGGTCTGCACGGTGATCGTCGTCGCGCTCGGGTACCTGCTCACCCCCCTGCTGCTGGCCCCCCTCATGGCGGCGCTCTACTGGCTGGCCACGCAGACCGACCGCAGGACCACCCGCGTCCACGGCGTCACCACCATGGCGGCGATGATGGTCGCGGCCGGGTTCTCCGGTTCCATGGGCCACGTCTCGCCGCTGCTCAGGACGATCGGCCCGTTCCTCTGGCTGCTGCTGCCCCTCGCCGCCGGCACCATGACCCGGCTGCGGCGCGCCTACCTGAAGGCGGTGCAGGCCCGTGCCGAACACGCCGAGCGCACCCGCGAGGAGGAGGCACGGCTGCGCGTCACCGAGGAACGCATGCGCATCGCCCACGAACTGCACGATGTCGTGGCCCACCACCTCGCCCTGGCCAACGCCCAGGCCGGCACCGCCGCCCACCTCGCCCTCACCAGTCCCGAGCAGACCAAGAAGATCCTCACCGACCTGACCGGCACCACCTCCTCCGCACTGCGGGAACTGAAGGCCACGCTGGGACTCCTGCGCCACAACGACGACCGCCACTCCGCACCGCTGGAGCCGTCCCCCGGCCTCGCCCGCCTGCCCGAGCTGGTCTCGGCGTGCGCGTCCGCCGGACTCACCGTCACGGTCAGCACGGAGGGGGAGCCGCGACCGCTCTCCCCGGGGGTGGACCTGACCGCGTTCCGGATCGTGCAGGAGGCACTCACCAACGTCACCAAGCACACCGCCGCGGAGGCCGCCCACGTACGGCTCGCCTACTCCGGCTCCCGTCTGCTGATCACGGTCACCAACGACGGGCCGGCCGCCACCCGCGGTCCCGAGGGCGCCCCGAGCCGGGGCTTCGGCGTCATGGGCATGCGCGAACGCGCCCACTCCATCGGCGGCGAACTGCGCGCGGGCCCCCGCCCGGAGGGCGGCTTCGAGGTCACGACCGCGCTGCCCCTCCAGCCCTCCTCCGCCGTCGCCGAAGAAAGCAAGACGCCATGAGCATCCGGGTACTGCTCGCCGACGACCAGGCCCTGCTGCGGGCCACCTTCCGGATCCTGATCGACTCCTGCGACGACATGGAGGTGGTCGGCGAAGCCTCCGACGGCGCCGAGGCGGTGGAACTGACCCGCGCCCACCACCCCGACATCGTCCTCATGGACATCCGCATGCCGGGGACGGACGGCCTCGCCGCCACGTCCGCCATCTGCGCCGACCCCGGCCTGGCCGCCACCCGCGTCCTCATCCTCACCACCTTCGAGACCGAGGACTACGTCGCCCAGGCGCTGCGCGCCGGTGCCAGCGGCTTCCTCGGCAAGGACGTCACCGCCGACACCCTCCTGGCCGGCCTGCGCACCGTGGCCTCCGGCGAAGCCCTCCTGTCACCCGCGGCCACCCGCACCCTCATCACCCGCTTCCTCACCACCCCCGCCCCCGGCACCCAGCTCGCACCCCCGGAACGCCTCGCAGAGCTCACGGTCCGCGAACGCGAGGTCATGGCCCTGGCCGCGGAGGGGAAGTCCAACACCGAGATCGCCGAGGACCTCACCGTCAGCCCGCTCACCGCGCGCACCCACATTCACCGAGCCATGACGAAACTGGGTGCCCGCGACCGTGCCCAACTCGTCGTCATGGCCTACCAGTCGGGCCTCGTACAGCCCGGCCCACCCGTGCCCTGACCCGGGCACGCCGTGGGCACGCCCCCGCGGTGCTCCGCGGCCTTGCGAGCGGGCGCCGGAGGTGGCCTCCGGCAGGTTCCGGCGCGGTCCACGGCCCGGATCAGCCCTCCCGATCAGCCCTCCCGTTTGATCCACTCACCGCCGCCCAGCAGGTAGTCGTAGCCCGGACGGTCCATGTCGGCGCTGGTGCGGAACGGGGTGCCGTCGTTGTCGATGTGAACGGTGCCGCGGCGGCTGCCGCTGGACCAGTCCAGCTGAGGTCCCAGCGGACGTCGTGCGCCTTGGTGTGGGCGATGACGTAGAAGACCTCCAGGTCGGACTCGCTGACCTTGTACCCTCGCCATCAGCGTTCTCCGGCGGACGGACGCGGAGTGGGCCGCGGTTCGGCCGCTGCTGCCGGTGCCACCGCTGCCGACGCGCAGGCGATGACGCGGGCGCCCTGCGCTTTGCCGATGCTGATGGCGGCCGACCCCACCGCGCCCGCGGCGCCAAGGATCACAAGGTCCTCGCCCGGTTGGAGTTTGGCCACTGAGGTCAGGGCGTCGATCTTGGTCCGGTATGTGGTGCCGGCGGTGGCGGCAAGGTCCGACGGCAGACCGTCGGGGTCGGGCGCAGCGCTGTTTCGTCCGCCGCGACCCGCTGGGCGAATCCGCTGAAGGGGGCCAGGCCGTGTACGCGGTCGCCGACCGCGAAGGGTTCGCAGTCGGGCCCGGCCGCGACAATCGTCCCCGCGATGTCGATGCCCGGCGTGAACGGGGTGGGTGGCGTGATCTGGTTGCGCCCCAACACCATGAGTGCGTCGACGTAGTTGACCACTGCCGCGGTTACCTCGATGAGGACCTGTCCGCCGGCGGGCACCAGTTCAGTAGACGGAATGGCGCACAACCCGGAAGCGGGGCCGGGCCGGTGACGAGGTCGAGTACGACACCGGCGCCGCCGGAGCACAGGTCCCACCCGATCCAGTCGAAGACGCTCGGATTGCGGTCTGGACACCCGGACCTGCCGGCCCGCCGGCCCATCGGTGGGCTGCGGCGCTACTGCGGGACCTGGAGTACGACCTTGCCGACCGAGCGGTTCGCGCGCAGATGGTCGGCGGCCGCCTTGGCGTCGGCGAGTGGGAAGACCCGGTCGATCACCGGCTCGATCCGGCCGTCGGCGACGAGGGGGCTGACGTCGGTGGCGAGGGCAGACCAGGCTGCGGCGAGTTCGTCGGGGCCGCGCACGCTGAAGGTGGTGCCCCGTACCCGAAGGCGGCGGAAGGCCAGCTCGTTGAGGTCGATGGTGGCGTGCTGTCCGGCCAGGCGGCCGATGTTGACGACAGTGCCGCCGATCCTCGTTGCGCCAAGGCACGAGGCGAAGGGCTCGCCTCCGAGGTGGTCGAGGACGATGTCGACGCCGACGCCGCTGGTCGCTTCCAGTACGGCGGCGCGCAGGTCGGTGGTGGAGGTGTCGATGACGAGGTCGGCGCCGGCCCTGGTGATGACGTCGGCCTTGCCGGCCGAGGTGGTGGTGCCGATCACGGTTCCGGCGCCGAGAGCCTTGGCGAGCTGCACGGCGAGCAGCCCGACGGCGGTGGTGGCGCCCAGGATCAGCACATCTTGGCCTGCCCTGAAGCCCGCCTGGGTGACCAGGGCGTCGTGTCCGGTGAGGAGGCCGACCGGCAGAGCGGCGGCATCGGTCCAGCCCATCGGCTCGGGGATGCGGACGAGGTGGCGGTGGTCGAGCAGTGCGTAGCGGGCGAAAGTGCCGAGCGTCACGCCCATGATCCGGTCGCCGACGGCGAGGGAAGTTACGCCCTTGCCGAGCGCGACCACCTCCCCGGCGAGCTCCAGGCCCGCCGTGTAGGCGCTGCTCGTGCCTGCGCCCGGGTTATAGGTGCCTTCCAGCATGAGCAAGTCCGCACGGTTGATCCCGGCGGCATGCACGCGGACGAGGACCTGTCCTGGCTCTGGCGTCGGCACGGGCACGTCGCGCAGCTCCCAGTCGGGGGCGACACCGCCGACGAGAGCGGGCATCGAATCGGTCATCATGGGCTCCTCGGGATAGATCATGATGCAGGCCATCAAAGGTGTAGGTGATGCTGATACCGGGCCCGCCGCCGGGGCGGCAGCGGGAAGAAACCGCTGGTGCGCGCCACGTAGTCCTCGTACGCGGCGCCGCGGCGCTTGCGCATCCCCTTCTCCAGCAGTGCCTTGCCGCTGTAGTTGAGCAACATCATCGTCATGACGACGGGCGAGACGACTGTCAGGAGACCGATCGGGTGGCCGAGAGCCAGCAGCCACAGTCCGACCCAGACACAGGAGTCTCCGAAGTAGTTGGGGTGTCGGGTCCAGGCCCACAGTCCCCGGTCCATGACCTGGCCCGCGTTGGCGGGGTCCTTCTTGAAGCGTGCCAGCTGGGCGTCGCCGACGGCCTCGAAGAGGAAGCCGACGACCCAGATGGCGACACCGGTCCAGGCCACAGGGCCGAGGGACGACCTCTCATACATCGCGAGTTGCACGGGGAGCGAGACGACGAAGAGGACTACGCCCTGCAGACCGTAGATCTTGCGTATGAGGAACCCGACGAGTGATCCGGTCTGGCGCCGCATGAGGGCGGTGTAGCGCTTGTCCTCGCCGTGCCCACGGTTGCGGTTGGCGATGTAGATGCCGAGCCGTAGTCCCCACAGCGCGGTGAGGGCGAGCACCACGCCACGCCGTGTGGTGTCGCCGCCGGATCCGGCGGAGGCGAGGAAGCTGACGAACGCGAGGACGACGAAGCCCGGTCCCCAGAAGATGTCGATGATCGACTGATTGCGGATGCGGATGGCGACCGCCATGATCGTGCCGAAGAAGACGACCACGGCGACTACACACCACACCAGGTTCAGGGCGAAGCCGTCCCAGGAGAGGTCGTTCACGGAGTGCTCTCCTCGTGCGCGGAGGAGCCCTGCTGGGCGACGTCGGCCGCGAAGTCCTGGAACGCCGCCTGTGCCTCGGGGAAGGTGTGCTGCACTCCATCCCGGCTGGTCTTGAGCACGCCCTCCAGGATGCTGGGGTCGAGGGGGCCGTCGGGCAGTCGCACCGTGGCGCCTTCAATGGCATCGGCCGCCCTGATGCTTCCGGCGGCGGCGACGATGACCTGGCCGTTGGCGGTGGAGCGGGGGTCGATCAGCGAGCTGACCAGCGGGGCCACCGACTCCGCGCTCATGAGATCGACATAGGTCGGGTCCATGGCCCCTGCGGTCATCTGGGTGGTGGCGTAGGGCAGAACGACGTTGGTGAGCACTCCCCGGCGTTCGCCCTCCACTGCGGCCGTGCGGCCGAGTGCGATGACGGCGCCCTTGCTGGCGGCGTAGGCGGAGACCGTGGGCTCGCCGTACAGTCCGGCGGTGGAGGCGATCAGGACGATCCGTCCGTGGCCCGCCTGACGCATGACCCGGGAGGCGGCCGTCGTGACGAGGACGGTTCCTGTGACGTTGACGGCCAGGACGTTCGCGAAGTTCTCCGGGGTGGTGCTGTGGAGCATCTGCGGGCCGCTCACGGCGGCGCTGGTGACCAGGCCGTCGAGTCGTCCCCAGTGTTCCAGGGCCGTGGCCACGAGGCGGTCGGCGGTGGCGGGATCCTCGACCGCGCCGTGGTCGGCGACGGCTGTCCCGCCCGCCGCCTGGATCTCGCGGACGACGTGGTCGGCGGGGCCGAGGCCGTTCTCGTCGACCTGCCGGTTGCGGTTGTTGACGATCACCCGTGCGCCGCGGGCGGCCAGGTCAAGGGCGAAGGCACGCCCGAGGCCCTTTCCTGCGCCGGTGACGATGACGACACGGTCCTTGAGGTCGTTCACTGAGAGATCCTTTGGATGAGTACGGCGACGCCGAGCCCGGCGGCTCCGGAGACGGTCGCCACGCCGTAGCGGCCTTCGCGTTCTTCCAGCTCCTCGACGCAACTGCCGACGAGGATGGCGCCCGTGGCGCCGAAGGCGTGCCCCATGGCCATGGTGCCGCCGTTGGGATTCATTCGGTCGGGGCCGGCGTCCAGGTCACGGCGGAAGCGCAGGCACAGTGCCGAGAACGCTTCCGCGAATTCGAAGACGTCGATGTCGGACGCCGTGAGGCCGGCGCGCGCGATGACCTTCTCGACGGCGCTCTGCCCTGCCGTCAGCATGATCACGGGATTAACGGCGGCCGTCGCGGCGGCCAGGATCCGGGCACGGGGCCGCAGTCCCGTACGGCGGGCCGCCGCTTCGTTCCCGATCAGGAGCAGGGCGGCGCCGTCGGCCATGGCGGGTGAGGTGCCAGCGGTATGCAGGTGCTCGATCCGCTCCGCGACGGGGTGGGCCTTCAGCGCGATCGAGTCCTGGCCCTGGGCGCCGAGCTCCGCGAAGGCGGGGGAGAGCCCGGCGAGTGTTTCGAGGGTCGTGCCCGGGCGCACCAGCTCGTCGTGGTCCAGGGCGAGCCCTGCGGTATCGGGCGGGAGCGGGACGAGGGAGCGGGAGAATGCCTTGCGCTCCCACGCACGGGCCGCCTTGGACTGGGTCTCCAGGCCGTAGGCGTCCAGTTCCTCGCGGGTGTAGCCCTCGAGGGTCGCGTTGAGGTCCGCGGCGATGCCCATGTGGACTGAGCCGATGCGTCCCACGGTATCGGCGTCTGTCCACAGCGGGCCGCGGTCGGCGAACATCGGGACTCGCGACACGCTCTCCACACCGCCCGCCACGGCCAGGTCCAGATCGCCCGAACGGACCCGGGCCGCTGTCTGGCCGACGGCGTCCACCCCCGAGGCACAAAAACGGTTGAGGGTGGCGCCAGGCGCGCGTTCCCCCCACCCGGCCAGTAGGGCCGAGGTACGCGCCAGATTGGCGCCCTGCTCGTCGACCTGCGACGCGCAGCCGAGAACGACGTCCTCTACTTGCTCGGTGTCCAGGCTCGTGCGCTCGGCGAGGTGGCGTTGGAGATGGACGACGAGCTCGACAGGACTACGGCTGCGCAGGGAGCCCTTGGTGGAGGCTCGGCCGCGCGGCGTGCGGACATAGTCGAGGACGAGTGCCTCGGGGGATCGGGGTGGTGCGGTCGCGAGCATGGCGGCTCCTCATGCGGAAGGACCATAGCGAGCTTCACTTGTAAGAGTTACTCTGGTAACTGTAGTAATGCCTTCCCGGCTTTGACAAGCGCCTGCAGCCACGGGCCGTCACGCCGCGGGACGACGGCACACAAGGACGCGAAGGAGCGACCATGACCGACACCGGCATATGGGTTCTCGGCGGCTACCAAAGCGATTTCGCGCGCAATCTGGTGCGTGAGGGGAAGGACGTGGCCGACCTCACCCGCGAGGTCGTCGATGCCACCCTCGCCAGCGCTGGCATGACGGGGGAGCAGATAGGCGTCGTCCACGTCGGCAACGCGTTCGGCGAGCTTTTCGCCAAGCAGGGCCAGATGGGAGCCATGCCAGCCACGGTCCGCGAGGATCTGTGGGGCGTGCCCGCCGCACGGCACGAGGCCGCCTGCGCCTCCGGCAGCATCGCCATCCTGTCCGCCATGGCAGACCTGCGCGCGGGCTCCTACGACACCGCGCTCGTCGTCGGTGTGGAGCTTGAGAAGACCGTGCCGGGCGACACCGGTGCCGAGATGCTGGGCACCGCGGCCTGGACGGGCCACGAGGGTCAGGACGCCCGCTTCATGTGGCCGTACATGTTCAGCAAGATCGCGGACGCCTACGCCGACCGGTACGGCCTGGACGAGGCTCATCTGCGTGGGATCGCCGCGGTCAACTTCGCCAACGGCCGTCGCAACCCCAACGCGCAGACGCGAGGGTGGGACATCCCGTCACTCACGGGCGAGGTCGACGACAAGGTCAACCCGCAGGTCGAGGGCCGGATGCGGCGGTTCGACTGCAGCCAGATCACCGACGGGGGTGCCGGAGTCGTCCTGGTCAACGACGACTACCTGCGCCGACACCCGCATCTGCGTCCGTGGGCTCGCATCCTCGGCTGGGGTCACCGCACGGTCGGCCTGCCGCTGGAGCAGAAGTTGAGCCGTTCCGAGAACGATCCCTACCTGCTGCCGCATCTCCGCCAAGCCGTCCAGGACGCCTTCGCTCGGGCCGGTGTGGACCTCGACGGGCTCGACGGGCTGGAGACGCACGACTGTTTTACGGCCAGCGAGTACATGGCCATCGACCACATCGGGCTGACCGACCCCGGGCAGTCGTGGAAGGCCGTCGAGAACGGCGAGATCGAGGTCGGCGGACGCCTTCCCATCAACCCCAGCGGCGGCCTGATCGGCGGCGGCCACCCCGTCGGTGCCACCGGCGTGCGCATGCTCCTGGACGCCAGCCTCCAGGTAGCCGGCCGTGCCGGCGAGTACCAGGTCGAAGGGGCTCGCACCTTCGGCACGCTCAATTTCGGCGGCAGTACGGCCACCACCGTGAGCCTGGTCGTCGGGTCCGTCCCTGCAGCCTGACGCCGGAGCATCCGCAGGCCGCACCCGCGCTCCGCAAAATACCGAGGAGATATACACGTCATGGATGTCGAGATCGTCGGGCGGTTGCTGTCCACGCTTCCCGTGGACGACGACCACCCCTACCGCACCGGCCCCTGGCGGCCGCAGACGACCGAATGGCTTGCCGACGACCTGGAGGTCGTCGAGGGCGAAGTGCCGGCCGACCTGGACGGCATCTATCTGCGCAACACCGAGAACCCCGTGCACCCGGCGGTGAAGAACTACCACCCCTTCGACGGGGACGGCATGGTGCACGTGGTCGGGTTCCGCGACGGGAAGGCCTTCTACCGCAACCGGTTCGTGCGCACGGACGGCCTGTTCGCCGAGATCGAGGCCGGATCCGCCCAGTGGGCCGGCATCTCCGAGATGCCGGACTGGGCCCCCCGGCAGGACGGCTGGGGCGCCCGCGGCCGGATGAAGGACGCCTCCAGCACCGACGTCATCGTCCACCGCGGCATGGCCCTGACCAGCTTCTACCAGTGCGGCGACCTCTACCGTCTCGACCCGTACAGCGCTGAGCCGCGGGGCAAGGAGACCTGGGGCGGCGCCTTCCCCGCCGAATGGGGTGTCTCCGCGCACCCCAAGGTCGACGACACCACCGGCGAACTGTTGTTCTTCAACTACAGCAAGCAGGCGCCGTACATGCACTACGGCGTGGTCGACGCGGACAACCGACTGGTGCAGTACACGGAGGTGCCGCTGCCAGGACCTCGGCTGCCGCACGACATGGCCTTCACCGAGAACTACGCCATCCTCAACGACTTCCCGCTCTTCTGGCAGCCCGAGGCCCTGGCCCAAGGGGCCCACATCCCCCGCTGGCACCGCGACATGCCGTCCCGTTTCGCCGTCGTCCCGCGGCGGGGAGGGGCGGAGCCGATCCGCTGGTTCGAGGCCGAGTCGACGTACGTACTGCACTTCACCAACGCCTACGAGGACGGCGACGAGATCGTGCTCGACGGGTTCTTCCAGGGCGACCCCGAGCCGGCCGACACCGGCACCGGCGACAAGTGGACGCAAGCCTTTCGGTTCCTGGCGCTGGACCGCCTGCAGACCCGCCTGCACCGCTGGCGCCTGAATCTGGTCACCGGGCAGGTGAAGGAGGAGCGGCTCACCGACACCATCACCGAGTTCGGCATGATCAACTCGGCCCATGCCGGAAAGCCCTACCGCTACGCCTGGGCAGCCACCGGAAAGCCGTCCTGGTTCCTCTTCGACGGCCTGGTGCGCCACGACCTGGTCACGGGCACCGAAGAGCGCATCTCCTTCGGTGAAGGCGTGTACGGCAGCGAGACGGCCATGGCGCCTCGAGTCGGCTCAACCGGCGAGGACGACGGCTATCTGATCACCCTCACCACCGACATGAACGCCGATGCCTCCTACTGCCTGGTGCTGGACGCGGCCCGGGTGGCGGACGGCCCCGTGTGCAAGCTCAAGTTGCCCGAGCGGATCTCCAGTGGCACCCACTCCACCTGGGCGGACGGGGCCGAACTGCGCCGCTGGCACACTGCAGACACCGCCGCACAGGCGATCGATCTGTAGCCGACAGGAAACGAGCACACCATGGATTCCGAGCAGCCCACCCACCTCAAGGCCGGCGCGCCCAATGCCATCGGCAGGACCCTGGGGCTGCTCGGGGACGAATGGACCTTGCTTCTCATCCAGCAGGCGTTCCTGGGCGCCACACGGTACGGGCAGTTCAAGGCGGCGCTGCCCATCAGTAACGCAGTCCTTACCGCGCGCCTCGGCAAGCTGACCAAAGAGGGGCTGCTGGAAAGGCACATCTACCAGAGCAGCCCGCTGCGGGCCGAGTACCTCCTCACCCCGCGCAGCCGCTCCCTGTGGCCGGCCCTGCTGACCATCTGGGACTGGGAGCGGCACTGGGTTCCCGCGCACGCCGCCACATTGCCCCGGATGGTGCACACGGAATGCTCCCAGGAGTTCACGCCGGTTCTCTCGTGCGGCGCGTGCACGAGGCCTGTCGCCGCCCGTGACATGGACGGGGTCTGGGGCCCCAGCGGCTCCTGGGAGCGCTCCGTGCCGACAGCGTCGACCCGGCGGCGCTGGGACTCCGACCAGACGCCCGGCCAGGCCGGCATGTTCCCGGAGACCATGGCCATCCTGGGCAATCGCTGGTCCTCGGCCCTCATCGGCGCCGCCTTCCGGGGCGTCACCCGCTTCGCCGACTTCGAGCGAACGCTCGGTGCGCCACCGGCCCTGATCGCCGACCGCATCAAAGCCTTCGCGGCCACCGGAGTGCTGGAGGCGACCCGGACCGAAACGCGGCCCGGCTGGGCCGAGTACCGCCTGACGGAGAAAGGCCGAGCCTTCTACCCGGTGATCGCCACGACCCTGCACTGGGGACACAGCTGGTTCCTCGCCCCCGAAGGGCCGGCGTTCATCCAGACACACCGCTCCTGCTCGTCCGTGTTCGTGCCGGAGCTGCGCTGCGACGGGTGCGGCAAAGCCCTGCACCGCCGCACCATCCAGATTTCCCCCACCGCCGCCGGCCCCTGAGTCTGCCTCAAAGGAGAGACATGACCATGCCCTCGCGATCGTCGGACAGCCCAAAGGATCAGGCTGTCACCGTCCCCCGTACCGTGGCCAGTCTGATCCGGGCGACCGCCACCGCTCACCCGGACGCTCCTGCCGTGGCGGGTGACGGCCGGCCCGTTACCCACCGTGAGCTCCATGAGCGCTCCAGTGCGCTCGCCACCGCGCTGCTGGCCGCCGGGCTCGTCCCCGGCGACCGGGTTGCCTACCTCGGCCGCAATGCCACCGAGTACTGGGAGCTGTTTTTCGCCGCGGCCAAGACAGGCCTCGTCGTCGTCCCGCTGAACTTCCGGCTGGCGCCGGCGGAGGTGGAATGGATCCTGCAGGACGCCCTGCCCGCCGCGCTCGTGGTGGAGGAATACCTGGTACCCCTGGTTCCGCCTGGACTCGTCGGAGACCTGGGGGGCCGGACCTTGGTCTTCCGCCAGGGCGGGAATCCCGATACGTGGCTCGGCTGGAGCTCCTTCGACGAGGTCGTGGGCGCCCATCCCGCGCAGGATCCACACCGCGACGCCGGCGGCGACGATCTGCTGTGCCTGATGTACTCCTCTGGTACGACCGGTCGCCCCAAGGGCGTGAGTATCAGCGCCGGTGGTCTGTTGTGGGCGATCGACACCTTCGGCGCACAGTTCGACGTCTCACCGGCCTCGGTGAGCCTCGTGCCCACGCCCTACTACCACATCACCGCTGGTGGATGGGCGCTCATCGCGCTCACGGCTGGTGGCCGTATCGTCCAGTTCACCGAGGCGAGCCCGGACCGGATGCACACCCTGCTGGTCCGCCACCGTGCAACGCACGTGATCATGGTGCCCACCCTCATCCAGTACTTCATCTCCAGCCCGGCCGCCTCTCAGACCGACTACTCCAGCGTCGAGTGGCTCCTCTACGGTGGCTCGCCCATCTCGGAATCCGTCATGGTTCGCGCCCAGGAGCTCTTCGGCGCCCGGCTGGCACAGGGTTACGGGCTGACCGAGACCACCGGCGTGGCGACGATCCTCGGCCCCGAGGACCACACCACCGAGTGGGCCGGCAGACTGCGGTCCGCTGGCCGTCCGGTCCCAGGGGTGGATATCGAGATCCGCCAAGTGCTCACTGGAGACGTCTGCCCTCCCGGCACGCACGGAGAGGTCGTCGCCCGCGGGCCAGGAGTGACGCGCGGCTACTGGAACCTGCCGCAGGACACGGCGGACGCCTACTTGCCCGGTGGCTGGTTCCGGACCGGAGACGCCGGCTATCTCGACGCCGACGGCTATCTGTTTCTCCAGGACCGGCTCAAGGACGTCATCGTCTCCGGCGGGGAGAACATCTACCCGGCCGAGGTGGAGAACGCCATCATGTCCCACCCGGACGTGCTTGAAGCCGCCGTCATCGGCATCCCCTCCGAGCGGTGGGGCGAGACCCCGTACGCCATCGTCGTGCCGCGCCATGGTTGTGTCGTCGAGCCCGCCGACGTTGTCGCCCACACTCGCGCGCATCTGGCCCACTACAAGTGCCCCTCCGCGGTCCAGGTCGTTGACGCTCTGCCTCGCAACCCGTCGGGAAAGATCCTCAAACGCGAATTGCGACACCCCTTCTGGGCGGGACGGGACCGGACCATCTCCTGACCGACCCCGCCGTGGTTTCCGTTTTGCCATGCTCTCCTGACATACCAGGGAGTCGGGACCGGCGGTCCAGCCGATAGCGAGGGCGCGCACGTCCGTCGACGACCGCGCCAGCGACACGCTCTGCGGAACTTCGCCGAGGCCTTCGCCGCGACCTGCCTGAAGTTCCAGCGCGACCTGAAGATCGACGACGCCAGGCTCAACCCCAACGGAGGCACTCTGGCCATGGGCCACGCCTTCGCCGCCACCGGCCCGATCCTCGCCGCCAACTGCCTCGGCGAACTGGAACGCCGCGGTGAACGCTTCGGGGTGATCGCCGTGAGCGGCGCCGCCGGGCTCGGCAGCGCGACCGTCCTGGAGCGGATCGCATGACGGACGCGGATCTCACGACGGACGCGGATCGCACGACAGAATCGGTTCTCATGACAGACCGGGAATCCCCCACCCCCTCACTGGCCGTCTCGCTCGGTTACTGGCAGGACCGCCCCCCGGCCGAGGCCCTGCGGACCGCACAGCTCGCGGACGAGCTGGGCTACGACCGCCTGTGGATCGGGGAGATGGCGACCTACGACGCCTTCGCCCTCGCCACCCGGATCGCCGACCGCGCGGGCCGCCTGCACCTGACGGTGGGCCCCCTCGCGGTCGCGGTGCGGGATCCGATGCTCATCGCCCGCGGTGTCGCCTCGGTGGCCGACCTGTCCGGCCGGGGCGTGGACGTCGCGCTCGGCACGTCCAGCCCGTTGGTCGTGGGCGAGTGGCACGGGCGCAGCCGCGAACGCTCGACCGTCCGGCTGCGGGAGACCGCCCAGGCGCTCAGGTCGCTCCTCGACGGCGAGAAGACGAGGTTCAACGGCGAGACGGTCACCACCAACGACTACCGGCTGCGACTCGACCCGCCGGACTCCGCCATCGCGATCGCCGCCTTCGGCCGCAGCGCCGTCCGCACCGCCGCGCGGTACGCCGAACGCATGGTCCTCAACCTCATCACGCCCCGCTCGGCCGCCGCTCTCGTCGACCAGATGCGCGAGGACGCCACCGAGGCGGGACGCACCCCGCCCGCCGTGACCGCGTGGGTGATCGGCGCGGTGGACGCGGACCCCTCGGCCGTCGACCAGCTGCGCCGGGGCGTCGTGGGCTACCTCGCGGCACCGGGATACGCCGAGATGTTCACGGAGGCCGGCTTCGGAGACCTGGTCGCCTTCGCCCGCAGCCGCCCGCATCCCAAGGAGCTGCTCGCGGCGGTCCCCGAAGAGCTCGTGAGCGCGGTGGGACTGGTGGGCGACGAGGCGACCGTCCGCGACCGGCTCGCCGAGTACGCGGCGGCCGGTGTTGACGAGATCGCCGTGGTGCCCGCCAGTGTGGACGCCGATCGCGGAGGGCGGCGCACTCTCGCCCTGCTGAGAGAGATCGCGGGCCGGAAAGAAGCCGGCTGACCACCCCGGTCGCACCAACGAGGCGCAGCCCGTGGTGGCAGGGCAGCGACGCCGCTACGTCACTGCCCTCGCCGACATCGGCCGCCGCCCGTTCTGCGCGGCTCAGCCCGTCCGCCCGCCGGCCCCGGCGCGGGTCGCCGGCACAGCCGTCTGATGCTCGGGCCTGGCGGGCCGGACGAACGCGAGGACGAACGCCGGGACGAGCATCGGCAGAATCCACACCCAGAAGTTCCAGCGCGGCCCGAGCTCTGCTGCGGCGAGCCGGCCACCGAGAGACGCCGCAACGATCGAGCCCACGCGTCCGACGGCGAACGCCAGCCCGACCATAGTGCTCCGCGCCTGCACCGGATAGCTGTTCACCACCAACCCGGAAACGACAACCCGACAGGCCCACCACTCCCACCGAAGTACCGATCTCATGCCCGACCAGCGGAATCGCAGCGATCACGTCCGGAAAGACTTTTTAGAGATCTGCAACAGCTGGGGTCACGGCGTTTGAGGGTCTACCTCGTCCAACTGCCGGTGCGGGGTCCCGTGGGGCCAGGTGCCGGGTCACGAGGGTGACGAATGCGCAGTTCAGGTCCTCCGCGGCCTGCTGGGGAAGCCGTACGTTCCGTAGGACGGCCCCCTTCATCTGCTCGGCCTCCACCTTCACGGTTGGCCTGCCTTGACTTGGTGCAGAGAAGGCTGCACTTGCGGACGCCGGCCTGCTGCGGGACGGTCCCCACGGACTCCAGCTCGTCCCACAGCGTCCACAGACCCCGGGCGAACAGCTGCTCGGGGTGGCGGGAGTCGTCCAGGACCGTGATCCCGTCGGCTTTCAGGTGCCCGGCCCGCGCCAGCTGCACGAACCTGACGCCGTGGGAGCGCAGCAGCGGGAGCATGAACTCCTCGCACAGCAGCCGGGTTTCGGGCCACTCGCTGCCGGTGGCCGTGTAGAGGACGGCGGTGCGCTTGAGGTCGATGCCGTGTGCGGCGGGGTCGGTGAGCATGCGTGCGAGGTAGGCGGTGGAGTCGGCGCCGAGCCCTCGCCTGCCTGGATGTCAGCCGGCCGCGGCGCGTTCGGCCTGGGCGCCGGGGAGTCAGGTCCGATGTGATCTGGTGGGTTCGGCCGGGAGGCGGCGGACGTTGGCGGGGAGGGACGGGTCTTGTCGCAGCTCGGTGAGTTCGGTGGTGAGAGCGTGGATGACTTGGGCATAGATCTCGTTTCGTTCGGCGAGTTCGCTGTTGTGCTGGCGTAGTCGTCTGTTCGCGGCTTCGAGGTCGTCGACTTTGGCCTGGAGGCTCTGGAATGCGGCGGGAATCTTGTTGACGCTTTCGCGGGCTGCTTCGAATTCCTTTCGCAGGTCGGGGTGTTTGTGGGTGAGGACCCAGCGCTTGACACCGGCTTCGGCGGCGAGCTGAACGACGGTGAGGGCGCCGGTGGAGCGGATGGGGGTGCCGGCGAGCAGGCGCTGGATGGCGGCCTGGATGGCGCCGCGTTCGGCTTCGCGGTCGGTGCTCACGCGCGTGTCTCCTGGTGGGTGGTCATGATCCGCTGGAGTCGGGCGAGTTCGTGCTGCTCGCGGGCGTGGCGGATGGGAGGGGCCAGCGGGTCGTCGACGACAGCTTGCAGTTCGTCGCGGCGGGCCTTCAGGAACGCGATGTCGCGGTCGGTGCGCGCGATGTTCGCGCAGGAGGGGCGGCAGTCGTCGAGGTCGGGCGTGCGGCGGTTGCTGCGTTCGTCCGTGCCGAGGCGGCAGGCGGCGCGGGCTGGGTCGAGGACGCAGGTCATGCCCTGTCCGGGGAAGATCTGCAGGTCGGGGTTGGTCAGGAGGGTGTGGGCTTCGCGGGTGGTGCGCAGGACGCGTCCGGCGAAGTGGGTGGATGTGGCAACGCGGTGTCGGTAGGTGTCGGCGGCGGGGCCGCTGACGTGTTCGCCGGCTTCGAGCTGGTCGTGGGCTTCTGCGAGGGTTTCCAGGCGGGCGAGCCATTCCTCGAAGGCCAGGTCGTCGGGGAAGCCGGAGGCGTAGTTGCCGGAGTAGCCGAGGGTCATCTGGACGCGGACGTGGCCGTACTGGATCGCGGCGGCGACCAGGCCGCGGGGGCGGCGGGCGATGAACCAGGCGAGGGTGCGGCGCAGGCGGCTGAGTGCGATGCGCGGGTCGGTGGGGTCGGCGGGGATCGCGTCATCGCGCTGGTGGCCGTGGCAATAGTCGTTGATCCAGCCGATCAGGCGGGTGATGTCTTTGTTGCAGAGCGAGTCGTTGCGGGCTCGCCCGACGCGTTCGCGCAGGGAGCCGGCCTTCGATTTCCCGTTGACGAGAAGGGTGTTGGGGAACAGCAGGCGCGCACTGTGCAGGCGCCGGAGCACGGTGACGGCGGTGGCGACCGGCGCGGTGACGACCCAGGGATCGGCCCGCTGTTCGCCCTCGGCGCGCGTGGTGCCATCCGGGTCGCGGACGCCCTTGAAGTACTTGCCGCGCAGCAGGACCAGGCCGGTTGCCGGGTCGTGCTCGATGCAGTCGCGTTCGAGGTTGAGCGTCTCCCCGGGCCGCTGCCCCGACAAGTAGCCGATGATGACCAGGCATGCGGTACTCAGGTGCAGGGCCAGCACGGGGGCCTGCTCGTAGGTGATGCGGGCGGCCAGCCACGGTCGGCCGTCGAGCAGTCCGTGGACGGGCGCGGTGAGGTAGGCGTCGTCCGCGACGGGCAGCCCCGAGGCGCTGATCGTCTGGCGGGCCTTCCCGGTGATCTGGACGCCGAGCTGGAGGCTGAGGATGTAGTGGTTGACCTCAACCTCCCCGCTGGCGTTGCGGCGACCGGGCAGGGGCAGCCCCCGGGCGCGGTAGTCGTCCAGGAGGGCTTCGGCCAGGCGGGGAACGGTGCCCTGAGGTCGGCGCTTGCCCGCTGGCGCAGTGGCGGGGACGGTTGCGCACCGGCTTCTGCTGCGGGCGGAGAGCGTCTTGTATTCGTCGAAGGCGGTGATGATGTCGTCGGCGAAGTCCTCGACGAAGCGCAGGCAGCACTTCAGCAGAGCGGTCATGGTCGCGGGGTGAATGCGCGGGGTGCGGTTCTCCTCACGGATGCGGCCCTGGCCGAGGATGTCCTGGAGGCGTTCGCCGTTCCAGGGCGGTGCCTGGGGAAGCCGGTCGTCCTTGTCGGGCAGCAGCTCGCGCAGGGTCCAGGTGCGTACGACCACAGCGAGGAAGTCCTCGCGCATGTCGTGCGAGACGGGTGCGGCTTTGATGTCGGCGGCGTACTCATCCAGGTCCTGGGCGGTGACCTCGCCGAAGCGAGTGATGCCGCGGCCGGTGAGCCACTGGGTGAAGCCCTTGAGGTAACGGCAGTAGGTGACGACGGTGCGGATCGCCGGCCGCGCCAAGCCCGGAAGGAAGCCGCCTCCGTCCGCGTCCCTGTGGTTGATCACCAGCCAGACCAGGACCTTGGAGACGTGACGGAACGCGGCCGGGACGTCGTGGAAGTAGACGCAGACGCGAGAGGCGTGTTCCTGGAAGAGGGCCGGGGTCAGGTTCCAGCGGTCCTCGCGGAACCGGGCGAGGTCCGCGGGCATGGTGCCGGGCCGCAGCGGGCGGCTGGACAGCACCGGGCTGTCGGGGCCGGGCAGCAGGCGGCGGACGGCGGGTGCGGCGGCGGCCAGCGGGGTGGGGGTCATGTCAGGTCCAGTCCTCGGGTCAGGAAACGCTCGACGAGCGCGCGGTCAGCCGCGGTGGCCCCGGCGCGGGCGTCCGCGACGACGACGGGCGAGTAGTGCCCGAGCAGGTCGGTCAGCCGGGCCACCGGTTCGGCCAGGCGCTCGGCCCAGCGCAGCGGCGTCATCTCCTGCTTGCGCGCGGTGAGCGCGTCCAGCACCAGCACCTGGACGGGCAGGTGGGCCGTAGTGGCCCGGGCGCAGGGGCAGGACAAGCAGAGCAGGAAGGAAGCACCGCAGGGCTTGCCCGCCGGGGTGAAGGGGCTCTCCAGCGGGTTGGTGCAGCCAGCCAGCACGGTGTCCAGGCGTCCGGTGATCAGCTGCTGGAGAGTGGCGGTGTCCAGCTGGTGCCGGGCGGCCACCGCCTCGGGGTCGGTGCGGGCCTGATCGATGTCCTGGGCGGACAGCACCGGGATCGGCGGCGTGGTACGGGCCCGGGCGACCTGCTGGTCGAGAACGTCGGCGACGATCTTCTGGTACTCGGCCAGGTTCCCCCGGTTGCGGGCCAGATACTCGTTGGCCAGCGTGCTCTCGGTGTGGGCGACGGGCCGCTGGTTGATCTCCAGCCAAGTCATGCGCAGTCGGCGGCTGTCGATGTGCATCGGCACCGGCCGGCCGTCGGCGTCCGGGGCGTCGCAGACCAGGTCGGTGGCCTTGCCCCACAACTGCAGCAGTGCCTTGGGCAGGCCCTGGCGAAAGCCCCGGCCGCAGGGTCCCTTGGCGCTGTAGTAGGCGAACAGGGAATCGGTCCCCAGCCGTGCACGGGCCGGCGCGGCCAGGTCCAGCAACAGGTCGTAGACCCCGAACGGGGAGCTCAAATCGTCGCGGGCCTGATCCGGGGCGATGGGGACGTCGCGCAGGGCCACGGTCATGGCGGCCTTGCGGCTGCCGCGCCGGGGCTTGACCAGGTCGAGCTGGGCGGTGGGAGTGCCGCCGGCGTAGGCATCGGGCCGGTGGTGGGCCGTGGTGGCCGCGGCCAGGGTCGAGTAGTTCTGACCCGTCAGGCAGAGCAGCAGCACCGCGGCAGCACCGATCTCGTGATGCGACAGATGCAGGCGCTCGACGATCGCCCCAATGCCTCCGGCCCGGCGGACGGCGTCCAGCTGGCGCGGCGTGCCGGACTCGTAGCGGGGGATGTCCCCGTGCCGGTCGACGCAGTCGAGCAGGAAGGCGGCCTCCCACTGCCCCAGATCGCTGTCCCGGTCGATGACACCGGCTCGCCAGTCGGCCAGCAGACGGCGCGCGGCCCGGATGCGTGCGGCAGCGGCCCGCAGCTCCGACCGGGCCCGCGCGGTGATCCGCCGGAACTCCGCCTCGGTGTAGCTCTGGGTGGGCGCATCCGACTTGGCGGCCTTGGCCCGGGCCAGCCGGGCCGCGAACTCCGCAGGCGGATCGGGGGCGAACCGCAGGATGGTCCGCAGCGCGGACACATCCCGGTGCAGCGTGGTCGCCCCGGACAGCAGATAGCCGTCGAGATGAACGGCCCGCAGCTGAGCCGGACAAGTAGGTGGGTTGGACAGCGAGGCCAGGTAGCGGCAGAACCGCTTGAGGATGTTCACCGTGTCCAGGGCCGAGCTGGTGGTGCGGCGGGTCCCAGCCGGACCCGTCACCCCCAGCACCCCCAAAGCCATCCAGTCCCGCAGCTCGCGGGCCACCGGCAGCACGGACAGATCGATGTCAACGGCCCCGCCGCCGCTTTCGGGGAAGAACCGCACCCGGCACTCATCCCCGTCGGTGAACAGCCGCTGCGGCAGCCGGTAGCCGGCGAGGGGCAGCACCGCCCGGCGTCCCGGCCCGCTCACCGGCCCACCGCCGGGGCGGTGATGACCTGGCGGTGGCCGGCGAACATCTCCGTCATCAGCTCGGCCAGGACCGCGCCGTGCGCGTGCTCGATGAGCAGGTCGACATCCAGCTCGCGGAACGGCTCCAGGTAGATGTCCATCGTGGTGGTCACATCCGCATGCCCCAGCAGCGTCTGCACCAGGTGCCAGGTGTCGCCGAACTGGGCCCGAAAGTCGCGCAGTTCCTCCGCCTACAGGTGGGCGAAGCGGCGTTCATAAAGCAGCCGTCCCACCGAGAACCAGCGCAGGGCCATCGAGTGCCGCAGCATGTGGGCGGTCGCCGCCACCCCGCCCAGGCCGGCGCGGGCGACACGCTCGTTGGCAGTGTCGAAGGTGTGCTGCCAGCCTCGCGCCGCCCGGGGAAGACCATCCTCGTTCAGCCACAAGGCCGCCGGCGCCAGCCCCGACGGCGTGGCAAGGAAGAGCCGGCGACGGACCTGCGGTTTCAGCGCATCCAGCGACACCCGCGCCAGCGTCCCCGTGTCGTCGGCCAGCTCCAGCCGCCGCTGGCCCAGCACCCGGTGCAGCACCCAGATCCCGGCAAGTCGCTCGTAGCGGCCTGCCCGCTGGGCGCGACGCACCGCCGCGGCCCGCTCGCCCTCGCAGTAGCCGAGCGCGTCCGCCAGCGCCGTGCGCGGCATCCAATACCGCCGTCCCCGCCCGCCCTTGGCGCAGGCCGCCGCCAGCCGCCCCGTCGCATATCCCCGGCCGTAACCCTCACCAGGAAGCTCCAGCATCAGCACGCTGGCCCACTCCGTCAGCCGCAGCCCGGTGCCGTAGAGAGCGTCCGCGAACGCACAGTCACGCTGGCTGTTGCGGCCCCGCCACCGGGCCACCTCCCGGCCCTCGCGGTCCAGGCCCCGCAGCCCCACATCCCGCCACACGGCATAGCCGCCCGGGTCCAGCCACTTCACGTCCCGGTCGCGCACCACATGCGGCGCCGCCTCAAACCCGGCCGCGCCCGCCGTACCCGCACGCGGCGAACACCGCGGGCGTACCACCCGCATCACCGGATTGCGTACCGAGTAGCGAGCAGCGGCCCAGTCGTAGAAGGCACTGACGGCATCAAGGTTGTCCGACACCGTGCCGCCGGCCACCCGCTGGGGATTCGCCTCGTCCGTCATCCGCCAGAACTTGAAGCCCTCCACGTCCTCCGCGTCGGCCGCATGCCAGTCCCTGCCCACCGCGTCGAGGAAGCCCAGCCAGGTGCACAGCGCGTACCCGTACTTCTCCCGCGTCCCGTCCGACCGATTCCGCATCCGCAGCGAGCCGAAGAACGCATTCACCTCCGGAATAACGCGCCCATCGGAATTGATCAGAAATTCCTGGCCCGCACGCAGCCCGAGGCGAACAGCGAATTCCGGCAAACTCGGCAGGCCCGCCAGCACCGGATCCGCGGCGTACCACGGCACCACACGGTCGGGCTCGCACCGGCGCAGGCTCCACACCCCGCAGCGACGACCGGCCACCTGTAGTTGATCGCTCATGGCCCGGTACAGAACCATGTTGTACTGCATCAGACGACATGCGACACGCTGAACTCGGTACAGACCCAGGCCCCAGTTGATGACCAGAGGGATGTCGTCGCGACCGGCACGGGGTGCGGCGCTCATGCGGCACCCCCTTGGTCGGCCTTCGGGTACGGGTAGGAGGTGGCGGTGAGCCGGCGGCCGGTGCGCGGTCCGATGTAGGCCGCGTAGCGGTGGTTGCCGCCGTGGGACACGACCCTGGCGCCGACGGCCTGCAGGGCCTCCTCCAGCCACGCCCGGCCGGGCTCGCCTTCCTCCCGGGGGCGGGCGCCGAGGGCGACCAGGCGCCGTTCGACTCCGCCGCGGCCGCGCTCGCCGTTGCGGACCTTGGACATCGCGCGGTCGTGAAGGACCGAACCGTCAGGCAGCATGGTCAGGCGTCGCGGGCGCGTCTTGCCCAGGTAGTCCATCCCTTTGGCCTGGTAGATCGTCCCGTAGTGCCCAGGGAAGATCAGCTCGGGGCCGTCGGAGGTGAGGCATGTCCTGGGCTCGGGGTCGCTGTGCGCGACGATCCCGCGCACGCCGCGGGCGGCCGCCAGCCGGAACGCGCGTGCCTGCAGCCACGTCTCCGCGTTGGCCGGCACCTCGTCGTGCAGCACTAGCCGGTTCAGTTCCAGCGACTCCTCGTACGGGGTGAGTCGGCCGAACACCGAGGTGAGAACAGCAACTTGAGTCGGGATGCCCAGGGTGAGCACCCCCACCAGGCTGCTCCCGGGAGGTGCCGTGTCGATGAGGGCGTAGGCGAAGCGGACCGCGGGCCATGAGGCGCTGTAGTGGTGGGCGCGGACGAAGGCCTGCGCCGTGTGGACCAGGTGCTTCGGCATCTCGCGGACGCGGTAGCGGGCGGGATCAAAGCCACCTTCACTGGTCGGCCTCCAGCTGTGCCGGCGGTTCTTCCACCGCTGGCAGACGGCGCCGAGATCGAGCGGCGGTTGTTCGTACGCAGACATCACAAGGGTCCTCTCAGGGCGGTGAGCTGGTGAGTGGGGCCGGTCCGGGGTTGCCGCCTCGGACCGGCGCGATCGGCGAGGGTCAGGCCTAGGCGGGGAGCATCAGCTGACGGGGGGCGTGCAGGACGGACAGGACGCGTTCGCGCCAGTCCATGGCCCAGTGCACGCAGTTGGAGCAGCTCTTGTGCTTGCCCTCGCACTGGGGCAGCGGCGCGTTCCAGCGGGCGTCGCGCGACCACGCGAGGGAGTCGGCGGAGGCCAGGTACTCGGCGCACGTCTGAAGTGCCTGGGTCTTCAGGCCGAAGCCGTGCAGGCGCAATCCGGCGCTGGCCACGGTGGCGAGGACGGCCTCGACATCCTTGACCGACTTGCGGCGGCACACGGAGCCGACCCCGACCAGCGGATAGTCCGCCAGCCGTACGCCGCGCTTGTCGTACAGGTCCAAACAGGCTTCGTAGTCGGCCGGGCGCCAGCCCTGCACGGTCGGGATGATGTCGACGCCGGGCTCTTCGGCCATCAGGTCGACGAAGTTGCCCACGGTGCGGTCGATGTGCTCACGCACCGACAGGCCCGTTCTGGCGATCACGTCGGGCTCGCACATCCAGTCCTGCGGGCCGGCCCAGACCAGCAGGCCGATCTCGTCGCGATACCGGCGCAGCTCCCGGACGTAGGCGTACGGACTGACCGTCCAGCCGCCGTGGTCGCCGAGTTCGGAGAACGCACCCGAATCGCACACCCAAACGTCTGCGGCGCGCGGCAGCGTCGCACGGCCGGTCAGAGTCGAGCGTGAGACGCACATCGGCACGCCCCACGTGGAAAGCCACTTGGCGTGGTGCCCGCCGATCCAGAACATGGGTCCCCCGGCCGGCGAGTCGCTCGGGTGGAAGCCGAGACCGTACTCACAGCGGCAGACACAGCTGCCCATGGTGCAGAACCCGCAGTCCGCGCACTGGTCGTGGTAGCAGTGGCCGCAGGCGTAGCGGACGGCGGGCGTGCAGGTGCACGTTTCGGCGTCTTTCGGCGGCGTCAGCATCCGGGGGGCTGAAGCAGTCAGCACAGCGTTCACGGGAGAGTCCTTCGGGTTGGTGAGCGCAGCCGGGCCCGGGGTTGCCGCCCCGAACCCGGCAGGGCGGATCAGTAGGGGAGGGGCTCGCCGGTCTGGCCGTGGCACGTCACGGTGAAGGCGGGATCGGCACACCGGGCCGCGAGCTGTGAGCCACTCCAGTCCTCGGCCTTGACGGACTGCACCTGGTGCCCGACGGGACACAGGACCAGGACCCGGCCGTAGGAGGTGCCGCGTACGACCGGAGGACCGCAGTGGGGCAGAGGACCGGGGCGCCCGGACAGCTGGCCGAGCACCTCGACGACCCGCTCCTCGCAGACCTCGAACAGGCCGAACTCGTCCTCGGCTTCGTCCACGCGGCGGTGAGCCTCGGCAGCCGCGGTTCGCGCCCGGTACAACTCGGCCAGGGCGTACGCGGCCTGACGCTCACGGGCGACGGCGAACAGCGGCTCCAACTGCGCGCGCTGCTCCTGCAGGACCCTGGCAGCGGCCTCCGCGATCTTCGGGCGTACCGCCCGGACCGACGCGAGCCAGTCGTCCTGCTTGCACAGGACACGGACCAGCTCCCACTGCTCGCCGGCGACCTGCTTGAAGGTGGCGGTGAAGGTCAGCGGGATCCGGAAGTGGGTGGCGACGCTCACGGCAACTCCCAGCAGCGGACCGGGGTCGGCGGAGTCGGCGAACTTGGGACAGAGTGTGAAGAGGGCAGGCCGTCCGCCGACCTCGCCGGAGACCCTGAGTTCGGGGGGACCAGCGCTGTGGTCGTAGGCGGCGGACGCATGCGCGGTCGGATTGGTGGTGTTCACGGGGGAGCCTCCTCGGTGGCTGGAGTCGGGTTGGTGGGGTGGCTGGTCCGGGGTTGCCGCCCCGGACCAGCGGTGGGACGAAACGGAAAGCGCAGCGGGTGTCATCACGGGTTCGGCGCCCGTGTCAGGTGTCCGCACGGGGTGGGCCGCCGCGGTCCCGGGGAGCGAGGACGGCACGCGGCTCGCTCGCCCCTCGTCGGCGTTCGCGGCGCGCGGCCAGCAGCAGATCGAGGATCCGCCGGCCCTTGACCTCTGCCTGGTGGCGGAGGGCTGCGGGCATCTGGGCGGGGAGCATCACCCGCTTCGCCCGCAGATCGATCTCCAGCGTGACGGTGCGCACCAGGGTGCAGGCGTTCTCCCGGCCGGCATACAGGTGCAGCCGCGCTTCGACCCGGTGGTCGACGGGGGTGAGCTGGACGTACTCGTTGCCCCAGGCACGGTCCTCGACGTCGGGAGAGATCCGGACCCGGGCGGGCACCGTGCGGCCGGTGGGCACGTCGCGGTCGTTGAGCGGGGCGGTGGGGTCCTTCTCCCGGCGCGTCACGTGCTTGTGGAAGGGGTACCAGCCGGACCCGTAGAAGACGGCTTGGGGTTCCAGGGCATACGCCCAGTTGCCGAGTTCCAGCTTCACGCCGTACGGGTAGCGCGTGTCCTGCGGGGCGACGTGGAGGTCCAGGGACGGGACTTCGTGCGGAGGCGGGGCCGGGGCGAAGGTGGGGGGTGCGGGCAGGTCGGCGGGGGCGAACGTCGTGCAGGTGTTGCCCAACTCGTCCGGGACGTGCGCGCCGTCGCTCACCACCGTGCGGACCAGACGGGGGACGGCGCGCTCGCGCGCGGTGACGCGCAGCGCGACAGCCGAGCCCTCGACGGCGATCAGCTCCTGGAAGTCCCAGTCCGGCCGCTCCTCGCGCATATGGTGTTTGACCTCGCGCAGCGCTCCGGAGATGCGGCGGCCGAGAGGGTCTTCCGGGTCCGGGCGGCGGGTTGCGGGCAGGACGAGGGCGGCGTCCGGGTGCCACTGATCGGACAGGACCTGCCACGCTCCGGGCTGCAGCAGCGCGGCGACCTCGCCGGCGAGCTGCTCGGCCTCGGTCAGCTCGCGCAGGACGGCGGCGGTGAGGCGGGCGGTGGACGGCGCGTCCCACGGGCCGCCCAGGACCAGGCTGAGCCCGCTGTCCGGGCTGCCCAGGGTGACGCTGAGCCGCCTGCCTTCCAGCCAGGCCTCCGCAGGCCCGAACCGGACGAACAGCCCCGGCTCGCCGGGCCGTTGGAACAGGGCGCCGGTGGTGAGCAGGAGGGCAACGGCCTCCAGCGGCGGATGAGCGTCGCGGGCGTCGGGCAGGGCCGGGGCGTAGCGGGTGACCGTGTCGAGGATGCGCGACATGCCGGGGGTCGGGGTGTGCGCGCTGATGCGCGCGGTGCAGATCCGGGCGGGGCCGGTGGGCGACGGCGCGAACAGCGCGGCCTCAAGCTGACCGTGCCGCTGGCGGGTGCGCAGGGTCAGCCGGTAGCCGCCGGGCAGGTCGGCGCGGGTGCGGTCCCGGCCGTGCAGTTGGTGTTCGACGATGGTGTCGGAGATGGCGTAGGTCGGAGAGACGGGCTCGAACGCGTACATGGCGCAGGCCTCCAACGGCGGCAGTCGGCGCGGGTGTGCGGGGCGGTCAGCGGGTGATGCGGGCCCGGGCGCGGTCGGCCTGGACGTGGACGGCATCGGCGTGCGCGGCGGCGCGGACCTTGTCGGCCCACTCGGCGGCGCGCTGCGCCAGTTCGGCGAGGCGTACGAAGTAGGCCTCCTGGTGGCGGCGGGCGCGGTCCATCAGTGCCGCGTGCTCGGCGGTCAGCTCCTGGGCGGTGTACGCGGCGATTGCTTCCACCCCGTGGCGGCGGGTGACGCGCCCGAAGGGGCAGGCGCCTTCCTCCTGCTCGATGACGGCGAGGTCGGCGGCGGGCCAGCCGGTTGCCTCGTCGCGCGGGCCGAGCTGGATGTCGAGCACGCACACCGCGTCCGGATCGTGCAGGCCGTCGGCCTGGTAGCGGATGTGCGGCCGGGGCACGGGCCCGGTGGGGCGCTCGGTGTGCGCGCGCCACAGTTCGGGGGAGGGGTCCTCCTCGTCCTGGTGGAGGCGGTGAAGGTAGGAGAGAAGGGCGGGCAGCTGCCAGGCGGGGGAGCCGAACGGCGCGGCCGGCATAGCGAGCCCGGTCCGGGCGATCAGGCCCGTGTGGTTGCTGACGGCGGCCTGGGCGACGAACAGAGAGGCGTTGAGGCGGAGTTCGGAGCGGAGCATGGCGAGGCCTTCCGGGCGGGCGGCGCGCAGAGAGGGAAGAGGGGAGGGGCCCGGGCCGGACCGGTCAGGTCCGGCCCGGGCAGCAGGTCAGGACGCGTTCTCGGAGTCCTCGGCGCTCGCGCCGTCCGGGGTGTCCTCGGTGTCCTGGGCGGCCTGGCCGTCCGTGTCGGCGGCGTCCGGCTCGCCCTCCTGGTAGGGCTCGTCGTCGACGATGGCCTGTTCGACGCTGGAGAGCGGGTAGCCGATCTCGGCGAGGAAGGACAGCCACGTGCGGGCGTCCTCGCGGATCTCCCGCAGCTCGTACACGGCCGAGCGGGCGGCGGGGTCGGTGCGCCAGGTCCGCACCTCGCCCATCCGCTTCTCGAACGTCGCGGCCAGCACCGCGAAGTTCAGCAGGGTGAGCTTGGCCGGGGTCGCCGACTTGGCGCGCTCGGCGGGCTGGTCGTAGCCGGTCAGCTCCTTGACCAGGTCGCGGCGGCCCGCGTCGCCCACCCACTGAGCCACCGGCTTGGGGCAGGCAAGGAGCTGCTCGGTGATGAACGCGGCGAGCGGCTTCGGCGCGGTCTTGCGGCCGATCAGGTCCTTCAGCCATCCCTGCCGGGCCTTCTCGGCGGCGCGGTAGGCCTTGTTGCCCGCCTTGACGTACTCGCGGGACGGCTCCGACGGCTTGGTCGCACCCGCCGTCTGCGGCGGCTGCTGGTCCTGGTCGCTGTCCGCCTCGGAGTCGTCCTGCTGGGGCGGGCGGTGGCCGAAGCGGTCCGGGTCGGTGCAGAAGTACTCGACCTCGCCGGGCTCGCGGGGGTTCTCGGCCCAGGTCGCCACGTGGCCGGGGCACTCGGCGTGCGCCTCGGCGCTCATGGGCTCGCCGTCCGGGCCGTCCAGCTCGCTCAGCGGCTCAGCAGTGGCCGGAAGGGTGTCGCCGTCCTCGGCCAGCCGCACCCCGGCGGCCTGCAGCTGCGGGCGGACCTTCTCCCGGGCGCGCTGCTCTTCGCGGTCGTCGCGCTCCCACTGCACCTGGAACTCGAAACGGCCCTTGGCGTAGGCCTCCAGCAGCCGGTCTACGGCGGCGGGGTCGTCGTCGAACTCGCCCAGCACGCCGAGTACTTCGAGGTCGAGGTCGTAGGTACCGGCCTCGGCGAGAGCCGAACGTGTCCGCTCACCGACCGCCTTGGCCGTCTTGACCGCGCGGGAGACCTCGGTGCGGGACCGGCCGGTGAGCTGGGCGACCCGCGACTGCTTCATGCCCGCGTCGACCGCGCCGAACAGGGCGTCGGCCTTCTCCAGTTCGGTCAGGCCTCGGCGGTAGTCGTCGTCGTTCTCGATGAGCTGGTCGATGAAGTCCTCGCCCGCCTCACGCAGGGAGGGGTCCAGCACATGGGCGGGAACCTCGATCGGATCCCGCTCCTCGTCGGTGTCCTTGGTCGTCCGTGCGCCGAAGTAGCGCCGGTGCCCCATCTTGAGCTCGAACGCCTCCCCGTCGTCGTCCAGCGGGAGGACCACAACGGGGACCTTTACGCCGTTGGCGGCGATGGACTTGAGGAACGCGTCGGTCAGGTTGAGGTTCTGGCGGACGTTGAGGGGGTTCACGCGGATCTGGCGGAGTCGAAGTGTCACTCGCCGCATGGGCGTTGTTGCCGTGTCGCTCACGGATGCTCCTTGTGCGATCGGTTGGTGTCGAGCAAGTTGCCGCTTGCTCTCAAGAATCAATTATACGCTCTTTTTGGGAAGGGGCAAGCGCCTTTACTCCTGGTCGGCGGCGGTGTGGTGCTGGCGGATCGCTTCCGCGATGGCCTCGGCAACTGCCTCGATCCCCTCCGGGGTGCGCATCTCGCGGAACGAGGCGATCTCGCCGTTTGGGTCGAGGTTCGCCCACAGGCACAGTTCGCCGTGGTCGTCGACGTGGAGCGTGTACGTGTCGGTGTCGGGGGCGTCCAGGCGCCCGTAGGTCTCCCAGGGACCGGCGTCGGCCTTCCAGCCGCCGCCGAGGATCTCGGCGACGCGGCCGGCGACTGCTGCTGGGGTGGTCATGGGGGTGGGGCCTTTCCGGTCTCCGTAGGCCTTCATGACGGCCGTTGTTGCCGCGTCGTCGACGTAGCGGAAGGTGAGGATGTTGAGGCCGTCGCCGAGAATCTGCGCGGTCACGCGCTCGATGGTCCCGCCCTTGCGGTACTCGACGATCGGCGACGGTTCGGACCGGGTGACCTCGGTTCCCGGGACCAGTGCCGCGAGGTGATCTGCAAGGGCGGCTCGGGCCTCGGCGTGCTTGCGGGACTCTTCGTTGGCCGCAAGCACCTTCGGATAGGTCTCGTTGTAGACCGGCAGCAGCTTGGTACGGATGGCCTGTTCCAGCGCCCTGCCACCCCGGTCGGCGCGCATCTCGGTCCAGGGGCGGTGGTGTTCCGTGAGGTAGTAGGACGTGTCCGGGTAGGCGACCCTCGCCCGGACATACCCCTCACGTCGTGCGGGAGAGATCTCGACACGCCGCCCGTCGGGGTGTTCCAGGGCGGCCCCCTCCTTTCCGCTGGCGGCGGACGGGCGGACAGTCCAGCCGTCGCCGGGCATCAGCGGTGCGGCTTCGGCGGCGAGTTGGTAAGTGATCGATGGCATGGCGGTTCACCCTCTCGGCGGGTTGGGGCCGGATGCATTGCCGTTCATCCGGTGGAGTGCGGCGGTGTGGTCGGCCAGGCCTGAGGGGGCGGACGGTGTCCGCCCCCGAGGGCGGGATTAGTCCTCGTCGGGCTGCATGATGGTGATCACGGGCTCTCCGTGGTCGCCGGGCCCGATCGCGCAGATGAGCTGGACCGGTCGGGCCTGCCGGGTGCGGCCGTCGCGCGGCACCCGCCGCAGGTCGACGGTGACCTGACCGCCGCCCCCGCCGCTGCGCCGGATCGCGTGGCGGGTCATGGTCAGCACGTCCCACAGGCGGCCCCGTTCGTCCTGTGGCACCTGCCGCTCGCTGTCGCCCTCGTTCCAGGCCACGCAGCCCTCCCATACGGCGCTGGTGAGGGCGACGGGCACCCGGAAGCCGGCCTCCCGGGCCAAGTCGGCGTCGGCGGCCACAAGGACGCCGTCCGCCAGGGCCTGAGCGCGGGTGTAGGCGTGGATGATCTCGCCCGGTTCGGCCAGCGGGACGGACCGCATGGCGTCGTCGCTGACGGTGGGGTCCCCGGTCACGGCGGCGTCGTGCAGAACCGAGTCGATGTGCGCCAGTACGTCATCCTCGCGTGCCGCGCGGGGGGAAGCGGGCCGCCGCTGCGGTGAGTTGGAGCCGGGGCCGGTGGGGGAGTCGGAGGCGGCCTCCTCCGCCATCACGGCGTGCACCGCGAGCATCGTTGCGAGACCGTTCATCCTTTCCGTGTCCCCGGCGGCCTGGGCCTGGGCGCGCTCCTGCTCGAACTGGTCCCGGATCTGCTCGTGGCTGTAGCCCTGGGCGAGCTTGACGCGCACGGTCTTGCCCACGAGATCGACTGCCAGGGCGGGCAGGTGGCCGGGCAGGCTGCTGTGTTCCCGGGCGACGGCTGTCCGCCTGCGGCGCGTGACGACGCGGGCCGCGCGGCGGTCCTGTGCCCCGGCCGGGCTGGGCTCCCCGGTGGGGGCGGGCGTCTCGTCGGTCGGTTCGGGGTCCGCCTCGGACGTGGCGGGCGCCTCGGCGGTGAGTGTGTAGAACTCGTTCGAGTGGACGTGGACGGTCCACTTCTGCCCGGGGGTGTCCTCGGTGAGCCGGGCGCGCGGCTTGGTCTCCCATGCCTCGAAGGCGCGCGCCGGGTCGACGGGCACCATGTTGCCGGTCGCGGAGTCGTAGGCGCGGCAGGACCGGGCCGCTGCGCGGATCTGTGCAACGCGGTTCGTCCAGTTGCGGCGGATCGTGGTCATCGTGCGTCCTCCTGCTGGGTTGGTGACGGAAGCGAGTTGCCGCCCGCTTCCAAAATCAATAATACACCCTTACGGGGTGTGATCAAGCGGCTCAGAACAAGGTGTCCGCGTCCTGCGTGGCCCTGGTGTCCCATGCGGCCTTGGGACTGGCGGCGGCAGCGGCCCTCGGCCGATGTGCGCGGACACTCGCCGACTGCTGGGCGTGGGCAGCCTGCGCGGCCTGGGCCTCCAACTCGTCTTCGTCGCGGTTGTGCAGGACGATTTCGACGGCCGGTGAGGCGTCGCGCCACTGGTCGCGGAAAAGGTCGGTGGGGATCCCAGGGTTGGGACGGAGCGTGATCCCGGTCTCCCGGTGGAAGCGGTCGTACGCGGGTGAATCCTGGTCCACGAAACCGCCCTCGATGCGGAACGGCGCCGATTCCCTCGGGATGATGAACGCGCCCCGCCGCGCCAGGGTCTCGGCAACAGCGATGACGTGGAACTCGAACAGCGGGCCCCGGTAGCCGGGGGCGTTGGTGCTGCGCTTGATCCGTCCGAACGGCGGGTTGCTGATCGCACAGTCGAAGGGGCCAAGATCCATGCCGGGGAGGTCCAGTACGTCAGCACAGATCCACGTGGCCTCGGGCAGGACGCGCCGCCCGACCCTCACGTATTCCGGGTTCTTCTCCACGCACACGATCTCGCGCGGCGGCAGACGCTCCCAGCGCCGGTTCCAGTAGTCGCGGGCGTGCCAGGCCAGGCGGCCGATGCCCGCGCACAGGTCGATGATGCGGTCACCCGGGATCACGTGGCGGAGTTCGCCGGCGAGCTCGGCCGGGGTGAAGAATGCGCCGTCCAGAGTGCGCCCCGTGTTCGCGGATTCGTGGAAGTGGTCGAGAACGAATTCCCGCTCCTCCTCGGTCAAGTCTCGATCATTGTCGACCAGTTCGCACGCCCGGTTGTGCTGCTTGGTCTGCTCCTTGCTGAGCTTTCCGGCCATGGCATTCCGCCTTTCGGGGTGGTGTGGTGCGCCAGTCCGGGGTGTCGCCCGGACCGGCGGCGCGTGCAGCCCGCGGCCTACCTGGTGGGCGCGGTGGGGATGTCGGCGACCAGAGCGGTTGCGTTGTCGGCGCGGGGCCCGGCGTGGCCGACCGCGAATGCGGCGACATTGCGCGCGGCGTGCCTCGGGGAGCCGGTCAGGTAGTCGGCCAACGTGCGGTTGGAGTCCTCCACGGGCTCATACGCGCCGTCGCTCGCCAGCAGCAGGCGGCGGCCCGCCGCGTCATGGGCCACGGACTCGATCGCCGGATGGCCGTACCGCTCCGTGGTCTGCTGGTCGGTTTCCGACGCCCCCAGGTAGGAGGTGACCACGTTGCGGTTGCCCCGGACGACACGGCGAAGGTTGTGATCGTTGGTCAGGCGCTGGACGGTGCCGCGCTGGGTGACGAGGTAGGCGCGGGTGTCGCCGCACCAGGCGACGGTGAGCAGCTTGCCGGGGACGGCTACGGCCACGACGGCGCACGCGGCGGGCAGGTCGTAGCGGACGTACTCGTCGTGCCGGTCCGGCTCGGCGGCGTAGGCCTCGTAGACCGCCCTCAGGCCAGCCTCGGCATCGGCTCGCACTGCGGCCGCGCGGGCGACGCGGCGTGCGGCCGTGCGCGTCCAGGCGCGTACCTCGTCGCTGGAGCCGATCCCGTCGCACAGGACGTACGCGCGGGCGTCGTTGTGGGTGTAGGTGGCGGTGGCGTCGCACTGGTGGGATCGATCGCCGATGAGCTGGAAGGTGGCATGGGTGCGCATGTGGGCGTCCTTCTGTGGCGAGGCGGATTGGTGACGGAGCGGGTTGCCGCCCGCTCCGAGTAATCAATAATACACTCTTAGCTTTTAGTCGGCAACGAATACGTCCTCACCGTTGACGGTGATCCGAACCGGGATCGTGTCGTCGGGGCTGATGAGGTCGGCGGGTACCTCGCCGGTGTCCAGGTGGACGGACACGACAAGGCCTTCAACCGCGCTTCCAGTAGGCGTAGACCTGGGTGCCGCCGGTCTCCAGGCACGGCAAGGTCCCGCGTTGCTTCCGGTGTTGGTGCAGAAACCGCGCGCGTCGGTTCAGGGTGTCCGCGCGGCGCTGGCTCATCCGCATGGCTATGCCTCCTCAAGGGGGCCGGTCCAAGGTCGCGGGCTCGGACCGGCCCGGGGCCGGTTGGCGTGTCAGGACGGGCAGTTGGCGGCGGCCTGGGCCCGCTCGGCCTCCCAGGCTTCACGCTCGGCGCGGCGGTAGTCCTCGACGCAGTCGACGGTGAGCCGTGCGACCCGCACGGCTTCCGCTTCGTCGGGGTGCTGCTCGGCGAACTCAGCGACCCGGGCGTCGGCCTTCCAGCCGCTCTCCAGCCATGACGCCAGGGCGCTTTGTGAGTTGCGGTGGCGCCAGTCCCGGCCGAGCCTGACGAGCCGCTCTCCGTCCTGTCCGCCCTGAGTGGTGCCGACGGCGGCGGCGAGCGCTCCGCGCGCGGCCTTCAGGGCGCTGCTGGCGTTGAGGTACGCACGCGTGTATGCGGGCCGGTGTCCCTTGCCGTGGCGCTCCTCGGTCCACCGGTCGTATGCCTCGTGGAACGGTTCGCCGACGCGCCCGTGCTCGGCGTGCCAGGCCACCCACGCACGCTGGGGGTCCTCGAACATCTGGATCAGGCGCCCGTATCCGGCGGCGGTGGGCTCCCGCCCTTCGGCGGCAAGCCGCGCCCGCCAAGCCTCCTCCTCGGCCTGCAACTCGCGCTCGCCCTCGGTGATCGCCACCAGGGCGAGCGCCTCGGCTGCGGCCGCGCGCGGGGCGTCCTTGACCCGCTCCAGGGCGGCGCGCGCCCGCTTGCCTGCATCCAGTACCGCGTCCCGCTCCGCCGCGAGGGGCCGCGCGTCCTCGCCCCCGCTCGCCCGGTATGCACGCTGTGCGCGCGTGAGTGCGGCGACGGCATCTCTGTGCGCCTGCTCGGCGTCGGCCAGAGCTGCCCGGGCGCGCTCGGCGGCATCGCCGGTCACCTGCTCATGCTCGAACCGGGCTTGTGCCGCAGCCTCGGCGATCTTGGTGACGGCGTCGGAGAGCTGGCGGTGCCACTCGGCCGCGTCCCGCCCCCACACGGTCCGGCCGGCCTCCTCGTCCGCGCGGTTGATGGCGCGCACGTCGCGCATCCACGCGAGCACTTCGCGGAAGGTGGCGCCGTGGCGGCCGTTGCGCTGCGAGGCGGAGGGCCAGTAGCGGGCGCCGTCCCACACGCACCGGGCGGTGAAGTGCTGGGTGCCGGTGCGCGCGGGGAACTCGCCGGACACCTCGACTGCCTGTACGAGGGTGCCTTGCATGAGGTTGGCCGTGACGGTCACGTCCCACCCGTTCGCGGTCGCTGCCTCGGCCAGGATCCGCGCGTTCTTGGGCAGCTTGCCGACCTCGTCGGCCGTCGGCGCGGCGGGCGGGGCCGCGGGGGTGTCGCCGGTCGGCGCGGGCTCCTGCGGGTTGGGGGTGGCGGTCGGTCCGGGCTCGGGGCCGCGGGGCGGTGTGACGCCGGGGCAGGCTTTGCCGTCGGACTCCCACGCTTCGGCCGTGCCCGGGTCGGACGGCGCGGCGTCCGCTGCGGCGGTTGCGACCGGCGCCGTCTCGGTGCGGGGAGCGGCGATCGGCTCGACGGTTACCCGGCGGACGACATTGCCGTGCGACCACTCACCCGTGACCCGGTACCCGCGCGCGGTGATCAGATCGGTGATCCGGTCCATGGGAACGGCGTCGAAGCTGAGGTAGTGGCACCCGTCGTCGTTCCATACCGTGGCGCCCTCCCACGGCCAACCGGGGTGCCGCTGCCCGCACCCGCACTCCAGGCGCAGGGCTGCGCCGTGCATCCGTGTCCACGTGAGCACCGCGTAGTGGGCGGTCATGGTGCACGTGAGCGACCGCACCCAGCGCTCGTACGCCGAGTCGTACAGCCCGAATGTCAGGATCTCCGACGCGATCACCCACCGGGCGAACGCTGCCCCCTCCTCGCGCGTGCGCCCTTCCGCCACGGCATACGCGGCGAGCTCTTCGAGATAGGCGGCGTTCGACGTGAGGTAGTCCGCAGGGAGCACCGACAGGACCGGCGCAGCGTCTGGGGCGGCGTTGTCGCCCTCGGGAGCCAGAAGACAGTCAGCGCCGTGGTAGTCGCGCCCCACGGAGCGCGACGGGTACAGCGTCAGGGGGACGGTGGTCTTGATCCACGGGCGCAGCATGACGGGGACTTCGCCTGCCGGGGTGGTGGCGATGGACGCTGAGACGACCTCCGCCGTCACGGGCTGCGCGTCCAGCTTGCCGTACACGGACATGGACAGGTCCGGCGTGGTCGGCTGTGTGCGGGCGGTGGGCGCCTCGGCGGCCACCAGGTCCCCCACGGCGCGCCATGCCATGCCCGCGGCGGCCGTCTGACCGTAGCGGGTGAGTGTGGCGCCGTCCCAGCGGTACCCCCGGGCGGTGAGGCGCCACACGCAGCGCAGGACGGTTTCCCCGGCCGCATGACGGGCGGTGAGCAGCAGGGCGCAGTGTCCGGGCTGCGTCTCGACGGTGGCCGTCCATCCGGCCTCCTCGGCCTGGGAGGTGAGCCGGACCAGGTTGCGGGGCAGGTCGGCGGTCGGGGCGGTGGGCGCCGGCACTTCGGCAGGGGTCGGGGCCGGCTCCTGGGCAGGGGCGTATGTGCTGCTGGCGGGGTGCGGGGTCGCGGTCATGTCGGGTCACTCCTGGTCGGGTTGGCGCCGGGTGAGTTGCCGCTCACACCGGGAGGCAGGGCAGGGTCAGGCAGGGGAGGTCCCGCCCGGGCCGGTCGGGCGACCGGCCCGGGCGGGGTGGTGCTCAGTTGCGGCGGTTCGGGGGCCGGTTGTCCCGGGGAGCGATGCGGCTGGCCTCCCGGTCCGTCTCGGCCTCGTCCTCGGGGCGGGGTACTCGCTCGGCCTGCCGGAACTCGACTCCCGGCTCGGGGGTCATCGGCGCGCCGGTGGCGGGGTCGACGCTGTACGCCTGCCGGATCTCCTCGGCGGTGATCGGCCGAAGCCAGAAGCTGCGGACACTCCAGCCGCGTACGAACTCCGACCCGTCGGGGCCGAACGTGCGCACGACCACTGCACCGGTCGCGCACCCGACCATGGCGGCGGCGAGTACGGCGCACACGCGCATGGATGCGGCCTCGTTGATGACCACTGCGTCACCGATGACGGTGAGTTCCTGGCCTTCGGTGAGGTCGCCGTGCGGCGTGCTGGCGTTGGCCACCATGCGGTGCGTCCCGTCACCGAGAACGGCGTTCAGGAGAGACAGGTAGGCGTCTGCCGCGCGGTCGAGCAACGCGTGCGCCGTGTCGGCGGCGGACTGCATCCCGTCGTCCGTCTCAGCGTCGCTGACGGGTGCGGGGCTCCACCGCATCGCGTCCAAGCTGAGATCCTCGCCCGGCTCGACGTTCTGTCCTTCGAGGGTCTGCCGTACGTGGTCGTGGTACTCGCTCATGTTCCCTGCCTTGGGTTGCCGAGTTGGTGGCGGGTGAGTTGCCGCTCATCCGCAAAATCAATAATACGCCCTCCGGAGGGTGGTCTCAACCCTCGATCACCCCCCGGACGTGGCGAGTTACGCCGATTCCACCCGCGTGCGTCACCGTGGTACGGAAGAACATGTTCCGGCCGAGGTGGAACATGACGCGCTTGGTCTCGCCGGTGCTCTCGCGCTTGCCGTAGATCTCGACGCCGGTCAACTCGTCGTCCTCGTAGGCCGCTTGCAACACAGTGCCTTCCCACACCTCGGGCCACGGCTCGGGCTGATGCGCGGTCCTGGCGCGCGCAATGGCGGCCAGACTCCGGGTCGGTCGGCGCTCGACCCGTACCCGCTGCCCTCGGCTGATCGGTCCTGTGGCGGTCATGCTGTCCCTTCTGCGGTGGCTGGACTCCGGGAAAGGGGGCGGCCGTGGGCCGCCCCCTGGGGGCGCGTTACCGCCTCCGGCCTGCCTGCTGCTCCTCGGCGGCCGTGGCCAGCTCGGTGACCCCGTGGCGGGCGTGGTCGGCCCGTACGCGCTCGGCCACCTCGTCGGCGGACGGCAGTCCGAACCCCCCGTCAAGGGCGAGCACTTCGTACGCCTCGCGCCACCCGCGTACCTGGCACTCGACGGCGGCGCGGGACGCGCACGCGATCGTCAGACCTCCGACCGTCACCGACAGTGCGCCGATTCCGTCCGGGCTGACTGCCGCACTCCGGGCCCGGACCTTCGCGCGGCGGGGCGCGTCGTCCAGGATCACAAATGAATTGATGGTGAGTTCGGGCTCACGCAATTCGCCTGCGTCTACCTGCTCGGGGAAAATCCGGTCGAGCATTGCGGCGGCCTCGCACCAGCCTTCCCACCAAACGCGCGCGCCGGTAGGGTGCCGGAATTCGATGATGGCCGTAGGGATCTTGAGAAGGGGAATGAGCGTCAGACCGATATGCGCGTCGGTCTCGTGCTCGCCAGCAAGGTGGATCGTGAGGCGGCTTACCGCGTCAACGGTCTCCGTGTCCAAGGGAGCTCCTCGTGTTGGTGATTGAGCCTGAGTCAGGTTGCCGCCTGAACTCGAAATCAATAATACACTCTTCACGAGTTCCGGGCACCCCCCACGCCGGAACCTGCAACATCTCTTGCGCCTTCTCTTGCGGCTACTCCTGCGCCTTCTCTTGCAACATCTCTTGCGCGAGTCTCTCGGAGAGAGGCGACGTTCCCGCTGGTCAATAAAGGGTTATGCCCGTGGTCGGGGGTCTGACATCCCCTCTGCTGCCACTTGTCCCGCGCCGGTTGAAGGATGAGTGAGGAATGGGTGCGGGGCGGATGGGGCGGCGGCTTCGGGGATCGGGGGCGGCCTGGTGTCGGCTGCGCGTCGGCTGGCGCCGCCGCGCTGGGCCGGTGGCGGGGCACCGGGCCTGGGGATGGGGTGGAGTTGGCCGCTACAGGGGCGACGCGCGGCCATTCGATCGGGGCAGCAAGAGGGGAGGAACGGATGCCTCGGACCCACGTTCACTCAAAAGCACGGAGGCGTGGCCGATCCTGGTGGTGGGTTTCGCCGTCCGGCCCTAGGGGCCGTTCGGCTCCGGTACCTCCATTGGTTGTATTCCGGGTGTTCTGAATTCTGGGTTCTGTTCTGCGGCCGGGGTATCCGACTCCTGCGTTTCGGATTTTTTCTGCGGGCTTTTCTTGGGGGCAGAGGGTGGCGTGCCTCTGTTCCCAATCACTACACAGTGCTGTGTATGATGCATCTCGGGTGCGGCGGGGATGCGGTGTCGGGTTGATGTGTCGTCATACTGCATGATTGCGACGGGTTGGCGTGTAGGCCTACTGGATATGAGTGAGGATGACGCTAGGGGGCGGGGGAGTTGGGGAATCGGTTCGGGTGGAGCGTAGCGGAGCCCGTTACGGTGTCGGGGGTGCGAGGTTCGCACTGATGGTCCGTCAACTCTCTTGGGGTAGTGAGCTGGAATCTCAATCGCTACACAGTGCCGCACGTGATGCACTCGCCCCTTGCTGCCAGCGTAGGCGCCCGCGCAAGCGCGGGCGCCTACAATTCCCGCTTGCGGGAATTGTATTGCGTTTAGAATTCCGCTTGCGGAATTCAATTCCCGCGCTTGCGCGGGAATTTGGCGGAGCGTCAGCGGAGCCTTTCGCTTTGCAGCGGCTTGCCGCTGCAGTACCCGCTCCGCGGGG
>NZ_JBITLY010000013.1:0-188045 GCF_044465725.1 Streptomyces sp. NPDC049541 | reverse complement strand
AGCGGCACCGCGCCTACGCCCTGCGCCTGGCCGCGGCCACCACCGGCCGCACCGGCTCTGCCGGAGCGATCCTCAGCGCGGCCGGGTTCGCCCCCCCCCCCCCCCCCCCCCCCCCCCCCGGCCCGCCCCCCCCCCCCCCCCCCCCCCCCCCCCCCCCCCCCGTCGTATGAGCCCCCTCGGACGGGTTTCGCGCTCCGGTGGATTTCGGCCGGGCAACGTCTGTGTACGGGCGGCCAGTTGAGGTTCGGTCCGTCGAGCGCACGCCTCTCACCTGCGACATCGCTCCTCTCGCGGCGCGTTCTGATGCTGATGTGTCGTCAACGCGTCCGGGCGCCCGGTAAGAAATTCTTGTCCGAATCATTGACGCACCCCGAGGCCCTCCGTAGCTTGTGGCGGCAAGCGCTTACTTGAAACGATTCATGCAGCTGGCGATGATGCCGGGAAGGGGCCCGACTGTGGGAACCAGCAGGAATGTTGAGAGGCGTACGATCCTCAAGGCCGCCGGGGCGTCGGCGGCCGCGCTGGGGCTGGCCGCGACGACGGGCTGCGGTGGCGACAGCGGCACCTCCGCCGACGGGACGGTGACGATCCGTTACTCGTGGTGGGGTGCCGATGAGCGGGCCAAGAAGATCAACCAGACCATCAAGCTCTTCGAGAAGAAGTACCCGAAGATCAAGGTGAAGACGGACTTCCAGGACTACGTCTCATTCTGGGAGAAGTTCCAGACGCAGGCGGCCGGTGGAAATCCCCCGGACGTTTTCCAAAACGCCGTCACTTTCCTTCGGAAGTACGACAAGAGAAGCGTCCTGCTCGACCTCAAGTCCCAGATCGACGCGGGGAATCTGAGCCTCGGCAACTTCCGTGCGGGCGTCACCAAGGTCGGCGAGGTGGACGGCAAGCAGCTCGGCGTCCCCGTCGGCTCCAACACGATGGCACTGGTCATCGACAAGAAGGTCTTCCGGAAGGCGGGCGTCGAGCCGGCCACGGGCTGGACCTGGGACGACTACTTCAAGGCCCTCAAGACCGTCCACGACAGGACCAAGGTGCCGGGCGACACGGGCTACTTCAGCATCATGTACCTGTACGACCTGTATCTGCGGCAGAACGGAAAGGCGTTCTACACCAAGGACGGGCTCGGTTTCGACAAGGCCGATCTGACCGAGTGGTGGCAGGACGGCTACAGCCGCGTGAAGGCCGGCATCATCACCGATCCCAAGATCGTCGAGCAGGACCGGCCCAAGTCCTCCCTCTCCGCCGGCCATGGGGCCTCGGAATTCACCTGGGACAACTTCACCGTCCGCTACACGGCCGAGGGCAGCAGCGAGTACGGCCTCGCGCCGATCCCCACCATGGACGGAAAGCACACCGGGCAGTACCTGGCCTCCCTGATGCTGAGCGCCTCCGCACGTACCCAGCACCCCAAGGAAGTCGCCCAGTTCATCAACTTCATGGTCCACGACCCGGAAGTCGGCAAGATCATGGGCTACGACCGGGGCATCCTCGCCTCGACCCAGCAGTACGAGGCGTTCAAGCCGACCGACCCGGTCAACAAGGAGATCGCGCAGTACGAGGCGGACACCGCCAAGGCCGGCGTCCTCGGCGCGATCACCCCGCACCCCTCCGGTGCCGACACCATCGAGGCGGCCTTCCTGCGCATCGGCGGCGACCTGGCCCAGGGCAAGACGAAGCCCTCCGCCGCCGTGAAGCAGTTCTTCGACGAGTCGCAGGCCGCCTTCCAGGCGTAGGCGCTCCGCTGGGGGCGCGGTGGTTCGTTGAGTTTTGTCTGCTGCGCCGTCGTGGCTGGTCGCGCCCACGCGGCGGAGCCGCATATCGGGCACAGCCCCGCCCCCAAGGGGCGCCACGGCCCCCCGGCCCCGGAATTGATTGGGAAGCACCGTGACGCTCGTCAAGGAATCACCGCCCGCTGCCCGGAAGGCCCGTTCCGCCGCCCCTGCCGCCGTCAGGCAGCGGGGGCGGCGGGAGAACCTCGCCGGCTATCTCTTCATGTCCCCGTGGATCGCGGGCTTTCTGCTCCTGACCGCGGGCCCCATGGTCGCCTCGCTCTACTTCGCGTTCACCGACTACAACCTCTTCAACACCCCGAAGTGGGTCGGTCTCGACAACTTCACCAAGATGTTCGACGACCCCCGCTGGCAGAAGTCGGTGGAGGTGACGGCCAAATACGTCATCATCGGCACCCCGCTGAAACTGCTGCTCGCCCTCGGGGTCGCCCTGCTGCTCGCGCAGAGCCGCCGCGGACAGGCCTTCTACCGGGCTGCGTTCTACGCACCCTCGCTCATCGGCGCGAGCGTCTCGGTCGCCTTCGTCTGGCGGTCGATCTTCTCCGACGACGCCATCGTCGACCGTACGATGTCGGTCTTCGGCTTCCACGTCGGCGGCTGGGTCGGCAACCCCGACTGGATCCTCTACTGCCTGGTCGCGCTCACCGTCTGGCAGTTCGGCGCGCCCATGGTCATCTTCCTGGCAGGGCTGAAGCAGGTGCCCAAGGAGCTGTACGAGGCCGCCGAGCTGGACGGCGCCGGGGCCTTCCGCAAGTTCTGGAGCATCACGCTGCCGATGATCTCCCCGGTGCTGTTCTTCAACGTCCTGCTGGAGACCATCCACTCGTTCCAGATCTTCGGCTCGGCCTATGTCGTCTCCAACACCGCCTGCGGCCCGGCCGACGCCACGCTCGTCTACACCTGCTACCTCTACCAGCAGGGCTTCAGGAACGCCCAGATGGGCTTCGCCTCCGCGATGGCCTGGATGCTGCTGCTCGCCGTGGCCCTGGTGACCGCCGTCCTGTTCTGGTCCCAGAAGAAGTGGGTGCACTACGAGAACGACACGGAGGACGCCCGATGAGCGCCACCACCCCCGCCGCCCCGAAGCCGCTCGGCGGTCCCGGCCGCAGGCGCGCCGGCTCGCTCGCCTGGCACATCGGCTCGCTGCTGGTCCTCGCGGTCGTCCTGTATCCCGTCGTCTGGGTGATCGGCGCGTCCTTCAAACCGAGCAAGGACATCATCAACAGCCTTCAGCTGTTCCCCGCCCATCCCGTCCTGGAGAACTTCAAGGGCCTGGCCGACGGCATAGCCGACATCTCGATCTGGACGTTCTTCCAGAACTCCCTCCTGTACGCGGGAGGCGCCGTCGTCGGCATCCTGATCTCCTGCTCGCTGACGGCGTACGCCTTCGCCAAGATCAGGTTCGTCGGCCGGAACCTGCTGTTCTCACTGATGATCGGCACGCTCCTGCTGCCGTATCACGTGCTGCTGATCCCGCAGTACGTGATGTTCCAGAAGCTGGAGCTGATCAACACCTATGTGCCGCTGCTGCTCGGCAAGTACCTGGCCACGGAGGCCTTCTTCGTCTTCCTGATGGTGCAGTTCATGCGCAACCTGCCGAGGGAGCTGGACGAGGCCGCCCGGATCGACGGCTGCGGGCATCTGCGGATCTACTGGTCGATCGTGCTGCCGCTGTGCCGGCCCGCGCTCATCACCAGCGCCATCTTCACCTTCATCAACGCCTGGAACGACTTCATGGGCCCGCTGATCTACCTCAACGAGCCCGGCAAGTACACCGTCTCCCTCGGCATGATGATGTTCCGCGACTCCGACGGCGTCGCCGCCAACTACGGCGGGCTCATCGCGATGTCGCTGGTGGCGCTGCTGCCGGTGCTGCTGTTCTTCCTCGCCTTCCAGCGCTATCTGATCGACGGTATGGCGACCTCCGGACTGAAGGGCTGAGGCGGTCACCATGGCCGAAGTGCGGGTCAAGGCACACAAGGAGTCGGTTCTCGCTGAGCGGTTCGGGGTCTTCGCCGAGTCTCTGCTCACCGGGGTGTGGATCGCGGTGGCCTCGCTGGGAGTGGTGACCTTCCCGGCCGCCTTCGCCGCCGGGGCGCGGCATCTGCGCCGTCGTACCGGCCATGAGGGCGGTGGCCGGCGGGAGTTCGCCCGCGACTTCCGTGCGGCCGTGCGGGGCGGGTGGGTCGCCGGGCTCGCCGGGTGGGTCGCGGCGGGCCTGGTCTGGGTCGACGTCCAGGCCGCGCGCGCCGGGCTGCCCGGGGGGCCGTTCGTGGCGACCGTCGGCCTGTTCGCGCTGATCGGCCTCGTCGTGGCCGGGCTGCGTGCGGCGGCGGTGTGGGAGCCGGGGGCGGCCTGGCGGACGCTGCTCGCCGAAGCCGGTCGCCGAACCGTCCTCGATCCCGCTGGATCCTTCCTGCTCGTCGGCGGAGTGGTCCTCGTCGTCTGTTCCGCCCTGCTGATCGCGCCGCTGGCGGTACCCGTCCTCGGGGCCGTCGCGGCCGCGGCCGTCGCCGTGGAGGAGCGGTACCGGCGCCGCTGACGGGCGGTGCCTTCGTACCAGGTCGGCGCCCTGGGTGCCGTACCTCACGCTGTCATGCCCCTGACTAGCTGCACATGGAAGAAACGTCCCGCCGGAAAGGAAAGGCTGAACTCTCATGTCTCCCATCCCCCGCAGGTCCCTCCTCAAGGCGGCCGCCGTCGCCGGAGCCGCCGCGCAGTTCAGCTGGGCCCTAGGAGCCAAGGACGCGCAGGCCGCGCCCAGAGCCGAGGCCGCGGCCGCCGGTCCCGTGACCCTGGACTGGCTGGAGGACGGCGGCCTGGGGGCCGCGCCGGGCTCCACGGTCGGTGTCCCGTGGCCGAAGGGCGCCTTCCAGCCCGACCAGACGTTCGCGCTCACGGACGCGGACGGCAAGGCCGTGCCCGTGCAGTCCTGGCCGATCGCGTACTGGCCGGACGGCTCCCTCAAATGGTCGGCGCACGCGGTGAGTTCGGGCTCCGGCAAGCTCACCCTCGCGGCCGGTGACGCGGCGGCCCCCGACAAGAAGGTCACCGTCGACAAGAGCGGCGGCACCGTCGACGTGTCGACCGGCGTGATCACCGCGAAGATCGGCAAGAACGGCGCCACCCTCATCAAGTCGGTGACCCGCGGCTCGACGGAGATCGCCAGGAACGGGCGGCTCGTCCTGATCCGCCAGCCGGAGATCGAGGACGAGGACCAGGGCACGGTCAGGACCCAGCGCTTCGACGGCGCCATCGGCGAGGTGACGGTCGAGCAGGAGGGCCCGGTCCGGGCCGTCGTCCGCATCGACGGCAAGCACCGCAAGGGCGACCGGAGCTGGCTGCCGTTCTCCGTCCGGCTGTACTTCTACGCCGGGGCCGACTCATTCCGCATGGTGCACACCATCACCTACGACGGCACCCAGGAGCCCGGCAAGGCGAGCGGGGACTTCATCCGTGGGCTCGGGGTGCGCTTCAGCGTGCCGATGCGGGACGCGTCGTACGACCGGCACATCCGCATCGGCGGCGAGGGCACCGGACTGCTGCGTGAGGCGGTCAAGGGCATCACCGGCCTGCGCCGCGACCCGGGCGCGGCCGTGCAGGCGGCGCAGTACGCGGGCCAGAAGCTGCCCGACCCCGCCACCTGGGACCAGCGGGTGACGACCCGGCTGCAGTACATACCGGAGTGGGGCGACTACACCCTCTCCCAGCTCTCCGCGGACGGCTTCACGCTGCGCAAGCGCACCAAGAAGGGGTACGGCTGGATCGCCGCAGGCGGCGGCAGGCGCGCCTCCGGCTTCGGCTATGTCGGCGGCGCGAGCGGCGGATTCTCCTTCGGCCTCAGGGACTTCTGGGAGAAGCACCCCGCCCAGCTCGACATCCGCGACGCCCACACCGACGAGGCCGAGGTCACCCTCTGGCTCTGGTCCCCCGAGGCCCAGCCCATGGACCTGCGCTTCTACCACGACGGCATGGGCCAGGACACCTACGCCAAGCAGCTCGAAGGCCTCAACATCACCTACGAGGACTACGAGCCGAAGTTCGGCACCCCCTACGGCATCGCCCGCACCTCCGAACTCCTCTTCTGGGCCAACGAGTCGACGCCGGCCGCAGAGAAGCTCGCCCGACAGGTCGAGGCCGTACGCGTGCTGCCGCAGCTCGCCGCCCCGCCCAGGCAGCTCATCAAGGCCAAGGTCTTCGGCCCGGGCCTGTACTCCGAACCCGACCGCTCCACACCGGCCAAGGCCAAGATCGAGGACCATCTCGACTTCCTCTTCACCTACTACAAGGACCAGGTGGAGCAACGCCGCTGGTACGGCTTCTGGGACTACGGCGACTTCATGCACACCTACGACACCGTGCGTCACCAGTGGCGGTACGACGTCGGCGGCTACGCCTGGGACAACTCCGAGCTCTCGCCGGACATCTGGCTGTGGATGGCCTACCTCCGCTCCGGCCGCGCGGACATCTTCCGCTTCGCGGAGGCCCTCACCCGGCACACCGGCGAGGTCGACGTCTACCACCTGGGCGACTGGGCGGGCCTCGGCACCCGGCACGGCGTCCAGCACTACGCCGACAGCGCCAAGCAGCAGCGCATCGCCAACACCACCTACCGGCGCTACTACTACTTCCTCACCGCCGACGAACGCGTCGGCGATCTCATGCACGCCAACGTCGACTCCGACGAGACCTTCCTGATCCTCGACCCGCAGCGCAAGGTGCGGACGGACCCGTACACCCCGGACCGGCACGCCCTGTCGATCGGTTTCGGCACCGACTGGAGCGGTCTGGTGTCCGCGTGGCTGACCGAGTGGGAGCGCAAGGGCCCCAAGTGGGAGAAGGCCAAGGCGCGGGTGCTGTCGACGATGGAGGGCATCGCCGCGCAGCCCAACGGCTTCGTCCAGGGCAGCGGGCTCTACGACCTCGACACCGGCAAGTTCGCCGTCGCCTCGACACCCGTCGTCTCCGTCTCGCACCTCTCGGCCGTCTTCGGCCTCAACGAGCTGTGCGCCGAGCTCATCGACCTCGTCGACATGCCCGAGTTCAACCAGGCCTACTTCGACTACTGCCGGTACTTCAACGCCACGAAGGCCGAGCAGAAGGCCCGCTACGGCTCCGACTTCGGCACCCTGCTGCTGTTCCAGGGGCACTCGCGGCTCGACGCGTACGCCGCCGTCCAGACGGGTGACGCTGCGCTGGCCAGGCGGGCGTGGGCGAAGTTCTACAACTCGGACGGGTATACGGAGGCTTCGCCCTGGAAGACGGAGGCTTTGAGCGGGCCGCTTACTCTGGTTGCGGGGAGTGAATCGGCCTGGGTTTCGTCGAACGACACGGCGCTGTATGGCCTCGCGGCCATCGAGAACCTGGCCCTTCTCGGCGACAAGATGCCGTAGCGCTCGGCGGGAGCTGGGGAACTGCGCTCGTCTTTCGTCTGCAGGCCGTATGTGGCTGGTCGCGCAGTTCCCCGCGCCCCTTGAGGGGGCTTCAGTGCATGGTGGTCAGGATGTCCCGCACGCGCCGGACGTCCCGGATCCGCTGCTCGTACGTCGCACCGAGTGCGAGCAGCAACAGGCCGGCGAGTGCGAAAGGCACCCAGCGGGGGAGGGCGCCCGTCATCTGGACCAGGTAGGGGGCCAGTTCGTGCAGGGCGTCCAGGACCAGTACCGAGCCGCCCAGGACCAGGGGCGCCTGGAGGCGGTGGCGGGCGCCGAGGAGAGTGGTCAGCAGGGCCGCCGTGCCGAGCAGCAGCGGGCGCGTCCAGTGCGGGTCGTGCCAGGCCGCGGCGAGGCTCGGCAGCAGCGTGGCGGCGAGTCCGGCGCCGTACGCCGTCCACGAGGACGCCTGCGGATCGCGGGACCTGCGCCAGGCGCCGACACACAGCGCCGGCACGGTGACCAGGAGCGTGTACGCCTCGACGGTGCCGACGTCCCAGGCGGCCAGCCGGACCCAGCCGGCCAGCAGGAACAGGGCGGCGGCCGCACAGCCCGCGGGGCGGCGGTCGGAGCGTACCGCCGTGGCCGCCGCGATCACTCCGCACAGGGCAAGCACCAGGGCGAGCATCGGTGGGGCGGTGATCGCGAGGCCGACGGCCAGCAGTCCGGCGGCGGCCCCGGTCGCCTCGACCGGCACGCGCGCGTGGCTCTCGTCGAGGCGCGCGGCGAGCAGGGCCGCTGCCGCCGGGACCACCAGGACCAGCAGTGCCGTGTGCTGCGGTCGCCAGTCGGCCGCCAGGCCGGTCGCGCAGGCAAGGGCGGTGGCGTAACCGAGCGCGGCCGGGGCCGTGAAGGGCGCGAGATGCGGCCGCAGCGAGGCGGCGGCGAACAGTGCCGTCAGGACGGACAGCACGGTGAGCGTGGCCGGCTGGGAGGCCAGCGAGAGGAAGGCGAGGGAGACCGAACCGCCCACGGCGAGCGAGGTGCCGGTCACGGGCAGGAACCGGAAGGCCGCCGCCGCGAGCGCCGCTCCGGTCACCGCGCTCTGGAGCAACAGGGCGGCGGAGTAGGGAAGTTGGAAGACCGCAGGCAGCGTCATGACGGTGGCCCAGGCGAGGAGCGTCGCACCGGTCAGCGCCTGGGGCCTGCGGGTCTCAGCGCGGACCAGCAGGGCCAGCACGGCCGCGACGACCACCGGGCCGAGGAGCAACTGACCGGGATACGGCGGCCACGGCATGTGGACGGCCGCCGCGGCCCGCGCGTCCTGGGGCGCACCGGTCCACCAGCGCTCCGCCCAGCCCAGCGGGCCCAGCAGCGCGACCACGACCAGCGGCAGCGCACAGGCGACGGCGACTGCCTGCACCGCCGCGGAGGCCTGGACGAGGCCCCGCCGCACCGGCTCGGGCAGCCGCACCCGCAAGGCCGCCAACAGCGCGACACCACAGGCCAGGTACCCCGGTACGGTCCACCCGTCGGGCAGCGCCACCCGCAGCACGCCACCGACCGCCGCGACCAGGAGCAGACCGCCCGGAACCGCGTTGCCCGTCGCCACGGCCGGCTTCGGCAGCCGGCAGGCGGCGACCAGCGCGATCGCCGCCGCAAGGGTGAGGAGCGCCGCCGCACGGGCGGCGGCGCCCGGACCGGCCGCATCCCACGAGAGCCAGCCGGCCGTCAGTGCACCCAGGGCGCCCGTGCCGTACGCGCCGACGGCTGCGAGGACGCGTACGGACCTGGCGGTCACCCGGAGCGCCACACCTGCGTCGAACCCGGCCGTCACCAGCAGCGCGGCCGCGATCCCGGACGACCCCGCGGCGGCCGAGATCGCCCAGAAGAACAGCGGGAGTTGGGCCGCCGCCAGTGCGGCGGGCAGTGGCAGCCGCAGCTCCGCCGCACGCGGCAGCAGACCGTACGCCGCCCAGAGCCCCGCCAGCAGCGCCGACGCGACGGCCGTATATCCCGCGCCGTCCGTCCCCGTGAAGGCGACCTGCTGCAACGCGTACGCGTCCAGCACCGTCAGCGCCAGCCCCAGACCGGCCACCGACTCGGCAGTCGAACGCAGCCCGCGCCGCAGCAGGACGAACGGCGCACCGAGCGCGGCCACCGTGACCGCGCCGAGCACGAGGGCCCGCCCCGCGATACCGAGATGCCCCCAGCTGACCAGCGTGAACACCATCGCGGCGACGGTGAGCAGGACCCCGCCGAGCAGCAGCAGAAGGTTCTGCACGCCGGGCGCGGTGGCCTCCGGGGGGCGAGACGCCTCTACGGGCGACTGCGGTGCCTGCGGTGCCGGGTGCACGGGGCGCGCCGCCTGGAGCGCGGCGACCAGCCAGGCGCGGCGATGGAGCAACTGGGCCCGGCGGGCGTCCAGTTGCCAGAGCTCGGTGTCGAGGAGCCGCAACTCCTCGGCCGGGGGCGGAACATGCGTCATGCCTCGGAGTGTGGTCCGCGTCACGTCGCACGGCATGAGTGCGGGTACTCAGCCACGTACTCAGATCCCGCCACCCCGTGGCTCGGATGCGGGGGCGAAAGCCCTGGGTAGGAGCAGACTCCCACCATGGACTGGACGCACTACCGCTTCCGCAGCCTCTGGGCCCTGCCCGCCCCGGCCGCCACCGTGTACGAGGTGCTGGAGCGGGCCGAGGAGTACCCCCGCTGGTGGCCCCAGGTGCGGGAGGTGACCCGGCTCGACGACACCACCGGAGCCGTCCGGATCCGCTCCGTCCTCCCGTACGACCTGCACTTCACCGCCCGCGAGACGCGCCGCGACCCCGGCGCGGGCGTCCTGGAGATCGCCATGTCCGGCGACCTCGAGGGCTGGGCGCGCTGGACGATCACCACCGGGGGCGCCGGCACCCTGGCCCGCTTCGAGCAAGCTGTCGACGTGCACAAGCCGCTGCTGAGGCGGTTCGCCGTGCTGGGCCGGCCGATGTTCCGTGCCAACCACCGGTTGATGATGCGGGCCGGGCGGCGAGGCCTGGTCGCGTACCTGGAAGCGGTTTGAAGGAAACCCGTGAAGACCTGTATGGTTCAGTGCGTTCCCGGGCGATTAGCTCAGTGGGAGAGCGCTTCGTTCACACCGAAGAGGTCACTGGTTCGAACCCAGTATCGCCCACCCTGTCGATGGCGGTTCATGTCTGCAAGCAGCGCAGGCCCGAGCCGCCATCGTCGTGTTCTGCGCGGCTTCGCCGCGCGAGGCGGGGGCTTCGCCGCCCGCACCCCGACAGGCCGGTCCGCAGCAGCGGACCGGCTTTGTGCATGTCGGCCTGCATCAAGCCGCCGCCGGAAGATCCGGCCGCAGCGGCCATGCCGGGTTCACGATCTCCTCCGTGCCGCTCTTCGCGAACCACGCCTGCAGCCCGCGCGCCTGGGCCGCGTGCCAGGTGGTCTGCAGGGCGTGCAGTTCGGCGGGGGACAGGCGCTCCAGCCGGGCGGCGAAACGACGCCCGAGGGCCCGTACGACGTCCAGCGCGGCCAGGGCGTCCGCCGCCGCGTCGTGCGCACCCTCCAGCGTGACGCCGTAGTGCGCGCACAGATCGGTCAGGGTGCGGCGGCCCTTGCGGTAGCGGTCCAGGTGCTTGTCGAGGACCCGAGGGTCGAGCACCCGCAGCGTCGACGTCTCGAACCAGCGGTCCAGCGAGGAGGCGCGATGGCGGCGCAACTCGCGGTCCAGGAGCGTCAGATCGAACGGCGCGTTCATCACCACGAGCGGACGGGCCATCGCCGCCTGCTCCGCCAGTTCCTCGGCTATCTCGTACATCACCGGCGCCGGCCAGCGGCCGTTGCGCTGCAGGTGTTCGTCCGTCAGCCCGTGCACCGCCGTCGCCGCCTCCGGCACCGGCACACCCGGGTTGACCAGCCAACGGGTCATCCGGGGCCGGCTGCCCGGGGCGTCCTGGACGACGACGGCGGCCGACACGATCCGGTCGGTCTCGACGTCGACACCCGTGGTCTCCGTGTCGAAGGCGGCCAGGGGCCCCTCGTACCAGGTCGTCATGCCTATGCAACTCCTCGTTCACCCACGGCAGCTGACGTCCCGTCTTCTGCCTGTTTGGTGATACCCGGGCTGTTTGCGCCGTACGCCGGAAGGACACAACAGGAGTACGGGTCTTTGCAGTTCAGAGGCCCGCAGCGGGGAATCACTTGGCGTGGAAGGCTGTTGGTCATGGCGATAGCGCAGCCCGAGCGGGGCGGGCTGCTGCCCGAACGTGCGGGCCCCCTTCGCGGCACACTCGCCACCACCGCCTGCATGGAGACACTGCAGGTGGGATATCTGCACGCCGTCGCCGCGGCGGCCGGCTGCTCGCTGTCGCAGCCGTTCCCGGACAACGGCATCGACTGGCACGTCAGTCACGGCTCGCCCGGCCACACCGTCGACGACGAGGTGACCATCAAGGTGCAGCTGAAGTGCACGTACCAGGTCGCGCCGAACCCGCCGGGACGTTTCTTCTCCTTCACGCTCGACAACGACCATCTGCGCAAGCTCGCGCGCACCCCCGTCTCGGTGCACAAGATCCTGGTCGTGATGCTCGTCCCGAGATCCCAGGACGACTGGCTGCGTGCCAGCCACGACCGTCTCGACCTGCGGCACTGCTGCTACTGGGTCAACCTGGCCGGCCAGCCGGTCACCGGGCGGACCAGGACCACCGTGCGGATACCGACCTCACGCATCTTCGACGACCGGGCGCTGTGCGAGATCATGACGCGGGTCGGGGCCGGAGGCAGACCATGACGCACCGCCCGCTGGAGGAGCCGCTGCGGCCCGTCAGGCCGCACCCGGTCGAGGCCTCCTGGCACCGTCCCCCCGAGCCCGACGAGGTCGACCCCGCCGTGCTCAGCGCCCTGCTGCACCGGCACGGCTGGGAGCGGCGCGGCGGAGCCGCCGGACGCTACGGCCGCTGGACCCCGCCCGGCCCCGGCGGCGGCGGGACGAGCCTGCTCGTACCCGAGAGCCGCGCCTTCCCCGACAGCGACGACCTGCTCGGCGAGGCGCTCGTCGCGCTGACCCGCAGCGGCACGCCCTCCGCCCGCGAGGTGCTGGTCGGGCTCGCCGTGCCCAGCGACGAGATCCGCTGGTGGCGGGATGCGCCGAGCGGCCCCGCGGGCTCCGCGCCCTGGGTGGTCGAGGAGCAGCTGCGCGCCTGCGCCCGCCAGATGCTGCTCGCCGGAGCGCTCGCCACACGCGCGCGTGCGGGCTACTACGGCGCCCGGCACCGCCGTGCCGCCGCCGCGCTGCTGGAGAGCGTCCTCGTGGGCTCCGCGGCCGGCGGTGGCCGGCTGACCGCCTTCGTGCCCGTCGGCACGGGCCGGCAGCTCCCCGTACGCCTCCACCAGGCCCTGTACGCCGCCCGCGAGGCCATCGACTACCAGCGGGCCACCGGCGGCATGGACGCCTTCGACGGCGCCGTCGAGGCGGGCGTCAGCCGTGAGCTCACCGAGGCGCTGATCGCCCTGGTGCGCGGTACCGAGGGCGCCAGGATCGCCGTCGAGTGGGCACCGGCCGCCGGGGTGCCCGAGGACTGCGTGGCGGGCCTCGAGCCGGTGGAGTTCTCACCGGGCGACCTGCCCGTGCTGCGCGAGGCCGGCGCCCGCTATCTGCGCGAGGAGCCGTCCGTGCCCGTGCGGATCACCGGCACGGTGGTGCGGATGCGCAGGTCGGGACCGCGCGGGGAAGGCAGCGTACGGCTGCGGGTGATCGCGGGAGCCGAGGTACCGCACGTCCGGATCACGCTGGACGAGGAGGACTACCGCATCGCCGGGCACGCCCACCTCGTGGGGCTGCCCGTGCGGCTGCACGGGCGGCTGGAGAGCCGGGGCGGCTTCCGGCGGCTGACCGGGGCGACCGGGGTCGCACCGGTGCAGGTGGAGGAGGCGGAGCGGGACCGCCTGATGAAGTCGATGCAGGAGCACGCGGAAAAGGGCGACTTCTTCGAGGAGGCGTGCACCGGGGAGGACGACGACTGAGCGCGGGCCTGTCTGCACGAAGGGCGACCGTTTCGCGGTCGGCGGGTCGGGGTCGGTACGATCCCCTATTGCGCGCGCTCCTGGTATGGCGCCGCAACCACCTTCAGTCAGGAGAGACCGGTGTCAGACGTCCGTGTGATCATCCAACGCGATTCCGAGCGGGAAGAGCGCGTGGTGACGACGGGCACTACGGCCGCCGAGCTCTTCGCCGGCGAGCGCTCGATCGTCGCCGCGCGCGTGGGCGGCGAGCTCAAGGACCTCGCCTACGCGCCCGCCGAGGGCGAGGTCGTGGAGCCCGTGGAGATCTCCTCCGAGGACGGCCTCAACATCCTGCGCCACTCCACCGCGCATGTGATGGCGCAGGCCGTGCAGGAGCTGTTCCCCGAGGCCAAGCTGGGCATCGGCCCGCCGGTCAAGGACGGCTTCTACTATGACTTCGACGTCGAGAAGCCGTTCACGCCCGAGGATCTCAAGGCCATCGAGAAGAAGATGCAGGAGATCCAGAAGCGCGGACAGAGGTTCGCCCGTCGTGTGGTGACCGACGAGGCGGCCCGCGAGGAGCTGGCGGACGAGCCGTACAAGCTGGAACTGATCGGCCTCAAGGGCTCCGCGTCGCACGACGACGGCGCGGACGTCGAGGTCGGCGCCGGTGAGCTGACGATCTACGACAACCTGGACGCCAAGACCGGCGAGCTGTGCTGGAAGGACCTCTGCCGCGGTCCCCACCTGCCCTCCACCCGCACGATCCCGGCGTTCAAGCTGATGCGCAACGCGGCCGCCTACTGGCGCGGCAGCGAGAAGAACCCCATGCTCCAGCGCATCTACGGCACCGCCTGGCCGTCCAAGGACGAGCTCAAGGCCTACCTCGACTTCCTCGCCGAGGCCGAGAAGCGCGACCACCGTAAGCTCGGCAGCGAACTCGACCTGTTCTCCATCCCGGAGCAGATCGGCTCCGGCCTCGCCGTCTTCCACCCCAAGGGCGGCATCGTCCGCCGTGTGATGGAGGACTACTCGCGCCGCCGGCACGAGGAGGAGGGCTACGAGTTCGTCTACACCCCGCACGCCACGAAGGGGAAGCTCTTCGAGACGTCCGGGCACCTGGACTGGTACGCCGAGGGCATGTACCCGCCCATGCAGCTCGACGAGGGCGTGGACTACTACCTCAAGCCCATGAACTGCCCGATGCACAACCTGATCTTCGACGCGCGCGGCCGCTCCTACCGCGAACTGCCGCTGCGCCTCTTCGAGTTCGGGACCGTGTACCGGTACGAGAAGTCGGGCGTCGTGCACGGCCTGACCCGGGCCCGCGGCTTCACCCAGGACGACGCGCACATCTACTGCACCCGTGAGCAGATGTCGGAGGAGCTCGACAAGACGCTCACCTTCGTCCTCGGCCTGCTGCGCGACTACGGCCTGACCGACTTCTACCTGGAGCTCTCCACCAAGGACCCGGAGAAGTTCGTGGGCTCGGACGAGGTCTGGGAGGAGGCGACCGAGACCCTGCGCCAGGTCGCCGAGAAGCAGGGCCTGCCCCTGGTCCCCGACCCGGGCGGCGCCGCCTTCTACGGTCCGAAGATCTCCGTCCAGACCAAGGACGCCATCGGCCGCACCTGGCAGATGTCGACGATCCAGCTCGACTTCAACCTGCCGGAGCGCTTCGACCTGGAGTACACGGGCCCGGACGGCTCCAAGCAGCGCCCGGTCATGATCCACCGCGCGCTGTTCGGCTCGATCGAGCGGTTCTTCGCGGTGCTCCTCGAGCACTACGCGGGCGCCTTCCCGGCCTGGCTGGCCCCGGTCCAGGCGGTCGGCATCCCGATCGGTGACGGGCACGTGGAGTACCTGGAGAAGTTCGCCGCGGCCGCGAAGAAGCAGGGCCTGCGGGTCGAGGTCGACTCGTCCTCCGACCGCATGCAGAAGAAGATCCGCAACGCCCAGAAGCAGAAGGTGCCCTTCATGGTCATCGCGGGCGACGAGGACATGTCGGCCGGTTCCGTCTCCTTCCGCTACCGCGACGGCTCGCAGGAGAACGGCATCCCGTTCGACGAGGCCATCGCGAAGATCGCCAAGGTCGTGGAGGACCGGACGCAGGTCTGACCGTCCGGTCCGGCCGGCCCGGTCCGCCGGTGTCCGAGGGCCCTCGGGAGGTTCAGCCTCCCGGGGGCCTCTCGTCGTCCTCGCGGGCGAAGACCTGCAGCAGCCAGGAGGCGAAGGTGCCGGTCACCGCGGCGAGCAGGGCCAGCCCGACGGCCATCATCCCGACCGCGATCAGCCGTCCCAGCGGTGTCACCGGCGCGATGTCGCCGTAGCCGACGGTCGTCAGGGTCGCGCAGGTCCACCACACGGCGTCCCCGAACGTCCGCATCGACGCACCCGCCGCCCCGCGTTCCTGCTGGTAGACGGCGAGGGCACCGGCGAAGCCGAGCAGTACCGTGGCCAGCCCGGCGTACACGATCACGCGCGCGTGCAGCGCGAGCCGCGGCCTGCCGTGCCGCCGCTGCACGGCCTCGTAGACCTTGACCACCCGCAGGGGCCGCAGCAGGGGCAGGACGAGCACCACCGTGTCCAGCCAGTGCCTGCGTACGAAGCCCAGCCACCGCCCGCTCAGCCACCAGCGCACCGCGTAGTCCACGGCGAACAGCGCCCAGGCGGCCAGCAGGGCCGCGAGGCACAGGTCCTGCCAGACGTCGGGGAGGCGGGGGGCCAGGACGCGGATCGCGTAGGCGGCGAGGAAGACCAGGGATGCCAGGGCGAGCGGAATCTCCGTGCGCTGCTCCCAGCGGGTGCTGCGACTGTCATCGTCCACCGGCCCAGCTTGGCCCGGCGGGCTTCTGCCGCAACCCCGCCGACACGCCGCGAACGGGCGACGCCATATGCTGCATGGCATGACGAGTGAGCCGGAGCAGCAGTTGGGAGTAGGGGTCCAGGACGCGTTCCAGCGCCTGTGGACGCCCCACCGGATGGCCTACATCCAGGGTGAGAACAAGCCGACCGGCCCCGGTGCCGACGACGGCTGCCCCTTCTGCTCCATCCCGGCCAAGTCCGACGAGGACGGGCTGGTCGTCCGGCGCGGTGAGCAGGTCTACGCCGTGCTCAACCTCTACCCGTACAACGGCGGCCACCTCATGGTCGTCCCCTACCGCCATGTCGCCGACTACACCGACCTCACGGACCCCGAGACCGTCGAGCTGGCCGCGCTCACCAAGCAGGCCATGACGGCCCTGCGCACCGCCTCCGGTGCCCACGGCTTCAACATCGGCATGAACCAGGGCACGGTCGCAGGCGCCGGCATCGCGGCCCACCTCCACCAGCACATCGTCCCGCGCTGGGGCGGCGACACGAACTTCATGCCGGTCGTCGGCCACACGAGGGTGCTGCCGCAGCTGCTGGCGGACACCCGGAAGATGCTGGCGGAGGCCTGGCCCTCGGCGTAAGCCCTACGCGTCGCGCACCTTCTACGCCTCGTACACGTCCGCTTTCTTGGGCGTGGGGTCCTGGATCTGCGTGCTCAGGAACGCCGACCTGGTGCCGAACTTCTCCGTGTCCACGCCGTTCTCCTCGAGGACCCGTATCGCCGCCGCATGCACCACCCGCAGCACCGGCGTGGCGGCGCGCAGCGCGTCGTCGGCCATGAAGCGGTGGCGCCAGGGCTGGTCGGCCCAGGCGTGCCGGAGGCCGAAGGGCTCGGGCAGGGTTATCGTGCCGCCCAGCCAGTTCAGCAGGGGCGGGTACCAGGAGATCGGGGCGCGGACGGCCAGTCGTACGACCTCGTCGGTGGTCACCAGCGGGAGGGTCACCTTCCGGGTCTCCCACGGCTTGAACGACTTCTGGACCTCCTTCGTCGGCGCCTCGGGCTTGCTGGTGAACAGGGAGTTCACGGGACCGAGCGCATGCCCGGTGACCTCGATGCGCAGCGTCTCGTGCAGCACGGTCACCGTGATCATCATGGTGATGACCAGCTGCCCGTCCCACAGGGTCCACTGCACGCCCAGATAGTGCCGGTCGCCCGCGCCGAACTGCTGCTTGTTGCAGATGTCCTGTATCGCGTGGGACTTGACCTGGTACGCGTCCACGTCCGTGCCCTCGGGGCGGGACACCTCCTTCGCGCCCTCGCCGATCGGCGTGACGATCCAGTGCCGCACGGAAGGGGTCGGGAAGCCGCCGGTGTTCAGCGTGTTCCGCTCCAGCATGCGCAGCTGGTCGTGGATCGAGCGGATGACGTCCCAGCTGCGGAAGGGGTGGATCTCCCGGGTCGGGTCGGCGGGCACCAGGTCCTCCGCGAGCTGCCAGCTGCCCCAGCGGGTGCCCATCCCGAGGATGCCCTTCGGACCGGCGTAGAACACGGAGTTGGACTGCTGCTCGGCGCTTAGCTTGGCCAGCGACTGGCGCAGCGCGTCCGCCTTCGTCTCGCCCGGGCTGGTCGGCACCGCCTCGGGCACCTTGGCGCCGATGCTGCTGCCCGCCAGCAGGCTGTCCCAGCGCTCCCGCAGGTCCTTGGCCGTCCGCTCGCAGATCTGCCGGGCCCAGAACCAGCCGACGACCGGCATGATCACCGAGGCCCGCGCGTACCAGGCCCAGAAACCCGTGAACGGCATGCGGATCAGGAAGATCACGGCGAGCGCGCCCACCGCCACCAGCAGTGTGGTGGCCATCGCGCCGGCCCGCTTGTCGTCGCGCTTGGCGACGGTGGTGCGGATCGAGAAGACCAGTAGCCAGACGAGGAGGCCGGGCAGGAACAGCAGGCCGCACAGCACCATCACGATGCTCAGCAGATTGTCCCGGTCCTTGCGGATGTTGTTCGCCGCCAGGCAGTGCTCGACGACGACCGGGGGCTCGGCGCCGAAGGACTGGATGAGCGGCTTGCGGTCGGGGCCCACCATGCGGTCCACCACTGCCCGCGAGAAGGCCTCACCCAGGTTGGGCCGGAATATCCGCGCCCACTTCAGGCCCGGTTTGACGGTGGTCTGATGCCACTCGTTGTCGGCCTTCTTGATGTCCGCGACCGGGTTGTCCCGGTAGGCCGCGGAGGCCAGCGCGAACGTGGCCGTCTGGCCCTCGTTGCCCGTGCGGGGCACCTGAGGGCCGAAGATGTCCCCGTAGCCGCTCTCAACGGTCATTCCCGCCCCCGATCGCCGCCGACGTCGCTTCTGCGGCTTTCCCGACTTCTTTGCTCCGCACACCTGTTGATCAGGTCGTCACGGTGTTCGTCCGACAACTTGATCAGGGCATCAGCGTATCCGCAGGCACTGACATACGTCGGCGGACGGCCGAAGCCGCCCGCCGACGGAGGGGAGCGTTCCACAAAAGCGACTTGGCGGCGCCCGGCGCCAACTACGAGGCGGCGCGCGCCTCTTCACGGATCCTTTCCGCGATCTGCGGGGGCATCGGCTCGTGCCGTGCGTAGGAGCGGTTGAAGCGCGCGGTGCCGTGCGAGAGGGAGCGCAGGTCCACGGCGTACCGGCCGATCTCGATCTCGGGCACCTCGGCCCGGATGAGTGTGCGGTTCCCGGTGGTCTGTTCCGTGCCGAGTACCCGGCCGCGCCGTCCGGACAGGTCGCTCATCACGGCGCCCACGTACTCGTCGCCGACCAGGACGGTCACCTCGGCCACCGGTTCCAGCAGATGGATCTTCACGTCGGCCGCCGCCTCCCGCAGCGCCAGCGCACCGGCCGTCTGGAAGGCCGCGTCCGAGGAGTCCACGGAGTGCGCCTTGCCGTCCACCAGGGTCACCCGGACGTCGATGAGCGGATAGCCCGCGGCAACTCCCTTGGCCGCCTGGACCCTTATGCCCTTCTCGACCGACGGGATGAACTGCCGCGGTACCGCGCCGCCGACGACCTTGTCCACGAACTCGATGCCCGAGCCGCCGGGCAGCGGCTCCACCTCGATCTCACAGATCGCGTACTGCCCGTGTCCCCCGGACTGCTTGACATGGCGACCGCGGCCCGCCGACTTGCCCGCGAACGTCTCCCGCAGGGAGACCTTGTGCGGGATCACGTCGACCTGGACGCCGTAGCGGCTGCGCAGCCGTTCCAGCGCCACGTCCGCGTGCGCCTCGCCCAGACACCACAGCACCACCTGGTGGGTGTCCTGGTTCTGCTCGAGCCGCATGGTCGGGTCCTCGGCGACCAGCCGGGAAAGACCCTGCGAGAGCTTGTCCTCGTCCGCCTTGCTGTGCGCCTGGATGGCGAGCGGCAGCAGCGGGTCGGGCATCTGCCAGGGCTCCATGAGCAGCGGGTCGTCCTTGGCCGAGAGGGTGTCGCCGGTCTCCGCGCGGTTCAGCTTCGCCACACACACCAGATCGCCCGCGATGGCGTGCGTCACGGTGCGCTGCTGCTTGCCGAAGGGGGTGGACAGCGCGCCGATGCGCTCGTCGACGTCGTGGTCCTCGTGCCCGCGGTCCGCGAGCCCGTGCCCGGACACATGCACCGTCTCGTCGGGGCGCAGCGTGCCGGAGAAGACGCGGACCAGCGAGATCCGGCCGACGTAGGGGTCGGAAGTGGTCCGTATGACCTCGGCGACCAGCGGGCCGTCCGTGTCGCAGGCCTTCACCTCGCGCGGCTTGCCGTCGATCGTGGTGACCCCGGGCGTGGGGTGCTCGAACGGAGTCGGGAAACCGCCCGTGATCAACTCCAGCAGCTCGACGGTGCCGAGGCCCTGCCTGGCGCCCTCGGCCGCGGGGGCGGCGGCCAGGACCGGGAAGAAGACCCCGCGTGCGACGGCCCGCTCCAGGTCCTCGACGAGCGTCTTGAAGTCGATCTGCTCGCCGCCCAGATAGCGGTCCATGAGGGTCTCGTCCTCGCTCTCCGAGATGATCCCCTCGATCAGCCGGTTGCGGGCCTCCTCGATGCGCGGCAGCTGGTCCTCGCCCGGCTCCGACTCCTTGCGCTCGCCGGACGAGTAGTCGAAGACCTTCTGCGACAGCAGCCCGGTCAGCCCCGTCACGGGCGCGTGCCCGTCCGGACCCTGCGGGCCGTGCAACGGCAGGTAGAGCGGGAGCACGGCGTCGGGGTCGTCACCGCCGAAGGCCTCCGCGCAGGTCCGCGTCATCTCCTCGAAGTCCGCCCGGGCGGCCTCCAGGTGGGTGATCACGATCGCCCGTGGCATGCCGACGGCCGCGCACTCCTCCCACACCATGCGGGTCGAGCCGTCCACGCCGTCGGAGGCCGAGACGACGAAAAGGGCCGCGTCCGCGGCTCGCAGACCGGCCCGCAGCTCCCCGACGAAGTCGGCGTATCCGGGGGTGTCGAGAAGATTGACCTTGATGCCGTCCCATTCGACCGGCACCAGGGAGAGCTGCACCGAGCGCTGCTGCCGGTGCTCGATCTCGTCGTAGTCGGAGACGGTGCCGCCGTCCTCCACGCGGCCCGCCCGGTTCACTGCTCCCGCGGTGAGCGCGAGAGCTTCCACCAGTGTCGTCTTGCCCGATCCGCTGTGGCCGACCAGCACCACATTCCGTACGGACGCGGGGTGGTCGGCCGCCGTAGCCCTGCCGGCGGCTCCGGGGTGTGCGCTTGCCTTGTCGCCCATGGCCTTGCCTCCCGTGCACGGTGAGGTCACTGTGGGCGCGGGCATGCCGGGCCGCGTGCGGTGGCGGCTCCGATGACGCCCGCGGTCCTTCGAGCTTTCCACTCCCGTCACGGTGCGTCCATACGAACGACGTGATCGCGCCGCCCCCCGGCCCGGGCCGTCCGCCGGATCTCCCCGCAGACGTCCGGGTGCCCGGCAGTCGCACACGCGCGCGCGTGGCTACGATGGGCCAGCCGGAGGCCAGCAGGGGCCGCGGCCACACCGACCGTCGGGAAGGCCATGCTGAACAAGTACGCGCGTGCATTCTTCACGCGTGTCCTCACGCCGTTCGCCGCGTTTCTCATCCGCCGGGGCGTCAGCCCCGACACGGTCACGCTCCTCGGCACCGCCGGCGTGATCGCGGGCGCACTGGTCTTCTACCCCCGAGGTGAGTTCTTCTGGGGCACGGTCGTGATCACGCTGTTCGTGTTCTCCGACCTCGTCGACGGCAACATGGCCCGCCAGCTGGGCCGCACCAGCCGCTGGGGCGCCTTCCTGGACTCCACCCTCGACCGGGTCGCCGACGGTGCGATCTTCGGCGGTTTCGCCCTCTGGTACGCAGGAAGCGGCAACGACAACGTCCTGTGCGCCGTCTCGATCTTCTGCCTGGCCAGCGGCCAGGTGGTGTCGTACACCAAGGCCCGCGGCGAGTCGATCGGGCTGCCGGTCGCCGTCAACGGTCTCGTGGAGCGTGCCGAGCGCCTGGTCATCTCGCTGGTCGCGGCCGGGTTCGCGGGACTGCACAAGTTCGGGGTGCCGGGCATCCAGTACCTGCTGCCGGTCGCCCTGTGGATCGTCGCCGTCGGCAGCCTGGTCACGCTCATCCAGCGGGTGGTCACCGTCCGTCGTGAATCGGCGGAGGCGGAGGCCGCGGCCGCCTCCCCCGAGAACGCGTCACAGGGGAGCGAGGCGGCGAAGTGAGCCTTCGCGATCAGCTGACCGACGCGCTGTACGGCCTCGGCTGGGGCACCGTCAAGAAGCTCCCGGAGCCGGTCGCCGTACGGCTCGGCCGCTCCATCGCCGACCTCGCCTGGAAGCAGCGCGGCAAGGGCGTGCAGCGCCTGGAGAGCAACTACGCGCGCGTGGTGCCCGACGCGGGCCCCGAGCGCCTCGCCGAGCTCTCGCGCGCGGGCATGCGCTCGTACCTGCGCTACTGGATGGAGTCCTTCCGGCTCCCGGCGTGGAGCCCCGAGCGGATAAAGGCCGGCTTCGACCCCAAGGACGTGCACTACCTGACCGAGGGGATCGCCTCCGACCAGGGTGTCATCCTGGCGCTGCCGCACATGGCCAACTGGGATCTCGCCGGCGCCTGGGTCACCACCAAGCTGGAGACGCCGTTCACGACGGTCGCCGAGCGCCTCAAGCCCGAGACGCTCTACGACCGCTTCGTCGCCTACCGCGAGGGCCTCGGCATGGAGGTCCTGCCGCACAGCGGCGGCACCGCCTTCGGCACGCTCGCCCGGCGGCTGCGCGACGGCGGCCTGGTCTGCCTGGTCGCCGAGCGCGACCTGTCGTCCTCGGGCGTCGAGGTCGAGTTCTTCGGCGAGACCACCCGGATGCCGGCCGGACCCGCCCTCCTCGCCCAGCAGACCGGCGCGCTGCTCCTGCCGGTCACGCTCTGGTACGACGACTCGCCCGTGATGCAGGGGCGGGTGCACCCGCCGGTCGAGGTGCCCGAGACAGGTAGCCGGGCCGAAAAGACGTCTGTCATGACACAGGCGCTGGCCGATGCCTTCGCCACCGGGATCGCCGACCATCCGGAGGACTGGCACATGCTCCAGCGCTTGTGGCTCAAGGACCTCGATCCTGCGGGGAAACCCCCGGCTCCCGAGAAGGGCACGTCGTGAGGATCGGCATCGTCTGCCCGTACTCCTGGGACGTGCCGGGCGGCGTCCAGTTCCACATCCGCGACCTCGCCGCGTACTTCATCCGCCTGGGCCACGAGGTGTCGGTCCTTGCTCCCGCCGACGACGACACGCCCCTGCCGCCGTACGTCGTCTCGGCCGGACGGGCGGTCCCGGTGCCGTACAACGGCTCGGTGGCCCGGCTGAACTTCGGCTTCCTGAGCGCCGCCCGGGTCCGACGGTGGCTGCACGACGGCGAGTTCGACGTCGTCCACATCCACGAGCCGACCTCGCCGTCGCTCGGCCTGCTGACCTGCTGGGCGGCGTCCGGTCCGATCGTGGCCACCTTCCACACCTCCAACCCGCGCTCGCGGGCGATGATCGCCGCCTACTCGATCCTCCAGGCGGCCCTGGAGAAGATCAGCGCCCGGATCGCGGTGAGCGAGTACGCCCGCCGCACGCTGGTGGAACACCTCGGCGGCGACGCGGTCGTCATCCCGAACGGCGTCGACGTCGACTTCTTCGCCCGGGCCAAGCCCAAGGCCCGGTGGCAGGGCGACACCATCGGCTTCATCGGCCGCATCGACGAGCCGCGCAAGGGCCTTCCGGTGCTCATGAAGGCGCTGCCCAGGATCCTCGCCGAGCGGCCGCAGACCCGGCTGCTGGTCGCCGGGCGGGGGGACGAGGAGGAGGCGGTCGCCTCGCTGCCCGCGGAACTGCGCCCCCGCGTGGAGTTCCTCGGCATGGTCAGCGACGAGGACAAGGCCCGCTTCCTGCGCAGCGTCGACCTGTACGTGGCGCCGAACACCGGCGGCGAGAGCTTCGGCATCATCCTCGTCGAGGCCATGTCCGCGGGCGCCCCCGTGCTCGCCTCCGACCTGGACGCCTTCGCCCAGGTCCTGGACCAGGGCGCGGCGGGCGAGCTGTTCGCCAACGAGGACTCCGACGCGTTGGCCGAGGCGGCCCTGCGGCTGCTGGGGGACCCGGAGCGGCGGGCCGAGCTGCGGGAGCGGGGGAGCGCCCACGTACGGCGCTTCGACTGGTCGACGGTCGGCGCGGACATCCTGTCGGTGTACGAGACGGTGACGGCGGGAGCGGCCGCGGTCGCGGCGGCGGAGGACGAGCGGGGACCGGGGCTTCGGTCGCGGCTGGGGCTGGCGCGGGACTGAGGGGGCGCTTGCGGGCGCCGGTTGGTCGAGCCGGCCTGTCCGGCGTCTGAGGACGAGGCCTTTCGGACCGAAGCGGGGGTCCGGGGGCGGCAGCCCCCAGGGGCGGTCGCGTCGATGCCCCGCACGTCTTTCGGCCGACCCGGCGGAGCGTAGGGTTGCCGCCCGTGACCGCAACCCTCATCTGGATCCTCGTCGCCCTCCTGGCGATCGGCCTGTACCTGAGCTGGACGGCGGGCCGCCTGGACCGGCTGCACGCCCGTATCGACGCCGCCCGGGCCGCGCTCGACGCACAGCTGCTGCGCAGGGCCTCCGTGGCCCAGGAACTGGCCACCTCCGGTGTCCTCGACCCTGCGGCCTCGATCGTCCTGTACGAGGCGGCGCACGCCGCCCGGCAGGCCGAGGAGGACCAACGGGAGGTCGCCGAGAGCGAGTTGAGCCAGGCGCTGCGGGCCGTCTTCGCGGAGGCGCCCCAGGTGGAGGCGGTCCGCGAGGCACCCGGCGGGGAAGCCGCCGCCCGCGAGCTCACCGAGGCTGTACGCCGCGTCCCGATGGCCCGCCGCTTCCACAACGACGCGGTGGGCGCCGCCCGCCGCCTACGCGAACACCGCAAGGTCCGCTGGTTCCGCCTGGCGGGCCACGCCCCCTTCCCGATGGCCTTCGAGATGGACGACGAACCACCGGCCGCGCTGGCCGACCGCGCGGCCTAGGGACCGCCGGCCATGACCGGCGGCAGACGCCGCGTCTTCCTCGACCTGGAGGGCAAGCGGGAGGGCTATCTGCTGCCGGTGCCGGGGAGCGGCCTCGACGAGGAGCTGAAGGACGTCTTCGCGGGCGAGCCGCAGGGGGCGGGGGCCCAGGGCCTGATCTGGGCTCCGCCGCTGCCGGAGCGGGTGCGGGCCGCGGCGGCACTGCATGTCTGCGGCTCCGCGAACCGGGACGACATCCATCCCGCGCCCCTCGTGCTGGACGAGTCGCGGCTGGCCGAGGCGGACGAGGCGTGGGTGCCGGTTCTGACGGCGGACGGGCCGGGCGTCCTCGTAGGGGAGAACTCCGACTGACGCACCGGTTGCGAGGGTGCCGGAGGAGAAAAGGATCCACCGGCTTCTCATTGGCCCTTGCCGTGGACTGGTCCACTCACGTTTCCTCGGTTCTTGCAGAAGCCCTCTTTCACTTCAGTGAGGTCACCCGTGTCCAGCACGCTCTCCGAAAACCAGGCCCCCGAGACCGGCACCGCGCGCGTGAAGCGCGGAATGGCCGAGCAGCTCAAGGGTGGCGTGATCATGGACGTCGTCACGCCGGAGCAGGCGAAGATCGCCGAGGACGCGGGCGCCGTCGCCGTGATGGCCCTGGAGCGGGTCCCCGCCGACATCCGCAAGGACGGCGGCGTGGCCCGGATGTCCGACCCGGACATGATCGAGGGCATCATCGACGCCGTCTCCATCCCGGTCATGGCCAAGTCCCGCATCGGCCACTTCGTCGAGGCCCAGGTGCTGCAGTCCCTCGGGGTCGACTACATCGACGAGTCCGAGGTCCTCACCCCGGCCGACGAGGTCAACCACTCCGACAAGTGGGCGTTCACCACCCCCTTCGTCTGCGGTGCCACCAACCTGGGCGAGGCCCTGCGCCGCATCGCCGAGGGCGCGGCCATGATCCGCTCCAAGGGAGAGGCCGGCACCGGCAACGTCGTCGAGGCCGTCCGCCACCTGCGCCAGATCAAGAACGAGATCGCCAAGCTGCGCGGCTTCGACAACAACGAGCTGTACGCCGCCGCCAAGGACCTGCGCGCCCCGTACGAACTGGTCAAGGAGGTCGCCGAGCTCGGCAAGCTCCCGGTGGTGCTGTTCTCCGCCGGTGGCGTCGCCACCCCCGCCGACGCCGCGCTGATGCGCCAGCTCGGCGCCGAGGGCGTCTTCGTCGGCTCCGGCATCTTCAAGTCCGGCGACCCCGCCAAGCGCGCCGCCGCCATCGTCAAGGCGACCACCTTCTACGACGACCCCAAGATCATCGCGGACGCTTCCCGCAACCTCGGCGAGGCCATGGTCGGCATCAACTGCGACACCCTCCCCGAGGCCGAGCGCTACGCCAACCGCGGCTGGTAAGGCACCAGATCACATGAACACCCCCGTCATAGGCGTCCTGGCCCTCCAGGGCGACGTACGGGAGCACCTCATCGCCCTGGCCGCGGCCGACGCCGTGGCCAGGCCGGTCAGGCGCCCCGAGGAACTCGCAGAGGTGGACGGCCTGGTCATCCCCGGCGGCGAGTCCACCACCATCTCCAAGCTGGCCGTCCTGTTCGGCGTGATGGAGCCGCTCCGCGCGCGCGTGCGTGACGGAATGCCCGTCTACGGCACCTGCGCGGGCATGATCATGCTCGCCGACAAGATCCTCGACCCGCGCTCCGGGCAGGAGACCGTCGGCGGCATCGACATGATCGTGCGCCGCAACGCCTTCGGACGGCAGAACGAGTCCTTCGAAGCGGCGGTCGACGTCCGGGGCGTCGAGGGCGATCCTGTAGAGGGCGTCTTCATCCGCGCCCCCTGGGTGGAGTCCGTCGGCGCCGAGACCGAGGTGCTCGCCGAGCACGACGGCCACATCGTCGCGGTCCGCCAGGGCAACGCGCTGGCCACGTCGTTCCATCCGGAACTGACCGGCGACCACCGCGTGCACTCCCTGTTCGTCGACATGGTGCGCGCGAACCGGACAGCGGAGTAACACCGGAGTCCTTGTAGGATCTCTGGCGTTCGTTCATAGATGGGTTACGCGAAGGAGACAGGCAGATGTCCGGCCACTCTAAATGGGCCACGACGAAGCACAAGAAGGCCGTGATCGACGCCAAGCGCGGCAAGCTCTTCGCGAAGCTGATCAAGAACATCGAGGTCGCGGCGCGCATGGGCGGCGTCGACCTCGACGGCAACCCGACGCTCTACGACGCCGTCCAGAAGGCCAAGAAGCAGTCGGTGCCGAACAAGAACATCGACTCCGCGATCAAGCGCGGCGGTGGTCTCGAGGCCGGTGGCGCCGACTACGAGACGATCATGTACGAGGGCTACGGTCCGAACGGCGTCGCGGTGCTCATCGAGTGCCTCACCGACAACCGCAACCGCGCCGCCTCCGACGTGCGCGTCGCCATGACCCGCAACGGCGGCAACATGGCCGACCCGGGCTCCGTGTCCTACATGTTCAGCCGCAAGGGCGTCATCATCGTCCCCAAGGGCGAGCTGACCGAGGACGACGTCCTGGGTGCCGTCCTGGACGCGGGTGCCGAGGAGGTCAACGACCTCGGTGAGTCCTTCGAGGTCATCAGCGAGGCCACCGACCTGGTCGCGGTCCGCACCGCCCTCCAGGAGGCCGGGATCGACTACGACTCCGCCGAGTCCAGCTTCGTGCCGTCCGTCCAGGTCGAACTGGACGAGGAGGGCGCCAAGAAGATCTTCAAGCTGATCGACGCGCTCGAGGACAGCGACGACGTGCAGAACGTCTTCGCCAACTTCGACGTCAGCGACGAGGTCATGGAGAAGGTCGACGCGTAACGCTGCCGCGAACGAAGCGGTTTCGGCGGGCCGGTGGGACAACACGTCCCACCGGCCCGCCGCCGTTGTCGGTGGCAGCGGCTAGCCTGGCGTGAAGTCAAAGATCACTGAGGGGAGGGGCGCGTGCGGGTGTTGGGGGTGGACCCTGGGCTCACGCGATGCGGTGTCGGCGTGGTCGAGGGGGTCGCGGGCCGGCCGCTCACCATGGTGGGCGTCGGTGTCGTACGGACGCCCGTGGACGCCGAGTTGGGCCAGCGCCTCGTCGCCATCGAGCAGGGCATCGAGCAGTGGCTGGACGAGCACCGGCCCGAAGTCGTCGCCGTGGAGCGGGTGTTCAGCCAGCACAACGTACGGACCGTCATGGGCACCGCCCAGGCCAGCGCCGTCGCCATGCTGTGCGCCGCCCGCCGCGGCCTCCCCGTCGCCCTGCACACCCCGAGCGAGGTCAAGGCCGCCGTCACCGGCAGCGGCCGTGCGGAAAAGGCCCAGGTAGGCGCCATGGTGACCCGTCTGCTCCGGCTCGACGCACCCCCGAAACCGGCCGACGCGGCCGACGCCCTCGCGCTCGCCATCTGTCACATCTGGCGCGCCCCCGCCCAGAACCGACTCCAGCAGGCGGTCGCCCTGCACGCAGCCAACGCAACGAAAGGCCGTACGGCATGATCGCCTTCGTGAGCGGCACGGTCGCCGCACTCGCCCCCGACGCCGCCGTGGTCGAGGTCGGCGGTGTCGGCATGGCCGTGCAGTGCACGCCGAACACGCTCTCCACGCTCCGTCTCGGCCAGCCGGCCAAGCTCGCCACCTCCCTCGTCGTACGGGAGGACTCGCTGACGCTCTACGGCTTCGTGGACGACGACGAGCGCCAGGTGTTCGAACTGCTGCAGACGGCCAGCGGGGTCGGTCCGCGGCTGGCGCAGGCGATGCTGGCCGTGCACACCCCGGACGCCCTGCGCCGGGCGGTGTCCACGAGCGACGAGAAGGCCCTCATCGCCGTCCCGGGCATCGGCAAGAAGGGCGCCCAGAAGCTGCTGCTCGAGCTCAAGGACCGGCTCGGCGAGCCGATCGGTGCCCCGGCCGTCGGTACGGCGGTCACCTCCGGCTGGCGCGACCAACTGCACGCCGCGCTGATCGGCCTCGGGTACGCCACCCGCGAGGCAGACGAGGCCGTGTCCGCCGTGGCACCGCAGGCCGAGGCGGCCGGGGGCACACCCCAGGTCGGTCAGCTGCTGAAGGCAGCCCTGCAGACCCTCAACCGCGCCCGCTGACCCACCTGCGCCACCCCAGTGAGGAGAGATCTCAGTGAACTGGGACGACCCGACCGACGCCCCCGGCCCCGAGCGGCTGGTGGGCTCCGTCGCCGACCGTGAGGACCAGGCCGTCGAGGCGGCCCTGCGCCCCAAGGACCTGGACGAGTTCATCGGCCAGGAGAAGGTCCGCGAGCAGCTCGACCTGGTGCTGCGCGCCGCACGCGCGCGTGGCGCCACCGCCGACCACGTGCTGCTCTCCGGCGCCCCGGGCCTCGGCAAGACCACCCTGTCGATGATCATCGCGGCCGAGATGGGCGCCCCCATCCGCATCACCTCCGGCCCCGCCATCCAGCACGCCGGCGATCTCGCCGCGATCCTCTCCTCCCTCCAGGAGGGCGAGGTCCTCTTCCTCGACGAGATCCACCGGATGTCGCGGCCCGCCGAGGAGATGCTGTACATGGCGATGGAGGACTTCCGGGTCGACGTCATCGTCGGCAAGGGCCCCGGCGCCACCGCCATCCCGCTCGAACTGCCCCCGTTCACACTGGTCGGCGCCACCACGCGGGCGGGCCTGCTGCCGCCCCCGCTGCGCGACCGCTTCGGCTTCACCGCGCACATGGAGTTCTACGAGCCCGCCGAACTGGAGCGCGTCATCCACCGCTCGGCGAACCTGCTCGACGTCGAGATCCAGGCCGACGGCGCAGCCGAGATCGCCGGCCGCTCCCGCGGCACGCCCCGTATCGCCAACCGGCTGCTGCGCCGGGTGCGCGACTACGCCCAGGTCAAGGCGGACGGGATCATCACGCGGGACATCGCGGCGGCCGCCCTTGCGGTGTACGAGGTCGACGCCCGTGGCCTCGACCGGCTGGACCGCGGTGTGCTGGAGGCCCTGCTCAAGCTGTTCGGCGGCGGGCCCGTCGGCCTGTCCACCCTCGCCGTCGCGGTGGGGGAGGAGCGCGAGACCGTCGAAGAGGTCGCCGAGCCCTTCCTCGTGCGGGAAGGACTGCTCGCGCGCACCCCCCGCGGCCGCGTCGCCACGCCTGCCGCATGGGCGCATCTCGGCCTCACTCCGCCCCGCTCGGCCACTGCGGGAAACGGACAACAGGACCTGTTCGGGACGTGATGCCTTTGTGACGGCGCGGGCATTGGCCCGGTCAGGAACCCAGGTGCCATGCTGAGCGTTGTTCCATGCGCGCGGACTCGCTTAGACTCCGCCGATGCCGCCTTTGTCGGCGGTATACATACCCCCATCCATGAGGCCGCTCTCCATCGCGGTCGTGCGAAGGAAACTCCGTCCCGTGAATATCACCATGCTCCTCCCGTTCATCGTGCTCATCGGGGCCATGTTCCTCATGACCCGCTCGGCCAAGCGCAAGCAGCAGCAGGCCGCCCAGATGCGCAACGAGATGCAGCCCGGCAGCGGCGTCCGCACGATCGGGGGCATGTACGCGACGGTCAAGGAGGTCAACGAGGACACGGTCCTCCTCGACGCCGGCCCGGGCGTCGAGCTCCTCTTCGCGAAGAACGCCATCGGTTCCGTGCTCAGCGACGACGAGTACAACCGCATCGTGCACGGCATCGAACACGACCTGAAGTCCGACTCCGACCTGGTCCCGGACGACGCCTCCTCCCTCACCGAGACCGACGACTCCGCCGACGAAGCTGCCGCCGCCTCCGACGACAAGTCCGTCGACCTCGACAAGAAGGACGCGCCCGAGGAGCCGGCCGACGACACCCCGGCCGCCGAGGCCAAGTCGGACGAAGAGCCGAAGAAGACCGACGGCGACTCCGAGGCGAAGTAGCCACATCCCGGGGCGCGCGGCCGACCTCGCGCGCCCCGGGACATGTGCGTCTCGCACACGGGGATCCCGACACCATGTCATGGCCGACACCGCGCTGACCCGGCGCGGAACGGCCCGAGAGGGAGTACGAGAAGGTGGCAGCACCTAAAAAGGGCCGGAGCGCGAGCGCCCAGAGCAAGCCGGGGCGCTCGCTGGCCCTCATCCTGATCGCCATCGTGGCGCTCACCGGAGGCATGTTCGCCTCCGGAAACACCACTCCGCGTCTCGGTATCGACCTGGCCGGTGGTACGAGCATCACGCTCCGGGCGGTCGCAGAGCCGGGCCAGGAGTCCGCGATCAACAAGACCAACATGGACACCGCGGTCGACATCATGAACAACCGCGTGAATGGTCTTGGTGTCTCGGAGACCGAGGTCCAGACTCAGGGCACGCGGAACATCATCGTCAACATCCCCAGGGGCACGAACTCCAAGGAAGCGCGGGAGCAGGTCGGCACCACTGCCAAGCTGTACTTCCGTCCGGTGCTCACCACCGAGATCTCCGATGGGGCCGCGACGCCCAGCCCGTCGCCGAGCGCCTCCGGCAGCCCCTCGGGGAAGTCCACGGGCAAAGCCGGCGAGAAGGCCACGGGCAAGTCGACCCCGTCCTCCTCCGCGACCCCGTCGGCGACCGCCACCTCGCAGGGCCGCGCCGTCACCGGCGCCCTGAAGGCAGACGCGACGCCGAGTGCCACCACCTCCTCGAGTGCGAAGACCTCCGCCTCCCCGTCCCCGAGCAGCACCGCCTCCGGTAACGCGGCCGCCGGCAAGCTCCAGGCGCAGTACACCGCGCTGAACTGCAAGAACGACAAGGCCCGCGCCAACGCCGGTAAGGGCAGCAAGGCCAGCGACCCGACCGTGGCCTGCGGCAAGAACTCGCAGGGTCAGTGGCAGAAGTACATCCTCGGCCCCGCCGAGGTCGACGGCACCGACGTCAAGAAGGCCGACGCCGTTTTCAACACGCAGTCCGCGGCCGGCTGGACCGTCACCATGGAGTTCACGGGAAAGGGCTCCAAGAAGTTCGGTGACATCACCGGCAAGCTGGCCAAGAACCAGCCCCCGCAGAACCAGTTCGCCATCGTCCTCGACGGCAACGTCGTCTCCGACCCGTCCGTCAACCAGGCGCTCACCGGTGGCAACGCGGAGATCACCGGCAGCTTCAGCCAGCAGGAGGCCCAGAGCCTCGCCAACATGCTGTCGTACGGCGCGCTGCCGCTGTCCTTCAAGGAGGACAGCGTCACCACGGTGACCCCCGCGCTCGGCGGCGAGCAGCTGCACGCCGGTCTGATCGCCGGCGGGATCGGCCTGGCACTGGTCATCGTCTACCTGCTGATCTTCTACCGCGGCCTCTCGGCCGTCGCGATCCCCTCGTTGCTGGTCTCTGCCATCCTTACGTACGTGATCATGGCGCTGCTCGGCCCGACGATCCACTTCGCGCTGAATCTGCCGGCCGTCTGTGGTGCGATCGTCGCGATCGGTATCACAGCCGACTCGTTCATCGTGTTCTTCGAACGGATCCGGGACGAGATCCGCGAGGGCCGCTCGTTGCGCCCCGCCGTCGAGCGGGCGTGGCCGCGTGCCCGGCGCACCATCCTGGTCTCCGACTTCGTGTCGTTCCTCGCCGCCGCGGTGCTGTTCATCGTAACGGTCGGCAAGGTCCAGGGCTTCGCGTTCACGCTCGGTCTGACCACCGTGCTCGACGTGGTCGTCGTCTTCCTGTTCACCAAGCCGCTGATGACGGTCCTCGCCCGCAAGAAGTTCTTCGCGAACGGCCACAGGTGGTCGGGCCTCGACCCGAAGGCACTGGGCGCCAAGCCGCCGCTGCGCCGTACTCGTCGTCCCTCCGCCCCCGTCGACCCGAAGGAGGCGTGAGATGTCGAAACTCGGCAGCCTCGGCGCCCGTCTGCACCGCGGTGAGGTCGGCTACGACTTCGTCGGCAACCGCAAGATCTGGTACGGCATCTCGATCCTGATCACCATCACAGCCATCCTCGGCCTGACGGTGCGCGGCCTGAACATGGGCATCGAATTCCGGGGCGGTGCCGTCTTCACCACCCCGAAGCACATGACCGCCTCGGTCGCTGAGACCGAGGGCTACGGGAAGGACGCCTCCGGTCACGACCCGATCGTCCAGAAGCTCGGCGACGGCAGCCTGCGCATCCAGATCGCCGGCATCGACACCGACAAGTCCGACGCGATCAAGGACAAGCTCGCCAAGGACCTGAAGGTCAACACCGAGAACATCAACGCCGACCTGGTCGGCCCCAGCTGGGGTGACCAGATCGCCAACAAGGCCTGGCAGGGCCTGGCGATCTTCATGGTCCTCGTGGTGATCTACCTGGCGATCGCCTTCGAGTGGCGCATGGCGCTCGCCGCGCTCGTCGCGCTGATCCACGACATCACCATCACGACCGGCATCTACGCACTCGTCGGCTTCGAGGTCACGCCCGGCACGGTGATCGGTCTGCTCACGATCCTCGGTTACTCGCTCTACGACACGGTCGTCGTCTTCGACAGCCTCAAGGAGCAGACGAAGGACATCACCAAGCAGACCCGCTGGACCTACAGCGACATCGCCAACCGCTCGATCAACAGCACGCTGATGCGGTCCATCAACACCACTGTGGTCGCGCTGCTGCCGGTCGCTGGCCTGCTGTTCATCGGTGGCGGCTTCCTCGGCGCCGGCATGCTCAACGACATCTCGCTGTCGCTGTTCGTCGGCCTCGCGGCCGGTGCGTACTCCTCGATCTTCATCGCCACCCCGCTCGTCGCCGACCTCAAGGAGCGCGAGCCGCAGATGAAGGCGCTCAAGAAGCGCGTCCTCGCCAAGCGCGCCCAGGCCGCTGCCGAGGGCGGGCCGCTGCCGGCCGAGACCGCGGACGAGCGCTACGACGACGAGCCGGAGGACGCGCACGCGGTCGTCGGGCCGCGCAACCAGCCAGCGTCGCGCAACCGCGGCCGTGGCCGTCCCTCTGGGAAGCGCCGATGACCGACATCAAGGAGCTGCTGCTCAGCCGCATCCGTGACGTGGCGGACTACCCGGAGCCGGGCGTGATGTTCAAGGACATCACCCCGCTGCTCGCGGACCCGGCGGCCTTCACGGCGCTCACCGACGCGTTCGCCGAGATCGCCGCGAACACGGGCGCCACCAAGGTCGTCGGCCTGGAGGCCCGCGGGTTCATCCTCGGTGCCCCGGTCGCCGTCCGTGCCGGCCTCGGCTTCGTCCCCGTACGCAAGGCGGGCAAGCTCCCCGGAGCGACCCTCGGCCAGACGTACGACCTGGAGTACGGCTCGGCGGAGATCGAGGTGCACGCGGAGGACCTCTCGGTGGGCGACCGCGTCATGGTCGTCGATGACGTCCTGGCCACCGGCGGCACAGCGGAGGCTTCCCTCCAGCTCATCCGCCGGGCGGGCGCCGAGGTCGCGGGTGTCGCCGTCCTCATGGAGCTGGGATTCCTGGGCGGCCGCGCCCGCCTGGAACCGGCTCTCGACGGCGCCCCCCTGGAGGCTGTACTCACGATCTGAGCAGAGTTTCGGGAACGAGTCAGCCCCGAGTGTGACCTTGTTGCACACTCGGGGCTGACTCGTTTTATTTCCTGTGCTGGCTTATGTCATCCGACCGACTGCGAAATCAGGTGCAGTCCTCGATGTTTTGGGATTCGATGGTGCCATTCTCCTTGCGGTGCCCCTTCGCGTCGGCCGCGGCGGTGAGGCGATGCAGGCGGTGCACCGAGCCGTCCCTCCACCAGACGCACAGATCCCTCGTGGTGTTGCACGTGTTGTGGTAGTAGATGGTCGCTGTGGTGGTTCCGTCAGCCCAGGACCAGTTGAAGCATCCAGAGGTGCCCCTGTGCGTTGACATCGGGCTTGCCGTTGCCGCCTGGGCGGGAAGCGCGAAAGCGGCGCTCATTCCCACGGTCAGGGCCACAGCGGCCACTGACTTTCCGAATATCTTCATGCTCTATCCCGTTTCCGTTTTCTTTCGAAGTGGGAAGATGACGAATTTCTTCCACTTCTGGTCGAAGTTGATCTTATGGGGCCTCTGATGCGCGAGTCAACGGCATTAATGAGCTTGACTTCCGGTCGTTTTAAGTGGTGAATGGTCAGAGAAAGGGGAAATTGGGTATATATCTGGTAGGTTCCATGCGCCCCGACGGTGTCGGCAGCAGCCCCGCATGCTTCTCCGGTAGACGACCCTCACATCGGCCTGAACGCGATCCTGCGGCCCAGGATCGCTACCATGGGGTCTCCGGAGCCTGACCGGGGGACCCGGATCGCGCACGAGGAGTCCTCTTGCCAGACGAGGCCCAGCACCTGACCGCCGCCAAGCCCGAGTCCGCCTCGGCAGCCGCGGCCAAGCCCGCGCCGAACGCGCCCCACGCGAAGAACGACACCCGCGGGCCGGTCGAGCACGCCCAGTCCGCGCCCATCGACAAGTCGGCCGAGCAGTCGCGCCCCAAGCCCCCGCCACCCGAGCAGGCCACGCCCTCCCCCGCGGTGCGCCCGAACACCGGCCAGCCCGCCCGCTCCGGCTCCTCCAACCGCGTCCGCGCCCGCCTCGCCCGCCTCGGCGTCCAGCGCTCCAACCCGTACAACCCGGTCCTCGAGCCGCTGCTGCGGATAGTGCGCAGCAACGACCCGAAGATCGAGACGTCGACGCTGCGGCAGATAGAGAAGGCCTACCAGGTCGCCGAGCGCTGGCACCGCGGCCAGAAGCGCAAGAGCGGCGACCCGTACATCACGCATCCGCTCGCCGTGACCACCATCCTGGCCGAGCTGGGGATGGATCCGGCCACGCTGATGGCCGGCCTGCTGCACGACACCGTCGAGGACACCGAGTACGGCCTCGACCAGCTCCGCCGCGACTTCGGCGACTCGGTCGCCCTGCTCGTCGACGGCGTCACCAAGCTGGACAAGGTCAAGTTCGGCGAGGCCGCGCAGGCCGAGACCGTGCGCAAGATGGTCGTCGCCATGGCCAAGGACCCCCGCGTCCTGGTCATCAAGCTCGCCGACCGCCTGCACAACATGCGCACCATGCGCTACCTCAAGCGCGAGAAGCAGGAGAAGAAGGCGCGCGAGACCCTCGAGATCTATGCGCCGCTCGCCCACCGCCTGGGCATGAACACCATCAAGTGGGAACTGGAGGACCTCGCCTTCGCGATCCTCTACCCCAAGATGTACGACGAGATCGTGCGGCTCGTCGCCGAGCGGGCGCCCAAGCGCGACGAGTACCTCGCCATAGTGACCGACGAGGTGCAGCAGGACCTGCGGGCCGCACGCATCAAGGCGACCGTCACCGGACGCCCGAAGCACTACTACAGCGTCTACCAGAAGATGATCGTCCGCGGTCGCGACTTCGCGGAGATCTACGACCTGGTGGGCATCCGTGTCCTCGTCGACACCGTCCGCGACTGCTACGCCGCACTCGGCACCGTGCACGCGCGATGGAACCCGGTCCCCGGCCGGTTCAAGGACTACATCGCGATGCCCAAGTTCAACATGTACCAGTCGCTGCACACGACGGTCATCGGCCCCAACGGCAAGCCCGTCGAGCTGCAGATCCGCACCTTCGACATGCACCGCCGCGCCGAGTACGGCATCGCCGCGCACTGGAAGTACAAGCAGGAGGCCGTCGCCGGCGCCTCCAAGGTGCGCTCGGACGCACCCAAGGGCGGCGGCAAGGACGACCACCTCAACGACATGGCGTGGCTGCGCCAGCTCCTCGACTGGCAGAAGGAGACCGAGGACCCCGGCGAGTTCCTGGAGTCGCTGCGCTTCGACCTGTCGCGCAACGAGGTCTTCGTCTTCACCCCGAAGGGCGACGTCATAGCGCTCCCGGCCGGGGCCACGCCGGTGGACTTCGCGTACGCGGTCCACACCGAGGTCGGCCACCGCACCATAGGAGCACGGGTCAACGGCCGTCTCGTACCGCTGGAATCGACCCTCGACAACGGCGACCTGGTGGAGGTCTTCACCTCCAAGGCGGCAGGCGCGGGCCCCTCCCGCGACTGGCTCGGCTTCGTGAAGTCGCCGCGCGCCCGCAACAAGATCCGGGCGTGGTTCTCCAAGGAGCGCCGCGACGAGGCGATCGAGCAGGGCAAGGACGCCATCGTCCGCGCCATGCGCAAGCAGAACCTGCCGATCCAGCGCATCCTCACCGGCGACTCGCTGGTCACGCTCGCGCACGAGATGCGCTACCCGGACATCTCCGCGCTGTACGCGGCGATCGGCGAGGGGCATGTCTCCGCGCAGAGCGTCGTGCAGAAGCTCGTCTCCGCGCTCGGCGGCGAGGAGGCGGCCACCGAGGAGATCGACGAGGCGGTCCCGCCGTCCCGCAGCCGCAGCCGCAAGCGGCGCTCCAGCGCCGACCCGGGCGTCATCGTCAAGGGCGTCGAGGACGTGTGGGTCAAGCTGGCCCGCTGTTGTACGCCCGTTCCCGGCGACCCCATCATCGGCTTCGTCACACGCGGTAGCGGAGTATCGGTTCACCGCAGCGACTGCGTCAACGTGGAGTCACTGTCCCGTGAGCCCGAGCGCATCCTCGAGGTCGAGTGGGCGCCCACCCAGTCCTCGGTCTTCCTGGTCGCCATCCAGGTCGAGGCCCTGGACCGCTCCCGGCTCCTGTCGGATGTCACCCGCGTCCTGTCCGACCAGCACGTCAACATCCTCTCCGCGGCCGTCCAGACCTCCCGCGACCGCGTGGCCACCTCCCGCTTCACCTTCGAGATGGGCGACCCGAAGCATCTGGGCCACGTCCTGAAGGCGGTGCGTGGCGTGGAGGGCGTCTACGACGTGTACCGCGTGACGTCGGCGCGCAGCAGGTCGTAGAACCAGACGTACGACGAGAAGGGGCCCGTACCTTCCCGGTACGGGCCCCCTTCTTCACGCCACAGGCAGGGGTCAGCCGCCGAACTCCTGCAGGCCCTTCAGCGCCTGGTCCAGGAGCGCCTGGCGGCCCTCCAGCTCGCGCTCGAGCTTGTCGGCCCTGGCGGTGTTGCCCTGGGCGCGGGCCTGCTCGATCTGGCCCTTCAGCTTGTCGACGGCGGCCTGGAGCTGACCGGTCAGACCCTCGGCACGCGCGCGTGCCTCCGGGTTGGTCCGGCGCCACTCGGCCTCCTCGGCCTCCTGGATGGCCCGCTCCACGGCGTGCATCCGGCCCTCGACCTTCGGGCGCGCGTCCCGCGGTACGTGGCCGATGGCCTCCCAGCGCTCGTTGATCGAGCGGAACGCGGCGCGCGCCGCCTTGAGGTCCGTGACCGGGAGGATCTTCTCGGCCTCCTCGGCCAGCTCCTCCTTCAGCTTCAGGTTCTCCGACTGCTCGGCGTCCCGCTCCGCGAAGACCGAGCTGCGGGCGGCGAAGAACACGTCCTGGGCGCCGCGGAAGCGGTTCCACAGGTCGTCCTCGTGCTCGCGCTGGGCGCGGCCCGCGGCCTTCCACTCCGTCATCAGCTCGCGGTAGCGCGCCGCCGTGGGGCCCCAGTCCGTCGAGCCGGACAGCGCCTCGGCCTCGGCGACCAGCCGCTCCTTGGCCTTGCGGGCCTCCTCGCGCTGCGCGTCCAGCGAAGCGAAGTGCGCCTTGCGGCGCTTGGAGAACGCCGACCGGGCGTGCGAGAAGCGGTGCCACAGCTCGTCGTCCGACTTGCGGTCCAGCCGCGGCAGCCCCTTCCAGGTGTCCACCAGCGAGCGCAGCCGCTCACCGGCCGCCCGCCACTGGTCGGACTGCGCCAGCTGCTCCGCCTCGGCGACCAGGGCCTCCTTGGCGCTGCGCGCCTCGTCGGACTGCTTCGCGCGCTGCTGCTTGCGCTCCTCACGGCGCGCCTCGACCGTCGCCACGAGCTTGTCCAGCCGCGTCCGCAGCGCGTCCAGGTCGCCGACCGCGTGGTGCGCGTCGACCTGTTCACGGATGTGGTCGATGGCGGCCTGCGCGTCCTTCGCGGACAGGTCGGTGGTCTTCACTCGCTTCTCGAGGAGGCCGATCTCGACAACCAGGCCCTCGTACTTGCGCTCAAAGTAGGCCAGCGCCTCCTCGGGGGAGCCGGCCTGCCAGGAACCGACGACCTGCTCGCCGTCGGCCGTACGCACGTACACGGTCCCCGTCTCGTCGACGCGGCCCCACGGGTCGCTGCTCACAGCGCCTCCTCCACATGATGCCTGCGAGGGGCCTCAGTGCCCCCGGGCATCGTCCACAGTTTCGTCACGGCCAACATAGGCGACCGGCGGGTTGCCTGTCCGCATCCCGCGCGACCGAAATTTCGCACTTGACGGTCAGGATTTGGTGATCGTCGCCTTGTTGATCACAACGGTCGCATTGGGCGCCGTGTTCTGCGTCGTGGGGTCGGCGGGCTGGGCGCCGGCGGCGGCGATCTTCTTGAGAACCTTCATGCCCGCGGGGGAGATCGTGCCGAACGGGGTGTAGTCGGGCGGCAGCGGACTGTCCTGGTAGACGAGGAAGAACTGGCTGCCGCCGGTGTTGCGGCCCTGCTTCGTCTGCGCGTTGTACTGGTTGGCCATGGCGACCGTGCCCGCCGGGTACACCTGCCCCTTGAGGCTCTTGTCCTTGAGGTTCTCGTCCGGGATCGTGTAGCCGGGACCGCCCATTCCGGTTCCCTGCGGGTCGCCGCACTGCAGCACGTAGATGCCCTGGTCGGTCAGTCGGTGGCACTTGGTGTGGTCCAAGTAGCCCTGGCTGACGAGGAAGTTGAACGAGTTGACGGTGTGCGGCGCCGCCGACGCCTTCAGCGCGATGTCTATGTCACCGCACGTGGTGGCGAGATCCATCGTGTACTTCGCCGACTTGTCGATGGTCATCGCCGGCTCCTTCTTCCAGCTCAGCTTCTTCACCGAGCCCTTGGCCGGCTTCGCGCACGGGTCGGGTGCCTTGCTCGGGGCGGCGCTCGGGGACGTCTGCGAGCTCGCGTTGGCCTTGTCGTCGCTCTTGTCGCCCTTGAAGGCTCCGGTCGTGTAGAGCGCCACACCGGCGATGACGACCACACCGAGCACCGACGCGATCACAGAGTTGCGCATCTTCGCCTTGCGTCGCGCGGCCGTACGCCGCTGCTGCTGGCGCAAGAACTTCTCCCGGGCGAGCTGACGCTTGCGCTGTTCCTGGGTGACCACCGGGTTCTCTCCTCATGCGTCTCGTACGTCGACCGCGGTACGCGTGCGTCTTGTGAGCCGACCGCCTGCGTGTGCCCCGTACCGTATATGGGTTCGCTGAGGAATCGGCAGCGCCGGTAGGCTCTGAGGTCAGCAGCAGCCGCCCGTAATCGACACAACGAAGGACGATCGTGCTCATTGCCGGGTTCCCCGCCGGGGCCTGGGGGACGAACTGTTATCTCGTCGCCCCCGCCGCCGGTGAGGAGTGCGTGATCATCGACCCGGGCCATCAGGCCGCCCAAGGAGTCGAGGAAGCGCTGAAGAAGCATCGGCTCAAGCCCGTCGCGGTCGTCCTCACCCATGGCCACATCGACCATGTGGCCTCGGTCGTCCCGGTGTGCGGCGCGCACGACGTACCGGCCTGGATCCACCCCGAGGACCGCTACATGATGGCGGACCCCGAGAAGGCGCTCGGCCGCTCCATCGGCATGCCGCTCATGGGCGAGCTGACGGTGGGGGAGCCCGACGACGTCAAGGAGCTGACCGACGGTGCGAAGCTGGCACTCGCGGGTCTGGAGTTCTCCGTCGCGCATGCGCCCGGCCATACCAAGGGGTCGGTGACCTTCCAGATGCCGGAGACCACGGAGATCCCTTCCGTGTTCTTCTCCGGGGATCTGCTCTTCGCCGGCTCCATCGGACGCACCGACCTGCCCGGCGGTGACATGGCCGAGATGCTCGACTCGCTGGCCCGCGTGTGCCTGCCGCTCGAGGACTCGACCGTGGTGCTGTCCGGCCACGGCCCCCAGACGACCATCGGCCAGGAGCGCGCCACCAACCCGTATCTGCGGCAGGTGGCCGCCGGCCTCGGGAGCGTGGACGCTCCCCGACGAGGAATGTGACGAGACTTTCCGTGAGCACCTTCAAGGCCCCCAAGGGCACGTACGACCTGATCCCGCCGGACAGCGCCAAGTTCCTGGCGGTCCGCGAGGCGATCGCCGCGCCGCTGCGCAACTCCGGTTACGGCTACATCGAGACCCCCGGCTTCGAGAGCGTGGAGCTCTTCGCGCGCGGTGTCGGCGAGTCCACCGACATCGTGACCAAGGAGATGTACGCCTTCGAGACCAAGGGCGGCGACAGGCTCGCCCTGCGCCCCGAGGGCACTGCCTCCGTGCTGCGCGCCGCGCTGGAGGCCAACCTGCACAAGCTGGGCAACCTGCCCGTCAAGCTCTGGTACTCGGGCTCCTACTACCGCTACGAGCGCCCCCAGAAGGGCCGTTACAGGCACTTCTCCCAGGTCGGTGCCGAGGCGATCGGTGCCGAGGATCCGGCGCTGGACGCCGAGCTGATCATCCTGGCGGACCAGGCGTACCGTTCGCTGGGGCTGAGCAACTTCCGGATCCTGCTCAACAGCCTGGGCGACAAGGAGTGCCGTCCCGTCTACCGGGCCGCGCTGCAGGACTTCCTGCGCGGGCTGGACCTGGACGAGGACACCTTGCGGCGGGCCGAGATCAACCCGCTGCGGGTCCTGGACGACAAGCGGGAGTCCGTCCAGAAGCAGCTCGGCGATGCGCCGCTCCTGCGTGACTACCTGTGCGACGCCTGCAAGGCGTACCACGAGGAGGTCCGTGAGCTGATCACGGCGGCGGGCGTCGCCTTCGAGGACGACCCCAAGCTGGTGCGGGGCCTCGACTACTACACCCGTACCACCTTCGAGTTCGTCCACGACGGTCTGGGCTCCCAGTCCGCGGTGGGCGGCGGCGGCCGTTACGACGGCCTGTCGGAGATGATCGGCGGTCCGGCGCTTCCGTCCGTCGGCTGGGCGCTGGGCGTCGACCGCACGGTTCTCGCCCTGGAGGCGGAGGGCGTCGAGCTCGAACTGCCCTCCACGACGAGCGTGTTCGCGGTGCCGCTGGGCGAGGAGGCGCGTCGTGTGCTGTTCGCCAAGGTCACGGAGTTGCGCAAGGTGGGCATCGCTGCGGACTTCTCGTACGGGGCCAAGGGGCTGAAGGGTGCGATGAAGAACGCCAACCGCAGTGGTGCGCGGTACACCGTTGTTGCCGGGGAGCGGGATCTCGCCGAGGGTGTCGTGCAGCTCAAGGACATGGAGTCCGGTGAGCAGACGGCGGTCGGAGTGAACGAGATCGTGGCGGAGCTGGAAGCCCGGCTGGGCTGACTGAACGGCCGCGTCCTCAAACGCTGGACGGGCTGAGATGGCTGAGCCGAACTCAGCCCCTCCGGCGTCTGAGGAGCGGGGGTCCGGGGGCTGGCCCCCGGGTCGGGACGGGAAGGGGCGGCGGGGGCGAAAAGGATCAGTCGAGCAGACCGAACCGCATGGCGCTCGTCACCGCCGCCGTCCTGTCGTCCACCCCCAGCTTGCCGAAGGCCCGCAGGAGATGGGTCTTCACCGTCGACTCGCCGATGAACAGGCGGCGCCCGATCTCCGCGTTCGTACACCCCTCCGCCACCAGCCGCAGCACAGCGGTCTCCCGCTCCGACAGCCGTGGCCGCTCCGGCCGGGCGCGCAGCTGGTCGACCAGCCGGGCCGCCACCGACGGCGCCAGCACCGTCTCGCCGCGCGCAGCCGCCCGTACCGCCTCCGCCAGTTCCGCCCACGGCATGTCCTTGAGCAGATAGCCCGCCGCCCCGGCCTCCACCGCCCGCAGGATGTCCCGGTCCGTCTCGTACGTCGTCAGGACGATCACCCGGCACGGCAGCCCCGCCTCGCCCATCCGCACGATCGAGTCCACGCCCCCGCCACCCGGCATCCGCAGGTCCATCAGCACGATGTCGGGCCGGAGTTCGGCCGCCAGCGCCTCCGCCTGGGGGCCGCTCGCCGCGTCGGCGACGACCTCCAGGTCCGGCTCGGCGCTGAGCATCGCCCGTAGGCCCTCCCGTACGACGGGGTGGTCGTCGGCCAGGACGATCCGGATCACGACGAGCTCCTCCCCGGCGACACGGGCAGCGACACAGGCAGTGAGACGGGCAGACTGACCGTCACCGTCGTGCCGTCGCCCGGTGCGCTGCGGATCTGCGCCGTCCCGCCGACCTCGCCGGCCCGGGCGCGCGGCCCCGCCAGACCATAGCCGTCGCAGGGGGCGCCGGGGTCGAAGCCGCACCCGTCGTCCCGTACGGACACGGTGAGCGTGTCGTCGGAGTACGCCAGCGCGATGCCCACCGCCGCCGAACTCCCCGCGTGCTTACGGGCGTTGGCCAGGGCCTCCTGGCAGGAGCGCAGGGCCACCACCTCGGGAGCGGCCGGCAGCGGGCGCACAGGGCCCTGCACCTCCAGCGTCGCCCCGTGACGGGCGGCCAGGCGGCGCAGGGCGTCCGGGAGGGAGCTGCCGTCGAGGTCGGCGGGCGCGGCACCGGCGACCAAGGCGCGGGCCTCGGCAAGGTTCTGCCGGGCCGTCTCGTCCATCAGCGCCAGATGGCGGCGGGCCCGCGGGACGTCGTGGTCGAGTTCGGCCTCCACCGCCTGGATCAGCATCAGCAGGCTGGTGAAGCCCTGCGCGAGGGTGTCGTGGATCTCGCGGGCCATCCGCTCCCGCTCGGCCAGGGCGCCGTGGGCGGCCGAGAGGCGGGAGATCTCATGGCGGCTGGCATCGAGTTCGGCGATCAACTCGGCCCGTTCCATGCTCTGTTCGATGATGCGGATGGTCCAGCTGCCGATCACCACGGAGAAGACGAGGGTGACCACGGAGAAGAGGAAGTTGCCGAACAGGTCCTCCCCGCTGGGCCGCCACAGCAGTGCCCAGCCCGCGACCGGCACCAGGTTGATCACGGTGACGGCCACCAGGGACCACCGCGTGTGCAGCGTCATGAAGCACTGCGGGATCAGCGCGAACGCCATCAGCCGCGTCTCGCCCACCAGCACGGCCGACGGCAGGAACAGCGCGATGGCCCCGGCGAGATAGCGCAGCGCCCGGCCCTGTTCCGGAGGGTCCTCCTGGAGCAGCGGGCGCCCCACGACCGCGTACCAGGGCACCAGCGGGACGAGCAGCGCCGCCGCGACCGAACGGACCGGGAACCCCGGGTGGGCCGCGGCGAGCACGAAGGCGAGGGTGGCCGCCCAGGCGACCGCGAAGTAGCCGTCCCAGAGCCGGATCGTCCGGTCCCAGGCGTGCTCCTCACGGGCCGCGCCCGGACGGCTCATCCGTCGCGCCGGGTCTTCCAGCGGAAGGTCAGCAGACACAGCACCAATCCTCCGACGCACCAGGCGGCCAGCACCAGCGCGACCTTCCCGAACTCCCAGCTCCCGGCCTGCTCCAGGACCCGCGCCGAATCCGGCAGGAACACGCCCCGAAGACCCTGGCACAGCCACTTCAGCGGGAACAGGGCACCGATGTTCAGCATCCAGTCCGGGATGGTGTCGATGGAGATGTACACCCCGGAGATGAACTGCAGCACCAGGAAGGGGAGTACGACCACCGAGCTCGCGCTCTTCGCCGACTTGGGCACCGAGCTGATCGCGATGCCGAGCAGTGCGCACCCGGTCAGCCCCAGGACGAAGATCCAGGCGAAGTCGAACCACCGGGACGCGTCCGACGGCAGGTCCACGCCGTACAGGGTGGTGCCGACGAGGAGGAGGATCGCCGTCTCCACGACACCGGTGAACAGAACCAGCCAGATCTTGCCCAGGAAGTACGCCGACGGAGGCATCGGCGTGCCGCGCAGCCGGCGCAACACCTTCTCGTCCCGTTCGACCGCGATCGAGATGCCCAGCGACTGGAAGCTGGTCGACATGATGCCGGAGGCCATCATCGCGGGAACGTAGAGCTGGGAGGCGGTGACGCCGGAGCCGTGGACGTCGTCGTGGAAGATCGACGCGAACAGGAACAGGAACACGACCGGGAACGCGAACGTGAACACCACCTGGTCGCGCTGCCGGAAGAACTGCTTGATCTCCAGCGCGCCCCGGCGCAGGCCCAGCCCCCAGGCTCCCGGCAGCCGCTGGGCGGGCGCCTCGGCCCTGGTCCGTACGGCGGTCGTCGTCATCGCGCGTCCTCCTGCCCGGTCAGCCGGAGGTAGACGTCCTCCAGGGTGGGGCGGGCCACCGTCAGGCCCGGGATCTCCCCGTCGAAGCGGTGCATGAGCTCGGCGACCGTCCTGGTCGGGGTGTCGGTGCGCTCGGTTCGCGTGGCACCGTCCGGCTCGGTCCACTCGACGGTGGCCTCCGTCCCGTACCGCTCCCGCAGGGCGGCGGGCTCGCCCTCGGCGACGACCTGCCCCTTGGCGACCACGGCGAGCCGGTCGGCGAGCGCCTCCGCCTCCTCCAGGTAGTGCGTGGTCAGCAGGATCGTCGTGCCCCCGTCGGACAGCAGCCGGATCAGGTCCCAGAACTGCCGCCGGGCCGCCGGGTCGAAACCGGTCGTCGGCTCGTCCAGGAGCAGCAGCTCGGGGTCGCCGATCACGCCCAGGGCGACGTCGAGACGGCGCCGCTGCCCCCCGGAGAGCGCCTTGATCCGGCTGGTCGCCTTCGCCTCCAGACCCACCAGGCCGATGACCTCCTCCGGGTCGCGCGGCCGCGGGTAGTAGCGGGCGAAGTGCCGTACGGTCTCGCGGACCGTCAACTCGGCGGGCGCCGATTCGTCCTGCCAGACGATCCCGACACGTGACCGCCACGCGCGCGTGCCGGTCGCCGGGTCCGAGCCGAGCACCGACACCTCGCCCGCGTCCCGGCTGCGGTTGCCCTGCAGGATCTCCACCGTGGTGCTCTTGCCTGCGCCGTTGGGCCCCAGCAGGCCGAACACCTCGCCACGCCGAATGCCCAGATCGATGCCGTTCACCGCGGTCACGTCCCCGTACTGCTTGCGCAGCCCCCGTACGTCCACCGCGAGTTCGTTCGCGTGTGCTGTCATGCGGTTCAGCCTCGGCCGGAACCGAACGCTCCGGGACGACCGTGCGTACTTCCTTATGTCCACCGAACGGTGGACAGTGGCATTGGTGCGGCACAATGGCCCCTGCCCGAAGAAGGTCCAACTCTCAAGCAGACGGAATCGGCGTGATGAGCAAGACCACAGTCAAAGACGTCTCCACCGAGCCCGAACCCACCGGGGACCGGGGCCCCGAGGGACCACGCACAGTGGGAGGCAGCCGGGCCTTCGCCCTGCTGCTGATCATCACGGGCGCGGCCGGTCTGCTCGCCGCGTGGGTCATCACGATCGACAAGTTCAAGCTGCTCGAGGCCAAGGTCGAAGGCAAGACGTTCACCCCGGGCTGCAGCCTCAACCCGGTCGTGTCCTGCGGCAGCGTGATGGAGTCCAAGCAGGCCGCCGCCTTCGGCTTCCCCAACCCGATGCTGGGCCTGGTCTGCTACGGCATCGTCATCTGCGTCGGCATGAGCCTGCTGGCCCGCGCCCGCTTCCCGCGCTGGTACTGGCTCACCTTCAACTTCGGCACGCTCTTCGGCGTCGGCTTCTGCACCTGGCTGCAGTTCCAGTCGCTGTACCGCATCAACGCGCTGTGCCTGTGGTGCTCCCTGGCCTGGGTCGCGACGATCACCATGTTCTGGTACGTGACCTCGTTCAACATCCGCAACAGCTTCCTGCCCGCCCCGCGCTGGCTGAAGAGCTTCTTCGGCGAGTTCACCTGGGTGCTGCCCGTGCTGCACGTCGGCATCATCGGCATGCTGGTGCTGACCCGCTGGTGGGACTTCTGGACCAGCTGAGTCCCGGCTTCGAGGCCCCTGGCCTCCCGGGGCCGAGGGGATTGTCAGTGCGGTGATTTAGGGTTTTGGACGTGGAGCCCGACCTGTTCACCGCAGCCGCAGAAGAACGCCAGGAGAAGGACCCGACCGGCAGCCCCCTGGCGGTGCGGATGCGCCCGCGCACCCTCGACGAGGTGGTGGGCCAGCAGCACCTGCTGAAGCCCGGTTCGCCCCTGCGCCGCCTGGTCGGCGAGGGCGCGGGCGGGCCCGCGGGACCGTCCTCGGTGATCCTCTGGGGCCCGCCCGGCACCGGGAAGACCACCCTGGCGTACGTCGTCTCCAAGGCCACCAACAAGCGCTTCGTCGAACTGTCGGCGATCACCGCGGGCGTCAAGGAGGTCCGCGCGGTCATCGACGGCGCCCGCCGGGCCACGGGCGGCTTCGGCAAGGAGACCGTCCTCTTCCTCGACGAGATCCACCGCTTCAGCAAGGCCCAGCAGGACTCCCTCCTCCCGGCGGTCGAGAACCGCTGGGTGACCCTGATCGCGGCGACCACGGAGAACCCGTACTTCTCGGTGATCTCCCCGCTCCTGTCCCGCTCCCTCCTCCTCACCCTCGAACCCCTCACCGACGACGACATTCGGGGGCTGCTCAAGCGGGCGCTGAGCGACGAGCGCGGCCTGAAGGACGCCGTCACCCTCCCCGAGGACACCGAGGACCACCTCCTGCGCATCGCCGGCGGGGACGCCCGCCGCGCCCTGACCGCGCTGGAGGCGGCCGCCGGAGCCGCCCTCGACAAGGGCGAGACGGAGATCTCCCTGACGACCCTGGAGGAGACGGTCGACCGGGCGGCGGTGAAGTACGACCGGGACGGCGACCAGCACTACGACGTGGCCAGCGCCCTCATCAAGTCCATCCGCGGCTCCGACGTGGACGCCGCCCTGCACTACCTGGCCCGCATGATCGAGGCCGGCGAGGACCCCCGCTTCATCGCCCGCCGTCTGATGATCTCCGCCAGCGAGGATATCGGCCTCGCCGACCCGAACGCGCTGCCGATAGCCGTCGCGGCCGCCCAGGCCGTCGCCATGATCGGCTTCCCCGAGGCCGCCCTCACCCTCAGCCACGCCACCATCGCCCTCGCCCTCGCCCCGAAGTCGAACGCGGCGACGACGGCGATCGGCGCAGCCATGGAGGACGTACGCAAGGGACTGGCGGGCCCGGTGCCCCCGCACCTGCGGGACGGGCACTACAAGGGCGCCGCCAAGCTCGGGCACGCGCAGGGGTATGTGTATCCGCACGACCTGCCGGAGGGCATCGCCGAACAGCAGTACGCCCCGGACGCCCTCAAGGACCGCGAGTACTACACCCCGACCAGACACGGAGCCGAGGCCCGGTACGCGGACGCGGTCGAGTGGACCAGACAGCACCTCGGTCGCAAGCGGTCCTGAGCGCCCTGTAGAATCCCTCGAAGTGCTGTGTCCCGTGCAGTCAGAACGGGACGGTCAGCCGGAGCCCGGTCCCCGGACCGGATTCCAGGAGCGTCGCGCACCGTTCGAATGGTGTCGCGGGCAGCCCACCACCACTCGCCGCACGGCGGGACCGGTCGGTGGGCCACTCGCGTGCTGCACGTATGTGCCCAGACCAGGGGAGCGGCTGCCCACCAGGCCCGGCAACGGACCCGGCGGGTTTCCCCGGCTGCGGATGCGACCTCCCTCAACTCTGACAAGCCGAACACTGAGAAATGAGAGATTGTGGCGAACCAGTCCCGCCCCAAGGTCAAGAAGTCGCGTGCCCTCGGCATCGCGCTGACCCCGAAGGCCGTCAAGTACTTCGAGGCCCGCCCCTACCCGCCGGGTGAGCACGGCCGTGGCCGCAAGCAGAACTCGGACTACAAGGTCCGTCTGCTCGAGAAGCAGCGTCTGCGCGCGCAGTACGACGTGTCCGAGCGCCAGCTCGTCCGCGCCTACGAGCGTGCCTCCAAGGTCCAGGGCAAGACCGGTGAGGCCCTGATCATCGAGCTCGAGCGCCGTCTCGACGCCCTGGTCCTGCGTTCGGGCATCGCCCGCACCATCTACCAGGCCCGTCAGATGGTCGTGCACGGCCACATCGAGGTCAACGGCCAGAAGGTCGACAAGCCCTCCTTCCGTGTCCGTCCCGACGACGTCGTGATGGTCCGCGAGCGCAGCCGCGAGAAGACCCTCTTCTCCATCGCCCGTGAGGGCGGCTTCGCCCCCGAGGGCGAGACCCCGCGCTACCTCCAGGTGAACCTCAAGGCCCTGGCGTTCCGCCTGGACCGTGAGCCGAACCGCAAGGAGATCCCGGTGATCTGCGACGAGCAGCTCGTCGTCGAGTACTACGCCCGCTGATCACCAGCAGGCGGTAGCACCACCTCAGCCCGCCGTCTCCCCGCCCTCGTGGGCGCGGGAGGCGGCGGGTTCGTGCATGCCGGCCGCTTCAGGGCCTGTGACACCGCCGCCTCCCGCGCCAGCCGGGCCCCTTGCGCCACGCACTCCTCGTACCGCTCGTCCCCGAGCCGTTCCCGTGCCGTCGCCTCGCACAGCTCGTGCGGGGCGTTGTAGTACGCCGAGCCGAACAGCGGCAGACCGACCGAGCGCCACATCCCGGCCGCCGCGCCCTGCAGCACCGCCGCCTCCGCCGCATCGCCCTGCACCGCCGTGACCAGCGCCAGCAGCTCGACCGCCAGCACCGAACCGAGCAGGTCGTGGAAGCAGTGGGCGCCGGCCAGGCAGCTCGACGGCGAGCGGGATGCCGTCCAGGCGCCGGCACACCTCCCGCACCTCCGGCCCGTCCGCCACCGCCGGACCCTGCTCGGCCGCCCGGCTGGGCAACAGCACGACCGCCTCGTCCTCGCCCAGCGGCGCCAGCGGAAACACCCGCTCGCCCGCCACGCCCAGCGGCCTGCGCCCCACGGCGAGCACCCGCAGCCCGGGCAGCTGCCCGAGCAACTCACCCACCAGACCGGCACACACCTCCGCCAGATGCTCGAACCCGTCCAGTACGAGCAGGAGTTGACGCCCCGCGAGATGCGCGAGCAGCGTCTCGCGCGGCAGCCGTGTGGTGTGGTCGGTCAGCCCCAGCGCCTCCCCGACGGCGTGGTCGACGAACTCCGGATCGCGCACCGGCGCCAGCTCCACCCGACACACCCCGTCACGCGGAGCACACCGCGCCCGCCGCCCGCGCCGCCAGCCGTGACTTGCCGGCCCCGCCCGCACCCGACACCGTCACCAGACGAGCCGCGCCGAGCACCCCCGCCGGCCCGGCGAGTTCGGCCGAGCGTCCCACGAACGCGTCGAGCTCCAGAGGGAGATTGGCGTGCACGGAGCCGGCGCCGAGCTGGTGATCCCGCATGGGCCACGGAGCGTACTGACCCGTATTCAGTCCGTACAATCGCTTCGCGCAACTCGGCGGAGCAGGGACGGTAATCCGGTGCGGAGCCCCGTCCCCGGCGCGATAGGCTCGGCCTACGACTTTTCGATGTTCAGGCATGTTCCAGGGAGCGGGTGCACGTGGTGTCCGGTGGAGAGGTGGCCGGGATCCTGGTGGCCGTCTTCTGGGCGATCCTGGTCTCCTTCCTCGCCGTCGCGCTGGCGAGAGTGGCCCAGACGCTCAAGGCGACCACCAAGCTCGTGGCGGACGTGACCGACCAGGCCGTCCCGCTGCTGGCCGACGCCTCCGCGGCGGTGCGCTCCGCGCAGACCCAGATCGACCGGGTCGACGCGATCGCCACGGACGTCCAGGAGGTCACGTCGAACGCGTCGGCGCTGTCGACCACCGTCGCGTCCACCTTCGGCGGCCCCCTGGTCAAGGTCGCGGCGTTCGGCTACGGCGTCCGCCGGGCTCTGGGCGCCCGCCGGGACGACGTGCCCGCCAAGGAGCCCAGGCGTACCGTGATCGTGGGACGGACCGTCCCGGCTGCGCGGCGGGGCAAGCGAAACCTCCGTGGGAAGAGGGACTGAGACCAGCGATGTTCCGCCGTACGTTCTGGTTCACCACGGGCGTCGCCGCCGGTGTGTGGGCCACCACCAAAGTCAACCGCAAGCTCAAGCAGCTGACCCCCGAGAACCTTGCCGCCTCCGCGGCCAACAAGGCGATCGAGGCCGGTCACCGGCTCAAGGACCGCGCGGTCGGCTTCGCGCTGGACGTCCGGGACAACATGGCCCTGCGCGAGGAGGAGCTGGGGGAGGCCCTCGGCATCAACGCAGCCCCCGAACTCCCCGCGCCCCGGCGGTATCCCGCCATCGAGAACCGCAACAGCCCGAAGTACGTCGAGGGCTCGACGTACCAGACGTACTCGAACAACTCGTACAACCGGAATGAGGACCACTGATGGAGTCGGCCGAGATTCGCCGCCGCTGGCTGAGCTTCTTCGAGGAGCGCGGTCACACCGTCGTCCCTTCGGCGTCGCTCATCGCGGACGACCCGACTCTGCTCCTGGTCCCGGCCGGCATGGTGCCCTTCAAGCCCTACTTCCTGGGTGAGGTCAAGCCGCCCTTCCCGCGCGCCACCAGCGTGCAGAAGTGCGTGCGCACGCCCGACATCGAAGAGGTCGGCAAGACCACCCGCCACGGCACGTTCTTCCAGATGTGCGGCAACTTCTCCTTCGGTGACTACTTCAAGGAAGGCGCCATCAAGTACGCCTGGGAGCTGCTCACCAGCTCCCAGGACAAGGGTGGTTACGGCCTTGAGGCCGACCGTCTGTGGATCACCGTCTACAAGGACGACGACGAGGCCGAGCGCATCTGGCACGAGGTCGTCGGCGTGCCCAAGGAGCGCATCCAGCGCCTGGGCATGAAGGACAACTACTGGTCCATGGGCGTCCCCGGCCCCTGCGGCCCCTGTTCCGAGATCAACTACGACCGCGGCCCCGAGTTCGGCGTCGAGGGCGGCCCCGCCGTCAACGACGAGCGGTACGTGGAGATCTGGAACCTCGTCTTCATGCAGTACGAGCGCGGCGAGGGCATCGGCAAGGACAACTTCGAGATCCTCGGCGAGCTCCCCAGCAAGAACATCGACACGGGCCTCGGCCTGGAGCGACTCGCGATGATTCTGCAGGGCGTGCAGAACATGTACGAGATCGACACCTCCATGGCCGTCATCAACAAGGCCACCGAGCTGACCGGCGTCGCGTACGGCGACGCCCACGACTCGGACGTCTCGCTGCGCGTGGTCACCGACCACATGCGTACGTCCGTCATGCTCATCGGCGACGGCGTCACCCCGGGCAACGAGGGCCGCGGCTACGTGCTGCGCCGCATCATGCGCCGCGCCATCCGCAACATGCGCCTGCTCGGCGCCACCGGCCCGGTCGTCCTCGACCTGATCGACACCGTGATCGGCATGATGGGCCAGCAGTACCCCGAGCTGGTCACCGACCGCGAGCGCATCGAGAAGGTCGCCCTCGCCGAGGAGAACGCCTTCCTCAAGACCCTGAAGGCCGGCACCAACATCCTCGACACCGCCGTCACCGAGACCAAGGCCTCCGGTGGCACGGTCCTCGCCGGCGACAAGGCGTTCCTGCTCCACGACACCTGGGGCTTCCCGATCGACCTCACCCTGGAGATGGCCGCCGAGCAGGGGCTGTCCGTGGACGAGGAGGGCTTCCGCCGCCTGATGAAGGAGCAGCGGGAGCGCGCCAAGGCCGACGCCCAGGCCAAGAAGACCGGCCACGCCGGTGCCGGCGCCTACCGGGAGATCGCCGACAAGACCGGCGAGACCGAGTTCATCGGCTACTCGGACACCGAGGGCGAGTCCACGATCGTCGGCATCCTCGTCGACGGCGCCTCCTCCCCGGCCGCCACCGAGGGCGACGAGGTCGAGATCGTCCTCGACCGCACCCCGTTCTACGCCGAGGGCGGCGGCCAGATCGGCGACACCGGCCGTATCAAGGTCGACACCGGTGCCGTCATCGAGGTCCGCGACTGCCAGAAGCCGGTCCCGGGCGTCTACGTCCACAAGGGTGTCGTCCAGGTCGGCGAGGTGACGGTCGGCGCGAAGGCCCACGCCTCCATCGACGCCCGGCGCCGCACGGCCATCGCTCGCGCCCACTCGGCCACCCACCTCACCCACCAGGCGCTACGTGACGCGCTCGGCCCGACGGCCGCCCAGGCCGGTTCCGAGAACCAGCCGGGCCGCTTCCGCTTCGACTTCGGCTCCCCGTCCGCCGTTCCCACGGCCGTGATGACCGACGTCGAGCAGAAGATCAACGAGGTCCTCGCCCGTGACCTCGACGTCCGCGCCGACATCATGGGCATCGACGAGGCCAAGAAGCAGGGCGCCATCGCCGAGTTCGGCGAGAAGTACGGCGAGCGGGTCCGCGTGGTCACCATCGGCGACTTCTCCAAGGAGCTGTGCGGCGGCACGCACGTCCACAACACCTCCCAGCTGGGCCTGGTGAAGCTGCTCGGCGAGTCGTCGATCGGCTCGGGTGTCCGCCGTATCGAGGCCCTGGTCGGCGTCGACGCCTACAACTTCCTCGCCCGCGAGCACACGGTCGTCGCCCAGCTCCAGGAGCTGATCAAGGGCCGCCCGGAGGAGCTCCCGGAGAAGGTCTCCGCCATGCTCGGCAAGCTGAAGGACGCCGAGAAGGAGATCGAGAAGTTCCGCGCCGAGAAGGTGCTGCAGGCCGCCGCCGGTCTCGTCGAGTCCGCCAAGGACATCCGCGGCATCGCCGTCGTCACCGGCCAGGTCCCGGACGGCACCACCCCCGACGACCTGCGCAAGCTGGTCCTCGACGTCCGCGGCCGCATCCAGGGCGGACGGGCCGCCGTGGTCGCCCTCTTCACGGTCAACAACGGCAAGCCGCTGACCGTCATCGCCACCAACGAGGCCGCCCGCGAGCGCGGTCTCAAGGCCGGTGACCTGGTCCGCACGGCCGCCAAGACCCTCGGCGGCGGCGGTGGCGGCAAGCCGGACGTCGCCCAGGGCGGCGGCCAGCACCCGGCCGCCATCGGTGAGGCCGTGGACGCCGTCGAGCGGCTGGTCACGGACACCGCGAAGTGACGATGCGCAGAGGCCGCAGGCTGGCGATCGACGTCGGGGACGCCCGTATCGGGGTCGCCTCGTGCGACCCCGACGGGATCCTCGCCACCCCGGTGGAGACGGTCCCCGGCCGGGACCTCCCGGCAGCTCATCGACGGCTCAAGCAACTCGTCGAGGAGTACGAGCCGATCGAGGTCGTCGTCGGCCTCCCTCGCTCCCTCAAGGGGGGCGAGGGCCCCGCGGCGGTAAAGGTTCGCGGCTTCGCACAGGAGCTCGCGAAGGGCATCGCCCCCGTCCCGGTCCGGCTCGTGGACGAACGGATGACCACGGTGACGGCCAGTCAGGGACTGCGCGCCTCGGGCGTGAAGTCGAAGAAGGGCCGCTCGGTCATCGACCAGGCAGCCGCTGTGATCATCCTCCAGCAGGCCCTCGAATCCGAACGGGTGTCAGGTAAAGCACCCGGCGAGGGCGTCGAGGATTCCGTCTGAAGCTTGATCGACACGTGTGTCCTGCCCGCTCCGAGCGCAGCGCGTGCGGGCAGGCGAGGAGACGGCGGCGGAAGATTTCTCATCGCTGAAATGAATGTCAACTGATCGCGATACGGTAACGTTCCAGCGAGCGGTGGCGATCGAACAGCTGCCGCACAGCAATGAGGTGGTCAGGCTGCCGAGCCACGGCGGCTCAGGAGTCTCCACCTCGTGGCTCTAGGGGATCGGTCACTCGCTCCCTGGCCCTCCTGGCTGGGACCTCTCGGCCTGATGCGGAGAGGTCCAAGAGTGACCAGCCCGAGTCACCGCGAGAGGAGGTACGACAGGTGACTACGTTTCAGGTGAGTGAGAAGACCCACCAGGCCGTGCTTCCTCAGCGGCCTGCACTGGAATCCACGGCAGCAGACAACTCTGGGAGCAGGGACGAAACGGGCTGTGGACCCTCTTCGCGCAAGCGTGGGGGAGCTGGCCTGGAACATGGGCGAGGGGAGATGCGTGAGGCTGACCTCCGGGCTTACGCACGTCACCCTCAGGCGGCCGCGCAGGCGGGTGCCGAGGGAGTACAGGCTGCTGGTGACGGCAGCGACACAGCGCAGCAAAAGGTGCGTTCTGGTGCTGCCTATGTGGCAGTACTTGACCGACGTGGCGTTCCGCTTATGCCGTGCCACCCTGCGCGCGCACGCAAGCTTCTAGCCAAGGGACGAGCAGTCGTTGTTCGGCACACCCCCTTCGTTATCCGATTGAGGGATCGGGAGGCCAAGGAATCGACCGTGTCCGGTGTGGCCGTGCGAATTGATCCCGGCTCGAAGGGGACAGGTATCGCAGTTACCGCTGACTCGAATTCCGTAGTTGGCGCAACCGGTGCGGAGCGCAAAGTGCGGCGAGGGTTGGTGTCCATCGAGCTTCAGCATCGGGGCGCGCAGATTCAGAAAGCCATGCAGCAGCGAGCCAGCTACAGGCGTGGCCGTCGGGCACGCAATACCCGCTATCGTGCTCCTCGATTTAATAATCGGACCCGCCCAGAAGGATGGCTCGCCCCGTCACTCCAGCACAGAGTGGACACCGTCGAATCTATGGTTCGACGGTTGATGCGGCACCTCCCTGTCGCGGAGATCCACATTGAGCGGGTCTGCTTTGATGTCCATGCCATGAGTGAGGGAAAAGCGCACCTTGAGATCGGTGCGTATCAGCAAGGCACGCTTCATGGATATGAGGTTCGCCAATACTTGCTGGAGAAATGGGGGAGGTCCTGTGCATACTGTGGAGCACAAAACGTTCCCCTGCAGGTAGAGCACGTCGAGTCCAAAGCTCGTGGTGGTTCTGACCGTATCTCAAATCTTGTACTTGCATGTGGTCCATGTAATCAGGCCAAAGCCGCTCGACCTGTGGCAGACTTCTTGAGCCGTAAGCCACGGGTGCTGGAGCGGATTCTGAGGCAGCTCAAGGACCCGTTGCGAGACGCGGCTGCCGTAAACGCGACGCGCTGGCGGTTGTCGGATCGATTGTGCTCAACGGGGCTGCCTGTGCATGCATGGTCTGGTGGACGTACGCAATACAATCGGGTCACGCATGGGCTCGCAAAATCTCATACGCTGGACGCCCTGGCCGTAGGTGCCATCAGGAGTGGGAGAAGCATTGTCCGCTATCCCGAGACGGTCCTCGTAGTCAAGGCGACCGGGCGTGGTACATATGCTCGCACCCGGCCAGACAGTAATGGATTCCCAAGGCTGAGACTTCCTCGCCACAAGCAATGTTTCGGCTATTCCACTGGCGATTTGGTACGCGCGGTTATTCCTGCTGGGAAGTACGCCGGCGTGAAGATTGGTCGAGTCGCTGTGCGGGCCACCGGGCGATTCAATATCCGCTGTGCTCAGGGAACGGTTCAAGGAATTCACTACCGGCACATGCGCCTGTTGCAACGAGCCGATGGCTACGGCTACACCACCAGAAAGGAGGAAGGCGTGTATCTCCTGGACGAACACCACAGGCGCGCCGACCACCCTGATGACTGAGTATGGCCGGGGCCAAGACTCCGAACCGTGGCATCCAGTGGATCCGTACTACGGGGACGACGGATGGGGTAGACAGCAGGCCCATGTGGGCCAGCAGTCCCCCTGCGGCGGCCAGCCGCAGCATTATCCAGAGCAGTCGCAGCAGCAGTACGGCGACTGGGGCGACGACCAACAGGCAGGGTACGGCCAGGCGCAGCAATACCAGCAATACGACCAGCAGTACTACGCGGGTCAGCACCAGCAGTCGTACGATCAAGGCGGTTGGGGCACGGGCATGCATACGCATGTCCAGTACACGGATCCGCAGGACCCATATGCCCAGCAGGGCGCGGCTGCCTACGGTGGTGACCAGTCCGACTACTACGGGACGTCGGACGCATACCCGCCACCGGAGCCGCCAGGCCGTAGGCAGAACGAGCCCGAACTGCCGCAGACCGATTGGGATCCGGGCCCTGACCAGGGCGAACACGCCTTCTTCGCGGGTGGTGACGACGAGGACGACGGCGACGCACCGAAGGGGCGGCGCGGGCGCGGCGACACGAAGGGCAAGAAGAAATGGCGCAACGGCTGCGCCTGCCTAGCCGTAGTCCTCGTCTTCGGCGGCGGTCTGGGGGGAGCCGGGTACCTCGGATACCACTACTACAAGAATCGTTTTGCCGCCGCTCCCGACTACGCCGGGAGCGGCACTGGCGAGATGGTGACCGTGGTGATTCCCAAGGGTGCTCTCGGGTCCGTGATCGGTCAGAGACTCAAAGAGGCTGGAGTCGTCAAAAGCGTCGGCGCCTTCGTTACGGCGCAGCAGCAGAATCCGGACGGCAACAAGATCCAGGCCGGCGCCTACATCCTTAAGAAGCGCATGTCTGCCGCCAGCGCTGTTGCCATGATGCTCGACACCAAGAGCCAGGCCAACGTTATGGTCACCCCGGGCGAGCGGAACGCCGCTGTCTATGCGGCGATCGATGCGAAACTCGGGCTTGCCTCCGGCACCACGAAGAAGATCGCCAAGACCGAGTACAAGACCGTCGGACTGCCCAGCTGGGCCAACAGCGACAGTAAGATCAAGGACCCGCTGGAAGGCTTCCTGTACCCGGCCACGTATCCCGCGGCCAAGGGGATGAAGCCCGAGACCATCCTGAAGGATATGGTCTCTCAGGCGAACCAGGCTTACACCAAGTACGATCTCGTGGCAAAGGCCAAGGCCCTGAAGCTGGACAACCCGCTCCAGGTCATCACGGTCGCGAGCCTCGTCCAGGCCGAGGGCAAGACCAGTGACGATTACCGCAAGATGGCGGAGGTCGTTTACAACCGTCTCAACCGCGCGAACCCCGAGACCTATGGGTTCCTGCAATTCGACTCGACCTTCAACTATCTGAAGAGTAAGAGCAATATCCGCATTAGCGAGGCGGAGATCAATAGAAACAAGGACCCGTACAACACGTACACGAACAAGGGTCTACCGCCCGGTCCGATCGGAAACCCAGGCACTGTCGCATTGCAGGCAACGCTCAATCCGACACACGAGGGCTGGTACTATTTCGTGGCGACCGATGGAGTGAGTAAGACAGAGTTCGCGAAGACGCACGAAGAATTCCAGAAGCTCAAGGACAAGTTCAATGCCAGCTCGGGCAACTGAAGCCCGCCGGGCCGCAGTGCTTGGTTCACCCATCGGCCATTCTCTATCCCCGGCGCTGCACCGCGCAGCGTACGAGGAATTGGGACTCACGCACTGGTCGTATGACCGATTCGAAGTGGACGAGGCAGCACTACCTGGATTCGTCGAGAACCTCGGACCGGAGTGGGCCGGGCTGTCGTTGACTATGCCGCTGAAGCGCGCCGTAATCCCGCTGCTCGACGTGATCAGTGAAACGGCGGCCGCTGTCGAGGCGGTCAATACAGTCGTTTTCACCGATGATGGGCGCCGCTTCGGCGACAACACTGACATCCCTGGCATGGTCGCCGCTCTGCGAGAACGTGGCATTGGGGAGGTCGACTCTGCGGCGATCCTAGGCGCTGGCGCCACCGCCTCCTCCGCGCTGGCCGCGCTAGCTCGGGTCTGCACTGGCGCGGTCGCGGTCTACGTCCGCAGCGAGGCTCGCGCTGCGGAGATGCGGCAATGGGGGGAGCGGCTCAAGGTCGAGGTGCGCACGCGGGACTGGGCGGACGCCGCAGAGGCGCTGCTTGCCCCGCTCGTCGTCGCCACCACCCCGGCGGGGACGACCGACGTGCTCTCTTCCTCCGTACCCGAGCGGCCTGCCACCCTCTTCGACGTGCTCTACGACCCCTGGCCAACGGCACTCGCAGACCGCTGGTCGGCGCGCGGTGGTGCTGTCGTGAGTGGCCTTGACCTGCTAGTGCATCAGGCGCTGCTGCAGGTCGAAGAGATGACAGGTCGCTCGGTCTCGACTTCCGTTCTCCGGGAGGCGGCGAACATTGCTATCGCCGAACGGCGGTAAGTCTCATGGCTGTCAGGTGGGAAGAGAGGCACGTAGGACTTCGATGTTGTCTTGTGTGTTGGGATCCTGATGTGAGAACGCCGGGGTGCCGTAACCGACCTATGAGGATTCGTAATTTCGTCAACCGCAGCGATTCCGTGCCCCGTTACGGCCCTCTCCGCCTATACTGGGACGGAGAGAGCCGTCGTCATCGCCGGGCCGATCGCCCTCTTCTGGAGGGCTACGCGTGGCCGTTCCAACTGCCACAGTTGGATTCGTTGCCGTCCTTCACGATGCATACCTGCACGGTGACCTCCGTACCCTCCCTCAGGTCTCCTGTCGCGTACCCCGTCTTGTATGGTGCGCTGTGTCCCTGGGTCGACACTTTGCGATAATTAAGGCTAGAAGCGTTCGGGGTCCAGGATTCGCCTGTGATGCCCCAGCCGTCCGCATAGGAATCAACGGCGTATAGCCTGTCACCATCCGCCTCCCAGTAAGCCGCACCTGCGTAGTGGCCATTGTTGTAGACCGCGACACCGACACTACCCCCGCCGTCGTCAATAACCCTGTACGTGAACTGATCGGCGGCCGACGCTGTACCGACTCCGGCCAGGAGAGTCCCTGTTGTCATCAAGGCGGCAGCTGCGAGCCATGATCCAATCCGGCGTGTAATGTGCATTGACCGACCTCTCGAACGTTTGAGTGAATTATCTGGATCATAGCCTGCTTGACTGGAGCATGCCACATGTATGGATCACCATCACGTGGTGCTGCGAGCGCGTGATGTATCGACCGAAGGGTTGTTCGGCTGGTAGGCCTCGGATGTCCGTTGGGTGGACGGCCAATTAGATCTCCAGTCGGACGTGGGAGGATCGGGGGTGGCGGGCCAGGGCCGCGCACCTGGTCGCGCCGTCGCCGTACGCGAGGACGCGCGTACGCAGGGCAGTACCAGGGCGCGAGCAACTGAGGAGCACCGTTGAGCAGGTTGCGCTGGCTGACCGCGGGGGAGTCCCACGGTCCCGCACTCGTGGCGACGCTGGAGGGTCTTCCCGCCGGTGTGCCGATCACCACGGAGATGGTGGCGGACCACCTGGCCCGGCGCCGGCTCGGTTATGGACGCGGTGCGCGCATGAAGTTCGAGCGCGACGAGGTCACCTTCCTCGGCGGTGTGCGGCACGGCCTCACTCTCGGTTCCCCGGTCGCGATCATGGTGGGCAACACCGAGTGGCCCAAGTGGGAGCAGGTCATGGCGGCCGATCCCGTCGACCCGGAGATTCTGGCGGGCCTGGCCCGCAATGCCCCGCTGACCCGTCCCCGTCCCGGCCACGCGGACCTCGCGGGCATGCAGAAGTACGGTTTCGACGAGGCCCGGCCGATCCTGGAGCGCGCCTCGGCGCGGGAGACGGCGGCCCGGGTGGCGCTGGGCGCGGTGGCCCGGTCGTACCTGAAGGAGACGGCCGGCATCGAGATCGTCAGCCATGTGGTCGAGCTGTGCTCCGTGAAGGCCCCGCAGGGTGTGTACCCGACCCCGGCCGATGTCGAGAAGCTCGACGCGGATCCGCTGCGCTGCCTGGACGCGGATGCGTCGAAGGCGATGGTGGCGGAGGTGGACCAGGCGCACAAGGACGGCGACACCCTCGGCGGTGTGGTCGAGATCCTCGCTTACGGCGTCCCCGTCGGTCTGGGCTCGCATGTGCACTGGGACCGCAAGCTGGACGCCCGGCTGGCCGGCGCGCTCATGGGCATCCAGGCGATCAAGGGAGTGGAGATCGGCGACGGGTTCGAGCTGGCCCGGGTGCCGGGCTCGAAGGCGCACGACGAGATCGTGGGCACGCCGGAGGGCATCAAGCGGACCTCCGGCCGCTCGGGTGGCACGGAGGGCGGTCTGAGCACCGGGGAGCTGTTGCGGGTGCGCGCCGCGATGAAGCCGATCGCGACCGTGCCGCGCGCTCTGCAGACCATCGACGTGACCACGGGTGAGGCGACGCAGGCGCATCACCAGCGCTCGGACGTGTCGGCGGTGCCTGCGGCCGGTATCGTCGCGGAGGCGATGGTGGCGCTGGTGCTGGCGGATGCGGTGGCGGAGAAGTTCGGCGGTGACTCGGTCACCGAGACCCGCCGCAACGTGCAGTCCTACCTCGACAACCTGGCCATCCGGTGAGTGCTGTGCAGGTGGTGCTGGTCGGTCCGATGGGGGTGGGCAAGTCCACCGTCGGCAGGTTGCTGGCCGACCGGCTCGGCGTGGCCTACCGGGACACCGACGACGACATCGTGGCCGAGCAGGGCCGTTCGATCGCGGAGATCTTCGTCGACGAGGGCGAACCGGCCTTCCGGGCGATCGAGAAGGCCGCCGTGCGCAAGGCGCTGGCCGAGCACGACGGCGTCCTCGCGCTGGGCGGCGGCTCCATCCTTGACGCCGCCACCCGCGCCTTGCTGGCCGGACAGCGGGTCGTCTACCTCTCGATGGACGTCGAAGAGGCCGTCAAGCGCACCGGGCTGAACGCGGCCCGTCCGCTGCTCGCGGTCAACCCGCGCAAGCAGTGGCGCGAGCTGATGGAGGCACGGCGGTCGCTGTACGAGGAGGTGGCCACGGCAGTCGTGGCCACCGACGGCCGTACGCCCGAAGAGGTCACCCAAGTAGCCCTGGACGCACTGGAGTTGACTGCATTTTCCGGGGACGACCCCCGGACCCCCGGCCGGAGGACGCGATGACTAGCCAAGTTACGAGGATCCAGGTCGGTGGGAGCGCGGGCAGCGACCCCTACGAGGTTCTGGTGGGCCGTCAGCTCCTGGGCGAGCTCGGCGGGTTGATCGGTGACAAGGCCAAGCGGGTCGCCGTCGTCCACCCCGAGGCGCTCGCCGAGACCGGTGACGCGCTCCGCGCGGACCTGGCCGGTCAGGGCTTCGAGGCCGTCGCCATCCAGGTGCCGAACGCGGAGGAGGCCAAGACCGCCGAGGTCGCCGCCTACTGCTGGAAGGCGCTCGGCCAGTCCGGGTTCACCCGTACCGACGTCATCGTCGGCGTGGGCGGCGGTGCCACCACGGACCTCGCCGGGTTCGTGGCCGCCACCTGGCTGCGCGGGGTGCGCTGGATCGCGATCCCCACCACCGTGCTGGCCATGGTGGACGCCGCGGTCGGCGGCAAGACCGGCATCAACACCGCCGAGGGCAAGAACCTCGTCGGCGCCTTCCACCCGCCCGCCGGTGTGCTGTGCGACCTGGCGGCCCTGGACTCCCTGCCGGTCAACGACTACGTCTCCGGGCTCGCCGAGATCATCAAGGCCGGCTTCATCGCCGACCCCGCCATCCTGGAGCTGATCGAGGCCGACCCGCAGGCCGCGCGGACCCCGGCAGGCCCGCACACCGCCGAGCTCATCGAGCGCTCCATCAGGGTCAAGGCCGAGGTCGTCTCGTCCGACCTGAAGGAGGCGGGCCTCAGGGAGATCCTCAACTACGGGCACACCCTGGGCCACGCCATCGAGAAGAACGAGCGATACAAGTGGCGGCACGGCGCCGCGGTCTCCGTCGGCATGCACTTCGCCGCCGAACTCGGCCGTCTGGCAGGGCGGTTGGACGATGCCACGGCCGACCGCCACCGCACGATCCTCGAGTCCGTCGGCCTCCCCCTCCACTACCGCTACGACCAGTGGCCCAAGCTGCTGGAGACGATGAAGGTCGACAAGAAGTCCCGCGGCGACCTGCTGCGTTTCATCGTGCTGGACGGCCTGGCCAAGCCGACCGTCCTGGAAAGCCCCGACCCGGCCGTCCTGCTGGCCGCGTACGGCGAAGTGGGCGAGTAAGTCCGGCGGAGTGTCATCCGTCCGATTCGCCTTACGGACATGGGCACTTCGGGCCGCCCCCGGCCGTTCACCAAACGGCGGCCGGGGCAGGTACCGTTCGGTAGGGAGCGGGCCTCGGGCCCCGCTGCCAGCGCCAATTGCCTGAGGCGAGCGAGCCGAAGGGACGCGCCGGTGTCGAGAGGTCGAGCGCACGGAGGCCCGAAGGGCTGAGCACGTTCGGGCTCCCGGGACCGGCAGCGCCCCGGACGTGAAGCGAGCCCAAAAGAACGAGACGGAGTGGCACCGGATGCAGCACGCAGTGGGTTCTCCGCTGCCGCCGCCCCATCAGCCGGGGCACGGACCGGCCGGAGGCTGGTCGCCGGCCGCACACCAGCCGGGTCCGCAGCAGGCGGGCCCGCACCAGGGCTCCGCCCCCGTGCCCCCGCCGCCCCCGGCACCGGGCTACCCGCAGGCGCCCTCGCCCCCGGTCCCGCCCGCACCGCAGCACGCCCCGGGCCCACCGGCCCCGGACACCACCGGCCATGTCCCGCTGCCACCGGGCGGCCCCGTCGCCATGCCCAGCGCGCCGCCCGCCACCACCGCGCCCGACCCCGCCGCCACGACCCTCGCCGTGCTGCTCATCGGCCCCGCGGGCGCCGGCAAGACGAGCGTCGCCAAGTACTGGGCGGACCACCGCCGGGTCCCCACCGCCCACATCAGCCTCGACGACGTACGCGAGTGGGTCCGTTCCGGCTTCGCGGACCCCCAGTCGGGGTGGAACGACCACTCGGAGGCGCAGTACCGCCTGGCCCGCCGCACCTGCGGATTCGCCGCCCGGAACTTCCTGGCCAACGGCATCTCCTGCATCCTCGACGACGCCGTCTTCCCCGACCGCCCGGTCGTGGGCCTCGGCGGCTGGAAGCGCCATGTGGGCCCCGGCCTCCTCCCGGTGGTGCTGCTCCCCGGCCTGGAGATCGTCCTGGAACGCAACGCGGAACGCTCCGGCAACCGCCGCCTCACCGACGAGGAGGTCGCCCGCATCCACGGCCGCATGGCGGGCTGGTACGGCTCGGGCCTCCCGATCATCGACAACAGCCAACTGGACGTACCGCAGACGGCACGGGTCCTGGACGACGTACTGGCGCGATCGATTGCCAGCCCCCCGAACTGGTAACCGCAGGGGACTGGAGGGCCTTGAGGGGCGCGGGGCTGTATCGATATGCGGCTCCGCCGCGTAGGCGCGAGAAACCCCACCTGCCCGCACCCGGCAAACGAGACCCAGTCGCACCCCCCGTCCCCCAATCGGCACCCCAACCGGCACAAATCCCCCACCGCTCCTACGCTCATCTCATGTCAGAGGTGTACGCAGTCCGCCGAGCCAGGCTGAAAGACCGCTGCAAGGCGGCAGGCGGCCAGGCCGCGCTGATCTCCCGCCCCGCCAATGTCCGCTACCTCGCGGGCGCCGCACCACGGGGCGCCGTCCTGCTCCTGGGCAGGACCGAGGACCTGCTGCTGTGCGCCGGCCCGCCGGACGGCCGTCCCGCCGAGGGCCGGCCGGACGAGGCGTTGCGCGTGCAGACCCTGCCCGGAAGCGCGGGCGATCCCGCCGTGGCCGCCGCCGACCTCGCCGAGGCCCAGCGGGCCGACACCCTCGCCGTGGAGGAACACCACCTCACGGTGGCCCGGCACCGGGAGATCCGCTCGGTCGTCCCACGCCTGCGCCTGACCGACCTCGGCGGGGCCGTGGAACAGCTCAGGGTCGTCAAGGACGAGGAGGAGATCTCCTGCCTCCGCATCGGCGCCGAGATCGCCGATCAGGCCCTCGGTGAACTCCTGGAGTCCATCCTCGTCGGCCGCACGGAACGGCATCTCGCCCTCGAACTCGAGCGGCGTCTGGTCGACCACGGCGCCGACGGGCCCGCCTTCCCGACCTCCGTCGCCACCGGCCCCAACGCCGGCAGACCCGCCCACCGGCCCACCGACCGCCGTGTCGAGGAGGGCGACTTCCTCTCCGTCTGTCTGGGCGCCGCCTACCGCGGCTACCGCTGCGAGATCGGCCGCACCTTCGTCATCGGCACCTCTCCCGCGGACTGGCAGATCGAGCTGTACGACCTCGTCTTCGCGGCTCAGCGCGCCGGACGGGAGTCGCTGGTGCCCGGCGCGGCCTGCCGCGATGTGGACCGCGCCGCACGTCAGGTGCTGGACTCCGCGGGGTACGCGCAGGGGCTCCCGGCCCTGACGGGGCACGGCGTGGGGCTCGAAATCGACGAGGACCCGCAGCTGGCCCCCGCGGCCATGGGTAAACTGGACGCTTGCGTGCCGGTCACCGTCGAACCGGGGGTCCACCTCCCGGGCCGGGGCGGTGTCCGGATCGATGACACGCTCGTCGTCCGCCCCGAGGCGGACGGCGGACCCGAGCTACTCACCATCACGACCAAGGAGCTGCTCGCACTCTAGCGACCCCAGGGAAGACCAGGCACGTCCCCACGACGCCCGGCACGCACTCCCGCTGCACCGGCCGGAGGCCCAAGTAGCTCCGCTACGAGGACCTCCACCCGGCACACCGAGAGCACGCACCGAACGACGCGGGAACGCACCCGGCCTTCCCTGGCGCCGCCGGCAGGTGCGTGCGCCGGGGTCGTCCACGTCAGTCCAGGAGATTCCGCAACCGTGGCTTCCACGAACGACCTCAAGAACGGCCTGGTGCTCAAGCTCGAAGGCGGCCAGCTGTGGTCCGTCGTCGAGTTCCAGCACGTCAAGCCCGGCAAGGGCCCGGCCTTCGTGCGCACCAAGCTGAAGAACGTGCTCTCCGGCAAGGTCGTCGACAAGACGTTCAACGCCGGCGTCAAGGTCGAGACGGCCACTGTCGACAAGCGCGACATGCAGTTCTCGTACATGGACGGCGAGTACTTCGTCTTCATGGACATGGAGACCTACGACCAGCTCATGGTCGACCGCAAGGCTGTCGGCGACGCCGCCAACTTCCTCGTCGAGGGCTTCACGGCCACCGTCGCGCAGCACGAGGGCGAGGTGCTCTTCGTCGAGCTCCCGGCCGCCGTCGAGCTCGTCGTCCAGGAGACCGAGCCGGGCCTGCAGGGCGACCGCTCCACCGGCGGCACCAAGCCCGCCACGCTGGAGACCGGCCACCAGATCCAGGTCCCGCTCTTCATCACCACCGGTGAGAAGATCAAGGTCGACACCCGTACGAGCGACTACCTCGGCCGGGTGAACAGCTAACCGTGGCTGCCCGCAACACGGCCCGCAAGCGCGCCTTCCAGATCCTCTTCGAGGGCGACCAGCGCGGCGCCGACGTCCTGACGGTCCTCGCGGACTGGATCCGGCTGTCCCGTGACGACACCCGGCAGCCGCCGGTGAGCGAGTACACGATGCAGCTGGTCGAGGGCTACGCGAAGCACGCGAAGCGCATCGACGAGCTGATCGCGCAGTACTCGGTCGGCTGGACACTCGACCGGATGCCGGTCGTGGACCGCAACGTCCTGCGTCTCGGCGCCTACGAGCTGATCTGGGCCGACGAGATCCCGGACGCCGTCGTGCTGGACGAGATGGTGCAGCTGGCGAAGGAGTTCTCCACGGACGAGTCGCCCGCGTTCGTCAACGGCCTGCTGGGCCGGCTCAAGGAGCTGAAGCCCTCACTGCGCCGGGACGAGGCGTAACGACCTGGGGTCGCACCCCAGGTCGTCAGAGGCAGGCATCGCCAGGGGGCCCGCAGCGTGACTGCTGCGGGCCCCCTGGCGTTCCCGTACCCGCGTGGTCCTCGGAGGCCGCAGAAAGCCGCCGGGGGGGGGGGGGGGGGGGGGGGGGGGGGGGGCGCCGCGGCGCCGCGGCGGGGGGGGGGGGGGGGGGGGGGGGGGGGGCCGCCGGCCCCGCCCCCCCGCGCCCCCCCCGCGGCGCCCGCGCCCCCCCCCGCCGCGCCGCCCCCCCCCGGGGGGGCGGGGGGGGGGGGGGCCGGGGGCGCCGCCCCGCCCCCCCCCCCCCCCCCCCCCCCCCCCCCCCCCCCCCCCCCACGTTTCTGCTCAGTGCGGTCAGGCCATGTCAGGCGTCCTCGTGGGCGACCGCGCGGCGCGCGTCCGCGTCCAGCACGCCCCAGCTGATCAGCTGCTCGGTGAGGACCGAGGGGGACTGGTCGTAGATGACGGCGAGTGTGCGCAGGTCGTCCTGGCGGATCGACAGCACCTTGCCGTTGTAGTCACCGCGCTGCGACTGGATCGTCGCCGCATAGCGCTGCAGCGGGCCCGCCTTCTCGGCCGGCACGGTCGCCAGCCGCTCCAGGTCCAGGACCAGCTTCGGCGGCGGCTCGGCGGCGCCGCCCGGGGTGGTGCCCGGCAGGAGCTCCTGCACCGGGACCCCATAGAAATCCGCCAGCTCGGCGAGGCGCTGTACGGTCACGGCACGGTCGCCGCGCTCGTACGAACCGACCACGACCGCCTTCCAGCGTCCCTGGCTCTTCTCCTCGACACCGTGGAGGGAAAGGCCCTGCTGGGTGCGGATGGCCCGGAGCTTGGCCCCGAGCTGTTTGGCGTATTCGCTGGACATATAGCTCCCCGGACACTGTGTCGACGCGACTGCAGAGGTTCCGAGCCGCGCGTCTGGTAACTCACTGTGAGGTTACGCAGCGTGACTCTTCTGCGTCAAGCCGAATGGTCCACACCGACTCTTCCGTGGCCGCAGTGGCCGATTACGCCATGGGGGTGATCAGGGGCGCCGCCCGGTCCTGCTACCGTGGATGGCGCAAATCCGACGTCCTTTAAGGTCCGTCCCGTGAGGCGGAGAAGGAGGTCCGTTTCGTATGGACAAGCACGACACATCCGGGAATCCGGCGTCCGATGCGCGGCCGGTTCTCGAAGGCCCCGACATCGCGCGGGTGTTGACCCGCATCGCCCACGAGATCGTCGAGCGCGCCAAGGGCGCCGACGACGTGGTGCTCCTCGGCATTCCGACCCGAGGGGTCTTCCTCGCCCAGCGGCTCGCCGCCAAGCTCGAGGAGATCACCGACCGGAAGATCCCGGTCGGTTCGCTCGACATCACCATGTACCGCGACGACCTGCGCATGCATCCCCCGCGTGCGCTGGCCCGCACCGAGATCCCCGGTGACGGCATCGACGGTCGCCTGGTCGTCCTCGTCGACGACGTGCTCTTCTCCGGCCGCACCATCCGCGCGGCCCTCGACGCCCTGAACGACATCGGGCGCCCGCGCGCGGTGCAGCTCGCCGTCCTCGTCGACCGCGGTCACCGCGAACTGCCCATCCGCGCCGACTACGTCGGCAAGAACCTCCCCACGTCGCTGCGGGAGACGGTCAAGGTCCAGCTCGCCGAGGAGGACGGTCGCGACACCGTGCTGCTCGGTGCGAAGCCGGCCGCCCCGGGCGAGCAGCAGTAGCACGCGCGCGTACGTCACCGCCGTACGCCTGTTCCGTGCGCTTCACGCGAGCCCGTCTGCCCGGCTGTGCTCTCTGGGGGACACCCCAGACCCCCGGCCTCCCGAAAACCTGAACTGCCTTACGGAGCCTGACAGATGCAGCGTCATCTCATCTCGGCCGCCGACCTCACCCGCGACGACGCCGTCCTGATCCTCGACACCGCCGAGGAGATGGCCCGGGTCGCCGACCGGCCGATCAAGAAACTTCCGACCCTGCGCGGCCGTACCGTGGTGAACCTCTTCTTCGAGGACTCCACGCGCACGCGCATCTCCTTCGAAGCCGCCGAGAAGCGCCTGTCCGCGGACGTCATCAACTTCACCGCCAAGGGGTCGAGCGTCTCCAAGGGCGAGTCCCTCAAGGACACCGCCCAGACCCTGGAGGCCATGGGCGTCGACGCCGTGGTCATCCGGCACGGCGCCTCCGGGGCCCCCTACCGCCTCGCCAACTCCGGCTGGATCGACGCGGCCGTCATCAACGCCGGCGACGGCACCCACCAGCACCCCACCCAGGCCCTGCTCGACGCGTTCACCATGCGCCGCCGCCTGCTCGGGCGGGACGCCGGGATAGGGCAGGACCTGTCCGGCAAGCGGATCACGATCGTCGGCGACGTACTGCACAGCCGGGTCGCCCGCTCCAACGTCGACCTGCTGCACACACTGGGCGCCGAGGTCACCCTCGTCGCGCCGCCCACCCTGGTGCCGGTCGGCGTCGAGACCTGGCCCTGCGAGGTGTCCTACGACCTCGACTCCACCCTCACCAAGTCCGACGCGGTGATGATGCTGCGCGTGCAGCGCGAGCGCATGAACGCCGCGTTCTTCCCCACCGAGCGCGAGTACTCGCGGCGCTACGGCCTCGACGGCGACCGCATGGCGCGGATGCCCGAGCACGCCATCGTGATGCACCCCGGCCCGATGGTCCGCGGCATGGAGATCACCGCCGAGGTCGCCGACTCCGAGCGCTGCACCGTCGTCGAGCAGGTCGCAAACGGAGTCTCCATCCGGATGGCCGTTCTGTATCTGCTGCTCGGTGGGAACGAACCCGCCGTCACCCACACCCGCCCCGCCGGTTCCGAGGAGAAGTAGGACCCATGAGCAAGATCCTGATCCGTGGTGCCAAGGTGCTCGGCGGCGAGCCGCAGGACGTGCTGATCGACGGCGCGACGATCGCCGAGGTGGGCGTCGGTCTCAGTGACGAGGGCGCCGAGGTCGTCGAAGCGGCCGGCAAGGTGCTCCTGCCGGGCCTCGTCGACCTGCACACCCATCTGCGCGAGCCCGGCCGCGAGGACTCCGAGACCGTGCTGACCGGCACGCGCGCGGCGGCGAGCGGCGGCTACACGGCCGTGTTCGCCATGGCCAACACCTTCCCGGTCGCCGACACCGCCGGCGTCGTCGAGCAGGTCTACCGGCTCGGCCAGGAGCACGGCTACTGCGACGTACAGCCCATCGGCGCCGTCACCGTCGGCCTGGAGGGCAAGAAGCTCGCCGAGCTGGGCGCCATGTACGAGTCGGCCGCCGGTGTCACCGTCTTCTCCGACGACGGCAAGTGCGTCGACGACGCCGTGATCATGCGCCGCGCGCTGGAGTACGTGAAGGCTTTCGGCGGGGTCGTCGCCCAGCACGCGCAGGAGCCCAGGCTGACCGAGGGCGCCCAGATGAACGAGGGCATCGTCTCCGCCGAGCTGGGCCTCGGCGGCTGGCCCGCGGTGGCCGAAGAATCGATCATCGCCCGGGATGTCCTGCTCGCCGAGCACGTCGGCTCCCGCGTCCACATCTGCCACTTGTCGACCGCGGGGTCCGTCGAGATCGTCCGCTGGGCCAAGTCCCGCGGCATCGACGTCACCGCCGAGGTCACCCCGCACCACCTGCTCCTCACCGACGAGCTGGTGCGGACGTACAACCCGGTCTACAAGGTGAACCCGCCGCTGCGCACCGAGCGCGACGTCCTCGCCCTGCGCGAGGCGCTCGCCGACGGCACGATCGACATCGTGGCCACCGACCACGCCCCGCACCCGCACGAGGACAAGGACTGCGAGTGGGCCGCCGCCGCCATGGGGATGGTCGGCCTGGAGACCGCGTTGTCAGTGGTGCAGGAGACCATGGTGGAGACCGGGCTGATCAGCTGGGCCGAGGTCGCCGACCGCATGTCCTTCAAGCCCGCCCGGATCGGGCAGGCCAAGGGACACGGGCGTCCCGTCTCGGCTGGTGAGCCCGCCAACCTCACGCTCGTCGACACGGAATACCGTGGGTCCGTGGACCCCGCGGGCTTCGCCTCGCGCAGCCGCAACACTCCGTACGAGGGGCGTGAGCTGCCGGGCCGTGTCACGCACACGTGGCTCCGGGGCAAGGCCACGCTCGTCGACGGGAAGCTCACGTGACACCTGTAATCCTGCTCGCAGCCGAGAAGAAGTCGGCCGAGGTCACCGACTGGGCCGCCCGGGTCGGCTGGCTCGTCGGGCTCGCCCTCTTCATCGCGCTCGTCTACTGGCTGATGCGCGAGGGCTGGAAGTGGCGCGGCACGCTCCAGGGTGACCTGCCTGAGCTGCCCAGCGCGCCGGACGAGCCCGGCGAGGCGAGACTGACTGTGTTGTCGATGAGTGGCCGCTACCACGGCTCCACCACCGCCGGGCAGTGGCTCGACCGCATCGTCGCGCACGGCCTCGGCACCCGCAGCCGGGTCGAGCTCACGCTGACGGACGCGGGACTGGATGTCGTACGCCCCGGTGCGAGCGATTTCTTCGTCCCGGTCGCGCAGCTGCGTGAGGCCCGGCTCGACAAGGGCATCGCCGGCAAGGTGCTGACCGAGGGCGGACTGCTCGTGGTGACCTGGGCGCACGGCGACCGGCTGATCGACTCCGGGTTCCGCTCCGACCGTGCGGCCGAGCACAGCGAGTGGGTCGAGACCCTGAACCACATGATCAACAAGACGGAAGGCGCACGATGACAACCTCCACCAGGGGAGCCGCCAAGGTTCCCGCCGTACTCGTCCTGGAGGACGGCCGGATCTTCCGCGGTCGCGCCTACGGGGCCGTGGGGGTGACCTTCGGCGAGGCGGTCTTCTCGACCGGCATGACCGGCTACCAGGAGACCCTGACCGACCCCTCGTACCACCGCCAGGTCGTCGTGATGACCGCCCCGCACGTCGGCAACACCGGCGTCAACGACGAGGACCCGGAGAGCAAGCAGATCTGGGTCGCCGGATATGTCGTGCGCGACCCCGCGCGCGTGCCGTCCAACTGGCGCTCCCGCCGCTCGCTGGACGAGGAGCTGCGCCACCAGGGCGTCGTCGGGATCTCCGGCATCGACACGCGCGCGCTCACGCGTCATCTGCGCGAGCGCGGCGCCATGCGCGTGGGCATCTTCTCCGGCAACGCGCTGCCCGACGAGGGCACCATGCTCGCCGAGGTCCGCCAGGCCCCCGAGATGAAGGGCGCCGACCTCTCCGCGGAGGTCGCCACCAAGGAGGCCTACGTCGTCCCGGCGATCGGTGAGAAGAAGTTCACCGTCGCCGCCATCGACCTCGGCATCAAGGGCATGACCCCGCACCGCATGGCCGAGCGCGGCATCGAGGTGCACGTGCTGCCCGCCACGGCGACCGTCGAGGACGTGTACGCCGTCAACCCCGACGGTGTGTTCTTCTCCAACGGTCCCGGTGACCCGGCCACCGCCGACCACGCCGTCTCCGTCATGCAGGGCGTGCTGGAGCGCAGGACCCCGCTGTTCGGCATCTGTTTCGGCAACCAGATCCTGGGCCGCGCGCTCGGTTTCGGCACGTACAAGCTCAAGTACGGCCACCGCGGCATCAACCAGCCGGTGCAGGACCGCACCACCGGCAAGGTCGAGGTCACCGCCCACAACCACGGCTTCGCCGTCGACGCCCCGCTCGACAAGGTCTCCGACACCCCCTACGGCCGCGCCGAGGTCTCCCACGTCTGCCTCAACGACAACGTGGTGGAGGGCCTGCAGCTCCTCGACCAGCCGGCCTTCAGCGTCCAGTACCACCCCGAAGCGGCAGCGGGCCCGCACGACGCCGCCTACCTGTTCGACCGCTTCACGTCTTTGATGAGCACAGTCTCGATGGAGGGCCAGCGTGCCTAAGCGCACCGATATCCAGTCCGTCCTGGTCATCGGCTCCGGCCCGATCGTCATCGGCCAGGCCGCCGAGTTCGACTACTCCGGCACCCAGGCGTGCCGCATCCTGCGCGCCGAAGGCCTGCGGGTCATCCTCGTCAACTCCAACCCGGCGACGATCATGACCGACCCGGAGATCGCCGACGCCACCTACGTCGAGCCGATCACCCCGGACTTCGTCGAGAAGATCATCGCCAAGGAGCGCCCCGACGCGCTCCTGCCCACCCTGGGCGGCCAGACGGCCCTCAACACGGCCATCTCGCTGCACGAGGCGGGGACCCTCGACAAGTACGGCGTCGAGCTGATCGGCGCCAATGTCGAGGCCATCAACAAGGGCGAGGACCGCGACCTCTTCAAGGAGGTCGTCGAGGCCGTCCGCCAGAAGATCGGCCACGGCGAGTCCGCCCGCTCGGTCATCTGCCACTCCATGGACGACGTCCTCAAGGGTGTCGAGACGCTCGGCGGCTACCCGGTCGTCGTCCGCCCGTCCTTCACCATGGGCGGCGCCGGCTCCGGTTTCGCGCACGACGAGGAGGAGCTGCGCCGCATCGCAGGCCAGGGCCTCACGCTCTCGCCGACCACCGAGGTGCTCCTGGAGGAATCCATCCTCGGCTGGAAGGAGTACGAGCTGGAGCTGATGCGCGACAAGAACGACAACGTCGTGGTCGTCTGCTCCATCGAGAACTTCGACCCCATGGGCGTGCACACCGGTGACTCGATCACCGTCGCGCCCGCGATGACGCTGACCGACCGCGAGTACCAGATCCTGCGCGACATCGGCATCGCGGTCATCCGCGAGGTCGGCGTCGACACCGGCGGCTGCAACATCCAGTTCGCGGTGAACCCCGAGGACGGCCGGGTCATCGTCATCGAGATGAACCCGCGCGTGTCGCGGTCCTCGGCGCTCGCCTCCAAGGCGACCGGCTTCCCGATCGCCAAGATCGCCGCCAAGCTGGCCGTCGGCTACACCCTCGACGAGATCCCGAACGACATCACCCAGGAGACGCCGGCCTCCTTCGAGCCGACGCTCGACTATGTGGTCGTGAAGGCCCCGCGGTTCGCCTTCGAGAAGTTCCCGCAGGCCGACTCCACGCTGACGACGACCATGAAGTCGGTGGGCGAGGCCATGGCCATCGGCCGCAACTTCACCGAGGCCTTCCAGAAGGCGCTCCGCTCACTGGAGAAGAAGGGCAGCCAGTTCACCTTCGTCGGCGAGCCCGGCGACAAGGCGCGGCTGCTCGAAGAGGCCGTCCGCCCGACCGACGGCCGTATCAACACCGTCATGCAGGCCATCCGCGCCGGTGCCACCCAGGAGGAGGTCTTCGAGTACACGAAGATCGACCCCTGGTTCGTCGACCAGCTCTTCCTCATCAAGGAGATCGCGGACGAGCTCGCCGAGGCGCCCGAGCTGACCCGCGAGCTGCTGGCCGAGGCCAAGCGACACGGCTTCTCCGACCAGCAGGTCGCTGAGATCCGCGGTCTGCGCGAGGACGTCGTGCGCGAGGTCCGGCACGCGCTGGGCATCCGCCCGGTCTACAAGACGGTCGACACCTGCGCCGCCGAGTTCGCCGCGAAGACGCCGTACTTCTACTCCTCCTACGACGAGGAGACCGAGGTCGCGCCCCGCGAGAAGCCCGCGGTCATCATCCTGGGCTCCGGCCCCAACCGCATCGGCCAGGGCATCGAGTTCGACTACTCCTGCGTCCACGCCTCCTTCGCGCTGAGCGACGCGGGCTACGAGACGGTGATGGTCAACTGCAACCCGGAGACCGTCTCCACGGACTACGACACCTCCGACCGCCTGTACTTCGAGCCGCTGACGCTGGAAGACGTGCTGGAGATCGTCCACGCCGAGCAGCAGGCCGGCCCGGTGGCGGGCGTGGTCGTCCAGCTCGGCGGCCAGACCCCGCTGGGCCTCTCGCAGGCGCTGAAGGACAACGGCGTGCCGATCGTGGGCACCTCGCCGGAGGCGATCCACGCCGCCGAGGACCGCGGCGCCTTCGGCCGCGTGCTCGCGGAAGCCGGCCTCCCGGCTCCCAAGCACGGCACCGCCACCACCTTCGCCGAGGCCAAGGCCATCGCCGACGAGATCGGCTACCCGGTCCTGGTGCGGCCCTCGTACGTCCTCGGCGGACGCGGCATGGAGATCGTCTACGACGAGACCCGGCTCGCGACCTACATCGCCGAGTCGACCGAGATCAGCCCCTCCCGGCCCGTCCTCGTCGACCGCTTCCTCGACGACGCCATCGAGATCGACGTCGACGCGCTCTACGACGGCCACGAGCTCTACCTCGGCGGTGTCATGGAGCACATCGAGGAGGCCGGCATCCACTCCGGCGACTCGGCGTGCGCCCTGCCCCCGATCACCCTCGGCGGCTTCGACATCAAGCGGCTGCGCGCCTCCACGGAGGCCATCGCCAAGGGCGTCGGCGTCCGCGGCCTGATCAACATCCAGTTCGCGATGGCCGGGGACATCCTCTACGTCCTCGAGGCCAACCCGCGTGCGTCCCGCACCGTCCCCTTCACCTCGAAGGCGACCGCGGTGCCGCTCGCGAAGGCCGCCGCCCGGATCTCGCTGGGCGCGACCATCGCCGAACTGCGCGCCGAGGGCCTGCTGCCGGCGAACAGCGACGGCGGTGAGCTCCCGCTCGACGCGCCGATCTCCGTCAAGGAGGCCGTCATGCCGTGGTCCCGCTTCCGGGACATCCACGGCCGCGGTGTGGACACCGTCCTCGGCCCGGAGATGCGCTCCACCGGCGAGGTGATGGGCATCGACTCCGTCTTCGGCACGGCGTACGCCAAGTCGCAGGCGGGCGCCTACGGTCCGCTGCCCACCAAGGGCCGCGCGTTCATCTCGGTCGCCAACCGCGACAAGCGCTCGATGATCTTCCCGGCGCGCGAACTCGTCGCCCACGGCTTCGAGCTGCTCGCCACCTCCGGCACCGCCGAGGTCCTCAAGCGCAACGGCATCCACGCCACCGTCGTGCGCAAGCAGTCCGAGGGCACCGGCCCGAACGGCGAGAAGACCATCGTCCAGCACATCCACGACGGCGAGGTCGACCTCATCGTCAACACCCCGTACGGCACCGGCGGCCGCCTCGACGGCTACGAGATCCGTACGGCGGCCGTGGCGCGGTCCGTCCCGTGCCTGACGACGGTCCAGGCGCTCGCCGCAGCCGTCCAGGGCATCGACGCCCTCAACCACGGTGACGTGGGCGTCCGTTCGCTCCAGGAACACGCGGAACACCTGACCGCGGCCCGCGACTAGCAGCCCTGAGGGGGACACCGGAAACGGTGTCCCCCTCTTCGTGAGGACCACCATGTACAAGATCTTCTTCAACCTCGTCTTCAAACGGATGGACCCGGAGCAGGCCCACCACCTGGCCTTCCGCTGGATCCGCATCGCCGTCCGCATCCCCGTGCTGCGCACCTTCGTCGCCGCCGCCCTCGCGCCCCGCTACCAGGAGCTGCGCACGGAGGCCTTCGGGCTGCGGATGCACGGGCCCTTCGGGCTCGCCGCCGGCTTCGACAAGAACGCGGTCGCCATCGACGGCATGTCGATGCTCGGCTTCGACCACGTCGAGATCGGCACGGTCACCGGGGAGGCCCAGCCCGGCAACCCCAAGAAGCGCCTGTTCCGGCTCGTGAAGGACCGTGCGCTGATCAACCGCATGGGCTTCAACAACGAGGGCTCGCTGGCCGTCGCGGCCCGTCTCGCGTCCCGCGAGCCCGTTTTCAGGACCGTCGTGGGCGTCAACATCGGCAAGACCAAGATCGTCCCCGAGGCGGAGGCCGTCGGCGACTACGTGAAGTCGACCGAGCGGCTGGCACCGTACGCCGACTACCTGGTCGTGAACGTCTCCTCCCCGAACACGCCCGGTCTGCGCAACCTGCAGGCCACCGAGGCGCTGCGGCCGCTCCTGAGTGCCGTCCGCGAGGCCGCCGACCGCACGGTGACCTCCCGCCGCGTCCCGCTGCTGGTGAAGATCGCGCCGGACCTCGCCGACGAGGACGTCGACGCCGTGGCCGACCTGGCCGTCGAGCTCGGCCTGGACGGGATAATCGCCACGAACACCACCATCGCGCGCGAGGGTCTCGGTCTGACATCCGAACCCGCCCTGGTGAAGGAGACCGGCGGACTGTCGGGCGCGCCCCTGAAGTCGCGCTCCCTGGAGGTGCTGCGCCGCCTCTACGCGCGCGTGGGCGACCGCATCACGCTCGTGGGCGTCGGTGGCATCTCGAACGCCGAGGACGCCTGGCAGCGCATCCTGGCCGGCGCCACCCTGGTACAGGGCTACAGCGCCTTCGTCTACGAGGGGCCCTTCTGGGGCCGCGCCATCCACAAGGGCCTCGCCGCCCGCCTGGCCACCAGCCCGTACGCCACCCTGGCCGACGCGGTCGGCGCCGACGTGAGGAAGAACGGATGACTGTCCTCGAACCCTTCGGCGCACGGCTCCGCCGCGCCATGGACGAGCGCGGGGCGCTCTGCGTCGGCATCGACCCGCACGCGTCCCTGCTGGCCGAGTGGGGCCTGAACGACGACGTCGCCGGCCTGGAGCGGTTCAGCCGCACGGTCGTCGAGGCGATGGCCGACCGGGTCGCCGTCCTCAAGCCGCAGAGCGCGTTCTTCGAGCGCTTCGGCTCACGCGGCATCGCGGTCCTGGAGAAGTCGGTGGGGGAGGCGCGGGCGGCCGGGGCGCTGGTGGTGATGGACGCCAAGCGCGGTGACATCGGCTCGACCATGGCCGCGTACGCCGAGACCTTCCTGCACAAGGACTCCCCGCTCTTCTCGGACGCGCTCACCGTCTCGCCCTATCTCGGCTACGGCTCGCTCTCCCCGGCCGTCGGGCTCGCCCGCGAGAGCGGCACCGGCCTGTTCGTGCTCGCGCTCACCTCCAACCCGGAGGGCGGCGAGGTGCAGCACGCGGTGCGCGCCGACGGACGGACCATCGGCGCGACGATGCTGGCGCACCTCGCCGCCGAGAACGCGGGGGAGGAGCCCCTGGGGTCCTTCGGGGCCGTCGTCGGCGCCACCCTGGGCGACCTGTCGTCATACGACCTGGACATCAACGGGCCGCTCCTGGCACCCGGCATCGGCGCCCAGGGCGCGACCGCGGCCGACCTTCCCGCCGTCTTCGGCACCGCGGTCCGCAACGTCGTGCCGAACGTCAGCCGCGGGGTGCTGCGGCACGGTCCCGACGCCGGGGCGCTGCGCGCGGCCGCGGAGCGCTTCGCGGAGGAGATCAGGGCCGCCGTGGGAGCCGTATGAGGCTTTCGCGACGGTGGTAGCGGGTGTTCGAGGCGCTCGCTCGAGTCCTCCGATGAGTGCTCGCCGGGCGCTTTCCGGCTCACTTGAGTCTGAATACATCCTCAAATCCGGGGCATTATGTCCTAAATGTCCGGCCTGACAGAGGCTGACCAGGACTTTTCCGCTGTTCTCGCTGACTCTGGCGCGCTCGCCCGCTAGTCTCCGACGAGAGTCAATGGGCAAGCGTGTTGCTCGTGGCTCCCCAGGTGTGGGGCGACTAGGTTCCTCACCGGTCCGTATCCGACAGTTCGACATCCGAGGTGACGTAGGCGTGGCTCTTCCGCCCCTTACCCCTGAACAGCGCGCAGCCGCGCTCGAAAAGGCCGCCGCGGCTCGCCGGGAGCGGGCCGAGGTCAAGAATCGACTCAAGCACTCCGGCGCCTCCCTGCACGAGGTCATCAAGCAGGGCCAGGAGAACGACGTCATCGGCAAGATGAAGGTCTCCGCCCTGCTCGAGTCCCTGCCGGGCGTGGGCAAGGTCCGCGCCAAGCAGATCATGGAGCGTCTGGGCATCTCCGAGAGCCGCCGGGTACGCGGCCTCGGTTCCAACCAGATTGCTTCCCTGGAGCGTGAGTTCGGCAGCACCGGCTCCTGAGTCCGGCCGCTGCGGACCGGGGGTCCCGGGCACTCCGGGATTGCTGGAATAATCGCTGCATGGCTGCAACATTCCGGGGGACGACCCCCGAGCCCCCGGACGTACGTCCGCGGCTGACCGTGCTCTCCGGCCCCTCCGGGGTCGGCAAGAGCACGGTCGTCGCTCATATGCGCAAGGAACACCCCGAGGTCTGGCTCTCGGTGTCGGCGACGACCCGCAAGCCCCGCCCCGGCGAGAAGCACGGAGTCCACTACTTCTTCGTCACCGACGAGGAGATGGACAAGCTGATCGCCAACGGTGAGCTGCTGGAGTGGGCCGAGTTCGCCGGCAACCGCTACGGCACGCCGCGTGCGGCCGTGCTGGAGCACCTGGAGGACGGCGTGCCGGTCCTCCTGGAGATCGACCTCCAGGGCGCCCGGCAGGTCCGCGAGACCATGCCGGACGGCCGGCTGGTGTTCCTGGCTCCGCCCTCCTGGGAGGAACTCGTGCGCAGACTCACCGGCCGGGGGACCGAGCCGCCAGAGGTGATCGAGCGCCGTCTCGACGCGGCCAGGATCGAACTGGCGGCCGAGCCGGAGTTCGACATGACCTTGGTCAACACCTCCGTCGAGGACGTGGCTCGCGAGCTGCTAGCCTTGATGGATGTCCTGTGATCACGAGTGATGTGATCACGACCGATCTTTTCCCATCCATCGGAAGGTAGAGCGTGTCCTCTTCCATCTCCGCGCCCGAGGGCATCATCAACCCGCCGATCGACGAGCTCCTCGAGGCCACCGACTCGAAGTACAGCCTCGTGATCTACGCGGCCAAGCGTGCCCGCCAGATCAACGCGTACTACTCGCAGCTCGGCGAGGGCCTCCTCGAGTACGTCGGTCCGCTCGTCGACACCCACGTGCACGAGAAGCCGCTCTCGATCGCCCTGCGCGAGATCAACGCCGGTCTGCTGACGTCCGAGGCCATCGAGGGCCCGGCGCAGTAGTACTTTCGTATTGCAGTTGGCTTTTCCACAGGCCCGACAGCGCGACTGTCGGGCCTGTGGTGTGTGATGGGGGTGTACGTTGCCGAGCCGGGGAGAGACGGTGGACAAGCCCAAGGTCGTGCTGGGGGTCAGCGGTGGCATCGCCGCCTACAAAGCCTGTGAGCTGCTGCGCAGACTGAGCGAGTCCGGCCATGACGTACGCGTGGTGCCCACCGCCTCCGCGCTGCACTTCGTCGGCGCCGCCACCTGGTCCGCCCTCTCCGGCAACCCCGTCTCCACCGAGGTCTGGGACGACGTCCACGAGGTCCCGCACGTCCGCATCGGACAGCACGCCGACCTCGTCGTCGTCGCCCCGGCGACCGCCGACATCCTCGCCAAGGCCGCCCACGGCCTGGCCGACGACCTGCTCACGAACACGCTCCTGACCGCCCGCTGTCCGGTCGTCTTCGCACCCGCCATGCACACCGAGATGTGGGAACACCCGGCCACCCAGGAGAACGTGGCCACGCTGCGCCGCCGCGGCGCCGTCGTCATCGAACCGGCCGTCGGTCGTCTGACCGGCGTCGACACCGGCAAGGGCCGCCTGCCCGACCCGACGGAGATCTACGCGATCTGCCGCCGCGTGCTGTCCAGAGGCGTCACCGAGCCCGACCTCAGGGGCCGGCACGTCGTCGTCAGCGCCGGCGGCACCCGCGAACCCCTCGACCCGGTGCGCTTCCTCGGCAACCGCTCCTCCGGCAAGCAGGGCTACGCCCTCGCCCGCACCGCCGCCGCGCGCGGCGCCCGCGTCACGCTCATCGCCGCGAACACCGGTCTGCCGGACCCGGCGGGTGTGGACGTCGTCCAGGTGGGCACGGCCGTGCAGCTGCGCGAGGCGGTGCTGAAGGCGACCCCGGAGGCGGACGCCGTCGTCATGGCCGCAGCGGTCGCCGACTTCCGACCGGAGACCTACGCGGCCGGGAAGATCAAGAAGAAGGACGGGCAGGACCCGGACCCCATCGTGCTGGTGCGGAATCCGGACATCCTCGCGGAGATCTCGGCGGAGCGCGCCCGCCCCGGACAGGTGATCGTCGGCTTCGCCGCCGAGACCGACGACGTCCTGGCCAACGGCCGCACCAAGCTGGAGCGCAAGGGCTGCGACCTCCTCGTCGTGAACGAGGTGGGCGAGCGCAAGACCTTCGGCTCCGAGGAGAACGAGGCCGTGGTGCTGGGGGCCGACGGCAGCGAGACCCCCGTGCAGCGCGGGCCGAAGGAATATCTGGCCGAAACTGTCTGGGACCTGGTGGTGGAGCGGCTCGGCTGAATGTTTCATTCGCTTCTCGGGCCCCTCAAACCTCTACAACCTCTGTGACAGGAGCGTGGCAACCCTGGCCAAGAGCGCTCGGAATTGGGCAGAATGCCCGTGCCGCAGGTCACAGCACTCCCGAGGGGCGAGATAGGGGGGCCGGTGGCAGAGCACGACCGATAAACTGTTCTCGGACGACCACGGGCGCAGCCTCCGGGCCGTCCGCCAATGATCAGCCAGCAGCCGCTGCAACCCCAGGGAGCGTTGTGTCCCGTCGCCTGTTCACCTCGGAGTCCGTGACCGAGGGTCACCCCGACAAGATCGCTGACCAGATCAGCGACACCATTCTCGACGCGCTTCTGCGCGAGGACCCGACCTCCCGGGTCGCCGTCGAGACGCTGATCACCACCGGTCTGGTGCACGTCGCCGGTGAAGTCACCACCAAGACCTACGCGGACATCGCGACCCTCGTCCGCAACAAGATCCTCGAGATCGGCTACGACTCCTCGAAGAAGGGCTTCGACGGCGCCTCCTGCGGCGTCTCGGTGTCCATCGGCGCGCAGTCCCCGGACATCGCCCAGGGTGTCGACACGGCATACGAGTCCCGGGTCGAGGGCGACGAGGACGAGCTGGACCGCCAGGGCGCCGGCGACCAGGGCCTGATGTTCGGTTACGCGACCGACGAGACGCCCACCCTGATGCCGCTGCCGATCTTCCTGGCGCACCGGCTGGCGAACCGGCTGTCCGAGGTCCGCAAGAACGGCACCATCCCCTACCTGCGCCCCGACGGCAAGACGCAGGTCACCATCGAGTACGACGGCGACAAGGCCGTCCGCCTCGACACCGTCGTCGTCTCCTCGCAGCACGCGAGCGACATCGACCTGGAGTCGCTCCTCGCCCCCGACATCCGCGAGTTCGTGGTCGAGGCCGAGCTGAAGGCGCTCCTGGACGACGGCATCAAGCTCGACACGGACAACTACCGCCTGCTGGTCAACCCGACCGGCCGCTTCGAGATCGGCGGCCCGATGGGCGACGCCGGCCTCACCGGCCGCAAGATCATCATTGACACGTACGGCGGCATGGCCCGCCACGGCGGCGGTGCCTTCTCCGGCAAGGACCCGTCCAAGGTGGACCGCTCTGCCGCGTACGCGATGCGCTGGGTGGCGAAGAACGTGGTCGCCGCGGGCCTCGCCTCCCGCTGCGAGGTGCAGGTGGCGTACGCCATCGGCAAGGCCGAGCCCGTCGGCCTGTTCGTCGAGACCTTCGGCACCGCAAAGATCGACCACGAGAAGATCGAGAAGGCCATCGACGAGGTCTTCGACCTCCGCCCGGCCGCGATCATCCGTGACCTCGACCTGCTCCGCCCGATCTACGCGCAGACGGCGGCGTACGGCCACTTCGGTCGTGAGCTGCCCGACTTCACCTGGGAGAAGACGGACCGCGTGGACGCGCTGCGCAAGGCGGCGGGGCTGTAGGCTCCGCGGTTCTTCACCGGGCCCGGTTCCCTCGTGGAGCCGGGCCCCGGTGCGTTCGTTCGGGCCGTAAATCGCTCGCCCGCCGTGCCGGTTGCTCCCTACGCTGATCATCTCCCGGTGCGATGGCCGCGGTTCCTTCGGTGGAGTGCGCTTCGTGCGCGCGGTGATTCTGGAAACGTATGCCGCTGCCGAACCGATCTCGGGAGAGCCGACGTGGGGTGGCCCGAGGCAACGGCGCCTGACGGCGGTCGTGATCCGAAACCAGCGGGTTCGCAGAATCTGACGGTTGAAGCGGCGGAACCTGCTGGCGGGGTAGGCATCCAACGCGGCATGGCCGTGGGTTCGGTGCTGGTAATTGCGTTGTCGATCTAGTGAGGCTGAGGCAGCATCCCGGTCATGGGACAGCCTGCTGATGTGCTTCGTTTTGACCAGGTCGAACTGCGCCGGTGGCGTGTCGATGACATCGAGGCCCTGCATCGGGCGATCACCGAGTCACGTGATCACCTGCTGCCGTGGATGCCCTTTGCGGCCACTCACGACCGGAAGCAGGGAGAAGGGTTTCTGAGCCACTCCGAGGAGCAATGGGCCTCGGGGGAGGCATACAACTACGCGATCACCTCGGGTGGAGTGGTCATCGGCAGCTGCGGATTGCATCGCCGGATCGGACCTGGCGGTCTGGAGATCGGGTATTGGCTCCATCACGCGTGGACGGGGAAGGGGCTGGCCACCATGGCCGCGGCTGCCCTCGTGCAGGCGGGACGGGAGCTGCCGGGCATCGATCGCATCGAAATCCACCACGACGAGGCCAATTCCGCGAGTGGCGCCGTCGCCCGCCGCTTGGGCTTCGCTGAGGTTGAGCGCGTGCGGGTGCCGGAGGGGCCGGAAGCCCCCGGCGAGACGGGCGTCCTTGTGGTGTGGCGCCTTCAGATTCGGGCCGAATCTCGGAGTTGGACGGCGGCGACTTCCTGAATCCCGCATAGCCTCGCAAGTTACTGGCCGAACTCCCGAAATCCGCCAGTAACTCGGAGAAGCTGACATGCGCGGGTGACAAGCACGGAGCAGGCCCTGACCTGCTCACTTGCAAGTTTGCTCGCGCCACGGTCCTCGCGGAACCCGCGTGAACTCCAATCGGGGCCGGACTGATCTCGGGCGGCGTCCGTTGTCAGTGGCGTTTGGTAAGAATGCAAGCGTGAGCAGCGAGAACGGGCGGACAGACGGCGGGGCGGAGGGTGCGCCGCCCGAGCAGCTTGCGCTCATCAGGGAGAGCGTGCGCAAGGCCGAGGTGCCCAGGGCCAAGCCGCGGACCTGGCGGGGGGCCGCGCTGGCCAAGGAGCTGCCTGTCGCCCGGGTGCTGGTCGACAAGGGAGTGCTGCACCTCGACCGGTACTTCGACTATGCCGTGCCGGAGGAGCTCGATGCGGATGCCCAGCCCGGGGTGCGGGTGCGGGTGCGGTTCGGGGCCGGGCGGCATCGAGTGCGGGAAGGGCGGCGCGAGGGTGGCGGGCTGATCGACGGGTTCCTCATCGAGAGGCTTGCCGAATCGGACTACTCCGGACCGCTTGCCGCGCTGGCCCAGGTCGTGTCTCCCGAGCGGGTGTTGAGCGAGGAGTTGCTGGGGCTGGCCAGGGCCGTCGCCGACCGGTATGCGGGGAGTCTGGCCGACGTGCTCCAGCTCGCCGTGCCGCCGCGCAGTGCGCGGGCCGAGCAGCGGCCCTCGCCCGAGCCGCTGCCGCCGCCGGCGATGCCGGAGGCGGCGTCCTGGGCGCGGTACGAGCGGGGGGCCGCGTTTCTGGAGTCGCTCGCCTCGGGGGGCGCGCCCCGTGCGGTGTGGAATGCGCTGCCGGGGCCCGAGTGGAGCGACGAGCTGGCACGGGCCGTGGCGGCGACGCTGGTCTCCGGGCGCGGTGCGCTCGTGGTGCTGCCCGACGGTCGGGCGGTCGCCCGGGTCGACGCGGCGCTGACCGCGCTGCTGGGGGAGGGGCGGCATGCGGTGCTCACCGCCGACGCCGGTCCCGAGAAGCGCTATCGGGAGTGGCTCGCGGTGCGGCGGGGAGCCGTCCGGGCGGTCATCGGGACCCGGGCCGCCATGTTCGCCCCGGTTCAGGATCTCGGCCTCGTCGCCATCTGGGACGACGGGGACGACAGCCACAGCGAGCAGCACGCACCCCAGCCGCATGCGAGGGAGGTGCTGCTGCTGCGGGCCGCCCTGGACAAGTGCGCGTTCCTGCTGGGCGGTTGGAGCTGCACCGTGGAGGCGGCGCAGCTGGTCGAGAGCGGCTGGGCCCGGCCGCTCGTCGCCGGGCGGGAGCAGGTGCGGGCGGCCGCGCCGCTGGTGCGGACCGTGGGGGACGGAGACCTCGCGCGGGACGAGGCGGCGCGGGCCGCCCGGTTGCCGACCCTCGCCTGGCAGGCGGTGCGGGAGGGGCTGCGACAGGGGCCGGTGCTGGTGCAGGTGCCCCGGCGGGGTTACGTCCCTCGGATGGCGTGCGCCAACTGCCGGGCACCCGCACGGTGTCGGCACTGCTCCGGCCCCTTGGAGGGGCAGGAGTCCGGGGCCGCGCTGCGCTGCGGGTGGTGCGGGCGTGACGAGAGCGGTTGGCACTGTCCGGAGTGCGGCGGGTTCCGGCTGAGGGCGCAGGTCGTGGGGGCCCGGCGCACCGCCGAGGAGTTGGGGCGGGCGTTTCCCGCCGTTCCGGTGCGGACCTCCGGGCGTGAGCATGTGCTGGACACCGTGCCGGGCGCGCCCGCGCTGGTCGTGAGCACACCGGGGGCCGAGCCCGTCGCCGAGGGCGGCTATGCGGCGGCCCTGCTGCTGGACGGCTGGGCGATGCTGGGCCGCCCCGACCTGCGGGCCGGCGAGGACGCGCTACGGCGCTGGCTCGCGGCCGCCGCGCTCGTCCGGCCGCAGGGTGCCGGCGGCACCGTGGTGGTCGTCGCCGAGCCGACGCTGAGGCCCGTACAGGCGCTGGTGCGGTGGGATCCCGTCGGACATGCGGTGCGGGAGCTCGCCGAGCGGGCCGAGCTGGGTTTTCCCCCGGTCTCGCGGATGGCGGCGGTGTCCGGGGAGGGGGAGGCGGTCGCCGAGTTCCTGCGCACGGCCGAACTGCCCCGGGAGGCCGAGGTGCTGGGACCCGTGCCGCTGCCGGTCACGGCAGCGGGGCGGCCGCGGCGGGTGGGGGCGGCTCCGCCCGGGGAGCACTGGGAGCGGGCACTCGTTCGCGTACCACCCGGGCGCGGAGCCGCACTGGCCTCGGCACTGAAGGCCGCGCAGGCTGCGCGGATGGCACGGGGGGCCGGCGAGGCCCCGGTCCGGGTGCGGATCGATCCGCCTGACATCGGGTGAGGCGGTCGGGCGCCGGGGCGCCAGGGCCGTTGGACGTCGGGTGGAGCGGCCGGGTGCCGTGCGCTGCCGGATGGCGGGTGAACGCGCGTGACGTCGGTGCGGGCGCCGGACGGCGACTGAGCCTGCGTGCTTCGGGTCGCGGATGGCCGTCGGACCTTGGGCGAGGCTGCGGTCGGGCGCCGGGGCGCCAGGGCCGTTGGACGTCGGGTGGAGCGGCCGGGTGCCGTGCGCTGCCGGATGGCGGGTGAACGCGCGTGACGTCGGTGCGGGCGCCGGACGGCGACTGAGCCTGCGTGCTTCGGCTCGCGGATGGCCGTCGGACCTTGGGCGAGGCTGGGGATCTCGGGTGGGACCGCCGCCCGGCCCGCGCGGGGGCGCTTCGCGGAGGCATGTCCCCACGTGCGACTGCCCCCCCGGGTCCGGCCGGGAGGGCAGGGGGAGAGGTGGTTCAGCCGTTGCGGGGGCCGGGGAAGGCTGACGGCCTGGCCTCGTCGCGGAGGGACGGGCTGCCGGCGGTCGGCTGGGTCGGCATGGAGCGCGCGGCGGGGACCGTCGGCACCGTGGGGATGCCGGTGTTCACACTGACCGTCCGGGAGCCCGCCGGTTCGGTGGTCCGCTCGGTCTCGGCGGCCGCCTGGGCCGCGGCGCGACGGGCACCGTAACGGCGGTGCACCGCCTGCTTGGTGACGCCCAGCGCGGAACCCACCGCGTCCCACGAGAAGCCGAGGGAGCGGTCGAAATCGACCGCAGCCGTGACCAGGGTCTCGACACTGTCCCGCAGCTCCTGTGCGAGACGAACCGTCGGGGCGGGAGCGCGTCCGTACACGACGAAGCCCGTGGAGGGGCCGGAGCGGCGCGGGCGGTAGACATTCCCCAACTGCGCGGTGAGCGTGCGCAGTGCGTCCACCTGCCGGCGGACCCGCTCGATGTCCCGCACCAGCAAGTGCAGGCTGGCCCGAGCCTGGGCGTCGTGGGTTGCGTGGTCGGCCATGAACAAGCCTCTCGAACCGGCGTTGAAAAGGATCCGGGCCGCGCGATTGCGGCCCGTTGTGGTCAACTCTTTCTTGACCAACGTGTTTTTGCTTCGAGGGTCACGGTCTGGGGGCGTAGGGGCATATGCGTACGCCCCCCGTGGGGCAGGTGTGCGCCTCGGGCGCGGGCGTCGAGCTCCTCCGGGCGTGGTCATAGACTTGTGCGTTGCCGCAACAGCCCCCGTCCGAGAGGCCCCGCCCACCCATGAAGCTCGTCTTCGCCGGTACCCCCGAGGTCGCCGTCCCCGCTCTGGACGCTCTCATCGCCTCCGGTCGGCACGAGGTGGCCGCCGTCGTCACGCGGCCCGACGCCCCGGCCGGGCGGGGGCGCAGGCTGGTCGCCTCGCCCGTGGCGCAGCGGGCGCAGGCGGCCGGCATCGAGGTGCTGAGGCCGCTCAAGCCGCGGGACCCGGAGTTCCTCGAGCGGCTGCGGGAGATCGGGCCCGACTGCTGTCCCGTCGTCGCCTACGGGGCGCTGCTGCCGCGCGTCGCGCTCGACGTCCCCGCGCACGGCTGGGTCAACCTGCACTTCTCGCTGCTGCCCGCCTGGCGGGGCGCGGCGCCGGTGCAGCACGCCATCATGGCGGGCGACGAGATCACCGGCGCGTCCACCTTCCTCATCGAGGAGGGACTCGACTCCGGGCCCGTCTACGGCACCGTCACCGAGGAGATCCGGCCCACCGACACCAGCGGCGACCTGCTCACCCGGCTCGCCTTCGCCGGCGCCGGGCTGCTCGCCGCGACCATGGACGGCATCGAGGACGGCACGCTGAAGGCCGTACCGCAGCCGAACGAGGGCATCACCCTCGCCCCGAAGATCACCGTCGAGGACGCCCGGGTCGACTGGGCCGCCCCGGCGCTGCGCGTCGACCGGGTGGTGCGCGGCTGCACTCCCGCGCCCGGCGCCTGGACCACCTTCCGTGGTGAGCGGCTCAAGCTCATCCAGGTCACGCCCGCGCCGGACCGGACCGACCTGGCACCCGCGCAGCCGGCCGTCGGCAAGAACAGCGTCCACGTCGGCACCGGTTCGTACGCCGTCGAGCTGCTGTGGGTGCAGCCCCAGGGCAAGAAGCCGATGCGGGCGGCGGACTGGGCACGCGGGGTGCGGATCGCGGACGGGGAGAGGCTCGGCGGGTAGCGGGCGGGACGTACCCTTGGTGCGTATCCACATCAGACATCCGGAGCACCTTTTTCGTGAGCGACACCTCCCGTGGGCCCCGTAAGCCCGGCAAGCCCCACCGTCGGCCCAAGAAGGACCCCGTCCGCATCCTCGCCTTCGAGGCGCTGAGGGCCGTGGACGAGCGGGACGCGTACGCCAACCTCGTGCTGCCGCCGCTCTTGCGCAAGGCACGCGAGAAAGGCGACTTCGACGGGCGGGACGCGGCGCTGGCGACCGAGCTGGTGTACGGGACGCTGCGCCGGCAGGGCACGTACGACGCCGTCATCTCCGCCTGTGTGGACCGGCCGTTGCGCGAGGTCGACCCGCCCGTGCTGGATGTGCTGAGTCTCGGTGTGCACCAGCTGCTCGGGACGCGGATCCCGACCCATGCCGCGGTCTCCGCCTCCGTCGAGCTGGCCCGGGTCGTGCTCGGTGACGGGCGGGCCAAGTTCGTCAACGCCGTGCTGCGGAAGGTCGCGCAGGACGACCTGGACACCTGGATCGAGCGCGTCGCACCGCCCTACGACGAGGACCCCGAGGATCACCTGGCCGTCGTGCACTCGCATCCGCGCTGGGTCGTCTCCGCGCTGTGGGACTCGCTCGGCGGCGGCCGGGCCGGCATCGAGCGGCTGCTGGAGGCGGACAACGGGCGGCCCGAGGTGACCCTGGTAGCGCGCCCCGGGCGGGCCACGACCGAGGAGCTGCTCCGGGAGGAGGCCGCCGTTCCGGGGCGCTGGTCGCCGTATGCCGTGCGGCTCTCCGAGGGCGGTGAGCCCGGCGCGATCGAGGCCGTGCGGGAGGGCCGCGCGGGCGTACAGGACGAGGGCAGTCAGCTCGTGGCGCTGGCGTTGGCCCACGCTCCGCTGGACGGGCCGGACGAGAAGTGGCTCGACGGGTGTGCCGGACCCGGCGGCAAGGCGGCGCTGCTCGGTGCCCTGGCCGCCGAGCGGGGAGCGACCCTGCTCGCCTCCGAGAAGCAGCCGCACCGGGCCGGCCTGGTGGCGAAGGCCCTGCGCGGCAACCCCGGGCCGCACCAGGTCATCGCCGCGGACGGCACCCGCCCGCCGTGGCGGCCCGGCTCCTTCGACCGCGTCCTGATGGACGTGCCCTGCACCGGGCTCGGCGCGCTGCGCCGGCGGCCCGAGGCGCGCTGGCGGCGCCGTCCGGAGGACCTGGACGGCTTCGGGCCGCTGCAGCGCGCCCTGCTGCGCACCGCGTTGGAGGCCGTACGGGTCGGCGGTGTCGTCGGCTACGCCACCTGCTCGCCGCACCTCGCCGAGACCAGGGCCGTCGTCGACGACCTGCTCAAGCAGCATCCCGAGGCCGAGCTGATCGACGCGCGGCCCCTGCTGCCGGGCGTACCGGACCTGGGTGACGGCCCCGACGTACAGCTGTGGCCGCATCTGCACGGAACCGACGCCATGTATCTGGCGCTCATCCGCAGGACCGGCTGACTTCAGCGAGATGGCCGCGGTGGAGACGGCGAGGGCCCGGAACGGTCCCCGTCGGCCCGTGGGCTGCCCGGAGCGCCGTCCTCGACGTCATAGGAACGTCTCAGGTCCGGACCGGCGCGAACAAACGTGCCCGGACATGGCAGGCTTGGGTCATGGCCGTGCAGATCAACCCCAGCATCCTGTCCGCCGACTTCGCCCGCCTCGCGGACGAGGCGAAGGCGGTCGAAGGAGCCGACTGGCTCCACGTCGACGTCATGGACAACCATTTCGTCCCGAACCTCACGCTCGGCGTGCCGGTCGTAGAGTCCCTGGCACGTGCGACGGACACCCCGCTGGACTGCCACCTGATGATCGAGGCCCCCGATCGCTGGGCCCCGCAGTACGTCGAAGCGGGGGCCTCCTCCGTCACCTTCCACGTCGAGGCGGCCGCCGCGCCGGTCCGGCTCGCCCGGGAGATCCGGGCCAAGGGTGCCCGCGCCTCCATGGCCCTGAAGCCGGCCACGCCCATCGAGCCGTACGAGGACCTGCTCCCCGAGCTCGACATGCTGCTGATCATGACGGTTGAGCCGGGGTTCGGCGGGCAGGCGTTCCTCGACATCATGCTTCCCAAGATCCGCCGCACCCGCGAGCTGATCAGCAAGCACGGCCTCGAACTGTGGCTCCAGGTGGACGGCGGGGTCTCCGCCTCCACCATCGAGCGCTGCGCCGAGGCCGGCGCGGACGTCTTCGTCGCGGGTTCGGCGGTGTACGGAGCGGAGGACCCGGCGCAGGCGGTACGTGCACTGCGCACCCAGGCGGAGACGGTGACCGCCAAGGCGAGCTGGGCGTGCGACCACTGAGCCAAGACAACGTGAACGGCGCCCATCAGGGCGGATCAAGTGCGCCGAATCTGCAAGGATGAACGGCGAATCCAGAGTGTGAACAGCAGTGAGGAGATCGCCGTGTCGGGTATGTCGGCGGGCCGGTCAGCAGTGCGGATGGGACCCGCTGAGCTGGTGCAGGCGGCGGCCATGGCCCGCCGCTTCTACCTCGAGGGCAAGTCCAAGATCCAGATCGCGGAGGAGTTCGGCGTCAGCCGCTTCAAGGTGGCCCGGGTCCTGGAGACCGCTCTCGAACGGGATCTCGTACGCATCGAGATCCGCGTCCCGGCCGAGCTGGACGCCGAGCGCTCGGACGCGCTGCGCGCCCGCTACGGCCTCAGGCACGCCGTCGTGGTGGAGTCCCCGGCCGAGGCCGAGGAGACGCCCGACCCGGAGAACCTCGGTGAGGTGGCCGCCGACCTGCTCGGCGAGCTCGTCAACGAGGGCGATGTGCTGGGCCTTGCCTGGGGCCGCTCCACCATCCACATGGCCGCGGCCCTGGACCGGCTGCCGCCGTGCACGGTGGTGCAGCTGACGGGTGTGTACGACGCCGGGACCGCCGAGCGCGGCTCCGTGGAGGCCGTGCGCCGCGCCGCCCAGGTCTCCGGCGGCGACGCCCACCCGATCTACGCGCCGATGCTGCTGCCGGACGCGGCGACCGCGGCCGCGCTGCGCAACCAGACCGGGATCGCCCGGGCCTTCGAGTACTTCGACAAGGTCACGGTCGCCTGTGTCTCCATCGGCTCCTGGGAGCCCGGCATCTCGACGGTGCACGACATGCTCAGCGACGAGGAGCGCGCGCACTACGCCTCGCTCGGTGTCGCCGCCGAGATGTCCGCGCACCTCTTCGACGGCCAGGGCCGCCGGGTCGGCCGGGACCTCGGCGAGCGGTGCATCACCGTCAAGGCCGACCAGCTCCGCCGTATCCCCGAGGTCGTCGCGATCGCGGGCGGGGCGCGCAAGGCGTCCGCCATCGACGCGGTGCTGCGCTCCGGGCTCGTCACCAGCCTGGTGACGGACACATCGGCAGCGGACGTCCTGATGACGGCGGGCCCGACGCCGAAGCCGGCCCTCAACAGGGCCGATCCGGACGGAATCTGACAGGTGGTCAGGGAAAGGGCCAAGACCCGTTCGGAGCGGCGCTGAGATGGCGGAACTCGTGGTCACGCTGGACCTCGACGGGGTCACGGACAAGGCGGGCCTGATGGACCGCTGCGTGGACGCCCTCCAACTGCCCGGTTGGTTCGGCCGCAACTGGGACGCGCTCGCGGACAGCCTCAGCGACACCTCCGTCTGGCCCGGGGAAGCGGGGGACGGGCTGCTCGTGGTCGTACGGAACTGGCAGTCGTACGCGAAGGTGCGCCCCCAGGAGTGGGAGGTCGCGCGCGAGGTGTTCTCCGCGGCCATGGACCGGTTGCCGGCGCTCACCGTGGCACTCGCCCTTGGAGGAACCTCCTAAGGGCCCTGTGACCTGCCTGGATGATCTGTCCGTGTCTCGCGTTCCGGTTGACATGGGACAATGAAGTACGTGCTCTTCCCCCTGGCTGACCTGTCCGGGGGCCACCTCTGATCGACTGGGATGTGCAGCACGTGCGTTTCCTCAACGACATCCAGCCCGCGTACGACCTGACGTACGACGACGTCTTCATGGTCCCGAGCCGCAGTGCGGTCGGCTCGCGGCAGGGTGTGGACCTCAGCTCCCCGGACGGCACGGGCACCACGATCCCGCTGGTCGTCGCCAACATGACCGCCATCGCCGGCCGCCGCATGGCCGAGACGGTGGCCCGGCGCGGTGGCCTCGTCGTCATCCCCCAGGACATTCCGATCGAGGTCGTCACCGAGGTCGTCTCCTGGGTGAAGAGCCGCCACCTCGTCCTGGACACCCCGATCGTGCTGGCCCCGCACCAGACCGTCGCCGACGCGCTGGCGCTGCTGCCCAAACGTGCGCACAACGCCGGAGTGGTCGTGGACGAGGAAGGCCGGCCGGTCGGCGTCGTCACCGACCAGGACCTGACCGGCGTGGACCGCTTCACGCAGCTCGAGGTCGTCATGTCCCGGGATCTGCTGCTCCTGGACGCGGACATCGACCCGCGTGAGGCGTTCAACCGGCTCGACCACGCCAACCGCCGCTACGCGCCCGCCGTCGACAAGGACGGCAGGCTCGCCGGCATCCTCACCCGCAAGGGCGCCCTGCGCGCCACGCTGTACACGCCCGCCACCGACGCGCAGGGCAGGCTGCGCATCGCCGCCGCCGTCGGCATCAACGGCGATGTCGCGGGCAAGGCCAAGCAGCTGCTGGACGCGGGCGTGGACACGCTCGTCATCGACACGGCGCACGGCCACCAGGAGTCGATGATCAGCGCCATCAAGGTCGTGCGCGCCCTCGACCCGCAGGTCCCGATCGTCGCCGGCAACATCGTCGCCGCCGAGGGCGTGCGCGACCTGATCGAGGCGGGCGCGGACATCGTCAAGGTCGGCGTCGGCCCCGGCGCGATGTGCACCACCCGCATGATGACCGGCGTCGGCCGCCCGCAGTTCTCCGCGGTCCTGGAGTGCGCGGCCGAGGCGAGGAAGTACGGCAAGCACGTGTGGGCCGACGGCGGTGTCCGGCACCCGCGTGACGTGGCCATGGCCCTGGCGGCCGGCGCGTCGAACGTGATGATCGGCTCGTGGTTCGCGGGCACCTACGAGTCCCCGGGCGACCTGCAGCAGGACGCGAACGGCCGCCTCTACAAGGAGTCGTTCGGCATGGCCTCCGCGCGTGCGGTCCGCAACCGCACCTCGGAGGAGTCGGCGTACGACCGTGCCCGCAAGGCCCTGTTCGAGGAGGGCATCTCCACCTCGCGGATGTTCCTCGACCCGGCCCGTCCCGGCGTGGAGGACCTGGTCGACTCGATCATCGCGGGCGTCCGCTCCTCCTGCACCTACGCCGGTGCGAACTCCCTGGAGGAGTTCGCCGAGAAGGCCGTCGTCGGCATCCAGAGCGCGGCCGGCTACGCGGAGGGCAAGCCGCTGCACGCCAGCTGGAGCTGACCAAGTCCCATGCCGACGGCCCCCCTTGAAAATCGGGGGCCGTCGGCATGTCCGGGCTCTACCGTCGGGTGCATGGAGATCACCGTCTGCCGGGCCGCCGATGTGGCGCTGCTCGACCAGTACATCCCTTCGCCCGGCGCCACCTCGTTCCACGCCCGCCGCTTCACACGGCAGGAGGCGGGGGAGACCACATACCTCGTCGCCTGGCTGGACGGGCGGCCCGTCGGGCACGCGGAGATGCGCTGGACCGGAAACGACGACCCCGAGGTGCTGGCCGCGAGTACCGGCTGTCCGGAGATCGGCGCGCTGGGTGTCTGGCCCGAGGAACTCCGCTCGCGCGGGATCGGCTCCGCCCTGATCGGCGCGGCGGAGGAACTCGCCCGGGAGCGAGGTCTGTTGGTCGTCGGGGTGGGCGTGGCAGAGGACAACCGGCGCGCGGCCGCCCTCTACACGCGCCTCGGCTACCGGCCTCTGCTCGGCTACATCGCCCGCTGGTCGTACGAGGGTCGCGACGGCGTGATCCACGAGTATGCCGAACCCTGCCTCTTCCTGACCAAGAAGCTGTAGCGGCCCGCTCATGCGCAACGAATGGGCACGCACTCCCGATGAACGCAACGAACTTGCACCAACGCGCAAGGTTGCTGCATTTCGCCTGCGAAGGCATGCCCCGTAGGGTCATGCCCTGTACGTGGCGTGGCAGGGACCCCGCTCGGTGGGTCCCTGCTCGCGCGGGGATGCCGCCGGTCCCCGCCGCCCTGACCGCAGTGACGAAGGAGTCAGCGCGTGCTCGATCAAGGCGCACCCCCGCAGGACCGCTCCACGAACGCTCCACCGTCCCTGGGCGTCGGCGCGCGCCTCATGCGTCGCAAGCCCGTGGAACGCCTGGTCGCAGAGGGCGGCCAGGGAGAGGGAGGGGCCCTGCGCCGCTCCCTCGGGCTCTGGCAGCTCACCATGATCAGTATTGGTGCCACCCTCGGCACCGGTATCTTCGTGGTCCTCGGCCAGGCCGTGCCCAAGGCCGGTCCCGCCGTCACCCTGTCCTTCGTGATCGCCGGTCTGACCGCGCTCTTCTCGGCTCTCTCGTACGCCGAGCTGGCGGGCAGCATCCCGGTCGCCGGGTCCTCGTACTCGTATGCATACGCAACGATGGGTGAGCTGATCGCCTGGATCTGCGGCTGGTGTCTGGTCCTGGAGTACGGCGTCTCGGTCGCTGCCGTGGCCGTCGGCTGGGGCGAGTACCTCAACGAACTGCTCGACGGGACCATAGGGGTCACCATCCCGGACGCGCTGTCCGCCCCGCCCGGCGACGGCGGCATCTTCAACCTGCCCGCGCTGATCGTGGTCCTGCTGGCCATGGCGTTCCTGCTGGGCGGCGCGCGGGAGTCCGCCCGCGCCAACACGATCATGGTCTGTGTGAAGATCGCCGCGCTGGTGCTGTTCTGCGCCATCGGCGTCCAGGGGTTCAGGTCCGGGAACTACGAGCACTTCATGCCGCTCGGCATGGCGGGCGTGAGCGCCGCCGGTGCCACGCTCTTCTTCTCCTACATCGGCTTCGACGCCGCCTCCACCGCGGGTGAAGAGGCCAAGAACGCCCAGCGCGACCTGCCGCGGGCCATCATGCTGTCGCTCGTGATCGTCACCGCGCTCTACGTGCTCGTCGCCGCCGTCGCCGTCGGCGCCAGGCCCTGGCGCCGGTTCAACGACTCGGAGGCCGCACTCGCCGCGATCATGCGCGAGGTCACCGGCCAGTCCTTCTGGGGCACCCTGCTCGCCGCCTGCGCCGTCATCGCCATCGCGAGCGTCGTGCTGACCGTGCTCTACGGCCAGACCCGCATCCTCTTCGCGATGTCCCGGGACGGGCTGGTCCCCAAGGTGTTCGGCAAGGTCCACCCGAAGACCGGCGCGCCCCGCGCGGGCACGGTCATCGTCTCCCTGTTCTGCGGGGTCCTCGCCGCCGCCATCCCGCTCGGCCAGCTCGCCGACGCCACCAGCATCGGCACGCTCTTCGCCTTCGCCCTGGTCAACGTCGCCGTCGTGGTGCTGCGCCGGACCCGGCCCGACATGTCCCGCACCTTCCGGGTGCCGCTCTCCCCGGTCCTGCCCGCCGTGGGCTTCGCCTTCTGCGTCTGGATGATGGGCAGCCTGTCCGCCGTCACCTGGGTGGTCTTCGGGGTCTGGATGGCGGTCGGGCTCGTGTTCTACTTCGGGTACGGCTATCGCCGCTCCCGCCTTGCCACGCGAGAAGAACTCGCGACTCCAGAAGTACTCGCGACTCCAGAGAAGTGAACCACCAGCAGTGCTGAACGATCTCGACGAACGCATCGTGCACGCCCTCGCCGAGGACGCCCGCCGCTCCTACGCGGACATCGGGCAGCTCGTCGGCCTGTCCGCGCCCGCCGTGAAGCGGCGCGTGGACCGGCTGCGCGCCACCGGCGCCATCACCGGCTTCACCGTACGGGTGGACCCGGGGGCGCTCGGCTGGGAGACCGAGGGGTTCGTCGAGATCTACTGCCGGCACAACACCTCGCCGGAGGTCATCCGGCGAGGTCTGGAGCGCTACCAGGAGGTCGTGGCCGCCTCCACGGTCACCGGGGACGCGGACGCGATCGTGCAGGTCTTCGCCTCCGACATGCGCCACTTCGAGCGGGTCCTGGAGCGCATCGCCGGGGAGCCGTTCGTCGAGCGCACCAAGTCCGTGCTGGTGCTGTCGCCGCTGCTGCGCCGCTTCTCGTCGGGGTCACCGACGTAATCACCGGACGGGATCGCCACACGCGCCTACCATCGGTGCCATGACCTGGCGACATTGATCCACCAGCCGTGCCTCCCGAGGACCGCCTCGGACGCCGTACCTCCGGCATCCGATCCGTCCCTGCGGGAAGGCCTCATGACACTCTCACCTGCGCGCGTGCCCGTCACCGCCGGCGTCCGCCGGCTCACGGCCACGCTGTACGGCTACGCGTTCCTCGACGACTTCGTCCTGCTCTACCCGGTGTACGCGCTGCTGTTCAGCGACACCGGTCTGTCCGTCTGGCAGATCTCCTCCCTCTTCGCCCTCTGGTCGCTCACGGGCGTCGTTCTGGAGTTGCCCTCCGGCGCCTGGGCCGACGCCGTCTCCCGGCGGCTGCTGCTCTGGCTCGGCCCGCTGCTCACGGCGGCCGGCTTCACCCTGTGGGTGCTCACCCCGTCGTACTGGGCCTTCGCCCTGGGTTTCGTGCTGTGGGGCGCGCGCGGAGCACTCGGCTCCGGCGCGCTGGAGGCCCTGGTGTACGAGGAACTGGAACGGCGCGGTGAAGCCGATCAGTACGCCAGGATCATGGGCCGGGCACGGGCCGCCGGACATGTCGCGATCATGGCGGCCATGGCGCTCGCCGGACCCGTGTTCGCCTGGGGCGGCTACCCCGCCGTGGGAGCGGCGAGCGTGCTGGCCTGTCTGGCGGGCGCCGCGACGGCGACCCGCTTCCCGGAGGACCGGGCGGTGCCGAAGGGCGACGCGGAGGACTGGGCCACGACCCTGCGGGAGGGGCTCGCCGCGGTCCGCCGCGACCGGTCGCTGCGCGGAGCGCTCCTGCTCGTCCCGGCGGTGGGGGCCGGGTGGGAGGCGCTCGACGAGTACACGCCGCTGCTGGTGCGGGACACCGGCGTGGCGGAGACGGCGGTCCCGTATCTGCTGCTGCTGATCTGGGCGGGAGCGACCGCCGGTGGCCTGCTGGCCGGGCCCTGGGAACGCATGGGCACGGCGGGACTGGCGGCGGCCCTCGCGGTGGCCGCCCTCGCCATGGCCGTGGGCGCCGTTGCCCGCACCCCAGGCGCTCTGGTCCTGCTGGCCCTCGCCTTCGGCGGCTTCCAGCTGGCGACCGTACTGGCCGACGTCCGCCTCCAGCAGCGCATCGACGACTCCCGCAGGGCCACCCTGACCTCGGTCGCGGGCCTGGGCAGCGACCTGGCCACGGTCGCGGCGTACGGCGGCTACGCGGCGATCGAGACGAGAGCCGCGCACAGCACCGCGTTCGCCCTGTTCGCCGTGCCTTATCTGGTGACGGCGATGCTGCTGGTGCTCAAGTGGCCATTGCGGTCCCGGCGGAGCTTCCCGTAGGTTGTGCGGGGTCGTTACCGACGGGTAGCACTGGCGAGTAACTCCGGGGGAGGGAGCATGCGCCGGCTCATCGGCCGTCCCAGCACGGTACGGGCCCGGATCCTCGCGCTCGCGTTCGCTCCCGTGCTGGCGCTGCTGGTGCTGTGGAGCTTCGCCATGGTCTCCGTCACCGGCGAGCTGCGCGCGCTCGCCCGGGTGCAGGGGGTCTACGAGGAGTTCGGCACCCCCGTCGACACGGCGATCGGGCAGATCCAGATCGAACGGCGGCTGTCCGCCGCGTACCTGGGCACGGACAGCCGTACGCCACCCGTCGCCGGCCTCCTGGAACAGCAGCGCCGTACTGACCGATCCGTGGACGCCATGCGCGACGCGATCCGGTCCGGGGACCGCGACGAGCTCTCCGACCGGCAGCGGCAGGCGCTGGACGCCATGGTCACGACCGCCGGCCGGCTGGAGGGGCTGCGGGAGCGGGTGCTGTCCCGGGACATCTCCTGGGACCGGGCGGTGAGCGCGTACAGCGCGCTGGTGGAACCCGGCTTCGACGTCGAGTCGACGCTCACCGCCCTGCAGGCCGGGCAGCTCGCGCGGGAGGCGCAGGTCGTCGTCGAGCTGGTCCGGGTGCGGGAGTTCGTCTCGCGGGAGGACGCCCTGGTCGCCGGAGCGCGGGCCGCCGGGACCCTGACCGACGGGCAGTACGACACGCTCACGGCGACCGTCGAGGACCGCCGGGTCTTCGAGCGGACGTATGTGCCGGACCTGCCGGGCGACTCGCGGGCGCTGTTCGAGGCGTTCCAGCGCGGACAGCTGCACCGACAGCTGGTGGCGAGCGAGGACGCGCTGCTGCGGGCCGGAGCGGCGGGCGCGGGTGACGCCGTCGGCGCCGACTCCTGGCGCTCCACCACCGACCGGGCGGTCAAGCAGTACATGCGGCTGTGCACCCGTTCCGCCGTGAACTCCGCCGGGCGCGGGCGGCAGTTCGCCTACCGGGAGCTGACGAGGGCCGCCGCGGTCGGCGTCGTCGGGCTGGCCGCCGTAGGGCTGTCGCTGTGGTTCGCGGTGCGGGGCGCGCGGCGGATCTCGCGGCGCCTCGAGACGCTGCGGGATGCCGCCGATCTGCTGGCCACCAGCCAACTGCCCGACGTCATGGCCAGGTTGAGTGCAGGCGAGGACGTGGACGCGATCAGCGAGGCGCCGCCGCTCGCGGACGGGGAGGCGGGCGCCGACGAGATCGGCGACGTGGGGCGGTCCTTCAACGCCGCGCGTCTCGCCGCCGTCGAGGCGGCCGTGCAGCAGGCGAACCTGCGCCGTGGGCTCTCCGCGGTGCTGCTCAACATCGCCCGCCGCAACCAGTCGCTCGTGCACCGGCAGCTGAAGCTGGTCGACACCCTGGAGCGGCGCACGGACGACCCGGACGTGCTGGAACAGCTCTTCCGCATCGACCACCTCACCACCCGGATGCGGCGCCACGCCGAGAACCTGATCGTCCTCTCCGGCTCCGCGCCCGGCCGCCGATGGCGGCGCCCGGTGCCCGTCGCCGACGTCGTCGCCTCCGCGGTCGGTGAGATCGAGGCGTACGCCCGGGTCGAGGTGCCGCCGATGCCGGCGGTGGGCGTCGCGGCGGACGCCGTCGCCGATGTCGTCCATCTGATCGCCGAGCTCGTCGAGAACGCCACGGTGTTCTCGCCGCCGGACACCCGCGTGACCATGCGCACCGCCCGGGCCGACGGCGGCTTCGTCCTGCAGATCGACGACCGGGGGCTGGGGTTCGACGCCGGGCAGCTGGCGGAGGCGGAGCGGACGATCAGGAATCCAGGCGGCTTCGATCCGACCCGGCACGACCGGCTCGGGCTGTATGTCGTGGGGCGCCTCGCCGCGCGGCACGGTATCGAGGTGGCGTTCGGCCCGTCGCCGTACGGCGGGACGACGGCGGTGGTGACCCTGCCGGAGGCGGTGCTGGCGGAAGAGGATGTGGCGGCGCGGGCGTCCGTGCCGTGAGCGACGAGCACTGGTACGAGGACGAGACGGGGGCGATGGTTCGGCCGTACACCGTCACGCGGGGGCGGACCCGGCCATCCGAACGACACCCCATCGATCTGATGTCGCAGGTCACCGCCGTGCACGGCGAGCTGCGGCCGGGTGTCGACCATGTCGGTGCCGCCCTGCTCGCGCTCGTGCGCCACGGGCCCCGGCCCGTCGTCGAGCTTGCCGCGGACGCGGATCTGCCGCTGACGGTGGTGCGGGTGCTGTTGGGTGATCTGGCCGAGGCCGGGCTGGTGCGGGTCGATGCGCCGCGGCGCGTGCATGCGGGCGGGCCCGCGGGTGATCCCGCATTGCTGCGGGAGATCATTGAGCGGTTGCGTGGGCTTTAGCGGGGGGCGGGATCGTTGGCTGTCTGCGGGTGCGTCGTGGCTTGTCGCGCAGTTCCCCGCGCCCCTGGGGAAGCTGCAGGACCCGGCGGCTGCAGGGGCGCTCCGGGGCCGGCGACTGACGGGGCGCAACGAATCGCCGTCTGGACGGTGGTGTACGCAACGAACTGCTTACCGGCGCGCAATGGGTTCTTCTTGCTGGGCCCAGCCCCGCGACCGTACCGTCTAAATGGTCCCCGAACCCTCCGTAACGTTGAGGAACACGCATGCGTACCGCCCTGCTCCAGAGTTCCGGTCGTCCCGGGTCCGTCGGTGAGAACCTCAAGGTTCTCGACGCGGCTGCCGGGCGGGCCGCTGCCGCGGGTGCCCTGCTGCTGGCCGCGCCGGAGATGTTCCTGACCGGGTACGCGATCGGCGACGACATCGGCCGGCTCGCCGAGCCCGCCGACGGTGAGTCCGCGGACGCGATCGCCGACATCGCCGGGCGGCACGGGCTCGCGATCGCGTACGGGTACCCGGAGCGGGACGGCGAGACCGTCTTCAACTCGGCGCAGATGATCTCCGCCGAGGGGATCCGCCTCGCGAACTACCGCAAGACCCACCTCTTCGGCTGCTTCGAGCGCGACCACTTCACGCCGGGCGAGCAGCCGGTCGTCCAGGCCGAGCTCGGCGGGCTCACCGTCGGCCTCATGATCTGCTACGACGTCGAGTTCCCGGAGAACGTCCGCGCCCACGCCCTGGCCGGCACCGACCTGCTCGTGGTGCCGACGGCCCAGATGCACCCGTTCCAGTTCGTCGCCGAGTCGATGATCCCGGTCCGGGCCTGGGAGAACCAGCTGTACCTCGCGTACGTCAACCGGGTCGGTCAGGAAGGCGAGTTCGACTTCGTCGGGCTCTCCGCGCTGGCCGGTCCCGACGGCGTCGCCCGCGCCCGCGCCGGGCGCGGCGAGGAGCTGGTCTTCGCGGACGCCGACCCCGCCTTCCTCGCCGCCTCCCGCGAGGCGAACCCGTATCTGAACGACCGCCGGCCCGGCCTCTACGGGTCCCTCGTCTGAACCCCTCACCCCGTACTCGTACTTTCCGTGCAAGGAGTCCGTACCCCATGACGTCCACCGTGCCCAACGCCGTCGAGCACGCAGACGAGCAGCAGTTGCCGCCGATCACCATGTTCGGCCCGGACTTCCCGTACGCGTACGACGACTTCCTCGCCCACCCCGCGGGCCTCGGCCAGATACCGGCGACCGAGCACGGCGCCGAGGTCGCGGTGATCGGCGGCGGACTGTCCGGCATCGTGGCCGCCTACGAGCTGATGAAGATGGGCCTCAAGCCGGTCGTGTACGAGGCCGACCGGATCGGCGGGCGCCTGCGGACCGTGGGGTTCGAGGGCTGCGACCCGTCCCTCACCGCCGAGATGGGCGCGATGCGCTTCCCGCCGTCCTCGACGGCCCTGCAGCACTACATCGACCTGGTGGGACTCGAGACCCGGCCCTTCCCCAACCCCCTTGCGGAGGCCACCCCTTCGACCGTCGTCGACCTCAAGGGTGAGTCGCACTACGCCGAGACGGTCGAGGACCTGCCGCAGGTCTACCGCGATGTCGCCGAGGCCTGGAACAGGTGCCTCGAAGAGGGCGCCGACTTCTCCGACATGAACCGCGCCCTGCGCGAGCGTGACGTGCCGCGCATCCGCGAGATCTGGGGGAAGCTGGTCGAGAAGCTGGACAACCAGACCTTCTACGGCTTCCTCTGCGACTCCGAGGCCTTCAAGTCCTTCCGCCACCGCGAGATCTTCGGCCAGGTCGGCTTCGGGACGGGCGGCTGGGACACCGACTTCCCCAACTCCATCCTGGAGATCCTGCGGGTCGTCTACACCGAGGCCGACGACCACCACCGCGGCATCGTCGGCGGCAGCCAGCAGCTCCCGCTGCGGCTCTGGGAGCGTGAGCCCGAGAAGATCGTCCACTGGCCGTACGGGACGTCCCTGAAGGCCCTGCACATGGACGGCGAGCCCCGCCCGGCCGTGACCCGGCTGCACCGCACGGCGGGCAACCGGATCACCGTGACCGACGCGAACGGCGACATCCGCACCTACCAGGCGGCGATCTTCACCGCCCAGTCCTGGATGCTGCTGTCGAAGATCGCCTGCGACGACTCGCTCTTCCCGATCGACCACTGGACGGCGATCGAGCGCACCCACTACATGGAGAGCTCGAAGCTCTTCGTCCCGGTCGACCGGCCCTTCTGGCTCGACAAGGACGAGGAGACCGGCCGGGACGTCATGTCGATGACGCTCACCGACCGCATGACCCGCGGCACCTACCTGCTGGACGACGGCCCGGACAAGCCCGCCGTCATCTGCCTCTCCTACACCTGGTGCGACGACAGCCTGAAGTGGCTGCCGCTGTCCGCGAACGAGCGGATGGAGGTCATGCTGAAGTCGCTCGGCGAGATCTACCCGAAGGTCGACATCAGGAAGCACATCATCGGCAGCCCGGTGACCGTCTCCTGGGAGAACGAGCCCTACTTCATGGGCGCGTTCAAGGCCAACCTGCCCGGCCACTACCGCTACCAGCGGCGACTGTTCACGCACTTCATGCAGGACCGGCTGCCCGAGGACAAGCGGGGCATCTTCCTCGCGGGCGACGACATCTCCTGGACGGCCGGCTGGGCCGAGGGCGCGATCCAGACCGCGCTGAACGCGGTCTGGGGCGTCATGCACCACTTCGGCGGCAGGACCGACGCGACCAACCCGGGGCCGGGCGACGTGTACGACGAGATCGCGCCGGTCGAGCTGCCGGAGGACTAGAGACCGGCGGCGCGCACGGACTCGTGGAGCTCGGCGGCCACGTCCTTCAGCTCCTGGGCGTCCCGCGCGCCGCCCTGGAGCTCGAAGAAGAACTCGTCGAGGCCGCTTTCGGCATGGGCGGCGAGATCCTCGACGAGCTGGGCGACGCTGCCCTGGAACGGGGAGCGGTCGGCCCCGTCGTACGTCTTGGGCGTGTACCGGGCGTTCACCCGTACCACTGTCTCGATCGGCTCGGTGCGGCCGCGCTCGGCCGCCAGGTCCTGCAACTGACGCCACTGCGCGGCCAGTTGCTCGGCACCCATGGCGATCGGCATCCAGCCGTCGGCGCGGTCGACGAGCCGGGTCATCGCCTTCCTGCTGTTGGTGGGCAGCAGGATCGGGACGGGACGGGCGGGCTTGGGGCCGACCACGGCCGAGGCGATCTTGGTGATCCGGCCCTCGTACGTCACCGGGTCCGGGCCCCACACCGCCCGGCAGACGTCGATGATCTCGTCCAGGACCCGGCCCCGCTCCTCGAAGGGCGCCACGCCCGCGGCCGCGTACTCGTCGAGCGACCAGCCCGTGCCGAGGCCCGCCAGCACCCGGCCGCCGCTCGCCGCGTCCAGCGTGGCGAGCGACTTGGCCAGCTGGAAGGGGTTGTGCAGCGGGGCCACCAGGACGCTTGTGCCGAGCCGGGCCCGCTCCGTCGCCGCGGCCGCCAGGGTCAGCGTCACCAGGGGGTCCGGCACGCCCCGGTACAGGTCGGGCCAGGGCAGGCCCTCGACGCCGTACAGACCCTGGGTCGCGGGTTCGGGGAAGAGGGCACGCTCATAGACCCACAGGCTCTGATAGCCGATCTGTTCGGCGGTGCGTGCCACGTCGGGCACATCGCGTCCGATGTCGTACTGCCGCGCCTGTGGAAGGCTCAGTCCCAGCCGAATGGCCATGCGTCCGCTCCTTTGCGTCGGTTCAACACTCAACCTAACTCGGGAGCGGCGTGAGCAGCATGCGTCCCGCGAAGCCCACCGCCGCGTCGAGGCGCTCGGTGAACTCGCCGGCCACCTCGGGCAGTCCGCGCAGCGCCCACAGCGCCCGTGCCGCGGTCCAGGTGGCGTCCCGGGCGCGCTCCAGGCTCCAGGCACCGAGCAGATGGGTGAGCGGGTCGGCGATCTGGAGGAGGTCGGGGCCCGGCATCAGCTCTTCGCGGATGCGCTCCTCCAGCGAGACGAGGAGGTCGCCCACGCGGTCGAACTCGTCCTCCAGCTCGGCCGGTTCGCAGTCCAACGTACGGCAGCTGTCCACGACGGCGAGCGCCAGGTCGTGCCCGATGTGCGCATTGATGCCCGCAAGCGCGAACTGCAGCGGTCGTACTCCGGGATGGCGGCGCAGCTGGAACAGGGGCCGCCAGCAGGCCGGCGGGTGCCGCTCGGCGGTGACCGCGTCGACGGCGGCGAGATAGCGCTCGGCGAACCGTACGTCCAGCGTCGTCGCCGCCCGCGCGTCCGCGAACCGGTGGGCGTCGATGCTCCGGTCGACGGCCTCGGTGACGGCGAGGTAGACGCGGTTGAAGACCGCGACACCGTCCCGTTCGGGCAGGGTCGCGTCGAGGGCGCGCATGCGGGAGACGACTGCGTCTACAGAAGTGGTGAACTGTTCCAATTGCGCCATGGGGGAAGGGTCCCAGTCCTAGGCTGACGGGGGTGTCGGCGGGCCCGGCGCTTCCCCAGAACGGGGGAACGGAGTGGGGGGAGCAGCACGGTGTCAGGCTTACGCGCGCAGCGGCTTGCCGCACGCAGGGCCGAGCGCAGGCGGGCCAAGCGGCGCGGCGCCATGGCCGTGGCGGCCTGGGTCGTGGTCGCCGTCGGCTCCGTGACCGGCATGATGTCGGCGCTCGATGGCGGACGCGGCGCCGAGCAGGCGAAGCCCGAGGTGGCCAGTTCGCCGCCGCTCGAGCAGCTGCCCGTGGTGCCCTCCGCGTCGGCCACGGCCACCAAGTCCGCGTCTCCGAAGTCGAGTTCCGCCACGAAGGCCCGCCCGTCGCCCACCAGGACGGAGCCCAAGCGGCAGCCCGCCGCGGTGTCCGCCCTCCTCTACCGGCAGCCCGACTCGCACGTGCTCGACTGGGTCCGCGCCCACCCGCACGACCCACGCACCCCGGTCATCGAGTCCCGGATAGCCGACCAGCCGGCCGCCGTGTGGTTCGCCGACTACTCGCCGGCGACCATCGCCTCCCGGGTCCGCGCGGTCACCTCGGACGCCGCGGCGCACGGCCGGGTGCCCGTCGTCGTGCCGTACGCGATACCCGGCCGCGACTGCGGGGGCGCCTCCAGGGGCGGGGCGCCCGACCTCGCCGCGTACGACGCCTGGATCGACAGCTTCGCGGCGGGGCTCGGCTCCGGCGAGGTCGTCGTCGTCCTGGAGCCCGACTCCATAGCCCAGTCCGGCTGCCTCTCCGACCGGGCCCGCGCCGACCGCTTCGCCTCGCTGGCCCGCGCGGGCCGCGTCCTGAAGGGCGCCGACCCGAAGGCGCGGGTCTACTACGACGCCGGGCACTCCGGCTGGAACCCGGCCGCGCAGCAGGCGGCGCTGCTGAAGGAGGCGGGCGCCGCCTCGGCCGCCTCCTCCGACGGGATCTTCAGCAACGTCTCCAACTTCCAGACGACGCCCGACGAGATCGCCTACGACCTCCAGGTCCTCGCCGCCCTCGGCGGCGCCGCGGGTCTGGGCGCCGTCATCGACACCAGCCGCAACGGCAACGGCGCCCCCGCCGATGGCCAGTGGTGCGACCCGGCGGGGCGCAGGCTCGGCCGGGCGCCCACGCTCAGCACCGGCGAGGCGCGCATCGACGCCTATCTGTGGGTGAAGCTGCCGGGCGAGTCGGACGGCTGCAAGGGAGCCCCGGGCGCGTTCAGCCCGTCGTACGCCTACGACTTGGCCTCGTCGTAGGAGGACATGCCCTCGCACGCCGAGAGCCACGGTGGGGTTTCTCTTTCCCTGTGCATGAAGACGGTCCGGACCATTGTCACGGCCACCTGGCGCCTCTACGCTCGCACGGTCCTGCTCATGAACTGCGTTCACATTCCTGACCCTTCGTTCGATGGATCGGAGTGCTCGATGAGTGGAAGATCCCGTGCCGCCGTCCTGTTGGCCGCGGCGGTGACCCTCGCATCCGTCCTCGTCCCCTCCGCGCACGCGGCACCCAGGGCCCCCGACACGGCCGTGCTCGACGGCGCCCGGCTGCAACGGACCAAGCTCCGTCTGGACCAAGGAGATCCACAACTCAGGCTCGGGCTGAAGGAGTTGACCGCCCGCGCCGACAACTGGCTGATCCAGGGCCCCTGGACGGTCGTCGACAAGCCCAGACCGGCACCCGGCGGCGATGTCCACGACTATCTGAGCCAGGCCCCCTACTGGTGGCCCACCCAGGAACCGACGGCCGACAACCCGTGGGGCTGCCCGTATGTCCAGCGGGACGGACAGCGCAACCCCGAGGTCGACTCCGGCACCGACCGCCAGGACGTCGAGAAGGTCTTCGACTCGACCTACGACCTGTCCCTGGCCTGGTACTACACCGGCAAGCGCGCCTACGCCGAAAAGGCCGCCCAGGTCCTGCGCACCTGGTTCCTCGCCCCGGCCACACGCATGAACCCCGACCTCGACCACGCCCAGTTCATCCCCTGCAGGTACGACGGCCGGGCCATCGGCATCATCGACTTCTCGCAGTCGTACACCAGCGTCGTCGACGCCCTCGCGATCCTCGGCACGGGCGCCCCGGGCTGGACGAGGGCAGACCGGACGGGGATGGCGCAGTGGAACGCCGACTTCCTCGACTGGCTGAAGAACAGCACGTTCGGCAAGGAGGAGGGTGCGGCGGCCAACAACCACGGCACCTTCTACGACATGCAGCTCGCCGCCCTCGCCTACGCGACCGGCGACCGGGCGCTGGCCCGGCGAACCGTCTCCGACGCGCGCACCAAACGCATCGACCCGCAGATCGCCGCCGACGGCAGCCAGCCGCAGGAGCTCGCCCGGACGCGCAGCTGGCACTACTCGACCTTCGACCTGGTCGCCCACACCCGGCTCGCGGCGATCGGCCGGCACGTCGGTGTGGACCTGTGGGCCTATCAAGGCCCGGGCGGGCAGGGCCTGTTCAAGGCCGTCGACTACCTCCTGCCCACAGCGACCGGCTCCACCGCATGGCCCCACCCGGAGCTGGAGTTCCACCGCTACGCGGCGAGCGACGTCGTGCACGCGGCGGCGGACGCGGGCGACAAGGCGGCGCGGCAGGCCGTCCCCAAGCTGGAGACACCACCTGGCGGCGACCTCTGGGCGCTCCGCCCCGCGGCCGAGCAGCTGGATTCGATAGCGGGCTGACCAGGGCCTTTCCGGCGGCCCTCCCGGCCGGGGCTCCTGAGCGTCCGCTTAGGATGGGGCGTCCCCACCGCTTCGTCCCCTGCTCAGGAGCCCCACCCGTGACCGCCGAAGCCACGATCGCCCCCGCCCTGTCCCACGGCCGGCTGATCCCCGTCACCGTCCACTTCGACGACCTGGACGCCCTCGGCCTGCTTCACAACGCCCGCTACCCGCTGATGGTCGAACGGGCCTGGGCCGAGCTGTTCCAGGAGTACGGCTTCAGCTTCGAGGGCGACTGGGCCGCTGCGGGGGACGCCTGCAACGCGGTCAAGGAACTCCGGATCAGCTACGAGGCCCCGGTCACCCGGCCCGGCACCTACGCCGTCCACCTCTGGCTGGAACGGCTCGGCACCACCGGACTGACCTACGGCTTCCGGTTCTGCTCCACTGACGGCTCGGTGACCTACGCGCACGGCATCCGGGTGCTGGTCCGGCTGGACCCGGAGACGATGCGCCCCGCACCATGGAGCGAGCGGTTCAGGGCCGCGGGCCGGGAACTGCTGCGCTCGGACGGCTGACCTCCGGGCGGCTGCGGTCGCCGGTGCGCAGAACGCCCGCGAAGGCCGCAAGACCGCAGGCCAGGGCCGTCACCAGCACGAACGACACCACCAGGCTCGTCGCCTGCGCGACCCCGCCGATCAGGCCGGGTGCGATCAGGCCCGAGGTGTACGTGATGGTCGCGACGCCCGCGATGGCCTGACTCGGGTTCGGGCCGCTGCGACCGGCTGCCGCGAAGCACAGCGGCACGACGACCGCGATGCCGAGGCCGAGCAGCGCGAAACCTCCCATCGCCACGGCCGGATGGCCCGCGACGACGATGAGCAGCCCGCCCAGGACCGCCAGTGCGCCGCCCGCCCGCACGGTGCGGACCGCGCCGAAGCGGTCGACCACCACGTCGCCCACGAGCCGGGCCACCGCCATGGTCAGCATGAAACCGGTCGTGCACGCGGCCGCCAGGCCCGCCGACGTGTCGAGCTGGTCGCGCAGATAGACCGCCGACCAGTCGAGACTGGCGCCCTCGGCGAACACCGCGCAGAAGCCGACGGTGCCGATCAGCAGCGCGGACTTCGGCGGCAGCGCGAACCGCGGCGGCGGCTCCTCGTCCTCGGCGGCCTGCACATCGAGCACCCAGCGGCAGGCCAGCACGCCGAGCAGGGTGAGGGTGGCCGCGGCCAGCGCGAAGTGCACACGTGCGTCCGACCCGAGGTGCGCGGCGAGTGTGCCCGCCGCCGAGCCGATCAGGGCCCCCGCGCTCCACATGCCGTGCAAGCTCGACATGATCGACCTGTCGAGCAGCCGCTCCACCTCGACACCGAGCGCGTTCATCGCAACGTCGGCCATACCCGCGCTCGCCCCGTAGGTGAACATCGCCAGACACAGCGTGAGCATGTTCGGCGCGAGCGACGGCAGGACGAGCGCCAGCGTCCACAGCGCGATCAGGCCGCGCAGCGCCGTACGGCTGCCGAAGCGGTGACTGATCCGCCCGGCCAGCGGCATGGAGCAGGACGCGCCGAAGGCCGTGAAGGCGAGGGCGAAGCCGAGCTGTCCCGCACTCAGCGAGGCATGGTCCTGGACCCATGGCACGCGCGTCGCGAACGAGCCGGTGACGGCCCCGTGCACGGCGAACACGGCGGCCACGGCGTGCCGGCTCCGCCTCACCTCGCGCAGGTCGTAGACCACGTCGCCCATTCTCGGCCCCACCCCTCTCCCGCACGGTTCTCATCGGCGTCGTAAACTATCAGGAACCCTGCCTGATAGATAGGGGATTTACGGCCGCCGGGGCGCAGGCTCGCCCCGGTCGCGTCCCGCCGATCTGGAAGGATCCCGGCATGCCCGCATCCCCCAGCACCGCCCGGGCCATCAACGACCGGCTCGCCCTGCGTCTGCTGCAGCAGGAGGGCCCGTTGACGGCAGGCCAGTTGAAGCAGCTGACCGGCCTGTCCCGGCCGACGGTCGCCGATCTGGTGGAGCGCCTCACCGCGTCCGGCCTGATCACCGTGGTCGGGGAGGCGGGGGAGCAGCGACGCGGACCGAACGCGAAGCTGTACGGGATCGTCGCGGACCGCGCGCATCTCGCCGCCCTGGACGTCCGTACCGAGGGCGTGTCCGTGGTCGTCTCCGACCTGCTCGGCCGGGTGCTCGCCGAGGCGTCGCTGCCGATCGGCGGCGACACGGGGACGGGCCCGGCGGTGGAGCAGGCGGTCGCGCTGGTCGAACGCGTGGCGAAGGAGGCCGGCGCCGACCGCCTCCACACCGTCGGGATCGGCGCCCCCGGCCTGATCGACCCGTCCACCGGCGAACTCCGCGACTCCTCGGGCCTGCCCGAGTGGCACCGCCGCCTGGTCGCCGCGCTCCAGGAGCGCCTCCCCGAGGCCCGCGTCAGCGTCGAGAACGAGACCAACCTCGCCGCCCTCGCCGAACAGCGCGACGGCGCGGCCCGGGACCGCGACACCTTCGTCCTGCTGTGGCTGGGCCACGGCACCGGCGCGGCCGTGGTCCTGGACGGCACCCTGCGCCGCGGCGCCTCCGGCGGCACCGGGGAGATCGGCTTCCTGCCCGTACCGGGCACGCCCACCTTCCCTTCGGCGACGGACTGCGAGGGGGGCTTCCACTCCCTGGCGGGTTCGGCAGCCATCGCGGACCTGGCCCGCGAACACGGCCTGACGGCGGAGGACCCGGGACATGAGCCGGTTGCCGCGGGGGTGGTGCGGGGGGCGGTCGCGCTGGTCTCGGGGGACGGCGGGGTGGCAGCGCTGCCTGGGCGATCACGCGGGAGTGCCGGGGTGGGGGTGCGTGGTGGTGAGGTGGAGATTGGCAGGTCGGTGGAGGCTGAGGATGAGCGGGCGGCGTGTGGAGAGGCAGCCGCCGGGGTGGGCGCGTCTGGGCCTGGGCAATCGCGAGGCAGCGCGGGGGCGGGGGTGCGTGGTGATGAGGCGGAAAGTGGCGGGTCGGTAGCGGCTGGGGATGCGCCGACGGAGTTGCTTGGCGGTGAACCCCGGGCGGGTGGGGCTGCACCGGAGGGGACCGCTGCGGTGCCGGCACGCGGCGGGGAGGCAGGGACGGCCGGGTTCGCGTCGACCGGAGGCGTCGAGCGCGCCGGGGAGACTGGTGACACCGCGCCGACGCGTGACGGTCTGCGCGTCCCCGATGCCCGGTCCGCCGACCGTTTCCTCGACGCCCTCGCCGATCGGCTGACCGTAGGCGTCGCCTCCGTGGTGGCGATCCTCGACCCCGGCTGCCTGGTCCTCGGCGGTGAGGTCGGCCAGGCCGGCGGCGACGAACTCGCCGCCCGCGTGGCCGAACGGGTACGCCGTATGTCCCCGCTCCCCACCGAGGTCCGGGCCAGCTCCCTCGGCGGCAGTGCCGTACTCCGCGGAGCCCTGCTCACCGCCCGCGACCGTGCCCAGGACGAGTTGTTCGCGCCACCCGGGCGGTAGCGGGCGCTGAGCGGGCGGTGTGCGGATCCGGAGGCCCGCGGAGCCCGTCGCGGCTGCTCAGCCGCGTGCCCCGGCGAGGTACTCCTCGAACGTGCCCTTGCCGACGGCGTGTTCGGGCGCGAGGTGTCCACCGTTGCGGAACGCCCGGTACGCCCTGCCCCGGAGCGGCACGTTCACCACCGCCCGCCGCCGCCCGGTGGCCTTCAGATACGCCCGCGCCAGCGACTCGAACGTCCGGATCTCCGGCCCGCCCATGTCCTCGACCCGTCCGGCGGGGGCACCGGCGGCCAGTTCGGCCAGCCGCGCCGCCACCTCGGCCACCTCGACCGGCTGGTCGCTCACACCCGCCGGCAGCAGCATGACCGGCAGCTTGGCCAGCGCCTTGAACACCATCACGAGCAGGTCGTGGAACTGGGTCGTGCGCAGCACGGTCCAGCCGAGCCCCGATTCCTCGATCAGCTTCTCGACGGCGAACTTGGTCCGGTAGTACGGATACGGCACCCGGTCGACGCCGACGATCGAGATGTAGAGCAGGTGCTCCACCCCGGCCCGCCGCGCCGCCGCGACGAGGTTCCCGGCCGCCTTGTCGTCACCGCCGGTCTGCGTCGTCGCACAGTGCACGATCGTGTCCACGCCCGCGACCGCCGCGTCCAGCGCGGCACCGCCCTCGCGCAGATCGACGGCGTACGGCCGGCTGTGACGGCTGAGCACCCGCACCTCGTGCCCGTCCGCGCGCAGCCGCTCGGTGACGAGCCGGCCGAGGGTTCCGGTGCCGCCGGTCACCAGGATCGTCGTCATGCTGTTCAGCCCCTTCGGACGCCGGGCGCTCCCGGGTGGAGCGCCCTGACGTCAGCTGGGACCGAGCAGCCGCATGGAATGTGACACCGCTAGGCCGCCCGCGTGAGCTGCCGCCGGACGAAGCCCAGCTTGTCCGGGTTCACCACGACCCGGATATGGGCGATCAGACCGTCCCGCACCTCGAACGCCACCATGCCGACCAGCGTGTCGCCCGCCCACGCGGCCAGCCCCGTCTCGCCGTTGACCTCGGCCGCCGTGAAGTCCAGTCCGGCCGCGAACCGCTCGGCGCCGCCCACCGAGAGCCGCGCCACCTTGTCCAGCCCCTCGACCGGCCGCCGTGCCGCACTGACCTTGCCGCCGCCGTCGCTGGACCAGACCACGTCCGCGGTCAGCAGCTTCTCCAGCCCGGCCAGATCACCGTCCCGGGCCGCCGTGAGGAACGACACGACGAGCTCCTCCTGCCGCTCGGGCACCGCCTCGAAACGGGACCGGTCCTCGCCCACCCGCTGTACCGCCCTCCGGTACAGCTGCCGGCAGTTGGCCTCGCTCAGGTCCAGTACGCCGGCGATCTCGCGGTGGCCGTACCCGAACGCCTCCCGCAGTACGTACACCGCGCGCTCGGTCGGAGTGAGCCGCTCCAGCAGGATCAGCATCGCCATCGACACGGCATCGCGCTGCTCGGCGGACTCCAGCGGCCCGAGCGTGCCGTCCGAGGTGATCACGGGCTCCGGCAGCCAGGTTCCGACGTAGTGCTCGCGCCGGGCGCGGGCCGAGGTCAGACGGGTCAGGCAGAGGTTGGTGACGACCTTGGCCAGCCAGGCCGCCGGGTACTCGATGCCCGTGCGGTCGGCCCCGCTGAAACGCAGATAGGCGTCCTGCACCGCGTCCTCCGCCTCCTCGGCCGAGCCCAGCATGCGGTAGGCGAGGCCGAACAGCCGCGGGCGGTGCGTCTCGAACTCGTCGGCGGTCGCGCTGCTCATGCGGACCAGCCTGCCAGAGGCCGTGCACGGGGGAGTGGTGAGGCCCGGCGGTGGGCAAGGGCCGTCGTCACCACCGCCGGGCCGGTCTCCGAAGATCCGGAAAGGACTAGACCAAAGGGTCCACCAACTCGGCCGGGTTGAGAAGTCCATCGACAGCGCCTGTGAGCCAACCCACACCGTGCACCCGTATGGACCTCGATCAGGCGTGGCACACTGACCCTGTACCAGAAGCAGCGCACTCCGGGGTCGGTGAAAGTCCGAACCGGCGGTTACAGTCCGCGACCCGACCGCTTCCAGCGGCCGGTTGACCAGGTGAAATTCCTGGACCGACGGTTAAAGTCCGGATGGGAGGCAGTGCGCGGCGGGCGGGCATCCACGTATGCGCGCCGCCGTATCTGGACTCGTCCTCGGGGCGGGTCCCGTCCGGCGTCGCCCCCGGTGTCCTCGCTCGTTCATTCTGTCGTCATCGACAGGCCCCGGAGTCCGTGCCCGAAGAGGCAGGAGGACCCGGGAAGTGTTCACCGGAATCGTCGAAGAGCTGGGCGAGATCACGGCCGTCGAGAACCTCGGCGACGCCTCCCGCTTCCGGCTGCGCGGCCCCGTCGTCACCGAGGGCGCGAAGCACGGCGACTCCATCGCCGTGAACGGTGTCTGTCTCACCGTCGTCGAGCACGAGGGCGACGAGTTCACCGCCGACGTCATGGCGGAGACCCTCGACCGCTCCAGCCTCGGCGCCCTCGCTGTCGGCTCCCGCGTCAACCTGGAACGCCCCATGGCCGTGGGCGCCCGCCTCGGCGGCCACATCGTCCAGGGCCATGTCGACGGCACGGGCCAGGTGCTGGAGCGCAAGCCCTCCGAGCACTGGGAGATCATCAAGATCTCCCTCCCCGCGGAGCTGACCCGCTACGTCGTGGAGAAGGGCTCCATCACGGTCGACGGCATCAGCCTCACCGTGGTCGAGGCCGGCCCGGACTACTTCACGGTCAGCCTCATCCCCACCACCCTCGCCCTGACCACGCTCGGCATCAAGCAGCCCGGCGACCCGGTCAACCTCGAGGTCGACGTCGTCGCCAAGTACGTCGAGCGCCTGCTCGGGGCCGGTCAGGGGGCGGACCGGTGAACTGGCTGAACTCGCAGGCGTTCACCCTCCTCGGCCAGCACATCATCTGGTCGGACATGATCGGGAACATACTCGGCCTGATCACCCTGGCCCTCGGCTGGCGCCGCTCCCTGCTGACCTGGCCGGTCCAGTTCCTCTCCGGCCTCGTCCTGTTCATCGCCTTCTACGGCCACCTCGCCGGCAGCGCCGGCAAGCAGGTCGTCGTCATGGTCGTGGCGGTGTACGGCTGGTGGCAGTGGAACCGCAACAAGGGGCAGGCGGCGGACGGCCACATAGCCCCGCGCTTCGCCACCTGGCGTGAGCGCGGCGCGATGATCGCCGCCGCGGCCGTCGGCACGGTCGCCGTCGCCCTGCTCTTCAAGGCCTACCCGTCCCTGTCCTGGGACCCCTGGCCGGACGCCTACATCTTCGTCGGCACCATCGTCGCCATGTACGCCCAGGCCCGCGGCATGACCGAGTTCTGGATCGCCTGGCTCCTCGTCGACCTGGTCGGCGTCCCCCTCAACTTCGCCAACGGCTACGCCTTCTCCGGCTTCGTCTACGTCATCTACGGCGCACTCGTCCTGTGGGGCATGCGCGACTGGTGGCTGCGCTCCCGTCAGGCGTCGCAGCCCGTCCTGGAAGGAGCGCCCGCATGACCACGGCACCGATTCTCTACAGCACCGACGGCATCGAGGACTGGTCGCTCGACCCGGTGGAGCAGGCCATCGCCGACATCGCGGCCGGCCGTCCGGTCGTGGTCGTCGACGACGAGGACCGCGAGAACGAGGGCGATCTCGTCATCGCCGCCGAGAAGGCCACCCCCGAGCTCGTCGCCTTCATGATGAGCGAGTGCCGCGGCCTGATCTGCGCGCCCATGGAGGCCGAGGAGCTGGAACGGCTGAGGCTCCCGCAGATGGTCGAGGACAACACCGAGTCGATGAAGACCGCGTTCACGGTCTCCGTGGACGCCTCCGCCGCGCACGGCGTGACCACCGGCATCTCCGCCTCCGACCGCGCCACCACCCTCCAGCTGCTGGCCAGCGGAGAGACCCACGCCGACGACTTCGTCCGCCCGGGCCACATCTTCCCGCTGCGCGCCAGGTCCGGCGGTGTGCTCGTGCGCAACGGCCACACCGAGGCCGCCGTGGACCTCGCCCGCCTCGCGGGGCTGCGCCCGGCCGGCGCGATCGTCGAGATCGCCGGCGAGGACGGCCGCATGCTGCGCCTGCCCGAGCTGATCCCCTTCGCCCGCAAGCACGGCCTGACGATCATCTCCATCGAGGACCTGATCGCCTACCGCCGCAGCTCCGAGCCCACCGTCCGCCGTGAGGCCGAGACCCAACTGCCCACGGCTCACGGCGAGTTCACGGCCTACGGCTACCGCTCCACCGTCGACGGCGTCGAGCACGTCGCCCTCGTCCACGGCGAGATCGGCGACGGCGAGGACGTCCTGGTCCGCGTCCACTCCGAATGCCTGACCGGCGACATCTTCTCCTCCCTGCGCTGCGACTGCGGCCCCCAGCTGGACGCCTCCCTGGAGCGCATCCAGGCCGAGGGCAGGGGAGTGGTGGTCTATCTGCGCGGCCACGAGGGGCGCGGCATCGGCCTGCTGTCCAAGCTGCGGGCGTACGAGCTCCAGGAGCGCGGCCGCGACACCCTCGACGCCAACCTGGAACTCGGCCTGCCCGCCGACGCCCGGGACTACGGGGCGGGAGCACAGATCCTGGAGGACCTCGGGGTCCGCAGCGTGCGCCTGATGACCAACAACCCCGACAAGACCGACGCGCTCGTCCGCCACGGCCTCAAGGTCACCGGCCGCGAGCCGATGCCCGTACAGGCGGGTGAGCACAACCTCCGCTACCTGCGCACCAAGCGGGACCGGATGGGACACGACCTGCCCTGGCTGGACACGGCCCCCGTGTCCACCTGCAGCAACCAGTAAGACCAGAGCACACCGAGGAGACAAGAGAACGTGAGCGGCAAGGGCGCACCGGAACTGTCCGTACGCAATGTGGGTGACCTGCGGGTCGCCGTCATCGCGGCGCAGTGGCACGAAAAGGTGATGGACGGCCTGGTGGACGGCGCCCTGCGCGCCCTGCACGACCTCGGCATCGACGAGCCGACCCTGCTCAGGGTCCCCGGCAGCTGGGAGCTCCCGGTGGTCGCCAAGGTCCTCGCCGGCCGCGGCTACGACGCGATCGTCGCCCTCGGTGTCGTCATCCGCGGCGGCACCCCGCACTTCGAGTACGTGTGCCAGGGCGTGACCCAGGGCCTCACCCAGGTCTCCGTCGAGACCGGCGTCCCCGTCGGCTTCGGCGTCCTGACCTGCGACACCGAGGAGCAGGCCCTGGACCGGGCCGGCATCGAGGGCTCCAACGAGGACAAGGGGCACGAGGCGGTGACCGCGGCGGTGGCGACCGCGGCGACGCTCCGCTCAGTATCTGAACCGTGGCACTGACGTATACGGGGTTTGGCATAGGCTGAGCGTCACCATGTCCAATAAGACGTTCGAGGAGCTCTTCACCGAGCTCCAGCACAAGGCCGCCCACGGCGACCCCGCCACTTCCCGCACCGCAGAACTGGTCGGCAAGGGCGTCCATGCCATCGGCAAGAAGGTCGTCGAGGAGGCCGCCGAGGTGTGGATGGCCGCCGAGTACGAGGGCAAGGAAGCGGCCGCCGAGGAGATCTCGCAGCTGCTGTACCACGTCCAGGTGATGATGGTCGCCCGCGGCATCTCCCTGGACGACGTCTACGCCCACCTCTGAGCCGTCACAGCCGCAAGAGACCCCGCACACATCCCCGTACGCACGAACAAAGGAAGCCGACCTCATGCTGCGCATCGCCGTCCCCAACAAGGGTTCCCTGTCAGGCCCTGCGGCGGAGATGCTGCATGAGGCCGGCTACCAGCAGCGCCGGGAGTCCAAGGAACTGCGGATCGTCGACCCGTCCAACGAGGTCGAGTTCTTCTACCTGCGCCCGCGCGACATCGCGATCTACGTCTCCTCCGGCCGCCTCGACATCGGCATCACCGGCCGCGACCTGCTGATCGACTCCGGTGCCAACGCCGAGGAGATCCTCCCGCTCGGCTTCGCCCGCTCCACCTTCCGCTACGCCACCAAGCCGGGCACGGCGAACGGCGTGGAGGACCTCAGCGGCATGACGGTCGCCACCTCCTACGAGGGCATCGTCGCCAAGCACCTCGCCGACAACGGGGTCGACGCCTCCGTGGTGCACCTCGACGGCGCCGTCGAGACCGCCATCGAGCTGGGCGTGGCCGAGGTCATCGCGGACGTCGTCGAGACCGGCACCAGCCTGCGCAACGCCGGCCTGGAGGTCATCGGCGAGCCGATCATGAAGTCCGAGGCCGTCGTCATCCGCCGCACCGGCGAGAACGGCGAGGAGCCCAAGGTCCAGCAGTTCCTGCGCCGGCTGCAGGGCGTCCTGGTGGCGCGGACGTACGTGATGATGGACTACGACTGCCGCGCCGAGCACCTGGAAGAGGCGGTCGCCATCACCCCCGGCCTGGAAGGGCCGACCGTCTCACCGCTGCACAACGAGGGCTGGGTCGCCGTCCGCGCCATGGTGCCCGCCAAGGACGCCCAGCGGATCATGGACGACCTGTACGCGATCGGTGCCCGGGCCATCCTGACCACGGCCATCCACGCCTGCCGTCTCTGAGAGCACAAGAAGAGGCACACAGAGATGTCCGACCTGCCCGCTCTTCCCGTCACCTTCCGGCCGGGCCGCACCCGGGCCGTGCTGCTCACCTCCGGTGCGGTGATCTTCGCGGTGATCACGACCGTCGCGCTGCTCTTGGAGCAGCTCGGCCCCGGCGAGAAGCTCAGCTTCGTCCTCACCGGAGCGGTCCTCTTCGGTGTCCTCGCGCTGCTCGCCCGGGTGAAGGTCGTCGCCGACGAGACAGGCGTCACCGTCGTCAACATCGCCAGCAGGCGGCACCTGGAGTGGGCCGAGATCCTCCATGTGAACCTGCGCCCGGGCGACCCCTGGGTCTTCCTCAACCTCAGCGACGGCACCAGTCTGCCCGCGCTCGGCATCCAGCCGGGCATCGCCAAGGAGCGCGCCATCGCCGACGCGCGCACCCTGCGGGCACTCGCCGAGGCCCGCTCGACAAGGGATCTGCCGTAACGGCCCCTGTCTTGATTAATCTGTTGGCGGAGGCGTTTTCGTTGCGCCTCCGCCACTGAAGTTCCCGCCGGGCTTCAGAGGCCCCCTGCAACCCGAGGAGTGACTCCCTCCAGCGATGGACGGATCGTCCTGTAGTACCTGCGCCGCCCCCTCACGACATCCCGAGGCGGCGGCATCATGACCACCCCCCTGCTGCTCCTCGGAGCGGCCCTCCTGCTGATCCTGGCCAACGGCTTCTTCGTGGCCGCCGAGTTCGGCCTGGTCACGGTCGAGTCGACGGACGCCGAGAAGGCCGCCGCCGAAGGCGACAAACGGGCCCGACGGGTCGCCGAGTCGCTCAGGGAGCTGTCCTTCCAGCTCTCCGGCACCCAGCTCGGCATCACCATCACCTCCCTCGTCGTCGGCATGCTCGCCGAGCCCGCGCTCGCGGAGCTGCTGCACGGCCCGTTCACCGCGATCGGCATCCCCGAAGGCGCCGTCTCCGGTGTCGCGGTGGTCGTCGGCATGCTGCTGGCCTCCGCCGTGCAGATGGTGATCGGCGAGCTGGTGCCCAAGAACTGGGCGGTGTCCAAGCCGATGCAGGTCGCGCGCTTCGTCGCCGGCCCGCAGCACAGGTTCGCCCGCCTGTTCCGCCCGGTCATCGCCGCCCTCAACGCGGTGGCCAACCGCCTCGTCCGCGCCCTGGGCGTCGAGCCCGCCGAGGAGCTGGCCTCCGCCCGCACCCCCGGCGAACTGGTGTCCCTGGCCAGGCACTCCGCGCAGGCGGGTGCCCTGGAACAGGACACGGCCGACCTCTTCGTCCGGACCCTGTCGCTCGCCGAGCTGACCGCGCAGCACGTCATGACCCCGCGGGTGAAGGTGAGCGCCCTGCAGTCGACGGCGACCGCCGAGGACGTGGTGAACCTGACCCGCGCCACCGGCCTGTCCCGCTTCCCCGTCTACAAGGAGCGGATCGACGAAATCGTCGGCATGGTCCATCTGAAGGACGCCCTGGCGGTCCCGGCGCACGAGCGTCTGCGCACCCCCGTCGGCCGCATCGCCCGTCCCGCGCTGCTCGTCCCCGAGACCCTGCCGGTGCAGCCGCTCCTCGCCCAGCTGCGCAGCGAGCAGCCGATCGCCGTCGTCGTCGACGAGTACGGCGGCACGGCGGGCGTCGTGACGCTGGAGGACATCGTCGAGGAGATCGTCGGCGAGGTCCGCGACGAGCACGACGGGCAGGATGTGCCCGAGCTCGCCGCCGCCCCGCCGGAGGACGGCAGGCCCGCCTGGGACGCCGACGGCAGCTGCCGCGTCGACATCCTGCAGCGCATAGGACTCGACGTGCCCGAGGGGCCGTACGAGACCGTCGCCGGCCTGGTCGCCGACCGCCTGGGCCGGATCCCGGCCGTCGGCGACAAGGCCGAACTGCCCGGCTGGCGGCTGACCGTGCGCCGCGTCGGCCACTACCGCGCCGAGCGGGTCCGCCTGGTGCGGACCGGCCTGGTCGTGGAGGTCGCCCGATGAGCGTGCTCCAACTCCTCTTCGCCGGCCTGCTCGTGCTCGCCAACGGCTTCTTCGTCGGCGCCGAGTTCGCCCTCGTGTCCGTACGCCGCAGCCAGATCGAACCGCTCGGCACGGCCCGCGCCCGCCAGGTCCTCTACGGTCTGGAGCGGCTGCCGCAGATGATGGCCGCGGCCCAGTTCGGCATCACCGTCTGCTCGCTGACCCTGGGCGCGGTCGCCGAACCCACCGTCGCGCACCTGCTGGAGCCGGTCTTCGAGTGGATCCACCTCCCGGACGGGATGATCCACCCGCTGGGTTACGTCATCGCGCTCGCCGCCGTGGTCTTCTTCCACCTCGTCATCGGCGAGATGGTCCCGAAGAACCTTGCGATGGCGGCCCCGGAGAAGGCCGCGCTGTGGCTCGCCCCGGGCCTGGTCGCCTTCGCCCGCCTGTGCAAGCCGATCACCGTCGCCCTCGGCGCCGTCGCCCAGGCGATCCTGCGGCTCTTCCGGGTCGAGCCCAAGGACGAGGTCGAGGCCGTCTTCACCAGCGAGCAGCTCAACCGCCTGGTGGAGGACTCCGGCCAGGCGGGCCTGCTCGACCCTGAGGAGCAGGAACGCCTCGAGGACGCCCTGGAACTGGGCTCCCGCCCGGTGACGGACGTGCTGCTGCGGCGTGAGTCCCTGGTGACGGTGCCCCCGTCGGTCACCCCGGGCCGCATCGTCGAACTCACCGCGCGCACCGGGTACTCCCGCTTCCCCATAGCCGCGGAGAACGGCGCCTTCATGGGCTATCTGCATGTCAAGGACGTACTGGACCTGGAGGACTCGGAGCGGGCGGTGCCGCAGCAGCTGTGGCGCCCGATGACGACACTGCGCTCCGAACTCCCCCTGGACGACGCCCTGACGGTGATGCGCCGCGCCGCCACCCACCTGGCCCAGGTCGCCGACGCCTCCGGCAAGGTCCTTGGCCTGGTGGCGCTGGAGGACGTACTGGAACTCCTGGTCGGCGAGGTCACGGACCCGGCCCACCGGGAAGCGCCGGAGGTACGGGTGACGGAGCCGAGGGCAAGCGGCGAGCCGGAACAGGCCCTGGCAGGCTAGCGCCGGGTCCCCGCGCCCCCCTCAGGGGCGCGGGGAACTGCGCGATCAACCACAGAGATCCTTCAGCCGCACGACCTCAGAAGCGACCGAGCCAGTGGGCGCAGCTCACAACCCCGAAGGGTCTTGCGGCCCCCGCCCCGAGAGCACCTCCCCATACGCCTGCATCAGATCGGGCAACCGCAATGTCGACAAGTCGTCCCTCGACAAAGCCCCGGGATACGTAGACAGCCGCAGATCCCGATAGGCGCAGCTCTTCTCATACAGCGTCCGCAGGAACCGCCCGTTCCCCAGCTCGTCGATCCACCCCTGATCCACCACATGCCCAGCAATGGACCGCAGCTCGTCCAACGCCTCCTCGTCCCACACGTCGCCGTTCTCGGCAGCCAGCACCTCCCCGATCGAGGTGAGTTCCAGCGGCCGGTACGAGGGAAAGTCGACGCGGGTGGTGAAGCGGGACGACAGGCCGGGGTTGGCGGCAAGGAGGCGGTCCATGCCCTCCGGGTAGCCGGCCAGGATGACCACGAGGTGGTCGCGGTTGTCCTCGGCCCGCTTCAGCAGCACCTGCAGCGCCTCGTCGCCGTACGCGTCGCCCTTGCCGTACCCGGAGTTGGACAGCGAGTAGGCCTCGTCGACGAAGAGCACACCGCCGATCGCGGAGTCGATCAGTTCGTTGGCCTTCACCGCCGTCTGGCCCAGGTACTCGCCCACCAGGTCGGCCCGCTGTGCCTCGACGAGGTGGTCGCCGCCGAGCAGTCCGAGGGCGTAGAAGACGCGGCCGAGGATGCGGGCGACCGTGGTCTTGCCGGTGCCGGAGGGGCCGGAGAAGACGAAGTGCCGCTTCGGCGGCTGCACCGGCAGGCCCTGACCGGCGCGCAGCCGCGCCATGTTCAACTGGGCGGACAGCGCCTTGACCTGTCGCTTGACCGGCTCCAGGCCGACCATGCGCTCCAGCTCGGCGAGCGCCTCCTCGAGCAGTGCCGGGTCGGTGGGCCCCGCGGGCAGCGGGGACCCCGGCGGGCCGACGGTCTTCTCGCGCACCGTCGGGTCGATCGAGGACGGCAGCGGGCCCACCGGCGGGAGGTCGGACTCGGAGAGCCTCAGGTCCCGGCCCTCGGTGCCGAAGAGCGGGTCCAGGGTGTCGGGCCCCTCCAGGGCGTCCTGGCCGCCGGAGAGCGTGATCGCGGCGAGGTCGGTGGCCTCGTCGTACCCGTCGCCCTCGGCGATCGCCGCGAGCCGGGCCGAGGTGTCCATGAAGGCGGGGTCGACGCGGTGCACGGCCCGGTAGAGGGGGAGGGCGGCGGCCGAGCGGCCGGTGCCCTCGTGGGCGCGCGCCAGCCAGTAGCGCAGCTCCTTGCGCTGCGGCTGCTCGCTGCGGCAGCGCATCAGAGCCGACGAGAGCAGCGGCTCGGCCTGTCCGTACATCTCCAGTCGGACCCTCGCCATACCGCCGAACAGGCCCGCTTCGATACCGAGCAGGGCGTCGTCGATCAGCGGGTCGGTGTGGCGGACGAGCTGGTCCCAGTCCTTGACGAGATAGGCGCGGCAGGCGTGCAGAAAGCGGACCTGTGGGTCGGTGTCCACGGGTGGCAGACCTGCGAGTGCCCGGTCCAGCTCCGGGACATGGCGGCCGTCCAGCCAGTGGGAGGCGTGCGCGAGCAGCAGGTCGCGCGGGCTCTCCAGCACGGGCTGCACCCACCAGCCGAGCCAGTACCAGGAGTTGAGGGAGCGGCGGTGCCGGGCGCGCTGTTCGCCGAAGCGGTCGCGGTGCCGGAACATCCGTAACAGCGCGGTCGTCGTGTCGACGCGCAGCGCGTGCAGCCCCAGCCAGCCGTCGGCCATCCCGGGATCCATCCGGACCGCGGCCCGGAACTCCTCCTCCGCCTGCGGATAGGCGCCCATCGTGTAGGCATCCACACCTCGCAGCCAGGCGAGGTCGGCCGGGGCCTCGGGGCCCTGCGTGCCGAAATCCATCACGTCCCCCACAAACCGTGCCCCCGTCGGTTGACCGCCGGACCGATGTCCGCCGGCCGCCTTGATCGAACCGCCGTACCGCGGACCGGAGTTGCGGTGCGCGCAGCCGTCCGTCAGGTCGCACCGAGGGCATCGTACCTGCGGGGGTGGCACCCGCCGAAGGGTGCCGCAGGGGCCGTTCGGCGAGGTGGGAGCAGACGGGGCGCACTTGGGACGGTAACGGTGTGTGAGCGAAATGTGCCGCGGAGCGTCCGGAAAACGGGGTGCGGGCAGAACGAAGCCCCCGATCACGGGGGAACAACCGGGGGCTTCGCGACTCTGGGCGGCTTCGAATGGCCGCACATTGAGAACGTAAGTCCTGTACGGCCCCCCGGTCAAGCGGAGTTGAGGCACTCCGGGAAGTTCTCCGGGAGGCGTCTTCACAAGTTCAGCACACTGCCGATGGTCCGTCACCGTGCGTGAGTGTCTGGTCCGGTCCAATACTCTTCACCGGCCCCGGGAGCACCTCGTACCCCTTCTCCGACTGCCGTATCAGAAGGTCGGCGAACGGCCTCGAAGGATCCTCGGCGAAGTGCCGTCGCTCCGCCGCGACCCAGCCGGCCCAGAACTCCCGCTGCTCCTCCCCGTCCCGCTGTCGTCCGCGCGTCCAGGACTCCTCGTGCGGCAACTCCATCCACAGCAGTGCCGCGAGGTGCGGGCGCAGTGCGCGGCGGCCGGCGCCGACGCCCTCGACGAGGACCACCGGGGCCGGCGGCAGCGGGCGGGGCGGTCCGAAACGGCGGGCGTGCCAGTCGTAGGGGGCGTAGCGGGCGCTCTCGCCGCGGCTCAGCGGTTCGATCACCTGGGCCAGCAGCCGCCCGGTCCACTCGAACAGCTCGTCATGGCTGGAGATGTCGTCGAGGTGCAGCACGGGCGCCCCGTCCAGGGCCCGGGCCAACCGTCCGGCGAACGTGGACTTTCCGGAGCCGGCGTGTCCGTCGACGCCGATCAGGCGGACCGGGCCGCAGGACGGTGGCAGACGGCGGAGCCGGGAGACGAGGTCGTGAATGGCTGTTCCTTGGCCGGCTGGGGAGTTGGGCATATTCGACAGGAACATTCTAGTGGTGGGTGAAACCGGGGCGAATGGGCGGGTAGGAAAATGGTGTCGCTTTGAACCAGTCGTTGGCTGGCCGCGAGCCAGTGTTAATCCCGTCCCGAGACCTCGTACCACCATCTCGAAAACCGCGTTCCGGTTGCGCTCTTCGCTGAGTAAGGTGCTGGGTGCACAACTGCGAGGCGTCGTACGGGGAGACAGGAGCAGATGGCCGCTGGGTTATTCGAAGGGCAGTATGTGTGGCATCCGGCGGCCGACGACCGCTTGCTCGCGAGCGTATGCGTCGACGTACGGGCCGGCCGATACCGGAGCGCCCATGAAGCCCTCGCCGAAGCACATGGCGACTTCGGGCTGCGCGCCCACCGCTCCCTGGTCCTCGCCTCCGAGGCCGCCGACTCCGACCTGGCCGAGCGCTGGCTGGCCGAGGAACCGACCTCCGAGGCGGCGCTGCTGTGGGCGCGGGTCGCCGTGCTGCGGGCCGTGCGCGCCGCCGACGCGAGGGACGACCGGGCCGAGGCGCTGGAGCGGATCGCGCTGACCGCCTGCGACCGGGCGGCGGCGATGAACCCGGCCGATCCCACGCCCTGGGCGGCCCGGCTGGCCATGGCCCGGCTGCACCGGCTGACCGACCCCGCCCCGCGCGGGCTGCTCACCGCGCCGCCCGGCCCCTGGCGGCTGTTCGCCCATGTCCTCTCCCTCGATCCCTGGCACCGCGAGGCCCACCACCGCTTCCTGGCCTGCTTCTTCACCCGCCACGGCGGCTCCGTGAACGCGGCCTGGGACGTCGCCGCCTTCCTCGGCCAGCGCGCACCCGCCGACTCCCCGCTGCGCCTGCTGCCCCTCGTCGCCCTCGTCGAGAGCTACAACCCGACCCAGCTGCTCGCCGACCGGGTCTGGGAGCAGCCGCAGTGGCGCTCCACCGCCCTCGCGATCTACCAGAACTGGCTGCCCACGATGCCCGGTTACCGCTTCACGCCGGTGCTCGACCTGGCCTATCTGGCGCACGCGCTGGTCATGGGCAAGCGCGAGTTCGAGGCCCGGGCGGTCTTCGCGGCCATGGGGCCGTACGCCTCCCGTATGCCCTGGTCCGCCTTCGGGGAGCCGGCCGACCAGCTGTCCCGCGCCCGCCGCGCCTGCGGCCTCCCCGTCCCTCCCTAGACCCCTCGCCGAGAGGAAGGCCGAACTGTGCCCGAACGGATATCGGACGACGACGCCGTACTTCATGAGATGGGGTACCCGAGAAAACTCACCCGTCGCTTTCAGGCGTTCGACAATTTCGCCATCTCATTCACCATCATCAACATCATCTCGGGAATCTTCTCCAGCTTCGGATTCGGGCTGAACGCCGGAGGCCCCCGCATTCTCGTCTTCGGCTGGATCGGCGTCTCCGTCATGGTGCTCTTCGTCGGTCTCGCCATGGCGGAAGTCGCCTCCGCCTATCCGACGAGCGGCGCCCTGTATTTCTCCGCCGGGAAACTCGCAAGACGGCACAAGGGGGCCTGGTCCTGGTACACCGGCTGGCTCAACTTCGTGGGCCAGATCGGCGGCACCGCCGCGACCGGCTACGCGGCCGCCACCTTCATCCAGGCCTTCATCGCCCTGCAGTGGCCCTCCTATGTGCCGACCACCCACCAGACGGTGCTGATCACAGCACTGCTCATCGTGCTCCAGGGGCTGGCCAACACGTACACCGTCCAGCTGGTCGCGCTCCTCAACCGGATCTCCGTGTGGTGGCTGCTCATCGGTCTCGTGGTGATCGTGGGCGCCCTGATCGTCGGACCCGACCGGCACCAGTCCGCGTCGTTCGTCACGCATTTCGCGAACAACACCGGTTTCACGAACGGGCTTTACGGCGGGATGCTCGGCCTGCTCGTGACCAGCTGGACCTTCACCGGCTTCGACGGCAGCTTCCACATGTCCGAGGAAACGGTCCAGGCCACGGTCAACGCCCCGAAGGGGATCACACGGGCGATCGGCTACTCGGCGATCACCGGTCTGATCCTGATGCTTGCACTGGTCTACAGCATTCACGACTACGACCATGTGGCGAGCGCCTCCGCTCCGCCCGTCCAGATTCTCATCGACGGTCTCGGCCTGACCACCGCCAAGGTGCTTCTGCTGATCGTGATCGGCGCGATGCTCTTCTGCGGCCTCGCCAATCTCACCAGCAACACCCGGCAGATCTTCGCCTTCTCCCGCGACGGCGCCATGCCCGGCTCCCGGCTGTGGCACTCGGTCTCGCCGCGCACCCGCACCCCCGTGAAGGCCGTCTGGCTCGCGGTCGCCTGCTCGCTGGCCCTCGTCCTGCCCGGCTGGTGGTCCCACACGGCGTTCACCGCCATCGTCAGCGTCAACGTCGTCGGGCTCTTCCTCGCCTACGCCGTGCCGATCCTGCTCCGGCTGAGCCTCGGCGACGAGTTCCAGCGGGGGCCGTGGCACCTGGGGCGCTGGAGCAAGCCCGTCGGCGTGATCGCGGTGGCCTGGGTCCTGCTCAGCAGCGTCCTGTTCATGCTCCCGCAGGCCTCGCCGATCACCGTCGACTCCTTCAACTACGCGCCGATCGCCCTCGTCGTGGTCCTGGTCGTCGCCACCGTCTGGTGGTTCGCCACCGCCCGCCGCCGCTTCCAGGGTCCGGTCAGCTACGGCCGCCCCGACGAGGTCGCCGCGATGGACCTGATCTGAGCCGCGCGCCCGGCGCGCGCCCGCGTGCGCCGGGCCGGGCCGGCCCGGCAGGTCATGCCAGTGGTCCAGGCCAATATTGGTGGGCGTGGCATGGGCCGAAGTGCTGGCAGCGGGTGCCCCCCGCGGCCATAGTTGGCGCACAACCATGCAGCGCAACCGCGCATCTGGACCTGCCCGACTCGGACACCTGGGGGTCGTTCCACCCATGAGCAGAGCCGAACAGCCGTCCCGCAGAACCGTCCTCGCCGCCGCGGTGGCCGCCGCGGTGGTGGGCCCCGCCGTCACCGCCGACGTGGCCCACGCCGAGGAGTCCGCCGTGGCCCCGAACCGCCCCCACCCCGCGGGGACCCCTACGGTCGACTACCGTTCCTGGACCTCCTCCCGGGACTGGCACGCCGGCGCCACGCAGGGCACCCGTCCGGTGGCGGGCGCCCGCCCCGGCGTGGTGATCGCCACTCCGGCCGGTACCACCGACTACACCGACCCGCACACCGGTACGACCGCGAGCTGGGAGTACGCGACCTGGACGTCCCCGGTGCACCGGCTCCGCGTCCCCGCCACCGAGGTGATCGCCTCCTGGAACGCGCACACCCCGGCCGGCACCTGGCTCCAGGTCGAACTGCACGGCACGTACTCCGACGGCGCCGAGACCCCCTGGTACGTGATGGGCCGCTGGGCGGCCGGCGACCAGGACATCAAGCGGACCTCGGTGGACGACCAGAAGGACGGCAAGAGCGCCATCTGGACGGACACCTTCGCCATCGACGACGCCACGACCGGACTGCGCCTGGTCTCGTACCGCCTCCGCCTCACGCTCTACCGCAAGCCCGGCACCAAGCTCACCCCCACCGTGTGGCGGCTCGGCGCGATGGGCTCGGACATCCCGGACCGCTTCACCGTCCCGGCCTCCACGCCCGGCCTCGCAAAGGAACTGATCGTCCCGCGCTACTCGCAGGAGATCCACAAGGGCCAGTACCCCGAGTACGACAACGGCGGCGAGGCCTGGTGCAGCCCCACCTCCTCGCAGATGATCATCGAGTACTGGGGAGGCCGGCTCACCCCGGAGCAACTCGCCTGGGTGGACCCGAGCTACGCCGACCCGCAGGTCGACCACGCGGCCCGCTTCACCTACGACTACCAGTACCAGGGCTGCGGCAACTGGCCCTTCAATGCCGCCTACGCGGCCACGTACAAGGAGCTGCAGGGCGTGGTCACCCGGCTCCGCTCACTCACCGACCTGGAGACCCTCATCGCGGCCGGCATCCCGGCCATAACGTCCCAGTCGTTCCTCAAGGAGGAGCTGACGGGGGCGGGTTACGGCACCGCGGGCCACCTGATGACCGTCATCGGCTTCACCGCCGACGGCGATGTGATCGCCAACGACCCGTTCTCGCCGAGCGACGAGGCCGTGCGCCGTGTCTACAAGCGGCGCGAGTGGGAGAACGTCTGGCTCAGGACCAAGCGGTACAACGCCTCCGGCAAGGTCGTCTCCGGCACCGGCGGCGTCTGCTACCTGTACTTCCCGGCCCGGCCCACACCCCGCCAGCGCAAAGCGCTCGCGACGGTCGGCGTGCGCTGAACCCCAGGCGGAAGGCCCGGGGAACCGGGCCTTCCGCCTGTGACCGATGTCTCCGCCGCACATGCCCCTCCCGATGGCAAGGTGGACGGAACCCCTGGGGGGAGTCCACCGCACACCCGACCTCAGCGAGACGCCATGACCGCACATTCGGCCGGCGCCGCCCGCACCCGCACCGGCGGCCCGGAGAACGACGGCCCGAAGCTCCTCGAGCACGTCATGGGTTGGACCCTCGTCATGGTCGTCGCGATGCTCGTCACCCAACTCGGCCTGCTGTGATCTGACGCAAGCAGAGCCGCGCGCTTCCCGGCGGTCACACGTCGACCGGACTCGAACGAGTGGACGTGGTTGTTCTGACATACTGCGGATGTCCCGCAGCCTGCCCGAGACCAGGGTCGAAATTGAAGATCAGCGAACAGAGAGACGCCACCCGACCCCGGGCGCGCGGCACCGAGCGCTCGCTGGCGCGCCGAGCCGAACTGATCGCCATCGGGCGGAAGTTGTTCGCCGACAGGTCGTACGACGCGCTCTCGATGGACGACATCGCACGGCAGGCGCATGTCGCCAAGGGGCTGATCTACTACTACTTCCAGTCCAAGCGCGGCTACTACCTGGCGATCATCAACGATTCGGTCGCCGACCTGGTCACCTTCGCGGCGAGCGAGGTCGAACTGGAGCAGCTGGACCGGGTCCGTCGCACGATGGAGGGCTATCTGCGCTACGCCGAGCACAACCAGGCCGCCTTCCGTGCGATCGTCAGCGGCGGCGTCGGCTTCGACGCCGAGGTGCACGCCATCCGGGACGGAGTGCGTGAGGCGATAGTGGCGACCGTCGCCGAAGGGGCTTACGGCCGCACGGACATCGCCCCGCTGGCCCGCATGGGCCTGTTCGCCTGGGTGTGCGGCGTGGAGGGTGCCACCCTCGACTGGATCGACCGCCCCCAGCTGTCCCGCGAACAGCTGCGCGAACTCCTGGTCAAGCAGCTCGGCGGCGCCCTGCGCGCCATCGAGGAACTGGACCCGGCCTATCCCGCTCCGGCCCCGGCCCGCCGCGACGCCTGAGCGAGGGGCGAAGACTCCCGCACGCCCAGCCGGTTTTTCCACGTCACTTTCGCCGGGCCGAGTCCCAGGCGCATCCCGTCACGTTCCGCTGGACCTCGCATGCCGTCGGTGACCGCGATATTCTTGAAGTAAGCGGTCGTTAACTGGTGACGGGATGCCTGCGATCGGGCATACTCACAGCGCACAGCCGCTGGTCAGCAGCTTCCGAGACCCGGGAGAGCGGAGCATCGGCCGGCCCGAGGAAGACCCGGCGGAGCCGCCCACACCCAAGGCGCACGTCGGCCGATGTGCCCGAACAGGGAGGAGAGCGTCGCCATGCCCGACCGCGCCCCGCAGCCGGTGGACCGTCAACTGCCCACGGACGAGGCCCGGGATCTGATCTCGCTCGTCCGCGACATCGCCCAGCGCGAGATCGCCCCGAAGGCGGCCGAGGAGGAGGACGCCGGACGCTTCCCGCGCGAGGTCTTCACGCTGCTGTCCCAGTCGGGACTGCTCGGCCTGCCGTACGACTCCGAGTACGGCGGCGGCGACCAGCCCTACGAGGTCTATCTCCAGGTCCTCGAGGAACTCGCCGCGGCCCGTCTCACCGTCGGGCTCGGCGTCAGCGTGCACACGCTCGCCTCCTACGCGCTCGCCGCCTACGGCAGCAAGGAACAGCAGGTCGAGCACCTGCCCGCGATGCTGGGCGGCGGCCTGCTGGGCGCCTACTGCTTGTCCGAGCCGTCGTCCGGATCCGATGCCGCCTCTCTTCGTACGAAGGCGGTGCGCGACGGTGAGGACTGGGTGATCACCGGCACGAAGGCCTGGATCACCCACGGCGGGATCGCCGACTTCTACACGGTCATGGCCCGCACGGGGGAGGAGGGGCCGCGCGGCATCACCGCCTTCCTGGTCCCGGGCGACGCCGAGGGCCTGAGCGGCGCGGTGCCCGAGAAGAAGATGGGGATGAAGGGCTCACCCACCGCGCAGGTGCACCTCGACGGGGTCCGTGTCCCGGACGAGCGGCGCATCGGCGAGGAGGGCCAGGGCTTCGCCATCGCCCTGTCCGCGCTCGACTCCGGGCGGCTCGGCATCGCCGCCTGTGCGATCGGCCTCGCCCAGGCGGCGCTGGACGAGGCGGTCGCTTACGCCACCGGGAGGCAGCAGTTCGGGCGGCCCATCGCCGACTTCCAGGGGCTGCGCTTCATGCTCGCCGACATGGCGACCCAGATCGAGGCGGGCCGGGCCCTGTATCTGGCGGCGGCACGCCTGCGCGACGCGGGGCGGCCGTTCGCCAAGCAGGCGGCCATGGCCAAGCTGCACTGCACGGACACCGCGATGAAGGTGACCACGGACGCCGTCCAGGTCCTCGGCGGGTACGGCTACACCTCGGACTTCCCGGTGGAGCGCTATATGCGCGAGGCCAAGGTGCTGCAGATCGTCGAGGGCACCAACCAGATCCAGCGCATGGTCATCGCCCGTCACCTTGCGGGTCCTGAAACGCGCTGAACTGCCCTCTGGTGACCTGCGGGGCCGCCAGCCTGATCCACTCCGGGTCGTGGCGGCCCGGCAGGGTGCGGCCCCGGTCGGCCCAGGCGCGCATCAGAGCGCGGTAGATCGGCGGGTCCTGCAGATGTGGCGGCACCGGCGCAACCGTTCCTGCGGGCGGCGGAACGAACACGCGGCGCTGACGCCCGATCACGGAATAGGTGGGGGTCATACCAGGGCAACGCGGAGGTAGGCGGACAGGTCACCCATCCGCAGAATCGAGCGTGAGTTCCCGGACGTCCGGCTCCCTCTCTGGCCTCCGCCAGCTGTCTGACGTACCGTCAGACCAGCCGTCTCCAGGGAGGTTTGGCGTGGCCGACGACCGCCCCGTACCGCTCGACGAGTACCCCGTGCACCAGGTCCCGTTGTCCATGAAGCACGTGGCGACCGGGGACCGCAACGCCTATGACCGCTGTATCTTCCACGTCCTCGACCACGAGGGGCGCGCCCTGCTCATCGTGGGCCTCGGGGTCTACCCCAACCTCGGCGTGATCGACGCGTACGCGACCCTGCGGACCGGGGACACCCTGCACGCCGTGCGCGCCTCCGACGCCCTTGGCGAGGACCGCATGCGGCTCGCCGTCGGCCCGCTCAGGATCGAGGTCGCGGAGCCGCTGCGGCGGCTGCGGCTGGTGGGTGACGACGACCTGTTGTCGTACGACCTCACCTGGACCGCCGGCTTCCCCGCCCTGTGGGAACCCCACCACCTCCAGCGCCGCGGCGAGCGGCTCACCCTCGAAGGGCGCCGCTTCGTCCAGGCCGGCGGCGTCGAGGGCGTGATCCGTGCCGCGGGTGAGGAGTTCCGGGTCACCGCCGCCGGGTGGACCGGCACCCGCGACCGCAGCTGGGGCGTGCGGCCCATACCGGGGGAGGAGGGCGGCCGTCTCGCGGAGGAGCACCCGGCCGAGGGCTTCCACTGGCTGTGGTGCCCGGTGCGGTTCGAGGACCGCTTCCTCATGGTCATCGTCCAGGAGGACGCCGACGGCTACCGCTCCCTGAACGACGCCACCCTCGTCCGCCCCGGCCACCGCGACCGCCAACTCGGCTGGCCCCAGCCCGAGATCGGCTACCGCTCCGGCACCCGCCACCCGGACCGCGCCCTCATCCACCTCGGCGACCTGCGCAAACCGCAGGAGCTCGAGGTCGAGATCCTCACCTCCTCGCCACTGGCGATCGGCGCCGGCTACCCGCCCGCCGACGACTGGCAGCACGGCACCTGGCGCGGCCGCGGCTGGACGGACCGCCGTACCTACGACCTGACGCAGCCGCACGCCCTGGCCGCCTACGGGGTCACCGACCACGCCGCCCGCTTCCGGCTGGACGGCCGGATCGGCCACGGCATCTTCGAGCACGGCTCGTTCGGGCGGCACGATCCGAGCGGGTTCACGGACTTCACTTCGGTCGCGCCGTAGGGGGTATGTGACATGGCACCCACCGCACCCCGTCCCCGCACCAGCACCCGCGACCCGGAGGAGCTCGCCCGCCGCCTCACCGCCTGGCTCTCCACCCGGCTGCCCGGCGCCAAGGCGGCCGGCGTCACCGTCCCCGAGTCCAACGGCATGTCCAGCGAGACCCTGCTCTTCGACATCGAGCACCCCGAACCGCCCGTGCGCCGCTGCGCGTTGAGACTCGCGGCGGACCCGGCGGCGTACACCGTCTTCCCGGTGTACGACATGCCGCGCCAGTACCGCACGATGCGCGTCGTGGCGGAGCACTCGGACCTGCCCGTGCCGAAGGTGCTGTGGCTGGAGGAGGACCCCGGACCGCTCGGGGCGCCCTTCTTCGTGATGGAGCGCGTCGACGGCCGCGTGCCGCCCGACGTCATGCCCTACACCTACGAGGGCAACTGGCTGCACGCGGCGAGCGACACCGAGCGCGAGCATCTGGAGGCGGCCTCGATCGGGCTGCTGGCCCGGCTGCACGACCAAGTCCCGCCGAAGGCCGCCGAGTTCCTCGCGCTCCCGGGCGAGGGTGACGCCCTGCGCCGCCATGTCACCGCCCAACGCGCCTACTACGACTGGGTGGTCGACGGACGCGCCCGCTCACCGCTCATCGAGGCCGCGTTCGACCGCCTGGAGGAGCTCTGGCCGGGCGATCCGGGCACACCGGTGCTCAACTGGGGCGACGCACGCATCGGGAACGTCGTCTACGACGGCTTCGAGCCCGCCGCCGTCCTCGACTGGGAGATGGCCGCCCTGGCCCCGCGCGAGGTCGACCTCGGCTGGACGGTCTATCTGCACCGCTTCTTCCAGGACCTCACGGTCGCCTTCGGCCAGCGCGGTCTGCCGGACTTCCTGCGCCGCGACCGCATCGAGGCCCGCTACGCCGAACTCACCGGCCACACACCGCGCGACATGGACTTCCACACGCTGTACGCCGCGCTGCGGCACGCGATCGTGATGCTGCGGGTCGCCTACCGGCAGGTGCACTTCGGGGAGGCAGCCGTTCCGGCGGATCCGGACACACTGATCCTGCACCACGGCAGCCTGCGGGCCATGGTGCAGGGCAGCTACTGGAGTTGAGCGAGACGGTTCAGGCGGCCTGACGGCGCATCGCCGGCACCCGCATCGGGCGCGAGCCCGGGCCGCCGACGTGCGAGAACGGCTGCGTCCGCCAGTCGAGGCCCTGAGGGAGCGTCAACAGGAGGGCGGTGTCCTGCTCCTGGGGCTCGGCCGACTCGTCCGCCGAGCGGGCCTCGGCGGCCCTGCGGCCGGTGCCGGCGCAGACCGTCAGGCCGAACGGGTTCCACGGCGAGGCGCACAGCGCGTGCTCCGGCAGGACCTGCTCGTCCGCCAGCAGGGCGATGGGCTGCGCGCAGTCCGGGCAGATCACCCGGTACATCTCGAAGGTGTCGTACGCGTCGAGTTCGTCCTCGAACGCGTCGGGTTCGACGCCCTCCGGCTCGGGCTCGACGACGGCCTGGAGCCGCTTGGGTGCGGTACGACCAGGGCGCTTAAGACTCTGCATGGGTTCTCCCCCTCGGGCTGGGCCGTTCGGGCACTGCGGCCTCGACCACAGCAAGCACTTCCCGCCCCGTCTCGGCGGTAATCACGAGAGCATCACGGAGACGTCTCGGCGGCTGTGTCCTTCGTCACATGCCGCCCGCAGGTGCCCGCGGCGGACGATTTGTCCCCCGGACGGCTCACAGGCAGCTCTCGGGCACATCACAAAGCGGGTATGACCTGGACTGCTCAGGTATCCGAGGAGATCAGGCGCACTGTAGGTTCTTGCGTCATGGAGGAGCTGGACCGTCAGATCGTGCAGCTGCTCGTCAAGGACGGGCGGATGAGCTACACAGACCTGGGCAAGGCCACAGGCCTGTCCACGTCGGCCGTGCACCAGCGGGTGCGGCGGCTCGAACAGCGTGGCGTCATCCGCGGCTATGCCGCGGTGGTCGACCCCGAGGCCGTCGGGCTGCCCATGACCGCGTTCATCTCGGTCAAACCCTTCGACCCCAGCGCCCCCGACGACATCTCGGACCGTCTGGCCGGGGTGCCCGAGATCGAGGCCTGCCACAGCGTCGCGGGCGACGAGAACTACATCCTCAAGGTGCGCGTGGCCACACCGCACGAGCTGGAGGAGCTGCTGGCGCGGCTGCGCACGCTGGCGGGCGTCTCGACACGTACGACGGTGGTGCTCTCCACGCCGTACGAGGCCCGGCCGCCCCGGATCTGACCGGCCCGTGGGCAGGACGGCCGGGCGAAGGCCGACCTGCGTACCGGGCGGCCCCGGTGACGCGCGAGACTGTTCCCCATGAGTGAGCGCAGCCCCGAGCCGAAGACCGTCCTGCTCCGCCGCGGAGAAGTCCACAGCCCCGCCGACCCCTTCGCGACCGCGATGGTCGTGGAACGCGGGCAGGTCGCCTGGGTCGGTTCCGAGGCCGCCGCGGACGCCTTCGCGGACGGTGTCGACGAGGTGGTCGACCTGGACGGCGCCCTCGTCACCCCGGCCTTCACCGACGCCCATGTGCACACCACCTCCACCGGCCTCGCGCTCACCGGCCTCGACCTGTCCGACGCGCCCTCCCTGGAGGCCGCCCTCAATTCGGTACGGGACTTCGCGGCGGCCCGCCCGCAGGACAAGGTGCTGCTCGGGCACGGCTGGGACGCCGCCCGCTGGCCCGGCGGCCGGCCCCCGACGCGCGCGGAACTCGACGCGGCCACGGGCGGTCGTCCCCTCTATCTGTCCCGTATCGACGTCCACTCGGCGGTGGTCACCACGGCCCTGCTCGACCTGACCCGCGGTGTCACGGCAGCGGACGGCCCGCTGACCGCCGACGCCCACCACGCCGTACGTGCCGCCGCGTTCGCAGCCGTGACGCCGGCCCAGCGCACCGAGGCCCAGCGCACCGCGCTCGCGCACGCCGCTTCCCTGGGGATCGGCTCGGTTCACGAGTGCGCGGGACCGGAGATCTCCTCCGAGGAGGACTTCACCGGTCTGCTCCGGCTCGCGGCCGAGGAGCCGGGACCGCGAGTGATCGGCTACTGGGCGGAACGCGCCGAAGAAGGGGTGGAGAAGGCGCGTGAGCTTGGCGCGCTGGGCGCCGCCGGTGACCTCTTCGTCGACGGCGCCCTCGGCTCGCACACCGCCTGTCTGCACACGCCGTACACCGACGCCGACCACACGGGCACCGCCTACCTGGATGCCACCGCGGTGGCCGCCCACGTCGTGGCCTGCACCGAGGCGGGCCTGCAGGCGGGCTTCCACGCGATCGGCGACGCGGCCGTGACCACGGTCGTGGACGGTGTGCGCGCCGCCGCCGAGAAGGTCGGCCTGGCCCGCGTCCGCGCCGCCCGGCACCGCGTTGAACACGCCGAGATGCTCACCCCCGAGACGATCGCGGCCTTCGCCGAGCTGGGCCTGACCGCCTCCGTGCAGCCCGCCTTCGACGCCCTGTGGGGCGGCGAGGACGGCATGTACGCCCAGCGCCTGGGCGCCGACCGGACCCGCACCCTGAACCCGTTCGCGGCCCTGCTCAGGGCGGGCGTCCCGCTCGCGTTCGGCTCCGACAGCCCCGTCACCCCGCTCGACCCGTGGGGCACCGTGCGAGCCGCCGCCTTTCACCGCACGCCCGAGCACCGCGTCTCCGTGCGGGCCGCGTTCACGGCCCACACCCGCGGCGGCTGGCGGGCGATCGGCCGCGACGACGCGGGCGTCCTGGTGCCCGGCGCACCCGCGGACTACGCCGTGTGGCGCACCGACGAGCTGGTGGTCCAGGCCCCCGACGACCGGGTCGCCCGCTGGTCCACCGACCCCCGCTCCGGCACCCCGGGCCTGCCCGACCTGAGCCCCGGCCGCGACCTGCCGGTCTGTCTGCGCACCGTGGTCGGCGGGCGGACGGTGTTCGTAGGGCCGGGCGAGTGATCTCCCGGGGTGGCGCGGCGCCGATCGACGCCCCCGGCGGCGTCGCACGACCTGCGTATCCTCCGCCCTGACCAGGGCATTGATGCAGAATGCGCAGGTCAAACGGCTGTTGACAGCCGATGGCAGGGGGCCGGTAGGTTCGGCCGAGTCCACCACCGGACGCCCGACCGGGGAAATTCCGCGCACTCGTCGCAGCGCCGCTGGGTCAGGGACGGTGTGCCGCACCGGGGCACCGCCACTGGGAGCCAGGCTCAGCGCCCGCGCCGCGACGGGAGGAGAGTTCCGGCCGGTCGGGGAGGTGTGACCCGGGTGGGGCCCGGGCTCAGTAGACAACGGCTTTCGGTCGACCCGCAGCCAGCGGGCCCCGGGTCGGCCCGAAGGGCGCCGGGCCCCCATCCGTAGCTCCGCGAACCTGCCCAAAAGCGCCCTCTTACCCCGCTCTTGTGGAATCGACACCACTATACGAACGCCCTGTCGCGTCATCGCAGGCCGTGACCACTATGGTGGACGTCTGCGTACGGACACGAAGGGGCAGCAGTGAACGACGGCGACGGGACCCTCGCGGCAAAGGCCCAGGGGAGGCAGTTCGGCCCGCTCGGCACGGCCTTGGTGATCATTCCGACCTACAACGAGGCCGAGAACATCAAGTCCATCGTCGGCCGGGTGCGGAAGGCGGTCCCCGAGGCTCATGTCCTCGTGGCCGACGACAACAGCCCCGACGGCACCGGCAAGCTCGCCGACGAACTGGCCGCCGAGGACGACCACGTCCAGGTGATGCACCGCAAGGGCAAGGAAGGCCTCGGCGCCGCCTACCTCGCGGGCTTCCGCTGGGGCCTGGACAACGGCTACGGGGTCCTGGTCGAGATGGACGCCGACGGCTCCCACCAGCCCGAGGAACTGCCCCGGCTGCTCACCGCGCTCAAGAGCGCCGACCTGGTCCTGGGCTCCCGCTGGGTGGCCGGCGGCCGAGTGGTGAACTGGCCCAAGAGCCGCGAGTTCATCTCCCGCGGCGGCAGCCTCTACTCCCGCCTCGCCCTCGCCCTGCCGCTGCGCGACATCACCGGCGGCTACCGCGCCTTCCGCCGCGAAACCCTCGAGGGCCTCGGCCTCGACGAGGTCGCCTCCCAGGGCTACTGCTTCCAGGTCGACCTGGCCCGCCGCGCGGTCAAGGCCGGCTACCACGTCGTCGAGGTGCCCATCACCTTCGTGGAGCGCGAACTGGGCGACTCCAAGATGAGCCGCGACATCCTCGTCGAGGCTCTGTGGCGGGTCACGGCGTGGGGCGTGGGTGAGCGGGTCGCCAAGGTCACGGGCCGCGGCAAGAAGGCCTGACCGGCGTCCGTGCGCACAGGGCCCGCGTACGGTCTCACAGGCACGGTTGATCATTCGCTTATGCCGCACTGAGGCGGGCCCAGGCACACTGGATGCATGACGACAGGTGCTCCGACCCCCACGTATCCCGTCCGGCCCCGGCGCTCCAGGCTGCGGACCTTTCTGCCGCTCGGCGTCGCGGCCTGGCTGGTGCTGGAGATCTGGCTGCTGACCGTGGTCGCGGGCGCCTCGAGCGGGTTCACCGTGTTCCTGCTGCTGCTCGCGGGCTTCGTCTTCGGAGCGGCAGTGATCAAGAAGGCGGGCCGGCGCGCCTTCCAGAATCTCAATGAGGCGCTGCAGCGCGGCGGCACCCCGCAGAGCGGCGGCGGCAACGGCCTGCTGATGCTCGGCGGTCTGCTTCTGATGATCCCCGGCCTGGTCTCGGACGCCGTGGGTCTGCTTCTGCTGATCCCCCCGGTACAGAAGGCCCTGAGCCGCTATACCGAGCGCACCCTCGACCGCAAGCTGCGCGAGGCCGGTCCCGGCAGCTTCGGTGACGCCTTCCAGCAGGCCCGCATCCACCGCCCCGACGGCAAGGTCGTCCAGGGCGAGGTCATCAGGGACGAGCCGGGTGGCGACGCCCCGCAGGGTCCGCGCCCGCCGCTGACCCGCTGAGAGCGCGGCAGGACACACGACTGCGGGCGTCCACGTGACACCACGTGGACGCCCGCAGTCGCTTGCGTGCGTAGTCGGTCCGCCCGACCCCGGCAGGAACTAGGCCGACTTGCGGCTGTCCCGCGGGTGAACCGCGATGTTCATCGCGCCCGAACGGAGAACGGCCAGACGCTCCTCGAGGACCTCTTCGAGTTCCTCGCGGGTGCGCCGCTCCATCAGCATGTCCCAATGCGTACGCGCGGGCTTGGCCTTCTTTTCCTCAGGGCCGTCGCCGTCAACGAGGAGTGCCTGGGCCCCGCAGACCTTGCACTCCCACTCCGGCGGGATCTCCGCCTCGACCGAGAAGGGCATCTCGAACCGGTGCCCCTTCTCACATGCGTACTCCACGGCCTGGCGCGGGGCCAGGTCGATGCCGCGGTCCGTCTCGTAGCTGGTCACCACGAGGCGCGTGCCGCGAAGAGCTCGCTCACTCATGAATCGTGCCTCCCGGGCTTGTCGCCCACAGGACAGGTGTCGCTGTCGTCGTCATCCGGTCAACGTCCGGTCGGCGGTAAAGATTCCCGTTCCGTGTCCCGTTCCGGGTCATGCGTCGCCGTCGTAGCCGCCCCTTGTTGTACCCACCAGCGCCCGGTTTGTCACATCTGCTAGCAGATGTCACCCAGCGTTTCGGCATCTTTGACGCGCAGTAACGGTACGCCTGGCAGGCCAAACGCGTACACTACAGCCCTTTCGCCGTGAGTGCTAAATCCTTTCGGGGACAGGATTGCCCGCATCCAGGATCGCCTGCCGCACCGGAACCCTTGCGAGCAGGGCAAATCCGAGGACGAAGAAGGCCACGAGCGAGATGATCGCGTCCCGATAACTTCCGGTGAGCTGGTAGGTGATCCCGAACAGAAGGGGGCCGAGCCAGCTCATGCCCCGGTCGCTCATCTCGTACGCCGAGAAGTACTCGGCCTCCTTGCCTGGCGGCACCAGATGCGAGAACAGGGAGCGGGACAGGGCCTGGCTGCCGCCCAGCACGAGCCCGATCCCGGCCGCCAGCACGAAGAACCACACCGGCGCCCCGGCCGGCAGGAAGTATCCCGCCGCCAAGGTCACCGTCCACGCCACCAGTGAGCCGAGGATGGTGCGCTTGGCCCCGTACGTCCGGGCGAGCCTGCCCATCCCCAGCGCGCCCGCCACCGCCAGCACCTGCACCATCAGCACGGCCGTGATGAGGGTGGACTGGCTCAGGCCCAGTTCCTGGGAGCCGTACACCGACGCCTGGGAGATCACCGTCTGGATGCCGTCGTTGTAGATGAGGTAGGCGAGCAGGAAGCCCAGGGTGAGCGGTTTGCCGCGCATGTCCCGCACGGTGGACGCCAACTGCCGCCAGCCGTGCGCCGCGGGCGCCGAGGACGTCGTACGGCGGTCGCGCAGCCGCTTCAGCGGTACGAGGGTGAAGGCACCCCACCACAGGCCCGCGGAGGCCAGGCAGATACGGACCGCCGTCGACTCGGAGACGCCGAAGGAGTGGTGCCCGGTGAACAGCACCAGGTTCACGATCAGCATCGAGGAGCCGGCCGCGTAGCCGAAGGCCCAGCCGCGAGAGGAGACCCGGTCGCGGTCCTCGGGCGGGGCGATCTGCGGCAGGTAGGAGTTGTAGACGACCATCGAGACGGCCACGGACGAGTTGGCGACGATCAGCAGCAGGCCGCCCAGCAGATAGCGGTCCCCGGACAGGAAGAAAAGGCCCGTGGTGGCCGTCGCCCCCACGTAGGCGCAGGCGGCGAGCAGCGGCTTCTTCCGTCCCGTGCGGTCGGCGGCCGAGCCCACCAGCGGCATCACGAGGATCGACACGATCACGGACGCGGAGACGCAGTACGCGAAGAACGACCCGGCGCGCACCGGGATGCCCAGCGGGTGCACGAACCCGTCCGCGTCGGCCGCCGACTTGGCGACCGCCGTCAGATAGGGGCCCAGGAACACCGTGAGGACGCTCGTCGAATAGACGGAGCAGGCCCAGTCGTAGAAGTACCAGCCGCGCTGCTCGCGCTGCCGGTCGATGACGTCCGTCCGCACGGTGTCGGCGCTCACCCGTGCCCTCGCTTCCCCGCTGAAGTGCCGTGCGAAGGAACGGGCGAGCGACCGCCGGGGCGCTCAGACCCAGGCGCCGCGTTCTTCCATGACCTTGCGCAACGTGTCGATGTGATCGGTCATGATGCCATCGACTCCCAGGTCCAGGAGCCGGTGCATGCGATCGGCCTCGTTGATGGTCCACACGTGCACCTGCAGCCCACGCGCGTGGGCGGCGCGGACGAAGCGGTGGTCGACGACCTGGATGCCGGACTGCGACTCGGGCACCTGCGCGGCGACCGCGGAGGCGCGCAGTGCGGCCGGGACGCCCCAGGAGCGCAGTCGCAGGTTGAGCACGCCACGCGTGCCGTACGACGTCGCCAGCCGCGGGCCGGCCAGCCGCTGGGCACGCACCACGCGCGCCTCGGAGAACGAGCCGACGCAGATCCGGTCCCAGGCGCGCGTGCGTTCGATCAGGTCAAGGAAGGGGTGCAGCGAGGACTCCGCCTTCAGGTCGACGTTCCAGCGCACCTCGGGGAAGGTCTCCAGCAGCTCCTCGAAGAGCGGCACCGGCTCCTTGCCCGCCACGCGCGCGTGGCGCACGTCCTTCCACGGCAGGTCGGCTATGCGCCCGGCGCCGTCCGTCATCCGGTCCAGGGTCGAGTCGTGGAAGGCGACCAGCTTGCCGTCCGCCGTGGTGTGGACATCGGTCTCGAGGTAGCGGTAGCCCGCCTCCACCGCCCGCCGGAACTGCAGCACGGTGTTCTCCAGGCCGTCCGCGGCCCCGCCCCGGTGGGCGAAGGGGATCGGGCCGGGATGGTCGAGATAGGGGTGGCGTATCCGCGTGGTCACCGTCGAAGTATGGCCCTGTGGGGTTGCCCTTCGGCAACGACCGTGCTGCCGCCGGATGCCGACGGGACGTCGAACACCCGCAGGAAGAGCTGGGCGAGCGGGCCGATCGACACCGCGTAGAGGACCGTGCCGATGCCGACGGTGCCGCCGAGGGCGAAGCCGGTGACGACGACCGCCACCTCGATCGCCGTCCGCATCAGGCGGATCGAACGGCCGGTACGCCGATGCAGGCCGGTCATCAGCCCGTCCCGCGGGCCCGGCCCGAAGCGGGCGGAGATGTAGAGGCCGGTGGCCATGCCGTTGAGCAGAATGCCGGCCGACAGAAGGGGGATCCGTACGGCCAGGGAGCGCACGTCGGGGACGAGCGCGAGGGTGCCGTCCATGGCGATGCCGACCACGAAGACATTGGAGACCGTGCCGAGGCCCGGGCGCTGGCGCAGCGGGATCCACAGCAGCAGCACCGCCGCGCCCACCACGATCGACACGACACCGATGGTCAGGCCGGTGAGCTCGGCCAGGCCTTGATGGAGCACGTTCCAGGGCTCGAGGCCCAGTCCCGCCTCCACGAGGAGTGCCGAACTCACGCCGTACAGCGCGAGACCGACGTAGAGCTGGATCAACCGTCGCCCGAGACGGTTCTTCGTGGACAAGAGGTGCCCCCCTGTGGTCGCAGTGGCCTGGTTCGTGACACCCTGTGGCTTGGGTGGAAACTGCATCCATGGCCAATCCGGGGAAGGTGGACTGATTTCCATGGCGACGTGGACTTCGGCGATGGGGGCGGCGCAGCTCGCCCGGCTGCTCAACTCCCAGCAGGACCGCCCGGCCGGGCCCGGCACCCGCCGCCCGCCCGCCTACCGGGCCCTGGCCGACGGCATCCGGCTGCTTGTCCTGGAGGGCCGCGTTCCGGTGGCCGCCCGGCTGCCCGCCGAGCGCGAGCTGGCCCTGGCCCTGTCCGTCAGCCGTACGACGGTCGCGGCGGCCTACGAGGCGCTGCGCACCGAGGGGTTCCTGGAGTCCCGGCGCGGCGCGGGCAGCTGGACCGCCGTACCGGCCGGGAACCCGCTCCCCGCTCGCGGTCTTGAGCCGCTGCCGCCCGAGGCGCTCGGCTCGATGATCGACCTGGGCACCGCGGCGCTCCCGGCGCCCGAGCCATGGCTCACCCGCGCTGTCCAGGGCGCCCTGGAGGAACTGCCGCCGTACGCCCACACGCACGGCGACTACCCGGCGGGCCTGCCCGCGCTGCGTTCGATGATCGCCGACCGGTACACCGCGCGCGGGATCCCGACGATGCCCGAGCAGATCATGGTGACGACGGGAGCCATGGGGGCGATCGACGCGATCTGTCACCTCTTCGCGGGCCGGGGCGAGCGCGTCGCCGTAGAGTCGCCGTCGTACGCCAACATCCTCCAGCTGATGCGGGAGGCCGGGGCCCGGCTGGTGCCCGTGGCGATGGCCGAGGGCCTGGCCGGCTGGGACCTGGACCGCTGGCGGCAGGTGCTGCGCGACGCCGCACCCCGGATCGCGTACATCGTCGCCGACTTCCACAATCCGACCGGCGCGCTCGCCGACGACGACCAGCGGCGTCAGCTCGTGGAGGCGGCCAGGTCGGCGGGGACGGTGCTGATCGCCGACGAGACGATGAGCGAGCTGTGGCTGGACGAAGGTGTGGAGATGCCGCGGCCCGTGTGTGGCTTCGACCCGGCCGGGTCCACGGTGATCACGGTCGGATCGGCCAGCAAGGCCTTCTGGGCGGGGATGCGCATCGGCTGGGTGCGCGCGGCGCCGGATGTGATCCGCAGCCTGGTCGCCGCGCGTGCGTACGCCGATCTGGGCACCCCCGTGCTGGAGCAGCTCGCCGTGAACTGGCTGTTCAGCACGGGAGGTTGGGAAGAGGCCGTGCAAGTGCGGCGCAGCCAGGCCCGGGAGAACAGGGACGCGCTGGTCACCGCGGTGCGGCGGGAGCTGCCCGACTGGGAGTTCGAGGTGCCGAGGGGCGGACTGACGCTGTGGGTGCGGACCGGGGGGCTGTCGGGCTCCCGGCTCGCCGAGGTGGGTGAGCGGGTCGGGGTGCGGGTGCCGTCCGGGCCGCGCTTCGGGGTCGACGGGGCCTTCGAGGGGTATGTGCGGCTGCCGTTCACCGTGGGCGGTGCGCTGGCCGACGAGGCGGCGATGCGGCTGGCGGCGGCGGCCCGGTTGGTGGCGAGCGGGGCGTCGGGGGGCGGGGAGTCGCCGCGGACGTTCGTGGCGTAGCCGCGGCCTGAGGTGCCGCTCCAGGACCGCGACACCGGGCGGCGCGACCTACTGCGCCTCCGCCGCCATGACTTCCGCGGGCACCGGCTTCGCCTCGACCGGCTCCTCGTCGATGGGGACCGCCTCGATCGGCACGGCCTCGAACGACTTGGCCTCCACCGGCACGGCCTCGAACGGCTCGGCCTCGGCGGACTCCTGGTCGGCCGGCGTGGTCCGCGGCGGCAGCAGCGCCAGCACCGCCTTGCGGTGCGCGTCGCTCGCCGTGTCGTCGTACGGGTCCGGAGTCGACGGCACCTGCAGCCGGTGCACCGGGCCCGTGCCGAGACGGGCGTAGCCGCGGCCGGGCGGGACCTCGGCGGCCGGAGTGGTGGACGGAAGGGCGCCGAGGACTCCTGACAGCTGCTCCGCCGTGGCGGGGCCCAGTACGACACGCGCGCGCGTGTGCTGCCGTACGTCATCGCTCAGGGCTTCGGCGTGGTCGAACTGCTCGCCCACCACGACCGTCACGTTCACCGCCCGGCCGTGCCGGAGGGGGACCTGGAGCAGGGACTGCGGGTCCTCGCGGCCGTCCGCGGCGGCGAGATGGGTGAAGGCGCTCGGGCGGTCCAGGATGAGCCACAGGGGACGCTTGGTGTCCTCCGGCGGCGGCTGCCCGGCCTGACGGGCGCGGTTCGCGGCGATCAGACGGCGCTCCGTCTCAAGAGCGGCCCACTCGAGGCTCGTCAGCGCCCCGGTCAGCCCGCACTCGACGGCCAGAACACCGTCCCGGCCGGTCAGGCACGCGTACTCGCCGGTGCCGCCCTCGACGATCACGACGTCGCCGTGCTGGAGCGCCTGGACGGCGATGGAGCGCAGCAGGGTCGAGGTGCCGCTGCCCGGCTGGCCCATGATCAGCAGGTGCGGTTCGGTGGAGCGGATGCCGGTGCGCCAGACGACCGGCGGAACGTCGCGCTGGTTCTCCCCGTAGGTGAGGGGAAGGGTGCGCTGGACCAGGGTGGGGTCCGTCAGGCCGAGGACCGTCTCGCCGGGCGCCGTGACGAATCGCTGGGCGGGGATGTCGGTGGGCAGCGGGGGCAGCACCGTGACCGTCAGCTCGTTGCCCTCTTCCTCCCATGCGAAGTGGTACTCGCGGCCGCGCCCCGACTTGGCGTGCAGCAGCTGTTCGATCCGGGCGCGGGACTCGGCCTCGCCGTCGGTGAAGTACGCCGGGTAGCGGATCACGAGCCGGGTGAGACGGCCCGACTCGTCGAACTCGTACGCGGGGAAGGCCTTCTCCCACTCGCCGCCGTAGGCGTACAGCGGGGAGGGGTCCTCGGCGATCGAGAAGTAGGGGATCAGGGCCTCGTACAGCGACTTGAGGCGCTGCACCTGGGACTCGTCCGGCCCTTCGGGCGCCGCCGGTGCGCGGTCCCGGCCGTGCAGGGCTGCCGCCGTCATCAGGGCGATGACGGCGAGCAGGGGGCCGTACGGCACGAGTGCCACGACCAGGATCACGGAGGCCGCCAGGAACAGCAGCGGCCCACGCCGGTCCTTGGGGGTGTCGGCCCACTTGTGCCGCCCTGCCGCCGCCAGCCGGCGCAGACCGCGGGTGATCGTGATCAGCGGGTGGAGAACGTCGGTGGCGCTGTCGGCCGCCGTCCGGGCCAGCTCCCGGCTCCGGGCGAGCTGCATCCGGGCGATCTGCGCGTTGTCCTTGCTCAGGATGCGGGGGAGGGGGCGCCGGGCCACTGCGTTCTCCTGGTGGTGCGTGCGGGCGGGAGGGGCGGCGTCAGAACTTGATGCCGCCGAGGAGACTCGCGAGGCTCTCGCCGCCGGCCTTGATGCTCGGGGCGATCGCGGTGCTCGCGAGGTAGAAGCCGAACAGGGCCGAGACCAGCGCGTGCGAGGCCTTCAGACCGTCCTTGCGGAAGAAGAGGAAGACGATGATGCCGAGCAGGACCACGCCGGAGATGGACAGGATCATTTTTTTCTCCTGGTTCACGGGGACAGTCACCATGAGTACTTCCAGGATCACAGCATGTATCCATAGTATTAAAGGTGCAAATGGATGAATCTCGGTAGATTTCCCTCGAGTGGTCGAGTCAGGTCGGGCGGACCGGGCCGAACCCCCCGTGGCCTGCCTGGTCTGTGGTGATCTTTACCTCCGGCGCTCCGGGTCATGTACTGCGGAAGCCAGTACCCTTGCGATTCACCTGAACGGTTGTATTGAGAGGCGGTCCGGCCGATGACTGAAGCCCCCGACCCCGAGGTCGTGGAGCTGGCGACCAAGATCTTCGATCTGGCCCGGCAGGGGCAGACCGAGGCGCTCGTGGCGTACGTCGACGCGGGCGTTCCGGCCAACCTCACCAACGACCGCGGTGACTCGCTCGTGATGCTCGCCGCCTACCACGGACACGCGGACGCGGTACGCGCCCTGCTTGCCCGGGGTGCGGAGGGTGACCGGATCAACGACCGGGGCCAGACCCCGCTCGCCGGAGCCGTCTTCAAGGGCGAGACGGATGTCATCAAGGCCCTCCTGGAGGGCGGCGCCGATCCGGCCGCGGGCACCCCGTCGGCCGTCGACACGGCGCGGATGTTCGGCAAGACGGAACTGCTCGAGTTGTTCGGCGCACACTGATCCGAATGTTCTGACCAGCGAAAACACAGAAAACGGGGGAGGCGGTACAGGGCCGCCGAAATTTCGGTCGCGGCAGGTCGAAGTGCCGAGTCATCATGACGTCGTGATTCACGGACGCGATGGCCGGGCAGGTGTTGCCGCACCGCGCGGGCCGTGATGCGGTCCGCGAGGGCCACTGACGAGAGGCAGAGGAAGATGGTCTACAGCAAGCAAGAGACGGCGGGCGCCCCGACGTTGTGTCACGCGGCCAGGTAATGCGTGTTCCCCGGTTGCGTCGACGCTTGATGTGAGGCTGTTTCCCATGTTCGATCCGGTCATAGCGCCCAGCGGTACGCTGCTCGGCCTGCTCCAGCGGGGCCGCGGCGACGGCACACTGCATGCGCTCACCGCCCCGCGCGCCGAGGCGCTCGCGGCGCTGAACCACTGTGTGCTGCGCGACCCCCGCCACGACTGGCAGGTGGAGAACCGCTCCCTCTACTACGCCCGTCTCTACCTCGACCTGAACGGCGAGCTGGACGAGATCGAGGCGCACCTCTTCGACGTCGAGGACGCCTTCGACACCGAGGAGTCCCGCACGGGACTGGCCCTGGCCGTCCTCGGCCACCTCGCCTCCTACGGCAGGCGGGACGCGCTCGAACTGCTGCGCAGGTACGCCGCCTCCGGCTCCAACTGGGCCTGGGCCCTGGACGAACTGGCGCTGCGCGACGACGACGCCGGTCTGCGGGCCCTCGCGGCCCCCGTGCTGGCCCGCTTCGCCACCGACGCCGAGGGTGAGGCCGAACTGGCCGCCGTCGTGCGTGACGCCTTCGAGCCCCGGCCGTGGCGGCTGTGGGCGGAGGATCCGCGCGAATCGATCGCCACGCGTGTGCGTGCCGCTCAGGAGACCGGCTGCTTCGACCGCTGGCAACGCCAGATGCGACCATCCGGGCCCCGTCCGGGGTGGAGCGTGCAGGCCGTGTTCGAGTGGGCACAGCAGGGCGTCGAACGGGGCGCCGCGCTGCACGTCCCGGCCGCCCGCTGTCTCACCGCCGTAGCCGGCCCCGAGGACCGGGCGGAGATCGTGCAGGCCGCCAAGGACGGCACCGACGGAGCCCGCTGCACCGCGCTGCGCTATCTCGCCGACAGCAATGATCCCGACGCCCTCGATCTGATCGAGGGGGCCGTGCTCACCGGCTCACCGGCCGTCGTGGACGCCGCCGCCGACGCGTTCGAGCGGATGCGCAGCGTCGCCGCCGTGGACCGGGCCCGCGGCTGGGCCCACCGGCCCGACCCCCTCGGCGCCGCCGCCGGCCGCATGCTCGCCTGCCGCGGGGGAGCCGGGGACAAGGACCTCGTCCTCGGGGCGTTGCGCGAAGCCGTACGGGGCGAGGGGCCGGACGCCCCCACGCTGTGGACCCTCGTGGACGGCACCGGCCGGCTCGGCATCGCCTGCGCCGCCCCCGTACTGCGCCATATCTATCGCGAAACCGCCTCCTCCCACCTCCGCGGCCGGGCCGCCCGCGCCCTGGCCGCCACCGACCCCTCCTTCCCGGCGGGCTTCGCCGTCGAGTGCCTCTGGGACTGCGAGGAGACCACCCGCGAGATCGCCGCCCGGCATGCCGAGACCGGCGACGCACGGGTCGTCGAACGGCTCCGCCGGCTCGCCGCCGACCCGGCCGAGGAAGCCGAAGTGCAGACCGCCGTACGAAGTCGGATCGCACCCGAAGGACCCGCTGTCTGAGCCGGCCACACACGGGCTCCCCGCGCCGCGGCAGGGCCACTGGATGAACGGCGGGTGACCCGCGGGTCAGGCGGTCATGGACACGGCCTGACCTGCTCGGGTGTGCACAGGAACGCTCACGGGACGTTCATCGTTCGCAAAGATCCACGTTGACGCGACCACGTCCAGCCCGGCGACAACACCCCTATGCGTGTCGTCATAGTGACCGAATCCTTTCCCCCCGACGTGAACGGCGTGGCCCACTGCGCGCTCCAGACCGCCCGGCACCTCGTAGATCGCGGTCACCTTCCGCTCGTCGTCGCCCCGGCCAGCACCGCTCTCGCCGTCCGGGCCGGGACCGGGCCCGACGCCCAGGCGCCGTGCCCCGTCGTCCGTGTCCCCTCCCTCCCGCTCCCGGGCTATCCCCAGGTCCGTGTCGCCCTGCCCAGCCGCCGCCTGGCAGCGGCCGTCATGGCACACCGGGCCGACATCGTCCACCTGGCCAGCCCCTTCGTCCTCGGTGTCCGCGGCATGGCGGTCGCCGCCCGGCTCGGCGTCCCGGCCGTGGCCGTGTACCAGACGGATCTGGCCGGATACGCCCGTACCTACATGGGCGCCGGCGAGGCCGCGGCCTGGCGGCGCATCCGCTCCGTCCACTCCGCCGCCGACCTCACCCTCGCCCCCTCCAGCGCCTCGATGCACGACCTGGAGACCCATGACGTGCCCCGGGTCAAGCTCTGGCAGCGCGGCGTGGACACCGTCCGTTTCCGCCCGCACCTGCGCGACGAGGCCCTGCGCCGGGAACTCGCCCCGAACGGCGAACTGATCGTCGGCTACGTCGGCCGGCTCGCCCCCGAGAAGCACATCGAGCTCCTGGCCGGCGTCTGCGGCCTCGACGGGGTGAAGGTCGTGGTCGTCGGCGACGGTCCGAGCCAGCCGAGCCTCGCCGAGGCGCTGCCGGGCGCGGTCTTCCTCGGCCGCCGCACCGGCGACGAACTCGCCCGGATCTACGCCTCGCTGGACGTCTTCGCGCACACCGGCCCCTTCGAGACCTTCTGCCAGACCGTGCAGGAGGCCATGGCGAGCGGCGTCCCCGTCGTCGCTCCCGCCGCCGGCGGCCCCCTCGACCTGGTCGCCCACGGGCGCACCGGGCTGCTGGTGCCGCCCCATGACGCGGACGCCGTACGGGACGCCGTGCAGTCCCTGGCCGCGGACCCGGAGCGGCGGATCACCTTCGGCGCCACGGCGCGCGCCACCGTCGAGGGACGCACCTGGGCGGCCGTGGGCGATCAGCTGATCGGGCACTACACCGACGTGCTCGCCGCACGGCAGAAGACGGCGGTGGCGGCATGACCTCACTGCGGATCGTGCGACTCGCCAACTTCGTCGCCCCCTCCTCCGGGGGCCTGCGCACCGCCCTGCGGGAACTCGGCAGGGGCTTCAAGGCCGCAGGACACGAGCCCGTGCTCATCGTCCCCGGCGAACGCCTCGACGACCGCGACACCGAGCAGGGACGCGTCATCACCCTGCCCGGGCCGCTGCTGCCCGGCACGGGCGGATACCGCGTGCTCACCGACAAGCGGCGGGTGGCCCGCCTCCTGGAGGAGCTGGCCCCCGACCGGCTGGAGGTCTCCGACCGTACGACCCTGCGCTGGACCGGCAAGTGGGCGCGGCGGGCCCGCATACCCGCCGTGATGGTCTCCCACGAGACCGCCGACGGCGTCCTGCGTACCTGGGGGCTGCCGGAGGGCGCCGCCCGCCGCGCCGCCGACGCCCTCAACGTGCGTACGGCGCACACGTACGCGCGCGTGGTGTGCACCACCGAGTTCGCCGAGCGGGAGTTCGTGCGGATCGGCGCCCGCAATGTCGTACGGGCCCCGCTCGGCGTCGACCTGGTCGAGCGGCATCCCGCGCTGTGCGATCCGGGGCTGCGGGCACGCTACGCGCGCGTGGCCGATTCGCTGCTCGTGACGTGCACCCGGCTGTCCGTGGAGAAGCGCCCCGGCACGGCGCTGGACGCCCTCGAGGCGCTGCTGCGGCGGGGCAGGCGTGCGGTGCTGGTGGTCGCCGGCGACGGGCCGCTGCGGCCGCGGCTCGAACAGCGGGCGCGGGAGCGCGGGCTGCCGGTCACCTTCCTCGGGCATGTCTCCGACCGCGGCGCGCTCGGCGCCCTCCAGGCCTCCGCCGACGTCTGCCTGGCACCCGGGCCCGCCGAGACCTTCGGGCTGGCCGCGCTGGAGGCGATGGCCTGCGGCACGCCTGTGGTGGTGAGCACGTCGTCCGCGCTGCCCGAGGTGATCGGGTCCGCCGGAGCTGTCGCGGCGGACCACGGGGAGGCCTTCGCGGACGCCGTCGAGATGCTGCTCGGGCTTCCCGAGCGGGAGCGGCGCGAGACCGCACGCGCGCGTGCGGAGTGCTTCGGATGGAACACGGCGGTGGACGCGTTTCTCGCCGCGCACGACGCGCCGCTACCGGTGCGTCGTGCGGTGCCCGGGGGCGTGGCATGAGACCGGTGCGTTTCGTCGCCCTCGGGGACTCGCTCACCGAGGGCGTGGGCGATCCCGTCGCCGACGGGTGGCGCGGCTGGGCCGCACTGCTCGCCGGCGGGCTCGCCGAGGAGCCCGTGGAGTTCACCAACCTCGCCGTCAGCGGCGCCCAGACCCGGGAGGTACTGGAGCAGCAGACGCCGGCCGGGCTCGCCCTGCAGCCGGACGTGGTGTCCGTGGTCATCGGCGTCAACGACACCCTGCGCTGCACCTTCGACATCCACGCCGTGGCCGAACGGCTGGACAAGGTGTACGCCGCCTTCACCGAGCAGGGCGCGACCCTGCTCACGGCCTGTCTGCCCGACCCCGGCTCGATGCTCGGCCTGCCCGGCTCCCTGGCCCGTCCGCTGGCCCGGCGGCAACGGGCGGTCAACCGGGTCGTCCACGCCCTCTCCGACCGCTACGGCGCCGTCCATCTGCACGCGGCCGAGGAAGCCTGGATCACCGACCGCGCGATGTGGAGCGCGGACCGGCTGCATCCGGGCGAGCGCGGGCACCGGCAGCTGGCTGTGCGCTTCCACTCGCTGCTGGCGGAAGCGGGCCGTGCGGTGGGTCCGGCGCCCTCGCCGGAGCGGGAGTTCCCCGTGCCCACGCGGTCGGCGAGCCTGTTGTGGCTGGCCACGGCGGGTACGGCGTGGGTGGCACGGCGGTGCACCGATCTGCTGCCGCAGCTGCTGGGCCTGGCGGCGGACGAGATGCGGCACCGGGTGCGGGGGACCAGTGCGCGACTGGATCTGCGGGCCGCTGCGGCGGTTTCGGCAGCTTTGGCCGCGGTCTCTGTCGGGGAGCAGCCGGATGCGGCCTAGCTCCGCAGGGTGGGCAGTGAGACGTCGGTGGGTGGTGCGGTCGGGGGGGGGCTGGTGCGGGTCCCTTGCGGCTGGCCGCGCGCACGCGGCGGAGCCGCACATCGATACAGCCCCATGCCCCTAACGACCTTGGCGTGTACGCATCGCCACGAAGCGGACCGGTGTTCCCGGCGCCGCCTGCGCTGCCGCCGGGAGGTCCTGTGGGTGGACGACCGCGATCACCGGGTAGCCGCCGGTGGTCGGATGGTCGGCCAGGAAGACGACCGGTCTGCCGTCCGGCGGGACCTGGACCGCGCCCAGCACCATTCCCTCGCTGGGCAGTTCGCCCGGTAGCGCCCGTTCCAGCGCCGGGCCTTCCGTGCGCAGGCCGATGCGGTTGCTCGCAGCGGACACGCGGTAGGGGCGGGAGGTGAACGTACGCAAGGCCTCCGGTGTGAACCAGTCGTCGCGCGGTCCCAGCGTCACCCGTAGGACGAGTTCGGCCGCAGGAGCGGGCTGCGGAGCGAAGTCCACGCGCGCGTAGACGCTTTTCGGCGTCCCGAGGGGGAGCACCATGCCGTCCGTGAGAGGTGCGGGGCCGAGGCCGGACAGCAGGTCGGTCGAGCGGCTGCCGAGTACCGGTTCGACGGTGATGCCGCCCGAGACGGCCACATAGCTGCGTACTCCGGAGACGACGGTGCCGACCTCCAGGAGCGCACCCGCGGGCACGCACACCGGAGCTCCCCAGGCGACCGGCCGGCCGTCCATCGTGACCGGGCAGGGGGCGCCGCCGACCGCGACCGTGACCGCCGAACGCGGCCGCAGGGCACACCCGTTGACCGTGGTCTCCAGGACGGCAGCCCCAGGCGGGTTGCCGACCAGCCGGTTGACGAGCGCCGCCGCGCGGGCGTCGAGGACACCGGAGCGGGGCACGCCGAGGTGGGCGTGGCCCGGGCGTCCCCGGTCCTGCACGGTGGTGAGCGCTCCGGCTCGTGCGACGACGAGTGCGCGGTCCGTCACGGGCACCCCATCGGGACGAAGCGCACGCGCGTGCCGGGCGACAGCAGCGCGGCCGGCACGCGCGTGTGGTCCCACAGCACGGTGTCGGTGCGCCCGATCAATTGCCAGCCGCCCGGCGACGAGCGCGGGTACACGCCCGTGTACGGGCCCGCCAGCGCCACCGAACCGGCCGGGACGGCCGTGCGCGGGGTGGCCCGGCGGGGGATGTCGTAGCGCGGCGGCAGGCCGGTGAGGTAGCCGAAGCCCGGGGCGAATCCGCAGAAGGCGACGCTGAACTCGGTGGCCGCGTGGATACGGGCCACTTCCCGCTCGTCGACACCCCAGTGGGCGGCGACGTCGGCCAGGTCGGGACCGTCGTAGCGCACCGGGATGTCGACGACCGCCTGCTCGCGAGGGGGAGCGGGGGGCACCTTGGAGGCGGTCAGTTCCGAAGCCAGACGGACCGGGTCGTCGAGGCCGTCGAGCAGGACCGTGCGGGCCGCGGGGACTATCTCGCGCACCGTGAGCAGGCCTTCCGAACGGCGCCGCAGCAACTCCGCGTGCAGGGCCTGTGCCTCGTCCCCGGAGGCCACCTCGACGAGCAGGGCGCTGTCCCCGACGGGCAGCGCCCTCATGCGAAGGCCTCCACCCGGATCCCCGACTCCTGCAGGCGTTTCCGGACGCGCCGGGCCAGTTCGACGGCGCCCGGCGTGTCCCCGTGCAGGCACAGGGAACGCGCGCGTACGTCGACGAGCGCGCCGGAGTGCGAGGTGACCGTGCCGAAGCGCGCCAGGCCCACCGAGCGCTCCACCACGGCCTCAGGGTCGGTGACCACGGCGCCTTCGTGGCCGCGCGGCACGAGCGTTCCCTCCGGGGTGTACGCACGGTCCGCGAAGGCCTCCGTGACGGCCGGCAGACCCGCCTCGGCGGCGAGCTCCAGCAGGCGCGAGCCGGGCAGTCCGAGGACGGGCAGCGAGGCGTCGGCGAGCCGTACACCGTCCACGACCGCACCGGCCTGCTCCTCGTCGTGCACGACGCGGTTGTAGAGCGCGCCGTGCGGCTTGACGTACGACACGCGCGTGCCGGCCGCGCGCGCGAAGACCTCCAGGGCGCCGATCTGGTAGGCCACCTCGGCCGTGAGCTCCGCGGGCGGCACGTCCATCGCGCGCCGCCCGAACCCCGCCAGATCCCGGTAGGAGACCTGGGCGCCGATCCGGACGCCGCGCTCGGCCGCCAGGTCGCACACCCGCCGCATGGTGGCCGCGTCCCCGGCGTGGAAGCCGCAGGCCACGTTGGCGCTCGTGACGACGGACAGCAGTTGCTCGTCGTCGGTCAGCTGCCAGCGGCCGAAGCCCTCGCCGAGGTCGGCGTTCAGATCGATCGAGGTCATGGGTCCTTCGTGTTTCTCTCAGGCCACGCGGTACTGCTCGTCGCGGGTGTCGGTCAGGAACATCTGGCCGGGAGCATGGGTGATGGCGAAGGGCGGGAGCGAGGCCATCACGGCCGCCTGTGGGGTCACTCCGCAGGCCCAGAACACCGGGATGTCGTCCGGTTCGAGGTCCACCGGGTCGCCGAAGTCGGGGCGGCCGAGGTCGTCGATGCCCAGCGCCGAAGGGGTGCCGCAGTGCACGGGGCTGCCGTGCACCGCCGGGAGCAGACCGCTCTCCCGGATCGCCGCCGCCAGGTGCTGTGGCGGCACCGGCCGCATGGAGACCACCATCGGGCCGTGCAGCCGCCCCGCCGGACGGCACTGACGGCTCGTCACATACATCGGGACGTTGCGGCCCTGCTCGACGTGGCGGATCGGCACGCCCGCCTCGGTCAGCGCCCACTCGAAAGTGAAGCTGCAGCCGATCAGGAACGACACCAGGTCCTCGCGCCAGTGCGCGCGGACGTCCGTCGGCTCGTCCACCAGCACACCGTCCTGCCACACCCGGTAGCGCGGCAGATCGGTGCGCAGGTCCGCGCCGTCCGCCAGGATCGTCGTGGCGGAGCCGGCGTCCGTGACGTCGAGCACCGGACAGGGCTTGGGGTTGCGCTGGCAGAACAGCAGCATGTCGTACGCCCAGTCGGCGGGCACCGAGATCAGGTTGACCTGGGTGTGTCCGGCCGCCACCCCGGCGGTGGGTCCGCTGAGGCCCTCCCGGAAACGGGCCCGGGCGGTTCTGGGGCTCCACGCGTGCGCGTGCTCGTCGACCACGGTCAGCGGACGGTCTTCCGTGCGGTTCACGCGAGCTCCTTCCCACGGGTCTCCGGCAGCCCCAGCAGCGCCAGCGCCGCGAGGCCGTAGCCGATCGCACCGAACACCAGCGCGCCGCCCACACCCCAGCTGTCGGCCAGGAAGCCGACGGTCGTGGGGAAGACGGCGCCCACGGCGCGCCCGGTGTTGTACGTGAAGCCCTGTCCCGTGCCCCGCACCGCCGTCGGGTACAGCTCGCTCAGGTAGGACCCGAAGCCGCTGAAGATCGCCGACATGCAGAACCCGAGCGGGAAACCGAGCACCAGGAGCAGGGTGTTGGCGCCGTGCGGGATGTTCGCGTACGCCAGGATGCACACGGCCGACAGCAGGGCGAACAGCCAGATGTTGCGCCTGCGGCCCAGCCGGTCGGTGAGGTAGCCGCCGGTCAGATAGCCCAGGAAGGCGCCGGAGATCAGGAACGTCAGGTAGCCGCCGGTGCCGACGACCGACAGGCCGCGGTCGGTCTTCAGATACGTCGGTACCCAGGTGGCGAGCGTGTAGTAGCCGCCCTGGACGCCGGTGGACAGGAGTCCGGCGAAGACGGTCGTGCGCAGCAGGCCGGGCTTGAAGATCGCGGTGAACGAGCCCTTCTGTGTGCTCTGTTCGCGTACGGCCGCAGCCTCCGGGGCGTCGTGCACCCGGCGGCGCATCCAGACCACCAGCAGTGCGGGCAGCGCGCCGGTCCAGAACATGATGCGCCAGGCCAGATCGTCGCCGGCGAAGGAGAAGACCAGGGTGTACGCGATCGCGGCCAGTGCCCAGCCCACGGCCCACGAGCTCTGCACGGCGCCGAGGGTGCGGCCCCGGTGCCTGGCGCTCGCGTACTCGGCGACGAGGATCGCGCCGACCGCCCACTCACCGCCGAAACCGAGGCCCTGCAGAGCGCGGAAGACCAGCAGCGTCTCGTAGTTGGGTGCGAAGCCGCAGGCCACCGTGAAGACCGCGTAGGTGATCACCGTGATCATCAGTGCCCTGACCCGGCCGACCCGGTCCGCCACCACGCCCGCCACGGCGCCGCCCACCGCGGAGACCACGAGGGTGACCGTCGTGAACAGGCCCGTCTGCCCGCTGTCCAGGCCGAAGTACGCGGCCAGCGCGACCATGCTCAGGGGCAGCGTGAAGTAGTCGTAGGAGTCCAGGGCATAGCCGCCGAACGCGCCCGCGAAGGCGCGGCGGCCCCGCGGACCGAGGGCGCGCAGCCAGCCCAACGTGCCGTCGTCGAGGGCGTTTTGGTCGGTTCCGGGCTGTTCGGTCAGGGCCTGGGCCGGTGGGGTCGTACTCATGGGCACCTCGCAGTGGGAGGACGAAGGGTGCTTCAGGAATGAGCCGTGCCGTGCAGGAGGAGCGGTCGGCGCCCGGGGCTGAGGTGGCGCCGTGCGTAGCAAGGTAGAGGATCGTTGAACGATCCTTCAATACCCACGTTGTTTCGTTCTTGTATCTGCGGTTGAATTCCGGGCATGGCAGAGCAGCTGACAGGACTGGCCGACGACCGGGCTCTCCTGGGGCGCACCAGCACCGCCGAGCGCGTCTCGGACATCCTCAGGGGCCGCATCGCCGAGGGGTTCTTCCCGCCCGGCACCCGGCTGTCGGAGGACAGCATCGGGGGCGCGCTCGGAGTCTCCCGCAACACACTGCGGGAGGCGTTCCGGCTGCTCACCCACGAACGTCTGCTCGTCCACGAGCTGAACCGGGGCGTCTTCGTCAGGGTCCTGACCGTCGAGGACGTCGAGGACATCTACCGCACCCGGCGCCTCGTCGAGTGCGCCGTCGTCCGTGGGCTCGGCGAGCCGCCGTACGACCTGGACGCGCTCGCCGAGGTCGTCGAGCAGGGGCAGCGGGCGGCGCGCGAAGGTGACTGGAAAGGTGTGGGTACCGCCAACATCCACTTCCACCGGGAGCTGGTGGCCCTCGCCGGCAGCGCCCGAACCGACGAGCTGATGCGCAGTGTCTTCGCCGAACTGCGCCTGGCCTTCCACATCGTGGACGACCCCAAAGCCCTGCACGAGCCGTACCTGGCCCGCAACCGGCAGATTCTGCAGGCACTGCAGGCGGGGGACCGGCCGGCGGCCGAGAAGCTGCTGGAGGTCTACCTCGACGACTCGCTCGAGCGGGTGGTGGAGGTGTACCGGCGGCGGGTCGGGGAGGACGGTTAGCGGGACGCAGGAGTGCCGGGTCCACTGGCGTGGCGACCGTGCCGCCTGGTGGCATCTGAGTCGTTTGGGTCGATGTCAGACCGAGGACCTAGTCTGTGCACCGTGACTTCGCCTGCATCGACGGACAGTGTTCCGCCCCAGCTCAGCGCGGGGCCGCGCCCCGCACCGGGTCCGGCCGCCGACGAGGGGCTGGCGCGGCGCCTGCGCGCGCTCGCCTGCACCGCGCCGCTGCACGACCTCGACGCACGCAAGGCCAACCTGGCGGGCGAGTACTCGGTGTACGGCATGGCGGAGGTGGCGCTGGCCGCCATCGACCTGGTCACCCTGAACATGGACTTCGACACGGGCGCCGACCACGACCAGATAGTCGCCCGGCTCATCCCGCGCATCGCCGCCCAGGCCCCGCAGCGGCCCGTCGCCGAGCACGAGCGCGTGGCCCGCTGGGTCCTGGAGAACCTGATCAACGTCGGCAGCGTCGACCGCGGCTTCCGCGCCGTCTACGGCACGTTCACGAGCGACGGCAGCTATGTCCGCCGTGACTACGACTTCAAGCTGATCGAGGAGGTGCCGGGCCCCGGCGGCACCGTCTACCTCCGCACCACGGACGAGGCGGTCAACGTCCTGGTCGGCGCCCTGGACACGGACGTCACCAGTGCGCAGATCGCCGCCGAGGTCAAACTCGAGGTCCTGATCAACCGGGGCCGCCTCGCCGACGCCCAGCTCGCCGCCGAACAGGCCCGCTACCGGACGGTGCAGTACTCGGAAACCCTGCGCAGAGCCCTGGAAGCGACCCGGCGCAACGTCCGGGCGGTGGACTGGCTCAACTCCGTGCCCGACATGATCGCCGAGGCACTGGACCACGTCGCCGACCGCTACCGGCACGAGAACGCGATCCTCACCAACATCCGCAAGGCCCGCGACGAGACCGAGGACCCCGAGCACAAGCGGCGCGCGGCCGAGCTCGTCGACATCGTCAAGGACTGCATCCGCAGGCACACCCAGCTGCAGTCGCGCCTCCTGGAGGCCGGGCCGCTGTTCCGAGCCGAGCAGGACCGGCAGGCGTTCGCGACCCCCATGACCTCGTCCGGGATCGACCTCTACGGGCACCTCGTCGCCCCCGTGCTGCCCTTGCCGCTGGAACAGGCGGTCCGCGTCACGGACGCCTTCTTCGCCCGGGGCACCGGGCTGCGTACGCCGGTGTCCGTGCGGGTCGGCGACCTCGTGGACATACTGCTGACGCCGCCGGTGGAGCGGGAGCACCTGGGCGCGGAGATGCCCGAGCCGGATCTGATCGCGACGCCGGACGACAGCCGGTTCAGCGAGGAGCAGCTGGCCGCGGCGACGGAACTGCTGGACCTGCCCGCCGATGCGCCGCGCCGGTTGTCGGGGTTGTTGGCCGAGGCCCGCAGACAGGACCCCGATCTTCCGTATCTGGTGGCCCTGTTGGCGGTGCACGCGGCCAGCCCGGCGGTCGGCACCGCATACCGCCAGGGCGAGGAGAAGCTGCTGTTCGCCGTGGACGACGGGACGGAGCTGGACGATCCGGAGTTCGGCGGCGCCGATCTCATCGTCGGCACGGCCCTGCTGGACGCGGCGGGCATGGCGGCGGACCGGACGGAAGCAGCATGAGTGAACAGGAACGCGACAAGGAGCCCGAGCAGTGAGTGAGCACGTCGAGTGGAGTGAGACGGAGGCTCCGGCCCCGTCGGCGACCGCCGCCGTCACGCCCGCCGACGCCGCCGACGCGGCGCGGCTCGTCGCGTTCGGGCTGCAGCCCAAGCTGCAGCCCGCGCGGGACCAGGAGTACGCCGAGCTGCTGCGCCGCTACCGCGAGGACCCCCCGTTCGCCCGGCTCGCGGACGCCGTGGCTGCCGGGCTCGGCCTTGTGGTGCTGGAGGTTTCCCCGCGCGCAGGGATGGCCGTGACGGCCGCCGAGGACTCGGTGTTCGCCGTCCGCATGGGCGACTACGCGCGTCGTACGTCCGCCGACGGCGGCGACCGCTTCCTGCACGGACTGGCCCATCTCGCCCTCGCCGCCATGGCGTTCCCGCGCCCCGAGGACCTCGCCGACGACGGATACATCGGGCGCGTGACGGTCAACGGTGTCGACGCGTTCGTACGGCAGGCCTGCCGCCGTCTGGAGGAGCGTGCCGAGGCACACGGCGACAACACCGACCCGGCCACCGACGCGCCCGGCCTGGAGGCCGCGTGGCGGATCTGGGCCAGACGCAGCGCCGCCGGCGCCACCAAGGACGCGCGCAGGCTCGCCGGTTCGACCACCGGCATCGTCGGCAAGGCGGCCGCGTTCCTCACCGACTCCGGATTCCTGCAGCGCACCGGCGACGACAACGGCGGCACGTACCGCACGACGTCCCGCTACCAGCTCCAGGTGCGCGACATGGCGGGCAGCGCCGCGATGGCCGAGCTGCTGGAACTGGGCGTGGTCCCGGTGACCGACGGCACCCCGACGCTGCTGCCGCCCGAGAACACCGACGGCCTGGAACTGGCGGCCGACGCCGGGCTGCCGTTCCACACGCCGTCGCACTCCTGAACTTCCCCGACCTGCCGAAGACTTACGAGAGTCCGCCATGTACGAGCTGTCCCGGGTCCGCCTCTACTCCATCGGTCCAGCCGGTGCGCGCTACGCCGACACCGTGCTCGACCTGCGGGGCGTGGGCGAGCCCGTGCCCGACCCCGCGCCCACCCAGGCGGAGTTCTTCGAGGAGGAGCCCGTCGGCCCGCCGCGCCGCCCCGCGCCCGCCGGCGTGCTCTTCCTGGAGAACGGCGGCGGCAAGTCGGTCCTGCTGAAGCTGATCTTCTCGGTGATGCTGCCGGGCCACCGCAACACCCTCGGCGGCGCCAGCTCCGGCGTGCTGCGCAAGTTCCTGCTCGCCGACGACTGCGGGCACGTCGCCCTGGAGTGGCAGCACACGCTGACCGGCGAATGCGTCGTCGTCGGCAAGGTCAGCGAGTGGCGCGGACGGCAAGTCTCCAACGACCCGCGGAAGTTCGCCGAGGCCTGGTACTCCTTCCGGCCCGGACCCGGGCTGTCCCTGGACAACCTGCCCGTCGCCGAGGCCACCGCCGTACGGCCGCCCGCCGAGGGCCAGTCGGGCGCGCAGGGCCGCCGGCGCACCATGAAGGGCTTCCGGGACGCCCTCACCGAGGCGGGCAAGGCGTATCCGCATCTGGAGGTGCACTGGGAGGAGATCCACGACCGGTGGATCGAACACCTCGGTGACCTCGGCCTCGACCCCGAACTCTTCCGCTACCAGCGGGAGATGAACGCCGACGAGGGCGAGGCAGCCGGTCTCTTCGCGGTCAAGAAGGACTCCGACTTCACCGACCTGCTGCTGCGCGCCGTGACCGACACCCGGGACACCGACGGCCTCGCCGATCTGGTCAGCGGCTTCGGCAACAAGCTGGGCCGCCGGGCCGAGCTGATCGCCGAACGGGACTTCACCGCCGGGTCGGTGGATCTGCTCGGCCGGATCGTCGAGGCCGCCGAGGCCCGGGCACGCGCGCGGGACATCCACGCCGGCGCCGAGCGCCGCACCCGCACGCTGGCGCGCCGGCTGTCGGCGCGAGGCGTGCAGGAACGGATCCGGGCCGCCGACCTCGCCCAGCGGGTCACCGCCGCCGCGTACGCGGTCACGCACTCCGAGGCGGCCCGCGAGCGCAGCGCACTCATCGCCGCCGAACTCGCCTACCGGAACGCCTCCTTGGCGCTCGCCGCCGCCGAGAAGTCCGCCGCCGTGCAGAAACGCGAACTGGCCGACGCGCGCACCCTGCACTCCGCCTGGCAGGCCGCCGAGGCGGTGCTGCGCCACCGCGCCGCCGCCGACCGAGTCGCGCGCGTGGCCGCCGCCATCCAGGAGGCCGAGCGGGACGCGGCGCCCGCGCTCGCCGCCCGGGCCAAGGCCGCCGTGGATCTCGTACGGGCCCTGCACGCGGCCGCGGAGAGCGCCGAGAGCCTCGCCAACGAGGAGGAGGAGCGGTCCGCCGCGCTGCAGGAGGTCAGCCAGGCCGCCTACCGGGACTCGACCGCCGCCGCCACCGAGGCGCAGCGGGCCCGCAGTGAGATCGGGCATCTGCGCCAGCGCCTCACCGAGGTCGAGCAGGAGACCGCCGAGGCGGTCCGTGCGGGATGGCTCGACGACAGCGCACCCGACGCCGACCCGGCCCGCGCCGCCCTCGCGGCCAGCGACGCCGAGAAGACCGCGGTCGCCGCCTGGGACACCGCACGCGAGGCCTCGCACAGGGCGACGGAACACGCGCGCGAGGCGGCTTCCGCCGAGTCCCGCGCCGAACTGACCGCGGCCCGCGCGGCGGACGCGGCGATGGCGACCCGGCGGTCGTACGAGGCCGAGCGCCGTATCGCACAGGCGCTGGCGGCCGAGGAGCGACTGGCGGAGCTGCTGAACCTGTCCGGCAAGGACGCCCGGCCGTCGGCCCCGGAAGCACGCCCGTCGGTTCCGCACCCCCGCCACGAAACGGACAGCGACGAAGCCGCCCTCACCCCCGAGGAGCTCGACCGCTTCGCCGACGAACTGCGCGAGCTGCTCGACGACTCCGTGTCCTTTGCCGAGCGGCAGCTCTTCGAGCTGCGGACCGCCGCGGCCGACGACGCCCGGATCCTCGGCGCACTCGGTGACGGCGGGCTGCTGCCACCCGGGCCGGACGTGCTGGCCACCGTGGAGTTCCTGGGCGAGCACGGCATCCCGGCCCTGCCCGGCTGGCGCTATCTCGCCCAGGCCGTTGACCCTGCCGACCACGCGCGCGTGCTGGCGGCACGGCCGGAGCTGGTCGACGGCGTGATCATCACCGATCCCGACACCCACGCCCGCGCCCGCGAGTCCCTCAGCGAGGCGGCGCTGCTGCCGCGGTCCGCCGTGGCCGTCGGTACGGCCGCCGCCCTGCTCGCCCCCACCCCGGCCGCCGACTCGGGCGACGGCAACGTCTTCCTCGTACCGCCGAACCCCGCCATGCACGACGAACATGCCGCGGACGAAGAGCGGCAGGCGCTGCGCGCGCGGGCGACCGAGCGGGACGAGGAGATCAGGACGCTCGCCGCCCGCCTCGGCAAGGACCGCGAGCTGGCGGCGCGCCTCGCCTCCTGGCGCACCGGCTGCCCGGCGGGCCGGCTCGTCGAGCTGGCCCGGGCCGCGCACGACGCGCGGGTGTTCGCCGAGGAGGCCGAGGCCGAGCTGACCGAGGCGCGTTCGGCGCGCGCCGAGGCCGACGAGGCCGCCGCCGAGGCCGCGCAGCTGCGGGACGAACGGCAGGAGGCGGCGCAGAAGGCCCGGCGCGCGGCCGACGCGCTCGCCGGGCTTGCCTTCCGGCTGCGCGAGCGGGCCGGCTGGCAGGTCAAACTGCGCGAACTGGCCGACGACGGTGTCGAGGCGGAGGCCCGCGCCCAGGCCTGCCTGGAGCGTGCCCGCGCCGCCGACGAGGACCGCCGCGGCGCCCAGCGCGCCGCCGACGACGCCCGCCGCACCGCACGGGCACTGCGCGCCGAACGCGCGGAGATCGCGGGCGCCCCCGACGACGTACCGGAGGACGACCAAGCGGCCCCGAAGTCGTCGCTGCCCGCACTCCGCGAGGCCTACCGCACTGCCTCCCAGGTCTACGAGAAGGTCGGCGTCGGTGCCGATCTGCGCGCCGAACAGGCCCGCGCGGAGAGCGACGAGGGTGCGGCTCGCGCAGAGCTGGACCGCCTCAGCAACAAGGTCCGCACCCGCGCCGAGCAGCTGCTGCAGTCACCGGACGGCTCCGACGGGCCGTCCCGGCAGGCGGCCGCAGCCCGGGCCGAGGAGCTGGTGCAGCTCCTGGAGACCCGGATGTCGACCGCCAGCGAGCAGCTCGGACGGCTGCGCGGCGAGGCCGAGCGGCACGCGCCCGAGGACGGCGAGGCGCACACCGAGCTGCCCGAGGAGCTGGAGCCGCGCGACGCCGAGCACGCACAGGCGCTCCTGCGCACCGCGACCGCCGAACTCGCCACCCGTACCGAGGCGTTGAGCCAGGCCCGCGAGGCCCACGCCGAGCTCCTCGACGCCCACCGCGCCGCCGAGGACGCGGCCGGTGGCTTCGACGAGATCGCCGCGATGCTCCGCGACCTGCTGCGCGAGCATGCCCTGGACGAGGAGCAGGAGGAGCCCGAGCCGTACCCCGGCAGCCTGGAGGAGGCCCGGCAGTCCGCCGCGGAGGCCCGCCGCTCCCTGCGCGGCTGCGCCGCCGACCTGTCGGCCGCCGAAGCCGCCGTACGCGAGGCGAGCGATGTGCTCGTGCGGCACGCCAACTCCACCCGCTACGAGCAGGTCTGCACCCCGGCGCGGCAGCAGATCCGTGAACTGCCCGCCTCCGCGCTGCCCGAGCACGCCCAGAAGTGGGCGGACGCGTTCGCGCCCCGACTGCGCGTCCTGACCGACGAGTTGGCGCAGCTGGAGCGGAACCGGGACTCGATCGTGGACCGGCTGCGCGGGCTCGTGGAGTCGGCGCTGGCGACACTGCGGTCCGCCCAGCGGCTGTCGCGGCTGCCGGAGGGGCTGGGGGAGTGGTCCGGGCAGGAGTTCCTGCGCATCCGCTTCGAGGAGCCGGATCAGGCCACGCTCACCGAGCGGCTGGGCGAGGTCATCGACGAGGCCACCCGGGCGGCCGTGAAGAAGAACTCCGACCTGCGACGCGACGGCATGTCCCTGCTGCTGCGGGGCGTGGGCGCGGCACTCCAGCCCAAGGGCGTCGCCGTCGAGATCCTCAAGCCGGACGCCGTGCTGCGCGCCGAGCGGGTGCCCGTGGGACAGATGGGCGATGTGTTCTCCGGCGGTCAGCTGCTCACCGCGGCCATCGCCCTGTACTGCACGATGGCCGCGCTGCGCTCCAACGACCGGGGCCGCGACAAGCACCGCCACGCAGGCACGCTGTTTCTGGACAACCCCATCGGCCGTGCCAACGCGACCTATCTGCTGGAGCTGCAGCGAGCCGTGTCGGACGCGCTGGGTGTCCAACTCCTCTACACCACCGGCCTGTTCGACACGACGGCGCTCGCGGAGTTCCCGCTGGTGATCCGGCTGCGCAACGATGCCGACCTGCGCGCAGGCCTGAAGTACATCAGCGTGGAGGAACACCTCCGCCCCGGGCTGCCGCAGCAGCCCCAGGCGGAGGAGGCGGTGCACAGCGAGATCACCGCGACCCGGATGTTCAAACGCCCCGCACCCGCAAACCCCTAGGGGCGGGCGACCGCACCGCCACTCGGCTCGCTCAGGGGTGCGACAACCGTCCTGCTCCACCCCGCCGCTGTATGCGCTGCTGGGCCCGCTCCGCAGCCCGTGTCTGCCGGCGTGCCCTGCGACGCTCGCGCCGCAGGGCACGGGCGGTGCTGCTCGGGACCGACACCACGCCGTTGCGCTGGTTCCACACCTGGCGGGTCACCCAGACGTCGAGCGCAGCCCACGTTGCCGCCACGGTGCTCGCCACGCTGCTGAGGACCATGGGGAAGGCCAGCCATGATCCGGCCAGAGTGCACAGGAACGCGACCATCGCCTGGATCAGCGTCACGGCGATGATCAGCACCGCCCGCACCGCGGCCGTACGCACCGGGTCGGGCATACGGCGCCGCCGCGCGGGCTCCTCGATCCACAAGGGCCGGTAGTGCGGCTGCTCTTCAGCCGTGGCGCGCCCCGCGGGCTCCGGACCGCCTCTGCGCGCCGGAATGTCGTGATCCAGTGCCTCGGGGCTCCGCTGCACCGTCAGGTGCTCCGCATCGCCCGCCGTGGGCGCCTCGTACCGCTCCGCCGTGCCCATCAACGTGTCACTCCCCACCGCCAGCAGTCCCCCCGTCCGTGTCGAACACACGGCTCCCCAGTGGCTGCCCGGCTTGCGCTGTTTTACGCCGCCCGGTTGCGGGATGCGGCTCGTGTGGCCGATTCCGCCCCCATTTCCCGAAGAGAAGGACGAACGACGCGCTCCGAAGATTCCCGGGAAACGAAAAATTCTGGCCAACTGACCGCCCACACCGACCGGATCCGCACGGGCGGTCCCCGCGCGAACTCGGGCGGCAATCTCCCGCAATGCCCGGACAACTCCCCATCTCCTCGAGCCAGTGCGGAAGTTCAGCCTCCGGACGGGTCTTCGAGTTAACTGTGCGTCGGTAGTAGGCTCGCGCCGTTTGTTGACGCACATGTGTACCCCCGGCCGGAGGGGGTCGAGCTGGGGGAGGCCATGCGCTTTCGCGGGAAGTCGATCCGCCGGAAGATCGTGGCGCTGCTTCTCGTGCCGCTGGTGTCCCTCACCGCGATCTGGGGCTTCGCCACGGTACTCACGGGACGGGCGGTCACTCAGCTGTTCGAGGTGTCCACGGCCGTCAAGGACATGGGCTATCCCGTCGAGGACACCGTCCGCGCCCTGCAGCAGGAACGCCGGCAGACCCTCGTCTACCTCGCCGACCCGCGGGCTTCCGACGCGCTGGCCGCGCTCCGCACCACCCGCCGCGCCTCCGACGAGGCCATCGCCAAGGTCCGCAAGAACGCAAACGACCCCGACGTCCGCGACGGACTGAACGCGGGCGACGACGAACGCCTCACCGCCGTCCTGGACGCCTTCAACGGCGTCGACTCCCTGCGCAGCAGCGCCGAGCAGGGCACGGTGACCCGGGCCGAGGCCCTCCACCTGTACAACCGCCTGGTGGACCCCTGCTACGCCTTCCTGGCCGCGCTCGACGCGGTCGACAACGTGGAGATCGACGGGCAGGCCCGCGCGCTGGTCAACATCTCCCGCGCCCGCGAGCTCCTCTCCCGTGAGGACGCCCTGCTCGGCTCCTCCCTGGTCGTCGGCACGCTCACCCGCGAGGAGGTCCGCGAGGTCTCCGACCTGGTCGCGCAGCGCACCCAGTTGTACGACATCAGCCTGCCGGTGCTGCCGTCGGCCGAGCGTGCACGCTACGACCGTTTCTGGAAGAACGCCGCCACCGCCCCACTGCGCTCTGCCGAGCGGTCCGTCATCAACTCCGGCGCCGGTACGTCCCGTTCGGTCACCGCCAAGAGCTGGGACGCCGACGCGGACAGCGTCCTGACCGCACTCGCCACCCTCGACGACCAGGCCGGTGACCGCCTGCAGGACCGGGTGCGACCGGTCGCGATGGACGTCATCGTCAAGGCGGCCGTCGCCGGAGTCCTGGGCCTGGTTGCCGTGGTCCTCTCGCTCGTCGTCTCGGCGCGCATCGGCCGCACTCTCATCCGCGACCTGCGTCAACTGCGCCTGGAGGCCCACGAGGCGTCCGGTGTGCGGCTGCCGAGCGTCATGCGGCGCCTGTCCGCGGGCGAACAGGTCGACGTGGAGACCGAGGTCCCGCGCCTGGAGTACGACAAGAACGAGATCGGCGAGGTCGGCCAGGCACTCAACACCCTGCAGCGTGCCGCCGTCGAGGCCGCCGTCAAACAGGCCGAACTGCGCGCCGGGGTCTCCGAGGTGTTCGTCAACCTCGCCCGCCGCAGCCAGGTCCTGCTGCACAAGCAGCTCACCCTGCTGGACACCATGGAACGCCGGACCGAGGACACCGACGAACTCGCCGACCTGTTCCGCCTCGACCATCTGACCACCCGTATGCGACGGCACGCCGAGGGTCTCGTGATCCTCTCCGGCGCCGCCCCCTCCCGGCAGTGGCGCAAGCCCGTGCAGCTCATGGACGTCGTCCGGGCCGCCGTCGCCGAGGTCGAGGACTACGAACGCATCGAGGTCCGCCGCCTGCCGCGGATCGCCGTCACCGGCCCGGCCGTCGCCGACCTCACCCATCTCGTGGCGGAACTCCTGGAGAACGCCACGGTGTTCTCTCCACCGCACACGGCCGTCCAGGTCCTGGGCGAGCGGGTCGCCAACGGCTTCACCCTGGAGATCCACGACCGCGGCCTCGGCATGGCGGCCGACGCCCTGCTGGACGCCAACCTCCGGCTCGCCGAGACACCGGAGTTCGAACTGTCCGACACCGACCGGCTCGGACTGTTCGTGGTCAGCCGGCTCGCCCAGCGGCAGAACGTCCGAGTCTCCCTGCAGCCGTCCCCGTACGGCGGCACCACCGCGGTGCTGTTCGTCCCCGACGCGCTGCTGACGGACGACGTCCCGGACACCAACGGCATCGGCTTCCGTCTCGACCGGCCCCACCGCGCGAAGGAGGCCGAGCTGGAGGAGCGGCCGGGCAGCGCGCTCTCCCGGACACCGGCGCAGCTTCCCGGTCTGCCCGCCGGGCTCCTGGACGGCCCGGTCGAACTGGAGGCACCGGTCGACCTGGACGCCATCGAGGACTTCCCCGGCGCGCTCGACGACGAGGACAGCGAACGCGGCGGGCTCTTCCGCCCGCGCCGCTCCATCGCGCTCGCACAGGACGAGACCACCGGCGGCTCGCTCCATGGCGAGCCCGAGCTCCGCGAATCGGCCCGCGGCGAGACCGCCGACGACATGGGCGCGCCCGTCCCGCTGCCCCGCCGCCGCACGCCCAAGCTGGTCAGCTCGCACGGACGCCCGGTCACCGAGCAGCAGCCGTGGCGCGAGGACCCTGCCGACGAGCCGCCGACGGGTTCCGGACGTGCCGAACCGGAAGCCCCCGCATCATTGCCGTCCCGCCGCCGGGCCGAACAGCCGCCGACCGGGCGGGGCCCGGGCCGGTCCGACGAGGAGTCCGTGCCCCCGCTGCCGACCCGCCGCCGCGGTGCCTCGCCGCTGCGCCCGGGCACCGGCGGGCCCGACCGGTCTGCCGAGCGCCCCGCATCCGCGGTACCCGAGCCGGGGGGCCGAGGCGGGGGCCCGCAGCCCCCTGCCCTCCCCGTGCGCAGCCGCCCCACCGCGATCACACCGGGCGGCGAGGACACCGCCGGTCCGCACCCCGGCACCGCACCGCAGGAGCCAGGCCCCGGCGCCGGCCCTCTGCCCCGGCGGGTACGGCAGGCCCATCTGGCTCCCCAGCTCAAGCAGAGCGTCCAGCGGCGCACGGAGGACGGCCCGGAGCTCGTCGAGCGGGACGCCGACGAGGTACGCAGCCGTATGGCCTCGCTCCAGCGCGGCTGGCAGCGCGGCCGTGACGAGAACGCCGCGGGCGACGACGCCCACAGCGGCACAGCACCACAACGAACGACAAAGGGGGACGGTCGATGACCGCACCGAAGGCGAGCGGCCACACCGACACCGGCAGTGCCGGGGAGCTCAACTGGCTCCTCGACGACCTGGTGGACCGGGTGGCGAGCATCCGCAAAGCCCTCGTGCTCTCCGGCGACGGCCTGCCGACGGGTGTGTCCAAGGACCTGACCCGGGAGGACAGCGAGCACCTCGCCGCCGTCGCCTCCGGATTCCACAGCCTGGCCAAGGGCGTGGGCCGGCACTTCGAGGCCGGCAACGTCCGGCAGACCGTCGTCGAGCTGGACGACGCCTTTCTCTTCGTGACGGCCGCCGGCGACGGCAGCTGCCTGGCCGTCCTCTCGGACGCCGACTCGGACGTCGGCCAGGTCGCCTATGAGATGACGCTCCTCGTCAAGAGGGTCGGTGTGCATCTGGGGGCCGCTCCGCGCACCGATCTGCCCGCAGGCGGGTAGTGGGATGTCATGAGCGCTGACGGTCAGGGAAGAAGCCACTGGTTCGACGACGAAGCCGGTCCGGTCGTCCGTCCGTACGCGATGACGCGCGGCCGTACCACCAGTGCGGGCCAGCACCGACTCGACCTGATCGCGGTGGTCGTCACGGAGCCTCATGCGGACGATCCGGATGCCGACGCGACGCTGTCCCCGGAGCACGTGGACATCGTCGACATGTGCCGTGACACCCCCCAGTCGGTCGCCGAGCTCGCCGCCGGACTCGATCTGCCGATCGGAGTGGTGCGCGTCCTCGTCGGTGACCTCGTCGCCGGGGAATTCGTCCATGTGACGCGGCCGGTGCCCCCTGCCGAACTGCCCGACGAGAGTATTCTGCGCGACGTGATCAACGGCCTCCGGGCACTGTGAGAGGCGCGGGAGCGGGGTACTGACGTGACAGGCTGGCAGTTCTGGGTCGACCGCGGCGGCACGTTCACCGACATCGTCGCGCGGTGCCCGGACGGCCGTCTGCTGACGCACAAGCTGCTGTCGGAGAACCCGGCGCGGTACTCCGACGCGGCGGTCGCGGGCGTACGCCACCTGCTGAACGGCTCCCAGGACCGCATCGAGGCCGTCCGGATGGGGACGACGGTCGCCACCAACGCGCTGCTGGAACGCAAGGGCGAACGCACCCTGCTCGTCGTCACCCGGGGCTTCCGTGACGCGCTGCGCATCGCCTACCAGAACCGGCCGCACATCTTCGCCCGCCGCATCGACCTCCCCGAGCTGCTCCACGAGCGGGTCGTGGAGGTCGACGAGCGGATCGCCGCGGACGGCACCGTCCTGCGCGCCCCCGACCTGGATGCCCTCCTCGGCCCCCTCCAGGAGGCGTACGACGACGGCATCCGCGCCGTGGCCGTCGTCTGCATGCACAGTCATCTGCACCCCGCCCACGAGCAGGCCGTGGGGGAGCTGGCCGCACGCGTCGGATTTCCGCAGATCTCGCTGTCCAGCGAGGTCAGCCCGCTGATGAAGCTCGTGCCGCGCGGGGACACCGCGGTCGTCGACGCCTACCTGTCGCCCGTACTGCGCCGCTACGTCCAGCACGTCGCCGACGAACTCCACGGCGTACGGCTGATGTTCATGCAGTCCAACGGCGGGCTCGCCGAAGCCGGGCAGTTCCGCGGCAAGGACGCCATCCTCTCCGGACCGGCCGGAGGCATCGTCGGCATGGCCCGGATGTCGCAGCTGGCCGGGTTCGAACGCGTCATCGGCTTCGACATGGGCGGCACCTCCACCGATGTCTCGCATTACGCGGGCGAGTACGAGCGCGTCTTCACGACACAGATCGCCGGCGTCCGGCTGCGCGCGCCGATGCTGGACATCCACACCGTCGCGGCCGGTGGCGGCTCGATCCTCCACTTCGACGGCTCCCGCTACCGCGTAGGGCCGGACTCGGCGGGCGCGGACCCGGGACCCGCCTGCTACCGCGGCGGCGGCCCGCTGACCGTCACCGATGCCAACGTCATGCTGGGGCGGATCCAACCCGCCCACTTTCCCAGGGTGTTCGGGCCGGACGGCGACCAGCCCCTCGACGCGGCCCTCGTCCGCGACCGCTTCACCGCCCTCGCCCGCGAGATCCGCACCAGGACCGGGGACGACCGCACCCCCGAGCAGGTCGCCGAGGGCTACCTGCAGATCGCCGTCGCCAACATCGCCAACGCCGTCAAACGGATCTCCGTCCAGAAGGGCCACGACGTCACCCGCTACGCCCTCACCACCTTCGGCGGTGCGGGCGGCCAGCACGCGTGCAAGGTCGCCGACTCGCTCGGCATCCGCACCGTCCTCGTACCACCCATGGCGGGTGTTCTGTCCGCACTCGGCATCGGCCTCGCCGACACCACCGCCATGCGAGAACAGTCCGTCGAGGCACCCCTGGAGCCGGCGTCCATGCCCGCCGTGCTCAAAACGGCCGACGACCTGGAAGGAGCGGCCCGCGCGGAACTCCTCGCCGAGGACGTCCCCGAGGACCGCATGCAGGTCACCCGCCGCGCACAGCTGCGCTACGACGGCACCGACACCATCCTCACCGTCGAGCTGACGGAGCCCGACACGATGCGTCACACCTTCGAAGAGCGTCATCGCGCCACGTACTCCTTCACGCTCGACCGCCCGATCGTCGTCGAAGCCCTCTCCGTCGAAGCCACCGGCATCACAGAACCCCCCGATCTCTCCGCCCTAGCCCCGTACGAAGGCCGCACCGCCGCCCCGGACACCGTGCGCCTGCACACCGGCGGCGCCTGGCGCGACGTCCCCCTGCACCGCCGCGAGGGCCTCCCTCCCGGCGACATCGTCACCGGCCCCGCGATCATCACCGAGGCCAGTGCGACGACCGTCGTGGACGACGGCTGGCAGGCCGTGGCACGAGACGACGGGCATCTGGTCATGGAACGTGTGGTGATTACGGAGAGTTCCGATCTCGGCACAGAAGCCGATCCGGTTCTCCTCGAGGTCTTCAACAACCTCTTCATGTCGATCGCCGAACAGATGGGTGCCCGGCTGGAGTCCACCGCCCAGTCCGTCAACATCAAGGAGCGGCTCGACTTCTCCTGCGCCCTCTTCGACCCGGACGGAAACCTGGTGGCCAACGCGCCGCACATCCCCGTCCACCTGGGCTCCATGGGCACCAGCGTCAAGGAGGTCATCCGGCGCCGTGGCACCTCGATGCGGCCGGGCGACACCTACGCCGTCAACGACCCGTACCACGGCGGCACCCACCTGCCGGACGTCACGGTGATCACCCCGGTCTTCAGCACGCAGGGTGACCGCATCCTCTTCTACGTCGCCTCCCGCGGCCACCACGCCGAGATCGGCGGCATCGCCCCGGGCTCCATGCCGGCCAACAGCCGCACCATCGACGAGGAAGGCATCCTCTTCGACAACTGGCTCCTCGCCGAGAACGGCCGCTTCCGCGAGGCGGAGACCCTCGACCTGCTCACCGGGGCGCCCTACCCCTCCCGCAACCCCAGGACCAACCTCGCCGACCTGCGCGCCCAGATCGCCGCCAACCAGAAGGGCGTCGACGAAGTCGCCCGTATGATCGACAACTTCGGCCTCGACGTCGTGCAGGCCTATATGAAGCACGTCCAGGACAACGCCGAGGAAGCCGTACGACGGGTCGTCGACGCCCTGGACGACGGCGAGTACGCCTACGAGACCGACTCGGGGGCCGTCATCCGCGTACGCGTGCGGGTGGACCGCGAAAACCGCCGGGCGACCGTGGACTTCACCGGTACCTCCCCCCAGCTGGCGAGCAACTTCAACGCCCCGTTCGCCGTGGTCAACGCGGCCGTCCTGTACGTGTTCCGCACCCTCGTCGCCGACGATATCCCGCTCAACGACGGTTGTCTGCGCCCCCTCGACATCGTCGTCCCGCCCGGCTCCATGCTCGCGCCCGAGCCTCCGGCCGCAGTGGTCGCGGGCAACGTCGAGACCTCCCAGGCCATCACCGGCGCCCTCTACGCCGCCCTCGGCGTCCAGGCCGAAGGCTCCGGGACCATGAACAACGTCACCTTCGGGAACGAGCGGTACCAGTACTACGAGACCGTGGCCTCCGGCTCCGGCGCGGGCGACGGCTTCCCTGGCGCCCCCGTCGTGCAGACCCACATGACCAACTCGCGGCTCACCGACCCCGAGGTCCTGGAGTGGCGGCTGCCCGTGCAGCTCGACGAGTTCGCCGTCCGGCGCGGCAGCGGCGGCCCCGGCCGGTGGCGGGGCGGGGACGGCGCGGTGCGCCGCATCCGCTTCCACGAGCCCATGACGGTCTCCACGCTCTCCCAGCACCGCAGGGTCCCGCCCTACGGCATGGCGGGCGGCAGGCCCGGTGCGCTGGGCGCGAACCGGGTGGAGCACGCGGACGGCACGGTCACCCCGCTCGCCGGAAGCGACTCCGCGGACGTCGGCCCAGGCGACGTACTCGTCATCGAAACCCCAGGCGGCGGAGGCTACGGACCGCCGTCGTCCCACCCCCAGCAAGCAGGAGAAGAGATCGATGATCTTCGGGCGTTCTGAGCGCGGGAAACCTCCGGTCGAGCCCGTCACGCTCAAGATCCTGGTGGCCGGCGGTTTCGGCGTGGGCAAGACCACCCTCGTCGGCGCGGTCAGCGAGATCAGGCCGCTGCGCACCGAGGAGCTGCTCACCGAGGCCGGACGGCCCGTCGACGACACGAGCGGCGTGGAGGGCAAGCACACCACCACGGTGGCCATGGACTTCGGCCGTATCACCCTCCGTGAGGACCTGGTGCTGTACCTGTTCGGCACGCCCGGGCAGGAACGGTTCTGGTTCATGTGGGACGAGCTCTCCGAGGGGGCCCTCGGAGCCGTCGTGCTCGCCGACACCCGCCGCCTGGAGGACTGCTTCGCCGCGGTCGACTACTTCGAGCGGCGCTCCATACCCTTCCTCGTCGGCGTCAACTGCTTCGAGGGCTCGGCCCGGTACCCGGCCGACGACGTCCGCCAGGCCCTCGACCTGGACGAGGACGTACCGCTCGTGCTGTGCGACGCCCGTGACCGCGAGTCCGTCAAGGAGGTCCTCATCGGCGTGGTCCAGCACGCCATGGCGTACGCGGCCGACCGCCGCCAGACCGTCACCACCTGAACCATGTGCGCGGCCCGTACCCCCGCCGACCGGGGTACGGGCCGCAGCCGAAGGGCTCACGCACGCGCGCGTGGGCCTAGTTCTCGCCGTCCTCCTCCCAGGCGAAGCTCTTCTCCACGGCCTTCCGCCAGTTGTGGTACTGGCGGTCCCGTACGGATGCCTCCATGGCGGGAGTCCACTCGACGTCCTTCTGCCAGTGGGACTTCAGCTCGTCGAGGTCGTTCCACACCCCGGTGGCGAGCCCGGCAGCGTACGCGGCGCCGAGACAGGTGGTCTCGGAGACCTTCGGGCGGACCACCGGAACGTCGAGCACGTCCGCCTGGTGCTGCATGAGCAGGTTGTTCTTGGTCATGCCGCCGTCCACCTTCAGGGTGGTGATGTGCACCCCGGAGTCCTGGTACATGGCGTCCACGACCTCGCGCGTCTGCCAGCTCGTCGCTTCGAGCACGGCCCGGGCGAGGTGCGCCTTGGTGACGTAGCGCGTCAGGCCGGTGATGACCCCGCGCGCGTCGGAGCGCCAGTACGGCGCGAACAGGCCGGAGAAGGCCGGCACGATGTAGGCGCCGCCGTTGTCCTCGACACTCGCCGCCAGGGGCTCGATCTCGTCGGCGGTACGGATGATGCCCAGCTGGTCGCGGAACCATTGCACGAGGGCACCCGTTATGGCTATCGACCCCTCCAGACAGTAGACCGGTGCCTCGCTGCCGATCTTGTAGCCCATGGTCGTCAGCAGCCCGCTCTTCGACGCCACCGGCCGGTTGCCGGTGTTCAGCAGCAGGAAGCTGCCCGTGCCGTAGGTGTTCTTCGCGGTGCCCACGTCATAGCAGGCCTGCCCGAACACGGCCGCCTGCTGGTCGCCGAGGGCCGACGCGACCGGCACCCCGGCCAGCTGTCCCACGGCGGTGCCGTACACCTCGGCCGAGGACCTGATCTCGGGGAGGACGGCTTCGGGAATGTTCATCGCGGAGAGGATGGACGGGTCCCACTGGAGCGTTTCCAGGTTCATCAGCATGGTGCGCCCGGCATTGGTGACGTCCGTGACGTGCTGTCCGCCGTCGGTGCCGCCCGTCAGGTTCCAGATGAGCCAGGAGTCGATGGTGCCGAAGGCGATCTCGCCGTTCTCGGCTCGGGCCCTGAGCCCGGGCACGTTGTCCAGCAGCCAGGCGGCCTTCGGACCCGAGAAGTAGGTGGCCAGCGGCAGTCCGGTCTGCTCGCGGAAGCGGTCCTGGCCGTCCGAGCCGCCGAGCTGGTTGGTCAGCGCCGCGGTGCGGGTGTCCTGCCACACGATGGCGTTGTGCACGGGTTTGCCCGTCGCGCGGTCCCACAGGACCGTGGTCTCGCGCTGGTTGGTGATGCCGAGTGCGCTGAGCTGGTCGGCGCGCAGCCCGGCTTTGGCGATCGCTCCGGCGACCACCGCCTGCACCTTGGACCAGATCTCCGTGGCGTCGTGCTCCACCCAGCCGGGCTTCGGGAAGATCTGGCGGTGTTCGCGCTGGTCGACAGCGACGATCGCGCCGTCCTGGTTGAACACGATGCAGCGGCTGGACGTGGTGCCCTGGTCGATAGCGGCGACGAACTTGTCCGTCATGACGTCCCCTTCGTCGTTCCTTCAGAAGGCTGCTTTGGATCAGAGGGCTGCTGGGAGGACGAGCCCGGAAAGCACCCCGCCGATCAGCGGTCCGACCACCGGGTTCCACATGCCGCGGCCTTCGCCGTGGGTGTCTGCGTTGCTCATGGCGGCTCCTAGGCCCTGTCCCGGGGTGATCGACCCCGGTTCTCGGTGCAGGGTGCGTTTCCCGTGGCGACTTCAGCCGAAGACAGGGGAGCTCCCGCGCCCCGCCCGGCGTCCGTGACGAGCGTGCCGTCGCAGCCGAATCGCCCGTGGGGGCACGGACCTGTCTTCAGGCGGGGCCCGCGCGGCGCGTGCCTGGATACACCGTGTATGTACGGCGATGTCGACTGACACCGGAAGTGTTCACCGGCGCCCACAGAGCGTCAAGGTCGCCGACACCAACGGTGACAGCCGCCGTTGTGTCCGAGCGAAGGGAATTGCGGTCGGTCGGTTACGACGATCAGCCTAGGCCGGGTTCCGCCACCGCGCACCCGGCCTGGGCGGGGGCGGTCCCCGAGCCGCGCCGGATCTCGTGTCCCGGCAAGCCCGCCCGGCCCAGCACCCAGCTCGCCCCGTGCAGCGATTTCGCGGCCTTCTTCAGCGGGGCGAGACACGCCGCGGCCTGCCGGTGGTCCGTCACACTGCCCGGCGGACACACGACCGTGGCCAGGGACAACGTGACGGGACGCCCACCCGCCGACCACGGCGCGTCCAGCACCGAGAGGGCCAGCGGATCCAGCCACTCCGGTTCGGCGAGCACCAGGAAGTCGTCCCCACCGATGTGGCCGACGCGAGTGCTCCCGGACGCCGCCTGTTGTAGCGCCCGCCCCACCGAGCGGATCAGCTCGTCCCCTGCCGCAAACCCGGCCCCGTCGTTGACCTGCTTGAAGTGGTCCACATCCAGCCAGCTCAGCGCGAACGGCCGGCCGTCCGCGATGCGGCGGTCCACCTCGCCGGTGATCGCGTCCGAGCCGGGCAGCCGGGTGAGCGGATTGAGCCCGGCCGCCTCCTCGACCCGGCTCTCGGCCAGTGCCCGCACGAGGTCCGCCAGCCGTACGACACCCACGCACCGCCCGGTCCGGTCCACCACCGCCACATCGTCCGAGGTACGGCCACGGTCGCCGACGGCCACCACGTCCAAGACCTCCCAGGCGGTGGCGTCCACACCCACCATCCGCGGCGCGTCCCCCAGCTTGGCGGCAGGCCGGTCGGCGTACAGCGCATGTCCGTAGCGCCCCGACATCGACAGCAGGAAGCGTGAGCGGTGCACCGAACGGACGGGCCTTCCGTGCGCGTCCACGAGCAGCACGCCCGACACCTCGGGAGCCCCGGTCAGCAGTGCCCGTACCTGACCGGCCGACGCGGTGGCGGGCAGCAGCGCAGCGGGCCGTACGAATTCCAGCACCGAAGGCCCCGACCTCGGGAGGGCCACGGCGCCGGGGGAGCGGGGCGGAACGTATACGTCCGCCGCGGGCAGCCGGGCCGGCGGTGCGAACAGCTCGCCCTGCGCCAGCTGAGCCCCGGCCGAGACCGCTGCCGCGCACTGCAGTTCCGTCTCGACCCCCTCGACGGACAGGAGCGCTCCCAACTGCTCGCACAGCGTCCGCATCGCCTTGACCGCCGCCGGCCGCGCCAGCAGCGACGCATCCAGTTTCACCAGGTCGGGCCCCATGTCGATGAGCAGCCGCAGGGGTAGGTCCCCGTCCCCGACGCCGTCCGCACTGATCCGGAAGCCCTGCGCCCGCAGCGCGCTGACCGCCTCCAGCAGCGCCTGCTGCGGGACATGCGTGTACGGCGGCCCGATGTCGATCGTCACCTCCCACGGCAGCCGTCCCGCCTCCCGCACGGCGGTGTGCAGCGGGGTGAGGCCGCCGAGGTCGGCCAGGGTGCCCGCGAACACATTGACGTGCAGCGGCAGCAGCGTCTCCTTGTGAGCGGCCGCACGGACGGCCAACACCGCCAGCCGGCCGTCGAGTTCGGGGTCTCGACGGGCCTCGGCCAGGATGTCGCCGGTCTCCGGGCGGGCGAGTATCTCCAGCCCTGCGACCCCTCCGGTGGTCAGGTTGACCACGGGCTGGAAGGCGAAGCGGAGAGTATCCGTCCAGGAGTGCACGGGAGCATGATGGCTCCGCCGGCACACGCCCAGGCCCAGTTCATGAGACGTTCACGCAGCATTCCTGGTCGGTCACGCAGCGTACGAGAAAGGGCTTGCTCGGCCGCCTACCGCAGCGCGACGACCGCCGACCCGTGTCCGAACAGTCCCTGGTTCGCCGTGATGCCCACTCGCGCCCCCGCGACCTGCCGCTCACCGGCCTGCTGCCTCAACTGCCAGGTCAACTCGCACACTTGGGCAATCGCCTGAGCGGGAACCGCCTCTCCGAAGGAGGCCAGCCCGCCACTCACGTTCACCGGTATGCGCCCGCCCAGGGCCGTCGCCCCCTCCCGCAGCAGCTTGGCGCCCTCTCCCTGCCCGCACAGCCCCAGATCCTCGTACCACTGCAGCTCCAGGGCGGTGGACAGGTCGTACACCTCCGCGAGGGACAGGTCCTCGGGGCCGAGGCCCGCCTCCTCGTAGGCCGCCCGCGCGATCGACGAGCGGAACGTCTCGGCGGCAGGCTCCACCGCCACCGCGGAGTCCGTCGCGATGTCCGGCAGATCCAGGACCGTGTTGGGGTAGCGCGGCGTCACCGTGGACACGGCCCGGATCCGTACCGGTCGCCTCGCTCCGTGCCGATGTGCGAATTCCATGCTCGACAGCACCAGAGCCGCGCCTCCGTCCGACGTCGCGCAGATGTCGAGCAGCCGCAGCGGATCGGCGACCACCGCCGAGGCGGCGACCTCCTCGGCGGTGACCCGCTTGCGGTAGCGCGCGTTGGGATTGAGCGCCCCCAGGGCCGAGTTCTTCACCTTGACCTGGGCGAAGTCCTCCACGGTGTCGCCGTGCACGGCCATGCGGCGGCGCGCGTACAGCCCGAAGTACGTCGGATTCGTCGCCCCCAGCACCCGGAAGCGCAGCCAGTCCGGATCCTCGGGCCGGTCGCCTCCCGCCGGCCGGAAGAACCCCTTGGGTGCCGCGTCGGCGCCCACGACGAGGACCACGTCCGCGAGACCCGAAAGGATCTGCGCCCGGGCGGTGCTGACGGCCTGCGCCCCGGACGCGCACGCCGCGTACACACTCGTCACTCTGGCCCCCTGCCAGCCGAGGGCCTTCGCGAAGGTCGCACCGGCCACATAGCCCGGATAGCCGCCCCGCACGGTGTCGGCGCCGACGACCGAGCCGATGTCCCGCCACCGCAGCCCCGCGTCGGCCAGCGCCGCACGGGCCGCCGCGGTCCCGTACTCGACGAAGCTGCGCCCCCATTTGCCCCACGGGTGCATGCCCGCGCCGAGCACCGCCACCTCACCTGTCATGCCCTCACCCCCGTCGGCCGCCAGTGCCAGGTCGTCCAGACCGTCTCCGTGTCCTCATGGAGCACGCCCGGGACGACCTCCACCTCCATGCCCACCGTCAGATCGGCGACGGTGACCCCAGGAGCCGCCTGCCCCAGTACCACGATCCGCTCGAACTCCAGCTCCACAGCGATCAACGCGTACGGCTCCCACGGAAGTTCCGGATTGGTCACATAGGGTGACGGTGGCCGATATCGGCTGTCGGTGTACGACCAGATGCGCCCGCGTCGGGACAGCGGCACCTCCTCAAGAGCGCCGCCCGCGCATCCGGGATTCCGGCAGTGGGTGTCCTCGCGGGGGAAGAACACCGAACCGCACGATGCGCAGCGGGTGCCGAGGAGCCTGAAGCCGTCCCCGTCGCCGCTGAACCATCCGTCGACCACGGGCATGCGTGTACGAGACAAAGCCCCTCCCTGACGTATGATCTGACGGAACGTCAGAAGTGTGTCACGGGCATCCGGAATTGGGCAGGGCAGGGGACATGACACGTCTCTCCCGTGCAGTGCGCGGTCTGATCACCGCACTCGCCGCCGTGCTGGCCGTGACCGCCGCCTCCGCACCCACCCGGGCCGCGACGGAGCCCAAGGCGCCGAAGGACTTCGTGGCGCTGAGAACCGTGGACCCGACGATCATCCAGGAGATGCGCTACTTCACCCCGCACAACTTCGTCGGCGAGCGCATCGACGGCTACCAGCAGCCGATCTGCCTCCTCACCCGGCCGGCCGCCGAAGCACTCCACAAGGCCCAGCTGAGGCTGCTGCGCAAGGGCTACACCCTCAAGGTCTACGACTGCTACCGGCCGCAGCGCGCCGTGAACCACTTCGTGCGCTGGGCCGAGGACCTCGACGACCAGGCGATGAAGGGCGAGTTCTATCCGAACGTCGACAAGACCCGTCTGTTCGAGGACGGTTACATCGCCAAGAAATCCGGCCACAGCCGCGGCTCGACCATGGACCTCACCATCGTGAAACTCCCCGCCAAGCCGACCCGGCCGTACCACCCGGGACAGCCCCTGGTGCCCTGCTACGCCCCCAAGGACGAGCGCTTCCCCGACAACTCCGTCGACATGGGCACCGGCTTCGACTGCTTCGACACCCTCGCCCACACCCTCGACCCGCGCATCCAGGGCGAACAGCGCGCCAACAGGCTGCTCCTCAAGGCCACCCTGGAAGGGCTCGGATTCGTGAACCTCGCCGAGGAGTGGTGGCACTACACGTACAAACCCGAGCCGTACCCGGACACCTACTTCGACTTCCCCGTCTCCTGGAAGTCGCTCACCAGCGGCAACTGAGCCGCCCCCCTAAGACGCCCATCATCTGATCGGATACATTCCGCTTCGTGTCCGAAACTCATGCCTCCACCCCCAACTCCGCGCCCGACTCCCACTGTTCGAGCTGCGGAGCGCCCTACGGAGAGGGCGTCTCCGGTTGGCCCCGCACCTGTCCGGCCTGCCATGCGGTGGCCTACCGCAACCCGCTGCCGGTGGCCATCGCGCTCCAGCCCGTGTACGACACGAAGGGCACCGCCCTGGTCGTCATCACCCGGACCGTCGCCCCCGCGCGCGGAGGCATCGCGTTGCCCGGTGGTTACATCGACGACCGCGAGGACTGGCGGCAGGCCGTCGTCCGCGAGCTCAAGGAAGAGACCGGCATCGACGCGGCGGGCCGCGATGTGCGGCTCGTCGACGCCATGAGCTCACCCGACGGGCACCTGCTGCTGTTCGGACTCCTTCCGGAGCGGCCGGCCGAAGGCCTCCCGCAGTCCACCGCCACCGACGAGACGGAGGGCTGGCATCTCCTGCGCAGGCCGGAGGAGCTCGCCTTCCCCCTGCACACGCTCGCCGTACGGGCTTGGTTCGAGGGCCGGTACGTCTGAGTCAGCCCTCCTTCAGGCCTCGCACACGCACCGGGTAGGACGGCTCGCTCGTGCCGCCCTCGCCGTGCCGCTCGACGATGAGCCGCCGTCTCGTCCAACGCGCGACATAGCGCTCCAGTTCCGGCTCGTCCCATCCGTCACCCGCGTCCTGCACCACCAGCCCGCCCCCGCTCCGCCCCCGGGCGGGGGCCCAGACCTCCAGTTCCAGCCCGCCGTCGTCCCCTCGCACGGGGACGACGGCACCGGCGCGCGCGAGCACCGGAATCCGCGACAGGGGGGCGTCGAGGAGCACCTGTCCCGGCCCCTCGTACATCTGCTCCGTCGCCGTGTCGTACCAGCGCCCCCGGGGCAGCTGCACCGCCCGCCGGTCCGCGCCCGGGTCAAGCACCGGCGCCACCAGCAGACAGTCGCCCAGCAGGAACGCGTCCTCGCAGTCACGCAGCGCGCGGTCCTCGGGCGCCGTCCACCACAGCGGCCGTACATAGGGCGCTCCGGTGCGCCGGGCCAGATGCGCGAGCGTCATGAAGTACGGCAGCAGCCGACGGCGTTCGACGAGCGCCACGCGCGCGTGCTCCAGAACTTCGGCACCGAACTCCCAGGGCTCCCGGCGCCCCGCCCGCAGACTCGCGTGCGTGCGGAACAAAGGCAGGTACGCGCCCAGCTGGAGCCAGCGCAGATACAGCTCCGGCGACGGGCTCCCGTCGAAGCCGCCCACGTCCGGCCCCGAATACGGCACTCCGCACAGCCCCAGCCCCATGACCAGCGACAGCGAGGCACGCAGCCCGGGCCAGCCCGTGGCCACGTCACCCGACCACGTTCCCCCGTAGCGCTGCAGGCCGGCCCAACCGGAGCGCGAGAAAATGAACGGCCGTTCCTCGGGAGCCAGTTCGCGCAGCCCCTCGTAGGCAGCCCTGGCCATGCACAGCGCATAGACGTTGTGCGCCTCCCTATGGTCTCCGCCCCGTCCTTCCAGCGAGTGCCTGGCCGAACGCGGCAGCGTCGACTCCCCGAAGGCGGCGAACGAAGTGGGCTCGTTCATGTCGTGCCAGAAACCCGAGAACCCCTGGGCGAGCCGCTCCTCGTACAGACCGCCCCACCACTCACGCACGCGCGCGTGCGTGAAATCCGGGAAGACCACCTCTCCGGGCCACACGACCCCGCGTACGAGCCGTCCCGAAGCGTCCCGCACAAAGGCGTCCACGGCGACCCCGCTGTCGTACACCACGTTGTCCTCTGCGGCCTTGACCGCGGGGTCGACGATCGACACCAGCCGGATCCCGTCCCGGCGCAGCTCCTCGGCCAGCACCGGCAGCTTCGGAAAGTTCTCCTGGTCGACCGTGAACACCTGGTGCTCGTCGTAGTGGTCGATGTCCAGATGGACGGCGTCGAGGGGCAGCCCGCGCTCCTGGTAGCCGGAGACGATCCGCCGGACCTCCTGCTCACTGCCGAAGCCCCAGCGCGCGTGGTGATGCCCCAGCGCCCACGCCGGCGGCAGCGCAGGCGCGCCCGTCAGGGACGCCCAGGTGAGCAGCACGCGCGCGGGGGTGCCCACGACCACCCAGCAGCGCAGCGGGCCGCCGTCCATCCGCAGCTCGCACGTCCCCGCCCGGTCGTGTCCGGAACCGGCCCCCTCCTCGCCCTCGCGCAACGTCACCGTGCCGTCCCACGAGGTGTCGTGGAACACCAGATGCGTCGCCGCGTCGGCCACCACCAGCTGCACCGGCATCGTGAGGTACAGCGGATCCTCAGCGGGACCGAACGCGCGCCCCGGATCCGTGTTCCACAGGCGGTACGTTCCTTCGCGCAGCCGTGGCCCCGACGCCCGCCCACCGAGCCCGAAGAACCGCGCGTCCGCGGCCACCTCCGAGCGTTGCATCCAGCGTGCGGTACCGCCCCCGACCGGCTCCCACCACCGGGGCGGCAGATCACGGCGCAGGGGCACACCTCCGGGCGTGAGCACCTCGATCGCGCCCTGCCGCGAGACGACGACCGTCACCCGCTCGGCCACGACCCGCCAGCCGCCGTCCTTGTCCGGCTCCAGGACCGCCCGGGGATCCGGCTCCGGACAGGGGCCCGGCAGCGCGTACGACGGCTCGGGAGAGGCCCCGTCCCATCCCCAGAAGACCGCCCCGTTCACCGCGACGAAGATGCGCAGCTCGGACCGGCCGAACCGGACGATGCCACCACCCGGACCGGGCTCCACCTCCTGCACGGGCCCGGGCACCCGGGCACGCTCGGCGCCCCGCGACGGCAGTGCTGCGGCGTCGGCACGCCTCCTGCGCCACGCCGCCCTCACGGTACGCAACCCCTGGGCCGACCTCACCGAACCGACCACCCTTATCGAACGCACCAGGTCACGACCGTCCATGCTGCTCACCCTGCCATTGACCGCCCCACGCGCGTGTGTCGTTCAACTGCCGTTCACCTGTGCCGGGACCACATCTTCACTACGCCGACTATGTGGGGCGCGCCCTGGTGTAGAAGTCGATCACATGGCATCGTCCGTGTCAGCCGCGTCGCGCGCGCACCCCAGCTCGTGCGCGACCGACGTATACGCCGCGCACAGCCCGGGAGCCGCCCCATGTCGACCGTGAACCCCCAGCCGCTCTGGCAGCCAGATCCGGAACGCATCGCCCAGGCGCAGGTCACGAAGTTCCAGGCCTGGGCGGCCACACAGCACGGCGCTCCCGCCGAGGGCGGCTACGCGGCACTGCACCGCTGGTCCGTAAACGAACTGGACACGTTCTGGAAAGCCGTCACCCAGTGGTTCGACGTACGGTTTTCGACACCCTACGCGCGCGTACTCGGCGACCGCTCGATGCCGGGCGCCCAGTGGTTCCCCGGGGCGACTCTCAACTACGCCGAGCACGCCCTGCGCGCGGCCGCCACCCGCGCGGACGAACCGGCCCTCCTGCACGTCGACGAGACACATGAGCCGCGCCCGGTGACCTGGTCCGAGCTGCGCCGCCAGGTCGGCTCCCTGGCGGCCGAACTGCGCGCCCTCGGCGTGCGCCCCGGGGACCGCGTCAGTGGCTACCTCCCGAACATCCCGCAGGCCGTCGTCGCCCTCCTCGCCACCGCCGCCGTGGGCGGCGTCTGGACCTCCTGCGCCCCCGACTTCGGCGCCCGCAGCGTCTTGGACCGCTTCCAGCAGGTTGAACCGGTCGTCTTGTTCGCCGTCGACGGCTACCGCTACGGCGGCAAGGAGCACGACCGCCGCGACATCGTCGCCGAGCTGCGCCACGAACTTCCCACGCTGCGTGCCGTCGTCCACATCCCGCTTCTCGGGACCGAGCCCCCCGCAGGCGCCTTGGACTGGTCCGCCCTGACCGGCGCGGACGTGGCGCCGGTCTTCGAGCAGGTGCCCTTCGACCACCCCCTCTGGGTGCTCTACTCCTCGGGCACGACCGGCCTGCCCAAGGCGATCGTCCAGTCCCAGGGGGGCATCCTGATCGAGCACCTCAAACAGCTCGGCCTGCACTGCGACCTGGGCCCGGAGGACCGCTTCTTCTGGTACACCTCGACCGGCTGGATGATGTGGAACTTCCTCGTCTCCGGCCTCCTCACCGGCACGACGATCGTGCTCTACGACGGCAGCCCCGGCTTCCCGGACACGGGCGCCCAATGGCGCATCGCCGAACGGACCGGAGCCACGCTCTACGGCACCTCGGCGGCGTACGTCATGGCCTGCCGCAAGGCCGGCGTCCACCCGGCCCGCGACTTCGACCTCTCCAAGGTGCAGTGCGTCGCCACCACCGGATCCCCACTGCCGCCCGACGGGTTCCGCTGGCTGCACGACGAGGTGCGCGACGATCTGTGGATCGCATCCGTCAGCGGCGGCACGGACGTGTGCTCCTGCTTCGCAGGAGCGGTACCGACCCTCCCGGTGTACATCGGAGAGCTCCAGGCGCCCGGCCTCGGCACCGACCTGCAGTCCTGGGACCCGACCGGCAAGCCCGTGACCGACGAGGTCGGCGAACTCGTCGTCACCAACCCCATGCCGTCGATGCCGATCCACTTCTGGAACGACCCCGACGGCAGCCGCTACCACGACAGCTACTTCGACACCTACCCCGGTGTATGGCGCCACGGCGACTGGATCACCGTCACCTCCCGCGGCTCGGTCGTCATCCACGGCCGCTCCGACTCGACGCTCAACCGCCAGGGCGTGCGCATGGGCTCGGCCGACATCTACGAAGCCGTCGAGCGCATCCCCGAGATCAGGGAATCCCTCGTCATCGGCATCGAACAGCCCGACGGCGGCTACTGGATGCCCCTCTTCGTGCACCTCGTCCCCGGCGCCACCCTGGACGATGCCCTGCTGGCCCGCATCAAGCAGACCATCCGCGAACAGCTCTCACCGCGCCACGTCCCCGACGAGATCATCGAGGTCCCCGGCATTCCGCACACCCTCACCGGAAAGCGCATCGAGGTCCCCGTCAAGCGCCTGCTCCAGGGCACCCCGCTGGAAAAGGCCGTCAACCCGGGCTCCATCGACAACCTGGATCTGTTGCACTTCTACGAGGACCTCGCCCGCAAACGCGCCTGACGAGGGCGGCTCAACCGCCGTAGGTGGCCTCGGACTCGCCGAGCACGGCAGCGAAGTCCGAGGCCAGCCGCGCCGCGTCGGCCGGCTCCAGCTCGGCCACGGAGATCCGCACCCCCGGGGGTGACGAGGACCGGAACCGGGCCCCGGCGGCGACCCACCAGCCGTACGAGCGCAGTCCGTTCACCACGGCCGACTCGTCCTGCACGGGCACCCAGAGGTTCATCCCGCTCGCCCCGGACGCCGGAATGCCACGATCCTCCAGCTCTCGCAGGAGTGCGCCGCGGCGCTCTTCGTACGTCTCCTGGGCACGCGCCACCAACGCGCGCGTGGCGGCGTCGGTCAGCAACCCGTGCACGGTCTCCTGGAGGAGATGACTGACCCAGCCGGAGGTCAGCAGCAGTCGCCCGTCGTGGCGGGCCAGGGTGGTCGCGTCACACGCGGCTGCCGCCCACCGCAGATCGGTCCCGAGGAACTTGCTCACCGTGCGCACATGCACCCAGCGCGTCAATCCGCGTGCGGTCAGCGAGCGCAGGGGCGCGGCGGCGACGGCGGACGCGTGGTCGTTCTCGACGACCAGTACGTCCGGCTCGTCCTGGAGCATGTCCGCGAGCGCGTCCCGGCGTGCCGCGGAGAAGCAGCCGCCGTACGGATTCTGCGCCCGAGGGCTGCACACGACAGCCCGCACACCGGCCCGCAGTGCCACCCGCAGCGCCTCGGGCCGCATACCCTCGTCGTCCACGGCCACCGGCATGATGCGCAGCCCCAGCGCGGTGATCAGGTCCAGCAGATGGTGATACCCCGGGTCCTCCATCGCCACGGCGTCGCCGGGCCGCAACTCCACGGACAACAGCCGCCCGATCAGATCCAACGCCCCATGCGCGAAGGTCACATGCTCCACGGGCACCCCATCGGCCCCCATCCAGTCACGCGCGGCGTCCTCCAGCCGCGCCAGCCTCGGCGTCGAACGGTGCGACCGAGCGCCGGGGGACAGCCGTGACGGCGGTACGAGAGCGGGCAGCAGCGTGGGATCAGGGTGCCCGCCCGACAGGTCCCGCAGCCCCTGTGGGACCTTGGGCGGCCGCCGTGACGCCACCGCGGGAGCCGGCGCCACCACGGTCCCGCCCCGCCCTCGCGTGACGACGATGCCTCGCCCGCGCAGCTCCTTGTAGGCGGTGGCGACGGTGCCGGGACTGACCCCGAGGTCGTCCGCGAGCCGTCGCACGGGAGGCAGTGCGGCCTCGGGCCGCAACGATCCCTCCGCCACGGCCCGTTCGACGGACGCCGCAATTCCCTTGGCCGTCGTACCAGAGATCCCATATTGTGTTGCCACGTTGGAAATTATGTACCAGTACATAACTGAAGGCAAGGGGGAGCAGTGCATCCGATGCGCCGCGCAGCCGCATGGTCGAGCCGCATACCCGGAGGGCGCGACGGACGCAGAATGCTCGCCATCGCCCTCGTCGACCGCATCGGCAGCGGCTTGTGGGCCTCCGTGTCCGTCCTGTACTTCACCTACGTCTCGGGTCTGTCCGTCACCCAGGTCGGCACACTCGCCGCAACTGCCGGAGCCATCGGCATCGCCGGAGCGCCCCTCGGGGGCCGCATCGCCGACCGATTCCCGCTCACCCGCGTTCTGCTCACCGTCCAACTCCTGCGGGCACTGGCCTCCCTGGCGCTCCTGACGACGAACGACTACGCCCTGCTCCTCGCCTTTTCCGCGATCGGCAGCCTCGGAGACCGTGCGGCAAGCGTCCTCACCAGGCTCTATGCCACCCGCGTAGCGGGACCCGAGCGCGTCCGCTACCAGGCTGTCCACCGCACCGTCGCCAACGCGGGCTGGGCGCTGGGCGGCCTCGCCGCCGCGGCCGCCCTGGCCCTCGGCACCATCACCGCCTACCAGTGGCTCCTCGCCGGCGACGCCCTCTCCTTCCTCGCCTCCGCCCTCCTCACCCTGCGCTGCGGTGAGCCTCACTCCGCCTCCCGCATCGTCGCCACATCGAAAACCCCGGCACCCGCGACGAAGCCGGCCGGCACCAATCCCTGGCGCGACCGCACCTACCTCGCCTACGTCGCCACCGAAAGCGTTCTCTTCCTCGACGACGCCGTCTTCAAAGTGGGCCTGCCCCTGTGGATCGCCCACACGGGCAACGCACCGCACGGCCTCGCGCCACTGCTGCTGGTCCTCAACAACGTGATGGTGGTGGCCCTCCAGATACCCCTGGCCCGCTTCGGGACCACCACCGCGGCCGCCCGCGCGCTTCTCCTACCGCTGTCAGCCGTCTTCGCTCTCGGCGGCATGGCCATGGCGCTCTCGGCCACCCGGGGAACCGTCACCGCGACCCTGCTCCTCACGGCTTCGGCCGTCGCTTTCACCCTGGCCGAGATGCTCCACGCCACCATCTCCTGGGAACTCTCCGTCGCCCTCGCCCCCGGCACCGCGCAGGGCGCCTACCTCGGCGTGCACGGCCTGGCCCAGTCCGCTCAACGCAGCGTCGGGCCACTGGCCGTCACCGCGGCCATCACCACCGGCCCGGCCGGCTGGCTGGCCTTCGGCGCCATCATCGGTCTGACCAGCCTGATTCAGCACCGCCTGGTCCGCGATCGCTTCGCTCGGACGCCATTGTCAGTGCCGACGGTTACTGTGAGTGAGCATTGATCGACCGTGCACAGGGGGAAACATGGCGCACACCGACGACCAGACCATGCGACGCGACCTGCGCCGCGAAATCGCAGGCACCATCGGCCTGCTGACCGACGAGCACGACTTCCGCGCCATGCGGCGCTACCGCAGTTTCACTTTCGACAACCACACGAGCTACCTCCAACAGGTCGAGGCGCTTCTCAAGACACGCGCCTCCCAAGGCAGCCACACCACGGTGGCCCTCTTCGACCCGCAGGAGTACGCAGAATTCTGCGCGGACGCAGGCCTCGACCCCGACGTCCAGTCCAGCCGTACACGCTTCACCGCTGAACTGGCCACCACAGGACCGGCGCTTCCCTACGAGGGCCAGCCCTTGGCCGACCTGGTCCCGGTCCTGGTCGACGAAGCCGTCCGACAGGCCACCTGGGAGTACGCGTCCACGCTCCTCGCCCGCCTCGGCGCCTGCGCCTCCTGCGGTGAGGACATCGGCCGCGCCGCCTTCACACGCGCCTCCCATCTTCTCGTCCGCATCCTCGAGACAGCAGGGGCAGGAAACCGCCACCTCGTCTGCAGTGTCACGGCAACACCCGAAACACTCGTCTCCGTCCTCCACGCAGACGAGGACGACCAGGGCGCCATCCAACTCGACGAGGCCGAAGCCCTCGAATTCACCACGGTCCTGGCTCTCGGCATCGCCACCCAGAGCCCGGGCGGACTCGTCATTCGCACCAGCGCCCCGGGTACCACCGACCGCGTCTACGGCTGGCGTCTGCGCGGAGAAGGCCTCGAACCCCTCACGGCCGGCGAGGTGTTCGACGCCTACTGCACCGACATCGAGTCCGGAGACATCATCTCCCCGGAATCGGACGTCGACTACTGCGTACCACCGGACCTCGGAGAGGAAGGACAGAAACCGGGGCACCGCCACTGAAAGCAAAAGGGGCGTTCCACCCGCGGGTGGAACGCCCCTCAAGACAGCCCGTGCAACAACAGCCGACGGCCGCCCCGGCTACTCGCCGGACAGCACCGCCTGTGCCGCGTTGCGCGCATCCTCTGCGCTCTCCGCGGCCCGGGCCGCCCCGGCCGCACGCTCGCACTGGGCCAGCGTGTACTTGCCGAGAGTGGCCCGCACATAGGGAATCGAAGCCGCACCCATGGAGAGGGAGGTGACACCAAGACCGGTCAGCACACACGCGAGCAGCGGGTCGGACGCCGCCTCACCACAGACACCACAGCTCTTGCCCTCGGCCCTCGCGGCCTCCGCGGACAGCGCCACCAGGTCGAGGAGCGCGGGCTGCCACGGATCCTGCAGACGGGAGACCGCACCCACCTGACGGTCGGCCGCGAACGTGTACTGCGCGAGGTCGTTGGTGCCCAGCGACAGGAACTCGACCTCCTGCAGAATCGACCGAGCCCGCAGTGCGGCCGAAGGAATCTCGACCATGGCGCCGAACTTCGCCTGCAGTCCCGCATCACGGCACGCGTCCGCGAATGCCTTGGCGTCCGCACGGTCCGCGACCATCGGGGCCATGACCTCGAGATATACCGGCAGCCCTTCCGCGGCCTTCGCGAGTGCCGTCAGCTGGGTGCGCAGAACCTCGGGATGGTCGAGAAGCGTCCGAAGACCACGTACGCCCAGCGCCGGATTGGGCTCGTCGGCCGGCGTGAGGAACTCCAGCGGCTTGTCCGCGCCGGCGTCGAGCACCCGGACAACCACACGGCCCTCGGGGAACGCCTCGAGCACCTGCCGGTAGGCATCGACCTGCTTCGCCTCCGACGGGGCGTTCTTGCTGTCGTCCAGGAAGAGGAACTCGGTGCGGAACAGACCCACACCCTCGGCCCCGGCCTCGACTGCGGCCGGCACATCCGCGGGCCCGCCGACGTTGGCCAGCAGCGGCACCTTGTGCCCGTCGGAGGTGGCGCCCGGGCCGGTAGAGGCGGCGAGCGCCGCCTTGCGCTCGGCGGCCGCGGCCTCCAACTGCGCCTTCTTCTCCTCGCTGGGGTTCACGAAGATCTCACCGGTGCTGCCGTCGACAGCGATCACCGTGCCCTCGGCCAGCTCACTGGCACCCGGCAGCGCCACCACGGCCGGAACGCCGAGCGCCCGCGCAAGGATCGCGCTGTGGCTGGTCGGCCCGCCCTCCTCGGTGACGAAACCGAGGACGAGGGCGGGGTCGAGCAGCGCCGTGTCGGCAGGTGCAAGGTCACGTGCAATAAGAACGTACGGCTCGTCGCTGTCCGGAACACCCGGCATCGGCACCCCGAGCAGCCGGGCGACGATACGATTCCGCACGTCATCCAGATCGGCCACACGACCCGCCAGGTACTCGCCGGCACCGGCCAGCAGGGCCCGGTACGCGGCGAAAGCGTCGTACACGGCACGCTCGGCCGTGCTCCCGACAGCGATACGCCGTTCGACGTCGGCCATCAGCTCGGGGTCCTGCGCCATCATGGCCTGCGCCTCGAGCACCGCCTGGGCCTCACCCCCGGCCAGATTGCCGCGCGCCATCAGATCGGCCGCCACAGCATCCACGGCCTGGCGGGCGCGTCCCTGTTCACGCTCGGCGTCCTCCGCCGGAATCTGCTTGGCAGGCGGCTCCAGCACCGCTGTTCCCATGTGCCGAACCTCGCCGATCGCCACACCGTGACTCACACCGACGCCTCGCAGCGTTGTCTCCATCTCACCGTCTCCGATAGTGCGGCGGGTCCCGCCGCCGCTGTGGTTGTCCTGCTCGCCGTCATAGGACGGCACTGACGTCACTTCCAGACGAAGAGACTGTCGCCCGCCTTCACGTCACCATCGTCACGAAGATCGGAGAGAGCCTCGGCGGTGGCCTCGAGCGCCACGATGGGGCACACCGCCGACTTGCCGGCGGCTTCCACGGCAGCCGGGTTCCAGCGCACGACGCCCTGTCCCCGAGTGACGGTGTCGCCCTTGTTCACGAGCAGCTCGAAGCCGTCACCGTTGAGCTGCACGGTGTCGATACCCAGGTGCGTGAGGACACCGTGCCCGTGCTCGTCGACGACGACGAAGGCGTGCGGATGGAGAGAGACGATGACTCCGGCCACGGGAGCAACGGCCTCCGACGGCTCGCGCACGGGATCGATGGCCGTGCCCGGGCCCACCATGGCCCCGGAGAAGACTGGATCCGGCACTGCTGCCAGGCCGATGGCGCGTCCTGCAATCGGGGACGTCACGGTGGTCATGGGAAGCCTCCCAGAGGTGGAGATCCATAGGTGCCGTCACTGCTTGTGCCGGACGGCGCACTGTGGAGCAGGGTATGTCAGATGAACTGCCGGTTCCGCATGGAAGATACCCGATAGTGGTCTAGACCACCAGCTCCATCGATTTGCACCCGCTTCCCGGCCGCGTGTACAGTCGTACTCCTGCTTGAGGCCGAGCGGCGCGACTGAGCGTCCTGGCTTCAGCGGCACCCACACTTGTCAGATCCTATCTCGGGGTCACTTTCTGCATGCCTGCAGGGAGGTGGTCAGGGAGACGGAAAAACACTGATAGAGTTTGGAACACCGAAGGGAAGCGCCCGGAGGAAAGCCCGAGAGGGTGAGTACAAAGGAAGCGTCCGTTCCTTGAGAACTCAACAGCGTGCCAAAAATCAACGCC
>NZ_JBITLY010000012.1:0-210418 GCF_044465725.1 Streptomyces sp. NPDC049541 | reverse complement strand
CGCCCCCCCCCCCCCCCCCCCGCCCCCGGCCCCCCCCCCCCGCGGGCGGGGGGGGGGGGGGGGGGCCCCCCCCCCCCGGGCCGGCCCCCCCCCCCCCACGTCTCAACCAGTGCCCCCGGGTTGGAGACTCGGCTCGCCCGGACGGCTTCCTACCCCCACGGGAGTAGGCGTGATGACGACTCTCGGTGGATGATCCCGTTTCTGGACAGGGCGATGCTGTGGGCAGGGCGACGGGCGTTTGCCTGATCGGTGTGTCCGCGTCGTCCGTGACCGTGCCGGCCGTCGGGGTTGCCGGCCTGAAACAGAACGGGACCTCGCGTGGACGTCGACTCTCCGGCCGGGCGGACCGAGCCCGCGCCGCCGGATTCGGGCGCCGTGCAGCGCACGCCCGCGGCGCGCCGACCGCGGCTCAGGCGGTGGTTGAGGCGCCTGGCGCTCGGCTGCGCCGTACTGCTCGCAGTCGTCACCACGGCGTCGTTGGTCTACAACGCGTTCACTGCACGACGTGCCGCGCCTCCGGCAGGGCTGCGATACGTTCAGGCGGCCGATGTCCGTACTCGTTACCAGACGTGGGGCACGACCGGTCCGCCGGTTGTCCTCGTCCATGGCGCCTTCGAGCAGGTGGACACCTGGTCACGACTGGCGCCGCTCCTCGCGCGCGATCACCGGGTCTACGCGCTGGACCTGACCGGAGACGGCTACAGCGAACGCCGCGGCCCGTACACCGTCAGCCACTTCACCGAGCAACTGCTGGGCTTCCTCAGCGCCATGCACCTCGGCGGGCCCAGGGAGCGCCCCCTGCTGGTGGGCCATTCCAGCGGAGCCGCAGTCGTCACGGAGGCAGCATTGCGCGCTCCTGGGCGGATCGGGAGCGTGATGCTGCTCGACGGCGATGCCCTGAACACCGGCGCCGGCCCCCCGCCGGCCCTCACACACCTGCTGATCGATCCGTACCGCACCAGCCTGTTGCGCCTCGGACTCGGCGCCGACTGGCTGATCCGCTCCTTCTACGCTGCCCAGTGCGGACCGGCCTGCCCACCTCTCGACGCCGCCGGACTGGATCAGTGGCGTCGGCCGCTGCGGGTGCGGGGCGCGGAGGCCGCCCTGTGGAGCATGCTCGGCGAGGGCGTGCCCGGCCTCCCCGCGAGCCAGGTGGCGCGACTCGCGGCCGTCGGCATCCCCAAGTCGGTCGTGTTCGGCGCCGAGGACGACGTATTCAGCAGGCAGACCCCGCAGCAGACCGCCCGGCGCATCGGTGCCTCGTCGCCCACCCTCATCCCCGGAGCCCGCCACCTGACCATGATCTCCAGCCCTCGGGCGGTCGCGGCAGCCGTGGAAGCCCTGGCAGGCGCGCACCCTGCTCCAGCAGTCCATGAGAACTGAGGTCAGCGGGCCTCCGCCTCTGCGACCAGTGCGTCAACAGCCGTGCGCACCGCGGCCAGTTCGGCCGGGGTGGGGTCGGCCGGTTCGTGCGGTACCAGCGCGGCCGGGTTCACCACGGCGACGGTGCCCTCCGGGCCAGGCGCGCCCGCGGCGCGGGCAAGGAGCGTGCTGTGGTCGGGCGGCGGGGTGCTGAGGCCGTCGCCGAGTCTGCGCAGTGCGGCCCCGAGCGGGGGCTGGGGGAAGGGGAAGTCCGCGGGGAGCATCGCGGCTTGCCGGGTGTGGTCGTCGCCGCGGAAGTCCAGGGCCCAGCTCTCCCAGCCCGGCAACGGCCAGTTGTGGACGCCGGTCACGTTCTGCACGGCCCAGAGCGAGACGGTGCGGGCCTGCGGGTCGAAGTGGACGCCGCCGTAGGGCATGTCGGTGAGTGCGGGGGTGGGCGGGCACGCGACGGCCAGGTCGATGAGGCCGGGTCCGCCGGCGAGGTGCTCGACGGGCTCCCAGTCGCTGCCCCAGGCGCGGACACTTCCGTCGGGCAGGCGCACGGAGACGACGGAGCTGGGCTCGGTGTATTCGGTGGCCGCGAACCCGGTCGGCTCGAAGGTCTCGAACCAGCCAGGTTCACGGGTCAGGTCTCTGCCGAGGCCCAGGTGGTGGGTCAGATCACCCATGCCGTCGTGCGCGAAGCGGACGTCCCAGCCCGGCCAGGTCCGGGCGAGTACGGCGCGGGCGGCGATGTGGTCGGCCCAGCTGTCGGCGAAGGCGAACCACCACACGATCCGGCGGTCGTGGTCGATGAGTGCGGCGCCCTCGCACCACACGTCGTCGAGCCACTCGTCGATCTCCCGGTTGGCACGGAAGCAGCGTGTCGCCGCGGCCGGACCGGGCAGCAGGTCGTCGACCACCCGGGCGGCGGCCCAGTGCGAGTAGAACCGCTGCCAGGCGCCGTTCTCGACCACCACGTACTGCGCTCGTGCTCCCATGATCAGCGAGGCTAGCGCCGCCGGACGACGCGCGGCGAACGCTTTTCAGTTGACCGGTTCGCGCCGGCTGCCTGCCCCCCGCTCGGGGCACTGCCGAGCGGGCGGAGGCGTGTGCCTCCGCCCGCCGGTGGTCAGGGAGCGTCGATGAGGCCGTACTTCGGCACGGTCACCGTGCGGGCCCCCGGCGTGCCGCCGAGGATGACCTTGCGGTACGTCACGTTGTTGGCCGTGCTCTGCTCCTTGAGCCGGTTGTCGGGGTTGGCGATGACCTGGATGTAGTACGTGCCGTTCGGCAGGTCCGAGACGTCGAAGGACTGACCGGGCCGGAACTGGCTGTAGGTGTCGCCGTTGCCGACATCCAGCACCTCGCGCACCGAGACGGCGGTCTCCTCACCGCAGGCGGTGGCGAGGTCGGTGTTGTACGGGTGCCAGTTGGCGTTCTTGACCGTGTAGTCGATGGCGTCGGTGTTGGCCAGGCAGAACGCCTCCTTGCCGCTGCGGACGATCTCCCGCTTGTCCGCGCCGAGCAGCCGGTAGCTGGCGAAGTCGCTGAAGTGCCAGTGCTGGTGGCCCTCCCGCGGGTCCCACTCCATGGTGCCGGTGGGCGTGTACCCGACCTGCTTGCCCTTGGCGTCGTAGAAGTACTGGTACGCGTCCATCTTCTCCGCGCCGGGCTTGCGGAAGCCGTCCACGACCAGCGGCGAGGGGCCACCGTTCCATACGGTGGCGCTGAAGGCGAGGTAGTCCTTGCCGGGGGCGACACCGGCTCCGCCCTCGCCCCCGTCGGTGATGGCGATTCCGTACGCGGGGAGGGCACGCAGGTCGGGTTTGGGCACGTCGGCGGGAACGGTCGCCCTGCCGGCCGGGCGTGTCGCGGCCGGCTTCAGAGTCTTCGACGCGTTCTTCTGCCCGTGCTTGACACCGGCCAGGCCCTGGCCCCCGCCGGAGTTCTGGCGGACCGTCACCTTGACGGTCTGGGTCCTGTCCGCCATGCCGAACAGGTCGCGGTACTTCTTCGCCACCGACACCTTCGCGGTGTAGACGCCGGCCGGCAGGTCGATGGGGTTGTTCCCGCGGAAGCCCGGGGACGTGGCCGCCGCCCAGCCCTTCTCGACACCCCATACCCCACCGAGCGCGAACGGGTTCTCGGAGCAGCCGTCGGGATACTTCGAGGTGGCCGGGGCATCCGGCCGGATCCGGCCCGCCCGGCTGTTCGGGCAGAACGACTGTGTGGTGTCGGCCACCTTCGCGCCCGAGGCGTCGCTGATGCTGACCTTCAGGAAGTCCGGCAGGCCCGAGAAGTCCTTCACCAGGCCCGTCGGCAGGGTCTTGGTCACTGTGCGGCTGCCGGAGTGGATCACCTGTGTCGCGACGACGGGGTCGTTGTACGACTTTCGTGTCACCCGCATCTCGAGCGGGCCCCCGTCGACCGTGATGTAGGTGCCGAGGTCCAGGTAGATCCCCGGCTCGCCCTCGTAGCGGTTGACGGTCACCGAGGGGGAGGCGGCGATCAGTTGGAGCTTCGGCGTACCCGTCGGTGTCGCCGCTCCCGCTCCGGGCGCGGCGAGGGTTCCGGCGGCGCCGACGGTGAGGGCTGCGGCGGCGATGATCGCCGAACGTCGTAAGACGGTGGGGTGGTGTCTGGTCATGAGTGCTCTTTCTGCGTCTGGTCGGGACGAGTCGTGCACATGTCGAAGGCACGGACGGAGGTGTCTGTGTGCCATCTGTGAAAAGTGTGAAAAGTTGATTCGGGTTGCCTGGCCGCCGAAAGTCGCTCTGAACCGGGGCGCGTCGAGTGACAGAAGAAGGTCCAATCGAGGCGCCCACGCAGGGAGGCGGCCGCCCGGCCGGCACTCCGCGAACCATGCGTGGCCCGGCCTGTGAACTCGGGCGGGGACCGCGTGGCGCGATCAGTGCGGCCGGATCGTAGGCTGCGGTCATGACCGACATCAAGACGCCGACACCCCGCGACGCCTTCGAGCTGCTGCTGGCCGGTAACCAGCGCTTCGTCGCCGGTACGCCCGAGCACCCGAACCAGGACGCCACCCGCCGAGCCGAGATCGCCCCCTCACAGCAGCCCTTCGCCGTGCTGTTCGGGTGTTCCGACTCCCGGCTGGCCGCCGAGATCATCTTCGACCGTGGCCTGGGCGACCTCTTCGTGGTGCGCACTGCGGGCCATGTCGCGGGTGCGGAGGTGCTGGGCAGCATCGAATACGGCGTGGACGTACTCGGCTGCCCGCTGGTCGTGGTGCTCGGTCACGACTCGTGCGGCGCGGTGGGCGCTGCGTGCGCCGCGCTGGAGGACGGCATGACACCGGCCGGGTACGTCCGTGATGTCGTGGAGCGGGTGACGCCCAGCGTCCTGGCGGCGCGGGCCGCCGGGCGGGTGGAGCCGGAGGAGATCCTCGCGGAGCACATAAGGCACACCGTCGACCTGCTGCTGGACCGCTCCCGGGTGCTGGCCGAGAAGGTCGCCGCCGGCCAGGCCGCCGTGGTGGGCCTGTGTTACCGCCTGGCTGACGGCAGCGCGCAGCTCGTCGCCGCCCGCGGACTGGACACTGCGGCCGTCCCCACCGCATCCTGAACCCCGGCCGGCGCCCATGATCATTGGCGAGCCCGGTCAGGACCGTTCGCTCAGGGCGGGCACGACCATGCCCGCGGGGCGTCGGAGTCCGTCCTGGTCACTCGGTGGTCCGGGGCCCCGCGGCGCGGCGCAGACGGTTGGCGATCGCCAGTCCCATCCCCTCCTCCACCGGCAAGGACGCCACGATGAGGTCGCAGCCCCGCTGGTCGAGTTCGCGCAGGAACCCGTACAAGCCGCGTGCGTAGGCGGCCATCGAGGCGGGAAGGGCCACCACGGCGTGCGCCTTCACCGGGGTGTCGGCGATGGAGGCAGGAAGGAAGACCCCGACCTGGTGCCCCAGCTCCTGCGCCGTCTCCGCCTCGGCGACGACCTTCTCGGGCTCGACGAGGACGACCCGGGCCCGCGGTGCGTAGTGGGACGGGTGCTGGCCCGGTACCCGGACGCTGCTCGTCGCGTGGACCGCCAGCGGGCGCCCCAGCACCGCTTCGAGTTCCTCGAGGGTCACCCCGCCGGGCCGCAGGATGCTCGGCCTCTCGCCGGTGGCGTCCACGATGGTCGACTCGACGCCGACCTCGCAGGGGCCGCCGTCCAGGACGAAGTCGACGGCATCCCCGAGCTCCGCCCGAACGTGGGCCGCCGCGGTGGGACTGACCTGGCCGAAGCGGTTGGCGGACGGGGCCGTGACACCGCCGCCGAAGGCTGACAGCAGCGCGAGTGCGACGGGGTGGTCGGGCACGCGCACGGCCACGGTTTCCAGGCCACCGGTCGCTTCGAGGGGCACCCTGGGACCACGACGCAGGACCAGCGTGAGAGGCCCCGGCCAGAAGCGTTCGGCCAGCAGGCGGGCGGTCGCGGGCACCTCCTGGACCCAGTCGTCCAGGTGCTGAGCGTCGGCCAGGTGGACGATCAGCGGGTGAGAGGGCGGGCGCCCCTTGACCTGGAAGATGCGCGCGACGGCGGCGGCGTCCTCGGCGTTGGCGCCCAGACCGTAGACGGTCTCGGTCGGGAAGGCCACGAGCCCTCCGGCGCGCAGCACACCGGCTGCCTTCTCGATGTCAACGGTTCTCGCCGTCACCACGGCAGTCCTTTCACTGTTCGGATCTCACACACTCCACGGTCGCGTCGGCGCACGACGATGTCCTCGGCTGACGGCATCGCGCGGGCTGGGGCGCACCGAGGCCGTCATGGTGGCACCGGGGGCACCGCCAAGACGGACCGGCTTCAGGGTAGAACCGGCGGGGCCCCACCCGGTCGACCGGGTTATGCCGGGCGTACGCGGACAGGAGCAGACCGGGAACCGAGCTCAGTGCTCAACGACTCGGCAGCGTCAACGTTCCGAGCAGCCGCACCCCGGACAAACCGGTGGCGCTCGAAGGACGGGCCTCGTAGGTTGTGCGCCCGTGACTGACGACCCGAAGACGCGTCCGGATCCCTACGGCCTCGGCCGGGTGTTCAACGAGGTGGCCGAGCTCTACGACCGGGTCAGGCCGGGCTACCCGGACGAGTTGTTCGCGGATCTGGTCGCCATCACCGGCCTGGATGAGAGATCGTCGGTGCTGGAGGTGGGCTGCGGCACTGGCCAGGCCACGCGATCGCTGGCAGCGCTGGGAGGCTCGGTGACCGCCGTCGAGCCGGGCGCAGAACTGGCCGCACTCGCTCGCCGCCGGGTCGCCTCGTTTCCCCATGTCGAGGTGGAGACATCGCGGTTCGAGGAGTGGGACGACCGTGGCCGACGCTTCGACGCCCTGGTCGCTGCGTCGTCGTGGCACTGGGTCGACCCGTCGGTCGGCTGGCGGCGGGCGCACGAGGTTGTCTCGCCCGGAGGCTGGATGGCGCTGCTGGGCCATGTCGTGGTCCGCCGACCGGGAGAGCCGGAGGTGTACGCCGAGAGCGCCGATCTGCACGAGCGGTTCTCTCCGGGGAACCCCGACTGGGGTCATCCGCCGCTGGAGGACGAGGTGCGCGCCACCGACGAGGGGTGGGGCCTGGTCGAGGACCCCGGAAGGCTGTTCGGCCCGACCATCGTGCGCTGGTATCCGACGGTTCAGTGGTTGACCGGGGACGGCTTTGCCGACCTCCTTCGCTCGCAGTCGCTGTATCGCAGGCTCGACCCAGAGGTCCGTGAGCCCCTGCTGGACGCTGTCGCCGAGCGCATCCGCACACGGATGGGGGACCGGGCACCACGCCGCTATCTGAGCGTCCTGCGCGTCGGACGGCGCGCCGGGTGAGGTCAGGGAGCGTCTTTGGCACGCCCTGAAGCCGCACACCATCCCTGGCCGGCCGCACCCCCTCGCAGCGATGGCGGTTTCCGTCCCGTCCGGACCGGTCCGTGAGAGCACCGGCGATTGAGAAGGTGGCCGCCGGGGGGACACATGGCTGCGTGATCTTGGCGAGGTGAGGTGGTGATGTGCGGGTGGGTGGTGCCGTGCGCTGGTTGCGTCGGTATCCGGGTGGCGGTGGCGGCGCCCGTGGTGGGGGGCGGCTGCGGTTCGTGGTGCTCGGGAGCCGGCCGGCGCGGGGAGTGGGTGCGGTGGCGCGTGCCCGCAGGGTGCGGACGGCAGGCCAGGGGGCGGGCGAGGGCGTGGTGGTGGCCCGGGGGCTGAGGGTGGGGGCTGCGTACGGGTGGCGGCTGCTGGTGGTGGGGGTGGTCGCGTATGCGGGTTTTGTGATGTTGGGGCGTTTGCAGCTGGTGGCTGTGGCGCTGTTTCTCGCTCTGGTCGTGACGTCAGTCCTGCGTCCGCTCGTGGATCTGCTGGCGCGGTGGCTGCCGAGGGTGCCGGCGGTGGTGGTGGGTGTCGTGGGCAGCCTGATCGCGGTCCTCGGTCTACTGGCGCTGGTGGGTGAGCTGGTGGCGAGTGAGTGGGGCCGGCTGGGGCGGGAGTTCGGCGGGGGAGTGGGGCGCATCGAACGGTGGCTGCGGGGGGCTCCCTTCCACGTGAGTCCCACGGTGATGTCGGATCTTCAGGGCAAGGTGGGCTCTTTCGTCTCCGCGCATCGCTCGGCTCTGGTCAGCGGTGCGGTGAGCGGAGCCGGGCGGCTGGTCGAGGTGCTGACGGTCGGGGCGCTTGCGCTCTTCTGCTCGGTGTTCTTCATTCATTCCGGTGACCGGTTGTGGCTCTGGTTTCAGGGGGGACTGCCGCGGCGGGCACGGGATGCGTTCGGCCGTGCGGGCGGTGCGGCGTGGCGGACCTTCGCCGGGTACACGCGGGGCATCGTGATTGTGGCGGCCACCAATGCGGTGCTGGTCGGTATCGCCCTGTTCGTGCTGCGGGTGCCGTTGGCGCTGCCACTGACGTTGCTGGAGTTCTTTGCCGCGTTCGTCCCGCTGGTGGGGTCACCGATCGCGCTGGCGGTGGCCACGGTGGTGGCCCTGGCCTCGCGCGGCCCGGTCATCGCGATCGTGGTGCTGGCGCTGATCGTCGTCGTCGGCCAGATCGAGGGCCATGTGCTGCATCCGCTGGTGATGAGCTGGGCGGTGCGGCTGCATCCGGTGGTGGTGGCCGTCTCGGTGATTGCCGGCGGCGTCCTGGCCGGGGTGGTCGGCGCGGTCGTGGCGGTGCCGATGGTGTCGGTGGCGTGGGCGGTGGGCAGCGAACTGCGCGGCCCCTGGGCGAGGAGCGGAGAGGCGCGGGAGTCAAAGGGCTCGTAGAGACGCAGCATGTGGCTTCCCACGGCACCGCAGACAGGGAGCCTTCGTGCCCGGCGAAGCGCTGATCGCGGAGACGGGCCGAGGTGTTCATCGCCGAGGCCGTACTCAGCGGTGCCGTGGCGTGATGCAGTCTCTTTCGAATTCGGCGGTCTCCGGATGTCGAGATCGTGTGATCGGCTTCGTCCCAGGGACATCAGCGGCCATCACCGGCCGTCCGAGGAAGAAGGAGAAACCAGCATGGCGATTCAGCGGATGGACAACGTCGGCATCGTCGTCGAGGACATGGATGCCGCCATCGCGTTCTTCGTGGAACTCGGTATGGAGCTGGAGGGCAGGGGGGAGATCGAGGGTCCCTTCACCGACCAGTGCACCGGACTCGACGGCGTCCGCTGCGACATCGGGATGCTCCGGACGCCGGACGGTCACAGCCGGCTCGAGCTGGCCAAGTACCACAGCCCCGCGGCGATCAGCGCCGGGCCGCGCAACCGACCGCACAACATCCTGGGCACGCACCGCGTCATGTTCGCCGTCGACGACATCGAGGACACCGTTGCCCGCCTGCGCCCTCATGGCGCCGAACTCGTCGGCGAGATCGCCCGGTTCGAGGACAGCTATCTGCTCTGCTACGTCCGCGGCCCGGAGGGCATCATCGTCGGACTGGCCGAGCAACTGCGCTGAGAGGGCCGCCGGACCAGGACGGAACCCCGAGCACGTCAGGAGCGCGGGCCGGACGGTGCGGGTACTTGGGGGCCGCTGGAGAGCGTTGCGCTGCTGGTGCTGTTGTCCCGTGCGATGGGGGCGGTCCCGGACCTGAGAACCGCGGCAGCCTTGCCGGCCGCACGGCTCCCGCCTGGGGCATTGGCCGCTTCACTCGGCTCCGAGCCGCCGTTCGATCGCCGCGTGACGGGAAGCAACCGTTGATCGTGAAGATCCCTCTTGCTCAATAGGTTGTGGGCAAGGTGGTAACGGGAGGTGGTTGTGTCCCTGACCAGCACGTCATTCTTCGCTGTCCTCATCGTCGCGACGGTCGTGATGATGGTCGGCGCGATTGCGCTGTGGCCGAAAGTGCGGGGGCCCAGAGCGGTGCGCTGGCTTGTGCACGCGGCCATGATCGGCCTGTGTCAGCTCACAGCCATCGGTGTCGTGGCCACCTGGATCAACAACAGCTACGGCCTGTACGCGTCCTGGGACGACCTGCTCGGCAACGAGAACACCAACGCGGTCGCGATGCCCGGGCCTCCGGTCCACCGGGCGAAGTTCAGCAAGAGCACCAAGGGCGGCGTACTGGACACGTATTTCCACGGCCGGCGATCCGCGCTGTCCGGTGAGGTGCTCGTGTGGACGCCGCCGCAGTACGACGAGCCCGCCTACGCGAAAAAGCGGTTCCCGGTCATCATGCTGCTGCACGGTGTCCCGGGATCACCCCAGTCCTGGCTGGAGCACGGCGGTATGCCGGGTGCCTTCGAGGATCTGGTCAAGCAGAACAAGGTCCACCCCTTCATCCTGGTGATGCCGGTGGTCAACCCGGGCAGCGTGGACACCGACTGCAGCGACCTGCGCAACCGCAAGGTGGCGACCTGGATGGCAGCCGACGTCCCGGACCTCGTCAGCCACAAATTCCGCACGCTGCCAGGCCCGCGGGCCTGGGGCCTGATGGGTTTCTCGACCGGCGGGTTCTGCGCCGCGAAACTGCCCCTGCAGTTCCCGAAGGTCTTCGGAGCGGGCGCCGCCCTCGACCCCGATCCACTGACCGGCGACGAGTCCGTACTGCCGGACCCGGCCGTGCGCAGGCTCAACAGCCCGGCGTACCTCGTGCGGCACACCAAGGCCCACGTCAAGCTCTTCCTGGCAACCTCTCGGCAGGACCGCGCCAGTCCGCCGTCGTACATCGAGGCGTTCCAGGCGTCCGCCAGGGGCACCCCGGTGGAGGTGCGCACCCTGGTGCTGCCCAGCGGCGGGCACAACTACAACACCTGGTCGGCGGAGTACCCCGCGGCGTTCGGGTGGCTCAACCAATGGCTGTCCGCACCGCACTGAACGCCCTACGACTGCTGCCAGGGCCGGCGGGACGGCAGACGCGCCGGCCGCGCGGCTTCGACCAGGAGCAGTACGAGCCCCTTCGACAATCGGGTCTACGTCTGCCACGGCACCGTCGAAGTGGCCGATGGCGGACCACAGGCCCGATTCGTCGTTGCTCACGGTGACACCGCCCTCGTAGGCCTGGGCGGTTGGTCGAGGTCGTGGGCAGGTTGCCGTCGTCAGAGGCGCCCAGGCGCAGCGGCAGCGTCGGGCCCGACACAGGTCGGCAGCCGGCCGTACAAAAACGTAACAGCATTTATACAAGTACTGTTACTGTGCGCGCATGGCCGACACCCGTGCGCTCGACCCGACACAGCAAAGCCTCTGGCGGCCCCTACGGCTGCTCCAGGCGTCCATGGATGCCGACATCGCCAGGATCTACTCCGAGCGGCAGATCGAGGGGCTCAAGCCCAGCTTCGTCATGGAGTTGCTCCGGCTTCACGCTTGCGGACCCATGACCATCGCGGAACTGGCGGAGTCGGTTCAGCGCACACATTCGGCACTCAGTCAGAAGGTCGCAGCGATGCGCACGGCAGGCTGGGTCCAGACCGTCGTGGGCGACGACGCACGCACCAGGCAGGTGACGCTCACCGACAAGGCCCGCCGCGTTGTGGATCGCCTGGCAGCGGAATGGCGGGCCACCGAGGCTGCCGTCGCTGACCTGGAAGCCGAGATTCCCTACCCGCTCTCCCAGGTGGTCACCGATATCGAGCGGGCTCTGGAGCGCAGGAGTTTCCACGACCGGATCGCCGAGAAGCTTGCGGAGGATCCCGCATGGGGCTGAGACGCACGCTGATCGACGTGACTCCGTTACGGTCGTCACCACCGTTCCGGCGGTTGTGGCTCGGCCAGACGCTGTCCGGTTTCGGCGGCCAGATGACGCTCGTGGCCGTCATGTTCCAGGTCTGGCAGATGACGAAGAGCCCCGCCTGGACGGGCGCCGTCGGGCTGGCCCAGGCGATTCCGCTCGTCGCGCTCGGACTGTTCGCCGGCTCGCTCGTCGACCGAGTGGACCGCCGGAAGTTGTACCTGCTCACGACCAGCGGACAAGCCCTGTGTTCGCTTCTCCTCGCGCTCCAGGCCATTCTTGGGCGCACATCTGCCGCCGGTGTTCTGGGGCTGGTCGCGCTTCAGTCCTGCTTCGGCGCGGGCGGCGGTCCGGCCACGCGCACCCTCATCCCGCACCTACTGCCCAAGCACCAACTGGCCGCAGGACTCGCGTTGAGACGCATCGCCTTCCAGAGCGCCCTGCTGCTCGGCCCCACGCTCGCCGGACTGCTCGTCGGCGGACTGGGAGTCAGCGCCTGCTACCTGATCGACACCTTGACGTTCGGCGCCGCGTTCTACGGCGCCTTCGGCTTGCCGCAGTTGGACCCCGGAGACGAGCCCGCACGGCCCGGTCTGCCGGGAGTACTGGATGGCCTGGCCTTCTTGGGACGCACCCCCGTCATTCGCGCAGCCCTGCTCACGGACCTGGCCACCACCGTGCTGTCGATGCCCATCAGCCTGTTCCCCTTGATCAACGCGGAACGGTTCGGCGGCAACCCACGCACCCTCGGACTCTTCCTCACGGCCCTGGCCGTCGGCGGCGTTACAGCGTCACTCTTCTCCGGAACCTTCACCCGTCTCCCGCGCCCCGGCCTGGTCATGCTCGGTGGATCCGCCGCCTGGGGTGCAGCGTTGACGCTGTTCGGTATGTCACCCGACCCGTGGATCGGTCTGGCCTTCCTCGCCATGGCCGGCGCCGCCGACACGGTCTCCGTCGTCTCCCGGAGCACCGTCGTCCAGATGCACACCCCCCAGGAACTGCTCGGCCGCGTCAGCGCAGCCGAACAGATCGTCGGGCAAGCGGGGCCCGACATGGGCAATATGCGCGGCGGCCTCTTGGCAGACGCCGCCTCGGGAGCAGCAGCCCTCATCAGCGGTGGCCTGCTCTGCCTCGGAGCGGTGGCCATGGTGGGCGCCACGACGCCAGAACTGCGCCGCCTTTCCGCACACTCCTCTCATGCTGAGACAGTCCCGGCCGACTCCTGAGCCTGCTCCACAGGACTGGCGTGGGAGTGTCGCATCGACGGCGACGACTCGTCATGACGCAATGACCTCCGGCCGTCTACGGCGCGAAGTCACCCCACTCAGGGGCCGCCGCCGGCCCCTGCCTGGGCCCTTGGAAGACGACCTGGCGATTCGTCCTCCTCGGAGCCTTCACAAAACATCCAATGTTTAGCGTGGCCGTCAGGGTGCTGTTCGGGCCACATCCTGACGTGACTCACGAACTTGTGTCGCAAGGCTAGACACGGGCAACGTTCATATCCGTTAATCCATCCCATGTCGCAGTGGAGACGACCGATGAGGCCGCCTTGCCCAAGCCGCCGAGACCGGGTGGCGTTCCGACGAGCTGACCGCGCTCTGAGGTGCCACGTCGCTGCCGCCAACTAGGTGTGGCGCGGGACTCGGTCGCTCTCCAGGCTGCAGCGCGCTCGATGTTTCGACCGCCGTTCGGTATTACGAACGTAACTCAAGGGATGCGAGGCCTTCATGCGCACAAGTCGACCAAGCCGCAGACATCGGTCTGTGGTGCTCGCCGCTGTGGTTGTGGCCCTGGTCTCCTTGGCGGCGATGCTCGTCGCCAACCCGGCTCAGGCGGCCACCAGTGGCGCCTTGCGTGGTACCGGTTCCGGCCGGTGTCTCGACGTGCCGAACGCCGGGCAGGCAGACGGCACCCTCCTGCAGATCTGGGACTGCACGGGCGGCAGCAACCAGCAGTGGACGCTGACGGACAGCAGTCAGCTGACCGTGTACGGCAACAAGTGCCTGGACGTTCCGGGCCACGCCACCACGGCCGGGACCCGCGTGGAGATCTGGGCCTGTAACGGTGGCACGAACCAGCAGTGGCGGGTGAACACCGACGGCACGGTCGTCGGCGTGGAGTCCGGGCTGTGCCTGGACGTGTCGGGGGCCGGTACGGCCAACGGCACGGCGGTGCAACTCTGGAACTGCACCGGCGCCGGCAACCAGAAGTGGACCGGCCTGTCCGGGACGTCCAACTCGTGTTCTCTTCCGTCGACATACCGGTGGAGCTCGACCGGTCCGCTGGCGCAGCCGGCGAACGGGTGGTACTCGCTGAAGGACTTCACCAACGTGACGTACAACGGCAAGCACCTGGTCTACGCGACCAACTCTTCGGGTTCGGGGTGGGGCTCGATGGCGTTCAGTCCCTTCACGAACTGGTCCGACATGGCCTCGGCCACCCAGACCGGCATGAGCCAGGGCGCGGTGGCGCCCACCCTGTTCTACTTCGCGCCCAAGAACATCTGGGTACTGGCCTCACTGGGGTGGGGCACTGCCTGGCCCTTCACCTACCGCACATCCAGCGACCCCACCAACGCCAACGGCTGGTCCGCGCCGCAGCCGCTGTTCACCGGCAGTCTCCCCACCGGGAGCGCGATCGACCCGACCCTGATCGCCGACGGCCAGAACATGTACATGTTCTTCGCCGGTGACAACGGCAGCATCTACCGGGCGAGCATGCCGATCGGGAACTTCCCGGGCAGCTTCGGCTCGTCGTACACGACGGTCATGAGCGACACGGTGAAGAACCTCTTCGAGGCGCCGCAGGTCTACAAGGTCCAGGGCCAGAACCAGTACCTCATGATCGTCGAGGCGCGGGGTGCAAGCGAGCAGCGTTTCTTCCGCTCGTTCACGGCCTCCAGCCTGAGCGGCTCATGGACCCCGCAGGCCGCCACCGAGTCCAACCCCTTCGCGGGCAAGGCCAACAGCGGTGCCACCTGGACCAATGACATCAGCCACGGCGACCTGGTCCGCAACAACCCCGACCAGACCATGACCATCGACCCCTGCAATCTGCAGCTCCTCTACCAGGGCAGGTCCCCCAGCTCGGACGGCGCCCCCTACGAGCAGCTTCCGTACCGACCGGGCGTGCTGACCCTGCAGCGCTGATCCGCCAACGCAGCCCCAACCGTACGTAGGTACCGCTGAGTGCCGTAGCGACCGGCTACGGCACTCGTCTGCTGCCGTGTTTCGACGCGAGAGCGGTAACGGCCACCTGCCCCAACACGCCCACGCCTGTCCTGGGACAGGCGTGGGTTCAGTCTGCTCTGGCATTCCGAGAACACCGCCCCTCTCCTCGACGAACCGTCGTAGCCGAACGACCGGATGAAGGCCGACGACGCCCAGCGAAAGGCCTGCGAGGGAACGGCCCTGCTCTGGCAAGGCGATTGCACCGATTGGCTCCCCGCCCGTCCGGCCGGCCCCGTCGAGCAAGGCGTCTACGACCCGGACAGCGCCAGCCCCGGCCGGGGCGACCTGAGGGCCGGCCCAACCACGTGGGGCCGCACGCCGGGTGGTGCCCACCACCGATGTTGTCCCGGGATCTGAGCCCGGACGCGGCCCAGATCCCGGTAGCGGGGGTCATCCGGCGATCAGCGTGGTCCACTTCTGGTTGGTGCCGCCGTTGCAGTCCCACAGTTGGAGCTGTGTGCCGTCGGTGCTGGAGAAGCCCGGAACATCGAGGCAGCGGCCGGAAGCCGGGTTGCGGTAGCCGCCGTTGTAGGGCTGCCATACCTGGTTGGAGCCTCCGTGGCAGGCCCAGAGCTGCACCTTGGTGCCGTTGGCGGTGGCCCCGCCGGCGGCGTCGAGGCACTTGCCCATGGAGCGCAGGGTGCCGTCGGTGTAGGCGGACCAGAGCTGGTTGGCGCTGTCGCCGCAGCTCCAGATCTGGACGGCGGTCCCGTCAGCGGTGCCGGCGCCGTTGACGTCCAGGCACTTGCCCGAGATGCCGGACTGCACGCGCGCCGGGGCGGGAGCGGGGTTCCTCAGCCAGCCGGCGCCGTCCGCGGACTGGATGCCGCGGTGGAAGGCATCGGCCATCTTCTGGTAGCCCGCGTCGTTGGGGTGCAGTGGGTCGGCCAGGTCGGCCGTGGTCAGGCTGCTCATGTCGACGAATGCGACGTGTCTGCCCGCGGCCTGGGCGTCGCTGACGATTTGCCGGGTGGCCTGGTTGTACGTGCCCCGGAACTGTTCCTCCGAGCTGCTGGTCGACACGACCAGGGAGGCGACGAGGACGGTTGCGTCGGGCACGTCGGCCGTGATCTGGTTGACCAGCGACCTCAGCCGTGAGATGGCGGTGTTGACCTCGGAGGCCCCTTGGAGGTCGTTGGTACCGATGTGCAGCGTCACGACGTTGGGCCGGTAGCGGGTCAGTGAGGCATCGGCGAGGGCCGCTATCTGGTCGATGCGGTATCCGGAGTGGCCTTCGTTGTCGGGGTCGGACATCGTACCGTTCCGCCCAGTGCCCACGAAGTCGAGTGGATGGCCGTCAGCCGCGAGCTCGTTCCACAACGGCCCGCGGTAGCCGTTGCCCGTACTGCTGCCCACGCCCCAGGTGATCGAGTCGCCCAACGGCATGAGCCGCAAGGGCGTGTTGGAGGCGGCGGAGGCGGGGGCCACGCCTGCTGCCGTCAACCCGAGTGCGACAGCGACAAGCGTGATCAGCGGGAGTAACCAAGATCTTTTCATGCAGCGTCCCTTCTGCGAGTGAAAAGCGCACCCGTATGGCTACCACGATCCCGGCTGGGACATCCCATGAATACTCAGAAATCTGCGATATGTGGCATGGATGCGCTGCGTGTTGGCTCAATCTCCCTGTTGACATCCCATGTATTACCGCACCGGGCGTCGTGTGGAGCGGCGAGGGGTGAGGATCGGTTCGGCGCGTCTGCGCCGGTCCACGCCGCTGCGGGCGTTGATGACCGCGATCAGCAGATCGACTGCTTCGGCGCCCACCTGGTCCGGGCGGAGGGTGACGGTGGTGAGGGGCGGGGTGGTCGTCGCGTAGTCGGGATCCTCGCTGATACACCCCACCAGCAGGTCTCGCGGCACCCGCAGTCCGTGCTGCCGGGCGGCGGCGAGGATGTTGTGGCCGGAGTCGGAGTACACGCCTATGACCGCGTCGGGTCTTGGATCATGACGGAGCAGCCGGCTGACCGCGTCCTGTTCGGTCGTGAAGTAGTCGGGCAGTGAGGCGAATTCCTCGACGAGGACGGGCGCAGCGTGCTCCTCGCACCAGGACCGGTAGGCGTCCACGATCAGATGCGGGTACGCATCGTCGTGCACGGCAGCTCGCCGTCCCCGGTGGGAAGCTGCATCTGCTCACCGGGCGTACAGGGGAGGGGAGTTCGCCGTTCGAGCCGTACAGTCTCCAGGCCCTCGTTCCCGACGTGTCCGAACGCGACGTGTACGTCTGCGGCCCGCCCGCGATGACCGCGGCCGTGCTCAGCTCCCTGCGCTCGCTGCAGGTTCCCCGGCGGCAGGTCCACGCCGAGCGGTTCGGTCTGGCCTGAGCCGCCCGCACGGCGATCGGCTGAAGACGTTGGGCTTCATGGATCATCCGCGAGAAGTTCAACTTCCGCGCCCCGCGACCGGCCCGGACGAACACCAGGATCGATCAGGATGAGACCGTTCTCTGAGCACGACTTGGAGAAGATGAATTGACACAGGGAGAAACGATGAGCGTTCTTGACGGCATCCTCGCGGGAGTTCGCGAAGATCTGGAGGAGCGCAAGCGTGCGACGCCGCTGGCGGAGCTGCGCTCCCGGGTGGCGGACGCGGAACCCGCGCTCGACCCGCTGCCCGCTTTCCGGGCGCCCGGGGTGTCCATCATCGCCGAGGTGAAGCGGAAGAGTCCCAGCAAGGGTGCGCTGGCAGACATCCCCGACCCCGCCTCCCTCGCGGCCCAGTACGCGGCCGGCGGTGCCGCCGCGATCAGCGTGCTGACCGAGCGCAGGCGTTTCGGTGGCTCGCTCGCCGATCTGGACGCCGTGCGCGCCCGGGTCGACGTTCCCGTCCTGCGCAAGGACTTCATCGTCGACCCCTACCAGCTGTGGGAAGCCCGTGCGCACGGCGCCGACCTCGCACTCCTCATGGTGGTGTCACTCGACGACGGCCAACTCGCCGACCTGATGGGGTTGTGCAAGCAGTTGGGTCTCACGCCGCTCGTGGAGGCGCACACCGCCGACGAGGTTCGGCGTGCCGCTGCCGCGGGAGCCGAGCTCCTCGGCATCAACGCGCGGGACCTGACGACGCTGGACGTGGATCGCAAGGTGTTCGCCGACCTGGTGACGGCCATTCCGGACGGCACGGTCAGGGTCGCGGAATCGGGAGTGGCGGGCCCGGAGGACGTCGCGGAATACCGCGGTTGGGGAGCCGATGTGGTCCTGGTCGGCGAGGCGCTGGTCCGCTCGGGCGACCCGCGCACCGCGGTGCGCGAGTTCATCGAGGCGGCCGGGGCGTAACGGCGTCCGGCTCGGTCAGCGGCACCCCCCGCAACTGCCGAACGAAGCTGTCGCACTGATTCCGGCTCGGGCACCTGCTCCCGCGCGGGCTGCGGTTCTGCGTCAGCGGCGGGAGCGGGCGGCTGTCGTCAGCCGGTTTCTCGGGGAGAGGTCGGCCGCTGCGCCACCCCGCCCGGGACGCTCGCCGGCCGACTGTCGCCCTTGCTCGGGCTCGGCGGCCCTGCCGCGGTGACTTCTCACCACGCGACGGGGCCACGCGCCCAGGCTCATGGAGTCGACGGGCCGGGGTTGCGGCGCAAGAAGACGGCGACGGAGCAGGCGGCCGGCGTCTGCAGAACGAGCCTGCCAACCGCGCCGAGGGATGTTCACCCTGCCGGGCCGGCATGCGGGTCGGACCAATGTGTCGCTGATCGACGCGGGCGAGGCTGCGGCCAGGGGGCGTGCTCGAAGGCTTGCCCGCCGCCGGCCGCCCCGGCGCGAGGCTCGCGCAGTCAGCGCGCACGGAAGCGGCTGCTAGACGGGAACGGGGTCGGGATCGCCGCCGACCGAGAAGACTGCGGCTCGGAGACACTGTTCAACACGGTTACATTACCGGTCGCGATTATTCTGCCTTGTACCCTTAAATCCATATTATGCCGCACATAGGTGCACGTTCAGCAATCGAAATGACACCGGCTTGACAGGTGTCTTCTCTCGGCTGATGCTGATACTCCTGACCGATAGGAGGCACTGTGGACGAGCACGACGAGTACCTGTACTTTCTCCGCCGAGCCTTCGACGGCATGCTCGGCGCCCTGGAAGAGCTGGGTGATGACCTCGGCAACACCGCGCCGCACCTGCCCGGCGCCAACTCCCCGTACGCCATCGCGTACCACTGCGTCGCCGTGGCCGACTACTGGCTGGGCCACGTGATCGCGGGGCGCCCCGTCGAGCGCGACCGTTGCTCCGAGTTCACGGCGAAGGGGGACGTGCGGCAACTGCGGACGCACGTCGACGCGCTCTTTGACCGCCTGCAAGCAGACCTCTGCGAGGCGCTGCCGTCGCAACCGCCGCGCAACACACCCCCCGCCGACTTCGAGGGACCGGACCGTCCGCTGAGCGTGCGGGGCGTCCAGCTTCACGTACTGGAGGAACTGGCCCAGCATCACGGGCAGGTGCAGATCACCCGCGATCTGCTGCGGGCGGGGGTCCCGGCATGAGGCCCGCACCGGCTCGGAGGATGCCCGGCTTCGACGACCTCGACCTCGACGGGCTGCGCGTTCGCGGCAGCGTGAAGTGGCACCGTCCGGAGCGAGACGTCCTGCCGGCGTGGGTGGCCGACATGGACTTCCCCACCCCGCCGCCGGTGGTGGCCGCGCTGCACGAGGCCGTCGACCGCCATGATCTCGGTTACCCGGACTGGCCGGACGGCAGTCCGCTGCGCCCTGCCTTCGCCAAGCGGATGGCCGAGCGCCACGGATGGGCCGCATCGGCCCACCGCGTGCGCGAGCAGACCGACCTCATCCAGTGTCTGCAACTCGTCCTGCACCTTGCGACATCGGACGGGGACGCGGTGGCGGTGCACATTCCCAACTACCCACCGTTCCTGGCGACGTTGCGGACGATGAACCGGCGGATCGTGCCCGTCCCGATGCACGACACCGACGACGGCTGGCGGATGGACCTCGCCGCCCTGGACACCGCGGTGAAGCGGTCCGGCTGCAAGGCACTCGTCCTGGTCAACCCCCACAACCCCACCGGCCGGGTGCTGACGGCCGAGGAACTCGGCGAGATCGCGGCCATCGCCCGGCGACACGATCTGCTCGTCATCAGCGACGAGATCCACGCCGAGCTGACCTACGCCCCCCACCGGCACATCCCCTTCGCGAGCCTGTCCGACGACGCCGCGCACCGCACCGTGACCCTGACCTCCGCGACGAAGGCGTTCAACCTGGCGGCCATCCGCTGCGCCGTCACCCACTACGGCCCGGACCGCCTCCTCGCGCTGCGGGACGCACAACCGCCCGACCTGTACGGCACTGTCTCACCCCTCGGTGTCGTCGCCACCCTGGCCGCGTGGGAGCACGGCGACGCCTGGCAGCGCGATCTCCTGACGGTGTTGGACCGCAATCGTCGGCGCGTTGGCGAGGTGGTGCGCGGCCGGCTCCCGCTGATCCGCCACCACCTGCCCGAGGCCACGTACCTGGCATGGCTGGACACCCGGCCGCTCGGCCTGGGCGAACCGCCGGTGGAGAAGGTGCTCAGGGACGGCCGGGTCCTGCTCGACGGCGGCACGCCCTTCGGAACGGGCGCCGAGGGGTTCGTGCGGCTGAACTTCGCCACCTCGCAGCAGGTGCTCGACGAGATCCTGGGCCGGGTCGTCGACGCACTGGGCGGGCGGGAGGGGTGACGACGGTGCCCAACGCCACCTGGCACGATGGCCGTGTGGATGATTTCGTCTTCGTCAGCGGGCGGCTGTCCCTGGACCTCGCGGGCACGCTGCTCTGGCGACGAACCCGACGCACCGAACTGCTGCGTTCTCCCGACGACCTGCGACGCTGGATCCACCAGGCCGGACTGCTCGACGGGCCCGGCCCTCTGGACGCACGTGCCCTGTCGAGAATGTGCCGTCTCAGGGAAGCGGTGTACGCGATGGTTGGCGCATGGCCCCTGACACCGCCCGCGGACAGCGAGGTGCGGGAAGCCCTCGCCGAGGTGAACGAGGCGGCCCGGCTGCCGCTGCCGAGGCTCCAACTCGACGAGGACGGTCGCCTGACACGGGCCGGGGGCATCGACGAGGTGCTCGGCGCGGTGGCACGGGACGCAGTGGACCTTCTGGGCGGCACCGACTTCACTCGCGTGCGGGAATGCCTCAACGAGGACTGCACCCGGCTGTTCGTGGACCTGTCGCGGTCCGCCAACCGCCGCTGGTGCGGTATGAGCGAGTGCGGGAACCGACACAAGGTGGCCAACTACCGCAAGCGGCGGCAGGGGACAGCACACTGACCACCTCGAGCATCGCCTGCCGCACTGGCGGCTGCGGGGCCCTGACTATGGCGCCGACCCATTCGCCGTACGATGTCTGACGTCTACGGGGGCAGACACATGTTGCGCGCCACCGAGGACTGGCCCCAGGTGGCTGCCGCGGCGGACGCCAGGGACGACCGGCGGACCGACCACATGCAGCCATCAACGAACGGCTATGACACTCATACGGCTCGTTCCATGCACACCAGTTGGTCCCGCTCGTCCCACGACTCGGTGACGGTGAATCCGAGCCGCTCGTACAGGGCGATCGCGCCCGCCCGCCACTTCCACACCGAGAGCCGCACCGCGCTGACGCCGCTTTCCGCGGCGTGCACGAGTGCGGCACTGACCAGGCTGGACGCGATGCCCTGCCCCCGGAACGCCGGGTCCGTCCAGAGTCTCTTCACCTCGGACCGTCCGTCGCCGCAGGCGGTCACCACCAGGCAGCCCACCGCGGTGCCCCCGCTCACCGCCAGTAGCACGACATCGTCTACGAACACGGTCTGCGGATCCGCGATCTCAACCCGGTAGCGATCCGGCAACCCCTCGACACCGGAGACGGGCTCACCCTTCTCGGCCTGCGTCTGCAGATGGTAGGCCGCCAGCAGATCCGCCGGCCCATCCTGGGCGGAGGGGGCCTGACCTGGCCAGCGGACGATGGCAACCTCGGGTTGATCAGTCATGACGTGAGCATCGCATGAACGCCAAGGCCGCCCCACGGGCACAGGGGCAGTGTCTGGCGGGGCACCTCCGTCTTCCTGGCGGTCACCATCACGGCCAGGACGCGTGCTGTTGCGTGATCAGAGTCGACATGTCGGAGAACCCGACAAGCCAGGTGGGCTCTGCCTCCCGCAGCTTGTCCCAGTCGAGCAAGGGGAGCAGGTCGATCGCGGTCTCTCCGCCCCAGGGCGGCACGATGGCCCTGACAGTCGGGTCGGTCAGCATCGACATCAGCTCGCTCGCGCGGTCAGCGGCGGAAGCGCTGACGTGTCCGGAGCCGTCCATGCACCGGCCGACGACGACCTCGTATCCGCGGTCCTGAACGTCACGAACGGCGACGTTGAGACGCTCACGCAGTTCCTCGGCGACCCCGCTCGACGGAGAGGTGACACCAACACGGTCACCAGGACGCAGCGGAGATGGGTATCGAACAGCCATGCGCTGGATTTTGGCATGGTGCCGTACCCGAAGAACACCGAGTTCTCACGCGAGCGAGGTGGTGCAGCGCCTACGCTGCGCGCATGCGGGAGTTGACGTTGCGTATCCGGGTGGCTGCGTATGTGCTGCGTCGGCGGGCGGGTGGGTCCGTGGAGTTACTCGTGTTCGACCACGACGCGGACCTGCCGCCCGGCACGCACGTCCCGGCGGGGGGAGTGGCTCCTCAGGAGTCACTGGAAGAGGCAGTGCTGCGGGAAGTCGAGGAGGAGTGCGGGCTGACATGCGTTCGGGTGCTGCGTCCCCTCGCGGAGGAACACACCCCGCACCCGATCCGCCGCTTTCCCCGCCACACGACCTTCTTCGCACTGGAGGTGGACGGCGATGTGGAGGTGCCGGATGCGTGGGACCACCACGTGACGGGCGGGGGGCGCGACCAAGGCATGACATTCCATTGCCGATTTGAGCGGCTGCCCCTGGCATTCCCTTTGGCGGACGGTCAGGATGCCTGGCTGGATCGTCTGGAGGCATGACGCCCGGTCCGGTCCCCGATGCTCGGCGGTGCCTTCTCAGGCCGTCGCCGCAGGGCGTGGGGCCAGGAACAGTGGCCACGCCTGCCCGGAATGGAGGTCGGCCACGATCTGCTGGGGTGTCACCTCGGCCGGAGCCTTCAGCACAGCCGTCACATCGAGGGCCTGTTCATAGCGGCATCCAGCGACACGAGTGCTCACCCTCAGCAGCCGGACCACGTCCGGTTCGACAGGCGGGCGTTCATCGAACCCGGCTGCGTCAATGGCCAACGCCTCGAGTACGGCCCGGTGGACAACGATCTCAACGGTCAGGACGTCCCCTTGCAGGTGCCGCTCGGCCCAGCCGTCCGTCCCGACGAGCATGAGACAGTCCTCGCCCTCGTACGCGTACGAGAAGAGTTCACCGACAGCGCGTTCCTGCGGCGTCCCCAACGGATCTATCACCACGGCGACCACGACCGCTTCCGGGGCGTCCGGATCCATACCGCTGCGCACCCAAAGTTCTGCCACTTGTGAGTCCCTGCTTCCCCTCGGGTCGCTCCCACCCGACGACCACGAGATCCTGGCCCCTTCGAGGGAACCGACCCCGTCATCCAAGCACCGTCTCGGGTTCGCCGCCTCCATGACGTCGGTGATGAGCCGGCGACTGGCCGCCGCCGGCTCCTCATTGGCTTTGTCGCCCGTACCGCCTTCGAGTGGGGGGCGATCCTCGGTCGCCGTCGCAGAGATCAGGCCACCGTGAATCGCTCGAACGTGGCCATGCCCCGTGCGCCGTTCCAGCCGTTGGCCGCGGTCATGAACACCCCGATGTCCTGTGCAAGTGCCGCACCCGTCGGCGTGGCGGTGCCCACCGTCGTCCAGCTGACGCCGTCCGTGCTGGCCTCCCCGATGTACGAGGCGCCGGACCTGGTCAGCCGTAGCCGCACCGGCGCGGTGAAGGAGCCCGCCAGCTCGATCGAGTCGAAACGGCCGTCGCCGTCGGAGTCCCAGCTCAGTGCACACCCGTTGGACGGTGTGACCGCCAGGTTCACATACCCCGTACTTCCCTGAGCAGCCAGGTCGTTGCGGACGACGAGACCCGCCCGCGCCCAACCTCCGGTCATGTCCTGCGCGGTGACCGTGACCTCGCCGACGGTCTTGTCGAGACAGGTCCCCGCCCGGTACACCGCCCCGAACTCATTGGTGGCGCCCCACAGGTCGGCCCCGGCGCCCTCGATGGCGATCTCGTCGCCCGACTGGCCGAACACCGCGTCATTGCAGGAGACCGTACGGTACGGAGCGGTGACCCCGGTTGCGGCCAGTAGCCGTATCGGCGCGACCGCCTTTCCGCCGCCCCCGTACGCCGCCGCCGCGACGACCTGGCCGACCAGTTCCGTCGGCTTGCCCTTCAGAGAGACCTCGAAGCGGGCGGCGAACGTACCGCCGGCCGCCACCGAGGCCCTGCGTACCGGATCGATGGGCTTCGCCGTCATGCCCTTGGGGACGGTGAGGGAAAGGGTGACGTCTCGCGCCGCCGTGAAGCCGTTCCTGTTGGTGAAGGTGACTGTCACGGCCGTGGGCGTGCCCTCGGCCACCGCTGCCCGGTCGGCCGCCGCGGTGAGGGCCGCCTGGTGGGGAGTTGCGGCGAGCAGATCGCGTACGCGGCGGGCCAAGGCGTACGGGGAACCGTGGGGTTCGGTCGGGTGTGTCTCGTGGGCGTGCGCCCAGCGGTCCTCCAGGGCGAACCAGTCGATCGTCGCGGGGTCCTCTCCCTTGGCGAGCGCGTCGAAGTACGTCTTCCAACGGGTGCGGTACAGGCCGCCCACCAGCCCGGACCACTCCCGGTTCGCGTAGTCGTGCAGGCCCTCGTCGCTGCTGGCGCGTCCACCCCACGTGGTGAGCAGGGAGCGGACGTCGTATTCAAGGCGGTCCTTCTCGGCCTGGTCGGCGCCCCAGGCGCGCGCGTCGGCGAGCCACCGCCCGAGCAGATGCGGGCCGGAGGTCGCCAGCAGGTCGTCGAGGAGGTCCATCCAGCTCAGCCAGGTGCTGGTCAACCTGCCGAAGAGGGCGCCGTCCCCCGCCTCGTGGGCGGCCTTGATCTGCGGCAGCAGCACCCGGCTGCGGTTGGACAGGACCTGCCGGGCCACGTCGACGACGTCGTACCGGTAGGCCGAGCTGTTCCTCAACTCGGACCGCACGGCGAGGAGTTCGGTGAGCGCGGTGTCGAAGGCCGTGGTGTCGTAGCGGTCCTTCTCCGGGCCCCAGGCGGCGGCCTTGTTCGCCGTCAGGCTCGGACGGGCACCGAACAGACCGTCGGGCGCCTCGCTCCAGGAGTCCGCGCGGGACATGCCGTACGCGGTGTCGCGGATCGTCCGCCAGGCCGCGACCGCGTGCCGGTCGGGGCCGCCGTAGCGGGAGAGGGCGTACGCGGTGAACCAGTCGTCCAGGTCGACGGTGCCGGGCGTCCAGGCGAGGTCCGTCAACAGGGCCAGGGCGGGCGCGTTGTTGTCGGCGGCCTCCGGCATCGCCGCGATACCGGCGAGTGAACTGCCGTCCTTGTCCCGCCACTTGGGGTACTGCTCCACCCAGTCCGGGGCGTTGGCGCCGATCGGGGTGTGCCCGCCGAAGTTCCAGATGCTGCCGAAGGCGTACGGCGTGCCGCCCCAGTCGCTCTCCCGGTCGGTGACGGTGGTGTAGCGGTCCGACAGGCCGTCCACGATCAGCATCCGGCTCTTGTCGACGCCGTCGAGCAGCGCCCGGGACGGGTTGGTCTGCCAGCCGAGGATCGCCCAGACCGCCCCCGGATGTGCTTTTTGCAGCGCCGCCTCGACGGCCTTCGCGGCCTCACCCACCGGCACGTCACCGGGGTTGCCGCCTTCGTGCAGCAGGTCCATCTTGTACATCGTGCTGTCGCCGAACCGCTCCGACTGGGCGCGGTAGAAGGCGGCGGCCACCTCGCGGAAGGCCGTGGTGCGCGGGTCGAGCCAGTCGGGGCGTTTGAAGCCGCCCCAGGTGCCCTGCGCCACCACCCTCGCGTCCCCGCCGTGCTGGGCGGGGAAGCCGTCCGGGACGGTGCCGTAGTAGCCCGGCAGGACCGGCGTCATGCCCAGGTCGCGAATCCGCTCGACGATCTTCTCGGCGAGCGCGGCCCGTCGCTCGACGAGCCGCCGGGAGACCGGTCCGCCGAAGCCCGACATGTTCTGCAGCAGCCACCAGGGCTGGTGGGCGGGGGCCGGGATCCAGGCGCGCAGCGCGGCGTCGGAGTACCCGAAGCGGCGGAAGGTGTCGTAGTACACCGCGTCGCCGCCGATGTAGACGAGGACCCGGTTGACCCCGTGCAGGGCCAGCACGTCCAGCTCGCGGTGCCAGGCGTCCCAGTCGCGATAGGCGCCGGTGTAGCCCTCGTTCGTGTCGTTGAAGGCGAACCGGTGCGGCACGTTCGCCGTCCCGGTGATCTCCTCGGCCGGCGCGGGAAGGGCGCGCGGCAGGTTCAGTTGCTCGCCGGTCCAGGAGACGGAGGCGTGCGCGGTCCGCCGCAGATAGGTGTGCAGGCCGGTGAGCAGCACTCCGGTACTGGTTCCCTCCACCGTGATGTGCCCGGCCCGGCCGGTGACCCGGAAGCGGTCGGTGTTGCCGTCGAGGGCCCGCAGGGTGATCTGCCGGTGGTGGTCGGGGAGCAGCCGCTTCAGCGCGGCTGCGGCGGGGGCGATGTCGAAGGGGGCGCCGCCGGCCGCGTACGCGCCCTGCGGTCGGGCCAGCAGCGCGGCACCACCCAGCGCCACCGCGCCCGTGAGGATCCGTCTGCGGGTGACACCGGTGATGCGGAGATCGCCTCGGTTGTCGTGCATGAACATCCTTCCGGCAGAGCTCAGTTGACGCTCAGTTGACCGTCATGGCGAAGATGTGCAGGGCGGGGACGCCCGACTGGAGGCCGTCGCTGACCTTCGGCAGGACCAGGGAGCGCAGTTCCTTGCCGGCCGCGAGGTCGACGCCGAACGTGAACAGGCTGACGGGACTGTCGTCGCGGCCGGTGGCGATGTGGCGGTAGGGCACGACGACCGCGGCGGAGGGGCTCGCCCCGTACCAGTCCTGGACGTCGACGGAGAAGGGCTGTTCGGTGCCGTCGGCGTAGACGACCTTGCCGTCGCCCCTGCCCGCGCCCCAGGTGCTGGTGCCGAGGAAGGACAGGCGGGATCCGGAGCCTGACAGCAGCACGGTCTGGCCGGCACTGATGACGTTGTCGAGGTTGCCGGGCGCGGTGTCCGGCCAGGTGAAGGAGACGCCGCCGTACGTGACTTCGGCACCCGGGGCCAGCCCGACCGACGCCAGCGCCTCGGCGGACAGGCTGGAGTGCGAGCCGTCGATGTCGGCGACGGTGAGGGCGTCGTCGGAGGCGATCCCCGCGTTGTCGAAGGCTCCGGCGAGCGAGCGGTACGGCAGCAGGACGGAAGAGGTGGCGCGCGTGCAGTCGGAGCCGTGACGGTGCACGTCGAACAGGGCGTGCGCGGTGAACACGATCCGTCCCTCGGCGTCCTGGGCGAGCCGGGTCCGCCAGGTGCGGGTCACCGACCGTCCGGGCGTGAGACTGCCCAGACTGTCCGGTTCCCCGGTGTCGTTCACCGCGAGATGGAGCACGGTGCCGCGCAGCGCGATCCGGGTGGAGTTGGTGAGAGTGGCGGTCAGGGTCACCGCCTTGCCGGGTTCGGGGTCGGAGGGGGTGACGGTGAGCGAGACGGGCGGTGGGAGGAAGTCCTCCTCGGCACGGTAGGCGGTCATCGGTGGGTGTCGAGGGATGCCCTCGTGGGCCGGTAGTCGGGGATGCCGCCACTGATCGCGCGCGCGGCACCGGGCGGGGCGAGGAGCACAGCTGAGCCGAGGGCCGTGGCCGTGGTCAGGAAACGTCTGCGGCTGACGTTCACAGGGGGGACCTCTCAGTCGGTGGTCGAGAAGGAGTCGAAGACGGCTGTGGTGGTCTGGCCGGGGTGGTCCAGGTTGACGGCGCTCGCGACCATTCCGGCGTCGAGGCCGCCGACAGCCGCGGACGGCACGGTCGCGGTTCCGATCCACTGCCAGGTGGCGCCGTCGGCGCTGGCGTACGCCGTGTAGGCGGTCCCGTCGCGCGTGAGCCTGAGCCAGGCCGGGTGGTACGAGGAGCCGCCACCGGCCCAGGTGTCGAGCTTCCCGTCGCCGTCGCTGTCGGTCATGAACTCCACGCCGTAGCTTCTGGACATGGTCAGCACCGCGTAGCCGCCCTTCTCCGGGGCGGTCAGGTCATCGGCGAGGGCGATCCCGGCCTTGGCGGAGGGTCCGCTGCCGGTCTGCTCGACGAGGCGGGCGGTGACGCTGCCGGAGGCGGACACGGCGTCCGGGACATGGAGGGCGGCCTTCTCGTCCTTCCAGCCGGCCAGGTCCTGACCGCCCGCCCAGATCGCGAACTGGTCGCCGTTCTGGGCGTATTGGGCGCCGTCGGCGGTGGCGAACGTCCGGTACGGGGGCCTGACCGCCGACGGCACGGGGGTGACGTCGGCGGTCATCGTGTCGCCGTCGTGGCGGGTCCGGCCGCCCTGCCGGAAGGAGGTGCGCACGCCGATGTCGTACGGCCCCCAGGCCGTACCGGCGGACGGGGTGACACGCCAGGTGACCTTGGAGCTCTCGCCCGGAGCAAGGGAGCCGGTGCGCGTCGGCCCCTCCGCCTCGGCGGTCCAGCCGTGCGGCAGACACAGCCCGGTGGTGACCTGGGTGACCGGCTTGGAACCAGAGTTGGTGACGGTCGCGGTGATCTCCGTTGCGTGGCCGGTCGGCAGATTCGGGCGGTACGGGGTCAGCCGGACGCGCGCCGAGGGGCAGTCGCGGGCCACGCCGAGGCCGGCGAGGTCGACCGCGTCGGCGAACGCCTTCATCCCGTTGTCGTTGGGATGCAGATGGTCACCCGAGTCGAAGGCGGCGGCGTAGCGGGTGGGGTCGTCCGGATCCCGTACCGCTTTGTCGAAGTCGGCGTAGCCGTCGAAGACGCCGCCGTCGCGGACGAACGCGTTCACCTTCTGCCGGTCGGCCTCCTTGGCCTCGGTCCAGTGGTCGCCCCAGCCCCGGTACGGGACGACGGTCGCGCCGATCATCCGCAGCCCGCGGGCATGGGCGCGGTGGGCGATCTCCTTCATGCCGTCGATCACCTGGTCGCCGGTTGCACCACCCCAGCTGAGGTCGTTGACGCCCTCGAAGAGGATCACCGTGCGGGCGCCCGGCTGGGGCAGCACATCGCGCTCCAGCCGGTCCAGGGCCGAGGGATTGCCGTCGGCCCTGGCCGTGATGCGGTTCCCGCTGATGCCTTCGTTCAGCACCCCGGCGCTGGAGGTGCAGGCCGCCAGCCGAGTCGCCAGGTAGTCGGGCCAGCGCCGGTTCGCGTCAGCGGTGGAGGCGGCCCCGTCGGTGATGGAGTCACCGAGCGCGACCACGGAGCCCCGTGCCGCCCCGCCCCGCACGTCGACACCGGTGAGGAAGGGGAAGGTGGTGTCGGTCCTGGTGAACGCGCCGCCATCGGCGTCTCCGGCGTGGTCGCCGCTGCCGTCGGGCGACCAGTAGACGGTCTGGAGCCCCATCCAGTGCTGGCTGACGTGGGTGAGTATGCCGGGGAAGTACAGGCTGACCACCAGGTCGCTTCGGGCGGCGACGGGAATCCGTAACCCGTCGCTCGCCGCCTGCCCGTGGGCCGGGATCGTCACGGCTCTCTTTCCGCCGAACGTGAGGTCGCGCGGGCCGGACACGGACGAGCCGCCCGCCCGCCGCCCCGCGGTCGCGTGCCCGATCATCACCGGCTGGTCGGTGAACTCGTTGGTCAACCGGATCCGGACGCTTGTCCCTCCCGCGCTGACGTGCACCGGGATCCGCACGGTCACCTCGGAGGTGCCCGGGTCGTACGAGGCGTGCTGCGCGGTCGCCCAAGTCCCTGTCCACGGCTGCGTTCGGGACTCGGCCTCAGCGGAAGCTGCCGGCAGCAGGGCCGCCAGTACGGCCCCCACGGCCGCGAATCTTCGGTGCGTGAGCGGGTGTCCAAGCGGTCCGAGCATGGGTTCTCCCCTTCGTCCGGCGTTCCCGGGATGTGCTCCCACCGCTTGTCCGCGTCGGGGCATCAGGCACCGCCCCCACAGCTCAGCCTGGCGTCCGCCCAGTCCGCGTGGTCGAGGGCGTTGCCGTCCCCGCCGTCCGAGACGACGAGTTCGAGCCGCCGGGCCCCGGTGACATCCACGTCGACCGTCCTGGTCGCCGTGTCGCGGTCGACGATTCCGCTCTCGTAGACGGTCACGCCGTCGGCGACGACGCTGTAGGCGACCGTGGCCGGACCGTCCGGCCGGCCGTACGTCTCCTGGTCCAGGCCCAGTGCCGCCGTGAACCTCGTGCAGGTACCGCCGAGCCACACCCGCACGGAGCCGGCCGCGTGCATGCCGAGCCCCTTGGCGTAGGTGACGTCGTGCAGCCGCAGCGGCAGTCCGTCGCCCTGCGCGTTCTCGCCGTTGGACCGGTCGCGTTCGACCGGTCCCCAGCCGTTGCTCGACGACTGGAAGGGCAGATCGCTGACGTAGTGCTCGCCGACGGTGAGCGGGGGCGGCTGGGCCGAGAGCACCTCCTCGCCGGTGACCGAGCCTGTGGCAGAGCCGCGGGTGAAGCGTGCCGTGGCGCGCAGCACGGTGACGGTGCCGGTCTTCTGGTCGTCGGGCACGGTGACCGTCCAGGCCGCCTCGGCCGACCGGCCGGGCTTCAGGGTGCCCAGCCCCACCGGGGTGTCCGGGCTCGCACTCCAGCCGTCGGGGAGGCCGAGCGACAGAAAGGCCCCGTGCAGCGTGCGGCCGTCGCGCGGAACCGCCAGCGCGGCCGTGACCCGGTAGTGGCCGCCCGGCTCGACGGTGTCGGGGGCGTCGACCCTTACTCGGGCCGGAACCGTGGGATCGGCGTACCGGCCGCGGTCGTACGCGGGCGACGCCACGTCGGCGACCCGCAGAGAAGAGGAGACGTTGCCCAGGGTCGTCAGGCTCACCTTGCCGAGGCCGCCGCTCTTCGCGTCCTCGCTCCAGGAGGCGATGGCGATGGTGTTCCTGCCGTCGGTGCGCAGGATGCCGTTGGGGACGGGGAACGTGTGCTGCGGTCCGGTGTCGTTGACGTACTGGCCCATCAGCCAGCCGTTGACGTAGATCAGCGCGCGGTAGTTGCGCTGAGGGTCGTCCGTGATGGTGACGCCGACGGAGACGTCCTGGCCCTTGGGCAGCCCGGGGTCGAAGGTGGTGCGGTACCAGGCGAGCCCGGGGGCGGTGCCGGCGGCCGGCAGGGTGGCAGGGGCCCAGGAGTGGTCCGGGTAGCCGGGCAGGGTCCAGCCCGAACGCTCCCCGTACAGGCCGCCGTTGTTCATCTGCCCGCGTACGGGGTCGACGGGCTGCTCACCGTCCCTGGCGCCCTGGATGCGCCAGGTGATCTGCGCGTCGGAGCCGGAGAGGTACGCCTCGGTCAGGCCGCGCGGCTGCTTGTGGTCGTCGCTGTTCCAGGTGAAGTCCTCGTTGTGGCCCATCGTGCCGACGAGGACGGAGACCACGTTGTCCGCTCCGTTCTTCAGCAGGCCGTCGGGGAGGGCGAAGGTGTGGCGGCCGGTCTGGCCGGTGCCGGCGAACCGGCCGTTGATCCACACCGAGTAGACGCCGACCGCCTTCGAGGAGGTGTCCGGGTTGGTGGCGAGAGCGGTGAGGGAGAGGGACTTCTCGGTGCCGGTGGCCTTGAAGTGGCCGCGGTACCAGACGTAGCCGTAGTGGTAGCCGTACTCGTCCTGGTAGAGGACGGGCAGGGTGCCAGGTTGGGTCGGGTTGTCCGTGGTCAGTCTGTCGGCGTAGGTCCAGGAGGAGTCGTCGAAGTCCGGGGCGGACTCGGGGTTCTCGGCGGATGTCCTCCAGTCGGTCAGTTCGGGAAGGGTGAGCTTCCGGGGGCCGGGGATCCTGCCGAGCAGACTGCCGGAGGAGGTGCGTTCGGTGGTTACCGCGGTGCCGTTCCAGGTGACCGTACGGACGCCGGGGGCCGCGAACACCTCCAGCGGGCCGGGCTTCGCGGCGTCGCCGGTGAGGGCGAGGGTGGAGCCGTGGACGACGGACGCACGGACCAGCTCGCTGCCGCGGACCAGGGTCGTGCCGTCCGGCCGCCAGAAACCGGCCGCCTCTGCGTCGGTGGCGATGAGCAGCAGCAGGTCGGGGCGGCCACCGCCGTGGACGAGGAGCCTGGTCAGGCCCTTGTGGTCGTAGTCCAGCCGGAGATCGCCGCGCTGGGCGTCCCAGGTGCTTGTGGCGGCCCCGTCGAGCACCGTGACCTCCGGCTTCGAGGCGTACCGCAGCACCGTCTGCCCGGGGTCGCCGTCGGCGCCGTACAGGACGGCCACGTCCGCGCCGCCGGCCTTCGTGCTGGTCATCAACTCGCTGGTGGAGTAGACGAGCCGTTGGCCGCCGAGGTCGTAGCCGGCGACGAGGATCTTGCCGGTCTGCCCGTTCAACCGCACGCTCACCGGATAGGTGCCGTCCGGGGTCTTCCAGTCGAAGGACGTGTTCGCGTCGGAGCCGGCCATGCGGTCGGTGTGCCGGACGTACAGGAACTGCGTCTTCGTGCTGGGGTTGGCGCGCGCCTCCACGTGCACGGCGTCGTCGGACGGTGTGGGCGCGTTCGCCGGTTCGGTGGCCGTGAGCGGGGCGGTGGTGGTGTAGAAGAGGCCCTGCCGCTTCAGCTCGTCGTAGTCGGCGCCGGTCTGCCGGGCCTCGGTGATCGGGGCGCCGTAGTCGTACGACGTGTAGACCTGCCGCGGGTCGGCGAGCCAGCCCCAGTTGGTGCCGCCGTAGGTCATGTACAGGTTCTGGACCGTGGTGCCCTGCATGATCTCGTGCTTGTCGACGATCTTCGCGTAGGGGGGTCCCATCTTCTTGCGGCACTCGTCATAGCCGGTGTCGCCCCAGGTCTGGAACCAGCCGGTGCCAGCCTCGAAGACGGCGAGGGGTTTGGTCTCGTCCTGGCGCTTGAGCGTGGGCAGCCACCACTGGCCCTTGCAGAAGGAGTTGTACTGGTCGAGTTCGCCGACGAAGTCGAGCCCGTCGCCGCCCGCGTACTGGGCGTTCGGCTCGTTGCCGACGAGCGGGACGGTGATGCCGTCGGAGCGGACCTGCTTGCTCAGGTCGACGATGTACGGTCGGCCGTCGGGGTCGTAGAGCTCGTTCTCCACCTGGTAGAGCAGGACCGGTCCGGTGCCGTTGCTGACCTGGTGGCGGGCGAGGATCCGGTCGATGTGGCGCAGCCACTCGTGTGCCGCGGCCAGGTAGTCGGGAGCCGTGGAGCGGGCGCGGCCCTTCTGTGTCATCAGCCAGCCGGGGAAACCGCCGCCGTCCGTCTCGGCGTTGATGTACGGGCCGGGGCGCGCGATGACGTACAGCCCCGCGTCCCGGGCCATGTCGAGCAGCTTGTCGACATCCCGGACACCGGAGAAGTCGTACCGTCCCGGCGCGGGGGAGTGGTAGGCCCAGTCGAAGTAGATCGACACGGCGTTCATCCCGTCGGCCTTCATCTTCTGCAGCACGTCACGCCACAGACCGGGACTGGGCAGTCGCCAGTAGTGGAACTCGCCGGACCAGAGCAGGACGCGTCTGCCGTCGACGGTCACGGAGTAGCGGTCGTAGGCGATGTCGTGGGTCGAGGCGGGGGCTGCTGCGGCCGGCGCCCGGTCCGGCGGTTCGGCCGCCGCACGGGCCGGCGCCGTGGACACGAACGCGGTCAGCAGCAGGGCAGACGCGAGACCGGCCAGAGCGGCACGCCATCGCTTCGCGGGGCTCATCCGTTGCCTCCCGTGCAGGTCAGGTGGGCGGCGGCCCAGTCGGCGTGGTCCGTGGAGTTGTCCCCGACGCTGTCCACCGTCAGGTCCAGCCAGCGGGCGCCGGTGACGTCCGCGTCGACCGGCGTGCCGGGGTCGGAGCCTCGGAGGGTCGAGGTCGTGAAGAGGTCGCGCCCGTCCGCGGTGACTTTGAACGAGACGCTCCCGCCGTCCCCGACCTCGTCGTCCACACCGACGGTGGCCGTGAACCGGGTACAGACGCCGCCGAGATGGACGCGGACCTGGCTGTCGGCGTGCACGCCCAGGCCCTTCGCGTACGTCGTGCCGGCGATGGTCAGGGCGTGTCCGTCACCGGCCGCGTTCTCGCCGTTGGAGTGGTCCTTCTCGACCGGGCCCCAGCCGTTGAGGGCCCGCACGAGCGGCAGATCGCTCACGTACACGTCCCCGGCGGGTGCGGGCGGCGGTACCTGGACGGCCCGTTCACCGGTGGTCTGCGCGGTGCGTCCGTCCTGCCGATAGGAGGCGGTCGCTGGCAGCAGGGCGTACGGCACGGTGTCCGCGGGCGCAGTGACCGTGTACACGGTCGTGACCGTGGCACCGGGGGCGACCCGGTCGAAGTGTGTCGGGCTGTTGGCCTTGGCCGTCCAGCCGTCTGGGGCCTTCAGCGACAGGTCCACGTCGCGTGCGGCCTTCTCGGGGACGTGGAAGGAGACGGTCGCCCGGCCCGCGCTCAGGAAGGGCTCCGCGGTCACGGTCACGCGAGCATCGGTCGGCGGGTTCGCGTACGTCTTCGGGTCGTACGACGGTGCCGGCACCGTCCCGATGGGGATGCCGCCGGCGCTCGCGCCGAGGTCGACGAGGCGTGCGGAGCCGGGCCCGGAGCCGTCGTGCGTGGACCAGACCGCGAGGGCGATGGTGTTGGTGCCGTGCTCGTCGAGCAGACCGCTCGGGATGTCGAAACGGGACTGCGGACCGGTGTCGGCGAGATAGCGGCCGATGAGCCAGCCGTTCACGAAGATCTGGGCCCGGTAGCCCTTGCCGCCCTTCCCGTCGGCGAGTTCGAGGGCGAGGGGTGTGTCCTGGCCGCGGGGCAGGTCGAGCCGGGCCGTGGTGCGGTACCAGCGCACGCCAGGGCCGGACCTCGTGGACTGCGCGGCGAGGGTCGTACGAGTCCAGGATCCGTCCGGGTAGCCGGGCAGGGACCAGCCGGAACGCTCGCCGTACAGGCCGCCGTTGTTGTAGCCGCCGCGTGCCGTGTCGAGGGGGTGTTCGCCGCCTCGGGTGCCCTGGATCATCCAGGTGATGGTGGAGTCGGCGCCGATCAGGTCGGCGGAGAGCAGTCCGCGCGGTTCCTTGGAGTAGTCGTGACCCCATTCCTCGTTGTGGCCGGCGTTCTCGACGAGGGCGGAGAGCACGTTGTCGCCGCCGTCCGCGAGGGCCCCGTCGGGGATGTCGAAGGTGTGTCTGCCGTCGCCGGATCGGCCGAGGTAGCGACCGTTGAGCCAGGCCGCGTAGATGCCGTGCGGCCCGGTGTTCGCGTTGAGGATCACCGCGCTCGTGCGGCCCGTGGTGCGGAAGCGGCCCCGGTACCAGACGTCGCCCTGGTGGAAGCCGTACTCGTCCATGGCGAGGACGGGGGTGTACCCGGCGAGATCCGGATTGTTGGCGGTGAGATGGTCGGCGACGGTCCACGCCGAGTCGTCGAAGTCGGGTGCGGACTCGGGGTTCTCGGCCCGCGTCCGCCACTCGTCGAAGGCGGGGAGTTTCACCGGGCGGGGCGCGGAGGTGACCGTGGTGCGGTGTCCGTTCCACGTCACGTGCGTGGCGTCGGCGATGACCTCGATCCTCGCGGCCTTCGTGGAGTCGCCGGTCAACTTCAGCGCTCCGTGGTCGACTTGCGCGGTACGGAGGAGGGACGGGCCCCGCACGAGCACCGGCCCGGCGCCGGTGTCCTGGCGCCACCACTGCGCGGTCTCCCGGTCGTCGGCGATGAGCAGGACGAGATCGCCCACGCGTACCCGGATGAGGCCTTGATGGGTGTAGTTCAGCCGCAGGTCACCGCGTGCGGCGTCCCAGGTGGCGTCTGCCTTGCCGTCCAGGACGGTGACCTTGGGCCTGGACCCGTACCGCAGGACGGTCTCTCCCGCCTCACCCCTTCTCCCGTACAGCAGAGCCACGTCATCGGCGCCGATCCGGGCGTGGGTCATGATCTCAGAGGTGGAGTAGACGAGCCGCTGCCGCTCGAGGTCATAGCCGGCGACCAGGATCTTGGCATCCCGGCCGGCGAGTGTGACGGTGCCCTGCTGCGGGACGCGCGGGTAGTCGCCGTCCCGGCCGGCCAGGGAGAAGGTGGTGGTGCCGGTGGACTTCACCCGGGTGTCGGCGTGCCGGAGGGTGAGGAACTGGGTGCCGTCGTCGGGGTTCACCCTGCGGTCGATCCGCAGGGCGTCGTCGCTCGGCGCGGGCGCCGGGGCCCTGTCCGTTCGGGCCAGCGGCTTCACCGCGTTGACGAAGTAGCCGAGCCGCTTGAACTCCTGGTATTTGTCAGTCAGTTGCCGTGACTCGGTGATCGGTGCGCCGTAGTCGTAGGACGTGTAGACGGCGTTGGGATCGGCGAGCCAGCCCCAGTTGGTGCCGCCGTACGTCATGTAGAAGGACTGGCCGGTGACGCCCGCGGCGATGTTCATCTTGCTGAGCACACGGGTGAAGGCCGTACTGGTGAGCTCGCGGCAGGCGTGGTAGCCGGAGCCGCCCCACGGGTCGAAGGCGCCGCCCTGTGCCTCGGGGATGATCAGGGGGGACTCGGGCTTGAAGTCGTTGACGTAGGAATAGTCGGGCAGGTCCTTCCAGGCGTCGGGGGCGGAGCAGTCGAAGCCCTGCGGGTAGGCGTCGAAGCCGTAGATGTCCGGGGCGCCCTTGCCGCTGACCCAGTTCCGGTTGGGGCCGCCGTCGTTGACGAAGGTCGGGACCTCGATGCCGTCCTCACGCGCCCAGTCGATGAGCGTCTGCATGTAGTCGGGGGACAGGCCGCCGCCCTGGTACTCGTTCTCGACCTGGTAAAGGATCACCGAGCCCGTGCCGTGGGTGAGTTGGTGACGGGCGATGATCGGGTTGATGCGGCTCATCCACTCCCGGGCGTCCTTCATGTACCCCTCGTCGGAGGTGCGGTTCACGCCCGTGTGCGTCTTGCGCCAGGCGGGTAAGCCGCCGCCGGAGACCTCGGCGTTGATGTACGGGCCCGGGCGGGCGATCACGTACAGGCCCGCGCGTTCGGCCTCGTCGAGGAGCCGCTCGACATCGCGGACGCCGGTGAAGTCGTAGGAGCCGGGGGCGGTGGAGTGGTAGCCCCAGTCGAAGTACAGGGACACGGAGTTGAATCCGGCGGCCTTGATCTTCTGCAGCACGTCGCGCCAGGCATCGGGGCTGGGCAGGCGGAAGTAGTGGAGCTCGGCGCCCCACAGGTACACCGGTTTGCCGTCGATGCGCACCGAGTACTGGTCGTAGCTGACGGTGTGCGCCTGTGGCGCGGAAGTCGGCGCCGTCCGGGGGGTGGCGGCCTGAACGGCGGGTGCGGTCAGGCAGCATGCGGCGAGCAGGGCGGCCGTGAGCGGCGCGAGCCAGGTTCTTCTCATGAGATCAGCGCCTTCACGACCGCGGCTCGCGCGGTCTCGACATCGGTGACGTTCTTCGTGCGGCCGTCGAGGTCGCGTGTCGCCGTGGTGAGGGCGTGGGTCAGGGCGTCGCCGTCGTTGGTGCCGCCGTCCTTCTTGCGCAGCTCTTGGATCAGTTCGAAGTCCTCGATGCCGTCCTTGAGTTGTTCCCAGCGGACACTGGACATCGGGCCGTTCCTGCCGGGATAGACCAGGTACTCGTCTCCTTGCGTGAAGATGTACACCGGCTGGCTGAAGGGATCGGACGTCCAGCTGTTGTACGACCAGCGCAGGAATCCGTCGAGGTGGCGCTGGGCGGCGATCCACGGCAGCATCCGGGCCTCTACGGCGGGGGAGTAGGACAGCGTGTTGGGGTGGGCGGGGGCGCCGTAGACGTAGAAGGTGGTGACCTTGCCCTCGGCCCGGCGCTGCTCGGCCTTCTCGGCCGTCATCTGGTCGATGGTGTCCCAGCTGACCGACAGGTCGGACGCGAGGTCGGCGGTGCCCGCCGAGCCGGCGACGGAGATCCTCGTGTCGAATTCGGGTGCGACCTCGTGGACGAAGTCCCTGACGACCGTCATGGATTCCACTGGCCGCTCGTCGAACGACAGATAGGTCCGGTCCAGCCAGCCCCTGCCTCGCAGGTGCTTGACGAAGGCGGGCAGGAAGGTCCCCCACGCCTCGCGCCAGCGGTCGCCGCCCAGGTCGACGTTCTGGTAGACGCTCTTGCCGGTCCGGGTGTCGGTGTAGGTGAGGTGTTCGCCGTCCTGGAACGCCAGCATGGAGAACGCCCCGATGCCCGGGCCGACGCCTGCCTTCAGTGCCGTGCGGACGTACCGGTCCCAGCGGGAGAAGTCGAAGGAGAACCGGGTGCCGTCCCACTCCCAGGCGACCATGCTGGAGTAGGGGGTGGCGGTCTGCGAGCGGCGGGTGCCCAGTGACCACTGGTGGTGCCAGGGGTTGTCGACGATGGTGGTGTTGACGACCTTCTGGCCGTGGCCCGCCAGGTCCTTGTCGTACGCCTCGATCAGCTTCCAGTGTTTGTCCGACCAGGGTTCGACGCCGCTGTTCAGTGCCATCGTCTCGGGCTGGGCCCATACGTCGAGGAAGAAGCCGTAGTCCTTCGCGTCCGGCACGGCGGCGTTGGCCACCTGGACGGAGAGCGGGTAGGCGACCTTGGTGCCGTCGTCGGCGGTCACCCTGACCGTGCCGCTGTAAGTGCCTGCGGTCGCGGTCTTCGGGATGTGGAAGGTGAACCAGAGCGGTTGTGCCGCGTAGGCGGGTACGTCGACCGACGAACCCTCCTGCAGCGCGTCGCCGACGACATCGGGATCGCGGTCGCCGGAGACCTCGGTCGGGGAGCTGACCTGGTCGATGGTGGCGGACCAGTCCATCTCGGTCTTGGAGCGCTGCACGGGCACGTACTTCACGAACCGGACCTGCGTCCCGGAGCCGGGGATCCTTGCCCCGCCGGGCCCGGTGAGGTCCCCGACGCTCGCCCGCACCTCGTGCAGGTCGTGTCCGGAGGCGATGGCCAGCTGGGCGGAGACCTGCTCGTTGCGGACGGCCGACAGGGACAGGTCCCTGGTGTCCTTGCCCTGGATGGCCCTTGTCGGGTAGCGGGGGACGCGCACCTCGGCGGAGGAGGCGAACGACCCGGTGGGTACCCAGGTGATCGTGCCCCTGGTGCCCATGGCGTCGGCGACCTTGACGGTCAGCCAGGTGGTCGTGGCTCTGTCGTTGACGTCCGTGGTGGATCTGCCGGTGCCGGCGATCGCCGTGGTCGTCGCGGCTATGACAACCCCGGCGACGAAGGCGGCGACGGCCGTCGGAACGCGTGACATGGTCCGGGCCCCTCTCGGGAAGTGACGGGGATTCATGAAGTGACGGTGAACGCCTTGAAGACCGCCTCCGTGGTGGACCCGGGGTGGTTGGCGTTGACGGCGCTGGCGACCAGCCCCGCGTCCTCGTTCGCGGCGGCGGACGGCACCTGCGCCGTGCCGACCGTCGTCCAGGTCTGGCCGTCCTTGCTGGTGTACGCGGTGTACGTGGTGCCGTCGCGGACCAGCCGCAGATGGGCCGGATAGTAGGTCGAGCCGCCGCCGGCCCAGGTGTCGAGGACGCCGTCGCCGTTGCTGTCGGTCATGAACTCCAGCCCGTAACCCCGTGTCATGGCCAGGACCGCGTAGCCGCCCTTCGCCGGGTCGGTGAGGTCGTTCGCGATCGCCAGCCCGGACTTGGCCGCCGGGCTGTCGCCGCTCTGCGAGACCAGTTCGGTCTGGACGGTGGAGTGCTCGCCCGCCGCGCCGTCCAGGTAGACGGCGCCTTTCTCGTCCTTCCAGCCGGACAGGTCCTGCCCGGCCGCCCAGATCGCGAACTGGTCGCCGGCCTGGGCGTATTGGGCGTCGGTGGTCTGCGTCGTACGGTAGGGATCGTGGACGGCGCCCGGGGCCGCTTCCAGCGTGGCGCGCACGGTGTCGTCGACGGTGACGGTCCTCCCGGCGGTGGTCTTGTAGGTCACCGTGCCCGTCAGGTCGTGGCCGCCCCATGTGGCGTCGGCGCCGGGGGTGACGGTCCAGGTGGTGGTGTACGCGGCACCCGGTGCCAGGGAGCGTGCGGTCGCAACGGCTGTGGGCTGCGCGGTCCAGTCGTCGGGCACGGTCAGGGAGGTGCGGACGGAACTGATGGCCGTGGCTCCCCAGTTGGTGGCCGTGGTGGTGACCTCGAAGGGCTTGCCGGACCCGGTGCTGGGCGCGTCCGGGCCGATCAGGACGGATGCGGCCGGGACGTCGTCGCGTTTCAGGGCCCGGATCGCTTTCAGGGCACCCTTGGCGCCGAGCTTCACGAACGTGGGCGTCACCCCGAGCGGCGCGGCGTATCCCTTGAGGGTCGCGGGGCCGTGCACGACCGTGCCCTGGTTGACGTCGAACCAGGCGCCGGACGGCAGGTACACCGTGCGGGTGGCGCCGGAGCCGAGCTTGGGCGCGGCCAGCACGGCAGGGCCGAGCATCCACTCGTCCGCGACCGTGTAACTCGCCTGGTCCTTCGGGAAGTCGAAGAAGAGCGGACGCATGATCGGGTCGCCGGTCTTGAGCGTGGCCTGCACCTGGTCCCAGATGTAGGGGGCCAGCCGTTCGTGCGCCTTGATGGCCGCTCTGTACAGGTCGATGGTCTGCTGGTCGTACGTCACCTTCCGGCCGGTGGTGACGTCGTTGGTCTCCACCGGTGAGGTGGAGGCGTACATCAGCGGCATCAGCGACGCCGACTGCGCCCACCGGATCAGGACGTCCTTGCTGGGAGCGGCCTGCCCGCCGGAGCCTCCGATCATGTCGGACTCGACGAACGGGTAGCCGATCGTGGAGATCGCCAGGTTCTGGCTGACCGATGCATTGAGGGAGTCCCAGCCGGTGCCCTTGTCGACCTGGCGGGTGACGAAGCCTGCCTGGTGGGCGGTGGAGTTCCAGTGGACCCGGATGCCGGCGCCCTGGAGGTCGTAGGTGTCGGCCAGTTGGGTGCCGAGCTTCTGGTAGTCCGTGGCCTGGTGGCCCTGGCGTGGAGCGCACTTCTCGTCGAAGAAGCGGGTGTCGAACTTCAGCCCGTCGATGCGGTACTTGTCCATCAGGGTCTGGACGTTGCCCTCGTACCAGGCCCTGGCGTCGGGGTTGGCCAGGTCGATGATCCCTGCCTGGCCGTTCCACCAGGTCACTTCGCACGGCTTGCTGGTGTCCTTGGCGTCCATGAGGAGATAGCCATGGTCGGCCGCGTACTGGTAGTTGGCGGAGTCGAGGTTGATCCACAGGGTGACCCAGAGGCCGAAGTCGAACCCCATGGCGTGGATCTTGTCGGACAGGTCCCTGGGATCGGGGAAGGTCTTGGGGTCCCAGGTCAGATTGCCGTAGTTCGACTCCCACTTGTCGTCGAGCTGGATGGTGTGCCCGCCCAGGCCGTTGTCGTGGAGCTCGGTGGCGTAGGCGAGCAGTTTCTCCTGGTCGACCTTGGTGTAGAACTGTGCCCAGGAGTTCCACAGCGGCTTGGCGTACTGCTCGTACGTGGCGTCGCTCTTGGCCGGTTTGCCGACGATGCCGATGTAGTCGCGGTAGACCGCGAGTGGCGTCGACTCGACGAAGACGGTGGCCTTGTACGTGCCGGCCGCGTCGACGGTGAAGCGGCCGAGGCCGTCCTTGCCGCCGTTGATGTTGACGTCCATGGTGTCGCCTGTGTCGACGCGCAGTCCGGTCGAGGCCGAGGTGTACCAGAACGGATCGATCATGTTGTACGAGGCGGGGCCGAAGCCGGTGTGCTGCACCTGACCGTTGTCCAGCGGCCAGGGCTGGTCGACGCCCGGTCCGCCCTGCGGTGTCTGCGCCTCGCCGTGGCCGTACCAGTGGCCGGCCGACGACAGGTCGTAGACGAGGCCGAGTTGCTTCGGGCCGCCGCCGTGGACGTCCCAGTCGAGCTGGTAGCGGTCGGCGCGGGGCGTGATCCGGGCCTCCACCGTGGCGCCGTCGAGCGTGCTGGCGGCGGTGATCGTCAGCACGCCGTGCTTCCAGGTCCAGCCCGTGACGCCGGTCGCGTGCTGCCAGGTGCCGTCGGCCGCGGTGAAGCGCAGGGCCCCGGTGTCGCCGGAGGCGGTGGCCAGCACGGTCTTCCGGGCGCGGCGCGTGGTCAGGGCGAGTTCGTCGGTGGCCACGTCGAGGGTGTAGCCAGGCGCGTCGGCGGAGGCCGGCACGGCGACCGTGACGGCATGCGCGGTGCGAGTGACCTTCGGAGCTGCGGTGGGGGCTGCGGCGGGGCGGGCGGAGGCTGTTGCCGCGGCGGTGGATCCAGTGACCGGCGCCACCAACAGGGCGGCGGTCAGGGCGGCAGCGATCAACAGGCCGCCGGGGCTGCTCGGTCGGGCGTGCACTCGGGTCCTCCTGTCGGACAGGACGGGGGCTCGGAAGCGACGGTGCGTGGTGCGGGTTGGTGTGCGGAGTGCACGGCCACGACGAGGGAGGCGCCGGGCAGGGTGCGCGATCTGCTTGATACTGCGTGCTCTTGCAAGAATCCAAGCGATTTCGCACATGCTCTTGCTGTGCTCGCCACCTGTCAACAGGTGGGGTACGTGGCCTCCCTGGTGCCCCCAGAGGTCTCGTCGGCAAGCTGTCGTGCCTGGTGGCGATCGGTTCCGGCGGGCGGCGAGAGGCCTCGACAGGCCCAGAAACCGTTTATAACGGCCGGGTAAATTCTGTCGCTTGCCGAGATGCGTCCGGCGGCGCGGGGGCGGCCCAGGATCGCGGTGGGCCAGATGGAGCGGATTGTCCGGGGTCAGCGCACAGGCCGAGACGAGGGTGGACCCGCCGCCGCACCGGTGCTGCCAACTGCCCACCAGTGCGGGGGATGTCGTCGGCCAGGCCGGCTGCACCCGTAGCCGGAGCGGCGAGGCCGAAACAGTGCCCTCGGGGCGCCCGAGCTTCGTCAAGGCCTGCCGTCAGGTGGCCTGGCGGCGCACCGCATGGCCGATGCGGGACGTGACGGCCCTTGACATCCTGCACGATTCATTGAGCATCATGTCGTTTGTTGATTGATCGTGCCGGAAAGCGAGCATAAAAAAGCAAGACCGCGAGCTTGCCATCAGACGGCACGCGTCAGTCGAAGCACGCGATGCGTGCGGCGAGCAGTCCGTGAAACGGCACCTCGCAGGCCTCGCCGGGGGACTCGCCCTGGCTCTGGCCATCACCGGATACGGCATGGGCAACTCCTCGGACAGCGGCGGATCCCTCGCTCACCGACCCGCACGTGGGGGACGCGCTGCTGCTCTCGCTGTACGTCGCCGGGGCGGCGACGCTGCTCACCCTGGCCGTCGGCCTGTCCGCCGCCTACTACACCGCCCGGCATCGCTTCCGCGGACGCGGCGCCTTCCTGCTGCTCGTACTCGTCACCCAGATGTTCGCGCCGACCGCCCTCCTGGTCGGCATCTACCGGGAGATGGTCAGTCTCGACCTGACCGACACCGCCGCGGGCCTCATCCTGGTGAACGCGGTCTTCAACCTGCCGTTCTGCGTGTGGATCCTCAACGCCTACTTCGCGAGCATCCCCCGGGAACTGGAGGAGGCTGCCTGGCTCGACGGCACCGGGCGGTTCGGCGCCCTCACCCGTGTCGTCCTACCCCTCGCGATACCTGGTGTGGTGACAGCGCTCGTCTACACCTTCATCGGCGCGTGGAACGAGTACGTGGTGGCGCTCACCGTCACCTCAACCAGCAACCGGATGACCCTGACCAGGGCGATCCCCGGCTTCGTCACCTCGTACCACGAGCAGTGGCAGTATCTGTTCGCATCGTGCCCGTGGTCGCGCTGTTCGTCTTCGTGGAGCGCCACCTGGTCGCCGGACTGACCGCGGGCGGTGTCCGGGGCTGACGCATGGGTGGGCCACCGGGGGCGACATGCCCAGTCAGGCGCGGATGACCTCGACCCCGGCAGCCGTGAACGACTCGGTCAGCTCGTCCGAGGCGGTCTTGTCGGTCACCAGGACGTCGATGTCCTCCACCGGGCAGATGCGGGCGAAGGCCCGCCTGTTCAGCTTGGAGGCGTCGGCGACCGCGACGACCTGCTGCGCGCGGCGGGCCAGCGCCCGGTTGATGCTGGCCTCACCCTCGTGGTGCGCGGTCGCCCCGTGGGCCAGGTCGATGGCATCCACCCCGATGAAGACCTGGTCCAGGGCGATCTCCGCGAGCAGTTCGGTGGCCAGCGGCCCGATCAACTCATAGGACGCCGGCCGGGCCACCCCGCCCGTCACCACGAGCTTCACATGGCGCCGTACGACCAGCTCGTTCGCGATGTTCAGGGCGTTGGTCACCACGGTGACCGCGGTCTCCGCACCGCCCGAACTCAGGTCGGCGCGGGTGGCCAGCGCCCGCGCCACCTCGGTGGTCGTGGTGCCGCCGTTCAGCCCCACCACGGCGCCGGCCTTCACCAGGGCGGCAGCCGCGTGCGCGATCCGCTCCTTCTCCGGGGCGTTGCGCGCGGCCTTGTAGCGCAGTGGCAGGTCATAGGCGATCGCGTTGATCACCGCTCCGCCGTGCGTACGGGTGACCATCTGCTGGCGGGCCAACTCGTCGAGGTCGCGCCTGATGGTCGCGGCGGAGACCCCCAACTCCTCTGCAGCCGGCTCGACCTCGATCCGCCCGTCCCGCGTCAGCATCTCGAGCAGCGCGCTCCACCTGGCCTGCGGTGCCGCCATGTCTCACAACTCTCTGTCGGTGGTGTACGCCACGTTGTGCGCACCTCCATGAAATTACAGCGCATGAATGGGTGTTTTATCCTCGCCAAACGAGCAAAAGGCTGCACCATCCCCAAGCCGTTCCTGCACCTTCGCTGCGCCGAGCGCAAGCGGAGGCCAGCAGAGACGTTGCCCCGCACGCTGCGTGGTGAGCTCGCCTGCCGCGACGGCGGGCCATCGGCGCCTTCAACGTGATCACCCCGGAGCACGCCGGCCGTGGTCACCGGCGCGGAAGCCGCGGGCTGCCAGATCAGCGACCAAGCCGCACGGATCCAGGGCAGGCACGCGACTTCCTGTCCGCCACCGGGGTTGACGCGCGTCGCGGTCGGCAGCTCGCACACGATGACCACGCGCACCGCCCCGGCTGGACCACGCGCTCATCGCCCGCCCCGCGGAAGCGCTGCGGCTGAGCCCCTTCGGCCTCGGCAAGTTTCGAGATTCTCGCGACGGACGTCGCACGCCTCCCCGTAGAGCAGACGAAGGCCCCGCCCCTACCGCCGCACACGATCGCCCTTCGTCCGACTCGGAACCCGTGAGGTGCTTGTGGCTCTCCTCTCCGTACTCTGTCGTCAGCGTCACCCGCGGTCGCGGGGGCGTGTCGTCCTCGGGGTGCTGTCGCTCGTCGTCGGCACTCTGCCGAGCGTGTCGGCCGACGCCGCCACCCCGCCCTCTGGAACGGTCAGCGACACGGCACCCACGATTACGTGGAGCGCCGGTCCCTTCGCCGTCCCCAACGTCTCCGGCACCACCGGAACGGTGAGCTGTGGCAGCCCGCAACTCTGCGACGACTACACGTTGAAGGTGTCGGTGCCCGTGGGCTACGACGCCGGTCACAGCCTGCGCATCGATGTCAGATGGCCCGACACTGCTGCCGACTTCGACCTGTACGTCCTCGACGCGGCCGGCCACGACGTGGCCGCGGCGGCCTCGACCAGCGACCCCGAGAGCGTGCTGCTGCCGGCGGTGGCGGCGTCGTACACGGTGCGCGTGGTGCCGTACGCACCGCTCGGCGACAGCTTCACCGGCACCGCGAGCCTGGTCGCCAACCCGGTCGATCCGCCACCGAGCACAGCAGTTCCGCCCACGTATGCGAACTCCTCGGCACCGAACAGCCTCACGCACGCACACGATGCCGGTGAACCCTCGATCGGTGTCGACCGCGCCACCGGCGCCGCGATGTTCCAGGCGTACACCTCGACGCTCAAGGTCACCTATGACAGCGCCGGCGCCGCGACCTGGCAGGACAGGAGCGCGAGTGCGGCCAATGGATGCCCCCAGGGCAGCACCACCAGCCTCGACCCGATCTTGTTCACCGATCCGGCCACCCACCGTACCTTCGAGTCGCAACTGGCCGGAAAGACCGCCCTGACCTGCTACACCGACGACGACGGCGAAACGTGGACGCCGACGGGCGGCTCCGGCATCAACTCCGGCGTCGACCACCAGAGCATCGGCGGCGGCCCCTTTGCCCCCGGCGGCCCGGGCCCTGTCACGTCATATCCGAAAGCCGTCTATTACTGCTCCCAGGACATCGCCGACGCCTCCTGCGCGGTCAGCCGGGACGGCGGGCTGACGTACGGGCCGGCCGTTCCGATGTACTCGCTGCTGGACTGCGGCGGCCTGCACGGGCACGTGAAGGTCGCACCGGACGGCACGGTGTACGTGCCGAACAAGGGCTGCGGCGGCAACCAGGCCGTGGCCGTCTCCGAGGACAACGGGCTGACCTGGAGCGTCCGCAAGAACCCCTCCAGCACCCCGGGGGACTCCGACCCCAGCGTGGGCATCGGGGCCGGCGGGACCGTCTACATGGGCTATCAGAACAGCGACGGCACCGCACGTATCGCCGTCAGCCACGACAAGGGCAGAACGTGGCTGTACGACCAGAACGTCGGGGCGGCCCTCGGCATCAAGAACATCGTCTTCCCGGCCGTGACCGCAGGCGACGACAACCGCGCCGCCTTCGCCTTCCTGGGCACCACCACCGGCGGCAACTACCAGGACGCGGACAACTTCAAGGGCGTCTGGCACCTGTACGTGGCCACGACCTACGACGGCGGACAGTCCTGGGTCACCGTGGATGCCACCCCCACCGACCCGGTCCAGAAGGGATCGATCTGCACGGGTGGCACCACCTGTGGCAAGGACCGCAATCTCCTGGACTTCAACGACATCACCGTCGACGGCCGGGGCCGTGTGCTCGCCGCCTATGCCGACGGCTGCACCGGCGCCTGCGCCGGCGGCGGCGCGCAGAACTACGACGCACTGGCCTCCATCGCCCGCCAGACCTCCGGCAACACCCTGTACGGCGCGTACGACGCCATGGTCACCGGCAAGCGCAAGAAGCCCACAGGAGGTCAGTAGGTGAAGTCCTGGCCTCTGGTCGCCGTACTGTCCGGCGCGGCCCTCGGTCTGGCGGCCGTCACCGGGTGCTCGGCGCCGACAAGGAATACCGGGCCCATGGCGGCGCCGCCGATCGTCACCACGGCCGGCGGCTGTCCCACGGGCGCCTCACTGCCGATGCCCAAGGGATTCCCGGAGAACCTTCCGGTGCCCGCTGGCGCGCTCGTGACCTCGACGGAGCGCCGCTCCGGCGAGCGGCTCGTCGTCGCCATGGTCGTCAGGAGCGGATTCGACCGCACGCTGGCTTTCCTGCAGAAGCAGCTCCCCGAGGCCGGATACACCCTGCAGGAGGGCGAGGTGGAGGAGGACGACGCCGAGTCGAACTTCTCCTCCGCGACCTTCGACGGCCGCTGGACCCTACGGAAGATGCCCGACTGCGGGGGAGGGGTGTACCTGACGTACCTGACGGCTCCGGCCACCTGAGCTGCGGCGGACTGCAACGGCCGCGTGAGCCGACGCGGCCGTTGTGAAACCACGGTGCAGGGCGCAGCGTCTTCGGACTCAAGACCGGAAGAACGTATCCGAGTTACGTCATCCCGGACCTGTGTGAACGTTGTGAGAGAGGTGGGTTCGAAATGACACGCCGGAGTCGTTCTCTGTATCGCGGTGCCACGTTGGGGATGGCCGCTGCCGCGGTGGCCCTGCTGGCGAGCTGCATGCCGAACGGCAGCACCGCGACCAGCAGTACTCCGACCGCGGCGCACACGCCTACCCCGTCGGCCGTGGTGTCCCCGGCGGCGAGTGCGTCGGCCGGGCACACAGCCGCCGGCTCTTTGGCCCGGGCTCACGACTGCCGATCGCTGCCGGCGTCGCCCGCCCTCAAGCTCAGCGTCACAGAGGCCTACCGCAGACACGCCCAACCGCCTCTCACCCACATCGCCCCGGTGAAGGGCACGTTCTACTACGGCAGTTGCAACGGGACCTTCTACGCCGGAGCCCGCTTCCAGCTCACTCCCGGCAGCACGGAGGCGGAGCAGGTCGCCCTGCAGGATGACGGAGCTGCGATGAAGTACTTCACCGATCGCCCGGGCGCCGGTTGGCGCTACGTGGCCAGCGACAGTTTCCCCGCCAACGCTCGGGGGTGTGCCGGCATCACCCAGATCCCGGCCCATCTCGCCGCCCTGTGGAACGATTGCCGGTCCACGGCAGACCAATGACGATGTCGGAGGCTGAAGCGTGTCGGGTGTTGCTGCTCAGCGCCTCGTCTCGTACCTGGTCAGCACCACGCCGCCGGGAAACGTCCGTGTCTCCACCAGGTTCAGGTTCACCCAGCTGTCCAGCGCGGTGAAGAACGGTGTGCCGCCGCCCACCAGGACCGGATGGGCGGCGATCGCGTACTCGTCGATCAGGTCGGCGCGCATGGCCGCCCCGGCGAGCGTTGCGCCGCCGATGGTCATTGGGGCGCCGTCCTCGGCCTTGAGCCGGGTGATCTCGGCGATCGCGTCGCCGGTGACCAGGCGGGTGTTCCAGTCGACCTTGTCGATCGTCGAGGAGAACACCACTTTCGGCGTGTCCCGCCAGTTCCGCGCGAACTCGATCTCGGCCGGGGTGGCGCCCGGCTGCTGGTCGCCGGTCGGCCAGTAGGAGCTCATCGTCTCCCACAGTTTGCGCCCGTACAGCGTCAGGCCACTCGCCTGCTCGTGGTCGAGCCACCACTGGAACAGCTCGTTGCTCGGCGGTCCGCTCCAGCCGATGTCGTCGCCGGGCGCAGCGATGTAGCCGTCCAGGGTCAGGTTCATGCCGTAGATCAGTTTCCGCATGGCCCAGCCTTCCGTTCGTGAGTGTCCGGCGTATGGACCGGTGCGGCGCGGAAAACTCATCGGTGCGCGACCGCAGGTCGCCGGCACTCCTCGTGCTCGGGGCTCAGCGTGGTATACACGGCCGACACGGGCAAGCGCAGGGAAGCCGGCCCTGGATGCCGACCCGGCTTCGCGTGACTCAAGAGTGCATGGCGAAGTCGATCAGCACCAAGCCCCATGGCGCGAAGATCACTGGCGCTGATATGAGCCAGCCCATCCTCCGGGAGGTCCTGGACCCCACGAAGACGCAGCACAGCGCCATCAGCATCGTGTACATCAGGAAGGCGTATGCGATGACGTCTGCACCCGAGCCCACCGCGCCTCCTCATGAGATCTGCCCCGTGGACGACAGCGGTTCCTTCTCGACTCCCGAATATGTGAACATGTTCAAATCATGCGGGTCAGGCGCCACGTCACGGGCCGCGCGTCCCCGACGGGACAGCCACAGGCACGGGAAAGCCCCGGCTGGACGGGGGAGACCAGCCGGGGCCGTAAGCGGTGACGTGCGGAGGGCGGTCGCCTCTCGGCGGAGGGCTCCATGGGGCTTCAGCCGGACGATCGTCCCCATGGGCTATGGGTGAGGCCCGGGGACACTGTCCCCTCCGCAGCCACGTCCAGATGAACGGTCAATCACCTCGAAGTGTTCCCGGCCTGTTGCCGTTGCGATGGTGAGCTGGGGCACACCTGCCGGAGAGTTCAGTCGACGAAGTCGGCCACCAGGGTGGCGAATTCATCCGGGGTCGCCAGACGGATGCCGAGGGTTTCGGCCTTGGTCCGCTTGGATCCGGCGCCGTCCCCGGCGACCACCAGGGTGGTCTTCTTGGAGACGCTGGAGGAGGAGCGGCCGCCCGCGCGCTCGATGAGCTCGTTCATCTGATTGCGGCTGAGATTCTCCAGCACGCCGGTCATCGCGCCGGTGACCACGACGGTCATGCCGGCCAGCGGCCCGCCTGCCGCATCCCCGCTCCCGTCGGCGTCGGTGTCCACGGTGGTCGGCGCCGGCGGGGTGGCACCGGGCTCCCTCATGTTCACCCCGGCGGCGGTGAGCTTGTCGATGAGCGGGGCGAGTTCGGCCAGTTCGGCGACGATCGAGGGAGCCTTCTCGGTGCCGATGCCCTCGACCTGCTGCATCGCTTCCGCGTCGGCGGCGCGGATGCGGTCCATGGTGGCGAAGTACCGGGCGATGCGGCGGGACATGGAGCGGCCGGTGCCGCGCACCCCGAGCGCGCACAGCACTCGCGACAGCGGCTGCCCCTTGGCCGCGTCGATCGCGGCGAGGAGGTTGTCGGTGCTGGTCTCGCCCATCCGCTCCAGCGCGAGGAGCTGGTCGCGGGTGAGGGTGAACAGGTCGGCGAGATCGGTGACCAGGCCCGCCTCGACGAGCTGGACCACACGGGTGGCGCCCAGGCCTTCGATGTCGAGCTGGTCGCGGCCGGCCGCATAGGAGAGAGACGCGACGAGGTGGCAGGTGCGGCCCTGTTCGCACCGCCAGCGTTCCTGGCTGGTGTCGATGGCGGATCCGCAGCGTGGGCACGCCTCGGGGAAGGCGATGGGCCGCTCGTCGCCGGTGCGCAGGTGGGCGACCGGGGCTTCGATGCGGGGGATGACGTCGCCGGCCCGGTGGACCATGACGTGGTCGCCCAGGCGCAGGTCACGGCGGGTGATGTCGGCCGGGTTGTGGAGGGTGGCGTAGGTGATGGTGGCGCCGTCGATCTCCACCGGCTCCAGAACGGCGCGCGGGGCGATGATGCCGGTGCGGCCGACGTTCCACTCCACCTCGAGCAGTCGCGTGATCTTCTCGACGGCCGGCAGCTTGTAGGCGATCGCCCACCGCGGAGCACGCGAACCCGACCCCGCAGTCTGCTGGTCGGCGGCCAGGTCGGCCTTGATGACGATCCCGTCGATCCCGAACGGCAGCTCGGCCCGCAGCGCGGCGATCTCCTGGACCCGGGCCAGCACCTGCGCCACGGTGTCGGCGGTGACGCCGGGCACCGCGGTGGCAGCGGTGGTGTTGATCCCATACGCGGCGGCCTGCACCATCAGGTCGCTGTGCGCGCTCGCACCCAGCCGCGCGGCGAGTTCGGTCTCGGTGCCGGCCATGGGCAGCAGGCCGTAGCCGAAGAACGTCATCGGCACGGTGTACGAGCGCTCCTTGGCCCGCAGGGTACCCGCGGAGGCGCCGCGCGGGTTGGCGAACGGCTGCCCGCCGTGCCCGGTACGCACCTCGTTGGCGTGCTCGAACTGGGCGTTCGTCATCAGGACCTCGCCGCGGACTTCCACGGTGACCGGCTCGGCGAGTTCGGTCGGCAGGCCCTCGATGGTGCCGATCGCGTGCGAGACGTCCTCCCCGGCCGTCCCGTCCCCCCGGGTGATCAGCTGTCTCAGGCGGCCGCCGGTGTAGCGGGCGGCTACCGCGAGCCCGTCCAGCTTCGGCTCGACACTGAACCGCTCGACCTCGTGGCCTATGCGCCGGGCCAGAGAGGCGGCCCAGGAGGTGAATTCCTCCGGCGAGAACACGTTGTCCAGACTCAGCATCGCCACCGTGTGCGGCACATCGCCCTCCACGGCACCGCCGGCGACCTTCCCTGTCGGCGAGTCGGGCAGCACCTGGTCAGGATGGTCGGCCTCCCATGCGGCGATGCCCCGCACCAGCCGGTCGTAGGCGTCGTCATCCAGGGAAGAGGAGCCGCCCCCGTAGTAGGCGGCCGACGCCTTCACCGCGTCCTCGACCGCCTGAGCGTAGGCGGCTACATCCGTGATCACAGCTGCGGGTGTTGTCATACCCTTCATCCTGCCTGCCACCACTGACATCGCCCGCTGCGGCGGGGCGGTCCCCGACGGGTGTCCGATCACCCCCCAAGGCCACCCCCGCCGCGACGCCGCAAGGCTCTGATGGGAGGTACTCAGGCTGAAATCGCGATGGCGGCAGGCAGCCGTCGAGCACGTCGACTCAGTACTGGATCATCCTCAGCTTCCGGCGAATGGCCCGGGCCCAGGTCCGCGAGGCCGGCGGCGGCGAAGTCGGTCAGATCGCACTTGAGCAGGCTGCGGATGCCCACCTGTGGGTTGAACTCGGGCGCGTGGGACGGCGGATGGAAGACGACCAGCCAGTCCTTGCGCTCCTCGGCGACGTCGAAGAGCTCCTGCTGCAAGTGGAAGTTGAGGCTGTCCCACACGCACACCCACCGGAGTGCCCAGCTGCAGATGCACGACTTCGGCTCCCGGCGCCGACCGCGCACGAGGCGCATCGGGTAGAACATCCGCGAGCGGTCGCGAGCTTGAAACGGGTGGCGCCGACGAGGTCGACCCGGCCGCCGCGCCGCCCGGCACTCTAGATATGGGCCCAGGTCGTGCTCCTGGGTGCGGCCGAGTTTGAGGGCTGTGGTGGGGCATCCGATGTCGCCGCTCCTGAAGCGGATCTAGGTGGTACCTCGGCATGATCACCGATCGGGAGGGTGGGGGAGTCGGCGACGGTCGTGGCCGCAGCGAGCCGGACACCCTTCCCGGTTGGATCAACCAGACAGACGAGCAGGCCTGTGACCACCAGCCCCGCGGTGACGGCCGGCATCAGTCGGCCTCTGCGGCTGCGCTGCCGCGCGGGCGTGTCTCTTGCATGGTGGTCCGTGCGGAAGAGCGCGTCGGTGTGGCACCGCTCTGTGGCGCAGGTGGTGAAACGATTGCCGCCGATTTTTCCGTCGGGTCGGGGGGCAAGGGTGTCGACGGAAGGGGAGAAGGGCTGGATGCGGTCGCTATGGCGTCGCCTCCTGCTTGCGTAGTGGGAGGTGGGCGGCAGGTTGCGGGGCCCGCAGGTCCGCGGGGCGGAAGCGAGCGGACCCCGGTGTGGGTGGACGTGGGTCAAGCGGTGGTGCAGGCGGTGCCGTTCAGGCTGAAGCCGGAGGGCTTGGTGAAGGTGCCGCTGTAGGTGCCCTGGAACCCGAAGGACGCCTGACCGCCGGCGGTGATCTGCTCGTTGTATCCGGCGTTGGCCGCCGTGACGGCTCCGGATGAGGGAGAGACAGAAGCGTTCCAGGCGCTGGTGATCTGCTGTCCGGAGGGCAGGGTGAACGCCAGCTTCCAGCCATTCACCGGGGAGGAACTGGTGTTGGTGACGGTGACGTCGGCGGTGAAGCCGCCCTGCCAGACGTTCGTTGTGTACGCCACCTTGCAGGCCGCGGAGCCTCCGGGACCGCCCGGGTCACCGGAGGAGCCCTTGTTGACGGTCGAGGAGAACGAGGTCAGGGCGAGGCCCGTGCCGTTCTGCCAGGGTTCGAAGCCGGCCTGAACACTTGTCAGGTACCAGTTGTTCTGCGCCAGTCCGCGGGAGACGGCCTGTCGCGCGAAGTCCATGACGTCGAAGGCCCAGCTGCTGATCGCCGACGGTGCCACGAACGACAGCACGTCGTTGGAACCGTTGTTGCCGGACCACACCTGCCACTCGCGCCCGGCCACCGTGGCGGTGCCGACCGGTGAGCCCACGGGCTGGACGGATCCGACCCTGTTGAACCAGATCATGATCTCGGTTCGGTTCACGCCGTCGGTGCGGGGCGTGGGGTCGAGCCAGATGTCGTAGGCGGCGTCGTACGCCGCGTTGTTCACATAGCTGTACGAGGTGCTCGTGGGCGCGCTGGAGATGGTGCTGAGTTGAGCGGGGAGGCTGGTACCGGCCGAGCAGTTGGTGTAGTGGCAGCCGTTGTAGACGGACGGGTACGACTTCGGAGCCCCGTTCGTCGGGACGGATCCGTCGGCCTGGGTGATCCTGAACCCGGAGTCGGTGACGGCGATGCATTGCGTCGCGCTGGTGCCCCAGCGGTTGTTCTGGACGACGTAGCGGCCTTGGATGGTCGTCGACCCGAATGGTTCGCAGACCGTGGTGTCGGCCTGGGCCCCCGACGCGGTGGTCAGAAGCGCGGCCAGCGAGACGAGCGAGGTGAGCAGCGCGCCGAGCAAACCCCTCGCGCTGTGGGCATGGTGTCGTGAAGGTCGCATGCGGGTCCTCGGGGGAGGGATGTGGGATGGGGACGGGGATGTGCGGGAGCGCTCCCACTGACGGCGATTGGGAGCGCTCCCATTCCCGCTTCGGCACGGACACTAGAGACGGTTCAGGTCCATGACAAGACTCCCGGCGCGAAGAGGGCGAGCCGATTTGGGAGGCGCAGGTCACAACCGGTCTGCAGCACGGCGTGCGGCATGGGAAGCGCTCCGCGGGGATATCGCCCAGCGGCGGTCAGGTGGACTCGCGCACCATCAGTTCAGTGCGGAGGATGACGTGCCGCCAGGCCACGGCGCCCTCCTCCATCTCCTCCAGGAGCAGCCGGACCATGGCCCGCCCCATCGCCTCGATCGGCTGACGCACCGTGGTCAGTCGCGGTGTCGTACGCTGAGCCAGCGGAAAGTCGTCGAAACCGATCACGGCGACGTCCTCGGGCACCCGACGCCCAGCCGAGTGCAGCGTCTCCAGAGCTCCCGCGGCCGTGGTGTCCGAGGCGGCGAGGACGCCGTCGATCTCCGGATGCCGCCGCAGGAGTGCGGCCATGGCACGTCGTCCGCTCTCCGTCGTGAAGTCGCCCTCGGCGACGAGGCTCTGCTCGCCCTCCAGGCCCGCCAGGGCCAAAGCCTCCTGGTAGCCACGCAGTCGGCACTGCGTCACGTACATGTCGGCCGGCCCGGTGATGGTGGCGATCGCTCGGCGGCCTCGCTCCAACAGATGGGTCACGGCACTACGGGCGCCGCCGACGTTGTCCACGTCCACGTAACTGACGTACTCGTCGCCGGAGCGGCGCCCCAGCAGCACGGTCGGCAACCGGGCCTCGGCAAGCATGTCCGGCAGTGGATCGCCGGCGTGCACGGACATCAGCAGAACGCCGTCGACCCGCCCGCCGCGCGCGTACTCGAGGAAGCGCTGCCGCTCGGCATCGGAGCGGACCAGGGTCAGCATCAGCTGCATTCCGGTGTCGGACAGTGCGTCACCGAGCGAGCTGACGATTTCGGAGAAGAAGGGCTCCGCGAACTGCCGCCAGTCCGGTTCCGTCATGACCAGGGCGACCGCGTCGGCCCGCCGGCCGGCCAGGGAACGGGCCGCGAGGTTGGGCACGTACCCCAGTTCCTCGATGGCTCGCTGCACGGTCCGGCGCGTCGACTCCTTCACGCCTGCCGCGTTGTTGATGACGCGGGAGACCGTGCCCCGTCCCACCCCGGCGCGGGCAGCCACCTCCTCCAGCGTCGGTGTCCCCGGGCGCCGTCTGCCCATGACCACCTCCCCCCACGAGATCACCGATCTTACGGGGGCGGCGGCGCGAGCACACGACATTGCCAGGGGCACGGGAACCGGTGAGCGGTCTGGCCGCATGGATCAGGACAGCGTTTCGTTTCCCTTCCGGACGTGTGTGATTTGGGAGCGCTCCCGTTCGTGGCGGAGTGGGGGTACGTGTACGGGGCCGCCGGTTGGCGAACGCCACCTGCGCGCCCCGGTGCGGCGTGACGGCCGGGCGGTCCCTTGTGTGGGTGGGCCGCCCGGCCGGGTGACCCCGTCTTCATGTGACGGGGTCGCGCACGCGGAGCCAGGCGGGGGCTATTCGAGTAGCTCCGCGTACGAGCCCATGGCCAGGGCGATGTCCGCCTGGGCCCAGAAGCGGTGGTAGGTGAAGACGGGCGCGGCGCCGCCCTTGAGATAGGTCTCGATCTTCGACCAGGCCGGGTCGTTCTTGTAGAAGGACCTCAGCGAGAGGAAGGTGGATGTGGAGTTGATCGCGTCCCCGTCGGGCATCGTGCCTGTCCAGCCGCTGGGCACGTAGACGCTGTCGTTGAACCGGCTGTAGTCGGTGCGGGTTTCGGGGACGGCGATGCCCAGGCTGTCCTGGTAGTTGTTCCACATGCCGTCCAGCAGCGCCTTCGCCGTGGACTTGGCCGTCGCGTCACCGGACTTGGCGCCGTAGTACGTCAGGACCTTGGCGTACGCGGCCGCCACGCCGACGTCGTTGGTGTAGTCGGCGACGGTGACGTGCAGTCCGCTGTTGGCGCCGGGACTCGAGGCGTTCCAGGTGTCCGGCTGGCCCGACCAGTGGAGGGTGGAGGGGATCTGGTAGGTGCCGTCCGGGTTGATCGTGGTCTTGGACAGCGCCCACTTGACCCACTTGTCGAGGACCGCTTTCGCCTGCGCGTTGCCCGTCTGCTGGTAGAGCTCGGCGACCCGCTCCATCGACCACGCCTGGAAGCCGAACCACTGGTTGGACGGCGGGTCGTGGTAGACGGGCTGCCAGTCGTAGTACATGCCGTAGAAGGTCGAGGTACCGGCCGGCGGGGTGGCGTAACGTCCCGCCCAGCTGTTGGTCGCACCGCCCGCGATGGCACCCTCGGACGACTGCAGCCAGCGGTAGAACTCCAGCTGCCGGTCCAGCGACTTGTTCCAGTCCGTCGCCCCGGTGGCCGACTTGGGCTTCAGGTCGGCGTAGGAGCTGAGCGCGTACGCCGCCAGCGGGTTCTGGTAGCCGCTGTGGGCGTAGCTGGAGCCGATGCGCCAGGCCCAGCCGCCGCTCGTGTCGGTCGAGCCGCCCCAGGCGTAGTACCAGGACAGCAGGTAGTGCGAGGCGTCCTTGCCGGTGCCGGCCGGGCAGGTGGACGGACCGGCGCAGTTGCCGATCTTCTTGAAGTACTTGTCGTACATGGCGTAGCGCAGGTAGTCGCCCATCTTGGCGGCCTTGCCGACGGTCGTGGAGACGTCCGCGCCCTTGCCCTGCTGCTTGGCCCACACGTCGGCCCAGTACGCGGCCTGCACGGCACGCGCGTCGGCGTCCGGGGCGTCGGTGAACTTCCACTGCTTGGCGTAGGACGAGTCGCCGGTGAAGAGGTCCAGGTAGCCGTTCTTGCCGCCGTACTTGAAGGCGTCGCAGGTCGGCTGCGGCACCGTCTCCCACACCGACTCCTGCGGTCCGCGCTGGAAGGTGTTGATGTACGACGGGCCCTTCGCCGTCGGACCGCCCTCGCAGGTGCCGCCCGGCGTGTTGCCGTAGCCGTAGACGTTGTCGACGTCCTGCAACCAGTGCATGCCGTACACGTCGTCCGTGCCGTACGCGCTCTTCAGCTCGCCCGCGATCGGATCGGAGCCGACCGAGACCGACGTGTCCAGCTTCGCCGGGTACTCGTTCGGGGTGTCCAGTTCGGGCGCGTAGGTGGCCGGCTTGGAGGCGTTGTAGAAGGAGTTGGTGGGCTGGTCGGCGTGGGTGGGGATCATGTACTTCTCCATGAGGGCCCACGCGCCGTTGAACTTGGACCAGTCGCCGGTGACCTTGCCGTACATCGCCTGCAGCCACAGCAGATAGCTGTAGGCCTCAGAGGTGGTCTCGTGGCCCTGGTCCGGCGCCTCGACGATCAGCGTCTCCACCGAGTGGTAGGGGACGCCCTCGGGGGAGAAGTAGCCGTTCGCCGGGTTGGTGATCTTCCCGTAGAGGTCCAGGAAGCGGGCGTCGTACGCCTTCGTGCCGCCGATCTGCGTCACGGTGACCGTCGCCTTCGACAGCCCGGCGGCCGTCGACTCGAAGGTAGCCGCCCCGGTGCCTGAGGTGTCGGCGGTGATGGTCACCTTCTGCGGAGTGCTCCAGTTCGACGGCGTGAAGGTGAGCGAGGCGCCGCCGGTCACCGACAGGCCCGAATTACCGCTAGCCCGGGCGGTGTTGACGGTGACGTTCGAGGACGGCTGGGTCGACAGCTTCACCTCGTACGTGCCCGACCTGCCCTGCTGTACGGCCAGCTGGTTCGGCGAGGCCACCACGGCGGGGCCCGAGGCGACCGTGATGCCCACAGGCGTGGACTCCGCGGACGCGCCCAGGCTGTCGTACGCCTTCGCCACCAGTGAATGACTGCCCACGGTCAAACCAGAGGCGGAGAGCGTGAAGGGCGCGCTGGTGTCCGTGCCCAACAGGGTCGTGTCGTCGTAGAACTCGACCTTGCTGATCGTCGCGTTGTCGGCCGCCGCCGCGGTCGCCGCGAGCGGGACCGGATCGCCCTGTGTGTAGACCGCGCCCGCCGTGGGGCTGGTCAGCACGGTGACCGGCGGCTGGTGCGCGCCGGCGCAGGTGGTGCCGTTGACCGCGAAGCTGGTGGGGGCGGTGTTGGTGCCGCTGTAGCTGAACTGCGCGCCGGTGGAGACCGCGGCGCCCGCCGCGATCGTGCCGTTGTACGAGGCGTTCTTGACGGTGACCGTCTGTCCGGACTGCGACCAGGCGCCGTTCCAGCCGTTGCTCAGCTTCTGGTTGCCCGAGTAGCTGTACGTCAGCGTCCAGCCGTCGATCGCGGCCGTACCGCGGTTGGTGATGGTCAGATCGGCGGTGAAGCCGGAGCCCCAGTCGTTGGTCTTGTAGTCGACACTGCACTGAACACCCGCCGCCTGCACGGTGGTTGCGCCGGCGGCGAGCATCGACAGGGGCAGGGCGAACGCTGCCGCCACGGCGGTCCACAACCGCCGTACGGCTCTGCGTTTACGTCCGGGATCCATGTGCTGGTTCCTCCTTGAACACGCGGCTCGTGGGGAGAGGTCAAGACTTGAAACCAGTGGGAGCGCTCCCATCGTGGAGACGGAGTCGGGTGCGGTCAAGACGTTGAGGAGTTGAAAGTGCAAAGCGGCTTGTCGAACCGAAATATTTCGCAGGACCCCTAGGAACCTGCCCGGTTGACGCTACGTTCGTCCGCACCAGTGGGAGCGGTTCCAATCAGACGACGCGTCCGTCACGGCGCGCCAAGCTGCAAGGAGTCGCTCATGCGACACCCCCCGCGTTCAGTACTTTTAGCCGTCGCCGGTGCATCCGCCCTTGTCAGGGCCACGACTGCTGGGTGGAGTACTCGGTCCACCAGCCAGTGGGGCAACGGCTTCCAGGGCTCCGTGAGGATCATCAACGGCCTCGCGGCACTGGGCAGTTGGAGCCTCGGTTTCGACTTCGCAGGCGGTGGGAAGGTCACCCGGCGCTGGAACGACCTGGAATGTCGACACCGGTCCCACAGCTCCGTCGCCGGTCGATCCACCGGCCGGACCGCACCGCGCCCGCGCTGCATGTGTCGGGCACCAAGCTCGTGGACTCCGACAGCACAACGCGCCGCTGCCCGGCGTGCATCGTTTCGAAGGCGACGCGGCGATCAAGGCGATCGCCGACTGGAAGGCGCGCGCGATTCGCATCCCGCTCAACGAGGAGCGTCGGCTGGGACTGTCCAACGTCAAGCCCGAGTTCGGTGGCGTCGACTACATCAGCGCCGTCAAGGAGGTGGTCGCTCGCGCGAGGCGCACGGCCTGACCCCGATGCTCGACCTGAACCGGACCGACGGTCAGTACACCCGTGACGCGGCGGGCTGCTCGGACGTGCACGTCGGCTGCCAGGAGCCCATGCCAGTGGCTGACGTGCAAAACCTGCCGACCCTGCGGGCAATCTCCCCGCCGCGCACCACGCCTACAACTTCAACGCCCGCGTAGGCGCGGGCTGCTGGAACTCCCCCCTCGCCCTCGTCGCCGCCCAAGTGCCGCTGGTCGCCGGGGAGATCGGCGAGAACACCCGTCATGAGGTGGTTCGACGACCACAGCCTGGCCTCCCCGGGCTGGACCTGGAACACCTGGGACTGCTCCTGCGGTCCCGCCCTGATCTCCGCCTACGACGGCACATCCACCGCGTACGGCGTCGGGCCGCGTGACCACCTGCGCGCCCTCACCCCGTAACTCCCCACAGAAGAAGGAAACCCGCACTCATGAGTCACACCAGAACATCGCTGCTGGCAGCCCTGACGCTGGTCGCCGGGCTGTCGGGAACGGCGCTCGTCGTCGGCCAGGCCGGCGCTGCCACTTCGGCCGTCCCCTGCACCGTCGACTACAAGATCCAGAGCCAGTGGGACACCGGCTTCACCGCCGCCGTGACCATCACCAACAACGCGGCCGCGAAGTCGGCTTGGTCGGTGAAGTGGTCGTACGCCGGAAACCAGAAGATCACCAACTTCTGGAACTCGAGGATCAGCCAGAACGGCGCCGATGTCACTGCGGCCAACGAGAGCTACAACGGCGCCCTCGCGAGCGGCGGCTCGGTCAGCTTCGGCTTCAACGGCTCCTACAGCGGCACCAACAGTGTGCCCGCCACATTCACGCTCGACGGCGTCGCCTGCAACGTCGACAGTGGCGGCGGCACTGGCGGAGGTACCGGGGGCGACACCGGCGGAGGCACTGGCGGAGGCACTGGCGGCGGAGGTGGCGGTGGTGACACCGGCAACCGCGTCGACAACCCCTATGCCGGTGCCAAGGTGTACGTGAACCCCGAGTGGTCGGCCAAGGCCGCCGCCGAGCCGGGCGGCAGCCGCATCGCCGATCAGCCGACCGCCGTGTGGCTGGACCGGATCGCCGCGATCAACGGTGTCAACGGCGGTATGGGCCTGCGCGCCCACCTGGACGAGGCACTGAAGCAGAAGGGCTCCGGCGACCTGGTCGTCCAGCTTGTCATCTATGACCTGCCCGGCCGCGACTGCGCAGCTCTGGCCTCCAACGGCGAACTCGGACCGAACGACCTCGACAAGTACAAGTCCCAGTACATCGACCCCATCGCCGCGGTCATCTCCGACCCGAAGTACGCGGGGCTGCGGATCGCCACCGTCATCGAACCCGACTCGCTGCCCAACCTGGTCACCAACGCCGGCGGCACCCCCACCACCACCGACGCCTGCGTGACCATGAAGAGCAACGGCAACTATGAGAAGGGCGTCTCGTACGCCCTGGACAAGCTCGGCGCCATCCCGAACGTCTACAACTACATCGACGCCGGTCACCACGGCTGGCTCGGCTGGGACTCCAACCTCGGCCCCGCCGTCCAGGAGTTCGCCAAGGTCGCCACCAGCAACGGTGCAAGCGTCAACGACGTCGCCGGCTTCATCGTCAACACCGCCAACTACAGCCCCGTCAAGGAGCCCAACTTCAAGATCACCGACACCGTCAACGGGCAGACCGTGCGCCAGTCCAAGTGGGTGGACTGGAACCAGTACGTGGACGAGCAGTCCTTCGCCCAGGCCATGCGCGACAAGCTCGTCGCGGCCGGCTTCAACTCCGGCATCGGCATGCTGATCGACACCTCCCGCAACGGCTGGGGCGGCTCCGCCCGGCCCACCGGCCCCGGTCCGCAGACCTCCGTCGACGACTACGTCAACGGCAGCCGCATCGACCGGCGCATCCACGCCGGGAACTGGTGCAACCAGAGCGGCGCCGGACTTGGTCAGCGGCCCACCGCCGCCCCCGCTGCCGGTATCGACGCGTACGTGTGGGTCAAGCCGCCGGGCGAGTCCGACGGCTCCAGCTCCGCCGTCTCCAACGACGAGGGCAAGGGGTTCGACCGCATGTGCGACCCCACCTACGGCGGCAACGCCCGCAACGGCAACAACCCGACCGGCGCGCTGCCGAACGCACCGCTGGCGGGGCACTGGTTCTCCGCCCAGTTCCAGCAGCTCATGCAGAACGCCTACCCGCCGCTGTCATGATCCGCTGACGTGGTGACTTCGCCGGGGCCCGGCCGCTGAAGGCCGTGGCCCCGGCGAATCGCGCGCTCCAGGGCGAGCACGCGTGAACGGCCGGCTCGGGTGAGGCCGCGTGTGCTCTCTGTCCCGCGCACTCTCACCGCCCTTCGACCGGCTGGCTGGGGCCTGCTGCCGCAGCTGTCACAGACAGACCGGGAGCCAGACCGTGACGACGCAGTTGGCGATACTCCCGTCGCCGCCGGCGGCCGGTGCCTTTGAGGTGACGTGCGGGGTGAGCGACGCGTGGGCAGCGAACGCGGCCGTCGCCGACTCTGCTGCAAGAGCAAAGACCAGGGCGGCACCAACTGTGATCGTTCGCAGCACGACTTTCTTCGGCCAGTCCATGTGTGTGTTCATATGCTGTGTGTTCATACGGATACCGTGCCCCGAGTCCCGCCACGACTCATCGGAAGATCATCCGAACGGGTCTCTCCAGCTCCGGATCGTCGGCCGTATGTCCCCGGGACCACGCTGTGATCGGGGCCGGCGGAGGTGCAGCGCCCTCCGCCGCGTTACGGCTCGGGCAGGCGCGCGGTAGGACCGGACTCCGACGTGCTTCGACCCTTCGCCGGAGTGGAACTGCGGGCGCCGGTGCCCGCACGAGAGCGCGGCGGACCCGGTCGACTGATGACGTGAGCACGATGGCCACCATGTGTCTGGACGTCATGGGCAATGCGTGGGCGAATGGAGCGCGGGCGCAGATCTGATCGTGCACCAGGGGCCACCGACCAGGAGTGGCGGCTGCGGTAGGCCGAACAGGGCTGCGCCGGACAGGGGGCAGGCGTGCGACGGGCGATGGCGGCTGTGCTGTGTACGGCGGTGGGGAGTGTGCTGCTGGCCGGGTGCACGCCGCCGCAGAAGCAACTGGTGGCGGTCTGGCTGGACGGGACCGGGCAGCCGGTCGCGCGGGTGCGCCCGTGCGGTGACGACCGGGCGAGCGGTGCGCTGTTGCGCTCGTGGGTGACTGACGCCGTCGGCTCGGCCGACTACCCGGGTGACGGCTGGCAGTCTCAGATCCCCGAGGGGTTCGCCGATACGACGTTCCCGCTGTTCGCCCCGCCCCGCTCCTGGCACGTGCGGCGGACCGGGATTCAGAGGATCGTGCGCGGCCGGTCCTACAACCTGTCCTTCACGGTGCATGACGACGACTCCATGAAGTACTCCTCGGAGCTCATGTTCTCCGGCGCAGATCTGACCGCTCTCGAGCCAGGCCAGGTCTGGGCTGGGGATCAGCCCATGAGCCGGGACGACTGGGACGACCTGGTGGACGACCAGTGCTGAGCCTCGGCGAGTTCCTCAGACAGGGGTTCGACGTGACGGTGAGGACGCCCCGCCGACCCGGTTCCCTGCAAAATTGGGTGCGGTCGGCTGAGCTGGGGTGATACGTAAGCGATGTGACAGAGAGTCTTGAGTTTTCCGCCCTGCTGCGACTGATCGACGAGCGGTCGGCCGCGTTCCGGAGTGCGGTTGCCGCCGCGCCCGGCGTTGACGCGCCGGTGCCGTCCTGCCCCGGGTGGAAGCTGTTCGATCTCGTGCAGCACCTGGGCACGGGCCAGCGCTGGTGGGCCGCGATCGTCGCTGCGGGCCCGGCCGAGGCTCCGCCTGCCAAGGATGCCGCGGAGGTGCCGCGCGAGCTCGAGGCACTGCTGGCCTGGTACACGGAGTCGAACGAGCTGCTGCTGAATGCGCTGCGCCAGGCCGGCCCTGAGCGCGGGTGCTGGACATGGTGGCGTGCCGGCGTGTCGCCGTCGAATGCCTGGGGCGTTGCCCGGCGCCGGGTGCACGAGGTGCTGGTGCACACCTACGACGCCCAGCTCGCCGCAGGCGCCGTGCAGCCGATGCCGCCGGACGTGGCGCTCGACGGAGTGGCCGAGTTCTTCGACACCTGCAACTCCACCCCGGCGGCCTGGCCGCACGAGCCCGCCACCATCCACTACCACGCCACCGAGGGCCGCTCCTGGCTCCTCACGCTGGACGGCACCGGCGCCTGGCCCGCACCCCTCACGGCCGACGCCGCGCCCCCCTCCGCTTCGGCCACGGGCACGGCCGAGCAGCTGCTCCTCTTCGTCTGGGGCCGCCTCACGCTGAGCGACCTGAAGATCGAGGGTGACCGGCAGGTGTTCGAGCAGCTGATCGCCTGGGACCCCGAGGAGTAGCCCGTCGATACGGCGGTGCATGGTGCTCCTGTGGGCGTCGCCGAATCGCGTGGAGGCCGCGCGGTCGGCGTCAGTGGACCGGTTCGGGACGGTCGGCACCCGGGTGCCCGGCGCCCAGGTGGGCGGTGAGGAAGCGGGCGGTGCGGTCGAGTGCGGCGTCCGCCTCGTCGAGGCGGCCGTAGTGGTGCTGAAAGACGTGAGGGAGGCCGGGGCCGACTTCGAGCGTGACCTCGACGCCGTCGGCGCCCGCGCGGCCGGCCAGCCGGACCGCGTCGTCGAGCAGCACCTCGTTCGCCCCGACTTGCACGAGGAGTGGGGGCAGTCCGGTGAGGTCGGCGAACACCGGGCTGGCCAGGGGATGCGCCCGGTCGCCTGCGCCGACGTAGAGATCGGCGTAGGCGCGCAAGTCGGCCCCGGTGAAAATGGGGTCGGCGCTCTCCTTGGAACGGATGCTTCCGCCCGCGAGGGTGAGGTCGACCCAGGGGGAGAAGACGACCACGGCGGCTGGTTGCGGCAGCCCGGCCTCCCGGGCCGCGAGCAGCGTGGCGATGCTCAGACCGCCACCGGCGGAGTCACCGGCTATGACGAGGTCCCGTGGGTCGGTACCCGCCGCCAGCAGCTCGCGATAGGCCGCGAGCCCGTCGTCGACGGCCGCGGGGAAGGGATGCTCGGGCGCCAGCCGGTAATCCACCGACATCGCTCGCAGCCCGGCGCGGCGGGCCAGTTCACCGACCAGCCCTGCATGGGTGTCCGGTGAGCCGACGACGTAGCCGCCGCCGTGCAGGTAGAGCAGCCGTCCGCGGCCGGAGACTTCGGCCGGCTCCAGCTCCAGGGTCGGCTGCCCGCCGAGGGCGGTCCTGCGGGTGACCACGCCCTCCGGCGCGGGGCGGGTGAGAGCTGCGGTGAAACCGCTGCGCTGCTGCTCGAGAGTGGGCCGCTCCTCGCCGCGAGGAGCGGAACGGAGCATGGCGTCCAGGGCGTCGCGCTGCTGTCGGGACATATCAGGCCTCCGGGTCGGGGTGCGAGGATGGATTCCTGGGAATCCATCTGTCGTAGTCCAACCGGATTCCAAGGAAGATGATTCCTGGGAATCTACTGGAGGTTCTGTGAGCCACGTCACCTCGATCTTCACCGACCTCGTCCGCGTCGAGACCCGGCTCTACAACGCGGTGAGCGCCCGGCTGCGTGCCGAACACGGGTTGAGTCTGGGGCAGTTCGAGTTTCTGGAGATCATCGACCGTGTCCCGGGGTGCCGAGTGCTCGACATCGTGGGCGAACTGGCGATCACCGTGGGGGCCGTCAGCAAGGCGGTCGACCGGCTGGTGGCCGCGGGCTGGTGTCTGCGGGTCGCGCACCCCCAGGACCGCCGCTCGTCCGTTCTTCGCCTCACATCCGAAGGCGAGAAGCAGTTGGCCGCCTCCCGCCCCATTGTGGAAAGCGAACTCACCTCGCTGACCGCGCCGGTTCCCCCTGACGAGCTGACGCGCATCGCCGCAACCCTGGCCACCCTTCGCGCGACTCTCGAGGCGGGCTCCCACGGCCGGCCGGGCTGAGGGGACGAAGAACGGCGAGCGGGTGGGCGGCGGGCGACGGCAGGCGCGGACGCCGACCTCTCCATGAATTCCCTGTGCATTGACTGTGCATATACTCTACGTGCCGAAATGTTCGAGGGGTGATGAACGGAGTCTTGCCCATTAAAGGCAGCCCCAGGGTGTTTTCAAGGCTTCTTCTCGTTCCGGTGAGAACTTCCTTGAATATGGCTGCTTTGGCGTAGGGGATCCCCGCGAATGACGAAGACTGCCGCACATGGCTACAACAGTCCTCGACCCGACCGCCCACGCCGGCTCGATCCGTCGCGCGCCATGGAGATCGCCGGTGGGCCAACCGGCCTACGCGCGGCCCGCTCTCCTGGTCATCACCGTGCTCGCCGCCACGCTCTATGCATGGGGGATCGACCACAGCCAGTACCACACGTTCTACGCGAACGCCGCGCGCAGCATGACCGAAAACTGGAAGGCGTTCTTCTACGGTTCCTTCGACCCGGGCAATTCCATCACGCTTGATAAACTGCCTGGATTCCTCTGGCCGCAAGCCATTTCAGCCCGCGTTTTCGGATTTCATCCCTGGGCGCTGACGCTTCCTCAGGTGATCGAGGGAGTGGCCAGCCTCCTGGTGCTCCACCGGGTGGTCCGCCGCTGGGCCGGGGTCAACGCGGCGCTGATCGCCGGCACGGCGTTCCTGGTCACGCCGGTCGCCGTGGGGCTGTTCCGCACCGCGGTGGAGGATCCGCTGTTCACGCTCTGCTTGCTGCTGGCCGCGGAGGCCACCCAACGCGCCGCGGAGGCAGGCAGGTTGCGTCCGCTGGTCATGGCGGGGGTATGGGTCGGCATCGGCTTCCAGTCCAAGATGCTGGAGGCGTGGGCGGTGCTGCCCGCGCTGGCGCTGGTGTACCTGATCTCGGCGCCGATCGTGCTGCGCAAGCGGCTGGCGCACCTCGCCGTGTCCGCCGTCGTGATGGCCGCGGTCTCCTGCTCCTGGATGCTCGCCGTCACTCTCACCCCGGCCAAGGACCGGCCCTATGTGGACGGCACCACGAACAACTCCGCTTTCAGCATGGTCGTGGGCTACAACTTCCTGAACCGCTTCTCGTCACTGGGGATCAGCGCCGCCTCCACCGGCAGTGTCAGCGCCACCCAGGGCGGCGGCCACGGAGGCGGCCTGCGCGGCGCGACAGGCGCCCCGGGCGCGGGCCAGAACGCGGGCGGCCGGTACGGCGTGGCCCAGAACGGTGGCCAGTCAGGAGCGACCGCGCCCAGCCTGCCCGGCACGGCTGGGACGGGACAGCACTCGGGCGCGGGCCACCGCGGTTCGGGGGCGCACCGCCGTGGCGCACAAGGCGGCTTCGGAGGTGCCTCCGGTTCCGGCTCCGCCTCGGGTCAGTACTTCGGTTCCGCTTCCGCTTCCGGGCAGTGGGCCGGAGGTGCCGCTCGGCAGGCGGGCGGGCAGCAGTCGGCCGCCGGGCGCGGTGGCCTGCAGGGCCATGGCGGCGGTTGGGGCGGTGACCAGAACGGCTGGTCGAAGATGTTCGGCTCGTCGCTCGCCTCGCAGACCGGCTGGCTCTACCCGCTGGCCGCCATCGCCATCGCCTGCGGCCTGTGGTGGCGCCGCGGCAAGCACCGTACGGACCGGATCCGCATCGGCTTCGTCATGTGGGGTACCTGGCTGGCCACGTACTTCCTGGTCTTCAGCGCGGGCAGCGTCGGCGGCCACACGTACTACATGGGCGTGATCGCGGTGCCGCTGGCGGCGCTCGCCGGCGGCGGTATGAGGCTGCTGTGGCGCGCGTACCGGGCCGGTGGCCGCCGCGCCTGGGTGCTGCCCGGCGCGGTCGCCGCGACGGCCGCGTGGGGCGCGTACATAGCCAGCGGGTTCCCGGCCTTCCTGCCGTGGCTGGCCCCCGCCGTGGGCGTGCTCGCGGTGGCCGCCGTCGTGCTGCTCGTCCTCGCCCGCACCGGCGTCCGGTCCGGCGGGCGGCTGGCGCTCGCCGGTCTGGCCGCGTCGCTGGCGGCGGTGCTGTTCGCGCCCAGCGCGTGGGCGGTGCAGGTGTTCAACCCGTCGTACGGCAGCTCCGGCATGGGATCGGTCGGTCCGTCCGGCGGCAGGGGCGGCGGGGGAGGTGGCCACGGCCAGTCGAGCCTGGCGGCCGGCCGAATGGGCCAGTTGCCGTGGGGCGGCACGGCGGGCGGCGCTCGCGGCAGGGGCACGGCGCACGGTGGCGGCATGGGCGGCTTCGGTGACAGCAGCGGCCAACTGACCGCACAGCAGCAGAAGTTGCTGGATTACACGACCGCCCACCGCGGTTCCGCGCCGTACGTGTTCGCCACCACGAGCTGGAACGGCGCCTCCCCGTACATCCTCGCCAAGGGCGCCGACGTGCTTCCGCTCGGCGGCTTCACCGGTCAGGTGCCGTTCCCCACGCAGAGTCGGTTCCAGCAGTTGGTGAACTCGGGCAAGCTCAAGTACGTACTGGTCAGCGGGGGCAGCCGGGGCATGGGCGTGATGTTCGGCAACAGCGCCGCCGGTACGACGAGCACCACACAGATCACCAAGTGGGTCGAGTCCACCTGCACCGTGGTCCCGGCCTCGGCCTACGGCGGAACGCAGTCGTCGGCGGCTGCAGCCAACGGGTTCCCCGGACCCGGTAGGGGCGAGACCGGCGCGACGCAGACGCTCTACCAGTGCGGGAGCACCCCTTAACCGGGCCTGGCAGGGGCCGTGCGCATGCGTCACCGGAGCACCTCGGTGCTCCGGTCGGCCGTGAGGTCGGTGAGGAGGGCGAGCGCAATGAGCAGCGCCATCGCGACGAGGAGTCCGCTCGCCCGGAGCGGCCCGAGAATCCCGGCTTCAATGCTGAAGGTGGCCGCAGCGGACGGGGCCGACTGCGGCGCCCAGGTTGAGCACCGCAGTCGCATACAGCCGGCCATTGTGAGGGCTCCCGCAGGCTCGCAGAGGACGCGTCTAATCAGCGTGCTGCCCGGCCTGAACGACAGTGCCCCCTGCGCGAACAACAGGACGAACAAGGCGACCGGCTCGTCGGCCGGCACGGCCAGGGGCCGCCAGCCGATGAGCAGCAACGGCCCGGCGACCGCGATGATAGACGCGGACGCGTGTCGGACAGTCGGTCGGCGACGGTGACGCCGACGAAGGATCCGGCACCGCAGAGCACCAGAGCGACAGAGACCCACAACTGGCCTAGCCCGGCACTGCCGGTCACCACGGGGGCGAGGAAGGTGAGGCTTCCGAACGTTGCCGCGTTCACCAGCGCGCCGAGCAGCATCACCAGGATCAACCGCGGCCTGGTGAGCTGGGCGAGCTCTGCTCGCAAGGCTGGCCTGTCAGTCGCCTCGTCCTCGTCCTCATCACGTCCTGCTGGGACTCCCTTCAGGATGCCGAGAGCTGCAGGCAGGCAGAGAGCGGCGACAGCCCAGAACGTGGCCCGCCAACCGAGCACCGTGCCGAGGACGGAACCACCAGGGACACCGGCGAGCGTGGCCATCGTCTTGCACCGGACACTGGCGTGCGAGGTTGGCCAACCCATGCGGCAAGAACCGGCCAATCCAACCAGTGGCACCTCACCTCACGTCCATCCGTGATCGCTGTATGAGGCGTTCCGTGAACTGGTGGAGCATCATTCCGGCCACGAGGTGAACAGAAGCGTTTTCTGGCCGTGTTCCACTACGCGGAACCTGGCGTGTGCATGTTCGATTAGGGTGATCATGCCCCGAGCAGTGGCTCAGACCACCACATGTTCGACGGCCACAGCGCGACCGGCTACGGGGCGGCTCCCGTACTCCGAGCTCATCCTCAGGGGGGTCCTGTGCATTCGAAGCGTGCCGTATCGAAGAGACGCATTCCGGAGAACGGCGCATACCGGAATGCCGAGTCCACCATTCAGCACGGCAAGTTCGCGAGCCGTCTCAAAGAATTCAACGCCAGGGCCGAGTACGTCAAGCAGACCGCTGCCCGGGCGAAATCAGGCTGAATATCTGGTGCCGTCCACCGCAGCCAGTTGTCGGTGATTGTGGCGGCGGCCTGCTTCATCCGCCGCGGATCTGCACTCGCTGCTACCTCCGGTCCTTGCGGCCTCGCCAACGCCACCCTGAGCGCCGTCATGGAACGGATTGCTGAGTTCGTGCTCTGACGCGCCCTTGGAGCCGGCGCCAGGCATTTCACCATCTCTCCACCGGCCTGCTCGCCGGTTTGCACCCTTCCTGACGCACCACCACCTCACTCATCCGCGTACCCGCACGAGAGGACACAACGTGGCAGACGAACAAGTGCTCAGAGCCCAGAAGTGGGTGAACTCCACCTACAAGGGCGTCACCGGTTACGTCGCCTGCCCTGAGGACGGCCACACCGGCTGGGGGACCATGTACTCCCTCATCATGGGCCTCCAGCACGAGCTGGGCGTCAGCCCGGTCGTCGCTTCGTTCGGCCCGGGCACCTACGCCAAGTTCGACGCCCTCGGCAACATCGGTTTCAACTGGGACAAGAACCGCAACATCGTCGCCATCCTCCAGTACGGACTGTGGTGCAAGGGCTACTGGGCGGTCGAGCCGGGCAGCGAGGGCTGGTTCACCGGCGTCACCCGCGACGCCGTCGCCAAGCTCCGCGGCGACATGGGCATCGGCGGCGACGGCGTGATCAACGCCAAGACAGCCAAGGCCATCCTCAACATGGACGCCTACGTGGTCGTGGCCGGCGGCACCGACGGCATCCGCTCGATCCAGCAGTGGCTCAACGGCCGCTACTGGGACCGCAGCGCCTACTACATCGGGCCGTGCGACGGCATCTACTCGCGCGACGTCCAGAAGGCGCTGATGATCGCCCTCCAGTACGAGCTGGGCATCGCCTCGCCGAACGGCAACTTCGGCCCCGCGACTCAGTCGGGCCTGCAGAACCACACTCTCACCCAGGGCGCCTCCGGCGTTTTCGTCCAGCTCTTCTCCGCCGCGTGCCTGTTCAACTCGCCGACGTACGACGGCAACGACAACCCGGTCACCACCACCTGGCGGTCCAGCTTCGACTCGGGCCTCGCCGAATGGGTCACGGTCTTCCAGCAGTTCAACAAGCTGACGGTCAACGGCCAGGGCGATTACGAGACCTGGGCGCAGCTCCTCGTCTCGATGGGGGACCCGGACCGCCCGGCGGCCGGTTCGGACACGCGCTTCGAGATCACCGCCTCGCGCGCCAAGTGGCTGTACGCCAACGGCTATCGCTACGTGGGCCGCTACATCTACGACCCGCCGAACTCCACGCTCGACAAGGAGATCAAGCCGGGCGAGCTCGACACCGTCTTCGCCGCCGGCCTGCAGGTGTTCCCGATCTACCAGGACAACGCCCGTCAGCTGTCCGACTTCACGTACACCAACGGCTACCAGCACGGGCTCAACGCCCACAAGCACGCCTCCGACTACGGCTTCAACCGGGGCACCACCATCTACTTCGCCGTCGACTACGACGCCACGGGCGAGGAGATCGAGAGCGCGGTCGTGCCCTACTTCCAGGGCGTGCAGGCTGCCCTGGCCAGCCAGGGCAAGAAGTACACGCACGGCGTGTACGGCTCACGCAACGTCTGCACGATCGTCAGCAACAAGACGTTCGCGCGCTTCTCCTTCGTCTCCGGCATGTCGTGGGGCTTCTCCGGCAACCTCGGCTTCCCGATCCCCCGGAACTGGTCCTTCAACCAGATCAAGGAATTCAAGGTCACCAACGGCAGCGACACCTTCGACCTGGACCGCGACGTCGTCTCCGGGCTCGACCGCGGAGTGTCGTCGGTCAATGACAAGGGCGGACCGGCCGATGACTTCATCGTGTACATACAGAAGCTGTACGACCTCGCCGGCTCGTACGGTGCCACCGGTCAGAAGCGCAGCCGGCTGGTCATGGAGTACATCCGCCACTACGCCTACGGCAACCGGGGCACGGCCAACAAGCTCGGCTGGTGGTACCTGATCGGGTCGTACGACTCCGGCTTCGTCGACTACTGCGACAACCACGGCATGAGCATCAAGGGATCGTTCACCGACCCGTTCACGGGCTACCAGCTCGGCTCCGAGCACATGATGGCCACGGCCAACGCCCACCTGTTGACGAACCAGCCGGACAACAAGAAGTCCGCGAACGGCGGCGACGTCGGTGGCTGGGCCGGTGACCTGATGACCTTCTGGGCCGACTGGCGCAACTCCGAGCAGCAGTACGCGGACCCGCTGAAGTTCGCCCACGACAAGCTCGGCGTGCCCGGCGTCGCCTCGTCCTTCGGCTTCGACGACCTCGTCGAGGACGCGGACGGCTATCTGCTCGCCAGGGCGGTGCTCGGCGGCAAGAACATCGTCGACGCCGTGAAGGACCACTACAACGGCAGCGGCGGCCTGACCCGCTTCAACGACTACTTCACGGGGCGCTGGGGCAGCGCCTCGGACTGCAAGGACTCCGCCCACAACGCCCTCACCGCGCTCGACGGGACCCTCTCGGTCGCCCAGGCGTACCTCATCACCGGCGCGGGGGCGGCGCTTCCGTCCGACTACCAGAACCTGCCGGGCGGCTACGACAAGCTCAGGAACTTCGAGCAGGGCTTCGTCGACGCACTGCTCGCCCGCATGGGAACGGAGAAGCGGAAGCTGTCCGTGTACAAGGAGAACCACGCGCGCTATCTGAAGGCGGCGCGCGCCCGCGGAAGAAGCTGAACGCAGCACAGAGCCAGGCAGAAGGCATGAGGGCATGAGGGCATGAGGGCATGAAGGCACTAGGACTCCTCGCGGTCATCGCCGTACTCGGCGCATGGCTGGTGTGGAACGCGTGGAACGTGTTCCGCCTCGTCACCGGCGTACGGGACGGCTCGTGGCGGCGGCCCATGTGGTGGACGCGCCTGTGCTCCGTCGCGCTCTTCGCCGGCGTCGCCGCATGGATGCGAGGCCTGTTCGCCACCGGCCTGGACACCCGCAAGACCTGTCTCTTCGTCCACCATGAGCGCTACGACGAGGCGTACCGGCGTGCTCATGCCGCCGAATTCGACAAGATCTTCCCGCTGCACGACATGTGCAACGCGCACGCGGACCTGGTCCCCGCCTGGGTCAACCCGACGATCGTGGTGTGCGGAGTCGTCGCACTGGCCGCCGCTGCGGTCCTTCTTGGGTTCGTGACCGCACACGCCATCAGACTTTCCCAACCTGCGAGAAAGGAGCACCAGTCATGACCTTGACTGGTCTGTCACGCCGACGCTTCATGGGCGCCACGTCCTCGGCCGCCGCCACCGCGGCGCTCATCAACGTCGGTGGTGCGGGTACGGCTGTGGGCGCCACGGGCAAGAGGGCTGAGCCGCATGCCTGGAAGGAAAGCAAGTCCCGCAACGGCTGGCCCGTCCTCGCGCAGGCCCCCAGCCACCGTATCGAGGGCAGCAGCCAGAAGGTGCGCCTGGCGGAGGGCGACGCCTCGGTGATCCTCCTCCATGTCGCACGCCGCTTCCACTACGAGATCGACTCCCTGAGAGCGGGGGACGTGCAGGGCTGGACGACCGACGCGGGCGTGGCGCAGCCCTACGAATCGAACTACCTGTCGGGCAGTGCCCTGGCGATCCGCCCGCTCTGTTACCCCAGCGGTTCGAAGGGCAACTTCTACCCGAACGAACTGGTGGTCATCCGCGACATCCTCACCGAGCTCGACGGCACAGTGGCCTGGGGCGGCGACTTCGCGACACCCAAGGAATCCCACTTCGAACTCACGCTCCGCCCCGGCCACCCCCGCCTCAAGGGCGTGGCCCGCAAGGTCCAGGGCTGGCAGACGGGCCCCGGCAACCACGGCGCGGGCGCGACCGACGCCTTCGACCCGCGCCGCCGCAAGGCGGCACGCGCGTTCGAGCGACGCACAGCGAACTGAGCCGGCTCTGCGCCCGATGTGGGGGCGGGCCGACCCGGCCTGCCCTCGGGCGCGTAACAGAACCGTGTGCGGCACGCGCGCCCCGGCGTTGACGTACGGCGTGCAGCAGTAGGTGATGGGCGGGGAGGTCCTCGCCGGCGCCCGCGCGGTGCTCCACAAGCCGTTCGTTCCGCGCGCGCTCGAAGTCAGGCCGGCATCCCGGAGCAGGACGCGCAGTACCCCTGGCCGGGGCTGGTCGCGCCGGCGGCGTCCAGCGCCAGGGTCGCGTCCAGCTCGTCCACGGACGGCTCGCACAGCCTCGCCTGCGGCATGAACGTCATCCACCGCTCGGTCACTCTTGCCGCCGGACCCTTTCGGTCGGCCTCAGTTCACTGCCTTCTTCACGAGTGCGCTGATCAGCTGTTCGTCGGCCGCGGTCAGCTCCTTCAGGGCGTAGGCGGTCGGCCACCTGGCGCCCTCGTCGAGTGCCGCCTGGTCGCTGAAACCGAGGGTGGCGTACCGCGACTTGAACTTCTCCGCGCTCTGGAAGTGGCAGACGACCTTGCCGTCCCTGGCGTACGCGGGCATCCCGTACCAGAGTTTGGGCGCGAGGTCGGGAGCGGCGGTCCTGACGATCTCGTGGATCCGCTCGGCGAGGACCCGGTCCGCTTCCGGCATCTCGGCGATCTTCGCGAGCACGTCCTGCTCCGCTGCCGCCGCCGCGTTCTTCTGCTCGCGTGCATGCTCCTTCATCGCGGCCCGCTCCTCGGCGGTGAATCCGTCGTACTTCTCGGCGGTCGTGCCGGAGTTCTCTGCGGGCGACTTCGTGGACGGCTTAGCAGGTTTCCTCTCGTACAAGGTGAGACACGGCGGTGCGGAACTACAGGATCGGAAGTCAGGAGGGCGTGGGAGCGGGCGGCGCGGCCGCCTCCCAGGCGAAGCCGTCCGGGTCGGTGAAGGCGTCGGCGGTGCTGCCGAGGGCGATGCGGTGCGAGCCGGTGCCGTCGGCGGGGACGCCGAGGTCCTTGGCCAGCGCGCGGCGCTTGTACAGGGCCAGTTTGACGGGGCTGGACTGATCGGGGGCGAACTCGGCGTACTTGCCGCCGAAGCTCTTGGCCACGGTCAGGCCTCGGCCCACGTAGAACTGCCTGGTGGCCTTCACGTCCTCGACACCGAGCAGCAGGACGACCTCGTCGATCTCGCGGGTGGCGGGGCTGGTGTCCTTCTTCGCTGAGGTCGCGATCTTCCAGATCGTCCCGTCCGGGGCCTGGACGACGCCGCCGTAACCCCACAGCGACTTCGTGGCGGGCTTCAGCAGCGCGGCACCGGCGTCCACGGCGGTGGCGACGAAGCCGTCGACAGTGGCCGGCCCGGACACCGTGAGCGCCAGGGTGAAGCCGCGAAAACCAGTCGAGTGCGCGTCGGACGGCCGCAGGCGTATGTACGTGTCCACGCCGAAGGCGTCATAGAAGCGGCGGGCGGCCTCGAGGTCGGCCACCTCAAGGGTGACGGACGCGAGGACCGCGTGGTCTGCGGTGGAAGTGGTGGTTGCCATGTCCATCACGCTAGAGGCTGGGCAGTGGCCGGGGCTTCTCGAATCCTGACCGGTCTCGCCGCTTGCCGGGCCACGCACGCCGGCATCCCCTCCACCGTGATCGCCGAGTCCGGGTCACGGGCCGTATCGCCGGTATCGGCAGGGTCGGACGCAGATCCGGTCGGTGGAGGACTTCGAGTGGCCGAAGAGCGGGGCGAGTTGGCGTAGCGTCAAGTTCATGCGCCAGTAGGCCGCGACCAGCAGCACCCGGTCTTCCGGCGGCAGGCTCCAGGGCCGCCGCGCCGCGGCTCGTCCGGAACCTTGCGCCGCACCACGGTCATCAACTTGCCGAAGCAGCGCGGGCTACGGGGTTGTCCTGGACGGCTCCGACGCCGTGATCACAACAGCCGCAGCAAGATCATTCCACTGTGATTGAGCCCTCCATCCGGTCAGGATGGGCTCCGGACGCGAATGCGAGGATGTCTCGGACCGCTTCGCGCAGACTGCCGAAGTGGCGATGCACGCCTTCGACTGCCGTGGGGGCGTTGACGCCCCACACCGTCATCCCGGCGCGCAGACCGGACTGCACCCCGGAGGGGGCGTCCTCGATGACCAGGCAGTCTTCCGGCTCGGCACCGAGTCGCGCGGCCCCCTGCAGATACGGCACCGGCGACGGTTTGCCGTCAGCCACGGCGGCCGCATCCACGACAACCTTCGGGACCGGCAAACCAGTTCGTACGAAACGTCCACGCACCCGGTGCTCGTAGTTCGAGGTCACGAGCGCCCAGGCCCCGGGCTCCAAAGTGTTCAGCAGTTCCGAGGCGCCATCGAAGGCCGTATATGAGCCGGCCCGGACGTCCTCGTCCTCCAGCTCATGGAGTGCGGCCAGGCACTCCTGGGGGTCCCGGTCCGGGGCGACCTGCGCGAACGTCTCCGTCGGCCTCGTCCGCAGCGCCACTCGGTACACCTCATCGGGGTCCAGTCCGTACCGCTCTGCCCACGTGCGCCAGACCAGGCGCTGATTGTCCACGGCATCGATCAATGTGCCATCGACATCAAACAGGACATACCTCTTCGCGCCGGGACGGCGGGGTTCACTGATCACGCCCCGATCATGCCATCAGGCCCTGAGCAGGCAGTTTGCGGGACAAGCCTTTGCCCAGATGGCGAGCGAGGGTATTCACTGGGTCACAGTCGGCTCGGACGACGGCTGCCACTCCCGCCTGATCAGCCCGTAGACCCACGAGTCGGAGACCTCGCCGTTGACGATGCAGTCTTCCCGCAGCGTCCCTTCGCGCACGAAGCCGAGCTTTTCCAGTACGCGGGCAGAAGCCAGGTTGCGTGTATCGGTCTCGGCTTGGACGCGGTTGAGGTCCAGTGTGTGGTATGCCCACCGCAGCAGGGCATGTGCGGCCTCGGTCGCGTAGCCGTGGCCCCACGCTGCATCGTGGAAGCAGTAACCGAGCGCTGCGCTGCGGTAGTCCGGATTCCACCTGGTCAGGCTGCACCAGCCGATGAACGCCCCGTCGGACTCACGCTCTACGGCCAGCCGCGCCCCGGTGCCCTCCTGTGCCATCTGCCGGCAAGCCGTGATGAACCTCTCGGCGCGCACGCGCTCGCTCCACGGCGGCGCGTCCCAGTAGCGCAGCACGTAGGCGCTGCTGTGCAGTGCGAAGAGGCTGTCCACATCCGCGTCGTCGAAGGCACGCAGTCGAAGGCGAGTGGTGTGCAACGACGGGGTGGGCAGCGACGTCCTCACGTTCCCTCCTTGGATCGGTGGCTGGTTCATCAGACATCCGATGCAGGTCACTCGCAACGGTGTTCTTCGGTCTGATCGTTGCGGACTTCCTTGCCCGTCGCCGGAGCCGCGCGTCGTGGAGGGAGGGGAGGGTTGTCGGGGTTCATGGGGCGGGAGTGAAGAGCTTCCAGTGTCCCTCGGAGACGACTTCCACCCTGCTGTCGGTGACTTTGATGGCGGTGTCGTCGTCGATTGCGTAGGCGGGGCCTGCGATCTGAGCGGCCCATCGCCGTGCGTCGGTGATGGTGTTTTCGGGCATGTCGGGGCGGCTCAGGTGCGGGAAGATCGAAAAGTCGACCAGCCCGAGTGTGCGGAGGTCACCAGTGGGTGGTGTCCAGTCGGTGAAGCGCTGCCCGATGCGGGGGGTCAGCACCAGGCTTCCGGCGCTGAATCCCACGTAGACCATCTCGGTCAGTGATGGCAGGAGGTCGGCCAGTCCGGACTGCCGCATCCAGTGGCTCAGGTAGAGGGTGTCGCCGCCGTTGACCAGCAGGACATCGGCGTCTTGCACCCACTGGATCCAGCGTTGCGTGTCGATGCTCTGCAGCGCGGTGAGTTCCAGTACTCCCACGGACTTCCACCCCATATCGGCCCCACGCAAAAAGTGCCATGGCCCGGCCGGTCCGTAGGAGCTGCCGTAGCCCGCTGTGGGGATGCACAGCGCGTTGGACCGCGCGATCGGTTGGCCCAGAAGGTCCACCAGCGCGTTATGGATGGTCGGGTTGGTGATGCCGGCAGACGTGAGAAGAAGTCGCATGATGTCCCGAACTCAGTGCGGAAGGAAGGTGGTTGGCACCGTACCGGCCGCTTTCGAGGGTTGGCGTCCACGGCTGGAGGCACCGCTCAGGATGCCCGTGGTGCGTGGTGTCGTGAGTCGGCGTGCGGGCTGAGCGGTGAGCCCCGGAGGTCGGGTCGGCCGAGTCGCTCCCGCGGGCACCCCCTTTGCGGCCTTTTGGCCATGTCGCGTCAGATCATGCTGCCCAGTGGTGGATGACGTCCCGGGCCCTGTCCGTGCTGCTGAAGGTCGCTTCGGCGATCTTCGTCGTCGGCAGGTCCTGTGCGGACAGCAGTACCGTCTGCGCTCCGTCAGGTCACTGGCGAGCCGGAGCCGCGGCGCATGATCTTTCAGCAGCCGTCGGCCTCGTCGTCCTCGATCTCGCGTCAGCGCACCCGCTCTGCCACGCGCAGACGGTAGGGGTTGCGCGTCTTCAAGTCCTCATGCTGGGCTGGTGTCTTGCTCGCGCAAGGCCGCCTCCGGCCGGGTGATGTCCTCGGTGTCCTTCTTGCGGCGGGGCCGTCCCGGGACCCAGACGGGCATCATCTGCTTGATCTCGATCTGGGCGCGGGGACTGATGATGGCGTACCGCTGTGCTCCCACGCGGCCGGAGGAAGCATCGAGCATGCCCTCCGGCACACTTCCCCGGCCCACGGGCTTCCGGCGACCACAACGGGCCCGAACCGGTCCTTGGCCAGGAGAGCGAAGCTGCTCTTCACGCCCTGCTTGCGGAAATCGAGTCGCTGGTCGACAGGTGGCCCGGACAGAGGTTCATAGCCGGCACGCAGCAGGCCGGTGGTCAGAGCGGAGGCGTCCTTCGCCCAGGCGAACCAGTCGATGTCCCCATGGTCACGCGTGACCTCGCCGATGAAGAAGTCCATGGCCCGACCCCCGCGGAGCCATACCTGCGCACCGAGAGCCTTCGCGATCTCCAGCGTCTCGCTGATCAGCCCAAGCTGCCGAGCGCTGCGTTCTCTGTCCACAGCCGCGCAGGCTACGCCGCAAATGCCATCCTCAGCAGCGCGATTTCCGGCTGCGAGAGCGGACGAACGATGCCTGATGCGGCGCTGGTCCGAAGCGTATGACGGGACCGTCCCACACCTGGCCGACCTGACGGTAGCGTGATCGACATGACGGCTGAGGGCGGGACGGCAGAGGGCGAGGCTCTGGCAGGTGGCCTGCTGAACGCGGGTGCGGTCTTCCGCCGCGGTGCCCTGGTGGAACGCCCGGCGCCGCGCACCGCGCGCGCCCTGCACGCCCATCTCCTCGCGCTCGAGGAGCAGGGGTTCGACGCGGCTCCCAGGCCGGTCCGTCTCACCGCCGACGGCCGAGAAGAGCTGACCTTCATCCCGGGCGATGTTGCTCTGCCGCCGTATCCCGGCTGGGCGATGACCGAAACCGGGTTGAGGTCGGTGGGCAGCCTGCTGCGACGCCTGCACGACGCCAGCGCGAGCATCGCCGTTGACGCATCCGCTGAGTGGCCCCGGTCGCTGGCCGATCCGGCGGGAGGAACGATGCTCTGCCACAACGATGTGTGCCCGGAAAACGTCGTCTTCCGCGACGGCCATGCCGCAGCGCTGATCGATTTCGACCTGGCGGCTCCCGGTCGGGCCGTATGGGACGTTGCCATGACCGCCCGCTACTGGGTTCCCCTGCTCGATGCCACCTCGGCGGCGGCTTTCTATCCCGCGGGGCTGGACGCCCCGCGGCGACTGCGGATCCTCGCCGACGGCTATGGTCTCTCCCTCAAGGAGCGTGCTGAACTGCCCGGCGTGACCCAGGAGGCCACGGCCTCCTGCCGGGCCTTCGTCGCCGGCCGGGTGGCCGACGGTGACCCCGTCTATACCCAGGCGCTGTCCGAGCGCGGTGGTTGGGAGCGCTGGGATCGCATTCAGGAGTGGCTGGGGGCCCACCGGGAGACGTTCACGGCTGCCCTGTTGAAATGAAGGCTCGGAGGGGAGAGCAAAAAGCTGAGCGTGTGTGAAAGCGTGTTCGCGTGCCGCGTATGCCGGTGCGACGATTCTGGGAGTGCTCTGCCGGAACGTCACGTTGTGTTGCGCAGGGCGCTCCATGTGTCGTGTGCCACGACACCGTCGGCGCTCAGCCCCCGGTCGGACTGGAAGGTCCGGACTGCGGTTTCCGTGTCGGGTCCGAACTCGCCGTTCACGCCGGTGCTTCCCACACTGTATCCGCGCTTGGTGAGCATGCACTGCACCTGCTGTACACGTTTGCCGCTGTCCCCGAGGCGTGTGCGTCCGTTGCCGGAGTAGTACGGGCACTCGGAGAGCCATGGAGTGGTGTCGGCTGCGGAGGACGGGCTGTAGGCGGACGGGGCGGGGGAGAGGGAGGTGTCCGGCGTGGTAGCCGGGGCAGAGGCGTCGTGGTGCTGGTCGTCGGCTGATCCTGAAGCGCTGGGCCGCAGGGCGGAGCCGGTCGTGCTCTCGCGCTCTTCGGCTGCGGCGCCGTCGACGTCCGGGAGGGCCTGTCCGTTCGTGCTGTGGGGCACGTGAGCACTGGAGTCGCCCCGGGGCGCGGTGCCGACGGTCTTTGTTGCACCGCCTTTCGCGGAGTCGGTGGCGGGAGGGCTCTGGCGTGTGAGCAGTAAGGCAACCGCAACAATGGCGCAGGCCGAGATGCCGGCGATGGTGATCAGCCACGGCTTTCTCCGGGCCTGGGCAGGGACTGTCGTCGGGCCGTCTGCGGCCACGAGTGGGGGCTCCACGACAGCTGGAGCATGTTCAGGCGTCTGCGCGGGCGCGACCGGCGGCAGGCCACCGGGAGACGCCGAAGGGGTCATGCGTGCGACAGGCATGCGGTACAGCGCTTCGTACGCCCGCTGTCGGGCCAGCACCTTGCCGCCCAGTGGCTCCGGCCAGGTGGACAGGACGGCGCGCGCTTCGGCCGCCCCGATGAGCTCCTGTGGGGTGGGCCGCAGCTCGGGCTCCTTGGCCAGGCACGCGGTCAGCAGTGAACCGAGCTCCGCGTCCGCCGTCGAGATCTGAGCGATCACCTCGGGACGGGGGTCCTCGAAGGCCACCCGGTGCATCACGTCGACGCCGGTCCCGTCGCCGAACGGCGCCTGCCCCGTTGCCGCGTAGACCAGCGTCCCGGCCAGCGAGAACACATCCGACGCCGTGTCGGACAGTCCCTCCCTCAGATGCTCGGGCGACATGTAGGCGGGAGTCCCCACCCGGTTTCCGGTGCCGGTGATCGCACTCGCGTCTGCGGCCTTCGCAATGCCGAAGTCGATCACGTGCGCACCCCGGACGGACAGCAGTACGTTGGACGGCTTCAGGTCCCGGTGGACGATTCCCTCGACGGTGAGATCTGCGAGTGCCTGCCCCAGCTCTGCCACCAGCCGCCAGACCGCGGCCGGCTCCAGGGTGCCCCCCTCCTGTACGGCTTCGGCCAGATCGAAGCCGGGGAGATACTCGGTGGCCATCCACAGCAGTTCGTCGTCGAAGCCGGTGCCGGACAGCCGTGCAGCGTGCGGTGTACGAAGGCGGGCGTGCACCGCAGCCTCCCGCTCGAACCGGCGCCGGAACCTGGGGTCCTCCGAGTATTCCGGCCTGATCACCTTCACCGCGACCAGACCGGGGCTTTCGTCCGTGGGACGGGCCAGAAAGACCCTTCCCATGCCACCACTGCCGAGCAGCGCCATCGGCGCATAGGGGCCGACGCGCCTTGGGTCGCCGACCCGCAGTGGAGAGGCACCGGTCTGCCGCAGCGCGGCAGCCCCATCGTCCGCCGGCACCGGCCGCTCTCCTGACAAGAAATCTCCCGAAGTCACGTTCGACGTACGTCAGTTCACGCGAGTGGAAGACGAGGTTAACGCCAGTCCGTGCGCGTGTTCAGGGAATCGCTTACTTCTGTCGCGCGGGCCACGGAGCGCGGAGATCGCGTGCGCGGCGGATCCCCCTTTTGACGCTTGCGGGGTGCCCGCGTCCGCTGCGTGTCACCGGGCCGAACTGCTGGAAACTGCCGTCTGCGACGGCCCTTACGCTCACGCTGCCGCGCTGGTACACATCCTCGGCTGCCGCCGGCGGCCGTGGTGGCCCGCGTGATGTACCTGGGGCCGCAGGGATGCAGGCAAGCCCACGCGGGAGGACGCCGTCGCCCTCGGCGATTCCGTCAGGGGCCCGTCACATGGGGAGCGAGAACAGCCGCACTGGTCCTGAGGGCCACGGGACGTCGTCGCGCAGGGGCGTCACCAGGGTTCGCAGCGGCATGGTCGCCAGTCGGCCTTCGGGTTGTTCGACGAGTACGTCCTTGTCGAGCGGGTGCCATCCGAGGCGCTGGTAGAGCGGCACGAGGGGAGGTAGGCAGAACAGGACTGCGTGCTGAGGGCCCATCGTGCGGGCGTGCTGCAGGGCAGCTGTGACGACGAGCCGAGCCAGGCCCTGGGCTTGCATGTCGGGTGCGACGGCGACTCCGCCGACGCCTACCCGCTGCCGCGGATCACCGACCTCGAAGAGCTGGTCCCCGCGCTGGCGGCCCTGCTGCCGACGCTGACAGCCCTGGCCAGCTCGCCCCCGGACGGCAGTCCCGAGCTCCTGACCTGAAGTACGCAGTGCCGGCGAGCACGGAGGGCGGACAGTGCTCAAGGCCGGGTGTTGGTGAAGCGGTCGGTCGCGCCCCCGCTGCCGCGTTACGGGGATCATGCACCGCTCGTGCAGCGGGTTCTCCGGGGCAAGCCGTCCGGCGGCGCCTTCCCTGAGCGCCATCGTCAGTCTTGGCAGGCGCACCCAGCGGTGCTCTTGGCCTCGCTCGCGGTGATGGACGGGTCGGTTGCCAGCTCGGCTGGGGTGCAGCAGGAGGTGACGCCGCAACAGGAATCGTTCGCCGCGGAGGCGTCCGGCCCGGTGGCGGGCTTGGTGGCGCGGACGATGGCGGAGTGCATGCCGTCGGCGACCGGGTGGGTCGGGGTGATTTCGATGTCCGTGAAGCCGGCCGCCTCCAGACCTGCGCGGTATTCGGCGAAGGAGAGAGCGCCGGCGATGCAGCCGACGTAGTCGCCGCGCTCGGCCCGTTGTTCGGTGGTAAGGGTGTCGTCGGCGACGACGTCGGAGACGCCGATCCGGCCGCCGGGCCTCAGTACGCGGAAAGCCTCGGCGAACACGGCGGGCTTGTCGGTGGACAGGTTGATCACGCAGTTGGAGATGACGACGTCGATGGTGTTCGCGGGCAGCGGGACGGCTTCGATGGTGCCCTTGAGGAACTCGACGTTCGTCGCGCCGGCCTTCGCCGCGTTGGCGAGGGCCAGGGCGAGCATCTCGTCCGTCATGTCCACTCCGTACGCCCTGCCGGTCGGGCCGACGCGGCGGGCGGAGAGCAGGACGTCGATGCCGCCGCCGGAGCCCAGGTCGAGGACGCGCTCGCCCTCGCGTAGTTCGGCGACGGCGGCGGGGTTGCCGCAGCCGAGGGAGGCGGCGACGGCCTCGGCGGGCAGGGCGTCGCGCTCGTCGGCGGCGTACAGGGCGGAGCCGAAGTTCTGGTCGACCTCGGCCGGCTCGGGCCCGCAACAGGCGGCGGAACCCTCGGTGACCTTCACGGCTGCCGCGGCGTACCGCCGGCGTACGGTTTCGCGCAGGTCGGTGGTGGTCTGCTCGCTCATGTCTCACTCCCCGGTGTCGGGCTCAGCAAGGGAAGCCCGGAACGGCCTGTATTGACGTTCGTTGATGCAACCTTGCGCCTTGAATCGAAGAATGTCAATATAGAGGTATGCCGAAACAAGAGCTTGAGGTGATCGGGCAGGACGCCGTCTGCTGCCCGGGCCTGTCCGCCGCGCCGCTCGACGAGAACCAGGCGGCGGATCTGGCGAAAGTCTTCAAGGCCCTGGGCGACCCGGTGCGGCTGCGCCTGATGTCGATGATCGCCTCACGCGGAGTGGGCGGGGAGGTGTGCGTGTGCGAGCTGACTCCGGCCTTCGACCTGTCCCAGCCGACGATCTCGCATCATCTCAAGCTGCTGCGCCAGGCCGGCCTGATCGACTGCGAGCGCCGCGGGACCTGGGTCTACTACTGGGTGCTGCCCGGCGTCCTGGACAAGCTCGCCGCGTTCCTGGCCACCACGCAGCCGGCCGGAGTCACCGCGTGAACACACCGCTCGGCCGCCGCGTCACCGTCGTGGTCCACGGCCGCCCTGTTCCCTGCCCGGACGAGGTCGTCGTCCTGCACGGTGCCGGAACCCGCCGCCTCCTGACCGATCCGTTTTCCCGAGAAAGCCCCTGTTCATGAGCTCTTCCACCGCGCCGCGTCCGTCGGTGTTGTTCGTCTGCGTCCACAACGCCGGCCGCTCCCAGATGGCCGCCGCGTTCCTCGCTCACCTTGCGGGCGACCGCGTCGAGGTGCGCTCCGCGGGCTCGGCTCCCGCGGACGCCGTCAATCCGGCCGTGGTCGAAGCGATGAGCGAGGTCGGCATCGACATCTCCGCCGAGACGCCGAAGATACTCAGGGTGGAGACCGTGGAGGCATCCGACGTCGTCATCACCATGGGGTGCGGCGACGCCTGCCCTGTCTTCCCCGGCAAGCGGTACCTCGACTGGCAGCTCGATGACCCGGCCGGGCAGGGCGTTGATGCCGTACGCCCCATCCGCGACGCGATCGAGACCCGCGTTCGGGGGCTGATCTCGGAAGTGGCACCCGACTGACGGCCAGGTCACCCGCGCTGGTTCAGGGACCTCCTCCCAGCGCGTTCTGACGCTCCGTGCACTCGACGAGTTCGTCGATGCGCAGCCCACGGGCGCTCCCCGCATCAGGCTGCGTCCCATCTCCTGCAGCGGCCACCACAAACACAAAGGCAAGGGACGCGGCACCTTCGCCCGGAGGGACTATCGCGACCTGGTCGTCCGGGCTCGCATCCACCTCCAGGCACCTACCGTGCTGATCTGGGGCAATTTCGATACTCGTCGTACAGCCAGGATGCGTGAGTACGCGGCCGCAAACGACTGGCTTCCTGTCATCCAACTGTCCTGCTTTGCACCGGACTTGACTCCGGTCGAGGGTGTCTGTCGCTGTTACGGCACGGATCGCCGGCCAGCACCGCGGAGGCGACCACCGGTCTGGTGCGTCGGCCCGAGGGCGGCGGACGCCGGCCTCGGCACTCGCGGTGGTGCCACGGTGTCGATCACACGCGAGGCCGGTTCAACAGCCGGGAGAGCACGATGGCGCTCTCGGTCCGTTCCACAGGAGCGGTGGCACGCACGCGTTGGATGGCCTGTTCCAGGTGGGGGATGTCTCTGGCGAGCATGTGGACGACTGCGTCGGCGGCGCCCGAGACGGTACAGGCTTCGACGACCTCGGGGATGGCCTCCAAGGCTTGGCGCAGTTCGGCGGGGGTGGGATTGCCGGTGCAGTAGACCTCGACGAAAGCCTCGGTATGCCAGGCCAACGCCTGAGGATCGAGGCGCGGTGAAACCGCGGATCGCTCCGGTGGCCACGAGGCGGTCGAGACGCCGCTTGGCGGCGGGCGCGGACAGCCCGGACGCCTTGCCGATCTGGGCGTATGTGGCCCGCGCGTCGTGCAGCACGTACCGGATGATCGCTTGATCGATGGCGTCCATGTCCTCACTCCAGACGTCAGAACCTGCGGTCCAGCGCAAGAAATGGTCATGGGTCCGCTGACATTGCAAGAAATCAACAGTCGGCAGCAGTAAATGGCGATTGCTTGCGTTGTCCGTCGAACATAGTCTCCGGCTTGTCCTGATGTCACGTGCTGGGAGCAGTGTTGAGATGACAGCAAGCCTGAGCGATGTGGAAGCCTCGGCCCTCTCCGCGGTGGACGAGGCAGCCATCGCCCGGCTGCTGCTGGAACTTCTCGCGGTTCCGAGCGTCACGGGGAGCGCCGCGGAGTCCGAGGTTCAGCACGTCCTGGCCCGGTATCTGAAGCGGATGGACCTCGATGTCGACCTGTGGTCCATGAACCTGCCCGAGCTACGTGATCATCCCCGTTTTCCCGGCAGTGAGGCCCCGCGCACCGAGGCGTGGGGCCTGGTGGGCGGCACGGTGCCCCAGGGCGACGGGCCGACCCTGATCCTCCAGGGGCACGTCGACGTGGTCCCTTCCGGGGACCTGGCGCGTTGGGAGGGTGACCCCTTCCGTCCTCGGGTCACCGGGGACGTGGTGCGCGCACGAGGAGCGTGCGACATGAAGGCGGGTGTGGTGGCGATACTCGCCGCCCTGGCCGCGATACGGGAGGCGGGCGCAAGGTTGCGCGGTCAGGTGTCCGCGCATTTCGTGGTCAGCGAGGAGGACGGGGGACTCGGGGCGTTCGGCACCCTCCAACGCGGCCACACCGGCGACGCCTGCATCATCACCGAACCGACCAGCGGCGCCGTCATGACTGCGAACGCCGGCGCCCTGACCTTTCGCATCCACGTACCCGGCCGGGCCACCCACGGCAGCACCAGATACGTGGGAGTGAGCGCCATCGACGCATACCTGCCCATCCACCGCGCGCTCGCCCATCTGGAAGCCCGCCGCAATGTCGGCGCCGACCCGCTCATGTCCGAATACCCCATCCCCTACCCGCTGTCCGTCGGTACCGTCCATTCCGGCGACTGGGCCAGCAGCGTGCCCGACCTCCTGGTGGCCGAGGGAAGACTGGGCGTCCGGCTGGGCGAGGATCCGGCCCAGGCACGCACCGAACTGGAGGCGTGCGTGGCCGAAGCCTGCGCGGCCGACCCCTGGCTGCGCTCCCATCCCGCCACTGTGACGTGGCCCGGCGGGCAGTTCGCCAGCGGACGGCTGCCGGCCGGGCATCCGCTTGCGGCTCAGGTCGCCGACGCGCACGCCGATGTCACCGGCGGGCCGCGACCTGCGGAGCGAGGCGCCCCCTACGGCAGCGACCTGCGGCTGTACTCCGGGGCGGGCATCCCCACGCTGCAGTACGGCCCCGGCGACGTACGCCTCGCACACGGTCCGCAGGAACAGGTCCGCGTGAGCGACATCGTCACCGTCACCCGGGCACTGGTGCTCGCCACACTGCGCACGGTCGGCACCAGGTAGTAGCCCGCAGCCTCACGTCCTACCCGCTGCTTGTGACCCGGTGGAAGTGACTGTTGTGGCGAGCCGGAGGCGGTCGGAGGGGTGGCCGGCGGCGGGTTTCCGACAGCACGGCAGTCCTCGGCCACCGGCCCGAGAGCGATCACCGCAGTCCTCTCACCACGGCCGGACGGCTCACCTGCCTCGTACCGGATCTGCTCACGAAGCCGTCGCCGCTCGGCGGTCAGCAGCCGCCCTGCGTACCGTATGCCACCGGCCTCCCGCAGGGATCACCACCTCCGACAACACCGACTGACTCGAACCCATGAGGCCATTCAGCCGCTCTTCGCGGGCAACTCAGGGGCTTTCTGCGAGTGCAGAGAACGCTTCGACCATGATGACCCCGACCCGCAGTCCGGCGAACCGCGCACGCCACGGGAAGGTGATCAGCCTCGCCTCGCGGATGCCCTGCCGTGCTGCGCCGCCGGTGTCATCTGCTGACGCATCGTCACGGCCGGTTCAACACAACCGAGTTGACCGGCGTCAGGTTGTAGACGCCCAACTCGTTCAGCCCGATGGTGACTGTGCAGTCGGCGCCGTTGTAGCCGTCGCACAACTGTGCGGTGGCGTTGGCGCTGTCGTACTGGTTGTTGAGCACATAGTGGTAGCCGAACCGATTGCTGAGATTGTGGGCGCCGTAGCTGTAGAAGATGTCCGTCGGCGAGCTCGTCCGGATGTCTGCCCCTTCGGGGTAGATGCACACCGCCCCGCCCGGGCATCCGTACACGGTCCTGTCGCTCGCGTGCGCCGAGCCGGTGCCCGCTGCTGCTGTCGCGGCCGTGGCGAGCGCGGCGGCGCCGCGTGTGATCCTGCGCATCGTGGTGTCCCTCCGTCCGGGCCGACTTCCGCCGACCGTTCACCACCGGTACTCGGCGCACGCCGGACCGGTCCATCTGCGACGCGCGCCGGGTCCCGTCCTGCACCAACATGCCGGCGCGCCCGGCACTCCAGCAGATCCACCATCCCCATGTGCCGGGTCGCGGCGTGCCGTCGTCGCACCAACCCTCCGACGGCTACGCCGCCTCGTCCATTCGATCCTGTTCAAAGCGCTGTGGCTGTTGCCCGAAGACGCGTGGAGTAGCGAACGGCGCACCAGTGCCTCGGTCAGGATGTGATGGACGTTCGAGCATTGGATGCGCACCTGGCAGATTTGCGGCACCCGGCCTTCCACCTGCTGCGGCTGACTGGGACTGAGACGACGGCGTAGCCGTACCGTTGGCACACGAGATGCCTCAGATACCGCGGTGGCCGGTACGGCCCGCCTGGCGCATCCTGGCAGGTGCGGGCAGGGTCGGAGGTGAGACGACGATGACCGTGCCGGAGGTGGAAGGGGCGCTCGGCGGGCCTGCCGAGGACAGGGGCACGACCGGCCGGGCAGGGCGACCCCTGGGCGCGAGGGCCGGTGCTGGAGGGATGTCTGGCGGCCTCCCGGCGGAGGTATGCGCGGCCGTCGCCGCCGGCCGGCTTGCGCCGCTGCCCGCCGCCCTCGTTGCCCGGCTGCTGTCCGGCGCTGTCACCTTGGACGTTCCCGCCGGCACCGTGGTGCACCACGCGGGCTCCGGACCGCTCGCTCAGCTGCTGGTGCGGGGCGTGCTGCGCAGCGTCATCACCTCGGCCGAGGGGCGCCGTGTGACCATCCGGTACTCCCGGCCTGGCGCGCTGCTCGGCATCGCCTCGGTGTTCAGCACCGGGGACGCGGTCGACGTCCAGGCGCTCACCGACGTGCAACTGCTCGCCCTGTCCGTCCCGGTGGTGCAGCACCTCGCCCGCACCGAAGTGCTCGTCGCGCACGCCCTGCTCGCCGAGGTCAGTGACCGGGTCTGCGCCTACATGGAGGCCGTCGGCCACACCACATTCGCCTCTGTGCGCGCTCGGCTGGTCCGCTGCCTGCTCGATGTCGCTGCGGAGGGGCGGCCGGGCGGGCCGCTTGTCGCCCCGCTCTCCCAGCAGGAGCTGGCCGAACACGCCGGGACCGTCCGCGAGGTCGCCGTGCGCGTCCTGCGCGATCTGCGCGACGAGGGGCTCGTCCGCACCGAGCGCGGGCGGGTGGTGCTGTGTGACCCGGACCGGCTCGCGGCGCAGACCTGGGCGCCGGCACCCTGACGCCAAAACCGCGGAACTGGGACCGAAGTCGCAGACACACCACCCGCGCCAGGGCACGCTCGCCGCAGGAACCCTGCCGTGAGGAGGCCCACGATGTCAGCGCCCACCATTCTTGAAGAGCTTGCGGGCCCGCTCATCCGGCCCGCCGACGAGGCGTACGACACTGCGCGCCGCGTCTGGAACGGCATGATCGACCGCTATCCGGCCCTGATCGCCCGGGCTGCCGATGCCCGCGACGTGGCTGCCGTCGTCCGGCACGCCCGTGAGCACGATCTGCCGCTGGCTGTGCGGGGTGGCGGGCACAACGTCGCCGGGTACGCCACCTGCGACAACGGCATCGTCCTCGATCTGGGCCAACTCACCGCCACCGCCGTCGACCCGCGCGCCGCCACGATCCGTGCGGGCGCCGGACTGACCTGGGCAGCCTTCGACACCGCCACCCAGGCCCATGGCCTGGCCACCACCGGCGGTCTGGTCTCCACGACCGGGATCGCCGGTCTCACCCTGGGCGGCGGTCTCGGCTGGCTCATGCGCCGCCATGGCCTGACCTGTGACAACCTGATCGCGGCCGAGCTGGTCACGGCGGACGGGCAGCAGGTGACCGCCGACCGGCACACCCACCCGGACCTGTTGTGGGCGCTGCGCGGCGGAGGCGGCAACTTCGGAGTCGTCACCGCCTTCACCTACCGGCTGCATCCCGTGAGTCAGGTGCTCGGCGGCCTGGTGCTGCACCCGGCCGAGCGGGCCGCCGACGTCCTGCGCTTCTACGCCGACTACTGCGCACACGCCCCGGACGAGATCACCACCATGGCGGCGATCATCACCGGGCCGCCGCTGCCGTTCGTCCCCGAGGACCTGGTCGGCCGCCCCGCGCTCGCCCTGATCGCCTGCTGCGTCGGCGAGCCCGGCACCGCCGAGCGCACCCTCGATCCTCTGCGCCGCTACGGCCCGCCCGTGGCCGACGTGCTCGGCCCGATGCCGTACGCCGCCCTGCAGAGGATGCTCGACGCGGGCGCGCCCCGCGGCATGCGCAACTACTGGAAGTCGGGCTACCTCTCCGGGCTCAGCGGTTCGGTCATCGACGTGGTGGTGGAGCATGCCGCCCGTATGACCTCGCCGCTCTCCCAGGTCCACCTGCACCATATGGGCGGCGCCGTCCGTCGCACCGGCCCGGACGCTGCCGCGTTCGCCCACCGGGACGCCGAGTTCGCCCTCAACATCGTCGGCATCTGGGCCGACCGTGCCGACGACCGGGACGGGACCGCCTGGACCCGGGACTTCTGGGCCGCGATCCGGCCCCACACCAGCGGGGTGTACGTCAACTTCCTCGGCGCGGAAGGCGCCGATCGCGTCCGTACCGCCTACGACGACCGCGCCTGGACCCGGCTGACCGAGGTCAAGCGGCACTGGGACCCCGACAACGTGTTCCGGCTGAACCAGAACATCTCGCCGCACATGGGGTAGGGCGCGGATGTCGGTCTCCTCGCTGCGTGGAGACGATCTAGTCGGCCCGGCCTGTTCCTCGGCGAGGGGGCGCGGTGACGGGACACGCATCGCTCGACGAGTCGCCTGCGGACCTCAATGGAGACAGGTGCGTTGGCATGGGTGCCCATCAGATGGCGGCGAGGGTGCTGAGCAGGTGGCCAAGCGGTGCCGGCGCCTGAATGCGGTAGCGCGCGATGACGGTGAGAGAGCGGGTCTACTCGGGGTCGAGCACGGCCTGGATGGCCGGGGCCAGCCCTCTTTCGATCTCGTCCGGTGTCAGGGTGGTCACCGCCGGGAGGCGCAGCAGATAGCGGGTGAGCCCGAGGCCGAGGAGTTGCGCGGAGACCAGGCCCGCGCGCTGTGCGGCGACTGCTGGGCCCAGGGCGGCGGAGAGCGTCGGGGCGACCTGCGCCGCGAAGATCTCGTGCATTCGCGCGGCGGCCTGTTCGTTGGTGACCGCCGACCGCATCAGGACGAGCAGCGCGTCGTCGGCCGGGTCGCCCTCCCAGCGTTCGAGGAAGTGCCGCACCAGTGTTTGGGCGAGCTTGTCCGCCGGAACGCCCGTGAGGTCGGGCAGGCGCAGGTCGATGGCGAGTGTCGCGTCGAAGAGCTGGGCCTTGTTTCCGAAGTAGCGCATGACCATCGAGGGGTCGATGCCGGCGTCGGAGGCCACGGCTCGGATGGTGGTGCGCTCGTAGCCCTGGGCTGCGAATCGTTCGCGTGCGGCGCGCAGGATCGCGGCCTTGGTGCGATCCGAACGCCGATCGGTACTGGTGATCTCGGTGGGTTGCGTCATGCCAACGACTGTAGGCCAACGGCTGTTGACTTTCCAGTATGAGGGTGTGCATGATGTCAACGAGCGTTGGCCAACAGTTGTTGGCCAACGACTGTGGACTCGCATTCCTGGAGGAAAAGCGACATGAACACCACCGCACTCCCTGACCGCACGGAGGTCGCCATCGTGGGCGGCGGCCCGACCGGGCTCGCGCTCGCCGTCACACTCGCTTCGGCCGGCATCGACTTCGTCGTCCTGGACCGGCTGGCCGAGGGTGCGAACACCTCGCGTGCCGCCGTCGTCCACGCCCGCACCCTGGAGGTCCTGGACGAGCTCGGAGCGTCCGAGGAACTGATCGCCCGAGGCGTTCAGGTCGACAGGTTCGCCGTCCGCGACGGCGCCCGCAGGCTGCTGACCGTTCCGTTCGACGGGCTGCCCACGCCCCATCCGTACACGCTCATGGTCCCTCAGTACGAGACCGAGAGCGTGCTGCTGGACCGGCTGCGCGCGCTCGGCGGCGACGTGCACCGCCCCTACGAGGTCGCCTCCGTCGTCCAGGACAACGACGGCGTGACACTCACGATGACGTCCGGCCAGACGCTGCGCGCCGCGTACGCCGTCGGTGCCGACGGCATGCACAGCACCGTGCGCGAAGCGGCGGGCATCGGCTTCACGGGCAGCGCCTACGCCGAGTCCTTCGTCCTCGCCGACGTGGTGATGGACTGGGCCCCGGGCCCGACCGAGGTCTCGCTCACCTTCGGCACCGTGGGCCTCACCGTCGTCGCCCCGCTCCCGGGTGGCCACTACCGGGTCGTCGCCACCGTGGACGACGCGCCCGCCACACCGGACATCGACTTCGTCCAGCAGCTGCTCGACGAACGCGCGCCCGGCCAGGCCACGGTCACCGACCTCGCATGGTCGTCACGGTTCCGGGTGCACCACCGGGTCGCCGACCACTACCGGGCGGGGCGCCTCCTGCTGGCCGGCGACGCTGCCCACGTCCACAGCCCGGCGGGCGGGCAGGGCATGAACACCGGCATCCAGGACGGCTACGCCCTCGGCCGGGCCTTTGCCGACGGGCGGCTCGACGGCTACGAGGCGCAGCGCCGCCCCGTCGCCCAGCGGGTGGTCGCCTTCACCCATCGGATGACCCGCGTCGCCACCACGCGCAACCCGATGGCCCGTGGGGCCCGCAACACCGTGCTTCCCCTGCTCGGCCGCACGGCGATGCCCCGGAAGCTGGCCACCGAACTCGCCGAGCTCAACTACCGGTAGTGCAAACGTTGTTCGGGGACCTCTCAGACCGTCTTCTCCTCGAAGGCCAGCACGTGATGCCCGGTGTCCCACAGCAGGGTCAGCAGGGCGCGTACCGACGCCTGGTCGACGTTGTCGACCACCAGTACGGTGCCGTCCGCGTCCGGTGTCGACACATGATCGAACCTGGTTCGGACCACGTCCAGCACCGTGCGGGAGATCGGTCCGCGCATCGTCAGCTCGTAGCGGGGAGGGGCCATCCGGACAGGGAACCCTTCGCCTGGGTGGCCGCGCACCACCCGCCGGGAGAAGCACCCGGGGTGGGGTCAGATCAAGCCGAGTTCGCGTCCCACAGCGACGGCGTCGTGCCGGGAGGCGACACCGAGCTTGCGGTACAGGCTCTTGTTGTACGCCTTGACCGTGTTGATGGAGAGGAACATCGCGGCTCCGATCTCCCGCTGGGTGGCCGGCCCCTGCAGTGCCCGCAGGATCGACAACTCACGGTCGGTCAGTTCCTCCGCGAGGACACCGGAGCGTACGGCGGTGCGGGCGCCGGCCCGGCCCAGCCGCGCCTCGCTCTCCTCGAGCCGCCGCACCGCGTAACCGCTCACCGGCTCCTCCTCCACCACCTCGCGGGCCCGCGCCAGTGCTGCCCGGGCGGCGGGCCGGTCCCCGCGGGCGAGTTCGGCGTCGGCGAGGTACAGCAGGCCGAGGAACAGCACGGTCGGCCGCGGGTGCAGTTCGGCGAGGGCGACGGCGCGGCGCAGCAGGACGGCGGCCCCCTCCATGTCGGCGTTCTGGTAGCTGCGCCGGGCCTGGGCGATGCGCAGCGGGGCCAGCCCCGGCGTACTCGTCTCCCGCCCGTCGCGCTCGACAGCGTCGGCGAGTGGAGCGGCCTCGCGCAGGACCCGGTCGCAGTCCTCGCCCCGGCCGGCTTCGACGAGGCTGATCGCCAGCGTGCCGGCGCCCTGCAGCATCAGCGACGGCGGCCACGCCTTGCGGTGGGCCGGCGACGACCACAGGTGGAGCAGCAGCGTCGCGGCCTCGTCGAAGCGCCCGTCGCGAGCCAGCATGGCCCCCAGCGCCGCCCGTACGGTCGGATGCCCGGCCGTGCCTGCCCCGGTTTCCTCGTCCAGTGCCTGCTGCACCATGACAACGGATCGAGCGGCCTCGGCATCCGACATGCCGAAGCCCGCTCGCACGCAGAGCACGGCGCTGCGGAAGCTGTGCCAGCCGGGGACGGCGGTGTCCCAGGCACCACCCGCCTCGCAGACGTCCAGCCAGTGGTTCACCCGGTCCTGGTCGCCGCACAGCGCCGCCGTGTAGGCCAACGAGAACGCCAGTGCGGGGCCCACAGCCCGGCTGCGCAGCCGCTCGCCGAACTGTAGGTAGGTCGCCGCGGCACCACGGGGGAAGAACCAGCTCTCCGCGTTGCGCAACATCAGCTCGGCGGCCTCTTCGTCGCGACCGGCCCGCAGCAGGTGGTGCACGGCGTCGTCGATGCGGTCCTCCTCGGCGAACCAGGCCGCGGCATGGCCCAGCACCTCCCGTGGGTCCGCAGTGGCCTCACGTCCCAGAACCTCCCGGAGCAGATGATGACACCGATACCACTGCTGCTCGTCGTCCAGGGCGGCCACGAACAGATCGGCCCTGACCAGATCGGCCAACACCTCGGCCGATCCGGTGACCTGCAGCGCGGCGTCGCACAACGGACCGGAAAGACGTTCGAGCGGCGCGGCCCTGACGAGCAGGTCGCGATGGCTCGGCGCGAGGCCCGGCAGCACCTCGGCCGCGAAGTAGTCCAGCAGATGCCGGTCGTCGGCATGGGCCTTCGCCGGGTCCGCGCGCAGCGCGAGGGCGGCCAGCTGCAGGCCGGCCGCCCACCCCTCCGTCCGTTCCCATACGGCTGCTGCCACCGCCTCGTCGAGGTCGTGCCCCGACACCGCCGCCACCATGGCCGCCGCCTCGTCCCGCGAGAACCGCAACTGTGCCGCCCGCAACTCGGCCAGGTCACCGCGGGCCCGCAGCCGTGCGATCGGCAGCGGAGGGTCGGTACGCGAGGCGATCACGATCCGCAACGAGGCGGGCAGGTACGCCAGGAGGTACTCGACCGCTTCGTGGATCCGGTGATCGGCGAGCAGGTGGTAGTCGTCCAGGACCAGTACGTGTGCCACCGCGGTCGCTGCCAGTTCGTTCAGCAACATCGGCAGCGCGAGGTCGATGGGGGAGACGCCGGGCGCGTCCAGTGCCTGCAGCGGGGCCCTGCTGATCGCGTCGCCGGCGTTGTGCAGCGCGGTGAGTACATAACTCCAGAACCGGACTGGTTCGTCGTCGCTCTCGTCGAGCGAGACCCAGGCGATGCGGCGCTTCTCCTCGGGGTCCGCCGCCCAGCCGCTGAGCAGACTTGTCTTTCCCCAGCCGGCGGGCGCCACCACCACCGTCAGACGGGTCTCAGCCAGACGCAACTGCCGCTGCAGGCGTTCACGCGGGACCGCGCCGACCCGGGCCGGCGGGATCACCTGCTTCACGGCCAGCAGAGGCCGCGTAGGACTGTCCGACGTCACGATGCTCCCGACCTGCGGCCCGGTACCGCAACCCGACGCCGATTCTGCCAGCCCCACCACCCCGGGTACATCTCGCGGCGGGGTGGTGCGCCGGCACCCTGTCCGCCGCGAGTCTCCTGCCACACCCCGAGGCCGCGCGACAGGAGAGAGGCAATGGCCACTGACACCGTCACGGACGAATCCCCGGAGATCGCCTTCACCCGCAGGGACGCGCTGAAACTGGCGGGCCTCGGCATCGGCTCGGTAGCCACCCTCGGTGTGGGCGTCGGCGGACTCCGGGCCGTCACCAACGGCGCCTTCAGCGCCGGATCCGGCGACCCGTACGACCTCTGGCACGACTGGACCACGATGTCCGGCATCGAGCAGGTGGTCGCCGCCGGCGTCCTGACGTGCAACCCGCACAACACCCAACCCTGGCGCATCCACGTCGACGGGGACACCATCGACGTGCACTCCGACCCCAGCCGGCGGATGCCGCTCAACGACGCCAGTGGCCGCGAGCACTTCGCCGGGCTCGGCTGCGCCGTGGAGAACATGGTGATCGCCGCCGGACCGGCCGGATTCACCACGAACGTCGTCCTCTTCCCGGACGGCATCGCCTCGGAACACGTCGCGCGGATCGTGCTGAGCGCCGGCGGCACCGGGCGGGACCGCGACCTCGCCGCCGCGATCCCGCACCGGCACACCAACCGCGGCCCCTACACGTCCGAGCCCGTCGACCTCGGCGGCTTCACCGAACAGAGCACCCGCGTCGACGGGGCGAGCCTGCTCTGGATCACCGACGAGCAGACGCGGGAACGGCTGGGCCGGCTCTACGTCGAAGCCACCGAGGCGATCACCGCGGACACCGCCCAGTCGACTGAGGCGTTCACCTGGTTCCGCAGCTCGCGCGAGAGCATCGACAAGCACCGCGACGGGCTCACCCTCGACGGCCAGGGCCTCGGCGGGCTGACCCTGTTCGCCGCGAAACTCCTGCCGGCGCAGTCCCGCAAGGACGGCGACGCCTACTGGGTCAAGGCCACCCGCGAGGTCCACACCGCGACCGCCGCCGCCTACGGCGTCATCGCCGTGGACGACGTCACCGACCGCACCGCCCAGGTCAACGGCGGACGGCTGCTGGCCCGGATGCACCTCACCGCGACCACTCTCGGCCTCGGCCTGCACCACATGAACCAGATCACCGAACGCATCGACCGCGACACCGCGGCCGGCAACCCCGATGTCTTCTCCGCCCGCTGGGCCGCCTTGCTCGGCCGCCCCGCCTCGACCGGGCTGCTGTCCTTCCGCATCGGTCACCCGAAGCGCACACCGGGCCTCAGCCCGCGCCGCAGCCTCGGGGACGTCGTGACGACGTCGGTGACCAACTGACCCCTGCGGAGCGGTGATTCACAGCGCCGCCCGTCCATCTGTTTCGTCCAAATGGAGGTTTCCCCATGCCCGGCTCACCCGTGTCGGACCAGGCCGCAGGACCGGTGCGCGCCTTGCGTCCCGGCGCCGTTCTGGCAGTGACCTGCCTGGCCCTGGCGACCGTCGTATCGGCGATGGCATCGCTGAGCGTGGCGTTGCCCGACGTCGCCCGGGAGACGCACGCCAACCAGACCCAGCTGTCATGGATCATCGATGCCTACAGCCTGATCTTCGCCTCGCTGCTGCTGCTCGCCGCGACCCTCGGCGACCGCTTCGGCCGTCGCCGGGCGCTGCTCGGCGGCGTCGGACTGTTCGCGGCAGTGTCGCTCGCCGCGACCTTCACGACCGAGCCGGGCGTCCTGATCACCCTTCGTGCGGTGCTCGGTGTGGCAGCCGCGTTCGTCATGCCCGCCACGCTGTCCACGATCACCAGCACGTTTCCCCGCGCCCAGCAGGCGCGTGCCATCAGCATCTGGGCGGCGGTCGCGGGCGCCAGCGCCGCGCTGGGGCTGTTCGCCTCCGGGGCGCTGCTCGAGGTGTGGTCGTGGCGATCGGTGTTCTGGCTGAACACCGTGATGGCCGGGGTGGCCTTCATCGGCACCTACGTCTTCGTGCCGGAGTCCGCGGAGCCGGGCCGGCAGCGCGTGGACGTGGTCGGGGCGGTTCTCACGGTGGCGGGACTGGGGGTGCTGGTCTACTCGGTCATCGAGGCGCCCGAGCACGGTTGGGGCAGCACCCGCACCCTGACCGGCATGGCCCTGGGGCTGGTTGTCCTGGCCGCCTTCGTCGTCTGGGAGCTGAGGACCTCTCACCCCCTGCTCGACCCGCGGCTGTTCCGCCACAAGAGGTTCGCGGCCGGATCGATATCGACCACTCTGCAGTTCTTCGCGTTCTTCGGGTTCATCTTCGTCACCATGCAGTACCTCCAACTGGTGCGCGGTGACAGTGCCCTGATGGCTGCGGTGAGCGTGCTGCCGATGTCCGCGGCGATGATCCCCAGTGCCCGCCTCAGCCCGCGCCTGGTCGCCTGGCGAGGCGCCCGCGGCCCGTGGACCCTCGGCCTTCTCCTGGTCACCACCGGCCTGGTCGTGCTGGCCCAGCTCGACGCCGGCAGTTCGTACTGGCTGATCGTCGGCGGGCTGCTGCCGCTCGGCGCAGGCATGGGCCTGGCCACGACACCGGCCACCGCGGCGATCACCGACGCCCTGCCGCCCCGTCTGCAGAACGTGGGATCCGCCGTGAACGACCTGTCACGCGAACTCGGCGGCGCCCTGGGCATCGCCGTCCTCGGCAGCCTCATGAGTGCCCAGTACCGCGACGAGCTCGACACCGGCGGGCTTCCCGCCCCGGTCGCGCACGCCGCACGCTCCTCCCTCGCCGCCGCCAACCACGTGGGCCACGTCACGGGCAACCCGACATTGATCGAACGGGCCCGCGACGCCTTCGCCTCCGGTATGCACCTCGCACTCCTCAGCGGCGCCGCAACCACCGTCCTGGCCGCCGTCGTCGTCACCCTCCTGCTGCGCCGGCCCGGCAAACCGGGCATGGCTGCCGTGGAGACGCAGACCGGCGGCGCAGACCGCGACACGGTGCAGGCGACGGCGTAGCAGCGGCCGACTGCCGGACACATCCACCACGACGGTCGGCGCGAGGGACCACGATCCGTTCCGCGCGCCGTACCGGGAAGGGAACCGACATGGCTCCACCGCGTACGCAGGCGGTGCACCAGCCCGACCCGCCCCGACTGCCCGAGCCTCTGGAAGCCCTCACCCGGGCCTTCGCTCTCCTCGGCACACGCGGCACCGGGCTCGTCATCACGGCCCTCGCCAAGGGCCCGGCCGATCTCCCCCTCATTCACGAGCGCGTCCCCGGCCTCAGCGACGGCCTGCTCACCCGACGCCTCCGTGAGATGACCGCCCTCGGCCTGGTGGCCCGGACCGACCACCCAGGCACCCCCACACCCACCGTCTACACGCTCGCCGCCCACGGCAAGGCGCTCCTGATTCCCCTGGCCGCCCTGACCGTGTGGGCACAGGGCCACCTCCCTGCGAAGGCCTCCGAGGAAGCGCCTCCTCCGCAACGCGACCGGGCGGGGACGGGCCGCGGTGGCCCGAGCGGTCGCGCGACGGCCAGGGGTGGCAGTGCCTCGTCATCAGCGTCGGCGTACACCATCGGCATCCACAGAACCGGAATTGAGAAATGAGCGCACACGAAAACGTCGACCTGGGGCATACGGTCGCCGGCTGGACCGGAACAGCCGTCGCACTGGTCGGCTTCTGCGTCACAGGTCTCGGAGTCATCGCAGTGTCCGCGGCGTTGGTGATCTCCGGCGCCACAGTGATCGCCCTGGCCGCGGTCATCACCTGGCTCCTCCACCTGGCGGGCTGGGGGAAGCCCAGCGGCCCCCGCCCGGCCGACCAGTGGGACTGGCGGGTGAAAGACCTCGGCGCCCGGCAGGGGCACCCGGACTGCCTGGGGTGCCGCATGGCCGGAAGGCGCGTCGAGGCGGTGGCGAAGCGCGCACAGCCGACCTCCGCGGCGGCCACCCTGCCGCCGCCGCGCCAGAGCCCGCACAACTCGGGCATTCAGGCAGCAGGGCCTGTGGACGAGGGCCGGCCGCTCCTCTAGCGGCTGCGCCGCCGACTGCCCGTCGGAAAGCGACTTCGGAACACAGACACAAAGCGAAGGAGAGGCCGGCAATGACCGCTGAGAACACAACTGACGGCGCATGCGCCCGCGAGGACGGCGTAGCGGCCGGCGACGGCCTTGCGGCCAACCGGGCCCTGTGGGACGACCTCGCCGAATTCCACGGAACCGACCCTGAAGACCGGTCGTACGACGTGCAGGCATTCCTCGCCGGCGGGCAGACGCTGCGGGGGATCGAACGGGAACTCGCGGGCGACGTGGCAGGCAAGGACCTCCTCCACCTGCAGTGCCACTTCGGTATGGACACCCTGAACTGGGCGCGCCTGGGCGCACGCGTCACCGGCGTGGACTTCTCCTCCAAGGCGATCGCACGGGCACGGACCCTGGCGGAACAGGCCGGTGTAGCCGCGGAGTTCGTGGAGGCGGACACCCAGCGCCTCCCCGACGCTCTGGCGGGCAGGTACGACCTGGTCGTCGCCACCTACGGGGTCCTGTCCTGGATCGGGGACCTCGGTGCCTGGATGGGCGGTGCGGCGACAGCGCTGCGGCCGGGCGGCCGACTGGTTCTCGTGGACCTTCACCCCGTCTTCCAGACGGTGCTCACGTTCGACCCCTTCGTGGCCGACTGGCCCTACGGTGGCGGCGCACCGCAGCACGACGCGATGACGGCCACGTACGCCCACGCCGAGGCGGCCTTCGAGCCGAAGAGGACCATCCAGTACCCCTATTCGGTCGGCGAGATCGTGACGGCGGCCGCTTCGGCGGGGCTCGTCGTGGAGCGCCTCGGCGAGCACACGGAAACCGAGACCGACGGGCGTCACATCCTGCCGCAAGGCCCGGACGGCCTGTACCGGTTCCCCTTCAGCGACACCTACCTGCCCATCCTGTACTCGCTCAGCGCCGCTCTCCCGCCCGCACCCGACGGACACCCGAGGGACGCCGGCTGCCCCTCGCCCCGTCCCGCAGAGGTCACAAGGTCCTCGAGCCTGTGACAGACCGGAGTGAACGAAACATGCACTACCTGCACGTCGACGTCTTCAGTTCACAGCCCTACAGCGGCAACAGCCTGGCGGTGTTCCCCGACGCCGTGGGGCTCAGCGGGCAGCAGATGACGCGCATCACTCGGGAGATGCGCCATTTCGAATCGGTCTTCCTCGCCCGCCACCCCGCCCACGACCGGGCCTGGGGTGCGCGCGTCTTCGACCTCGCCGGGGAACTCGACTTCGCCGGCCATCCCCTCATCGGGGCGGCATGTGTCCTGCACGCTCTGCACGGCGTCGATGACACCGAGACCTGGCGCCTGAAGCTGAAAGCCCGAACGGTCGAAGTCACCAGCCGACGCCGCGCGGCGGGCCGCTACACCGCAGTTCTCGACCAGGGCCCCGCCGCCTTCCTCGGCCGTCCCGACATCCCCGGGCTGGCCTCCTGGTTCTCCTTGGAGGCCCGTGATCTGGACCCGGACCTGCCTCCGGAAGTGCTCTCCACAGGCCTCCGTTACCTCATGGTCCCCGTGCGCGGTGACGCGCTGGAGCACGCCCGGATCGCCCATGACCTCGAAGCCCCGCTCGCTGCGCTCGGCGCCCAGTTCGCCTACCTGCTCGACGCCACCGCACTGGAAGGACGCCACTGGAACAACGACGGCCTCCTGGAGGATGTGGCCACCGGCTCCGGCGCCGGCTGTGCCGCCGCCTACCTGCGGCGGCACAGCCGGATCGGCGACGGCGAGACCGTCACCCTGCACCAGGGGCGCCTCACCGGCCGCGCCGGCCGGATGGCGATCAGCGCACACGGCGAAGGACAGGACATCCGCTCCGTCACGGTGGGCGGCGAGGTGGCGTTCGTCGCCGAAGGGCACCTCAAGGAGCTCCCCGCATGAGCCCCTCCGCGCGGCCCCGCTTCGGCCCACGGGCCGCCGGGATCTGGAGGGTGGCGGGTGCCGGCTGAAAGACCCCGCCGCCACGACGGCGGCCGCTCAGCAGATCGCGGACGCCGCCGGCCCCGACCGTGGGCGTGCCGCCCCTTGCAACGGCATTGCCCTCAGACGTGGAGCGGCAAGTACAGCTCGGCGGCCTTGCGGCAGGAACGCGCACGCCCACGAACTATCGTCACGGCAGTGGTGCTAGAGGCCGACTCCGGCTCGGGGGCGGACGGTCATCCGCAGGTTGCGCGGCCGTACGGTGAGCCGGGCGACCTGGCGGATGACCTGGCCCTCGGCGAGTTCCAGCCGTACGGAACGCAGCATCGTCGCGAGCGCCGTGACCATCTCGGTGAGGGAGAAACGGTCCCCCATGCACTTGTGCTTGCCGTCCCCGAAGGGTACGAACGCGCCCGGCGGAGGCTCCTGAGCGGGGTCGGTCCACCGGTCCGGGTCGAAAGTGAGCGGGTCGGGGAAGCGCTCGGGGTCGCGGTGCAGGGCGTGCTGGCAGTAGGCCAGCTCGGTGCCGGCGGGCAGTGTCCACTCGCCGAGCCGGGTCTGCTCGGTGGTGCGGCGGGTGACCAGCCAGCCGGGGTGGTGCAGCCGCATGGTCTCGGTGATCACCCGGTTCAGGTACGGCAGCCGGCTCATGTCCTCGAAGGTGACCGGCCGTTCGCCGAGGACCTCGTCCAGCTCGGCCAGGACCCGGGCCTCGATGGCGGGGTTGCGGGCGAGCTCGTACAGGGCCCAGGAGAGCAAGGACGCGGTCGTCTCGGTGCCCGCCACGCCCAGGAGGAAGATCTCGGAGCAGATCTGATCTGCGGTCAGCGGCTCACCGGTCTCCTCGTCGATGGTGCGCAGCAGCATGGAGAGCATGTCCCCGGTGTCGTGGCCGGAGGCATGTAGTTCGTCGACGGCGGTGCTGATGGTGGCGCGCACCGCGGCCCGGGCCTGGTCGAAGCGGCGGTTGAAGGGCAGCGGCAGGCGCTCTGCCCAGTCGGGCAGCATGATGCGCAGACCGACGCCGCTCATCACCACCGACACGTTGCTGCGCAGTCGGCGGAAGACGGCGTCATCGAGGCTGCCGGCGAACACCGTCTTGGCCAGCATGTCGAGACTGAGCCCGACCATCGCCTCGTGTACGTCGAGGGGCTGCCCGCGCTCCCAGGCGGCGACGGTGGCCGTCACCTCGGCGCGCATGAGGTCGACGTACCGGCTGATCTCGGTGTGGGCGAACGCGGGCTGGAGCTGGCGGCGCCTGCGTACGTGGTCGCGGCCGGTGGCGGTGACGACGCTGTCGCCCAGCAGTTGGCCCAGCTTCTCGTAGAGCCGGCCCTTGTCGAGGCTGGGTGCCAGGGCTTTGAGCATCTGGTGGATCAGGGCGGGGTCCTGGACCACGATGGTGCGCGTCCCGGGTTGCAGGACGATCTCGATGAGTGGCTCCCGTGTCTCGCGCAGCGAGTCGATGAAGCCGAGGTTGTCGCGCATCTTCAGCGCGTGGCCGATGAGCGGAAACGATCCTGCGGCCCGGGGTATGGGGGGAGGCGCAGTGGACGTCACGGGTGATCCCTTCACGGCAGTCATGGGCGCCCCATGACTGCCCTGAACCTTCCCCAGCGCAATCCTGTCATGAACGTGTCCTGCGCCACGTGAGGCAAGCCGCTTGGTCACCTGCGGCGCCGGGTATCAGGGCGGTCACCTGGCGAACTGCTCTGCCTCCTCATTGCTCACCGCCCGGCCGTGACCGTCGGTGTCGGCGCCGCGTCCTTCAAGAACGCGCGCTCCTTGCTCACCAGCGCCCAGACCGTCCGAGACGGGCACCAGTCCCGCAGGTCTGCAGCTGGACCAATACCTCGAAGTTCCGCAGCCCCGGATCGAACGTTCAGGTGGAAGGCCTCCGACGGGCGTTCGGCCTCGCCGACGCGCGGCCCGGCCTGCTGCGCCAGGAGCAGGCCACCTCCAGCGGTGAGTGAGCCTCCGCCAACTTGAGATCGCAGGTCAAAGGGCTGGTGTGACCGGTTCTCGGGGTGCTCACGCTGGTCGTCGGCGGCAGCCTGTGGAGTAGATCGTCGGTCAGTCTCTGTTTTCGTCCTTCGCAGGCGGCTACGGGTCCCTTGGAACAGAACCGCTGGCCAGGAGGGATGGTGCCGTGGCAGTGTCCTGGCCGTGACAGAGATCGACAGTATCGTGATCACCACCCTTGCCGAGCGTCCGTCGTTGCTCTCCCGTATGTACGAGATCGCTGAGACATGGCCGGCCTTCATACCGCACGATCCGGTGGGGGAAGCCTTGCTGGGCCGGGTGGCGGAGGACTTCCCTCGGTACTGCGTGGTGGCGACGGATGGTGACCGTGTCGTGGCCCGAGGGCTGAGTGTGCCGTTCAACGCGGACCTTGACGGCCGTGAGGAGATGCCGGACAAGGGCTGGGATCAGGTACTCGCCTGGGCGTTCCGCGACCGGCGCCATGGGCACGCGCCGACAGCTGCCAGTGCGCTGGAGATCACGGTGGACACCGAATACCTCGGCCGTGGCCTGTCCTACAGGATGTTGGCCGCGCTGCGGGACGCCGTCGGCCGGCAGGGCCACGACGTACTGTTGGCCCCGGTCCGTCCCACAGCCAAGCATCGCGAACCGCGTGTCACCATGACCGACTACATCCGGCGACAGGGTGACGACGGATTGCCGACCGACCCCTGGCTCCGGGTACACGTCAAGGCCGGTGGCAGCATCCAGAAGATCGCCCCGGCATCGATGACGGTCAGCGGCTCACTGTCCCAGTGGCGCCAGTGGACCGGCTTGCCCTTCACCAGCGACGGCGACATCGACGTGCCAGGCGCTCTCGTCCCGGTGCACTGCGACACCGCACGTGATCAAGCCGTCTATGTCGAGCCCAACGTATGGGTCCGGCACGACGTGAAGTCGAGACAGACCAGCAGCTCAGCGGTTGACTTCGAGGTTCGTCAGCACGAGCAGGGCGCGCGGGATCTGGGTGGCGCGGGCAGGATCGGTGCGGAGCTTGGTCAGGGGCCGCCAGTCGTATAGACGGACGTCGTCCCGCCCCTGCACGTCGTGTAGACCTGCTTGACCTCATTCCGGTGCACCGGATCTCCTCTGTGAGCACACCACAACGCAGGACATTCTGATGCGCGGCGGGTCCGCACCGACTGCGTTCGGCACGGACCTGCCCGAAGCCTGCTGTTCCCGATCTTGGCCGCCGTTGCGGCGCCACATCCGCAACTGGCCGACAGGGCCGTCGGCATCGAGCCGTGCGAGGACATCTGATGGAGAAGCCGGCGTGCGTCCTCGTGGCGGGCCAGCCGTAGCCATGTACGGCCCCGTCACCCCGATGCGGGCTTCCGGTCGGGGTGGGCGGGGTCGACGCTGAGTACGCCACCGTCGCCGGTGGCCACGACCAGCGCCTTGTTGTTGAGCAGCACCGGGGGGCCGGCCGAACCGTAGACCGGCTCGCTGTCGGCACGCGCCGGCGTGTCCCACAACGGGGTGCCCTTGCGGGCGTCGAGGGCTGCCACCCGGCCGTCGGTGCTCGCCACGTACACCTTGCGGGTGCCGGCGTCGTAGCGGACCGCGCCGGGCTGCTTCAGAGCGGTCCGGGTCTTCCACAGGGTCTTCCCATCCGCCGGAGACACGGCGGTCACCTCACCGTTCGATGCGGCGAACCAGAGCGTGCCGCCCGCCAGTGTCACGGTGCCGTGCTGCATCTGCGCCAGGAATGTCTGTTGGGTGGTACTCCCGTCCGTGGCGACACGCATGACCTCGGTGTACTGAGTGTCGCCGTCGCTCGTCGCGCCTATGCCCCATCCCAGGAGCACCAGCGTCCCGTTCCACACACCGACGAGATCGCTTGTGTACTGCACCGTCAGCCGCCGCTGCGAGCCGTCCGCCGGGTCCAGCACGAGGACCAGCGCGTCCTCGGTCTCCTCCATCGTGTCGTCGTGGCATCCCAGGTACGGACCCGTCTCCGCCTCCGCCACGAACATGCAGCTCTGTCCCTTCGGCAGCGCGGCCGTCCAGCGCTTGGCGCCGGTACGCGGCGACCGGGCGGTCACCGAGCGGCCGTCACCGTCTGGCAGGAGGACGAGGTCGCCGGAGACCCCCGCCTCGGCCCCGTCCTTGTCGACCCCGCGGGCCCACAGGCGGTCGCCGGTCCAGGTGTCGAGGGCCATGACACTGGTCCGCTCCGTCCTGGCGGAGTCGCCGACCGTCTGCCGCACCAGCACCGTGTGGTCCCGGATCCCGAGGACCGTGGCGGAGTACGTGTTCTCGCCGGAGCCCGAGGGAGCGATGTCGGCGCGCCAGACGGTCCTGCCGGTCCGCCCGTCCAGGCGTACGGGGAGGGTCCGGTCGCCCGCGCAGTAGACGTCACCCGCGTACGCCGCGCAGTCCGCCTGGCCGGTGTCAGTGCCGACACCGTCCAGCGGCTGCTTCGCCCCGCGCGGGGAGGTCTCGTTCACCGTGGTCCGCCAGGCGTACGATGCCTCGCCTGCGCTCTCCGCGTGGCCCGGCCCGATCAGCAGATACGCCGTCAGCCCCAGGGCCAGCGCGCCCACCGTGGCGGTCGCGGCCGGCAGCGGGCGGAGCCGGCGCCGGCGCACGGGCGGGGCGGGTGTCCGGGGGCCGCCGCCGGAGCCGGCCGACGAGGTGCCCCGGCGCAGGGTCACCGTGAGCGGGTCGTCGGCCGTCGCTTCGGGCAGGGCGGCCGCGAACTCCCGTGCCAGTTCGTCGAGTCCGGGCCGCTCCCCGGCCTTCTTGGCCAGGCAGCGCTCCACGATCGGGCGCAGCGGTCCGCTCACCCCGTCAAGCTCGGGCTCGTCGTGGACCACCCGATACGCCGTCATATAGGGGCTGTCGGCGTCGAACGGGCCGTGCCCGGTGGCCGAGTAGACCAGGAGCGCGGCGAGGGAGAAGACGTCCGAGGCGGGTCCGACCGTGCGGGCGTCGGTGAACTGCTCCGGTGACATGAAGGGCGGGGTGCCGATCATCTGGCCGGTCTCGGTGAGGGTGTTGTGGTTCTCCACGGCGCGGGAGATGCCGAAGTCGATGACGCGGGGGCCGTCCTCGGCCATCAGGACGTTGGCGGGCTTGAGGTCCCGGTGCACCACTCCGGCCCGGTGGATGTCCTGCAGCGCCTCCACCAGCCCCAGGGCCAGCCGCCGCAGTGGGGTGCCCTTGAGGGCGCCGTGGTCGCGGATCCGCTCGGCCAGGGAGCTGCCCGCGACGTACTGGGTCGCCATCCAGGGCCGTACCGCCTCCGGGTCGGCGTCCACGACCGGTGCGGTGAAGGCGCCGCTGACCTTGCGGACGGCCTCGATCTCCTGCCGGAAGCGGGCGCGGAAGACCTTGTCCTCCGCGTACTGGGCGTGCACCACCTTGACGGCGACGTCACGGCCCGAGCGTGATCTGCCCCAGTACACGACCCCCATGCCGCCGGACCCGAGCCGGTCGACCAGCTTGTACCCGCCGACCGATTTCGGGTCGTCCTTGTGCAGCGGCACGCCCGAATCCCCTCCTATGCACGGCAGTTCGAGGCCACAGAATACGTAACAGAGACGCCGCGACCGTGGGGGCCTGCGGGCTTTGAGCCCGTTGTGGCCGACACGCCAATGCTCGCTTCCCACTCGAAGGCAGGCACCCCGAACTCACCCGGAGCATCAACACGGGTGGTGAGTGGGCCGACCCCCTTGAGTCACTCGCATATCTGCCGGACCGAGCACGGGCGGCGACCACCCGCGAGAAGGACTGTCGAAACGGGCGCCTCCGCGGCCGGGAGACTCCCTCTCAGGCTCCTGGCGGTCGGGCTTTCCCGGCCATGGGGTCCACGCCCTGTTCGTCCATCCCAGAGGGTTGTCAGGGTGGGGGCAGAGCGGCCGCCGGGACGCGTACTGGTCGTGCGGCGTGGGCGCCGTACCCGAAGGTCGTGGCACGGATCGGTCCCCCCGGCATCGCCCGCCGGGGAGCCGAGCACGGATCCGGGCTCGGCACTCAACGCTGGGTCGTGGAGCGCACGTTCGCCCGTCTGCACTGGTTCCGTCGTCTGCGGATCCGGTGGGAGGTCCGCGACGACATCCACGAAGCGTTCCTCACCCTCGGGATGCGCCCTGATCTGTTGGCGTCGGCTGCGCGCAGTGTTGTGCGGCGCCGTGGGCTAGTGACCCGCTGCGAGTCGGTTCAGAACTTCCCCTGGGGTGAAGCTCCAGCCGACGAGGCGCGGTCCGCTCCAGTTGATGCCGATCATGTATCCTGCTCGGCCGGTGTCAGGCAGATCACGATCGCGCCAGGCATCCAGGGGCATGGATTCAACACGTAGCCCATGCCCCCAGATCGTCGCGGCCCTCTGAGACATCTCAGGGGGATAAGAAGTCAAGAGGGGCCGCGAGTCTTGATCGTTGCTGAGGCCGCTGATTGGCTGGCCGACATGGATGATCTCGGACCCGTTGCGTGGCCGCCTGCACCGATCAAGACCGAGAGGCTCGTGTTGCGTGAGCCCGAGGCCCGGGACCGTGCGTCGTTCGTCGAGCTGTACGCCTCGTCGGATGTGCACGCCTATCTCGGTGGCCCCCGCCCGCGTGACGAACTTGACCGCGAGATGCCCGAGGTGCCCGGGCGGGGGCCCGGGAGTTTCGTCGTCGATCTCGACGGGGCGATGATCGGACAGGTCTTGCTCAGGAGAGCAGCGGAGCACCTTTGCTCCGCTGCCGTGGGGAAGGTCGATCTCGGCTACCTGTTCCTGCCGCGGGCGTGGGGATTCGGGTATGCCGCCGGGGCGTGTGCGGCGGCATTGGACTGGCTCGAAGACGTCCTTCCAGGTGAGCCGGTGGTGCTCGCCACTCAGACCGCCAACGTCCGTTCAATGCGCCTCGCTGCGAAGCTGGGGTTCACCGAAGTGGAACGGTTTCGGGCCTGGGACGCCGATCAGTGGCTCGGCTTGAGGGCTCCGGGGAAGGGCTCCGATTGAGCCAACTCGCATCTGTCGAACTGCTGTTGACGAAGCCGGGGCTCGCGGGTCGGGCAGTTCGACCGGCGAGCAGCTCGCAAGGCGCTCAGCTCGGCGAGTTCGGCGTCGCCATCCGGATCGACGGAAACGGCCAGCGCGTCAAAGGGCTGGACAGCCTCGTCAGGCTGCGGAACCTGCATGAACGCCGTCCAGTCACCGGGCTCGATATCTCGCAGACGCACCCGTTTGCCCGTACAGGACGATGTCGCCCCCTATGTGATCACGCTGTCGCTCGGCAGTACCAGCCTCGCGACCCCTGAGGCAGCACGTGACCTGGCACCAACCTACTGCTGGCGGGCCTTCTTCACCTGGTAGCGGTCACGTGTGGACGAGAACAACGGTTTCGTTGGAACGCGAGTGTGCCGATGCCGATGCCGCTGCCGATGCCGCGGTGGCGGAGGATAGTGACACCCGCAGTGACGGTTCCGGCCGCCTCGCTGGCCATGGCAGGAAACGCTCTTGCGAAACGATCCCGTGTTCCCGCCCTGTCCTTGAGACTCACGCAACTGCGGCCACGGCCAGGTTCGACAAGCGGCGCTCTCTTCGAGGAGTCCGGTCGTATATGACCGGCTACTTTCCGGTTTGGTCAATCCATGACCAGGCTTGGAGCTGCTCGTGATGATCCGAAGGTTACGATCCGCCCTCCGGGCTCATCCGACCGCTTATCAGGTGTTCCGTGGAAGTGCCCGTCACTCCATCCTATAGAGATACAAAGGGACACAATTGAAGAGAATCGTTGGGCCTTCTCAGGCTATGGCTTTCATGCTGCTGGGTCTGGCCCTTCCGGTTGCGTCCAGTGCCGCGGCCAGGGCGGATGCGCCGGCATCCAACGTGCTGTACGTCGCGAAGTCGTCGGAGTGTTCCAACACCGCCGCCGACAGCGGCAGCGAGGGGCGGCCGTTCTGCACGATCAGTGGAGCGGCGGCGGTCGCCGAGCCGGGCCAGACGGTGCTCGTCGAAGCGGGTGACTACCAGGAGTCGGTGACGATCACCCGCTCGGGTACCGCGGACGCGCCCATCACCTTCGTCTCCAACGACTGGTCGCTGAATCCCGCGTACGTCAGGGGCCAGGCCACGACGCAGGGGGCGAATCCGGCATTCACCGTCTCCGGCGCGCAGCATGTGGTGCTCCGCGGCTTCTCCACGACGGCCCCCAACGGGGCGCCCTCCGTGCTGATCGATCACTCTTCCGACGTCACCGTCGACCAGGCCGCCCTGAGCAGTGGCGTCGGCGCGCCGGCGATCCGGATCACCGGCACGTCCAGCGACGTGACACTGAGCCGCACGAGCGTCACTCACGCCACCAACGGCAGCCCTGGTGTCGAGATCGACGCCGGCGTATCCGGCACCGTGCTGAGCGCGGACAGTATCTTCAGCCCGTTTGTGACCAACCACGCGCCGGGCGTCATGGTTTCTGGCGCGCCCGGCACGGTCATCACCGGCGACACCGTGGTCGGCAACTGCGAACAGGGCATTGCCCTGGACGGGGATTCCTCCGGCTCGACGGTGAAGAACGACGTCGTGGAGGAGGCGGCCAACGGCTGGGGCTCCTCCCCGGCGGCTTGCGCGTCGACGGTCGATACGACCGCGATTTCGGTCGCCGCCGCGGCCACCTCCGGCACGAGCGTCGACGACAACGTGGTCGACCCCACGAGCGGCGGCTCGCTCTACTCGTGGGCGGGCACCGGCTATTCGGATTCGTCCTCGTTCGCGGCGGCCACCGGCCAGGGCGGCGCCGACATCTCCGCCAGCCCCCAATTGACAGGACACGTCACCGGGGCGCGGCAGTGGTTCGCCCCCGCCGGATCCTCTCCCGTCGTCGACTCCGCCGACGCCGGGGCGCCGGGCGAGACGGCGACGGACTTCTTCGGCAATCCCCGCGAGGACGACCCCTCGGTGTCCAACGCGGCAGCCGGGTACTACGACCGGGGCGCGGTGGAGGTGGTGGGCCCGGAGACCGGCGGGGGCTACACGGTCCAGCCGGTGGGTTCGCCGAACCCCCTGCAGGTCACCGTCACCACGACTGCCCCCACCCCCACCTGGACGTCCAACGGCCCGATCCACCGGGTGTATTCGTACGTCCTTGACGACGCCACCGCGTTCCCGGTCGACACGGACGGCGCGTTCACCTACACCTTCCACCGGGCGGGCGACCACGCGATCGACCGCTACGACCCCAGAGGCGGCCCCTACAACGAGGTGGTCAAGCACGTCGTCGTCGGCGCCGACTACACGCCGCTCACCCCGGTGCGGCTGCTGGACACCCGGCACGCCGTCGGGGTGACGACCACGACCCCTGTTGCCGCCGGAGCCGACGTTGTCCTGCCCGTCCCCACCGTCGCCGGTGTCCCGGCCGCCGACGTCAGCGCCGTCGTCGCCAACGTCACCGTGACGCAGCCCTCCGTCGGCGGGCATCTGACGGTCTATCCGGACAATGGCGAGCTCCTTCCCACGGCGTCGAATCTGAACTTCACGGCCGGGCAGACGGTGGCGAACCTGGTGACGGTGCCGGTGGACGGCGGGGGAGTGGTGTTCCACAACGGCAGCAGCGGCACCGTCCACGTCCTGATGGATCTGCAGGGCTTCTACGGCCAAGGTGGTTCCGGCTTCAAGCCCGCCTCACCGACCCGGGTCCTGGACACCCGCTCCGGCCTGGGCACCTCCTCGGCGGGAGCGATCGCCGCCCACGGCACCCTGTCCCTCGACCTGTCCGGACGTGTGCCGGCCGGCACCACGGCCGTGGTGCTCAACCTGACCGTCACCCGGCCGACCGAGCACGGCTACCTCACCGCCTACCCCGAAGCAAGCACCATGCCCGGCGTGTCGAACCTGAACTTCACGGCAAGTGAGACGGTCGCGAACCTGGCCGTCGTTCCCGCCACCGACGGCAAGGTCGACTTCTACAACGGCAGCGGTGGCACCGTCCAGGTCGTCGCCGACCTGGAAGGCTACTTCGGCTCGGCCGCCGCCGGGGCGAACCAGACCTACGTCCCCGACGGGCCGGCACGCATCGTCGACACCCGCTACGGCACCGGTGTCCCCAAGGCGCCCGTCCCGGCATATGGCAACATCGCCTTCTACCCGCGCTGGTATCAGGACTGCTCTGCCAGCTGCCCCCGGCCGGTCGGCGCGGTGCTCAACGTGACTGCGACGCAGCCGCAGAAGAACGGGTTCCTCACGGTCTATCCCAACGAGCAGACGGTGCCGAACGCCTCCAACCTGAACTTCACGGCGGGTATGACCGTGCCGAACCTGGTGTCGGTCGCCGACCCCGGCCTGATGATCGGCGTCTACAACCACAGCAGTGGCAGCGTGCAGGTCATCGTGGACGAGGAGGGCTACTACATCGCTCCGCAGAGCTGAGCTGGCCAAGGACACCAGCCACTTACGGACTCGGCCGGACATCCCGGATGCCCGAAGCTGGCCAGGCACACGAAGCCCGCGGTCGTCTTCACGCATGAGAAGGCCGCGGGCTTCGCTGTAGGGATGGTCCTGAATATCGCGTAAGTCCTGGGGTGGACCGTCTGGCATGAGGTGTCGACTCTGCCGGGGGGATCACTCATGGCGATCAAGGACGAGGGCCCACGCGTGAGCGTCGCGGACAACGTGAGAACGGGTGCGGAGTTGGTGCGAGCGGCCCAGCTGGACCGGGAACTGGCCGAGCAGTTGATCGAGCGGGCCCGCCGCGAGGGGGTGAACCTGGTTGGTGAGGGACGGCCGTTGTCCGGGCTGGGAACCTGGTCCTGGAGGGTGCGTCGGAGGCGGAGCTGACCGAGCATCTGGGCCACGAGAAGGGTGACGGGGCAGGGTCGGGCTCGTGCAACTCCCGCAATGGCACGTCGAAGAAGCGGGTGCTGACCGTGTGGGGCCGGTGGACATCGGGGTGCCCCGAGACCGACGCAGGCCCATCTCGCGGCGATTTACGACGTGGAGGTCTCACGGGACCTGATCTCACGGTCTACCGACAAGGTCGGGGGTGATGGACGTCTGGCGGAACAGGCCGCTGGACCGCACCTACGCCGTCATCATGATCGACTACCGTCATCATGATCGACGCGATCGTCATCAAGATCCAGGACGGGGCGGTCGCCAGCTGGCCCGTCTACGTCGCCATCGGCATCAACCTCCAGGGCGAACGCGACGTGCTGGTCCCATGGCTGGACCTGCCAGTCGACCTGACGGCTGAGTTCGAAGCCGACTTGGCCGACATTCGGCGACTGGTCACCGCAGCCGCCCAGCGGCAGGGCTGACACTGCTTCGGGTCCATGTCCCGCGGGCCGGCTTCTGGCCGAGACTGCGGCGACCGCCATCGGCGCCGGACGCTGAGAAAGCGCTCCACCAGGGCCATAGTTGAGCTGGGTCACGATTCCCTCGTCGCGCCAGGCGGCGTAGTAGGCGTAGACGGTGCCGTGGTTGGGGGAGTCGTGCGGGAGGTATTTCCAGCGGATTCCGGTGCGGTTGATGTAGAGGCGTGCCTGAATGCGTCGCGCAGGTCGACCTTGGCCGGCTGCCCGGTGGGCCTGCGGTCGAGCCGGGCCTTTCTCCAGGCCGTCAACGTCGGCTCGATCAAGGCCCATCGGGCGTCGGACAGGTCACTGGGGTACGGCTTCCGCCGGCTCACGCCGTAGCGTGATCATGGATGCGGCAGTCGGTGCTGAGAGCATCCGCCGGTAGGCGATCGTTCAACGCCTGCCGGGTCCTCCGAAGGCGTCAGGGAGTCGGTGCCGTGCCGGCGTCGTAAGTGGCGCGGGCGGCGGTGATGTCGGCTCGGTGGCGTTCTGCCCAGCCGACGAGCCCGGTGAGGGTTGCGTGGAGTTCGCGGGCCATGGGCGTGAGGCTGTATTCCACCTTGGGCGGCACGGTGGGGTAGACGGTCCGGATGAGCAGGCCGTCGCGTTCCAGTTTGCGCAGGTTCAAGGTGAGCATGCGTCGGCTGATGCCTTTGATGGCGCGTTCCAACTCGGTGAACCGGACTGGTCCGTGTGCGGCGGCGACGAGGATTCCGATGCTCCATTTGCCCGCGACGTGGTCGAGCACCTCGGTGAGCGGGCACGCCTCGTTGCTGACCTGGTCGGACACATCGGTGTGACTGCGTGACATGAAAGTGCCTCCTTTCGCCGCGCTTCATGGTTACAGAGGATGATTGCTGTAACAAGTCGTGCACCATTGGAAGGAATCCCCGTGCGCAGAACCAACGCATCAGCGCAGACATCACGTTGGTCGGCACTGGCCGTGCTCTGTGCCGGGCAGTTGATGGTCATCCTCGACGGGACCATCGTGAACGTGGCGCTGCCGTCCATCCAGCGGGACCTCGGCTTCTCCTCGTCGGACCTGGCATGGGTGGTCAACGCCTATCTGGTCCCCTTCGGTGGCCTGCTGCTGCTCTCCGGACGGCTCGGCGACCTCATCGGACGCAAGCGCGTCTTCATCGCCGGCCTGAGCATCTTTACAACTGCCTCGTTCCTGTGCGGTGTGTCCCAGGACCCAGCGATGCTGCTCGCCGCCCGGTTCGTCCAGGGCATCGGCGGCGCGGTCACCTCCGCCGTCACTCTCGGCATGGTCGTGACCCTGTTCCCACGACCGAAGGAGCGCGCCAAGGCCATTGGCGTCTACAGCTTCGTCCAGTCCGCCGGCGGCTCGATGGGCCTCCTCGCCGGCGGCGCCCTGACGCAGACCATCAGCTGGCACTGGATCTTCTTCGTCAACGTCCCGATCGGCATCATGGCTGCGCTGTCGGCCGGACGCGTGCTCGCGTCCGAGCACGGTGTCGGCCTCGGCAAGGGGACCGACGTCGTAGGCGCGCTCCTGGTCACATCCGCACTGATGCTCAGCGTCTACACGATCGTCGAGACCACCAACTACAGCTGGACTTCCGCACACACACTGGGCTTCGGCGCCGCGGCACTCGCCCTGCTCGTGGCATTCGCCGCCCGCCAGGCGAAGGCGGCCCACCCGCTCCTGCCGCTGCGCCTGGTCCGCTCACGCGACGTCACGGGAGCGATGGGTATCCAGGCTCTCATGGTGGCCGGGATGTTCAGCTTCCAATTCCTGTGCGTGCTCTACCTGCAGAAGGTGCTCGGCTTCGACGAGATACACACCGGCCTCGGCATCTTTCCGGTCTCGGTCGCGATCGGCACGCTGTCCCTCGGCCTCTCGCCCAGGCTGATCGCACGCTTTGGCCCCCGCGCCGTACTCCTTCCAGGACTCTCGCTCATCACGGCAGGTCTCGCCGCGCTGGGCCGCGTACCGGCAGGCGGGAGCTATGCCGTGGACGTCCTGCCCGCGCTGCTGCCGCTGGGCATCGGCTTCGGCCTCGCGATGCCGTCGCTGGCCACGCTCGCCATGTCGGCGGCCACGCCCCACGACTCGGGGATCGCCTCCGGCATGTTCAACACCATGCAGCAGATCGGAAGTGCCTTCGGCCTCGCGGTCCTCAGCACGCTCGCCACCTCGCACACGGATGCGCTGCTGGGCGACGGGGCAAGCACCGCCTCGGCACTCACGGGTGGTTACCAGCTTGCCTTCCGCATCGGCTCGGGCCTCGTCGGCGTCGCTCTCCTCCTAGCCGTCACCCTGCCGCGAGCCTCCGCCACAGCGCAACGTCCAGCGGCCGAGAAGAAGCCGGTCGCCGAGAACGCCGCTCGCTGACCAGGCGCCGCCGCCCGGGGAGCCTGTGCTCGCAGGAGGAGATGTGTCTGTCGTGCCTTCGTTGATCACCGCCCCCATCCGTGAGGAGTTCCTTGCGTCATTGAGTGGTGTGCATCGTGAACTCGCAGGTCACGGGCCTGGTGTGAGTGACGACTCGGGTACTCCCGCTGGTCGGTGGCCGATGACCATGGTGTAGATCATCGGGTGGGTGGGTCCGGTTCCGGCGGTGCCGGATTCGGCTGCACCCGTGGCCGGGGTGGAGCGGAGGAACTGAGGTGTCGCTGGCCCTTGGAGGCGCGATGCCACTGGCGACAGCGATTTTCGAAAACAGCCCTGTCACCGAACCGGATGGGGCTCCGTTCCGTCCAAGGAGCATGATGAGACGAACTGTCACCGTGCTTCTCGTGGTAGCTGCCTCCACAACGCTGGGTGCGTGTGGCAAGGCGGACCATGTCGTCCAACAAAGTGGACTCCCGAGCGCTCCCATTGTCCTCAACGGAACGCAGCCTTTCGCGTCCGGGCGTCCGATCGCCGTCAGCCACGACGGGAGGGTTCTGTCCGTCAGGGCGGTCGGCGGCGGCTGCGAGAGGCCCAGCCTTTCGGCCCGAGAGGGGACCGGCACGGTGACCGTGACCATCAAGGTCGTCACCCGGCAGAAAGCCGGCGAGGTTTGTGCCGCCAACGCGGAACTCGTGCCGATCCAGGTGACGCTGGCGCGACCACTGGACGGACGGAAAGTCATCGACGGAACTACCGGTCGAGCGGTACCTGTCCCTGTCGCGACCTCCTCGACCTCGCCGTCCCGCTGACGCTGGCCCCAGCGTCGTCCCCACCTCCTGCAGTTGCTTGGCCAACTCCTTGGCGAGGGTGTCCAGTTCGCTCCTGCGCGCGGTGATTCACTGTCGCTCCTGTATCCCCGCGTCCCGACCTGCTGACGGATCGTAGGCGGCCGGTCGTGGGCGCAGCCGAGCCCCGGCATCCCGCTGGAACCGGACCTGCCCGATGATCTACGCCATGGTCATCGGCCGTCGGCGCGAGTACCCGAGTCGTCACTCACACCAGGCCCGTGACCTGCGGCTTCACGATGCACACCGCTGATCGCCGCAGCGGGCCACCACCCATCCGCTGGGATGCCAGCGCCGACGGATCCCGGATGAGGTGATCTTCGACAAGCTCATCTAGGTGCTGGCGTCTGGGATGGGGTACGAGCGAGTGGCGGACGCCACGTGCTCGGCAACCACTTGCGCAGGCGCCGTGACGAGTGGATAGCCGTCAGCATGGGGGAGGCCCCGCGCCCGGACGGGCGCGGGGCCTGCGAGCGCATGATCGGCCTCGCCCTGGAACGGCTCAGTGCCGACGGCTGCCAGACCAGGGCCCCTCGGGCGGCGAGTGCGCGGGCAAGAGCTCCATCGACCGGGCCGAACAAGGCGTCAAACGCTCGCACTCACCGAGGTGTACGGCACCCTACTGGTCACCGAGCCCGCACCCGCCAACAATCGCGATCACACCCTGCTACCCGCCCCCCTGACCACTACGACGACCTCGCCAAGACGCTCGGCCCACTGCCCGAGCAACCGGCTGTGAGCCTGGAAGTGGGCTACGACTACCGGCCGGTCTACGCCGACCTCGACACTCGCGGCATCACCGCGGAGATCGCCCATGGGGCGAACAGACCCCGACCAAACCGACGGACGGTGGGTCGTGAAGCGCACGAACTCGTGGATGAGCAACTTCGGCAAGCTCCGCCGGTGCACCGAACGTCGTCGCGTCTGCATCGAGTTCTTCATCCGCCTCGCCGCCGCGATCCTCACCATCCGTAGCCTCATCCGCCGGGCATGGGCCCTCCATCGCTGGCCCAACCGCCCCCGAAGCCCGGCATCCGGTGACTGCGCTCTGCCACCGAACCTTGACCGTATGCCACTGAAGTGTGACCGAGGGCCCGCGCGCGGAGGGTGTTGTGGACGGTCGACAGCGTCTGACGGCCGGGCACTTCTCATGCCGCCTTGATGACAACCTTGCCCGAGGCGTGACCGTTCTCGACGGTGGCGAGAGCGGCCGGGGCGTCGGAGAGCGGATGGACCGCGGAGATGACGGGTGCGAGGAGCCCGTCGAGGGCCAGCCGGGCCGACCGCTCCAGGTTCTCGCGGTCGACACGGCGTTCGACGAAACGTCCACCGAGATCTGGCACAGACATATCACCCACAGCGATGACGTTGCGGGGAACCTGGGCGAGCGGAGCGACAGTCCGCAGCGACGTGCCTCCGGCCAGGTCGACGATCCCGTCGAAGCCGTCCGGAACCAGCTCCCGTGCCGCGGCGGAGACGTCCTCGGCGGTGTAGTCGATGAACCGCACCCCGATGGCCTCGGCGTGCTCGCGTTTGGCGGTACTCCCCGTGCCGATCACACGCAGCTTGCGCCCGACAGCCAGCCGGGCGACGGCGAGGCCGACCCCGCCCCCGACTCCGTTGACCAGGACCGTGGCACCGGACGGGAGGCTGAGCTGGTCGAGCACATCCACCGCGGTCAGGTGGAACCGGTCGGCGACCTGGATCGCGGCGGGAGCACCGAGTCGCGCGCCCCTCGGCACAGGCGACCGCGCGGTCCCGGCAGATGATCTCCACGCCCGGGTGGGTGGCCAGCCACCCGGCCAGCGGTCCCGAGTCGCGCGTCGGAATCGGCTCACTCGCCGTCGAGCGGCTGGCCGCACTGGTGCAGAACAGCCAGCTCACGGAGGCGGTCGGCAACGAGGTGGACGACGTCCTCGGGTGGCTGTCCGGGGTCTCCGACGACGAGGTCACCGCACTGCTCGCCAAGGAGTCCCGACGGCGTGGTGCGGCGCTGACCCGCACCACGCGACCCGGCGGGCCCCCACCGATGTAGGGGACGTTCCTGACTTATGGGTGCGGCCGGACGCTGCGAGGCTTCCGGCAGGAGCATCCCCCGGCGAAGACGAGGACACGATGGCAAGCAAGGCAAGTCGCGCGATCCACCTGGTCTGCTCGGCCACCGTGGCCCTCGCCGTGCTCCTGCTGCTCGGCGTCGGTTACGGTCCCGTGCCCGCCCTCGGGCAGGCACTGGTACCCGGCGGGGGAGTGTGGGATTCGGCCGGGGCGGAGACCACCGTCAGCACCGAGACCCTGACCCTCCCCGGCCTGGACAAGTCCGTGAAGGTGACCTTCACCGCCGAGGGATACACCTCCATCGAGGCCGGAACCGACCACGACCTCTTCCTCGCCCAGGGGTACGTCACCGCCCGCCTGCGCTTCACCCAGCTGGACCTCCAGCGCAGGCTCGGCCAGGGCCGGCTGTCGGAACTGGTCGGGGCGGCCGGGCTGAAGAGCGACAAGTTCGAGCTGGGTCTCGGAGTGTTGCGCACCGCCCACGCCCGATGGGCCGCGACCCCGCGCAACAGTGCGGCGGGGAAAGCGCTCGTCGCGTACTCCGCGGGCGTCAACTCCTGGATGAGCCATCTGGAGAAGACCGGCGACTGGCCCGCCATCTACGGGCTGACCGGAGTGCGGCCCCGCCCGTGGACGCCGACGGACACCCTGGTCGTACAAGGCGTCCTCACCCAGCAGATGGACTTCAACACCATCCCGCTCGACTACGAGCTGCTGCAGCGCTCCCTCGGGGCGAAGCGCACGATGGACTGGTTCCCCGTACAGGCGCCGACCACCCAGAGCCCCTACGACCCCGGCCCCTACAAGACGCTGTCCCCGACGCCGCCGACCGTGCCGAACTCCAACGCGGCCGACCCGGCCACCACATCCGCCTCCACCCCCTCCGCCTCGCAGTCGCGGTCGTCCGGGAGCCAGGGCGTCGCCCTGCCCGACACCGTGCGGCAGCTCGACTTCAACAGCAACGCCTGGGCGGCGAACGGCCCGAAGGTGGCCGGCGGCGGTGCGATGCTCGCCGGTGACCCGCATCTGCAGACCACCCTGCCCTCGTACTGGCTCGAGATGGCGCTGCGCTCACCCGGCTACCAGGTCGCCGGCGGCTCCATACCCGGCGTGCCGGGAGTGCTGGTCGGCCGCAACGAGCACATCTCCTGGTCCCTGACCAACGCCCAGACCGTGGGCACCCTGTTCTACCGCGAGAAGGTCTCGGCTGACCGGCCCGGCTCCTACTACTGGAACGGCGCCTGGCGGCCGATGGAGAAGGTGCACTACAGCATCCCGGTACGCGGCGGCTCGACGGTCGCACTGACCACGGACCTCACCGTGCACGGACCGATGATGACCGTGCTCGGCCGGCGGGTCTCGGTCAACTGGATGGGCAACTTCGCGCACAACGACCTCAACGCGCTGCTCACGGCCAACCGGGCCCATGACTTCGCCTCCTTCCGGGAAGCGCTGCGCGGCTGGAAGGCCCCGGCGCTGAACTTCATGTACGCCGACGACCGGGGCCACATCGGCACCCTCCTCGCCGGTGACGTCCCGCAGACACCGAAGGGCTCCCAGCCGTGGCTGCCGCTGTCGGGCACCGGCGAGGAGGACGTGGTCGGCACCATCCCCTACGACGCGCTGCCGAAGGCCTACGACCCGCCCGGCCACGTGATCGCCTCGACCAACCAGCGCCAGACGGGCCAGGACTATCCGTACTACCTGGGCACCTCCATGTACTTCGACCCCGGATACCGGCAGTCGGTGATCGAACGTTTCCACTCCGGCCAGGGCTCCCTGGACCTCAAGGACTACACCGCACTCCAGAACGACGTCACCGACGACCTGGCCGTACGACTGGTGCCGAAGCTGCTCTCCGCACTCGGCGGCACGAAGCTGACCAGGCAGCAGCGCGCGGCACGCGATCTGCTCACCACGTGGAACCACTCGATGGACACCGATTCTGCCGCCGCCTCCGTGTGGTGGACGTTCCTGGGCTCCTACCTGCACGAGGTCTTCCAGCCATGGTGGGACGCGAAGAAGGTCCCCGCGAGCAAGGACCGCTGGATCCTCGACCTCGACCGCTCGCCCACCCCGCTGCGCGAGGCGCTCGAACACTGGACGCTCGACGACCCGGACAACACGGCCTTCACCCCGCCCAACGCCGCCCACCGCGACGCCACCGCCGCGATGCGGACGGCTTTCGGCAAAGCGGTGGCCGAACTGGCGGACAAGCTCGGCAGCAACCCCTCCGCCTGGACCTGGGGCAAGCTGCACACCCGGGAGATCCCCTCGATCACCGGGGCCGCGGGCCTCGGATACGCGCCCTACGCCGCCGGCGGCGACCCGTGGACCGTGAACGCGGCGGGCGGCCTGCTCCATTCGAGCTTCGGACCGAGTTTCCGTCTCGTCGTCCACTGGACCGGACCGGCCACGGGCCGATCGGTCGCGATCTATCCCGGCGGACAGAGCGACACCCCCACCGCCTCCTGGTACGACAACCTCGTCCCGCTGTGGCGGGAGAAGAAGTACCTGCCGCTGGACGGCCGGGCGGAGGCCACGGCGACCTGGACCCTTCGAGCAGGAGACTGACATGACGACCACCGAGACCGCCGTGCAATCCCCTGACCACACCGCCCGGACAGACCCGGCGGACGCCGGGGCACGACGAGCCGGCCGGCTCGTCGTGCCCGCACCGGCACTGGCCGCGCTGGCCGCCGTGGCGGTGGGACTCGGGGCCTGGGCGGACCAGTGGTACCTGCCGTTCGCGGCGGGCCTCGCCGCCGGCGCCGGCACCGCCTGGCACCGCCCGGGCCGGCTGCGCGCCACCGCGCTGCTCGTGCTGCTCGGACCGGTGCCCTGGGGGACGCTGCTCGTCGTACGTGCACTGGCGGGGGACACGATCGGCGGTACGGCACGCACGACCGCTGCACTCGCCGGGCTGCCCGTCTCGGCAACCGTGACCATCGCCCTGACCCTGCTCGTCGCGTTCCTGCAGTGCGCGGCCGGAAACTGGTTGGGACGCGCATCGTTCCGGTGCTTCGCCCGGCGCACCTGAGACTCTGCGGGAATGCAGCCGACGGGCCGTCAGGGCGCAAACGCGCGCTACGCAGTGACGATGACGGAGTTGTACGGCGTGAAGTCGATTGGTGCACTCAGAGGAGTACCTGGACAGATGTCATCGCCCATCGCCCTGAACGCGACGTCGGACGGCGCAGTAGACCGGTGGTCACCTTGGTCGCGACGGACTCGTCCCGGGGCATATCCTCGACCACCTTCACCTTGTCGGCCGTCTTGACCTTCGCGACGACCGCGGGACGGCGCAGGAGTCGGGGACGATCGCCGCGGCGACATCATCCTCGCGGGACAGCGCCGCGACCACGCGGACCTTCTCCTCGGGCTTGACCTGGGCGACCACGGCCGGACGCCGCAGTAGGTCACCGGTCACCATCGCGGCGACCCACTCGTCCTTGGCCACGGTGTGGGTGGCGCTGATCCTCTCCTGCGGAGTGACCGGATCGGCTACCTGCCGGCCCGTGCGGCGCGTGGCCTCGTCCGGTGTCCACCGCGACCTGCCCGGCGGTGGCGTCAGGATTGCCGCGAACTGTTCCTCGTCATCGGCGAGCAAGGCGAGGATGTTGCGGACGGTGAACGACACTTCGGCAACCCATTGTTCCTCGGGCCACTTCGACGCGGTCTACCGGCCTGCTTCACCGTGTTGACTGGGTGGCCGGCGTGGAGCGCCGATCGAACGCGGTCTACTGCTCGCCATCCGCCGCTACGAACAAGACCGGCCCGGCGAGCTCATCCACGTCGACGTCAAGAAACTCGGCCGGATCCCCGACCGCGGCGGTCACAAGGCCCTGGGCCGCTAGGCCGGCCGCCCCGCGCCCGGCGCAGCAGCATGGGCTTCGACTACGTGCACTCCGCCGTCGACGACCACTCCTGCCTGGCATACAGCGAGATCCACGGCGATAAGAAGGGGCTGCAGCCTGCGCAGGCTTCCTGCGCCGGGCCGCGGCCTTCTTCGCCGCCTTGGGCATCGACCGCATCGTGCGGGTTCTGAAGAGGGACCACCCCCGCGGCTGCGGGAGCAGGTGCCGTGGCACGTCACGGAGCCGCACGTATCCTGCGGACTGTGACCGCGACATACGTGCTGGACGGCACCCAGATCAGGACGCTGGAAGACTTCTGGCGAGTCATCGGCGAGACGATCAACGGCCCCGGTGGCTACTTCGGCAGGAATCTCGACGCTTTCGCCGACTGCCTCAGCGGTGGATTCGGGACGCCCGACGACGATGACTACGTGGTTGAGTGGCGGGACCATCGGGCGTCTCGCGATCATTTGAGCTATCCAGAGACTGTTCGGCAGTTGGAGATCCGTCTGTCGCGCTGCCACCCCACGAACCGCCCAGCGGTCAGTGCCGAGCTGGCCACGGCGCGTGAAGAGCGCGGATCAACCGTCTTCGACTGGTTGATCGAGATCTTCGAAGGTCGAGCCCCTGGTGTCCTACGACTTCAGTGACGGTGGATGCCCCTCTCCCCCCGAGCGAAGCCCGGCGTGATACAGGGTCCGGAACATCGCATAGTCCCTCGCTGCGGGCCCGTACTTCCTCGCGGTTGCGGTCCGCTGCTTCATGAAGTCGAAGAACTCCAGCACCCGCTCAGAGGGCGTTTTCTCCCTTGGTTTCATCCCGATATGCGCATTTGATCTGCTGATGTCGGTTCACGTCAGGAGGCGGTGGTCTCGCCGGTGAAGCGGCGGGCCACCAGGTCGGTCGTGACCAGGTGGATCACGGCCTCGGCCCGTCCGTGGCGCCGGCAGCGCCAGGCGGACAACACCGGCTCGTTCAACTCCCAGCGGGCATCGGACAGATCACTATGCAACAGTTTATGCCGAAGTCAGGACCGGGGTCTTGTGGGCCGCATACCTCGTGGTCGATCGTTTTGTGCCATGGGGATGCTGACAACCTGCCTGATCGCGCTGGTTGGGGTGAACGTCGTGCTGGCTCTGGCCGGGCTGTGGCAGCGGTCGGTGGAAGCTCGGATGGTCAGGCAGGTGCAGGCCTGGCCGGGGCTCGACACGTATCACGCGGAGCTACTGAGCGCCGGTGAGCCGTTGTGCTCCACCGACCACCAACCGGACAGACTCGCAGACAACTCCTGCCGCGCCGCCGAAGTCGCCATCCGTCTGATGCGTCAGGACGGCCTACTGCGCGGAGATGGCCTGGAGTTGGTGGAGAGCACGGCCGAGCCGGCCCACCCAGTGACTGCGGCCGCATTCCGTTTGATCGGCCGGTACCAGTCGGATCCCTCCCAGCTGCGCCTCGGCGACTTCGGCCGCGACCCCGGATTCCAGGCCGCCGTCCGCACCCACCTGAACGCCCTCTTCACTCACGCCCCGGCCGTCCGCCGCTACTGGGCTACCACGATCAATGACGTGGTTCTTTGGTCTTACGGCTGCGGCGCGGCAGCACCTGCTGTCCACGCCTACCTCCTCATGCGCCGTACCGCGCCCACCGACCCCGACGTCGTGAAGGGCTCCTTCATGCTGGCCTGCCTCGTTTTCGTGGCGGCCCTGCTCGTTCTCATAGCCCAGACCAGAAAGACCTGGTCCTCCTGGCGCACAGACCGCGAGATCCCCCTCGCCCTCAAAGAACTGGCCCCCTTCCGCGAAAACGCCGTCAGCCTTGTCGGCAGCGGTGGCGGCCCAGACGCTGTCGACGCGACGGATTTGGATGAGACGCCGGCCCACTGCGGCAACAACGAGACCATAAGTGAGTGAGCTTTTCGGACCAGCGGCGTCGGGCCGTTCCTGGTGGGCGAGTGGTGCTGGCCGGTGCTGTGGGCGCTGACGGCGGTGCCGCCGGTGCGACCTGTGACTCGTGGGCTAGTGCTGGCCCGGGCGTCGTGACCGGTCCGCGGCGTACTGCCGCCGTCTCGCGGCCCACTCGGCCGAGCAGGCCCTCAGCACCGAGAAGCGTGACCTGCTCGGCCGCAGCCGGACCTGGCGCAGCGAGTACGAGCGGGCCTAGGACGAGGAGACGTGCGTGGACAGCGAAGGAGGGTTCTGATGACGAAGATGCACAACAGACGGGGCGACCGGAACACGTCGGAGAAGCAGCGCGCGCCGCGGCGCACGTTTCGCACCTGGCAGGTCGGGCGCCGTTTCCGGCACTGGGAGCGGCCGGAGGCCCGGCCCTGGCCGGACGTGCACGAGGACGTCGCGTACCTCACCCGGGAGTTGGGCCGCTGGCACCCCGGCACGCTCGCCGCCCGCTTGCGTGTCTTCAGCTGGCTTAGCTCCGAAGGCCGGCACGCCGAGAAGCTGCGGCTGGCCGAAGCGGAAGTGGCCGAACGGGCCACGGAGTTCGGGACCGACGACCCCGACACGCTGGGGTGGCGGTCGACACTCGCCTGGGACCGCCGCAGGGTCGGTGACCTGGACGGCGCCGTCGCCGAGGCGCGGGCCGTCGCGGAGGACTCCGCCCGTGTGCTGGGCCCTGACCACGCCGACACCCACCGCCGGCGGGAGAGCCTGGCCCAGTTCCTCGCCGAGAACGGTGAAACGGCCGAGGGTGTACGTCTGCTGCGAGCCCTGTACGCCGAGTCCCAGGCCTTCGGCTGGCAGCGCAAGGACCAGACGCGATCCATCCGCAAGACGCTGGTCACGGCGCTGGAGCTGAACGGCGATCTCCAGGAGGCCCTGGACCTTTTGGAGGAGGAGATCGAAGCCGAGCTGGGTACGATCTACGGCGTTGACGAGAACCTCGGTGACCACGAGACGAAACGTCTGCAGGAGTGGCGCACCCGGCTTGTCGCCGACGTGGCCCGGCAGGACTGGAACCGGCGGAGGAAGCAGGAGCGGAGCGAGGACGCCCCCGGCCGGTGACAGCTGTGGACCAGGGGAACGACAGAGGGCACCCGCGCGGATGCCGACCTGTCGGTATGGACTCGCCTGATTTCGGATCGTTGGTCGACGTGCGGGTGGTCGGAAGCGAAAGCCCACAGCTGCGGGTGGAACTGGCGTTCACCGCATGGCTAGAGGAGCCGGTCGGCATCCTGTGGCAGCGCGGGTATCCTGCCGCGACCGTGAGACAGAGGGTCCGACTGCAGATGCCAGGGACCGGGGACCAGGAACGTGATCCAGTCGGCTCGGGTTCATGCCTGCAGTCTGACCAACTGGCGAACCTGTGCGATCACAGCAGTGCACCGCGACCCGTTGTGCTCCTGATCATTCCGGGGCTGGTGGTCGACCACGATCTCGCTGGTGGCCACATCACGGCAGCGGACCGGTTGAACGCAGTGAGCAGTGTGCATGGTGAAAGGTGCAGGTCGGGCGGGCTGGTGTGCGCGGGGTCGGGGGTGCTCGGGCTGGTGGGCGGCGGGTGACCATGGTGAAGATCGTCTGACCGGTCGGTCGGGAGGGTTCTCTGGTTCTGCTGCGCCTGCGTGAGCGGGCCGCCTACGATCCGTCACCGTGTCGATACGCCGGGGATCGTGGGGAGGGTGGGCGGCGGTTCCGGTGAAAGCGCAGGTGGCGGGGCATGCGGTGCTGCTGATCCCGCACCGCGGTGATACTGGCGACGAGGCCGCGCTGCCCGCCGACTACCGCCGGATCCTGGCGATCGTGCGGGCCGCTGGTGGCCCGGTGCAGGTCAAGGGGGTGGGTGAGGAGCTGGGGCTTGAGGTGGGGGTGCGCGGGAGGCTGGAGCCGCTGCGGGCGGAGATGACCAAGCTCGCCGATCGGGGCCGGCTGCACAAGCGGCCTGACGGGAAGTTCACCGCACGCCTGTAGTAGCTGCGGACCGGGGCGACAAGAGGGCGTAACCGGCGGGCCCCCGACGGCAGTTGAGTTTGGTGTGAAGAAAAACAACCATCCCGTCGAGGGCTCTGACGGTCTTGTCCACATCGCCCGCCTGCCGCTGTCGAGTGCCACCCTGAACTGGCTCGCCGACCTGTTACGCGGCCACTTCAAGAAGATCGGCTCCAGGTGGCGGGCCCTGCCCGCGGGGAAGATCGCCGGCATCGTGCTGGCGGTACTGCGTTGTGACCAGCGGCCCGGCGACCTGGCAGGCGGCAACGGCATCCATCGCACCACCGTCACTCGCTGGGTGCGGGAGGTCGTCGGGCTGCTGGCCGCCCGCGCCCCGCGCCTGGACCGGGTCCTGAAGAAGATCGCCCGAAAGGGTGGCGGTGTGGTGCTGCTGGACGGCTCGGTGATACGTACCCGGCGGCGCACCGGGGTCGAGAACCGCAAGAACCACTCGGGCAGGAACAAATGCCACGGCCTGCTCGTGATCGCGCTTTTGAAGTGCACGCCGACGAGCCGCGCATGCGGGGGGTACTCGAAGAGGAAGCGCCTCCGTCCAGACACCCATGAACCACGCACGGTCGGAGTCCCACAGCCGGACGGGTTTGCTCAGGTGCAGGAAGAAGTGCGCCGACGGCATCGGCGGGACGTTCATCAGCCGGTGGGGCGGCACCCCGGTCAGACAGTAGATGTCGTCGATGAACTGGTCGAGCGGCGGAGCGGGTATCCGGCCGACGTGTTCCACGGGTTCAGTGTGGCTGTCGGGGTTCTTCACCGCATCGAGTACAGGGCGGTACGGCCCGTTCGGTGCCGTACCGCCCTTCCGTGATGGGTCAGACGGCGGGTTCGGCGGCCGGCGCGGCCGCGGTTGCCTCCGCCTGTGCCGCGGCGGCCCGGCCGGGCAGGGTGAGCACGGCCAGGAATCCGGCGACCGCCACGGCGGAGAAGAAGTAGAAGCCCCAGGGGTGGCCGATGCCTGCCGCCACGAGGGCACCGGTGATCGTCGGGCCGACGATGGAGCCGATACGGCCGATGCCCGAGGCCGAGCCGAGGGCGGTGCTGCGGACCGAGGCCGGATAGAAGTTCGTCACGTACGCGTAGATCAGCACCTGGGCGGAGAAGACGAACACGCCGGTGAGGAAGACGACGGTGTCGAGGAGCAGGTTGCTGTGCATCCTGATGCTGAGGCAGGCAAGCATGGCCACCGATATCGCGAACCAGCCGAGCGCAGTGGGCTTGATGCCGCGCCGGTCGGCCACGAAGCCGCCCAGCACCAGGCCGGCGACCCCGCCGACGTTGAGGATGAGCAGTTGGGTGACCGCCGTGGGGATGGGGTAGCCGGCCTCGTTCATGAGCTTGGGCAGCCAGGTGTTGAGGCCGTAGACCAGGAGCAGGCCCATGAAGGATGCGACCCAGATGCCGATGCCGGCGCGGAGGTAGGCCGGCTTGAGGAGTTCGCCGAATGCGACGCGCTGGGAGGCGGGCGCTTCCTTGGTGCGGACGAACGCCTCGGACTCCGGCAGGCGGAACCACTGGATGACCGCGATGACGAGTCCGGCGATGCCGAGGACGTAGAAGAGGACCTGCCAGTTGTCGGTGACCTGCAGGGCCAGCAGGGACGTGATCACGGCACCGGTGTGGTAGCCGGTCATGGTCAGGGTGCTGGCGCGAGCCCGGCGTGCGGCGGGCATGTGCTCGGCCATCATGGTCAGCGACGCCGGCATGCAGGCGCCGAGACCGATACCGGCGACGAGCCTGAGCGCGGCGAACATCCCGACGGAGGTGGCCTGGGGCAACAGGAGGGTGAAGACGGAGAACTCCACCACCGAGCCGATGAGCAGCAGGCGTCGTCCGAAGCGGTCGGCGAGCGGGCCGACCAGGATGGCGCCGATGGCGACGCCTACGAGTGAAAGCGTGGCGACCGTGGTGGCGTCCGCGGCTGTCATGCCCAGGTGATGGGTCTTGAGCAGGGTGGGGATGATGGCGCCGAGGACGACGAGGTCGTACCCCTCGAGCATGACGGTGATCCAGCACAGGACCACGGTCCAGACGTTGCGGTCGGACGTGCCTGTTCTCGAGGCGGCGTCGGTGGTGTTCGGTGAGGTGATGGGTGTCATGGCTGCATTCCCTCTGTAGCGGCTACGGGGGACGGGATGGGGACGGGGGAGCGGGGATCAGAACGGGTAGTCGGCGATGTCCGGGCGGACGGTGAGCCACTGGGCCTCGGTGAAGGCCTCGACGTTGGCGGCGGCTCCACCGAAGCGGGACCCGGTGCCGGAGGCCTTGACTCCGCCGAACGGGGCGTTGGGCTCGTCGTTGACGGTCTGCTCGTTGATGTGGATCTTGCCGGAGTCGATCTGGTCGGCGAGCTTCATCGCCGTACCGACGTCGCCGAGGATGCCGACGGACAGGCCGTACTCGCAGTCGTTGACGATCCGGGCGGCTTCCTCGAGCGTGGAGAAGCCGATGACGGGTGCGACGGGGCCGAAGATCTCCTCGCGCCACGCCCGCATGTCGGTGGTGAGGCCGGTCAGGACGGTGGCAGAGTAACCGGCGCCGTCGATCTCGCCGCCCGCGGCCAGCGTCGCGCCCGCCGCGACGCTGTCGGTGACGATGCCGTGCACCCGCTCCAGCTGCCGCCGGTCGATGATCGGGCCGAGCGCCACGTCCTCGCGGGCGGGGTCGCCGACGGGCAGCGCCCGTGCCTTCGAGGCCAGCGCGGCGCTGTACTCGTCGAGCAGCGACTCATGCACGATGTGGCGGCCGGTGGTCATGCAGATCTGTCCTTGATGCAGATACGAGCCGAACGCACCGGCGGAGGCCGCCTTCTGCACATCCGCGCCCGGCAGCACCACCAGCGCGTTGTTCCCGCCCAGTTCGAGGTGGGCGCGCTTGAGCAGACGGCCCGCCAGCTCACCGATCGCGCGGCCGACCGGAGTGGAGCCGGTGAAGGAGATGACCCGTACCTCGGGTGCTTCGACGACCGCCTGGCCGACCGTGCTGTCGCCCGGCAGCAGGTGCAGCAGTCCGGAGGGCAGCCCGGCTTCCTCGAAGATCCGGGCGATGACCACGCCACCGCTCACCGCCGTACGCGGATCGGGCTTCAGCAGGACCGCGTTGCCGAGCGCCAGCGCGGGTGCCACCGAACGCAGGCCGAGGGCGAGCGGGAAGTTGAACGGCGCGATCACGCTCACGACGCCGGCGGGGCGGCGGCGGGCGAACGACCAGCGAACCTCCTCGGACGTCAGTACTTCTCCCTGAGGGTGCGTGGGCAGTGCCGCGCACTCGAATGACTCGCCGATCGCCAGTTGCACCTCGAACGCGGCCTTGGCCCGTACCGAGCCCGCCTCGCGTATCAGCCAGTCCTCGATCTCGGCGGCGTGCTCGGTGAACAGCTCGCCCGCGCGGCGCAGTACAGCCGCCCGCTGCTGCGGGGGCGTGGCCGCCCAGGACCGCTGCGCCTCGGCGGCCCGGGTGGCAGCGCGGCGCACGTCCTCGGGCGTGGCCAGGCCGGCGGTGCCGAGCTGCGCGCCGGTCGCCGGCTCGGTGACCGGGTGCTCGCGGGTGGCGTCCTGCCAGCCGTCGCTGAGGAACTTCTTGCTCCAGACGTCGTTGTCCAGGAGTGTCATCGGTCTTCCTTCCGTTACCTGAGGGGGATGACTTCTGTGAGGTGTGTTCGTGGGGTGGGCGTCGTGGTCAGGACGGTGTCGTGAGCACTGTGTCGACCTGGACGAGCCGGGGGCCGTCCGGGCGCCGGGACAGCACCGCCCGTAGTTCGTCCACGCTCTCGACGTGCTGGGCGGACACGCCGTAGCCCTCCGCGATGCGGGTGAAGTCCAGGCCCGGGATGTCCATGCCCGGTGCGTCCGGGACACCCAGCAGGCCGCTGAACCAGCGCAGCGCGCCGTAGGTTCCGTTGCGCAGCAGCACCACGGTCACGGGCAGGCGGTGCTGGGCGGCCGTCCACAGGGCGGTGATGCCGTAGTTGGCCGAGCCGTCCCCGATCACGCCGACGACCGGCCGGTCGGGCTGGGCCATGGCGACCCCGACGGCGCCGGGCAGGCCGAAGCCGAGTCCGCCCGCTGCCGGGAAGTAGTAGGAGCCGGGCCGCCGCAGGTCCATCTGGCGCCACCACGAGGAGTTCGTCGAGGTCGACTCCACCACGTACGCCGTGTCGTCGGGCAGTTCGTCCCGGAGGGAGGCGAAGACCTCCTCGGGATGCAGCCGCGTCCCCTGCCCGGTGGCCGGCGCGGGGGTGGGCCGGTAGTCGCCCGTCGGCTCCGTCGCCGCGTCGAGCTCCTTGAGCAGCAGGTCGATGACGGCGGCCGGGTCGGTGACCAGAGCCTCGCCCATCGGCGCGCGGGCGGCGGCGGAGGCGTCCTCCGTGACCTGGATCAGCCGGGTGCCCTCGGGCAGATACCGGCCGGGCTGGTACTCGTGATAGCGGAAGACCGGTGCCCCGAGCACCAGCACGAGGTCATGACCCTCGAAAGCTTGGGAGACAGGTTCGATCCCCGCCGGCAGCACCCCGCGGAACTGCGGGTGGCGGTTGGGGAAGGACAGCCGGAACAGCGACGGTGCCGCCCACACCGGAGCGCCGAGCCGCTCCGCGAGCCGCACCGCGTCGTCGAAGAGACCGGCGGAGTCGATGTCACCGCCCAGCACCAGCGCGGGCCTGCGCGCGGCGGTCACCGCATCGGCCAGCCGGCGTCCCTGCTCCGTGCCGGGCACTGCGGCGCGGTGCACCTGACGGTCCAGCACGGCTGACGCGTTCTCGCCCGCGTCCACCGCCCAGTCGTCGTAGGGGACGGAGAGGTAGGTGGGCCGGCGCTGCAACTGCGCCTCGAAGACGGCCTGGGCGAGGGCCCGGGGCACGTCCTGGGCGCAGGCCGGTTCGGCGGCCCAGCCGACGAGCGGCTTCATCAGCGACGGGGCGTCGACGTTGGCGAGGTTGGCCTCCGGTCCGATGGCCGGCCGCACCTGCTGGCCGGCCACGACGACCAGCGGAGTGCGCGAAGCCACGGCGTTGGTGAGCGCGCCCATCGCGTTGCCGGAGCCGGACGCGGCGTGCAGGTTGACGAGAACCGGACGTCCCGTGGCCTGCGCGTAGCCGTCGGCCATGCCCACTACGGCGCCCTCGTGCAGGCCCAGGACGTACCCGAAGCCGTCCGGCAGGTCGGCGAGGAAGGGCAGCTCGTTGGAGCCGGGATTCCCGAAGACGGTGGTGAGCTCCTGGCGTTGGAGGAACTCATGGCAGACACTGCGCACGGAGGGCACAGACGTTCCTTTCGCAGCGACGTCGAAGTGACGCAGGCCACGCTAGGCAGCGCACGACATTCGGACCAATAGATGTTGGCGGGCTGCGATATAGACTCGCTCGATATGAGCAGCTTCGATCTCAACCTCGCCCGCGTCTTCGTGCTGCTCTACGAGACCGGCAGCGTCACGGCGACGGCGGAGACGCTGCACGTCACCCAGCCCACGGTGAGCTACAGCCTGGCCAAGTTGCGCCGGCACTTCGACGACGAGCTCTTCCGGCGCACCGGCCGCGGCCTGACCCCGACCGCCGGCGCCCAGCGCCTCTACGAGCCCTTGCAGCGCGCGCTGGCCGGCATGGACGCCGTGATCCGCCAGGACAACGACTTCGACCTGACCGCCATGTCAGGGCGTTTCACCGTCGCCCTCTCCGACCTGGGCCAGGCCACCCTGCTGCCCCGGCTGGCCGCGGCGGCCCGCGAGCGGGCTCCCGGTGTGTCCTTCACCGTCCGCCCGCTGGACGTGGACGCCGCCGAGAGCCAGCTGCGCCGCGGTGAACTCGACGCCTTCGTCGCCACCCCGGTCCTCACGTCCCACCGCACCGTGCGCATCCCGCTCTTCCACGAGCGCTACGTCGGTATGGTCGCCGCCGACCACCCCCGCATTCGCGGCGCCTCCGTCACGCTGGCGGACCTCGCGGCCGAGCACCACGCGACGGTGTACGGCCCCCACGGCCACGTCGTGCCCCGCTTGCTCCTCGCCACGCACGGCCTCCTGGATCGCGTCGCCGTGGACGCGACCCGTTTCACGGTGCTGCCCTACCTGCTGGAACACACCGACCTCTTCGCGATCGTCCCCGAATACGTCGGCGAGGTGTTCACCGCCTCCCACCGCCTTCGCCTCGTGAGTCTCCCGTTCGACACGGAACCGATCGAAGTGGCGCTCTACGCCCGGCACGAGGCATCACGCAGTCCGTCCCAGCGGTGGCTGGTGCAGTTCATGGCTGATGTTCTGGGGGAGCTGGTCAGCCCTGCACAGCTGCCGCCGAGTGCTGGCTGAGCGGTCGGCCGCGCTCTCGCCATGCGCAAAACGCGCCGGTCGTGCCTTGCCGGGCGGCCTAGCCGGCGGCGGACGGCCCGGTGGGCCGGAAGAACAGCTGGCAGCTCGCCGAGCACGCGGGCCATGCCACCCCGTACGGCTTGCAGCGGCTGCTGTCGTGGTGTCAGTGGGATCCAGACGAGATCCGTGATGACCTGCAGGCATACGTCGCCGATCGGCTCGGCCGACCTGACGGTGTCCTGATCGTGGACGACACCGGTTTCCTGAAGAAAGGCACGGTCTCAGCCGGAGTGCAGCGCCAATACTCGGGGACAGCCGGCCGCACAGAGATCCCCCAGAGGGGGTACCCCCAGCCAGATCGGCGTGTTCGCCGCCTACGCCTCGGCCAAGGGGGCGGGCTCTGGTGGACCGGGAGCCCATACCTGTCCGGCGAACTGGAAGTGGAACTCGTGCCGCAGGGCACGCTCGCCGAACGTTCGGGCTTCGTCGCAAAGGACGTGTCCTCAGGAATTCTCGCCGTGCGGCACCGATCCGGGTCATCGATCCAGGACCTGGGCAGATACAGACGACCCGCAGCTCGCCCGCGCCTTGTGTGTGGAGGCGCAGATGAGGACGTCGGGGACGCCGCTGAGGCCGAAACCGCCGACAGCCAGTGAGTGGCGTGCATTGTGAATTCGCAGGTCATGGGTCTGGTGTGAGTGACGGCTCGGGTACTCGTGCCGGTCGGCGGCTGATGACTATGCCGTAGATCATCGGGCAGGTCCGGCTTCGGCGGCTGCCGGGTTCGGCTGCGCCCGTGGCCGACCCCCGCCTACGATCCGTCAGCAGGTCGGCACGCCACGAGAGCGCGGGAGGCTGCGGAGATGCAGGAGCGGCAGTGGATCACCGCTCGCCGGAGCGAACTGGACGCCCTCGCCGAGCAGTTGACCAAGCAGCTGCAGGAGGTGCAGGTCGAGCGGGAGGAACTGGCGGTCGCAGAGCGGGTGTTGAATCGTTTAGCCGAGCAGGCCCAGGCCGATGTCGAGGCGGCTGCTCCGGTATCGGCGCAGGTGGCTGGGCGGGCGGTCCTGCTGATCCCGTACCGCAGCGACGCGGCCGACGAGGGGGCGCTGCCGGGCGACTACCGCAAGATCCTGGCGATCGTGCGGGAGGCGGACGGCCCGGTGCAGGTCAGGGCGGTTGGCGAGCGGCTGGGCCTGGACGCTGCGGTGCGCGGCAGGCTGGAGCCGCTGCGGGCGAAGATGACCAAGCTCGCCGACCGCGGCTGGCTGCACAAACGCCCTGACGGGCGGTTCACCGCACGTCCGTAGCGGCGCGATCAGAGGCGTAACTGGCGGGCCCCCGGCGGCAGTTGAGCTTGGTGTGAAGAAAAACAACCATCACGCCGAGGGTCCTGACGGCCTTGTCTACACCGCCCGTCTGCCGCTGTCGATCGTCACCCTGAACTATCTCGCCGACCTGATACGCGGCCACCTGAAGAAGATCGGCTCGCGGTGGCGGGCCCTGCCCGCGGGAAAGATCGCGGGGATCGTGCTGGCGGTCCCGCGCTGCGACCAGCGGCCCGGCGATCTGGCCGGCGGCAACGGGGTGCACCGCACCACCGTCACCCGCTGGGTGCGGGAAGTCGTTGGTCTGCTGGCTGCCCGGGCCCCGCGTCTGGACCGCGCGTTGAAGAAGATCGCCCGAAAGGGCGGCGGGATCGTACTGCTGGACGGCACGTTGATCCGCACCCGCAGACGCACCGGGACCGAGAACCGGAAGAACTACTCCGGCAAGAGCAAATGTCATGGCCTGCTCGTGATCGCGCTCACCGACGACAAGGGCCGACTGCTCTGGGTCTCGGCCACCCGGCCCGGACGGACCTCGGAGATCACCGCCTGCCGACACGACCAGCTCACGCACAGGTTGCGGACGGTCGGGCTCGGGGCCATCGCCGACCTGGGGTTCGTCGGACTCGACGACACAGATCCCGACGCCGACCCGGCGGTGATCACCGGCTACAAGGCCGCCCGGAACCGACCTCTGACGCGAGGCCAGAAGCTCTCCAACAAAGTACTCGCGGCCGTCCGGGCTCCGGTCGAGCACGGCTTCGCCCACCTCAAGAACTGGCGCGTGCTCGGCAAGGTCCGCACCGACCCGAAATGGGCGACCGCCCTGGTCAGGGCTCTGCTGGTCCTCACAAACCGCGAAGTCTCCCGGTGACCGATGATCTTCGCCGTAGTCATCCGCCCACGACCAGCCCGAGCACCCCGAACCCCGCGCACACCAGACACTTGACCTGCGGCTTCACGATGCACACCGCTGAGTGAACAACGTGCGCACCAGGCTGCTGCAAGCGGTGGGCGGCGCGGTCGTGTTGTTCGGTGCCTACGCGACATGGCGGCAGGTGCGCGTCAGCCAGGACGGGTTGAATGCGACCAGGGATGGGCAGGTCGCCGATCGCTTCAGCCGGACCGTGGACCAACTCGGCAGCGACAAGATGGACGTGCGGATCGGGGGCATCCACGCACGGTGGCGGATCGCCGATCATTCCGTCCGCGATCACGAGGCGGTCGTCTCCATCATGGCGGCGTGTCTTCGGACGCACCTGCCCTGGCCGCCGCGAGAGCCGGGATCCCCGGCGGCGGAGGTGTCGATCAATTCGGTGTGGCCGTTGGAGACCCGCGCTGCGGATGCTCAGACGGCGCTGACGTGTCTCGGGGTCCTGCGCCGGGAACCATGCCCGGACTGGCTGAACGTCAGCCTGACTGACCTGCGAAGAGCCGACTGTGACGGCCTGTGGCTGCTCGGAGTCAACCTCGACGGCGCTTGCCTGGAGGCGGCAGGCGTCTACCCAGCCAACTTGAGCAAGGCGTCACTCATTGCGGCCAACCTGCGTCATGCCGAACTCGGAACCTCGATCCTCCACCAGGTCCGCTGCATCGAAGCCGATCTGCGCGGCGCGCGCCTGGTAAAGGCCGATGTGCGGGAGGCGGACTTCTCGCGTGCGGACCTGCGGGAGGCGAACCTGCGCAAGGCCACGCGCCCATGATGCCCTGTTCGCCGGTGCGGACTTGCGGTTGGCCGACCTTCGAGGCTGCGACCTCAGTGGCGCAGACTTGAGGCAGGCGAAACTGGAGGGTGCACTCGCGAGCGACCTCACTATCTGGCCGACCGGGTTCGAGTCGACAACCTCCTCGATGCGGTCGAACTTGGCGTCACGCTCGGGGCCCGGGGACTCCTTCCCCGTCTTGGTGCGCTGGAAGGTGATGCCACGGCGGGCGAGCAGGCACCGTAACGCCTCGCGGCCGATATGGATCATCCGGCCGTGCGCTCTCCGCAGGTAGGCGACCAGCTTGCGCAGGGACCAGCGGGTGAATGGCTGGCTGAGCTTGCGGGCGGGTGGTGGCCGTCGCGATGCCGAAATCGCTGGCACATTGCCGCGCTGCTTCCGGCACGGGGCCCGGCGTGACGGCGCGCGCCGGGCGCCCGTGGGCAGCCGCCGAGTCGGCGGAGGTAAGCGGCGGGCGGTCTCGCACGTTTTGGAGTGGCCCTTCGGTGGCGTGGGGGAGGTGTGGCGTCACACGGGGGTCAGTCGCCGTTCGGCGCTGTGTCGGGTGCTGCCGCGTGCACTCCGGGGTGGGTTTGGCATCGGGGGGCTTGGCATGGGGCTTGCCTTGACGAGGAGCGTCCCAGCGGTCCGGTGGCCGGATCTCCCGCCGGTTGTGCGGGGTGCCGGCCGGCGGGATGGGCTGGGTCAGGTGATCGGCTTGAGCATCTCGGAGCGGATCTGGAGGGTGCTCTTGGCGGTGGCCTTCAAGTCGAGGTTCGTCGAGGCAAGGAGGGTCATGTCCGCCACCCGGGCCCACGTGTTGCCGTCGGCCCAGGCGCAGACGGGGTAGGTGAGCGTGAGTCCGTCGGTCCAGGTCCGGGTCACCGCCTCGCAGCTGATTTTGATGCGGGAGCCGGCCGGGCTGTCATCTTCCGGAGGTGTGAGGACCTTGACCTGGCTGTTGTTGGAGCCGTTGTCTGCCAGGATGCGGGAGCGTATCTCCTGGGTGTTCTTGAACCGGCCGTACATGCCGGTCACTACGAGATCACCCCGTTCGATGCCGGCGGGCTGGTACACGGCGGCGACGCCGTGGACGGCCTCGGCGTCCCAGCTGTGCCTCCAGCTCCTTTGCAGCGCCTGGCCCTTGGTCGGGGAGTCGTCCTTGGCCAGTTTGAAGCGGCCGTCGAGCAGCGTCCGCGGCACGGTCAGGGAGAACTCGGCCCGGGGATAGCTGTTCTCGAGGTTCTTCCCTGCCAGCACCAGCGTGAGCAGCAGCACAACGATCAGGAGGAAGACGCCGCCGATGATCGCGGCCATGAGGCCCACCCGGCTCTTGTGCGGCGGGGCAGGGGGCATGGCGCCCCAGGGGGTGAGGGGCATCTGGTACGGCGACTGCGGCGCCGGAGGTATGGACACGCCAGAACGGTACTCAACGCCCACGAGACGTCACGCTCGGCCGCCCCGCCTCAAGGGACGTCGCGGCCCGGGGCGTGGCCCGGCGGCGCGCAGTCAGCGGCGCCCGGAGCCGCCCACGGCGTGCGCAGGCTCCTGCTCACCGGCCCGCCCTGCGCCGGGGCCGTACCACCGTGTGTCCCGCAGTGCCCAGCCCGGCGGGCAGGTGTCCAGGGGCGAGGTGTCCGGGCCGGTACCGCCCTGAGTCCCCTCGGCCGCTGCAGCCCCCTCCGATCGAGCGACTGTATGACGGCCGGCCTCCGGGCAAGCACGAGGCGGCCGTACGGCCCGCTGGCTCCGCTCCGCCCATTCCGCCGCCTCGGGGACCCGGATGTTGTCGGTTCCCGAACTCGGCTCGGGCTGCTGTCTCGTGAAGGCGGTCTGGCACACGTCCCGGAGGCTGTTGGTGATCTCTTAAGGGGTGTCCCGCAACAGTGGCTCAGTCCAGAGCAGCGATCACTGCCTCGGACACCCTCACTCCCGCCTCCTGGATCCGCTGACGCATGTTCCCTTCGTACAGCCAGGCGCAGGCCTCGATCGCCGGGTGGAGTTCGGCGAGGATCAGCGCCGCACGTTTCGGGACGTGGGTGTGTTCCCTCCACGCCGTCTGACAGCGATCGATCTGCTCCTGCAGCTGAAGGAGCGCCTGCTCATCGAACCCTTCGTTCATGCGCAGGGGGATCACGAAACGATCCGCCGCCTCTTCCAGACGACTCACCAGGTCCGTCTCCATCTGCGCCTCCGTATCGGCCCGTGCCCAACGCACTGGGACGATCTTCCCCTGGCAGGTGTGATCACAGCCTCGCGGCCTTACGGCCTCACGGCCTCACAGCCGTCCTGGACCGGTTCGTTCACCGGCCTGAGCCCGCGCTGCTTCGGCAAACTGGTGAACGCCAGCGCCGCGCGGGAGCGGACACGGTCCGCGGTCGGCCAGGGAGCGTGCCCCTGGTGGACCGCGTCCTGCTGGTCCGGCGTACGGGCGAACCAACTTGACGCTACGTCAGCTGGCACCGCTGTCCGTAATCTCGAAGTCCGCGGCCTACCGCATCATCAACCACCTCGCACCGCGGCTCGCCCTGCGGCCGCGCAGATGCTTCCGCAAGGACACCGTGCTCATCGTGGACGCCACCTTGGTGCCGGCGCGTGACCACACGGTGGCCGAGCAGTCGAAGAAACTACCGGTATTCCATCCACCACCAGGCCGTCATCGACGCCGATACACGGCTCGTCGTCGCCGTGGGCCGGCCTCTGCCCGGTCACCGCAACGACTGCAGGGCACGGGAGTTGCCCGGAGCGAAGGCAGCCGTCGGCAACACCGCGGTGATCGCTGTGCTGCTGGCCTGGTCCCGCGTCTTGGCCAAGGAGGGTGAGGTATGGCTTGAAGGGCTTCGGGACTGCGTTCGGGCGGCGCTCGCGCGCCAGGCCGGCAGCTGGTCGAGATCGAGGTCGGTGTCGCGGAGCTGCGGACGGTCTGTCTGTCGTCGGGGGGCTCGATCCGCGGCGAACACGCGCAGAGAGGCCCCAACCGGAAGGCCAAACGGGCGGTGTTCCTGTCCGCGTTCGCTGCCCTGCACGATCCCGCCTTTCGCACCTGCTACGACGAAGTGCCGGGCCCGGGGCAAGAGCTGCACCGAGCCTCTCCTGCGCCTGGCCCGCCATCGGATCGACGTGCTGTCGCGATGGTCCGCGACGGCACCTTCTTCGAACCCGAACCCGAACCCGAACCCGAACCCCGGACCCCGGACCCGAACTCCGGACCCCGGACCCCGGACCCGGCCCGAGCCCCGGACCCGGCCCGAGCCCCGGACCCCGAGCCCTGAACCCTGTGCCTGGCGTGACGAAAGACGTAGGGCCCCCGGTCGGCGGTCTCACACGTGTGATGTCAGCGATCACGGGCACAAGCCTGGCATGCGGCGGGCTGGCGCCTGCCGCAGAATTCGCTTCAGTGAAGCTGCTTGCGGTGGAGAGAGAGGTGGAGAGGTGGCCGGTGCCGTGTCCGACGGAGGGTCCGGTCCGGGGCCGGTGCAGGCGTCGAAGGAGGTGGCGGAGCTGCCCCGGCAGGTGCGCGAGGAGCTCACGCGCCGGCTGCGGCGCAGGACGTACGCCTTGCGGACGGACGACGTCCAGGTCGTCGAGCGGCCGCTGCTGCGCCGGGCGGTCGGTGCCTCGGCGCTCGGCAACTGCATGGAGTGGTTCGATTTCGGCGTCTACAGCTATCTGGCCGCCACCATCGGCAAGGTCTTCTTCCCGGGGGCCTCTTCGGGCGCGCAGGTCCTCTCGTCCTTCGCCACGTTCGCGGCCGCGTTCGTCGTGCGGCCTCTTGGCGGTCTGGTCTTCGGCCCCCTGGGCGACCGCCTGGGCCGGCAGAAGGTGCTGGCCACCACGATGATCATGATGGCGGTCGGCACCTTCGCCATCGGTCTCATCCCCAGCTACGCGACGATCGGCATCGCCGCGCCGATCCTGCTGCTCGTCGCCCGGATGGTGCAGGGTTTTTCCACCGGAGGCGAGTACGGCGGCGCCACCACGTTCGTGGCCGAGTACTCACCGGACCGGCGCCGCGGATTCCTCTCCAGCTGGCTGGACTTCGGCACCTTCGTGGGCTACGCGCTCGGCTCCGCACTGGTGACGGTGCTGAACCTGGCGCTCACCGACGACCAGATGCTGGCCTGGGGCTGGCGACTGCCGTTCCTGATCGCGGGCCCGCTGGGTGTGATCGGCCTCTACATGCGGCTCAGGCTGGAGGAGTCGCCGGCCTTCCAGCAGCAGCTGGACGAACACGACAAGAGCGTCGCCCACAAGTCGGCGGGCAGCGAGCTCAAATCCATCGTCACGAAGTACTGGCGGCCGCTGCTGATCTGCATGGGGCTGGTGCTCCTGTACAACGTCACGAACTACATGGTCACCGGTTTCCTGCCGACGTATCAGACGCAGACGCTGAACCGCTCCAGCAGCTCGGCCGACGTGCTGGTCCTGACCGGCATGGTGTGGATCGTCGTGCTGATCACCTTCATCGGCCGCCTCAGCGACCGGATCGGCAGGCGCCCCGTCTACGGCATCTCGGCGGCCGCAATGATCGTGCTCGCCGTGCCGTCCTTCCTGCTGATCAAGATGTCCGGAACGTGGCCGCCGATTGCCGGCGTGCTGATCCTCTCCACGCTGCTTGCCTGCTTCGCGGCGCCGAGTGCCGCCACCTTGCCGGCGCTCTTCCCGACGGCCGTCAGGTACGCCGCGATGGGCATCGGTTTCAACATCGCGGTCGCGGCGTTCGGAGGCACCACCCCGCTCGTCACAGAAGCCCTGGTCAACGTCACCGGCGACGACATGATGCCCGCCTACTACCTGATGGTGGCCGGGCTGATCGGCCTGGTGACGGTGAAGTTCCTGCCGGAGACCGCACAGGTCCCGCTCAACGGCTCGCAGCCGATGGTCGGATCGCGCAAGGAGCGGCAGGAACTGATCACCACCTCCCAGGAGCTGTACCGGGTGGTCTTTGCGCAGCAGCACGAAGGCGCCCCGCAGCCCAAGTCGTCAGCCCACTTTCGCCGGCCCTGACGCGGAGAACCGCGCGGGAAGCACAGCGGGCCGCGGATGAGCAGAGCGCCCCGCCAGGCCAGCGCCGCCGGGCGGAAGCCGAGCGCGAGGTCCGGGCATCGGCGCAGCAGCGCATCGATCTGGAGAGCGCCATCGCCACTGCAGCGCTGTGGCTGCTGTGCCGTGTCGTGTGCGAGGTGGTCGGAGGCCCGGCGGACCCGCAGGCCGTGAGAGCGCGTTGCTCCTTTCCGGGTGTCTTGGCCGCTCTGACTGGGACGTCAAGTCCTGGGGATGAGTGCCGTGTCTGCCCTGGCTGGGCCGGGGCCGGGTTTGGTGTGGTGCCGGGGGCCGGTGTGGTGGTGTGCTGGGGGTGGGTGGGGCGGGTTCGTTGTTTCATCTCTCGGTGCGGCGGACGGCGACCACCGCACTCAGGTCTCTCGCCAGCGGCAGGTCCACGGTGCGCAGGGCGGGATGTTGCAGCCAGTACAGGCGGGCGGTGTCGATATGGCCGGCGTGGGAGGGTGGCCAGGTCCGTGAGGGCGTGAAGTCGTCGACGACCAGCACGCCGCCCGGCTCCAGGAGCCGTTCGGGATCTGCCGCGTCTGCTGCACCGCCCGCCTTGGCTTGGCCGCCGCCGTCGAGGACGAGCAGGTCGTAGGGGCCGTGGGCGTAGACCTCTGTCCAGTCCGCGCACACCACCCGTACCTGTGGCACGTCGGCGAAGACGTCCGCCGCCACTTTGGCCCGTGTCGGGTCCCGCTCCACGCTGAGCAGTTCGACGTCGGGTGCCGCCCCGCTGGCCAGCCAGGCCAGGCCTACTCCGCAGCCGGTGCCGGTCTCGGCGATGGCGGTGCGGGCCCCGCCGGCCAGCAGCTGGAGCAGCCTGCCCTGCTCGGGGCGGCAGGAGTAGCCGAAACCGTGCTGGCGGGCGGCGTGGACGGCGCGTTCGACGAGCGGTGGCAGCGGGCCGATGTCGTCGTGGTAGGCGGCGGTGCCGTGCATCGACATGGCCGCCAGTATGGGCCCTGCGAAACCCGTTCGGGGCTGGAACCGCCTGACCGGCGCGGTCCTTTGCCGGTGACGGCAGGCAGCAGCGGCCTTCTTGACCGGCCTCATCGCCGCCGGGCCAGCCTTGTCGTCCGTTTCGGTGAGGAGGCCGGTGTGCCCGGGGGAGGCGTCATTTCCGGGACAGGCTGCTGGGCTGTTGCCGGGAGATCGTCTTGGCAGGGCGGTGAAGGCCGGTGGTGGGTGTTGCTGGGACGGGCGGCCCCCTCGCCGCCACCGGCGCGGACGGAGTCCTGCTGCGGGCGGGCACCGCCTTCCTGCTGGTGGCCGCCGGTGCGTTGGTGTTCGTGACGGCGCGGAAGCGGCCGCAGAGCCCATAAGGCCCGCCAGGTTCCCGCGCTCGCCGCCGAAGCGGCAACGGACGCGGCATGGAGGTGCCACTGCTGGTGCCGCAGCACACGCGCAGCGCTGCCGGCGCCGGGATCGACGCGTTGTGCACACTGCTGCGCGCGGTACTCGCTGTGGCCGTCGGTGATCCGGCCATCGACGGGATGGGGCGACGGCGGGTGAGCGGTCGCCTCGGATCTTGCCTGCGCAGTCACCGTTACGGCTGTCCCGCCCTGCAGTTCGCCGGCGTCGTGCGTTTTTGGATGCGGCGAGAGGAAAGACCCTCACAGCCACATCAGCGCCTACGCCGCCCACTCCAGTCCGAGGCGGGCGAGCTGCTTGAGTTTGTCGGTGGTGAGTTTCGCGCGCCGCTGCTTGGTGTTGGTCAGCCATACCCCCAGCCGGATCTCGGTGCCGTCCTCCAGCGTCTCTACGTGGTTCCTGGGGACGGTCACAGAGCCTGTACGAGCCGCATACTGCGCCAAGGCCGCAAGACCTCGCTCAAAGGCGCCAGAGCCCGCCTTGGAGACCTTGGCCGAGGCCTTCCGCTCCGGCGGCGGCAGGGGCACGATGCCGAACTGCCCCAAGCGCTCGCGCTGCCCGTCCACCAGACCGGTCCAAGTGGCATGCTCACGCTGCTTGTTGAGCCATCGCCCGATGTCCATGCCGTGGACGGTGACGCCAGGCAGGACCTCGACCCGGCCGCCCTCGTCGCGCAGCAGTTCGCGCAGCGCGGCGTAGTGGCGTTGCCAGCCGGCCGGCCACCGCGGGTTCCAGTCCGGGTCGATCTCCTTGAGCGCCCTCTCCCACTCGGGGTGCCCGTCGAGTGCGCCGGGGCGGCGGAGGTTGGACAGCCACTGCCCGATCGGCCGGCCGAGCGCGGTCGCGGTACGGGGCGCGCACAGCGTCCAGTGCTGGTCGTAGTACGCGCGGGCGGCTGCGAGATTTTCCTGGAACCGCTCATCCGCCAGGCTCCAGACCATGCCCAGCTGCTCCAGCCGACGGGCGCGCAGGTCGCTCATCTGCCCGGCCCCGTACTCGCGCCGCTGCTCTGCAACCCACTGACCGAGGGGGTACGCACCCTCCTTGTGCCCGTAGGGAACCCGGGCGTGCTGCTCCCGCTCGGCGAACGTCTTCAGCGCCGCCCAGCCGCGCGCCCAGTCCTGCTTCTCGGTGTCGATGACATTGAAGGACACCCAGTCCGCGACCATCACCGGATCCCTGGGCGCCGCGAAGCGCAGCAGCAGGCGGGACTCTTCCTCACCCTCTTCCGGTTCCGTGCCGATGTCCACGGACGGTTGCACGATGTCCTTCTGGGGTTCCTGGGGGATGGCGAGCAGTTCGACGGCCTCTTCGTCGTGGGCCCGCAGTCCCTCGAGGACCTTCACCAAGGGCCGGTAGGAGCCGGAGGTGAACATGTCCTCGGGCTGTTCTCCCGGCTGGAGGAACACCGGCACGATCAGGGAGGCGAGCTTGCCCTGGCCAGGCTTTTGCCGCAGCGCCCGGCCGACGGCCTGGACGATGTCGTGCGGCGCGCCCTTCGGGTCCAGCAGCGCCACGGAGTCCACGGCGCGGATGTCGACGCCTTCGCCCAGGACACGGCAGTTGGAGAGCACGGCCCGCTGCGCCGTGGACCCGAACGAGCCGAGGACCTTCCGCCGGCGCTCGGGGACATGCTCGCCGCACAGCCAGTCCGCCCAGACCTTCGACGGGTACGTCTCGGGCTGATCCGCGTGCAGCTTGGCCGCCACACGCTGAAGGCCCTCCGCGTAGGCCTGTGCTTCGACGGTGCGGTGGTGGAAGGTGATGCACGTGCTGAGGTTGTGCTGCGCCATCGTGTGCAGCAGCGCCGCCTGCAAGGCTCCGAGCCGCTGCCCGCGTACCTCCTCGCTGCGCCGCTCCTCACCCATCAGACGCTCAGGCGTGACGACCGGATCCTTCAGCTCCAGCACGATGATCTGGTACCGGGCCAGCAGGCCACGCGCCACGGCCGACGCGAGCGACAGCTTGTACAGGACGGGCCCGAAGACCTTCTCGTCGTCCATGCTCGCCGCCATCTCCCTCGGCAGCGGGTCGCGCACCCCCTCGGCAACCTCCCGGCTGAGCCGCTCTTCCCAGATCCGCGGCGTCGCAGTCAGGTACAGCCGGCGGTGCGCGGGGATGACGGTCTGGTCGTGGATGTCCGCCCACGCCTTCCCCATCGACCCACTCGTCCGGTGAGCCTCATCGACCACCGCCAGGTCCACTGGGGCCAGTTGTTGCCCGTAGGCGCCCTCGAAGGCCTCCGCGAGCACGCCCAGCGACGCGTACGTCGCGTAGATGGTCACCGGCCCCGACCCGTGCCACAAAGCCAGCTGGACCGGGTTCGTGGTGGAGCGCACCCCCAACTGCCACAACTGCGGATCGTCCTGCAGCGAGCACACCGCAACCGACGGCCCCCGATGCCCCACCTCATGCCATGCCCTCACCGTCTGCGCCAGCAGATCCAGCGTCGGCACCAAAACCAGCACCCGCCCCCGCGGCACCAGCCGCCTCGCCGACGCCGCAGCAATGAACGTCTTGCCCGTGCCGCACGCGGCGTGCACCTGCCCGCGCAGACCATCGAAGGGAATACCGCCCGCCGGGACATCGAGACCGCGCACAACGGCGGCAACCGCCTCGATCTGGTGGTCACGTAGTTTCACGGGCATGTCCCCCTGGTGCTTGCGGGTCGGGACGTTGGTGACATGAGTTGTCGGCAGATCAGCTGGTGAGCAAGTTGTGCCGTCGCGAGCAGGTCCTCGCGAGCCGTGTCGGCGTTGGACCGCACTGACAATCCGTGCCAGACGCATTGGATGAGCCCGGCCAGGACCGCTGCGTCGGTGCCCGCGGCCAGTTCCCCGTCCTGGATCGCTCGTTCGATGCGCACGAGGAGGGCCTGCTCGTTCGAGCTGTGCAGCTCGGCGACGTAGGCGCTGGTATCGAGCGTGCTCGTGCTGTCGGTCATCACGGCGCTGCTGATGAGACATCCGGGGTGCGTGTCGCTTGGCTGGGTGAACTCGTGGACCGAGTCGGTGAGGATGCGTTCGATGACCGTCTGGATGTCGTTCTCGGCGAGAGCCTGCTGGTAGATCTCGCGGTAACGCTCGGCGTAGGTTCGCACCGCTTCCTCGAACAGTCCGGCCTTGCTGCCGAAGGCGGCGTAGAGGCTGGAGGTGGAAAGCCCGAGGACCGCGGCCAGGGTGCGGGTCGAGGTGCCGGAGTAGCCGCGTCGCCAGAACAGGCGAGCGGCGTCAAGGACCGCACGGTCGCGGTCGAAGGCTCGGGGGCGTCCACGGTTGCGTTCGGTCACGCTTGCATTATAGATCGTTCGCTCCATAACGAATTTATGGAGCGAACGATTCAGAAGAAGTTGTCGGTCGCGGGGACAGCCGGGTCACGGTTGACGTGTACGGGGAGCCGGACGCTCCGGGCCTCGTCGTCGTCCGCGGCGTGATGAGCGATGCGCATACCTGGCGCCACGTGGCGGGCGCCATCGACGCTTGGCCCTCAGACGCTGTTGTCGTTCCGGTCTTGAGGGGTGCGCGTCGAACGGGAGTCTCGATCGGGTGATCGCAGCTGGCCGCGGGTATGAGAACAGGGCCTCTTGGTAGCTCGGGGTTGCGGAGCCAACCGAGATCCCGGAGACCCTGTTGCCGCAGTTGTATGTGCTCGCGCTCCGGCGGAAGCCGGAGCGGGCCACGCTGCGGGGCACGGGGCGCGCTTGTGGAGTTCAACTCGGCTGCACGGACGTGTGATTGTGTTGCTCACCGGTTCGGGGACGCGGTCGATCATCCGGAACGTGTTCGGCGGTATCCCTCGGACATGACGGACGCGGAGTGGGCCGTGGCCCGGCCGCTGCTGCCGGTGCCGGGCTGGCTGCGTGGCCGGGGCGGCCGACCCATGTCGCCGCGGGCCCCTGATCTCGTGGACCTTGCCGTCCTGCCGCAGCGCGGCCGTCCACACCTTCGTCGGCAGCAGAGCGCTGGCCTGCTCGGTCGTGGCGTTGACGGCCCAGCCGGTCACCCAGCGCACCCGGCGCCGGCTCGGGGACTGCTGTTGGAGATGAGGGCAACCGACGGAATGCGCTGACCTGGTGAAACGCAGCCGCTGCCAGGTGACGATCTCGCGTAGAGGTGTGGAGATTCCCGCTGAACCGCCGTACGCCGACGTCGTTGGTATGGGTGGTCGCGGCCGGTTCCCAGATGGGGAACCGGCCGGTGGCGAAGACGTGCGAGTGTGATGAGGAAGGCCGTGAAGGCGCCGGGATGTGACTGAGCGGAGGCAGCCACGCTCGTCCACGAGGCGAAGAGCGGGCTACAGCACAGGTGAGGCGTCGAGCAGCGCGAGGGCGCTGTGGACGCCCTGGTCGAGGACGTCGTCGGCGAGCTTGCGGTCGGCCAGGGCGCGGGAGAGTTGCAGTGTCCCGACCATCATGGCGAAGACGCTGAGCGCCTGCGCGCGTGCCGAGGGCGGGTTGTCGGGTGCCAGGCGGGCGGCGATGTCGTCGATGACGGTCAGCAGGCCGCCGGTGAACGCCTGCTTGGTCGCATCCGTGCAGCGTCCGATCTCGTCGAGTAGGGCGGCGGTGGGGCAGCCGTTCTCGGGGTCGTCGCGGTGTCCGGGGGACAGGTAGGCGCGGACGAACTGTTCGAGCCCGGCGCGGCCGGGCGCCAGTGCTTCAAGGCTGGCGTTCTGCGCGCCCAGCTGGTCGGCGACGGCGTTCGCGACCAGGTCCTCCTTGGAGGTGAAGTGGGCGTAGAAGGCGCCGTTGGTCAGCCCCGCGTCCGCCATCAGCGTCGAGACTCCGGAGCCGTCGATGCCGTCCTTCTTGAACCGGCGGCCGGCCGCGTCGATGATCCGCTGCCGCGTCGCCTGCTTGTGGTCTTTCGTGTAGCGCGCCACGCACTCCTCCTCGTCGCTCCGGCCGGGAGGCCGCTTGCCGCCTGCCGACTCCCATGCCTAGAGTAATTGCATTACGGTCATAATCCAATTAATGAGGAGGCCCATCATGACCACGAACCGGCCGGTAGCACTCGTGACCGGAGCATCGTCAGGCATCGGCAAGGCGGCCGCGCTCGCGCTCGTCGACGCAGGATTCGAGGTCGTCGGAACGAGCCGCCGAGCCTCCGGGGATGCCCGCCGCAATGGCGTGACGTTCCTCGACCTCGACGTGGCCAGCGACACCTCGGTCGCCCGCGCGGTCGACCGCGTGATCGAGAAGTTCGGGCGGATCGACGTCCTGGTCAACAACGCCGGCATCGGCTCCGCCGGCGCCGGCGAGGAACGCTCCCTTGCCCAGGACCAGCAGCTGTTCGACATCAACGTCTTCGGCCTGATCCGCATGACCAAGGCCGTCCTGCCGCACATGCGCGCTCAGGGGCGCGGTCGGATCATCAACCTCTCGTCCGTCCTCGGGTTCGTCCCCGCGCCCTACATGGCCGCCTACGCCGCGTCCAAGCACGCCGTCGAGGGCTACTCCGAGTCCATGGACCACGAGGTCCGCCAGCACGGCGTCCGCGTGCTGCTCGTCGAGCCCGCCGTGACCAGGACCGCGTTCGAGGCGAACTCCCCGAAGCCCGCCATGCCTCTGCCGGCCTACGAGCAGCAGCGGCAGGTCTTCGAGCGCCTGATGGCCGCGGCGATGAAGGACGGCGACGATCCCGCCACCGTCGCCAAGGCGATCGTCGCCGCGGCGACCGACCCGAAGCCGAGGCTGCGCTACCCCGCCGGGCCGACCGCCGGACGCGTCAGCGCCCTCCGCCGCCTCGTCCCCTCCCGGGCCTTCGACCGGCAGATCCGCAAGCTCAACCAGCTGCCTACCTGACTGAAGGCGCCCGCCGCGTCTTCCTTGCGGCTGGTGCAGGTGACGGCGGTCGCGTCCAGGTCCAGGACGTACCAGTCGGCAGGCTCGCGGTCGCACACCGAGATCCAGGGGAAGCCGCCGGCTCGCAGGGCGAGCAGCGTCCACACCACGCGGCGTATCGCGGCGCGGGCGCGCTCGTTCCGGGCCCGCGACGGGGGCGTCGATCGCCGCCAGAGCACGGCGCGAAGTGCCCTCCGAGACCGGCCGGCTGAACACCGCCCGCCAGTGGTGCTGGAGTTGCTCGGCCTCCAAGATGTTCGTCGCACAGAGCATGATTGCGCGGGCCACCTGAACCAGCCCCGTGCCCCGGTCCCACCAGCCCGGACCGGTGTGGCAACGCCGCATTCAGGGCAGTGGCCAAGGCCGACGCGGTCGGCAACCTTCCGCAGCAGCACCACGCCCGCGTGGCCGATCAGGTTCTTGCCGTCGGCCCGCACGGCAAGCCGCCAGTCGGTGCTCTTCGCTCGTCGGGTGCCTCTTCCTCGCGGTTTTCTGGGTCTAGACAGTCCAGGTCATCGCGGGTGGGAGGCACCCTCCTGCTGTCAGGGCGTCAGACGATCGTTCCAGCGGAATCCTTGAGGCTGATGCTACGGACAGTCGCCCTCGACGGCGACGGCAAACCCGTCGACTCCATCACCTCCGGCTTCGGCCACCTCCTCGGCACCGGACTCCTCAACCACGAAGAAGAGGCGCTGCTGGCAGACCGGCTCGCTGGCCCGGACCTCGACGCAGGACAGGGACGATGCCGAGCTGCTCACCCGGCCGCATCGTGATCGGCGCGCGATCCTGGAGGACCTCTTCGCCCGTGGGGTGCTCGCTGCCCCGGTCACGCTCTGTCCCGCCACCAGCGACCGGGCCACTGTGCTGGACTGGCTGACCCCTGCTTGGGGCGCGGTCGGCATCGAGGGCGTCGTGGTGAAGGGCGGTGAGCAGCCCTACCTGCCCGGCAAGCGTGCCTGGATCAAGGTCCGCTCCCACACCACCGCGGAGGGGCTGATCGGCGGCATCACCGGGGCTATGGCCTCCCCGGCCACGTTGCTGCTGGCCCGGCATGACGCCGCGGGCCGCCTGCGGCTGATCGCCCGAACCACGCCCCTGCCCACCGTCGTACGGCGCGAGCTCGCGCAGCAGCTGCATCCGGCCGACCCTGGTCATCCGTGGCACGGGCATCGCTTCAGCGCCGGCTGGGGCACCCGCGGAGAGTTGGAGTACCAGCCCGTACGGCCTGACCTGGTCGCAGAGTTCTCTGCCGACACGGCGGTTGACGAGGGCCGTTACCGTCACCCCGTCCGCTTCCTGAGGCTGCGCGGGGACCTCAGCGCGTGGCAGGTGCCGCTCCTCGGCACGTGACGTGCCCAGCAAGACGTCGCAGGCCACCGAAGTCGGCTGACGGCGCTGTGAGCGCGGCGGCGAGCACAGCGTTGGTTGTCGCCGCACCGGCCCGCCCGTAGCCAGGGCGGTCCGGCCCGTCCCTGGGTCCGCGGACGGCCTTACCGCCGACCGGCGGTCTGTGTTCGCCGGCTGAGGGGACGGCGGGAGCCGGAGTCCTCCCCGCCCGAGCGCGGCCCACGCGGGCGCGCGGTGACGGGCCGGAGCTGGATGCGGGCGTCGAGGCCGGTGCCCGGGGCGGGGTGGAGGGTGATGGTGCCGCCTGAGGTGTCGACGAGGTGGCGGACGATGGGCAGGCCGAGGCCGGTGCCGTCGTGGTGGGAGTCGGAGGAGCGCCAGAACCGGTCGAAGGCGCGTTCGCGGTCGGCCGCGCTCATGCCGGGGCCTTGGTCGATGATGTGGAGTTCGGTGCCGGGGGCGCGGTGGAGGGTGATGGTGGTGCCGGGTGGGGAGACGCGCAGGGCGTTGGCGATCAGGTTGTCGATGATCTGTTCCAGGGCGCCGGGGATGGCCCACACCTGTCCTGCGGGCGGGCCGGTGATGTCGAGGGCGACGTATTGCTCGGCCGCCAGTGGCTCCCACATCGCCATCCGTTCGGCGGTGACAGTGTCGAGGTCGACGGGTTCGGGGGTGGTGGCGGTGTTCTCCAGGCGGGCCAGGGCGAGTAGGCCCTGGACCATGCGGCCGAGGCGTTCGACCTCGCCGACGGCTTCCTCCAGGCTGGGGTGTGCGCGCGGGTCGAGGTAGGGCTCGAAGTTCTCCAGCCGCAGCCGCAGGCCCGTGAGCGGGGTTTTCAGCTGGTGGGAGGCTTCGGAGGCGAAGGCCTGCTGGGCTTTGAGCAGGTGCTGGAGCCGGGTGGCGGTGTGGGTGAAGGACGTGGCGAGGCGGCGTAGTTCGGGTGGTCCGGTGGTGGCGTCGGGCGGCGTGGTGAGCTGTCCCTCGGCGAGCTGGGCGGTCGCGGCCTCCAGGGTCCGCAGCGGGCGCGTGATCCAGCGGGCCAGGGTGAAGGCGGCCAGGGCGACCGCGGCGAGGACGCAGCCTCCGGCCAGCGCGAGGGCGCCCCAGATGCGGTGCACCCGGGTGCTGACCTGGTCCAGGGGGTAGGTCAGGCGCAGGGTGCCGCGGATGGTGGTGCCGGAGGCGCCGGGCATGGTCGCGGACAGCACGTCGCGGCCGGCGCTGTCGGTGGTGGTCGTGACGGTGGGCTGGTTGGTCAGGGCGCGGGCGATGTCCGGCTGTGCGGCGAGGCTGATGCCGGTGCGGGCGGCTGGGTCGGAGTCGGCCAGGACGATGCCCTGCTTGTCGGTGACGACGACGTGGCCGCCGGTGCGGGTGGCGTAGTCGCCGATGACGTCGGGCAGTTCGTCGACCTTGCCTTCTTCGATGTTCTCCTCGGTGACCTCGGCGAGCATGGCCGCGTCGCGTTCCACGCTCTGGGAGGCGCGGGAGGTCTCGGCGCGGGCGTAGATGTAGCCGAGGGGGATCTCCAGGCCGGCCAGCACGAGTACGGCCAGGGCGAGATAGCTGAGTAGCAGGCGCCGGGTCATCCGGTGGCCTCCACGGCAGGATGGTCGCCGGGGACGGTGAGGCGGAAGCCGACACCCCGGGCGGTGGTGATCCAGCCCGGGTCTCCGAGTTTGCGGCGCAGGGCGGCCACATGGGCGTCGAGGGTCTTGGTGGGGCCGAAGAAGTGCGGGTCCCACACGGTGTCCATGATCTGCTGGCGGGAGTGCACGGTGCCGGGGTCGTCGGCGAGGTAGGCCAGAAGGTCGAACTCCCTGGGTGTCAGGGCGACTTCGCGTCCGTTGAGGTGTATTTCGCGGGTGCGGCGGTTGATGGCCAGCGGTCCCAACACCTGTGCACTGGAGGCAGGCTGGTGCGCTTGCGGAACGTCGTGGGGGCCGGTCGGCGCGTATGCGGGTGCTCCGGCACGGCGGGTGACGGCGCGGATGCGGGCTATCAGTTCCCGTACGCCGAAGGGCTTGGCGAGGTAGTCGTCGGCGCCGAGTTCGAGGCCGACGATGCGGTCGGCTTCTTCACCCCGCGCGGTGATCATGATGATGGGGACGGCGGAGCGGGCGCGCAGGCTGCGGCAGACGTCCAGGCCGTCCATGTCGGGCAGGCCGAGATCGAGCAGGACCAGGTCCGGGGCGGTGGTGGTGTCGGCGAGCCCGGCGGCGCCGGTGCGGACGTGGTCCACGGTGAAGCCGTAGCGTCCCAGGCCCTCGGTGAGGGGTCCGGCGATTCGGTCGTCGTCTTCGATGAGCAGCAGCCGCATGGCGCCAGGCTCGCACAGCTGTGCCAGGGGAGTTGAACGGTTCACGGGAAGCCGCCTGGGAGCAGGGAGACGTACCTGGACGATGTTGGACATGGGTGTGCCGTCCGGCCGACGGGACGGGAGGACGGCGTCGGCCGGACGGCGGTGGCGGGACAGCGTCGGCGCCGATGGGGGAGTCAGTCGTCGGCGTCGTTGCCGTCCTCGCGTCCTTGTTCTTCCCGCCCGTGTTCCTTCTCGCGGTCCCGGTCCTCGCCGGCGCCCGGCGAGGAGCTCGTCTGCGTGGGCACAGCGGCGCTGCCGGGCGGCTCGGGGGTGTCCGCGGGGTCGGGCGGGAGCGGCCGCGCGGTCGGTGACCTGGGAGCGGAGACTTGAGCGGTGCCGCCCGGGGTGGGATTGGAGGAGACGGTCTGGCTGACGGACGACAGCGCGAGCCCGAAACCGCCCAGAACAACCAGCGCGGCAGCGGCCAACAGGACCGATTGGTGCCGGCCGGCCACCTGTCGCCAGCCGCCCGCGCCCCGCGCCTTGGATCCCGCGCGGCCTCGCCCCTGCGCCGGCACCCGAGACACGGTGTCCGTCTCACCGGCAGCTGTAGCTGACGCGGCATCGGCGGACCAGGCGTGCGTGGCCTGCGGTGAGGGGTAGTCGAAGGCGTCCTCTGCGAAGCGGTCCCCGTAGCCGCGCGGCGCCGGTGCGCCATCCACCGCATCGAGGATCGCTGTCTGTTCGGCGTCTGCGGGTGAGGCGGGGGTGAGTTCGGGTTCGGACGGCATCCAGGTTTCCTTTCCAGCAGCTCGGGCTGTGGCCGTCAGCTGGCCTCGTCGGCCTCCTCGGTGCCTTCCTTCTTGGTGTCGGTGACCTTGTAGGACTTGTCGAGGTAGACCTCGATCGAGGTGCCGTCGGCCTGCTTGACCTCCACCGCGTACATGCCGGGCTTCTCCGCGTCCTCCTCGGACTTCAGGACGGTGCCGGGGTACGCGGCGAGCGCGGCGGCCTCGGCCTTCGTCTTGATGTCACCGGTCAGCGGCGGCTCCTTCTTGTCGTCGGTGTCGCCGGCCGCTTCACCGCCGGCCTCGGCACCGCCCGCGCTCTGGGCCTGCTGCTGGGTGTCCGCGGCCTTGGAGTCGGAGCCGGAGTCGGATCCGCCGCAGGCGACCAGAGCGAACATCAGCGCGGCGCAGGGAGCGGCAAGCACGGCACGACGGGGCAGAGCACGCATCAGGGTGTCTCCAAACACTGGGGTCTTACGAAGGCGGTGGAACCAGGCCCTCGGGGGATGACAACGACCCTAGGAACCAGCTGTTGAGAGACAGCCCAGCAATCGGAGAGAGCCAGACCAGCAGACCGCCAATCTTTCGCCATACACGGCTCACCAGCACTCCGATGGCCCGGGCACAGGACACCGCCGCGGGCTGAGCCCCCCGGCTCGGCCGCCACCGCAGCCGGAAGAATCCTCCGCGTGGAACAGACACTGCAGGCTATGGCCATCGTCGTCGCCGCCTTCGGCACCGCGGTCCTCTCGGCGGTGGCCGGATTCGGCGGCGGGGTGCTGCTCCTGCCCGTGTTCGTCGCCGTCCTCGGCACCCGCGACGCCGTCGCGGTCCTCACCGTCGCCCAACTGGCCAGCAACGGCAGCCGGGTCTGGTTCAACCGCCGCGAGGTCCACCGGCGCCTGGTCGGCATCTTCGCGATCGGCGCCGTACCGGCCGCAGCCGCTGGCGCGCTGTTGTTCGCCACCGCACCCCTGCCTGCCCTGACCCGCTTCATCGGCGTGTTCTTGCTGGTCATGGTCGCCTGGCGGCGCTGGAAGCCACACGCTGCCCGACTGGACGACACCGCGTTCGCCGCTGTCGGCGCCGCGTCTGGCTTCGGCTCCGCCCTCGTCGGCTCGGTCGGCCCGATGGTCGCCCCCTTCTTTCTCGCCCGCGGCCTGCTGCGCGGCACCTACATCGGCACCGAGGCCGCCTCCGCTGTAGTGATGCACCTGACCAAGCTGGTCGTCTTCGGCGCCGCCGCGGTCCTGACCGCATCCAGCGCGCTCATCGGTGTGGCACTCGCCCCGGCCAGGGGCGGCGCCCGCTTCAGAGGGCCCGAAGCGGGCGCCGATCAGTCGTCCTGCGGGTAGGTCGTGAAGTAGTGCTCCCTGGTCTGCGCCAGCCGGGTGCGCGCGACGGCGAAGTCCAGGACGGCGGGGCGGCCGCCCGCGTTCTCCGCGAGGGCGCGCTTCAGGGCGTCAGGAACGGCGGCCGGGTCGTCGACGCGTTCGCCGTACGCGCCGCACGCCTCGGCCAGGCGGGCGAAGTCGGGCTGGAAGGGGAACTCGGTGTCCTGGATGCGGTTGCCGTAGGTGTGTTCCTGGAGGTCCCGGATGGAGCCGAGGGCGTCGTCGTTGAGCACGCACCAGGTGACTGCGAGTCCGTACTGGGCGGCCATCGGCACGATGTTCATGACCATTTGGAAGGAGCCGTCGCCGACGAAGCACAGGGCGGGCCGTTGCGGGTGGACCAGGCGGGCGGCGGGCAGGGCGGCGGCCGCGAAGCCCATGCCGTAGAAGCTCGACGGGGTGATGACGGAGCGTGGTTGGTAGACGCGGAAGAAGGGGAAAGCGCCGCCGATGTGCTGGGCGAGGGCGCCGACGTCGACGCCGAGGACGGTGTCGCGGGGGAAGACGGAGCGGGCGGTGCGGATGACGCGGGCGGGATGGATCGGGGCCCTGTCGTCGAGTGCCATGCGGTCGACGGCGGCGTCGAGGGCGGTGATGTCCTGGCGGAGGCGCTCCGTGCGGCCGGGGGAGGCGTGTGTGTCCTCGGGCAGGGCGGTGAGCAGTTGCTCCAGGACTCTCTTGATGTCGCCGTTGACGGGGATGTGGGCCGGGATGGCGCGGCCCAGTTCGGCCGGGTCGATGTCGACCTGGATGTAGGTGGCGTCGGGGGACGGGAGGGCGGTGGGCTGCCAGTTGGTCTCCATCTCCTCGAAGCGGGTGCCGAGGCCGAGGACCACGTCCGCCTCGCCGAGCAGCCGTTTGGCGACGGGGTTGCGGTGGGCGCCGAGGCCACCGGCCGCGAGGGGGTGGTCGTCGGGGAGGCTGCCGCGTCCGGCGAGGCTGGTCAGTACGGGGGCCGACAGCCGTTCGGCCAGGGCGCGCAGTTCATCGAAGGCGCCGGAGGAGGCGACTCCGCCGCCCGCGATGATGAGCGGGCTGCGGGCACCGGCGAGAGCGGCTGCCGCGGCGTCGACGGCCGGTTGGTCGGCGGCGGGCCGGGCGGGCGGGCCGACCGGCAGGTACGGCTTGTCGGGGACGTCGAGGGTCAGCAGGTCACGCGGGATGTCGATCAGGACGGGGCCCGGCCTGCCGCCGCGGGCGCGGGCGAAGCCCTGCCGCAGGACGTCGGTGAGGAGGTCGGCCCGGTCGACCCGGACCGACCACTTGGTGACGGGGGCGAACACCTGGTCGGTGGCGACCTCCTGGCTGGCGCCCCGGTGCGCGGTCGCCGTGGCGCCGCGGCCGCCGAGCACGATCATGGGCAGGGCCCCGACGTATGCCTCCGCGACCGCGGTGAGGGTGTTGGTGACGCCCGGTCCGGCGGTGACCAGGACCACGGCGGGCTCGCCGGTGAGCTGGGCGTACGCCGCCGCCATGGCCGCCGCGTGATGCTCATGGCGCACCAGGAAGCTGCTGATGCCGGGCGTGCGGTGGATGGCGTCGTAGAGGGGCAGAACATGGCCGCCCGGCATGCCGAAGACATGGCTGACGCCCTCGGCCCGCAGGGCATTGACGATGGCCTGACCGGCGTTGATCTCGCCCATGGCGGCGCGACTCCTGTTCTGGTGAGCTGGTTGAGGGTGTCCGGTCAGAACGGGTAGGGGGCGATCCGGGGGCGCGCGGTCAGCCACTGGGTCTCGGTGAAGGCCTCGATGTTGGCCTCGGGGCCGCCGAAGCGTGACCCGGTGCCGGAGGCGCCGACGCCGCCGAAGGGGGCGTTGGCCTCGTCGGAGACGGTCTGCTCGTTGATGTGGACGATGCCGCTGGGAACCGCGTCCGCGATGGCCATGGCGTCGCCGACGTCACCGAGGATGCCGAGGGAGAGTCCGTACTCGCTCTCGGACGCGAGAGCGATGGCCTCCTCCGTCGTGGCGAAGGGCACGACGGGCGCCACGGGGCCGAACACCTCGTCCGTCCAGGCGGGCATCGTCGGGGACACGGCCGCCAGCACGGTCGGGGCATAGAAGAGGTCCTGGTAGGTGCCGCCGGCGGCGAGCCGGGCGCCGGCGGCCACGGTCCGCCGCACGAGGTCGTCGACGCGCCCGAGCTGCCGGTCGTCGATGAGCGGGCCGAGCGCGACCTGACCGGACGCCGGGTCGCCGACGGGCAGGTGGGTGGCCTTGGCGGACAGGGCTTCCACGTAGGCGTCGTGCAGGCTTTCGTGGACCAGGTGGCGGCCGGTGGACATGCATATCTGGCCCTGGTGCATGAAGGAGCCGAAGGCGCCGGCGGAGGCGGCTAGCGCCAGGTCCGCGCCGGGCAGCACGATGAGGGCGTTGTTCCCGCCGAGTTCCAGGTGCGTGCGCTTGAGATGGCGGGCACCCAGCTCTCCGACCCGGCGGCCCGCCGCCGTGGAGCCGGTGAAGGAGACGACGCGGACCTCGGGAGCGGTCACCACGGCCTCGCCCACGTCGGCGCCGCCGGGCAGTAGTTGGAGGAGTCCCTCCGGCAGACCGGCTTCCTGGAAGATCCGTACGAGGGCGACTCCGCCGCACACCGCCGTGCGCGGGTCGGGCTTGAGGAGTACCGCGTTGCCCAGCGCGAGGGCCGGGGCGACGGAACGGATGGACAGGATGACCGGGAAGTTGAAGGGTGCGATGATGCTGACCACGCCCGCCGGGCGGCGCCGGGCGAAGCTCCAGCGTGCCTCGTCGGACGGCAGCACAGTGCCGTGCGGATGGCTGGGCAGCGCGGCGGCCTCGTAGCACTCCTGGGCGGCGATGTGGGTCTCCAGCGCCGCCTTGGCGCGGATGGCGCCGCTCTCGCGGACGATCCAGTCCTGGATCTCCTCGGCGTGCGCCTCCCACAGCGCGCCGGCCCTGCGCAGGACGGCGGCCCGCTCCCCGGGCGGCCGGGCCGCCCACTGGGCCTGCGCGGCCGCCGCTCGGGCGGCGGCCTTGCGCGCGTCCTCCGCGTCGGCCAGCCCGATGGCGCCGAGCCGGTCCCCGGTGGCGGGCTCGATGACGGGGGCGGCCCCGCCGGAACCGTCGGACCAGCCGTCGGTAAAGATCTTCGCAGTCCATGTGTCCGCGTTGAGAAGGCTCACGATGCACTCCCTGAAGTGATTAGACATCACACTATTGTCGAGTATCTGAATATCGCAAGACCTGTGCCCAGATGGTCATTCCACCTGCAGAAGCCTTGTTGCTGGCATGGCCAGACTGCTTAGATGTCTCAGATTGTTGACTACTCCGCAGGAGGCACCGATGTGCTCGATGCACCCCACGGCGGCAGCGGCGCCCCAAGCCGCGACCGCGACCACGACCCTCGACCACGTCGGACTGTCGGTCCGTGATCTCGACGCGGCCGTCGTCTTCTACACCAAGGCCCTCGGACTCACCGAGGAGTTCCGCTTCGAGGTCGAGGACCAGCGCATGCGTGCTGTGGTGCTGCGCAGCGCCGACGGCTACGCGGTGGAGCTCATGTCCCGCCCCGATTCGGTCCCCTCGCCCCCCGCGTCCGACCCGAACTCGGCCGTACTGCGCCAGGGCTACGGACATTTCTGCCTTCGGGTGACCGACTTGGACGGTCTCTACGACCGAGTGCTCGCCGCGGGCGCATCGGCGATCGTGCCACCGGGCCCGGCCCCCCACCCCGATGTCCGCTTCGGCTATCTCGCCGATCCTGAAGGCAACCTGATCGAGCTGATCCAGATTCGCGAGGGAGCAACGCTGTGACCGGCACACCGTTCATGGAGGGGAAGTCCGGATTGGTGACGGGCGGCGCCGGCGGTATCGGCCGGGCCAGCGCGCTCGCCTTCGCACGGGCGGGTGCCGCGGTGGTCGTCAGTGACCTGGAGAGCTGCCGGGACGGCGGGGAGCAGACGGTCGAGCTGATCGGGAAGGAGGGCGGCCGTGCCGTCTTCGTTCCCTGCGACGTCACCCGCGAAGCGGACCAGGAACGGCTGGTCGCCGAAACCGTACGAGCTTACGGGCGGCTCGACTTCGCGCTGAACAACGCCGGCGTCGAGCACCAGGCGAGCCTCGTCGACATGGAGGCCGCCGACTTCGACCGGGTCATCGCCGTCAACCTCAAGGGCGTCTGGCTGGGGTTGAAGCACCAGATCCGGCAGATGCTCGCCCAGGGCGGCACCGGCGCGATCGTCAACACATCGTCGCTGGCCGGGCTGGTGTCGCCGCCGCTGCTCGGAGCGTACGTGGCGAGCAAGCACGGTGTGCTCGGCCTCACCAAGACGGCCGCCGTGGAGTACGCCGAGTCCGGAATCCGGGTGAACGCCGTGTGTCCTGCCTCCATTCGCACACCGCTCATGGACGCGCTGACGGACGATCAGCTTGCCCAGTGGGTCAGCCGCATGGCCATGAAGCGGCTCGGCGAGCCGGAGGAGGTCGCGGCGGCGGTGGTGTGGCTCTGCTCGGACCAGGCGAGCTTCGTGACGGGGGTCGGTCTGCCGGTCGACGCGGGGGCGTCGGCGATGTGAACCCTCCGGCGGAGGAGGACGAGGCAAGTGCCGGGCGTGACCCGCGAGTTCGGGTCCCCCGGCACTCTTGTGTCCGAACACCTCTGCGTGAGACACGTCGGGCCTGCGGCCTGGTGCCGCGGGCTCGACTCACGTATGTCTGTCAGAAGCCGTTGCACGCCCTCCACGCTGGCCGGGACCGGCGCCAGCCCCAGTGAGGCGACGATCTCCTGACACGACATCACCCTGTGCCTGTCTGACCGGTGTTCGGCCAGTGGGGATTCGAGGTTCGCGGCGGCTGACCGCGCGAGGCCGCAGCCGGGAGCACCCGCTGACGCACCGTCATACTGCGCGTCAGCGGGTGTTCGGGTCAGACGTGGTCGAGCTGCCGGACCGGGTTGGTCGCCGGGGTGTTGGCGGTCGGTGTGGGAGCGGGCAGGCGGGCGCCTTCGATGTCGACGTCGGGCAGTACGCGGTCGAGCCAGCGGGGGAGCCACCAGGCACGGTGTCCGAGCAGGGCCATAACTGCGGGGACGATGGTCAGGCGGACGACGAAGGCGTCGAAGAGCACGCCGAAGGCGAGGGAAAAGGCGATCGACTTGATGACGGGGTCGTCGGTGAAGATGAACCCGCCGAAGACGACCATCATGATCAGTGCGGCGGCGACGACCACGCGTCCGCTCCTGGCCACGCCGTGGGCGACGGCTTCGCGGGCGTCGCCGGTGTGCTCGAAGTGTTCGCGCATGCGGCTGACCAGGAAGACCTCGTAGTCCATGGCGAGGCCGAAGAGCACTCCGACGAGCAGGACGGGGAGGAAGGCCACCACGGGTGCGGCGGCGGCGACTCCGAAGGCGTCGGTGAGGTTGCCGTCCTGGAAGACCCAGACGGCGAAGCCGAGGCTGGCCGCGGTGGACAGCAGGAAGCCGAGTACGGCCTTGAGGGGGACCAGCAGTGACCGGAAGGCGATGGTCAGCAGGACGATGGCCAGGACGGTGATGATGGCGATGAACAGGGGCAGTGCGTCGGCCAGTTTGGCGGAGACGTCGATCGCGGTGGCGGTGGTGCCGGTGACGTACATGACGCCGCCGGCCTGGGTGACGGCTTGCTTGTCGTTGTCGCGCATCCGGTGCACCAGGTCGGTGGTGGCCTGGTCGTCCGGTCCGGTTGTGGGGATGACGCTGAGGAGGGAGACCGTGCCGGCCTGGTTGGTCACCGGCGGGGCGACGGCGGCGACGCCGGTGTCGCCCCGCAGCGTGTCGGCCAGGTTGTCGAGGAGCGCGGTGCGCTGGGCGTCCGGGACGCGGGCGGTGTCGACGGCGACGGTGACGGTGGCGTTGTAGCCCGGCCCGAGTCCCTGGCCGAGCAGGTCGTAGCCGCGGTGCTGGGTGCTGGCGACGGGTTGGGTCTCGCTGCCGGGCAGGCCGAGACGCAGGTGGCCGACCGGCAGCGCGACGGTTCCGAGAGCCGCCAGGCAGACGAGCAGGGCGGCGACGGGCCGGCGGGTGATCATGCGTGCCCAGGCCAGGCCCCACGCCCCGGCGGAGTCGGGGCGTGCGCTCCGGGAGCGGCGCTGCTTGGCGCGGGGGCGCAGCCGTTCACCGGCGAAGGCCAGCACGGCCGGCACGAGGGTGAGCGAGACCAGGACGGCGAGGAGCACGGTGAAGGCCGCGGCCAGGCCCATGACGGTCAGGAACGGGATGCCGGTGGCCGACAGGGCCGCCAGCGCGATGATCACCGTGAGGCCGGCGAACGCCACGGCGCTGCCCGCGGTGGCGGTGGCGCGACCGATCGAGTCCTGCACGTCGAGCTCGTCGTCACCCTGGCCGGCCAGCTGCTCGCGGTGGCGGGACACCAGAAACAGGGCGTAGTCGATGCCGACGGCCAGGCCGATCATCAGCGCCAGGGTGGTCGCGGTCTCGGTCATCTGGACGAACCCGGCCACGAACTCGACGCCCAGAACGCCGATCGCCACTCCGACGAAGGCGGTGACCATGGGCAGTCCGGCCGCGACCAGCGACCCGAGGGCGAGGGCGAGTACGAGGAACGCGACGACGATCCCGATGATCTCGGCAGGGTCGCTCACCGAGACGGTCGGATCCATTGCCGAGCCGTCGTACTCGACCGTGAGGCCGGTGTCCCGGGCCGGTCCCATCGCTGAGATCAGCGCATCGGTTGCGGACTTCGGCACCTCTCCTGCCGCCTTGGCGAACTGGACGTCGGCGAAGCCGATCGTGTGGTCGGCGGACAGCGTCTGGCCCGTCACCGGGTCGGACACGGAGATCACCCCGGGCACCGAGGCGGCGTTGTGCAGGCTCGAGGCGATCGCGGCCTGCTCCTTCCCGCTGAGCAGCGTGGCACCGGGCGGTGCGGCGAACACCACGCGTGCGTCGGCGCCGGCAGCTTCCGGAAACTCCTTCTTCAGCAGGTCCGTGGCCCGCTGCGCCTCGATCCCCGGCACGCTGAACTGTGTGGAGAGGTTCCCGTGGAGGGTGATCCCGAGCCCGCCCACCACCGCGAGCAACAGCAGCCAGCCCGCCACCACCCAGCGCCGGCGGCGCGCCGCCCACCGGCCAAGTGCGTACAACTTTCCAGCCATGACTGTTCCCTGTCGCCGATCCGTCGAGACGACTGCAGCCTAAGCTAAATTTGCAGTGCGCTGCAATATTGCGAGGAGCTGTAACTTTGCAGTAATCTTGGCGCCATGGTGAAGCAAGGTCTGCGGGAGCGCAGTAAGGCAAGGCGCAGCGAGGCGGTCATCCGTGCCGCCTTCGAGTTGTTCGCCGAGCAGGGCTACGACGCCACGACGGTCGCCGAGATCGCGGAACGGGCCGAGGTCTCGCCGCGCACGGTGGCCATGTACTTCCGCTCCAAGCAGGACATCGCCATGTCCAAGTTCAGCGAGGGCGCGGACCGGCTGACCGAGGCGATGCGCAACCGGAGCCCCGACGAGCGCGCGGTGGACGTCCTCGGGCGGTGGCTGCTGGCGGAACACGAGTCGGGCGATGACGAGATGGTCGAACTGGAACGCCGCATGTTCGTCGCCAACCCCGAACTGGCTGCGCTGCGGACGGCACGGATGGACGCCGCCATCCGCGAATCGACCAGAGTCGTCGCCGAGGATCTCGGCGTCGCCCCGGAGACCGTCGGCCCCCGGATGGTGGCCGTCGCGGCGACCGCCATCATCATCGAGCTCTTCACCGGCACCCAGGAGTCCGACCTCGAACAGGCCGCGGTGGTCGCCCTGCGCCTCATTGAGGCGGCCATCGAGTCCCTTCCTCGGGACGCCGGCTAGCGCCGGGTGTCCTTGGGTCTCGGCCAGTTGCGGCGAAGGGGGCACCTCCCGGCCGAAGGCTGGGCGAGCGTGCATGAGGGTACCTCCCGCCCCCCTTGGGGCCGGGGGAAGCGTCGCGACGGGGCGAAGGTTGCCTGCCGCGGCATTGGCACCGCACGCCGGCTCTCCGCACTTTCAGAAGTGGTGCACCCCGTGGGCGAAAGCGCGAGCGGTCACCAGGGGTAGGAGCGCCAGGGCCGCGGGGATCGCGAAGGCGAGGCGGAACGCGGGGTGGGGTGTGGGCCGGGTCCGGGGTGTGTCTGGGGGCCCGGGAATCGACCAGCGGGAGCAGGGCTGCGGGCCGGGGGTCTCTGGGGGTGGTTCACGTGCCGGGGGCGGGGTGCGCTGCCGGCGTCCGGTGGTGCGGCCGGTCGGCGTCGCCCGGGTGAGCTGGAGCGCGGCGGGGCGGGGCTGGTGCGGTGTCCGCGCGGTGTGGTGCGCGGCGGTACGGCTCGGTGATGATGGCCCGACGGTCTCCGGGGCGACGCCGAGATCCTCGGCGACGACTCTGGTCGATTCGCGGATGGCGGCGTCCATCCGTGCCGTCCGCAGCGCAGCCAGTTCGGGGTTGGCGACGAACATGCGGCGTTCCAGTTCGACCATCTCGTCATCGCCCGACTCGTGTTCCGCCAGCAGCCACCGCCCGAGGACGTCCACCGCACGCTCGTCGGGGCTCCGGTTGCGCATCGCCTCGGTCAGCCGGTCCGCGCCCTCGCTGAACTTGGACATGGCGATGTCCTGCTTGGAGCGGAAGTACATGGCCACCGTGCGCGGCGAGACCTCGGCCCGTTCCGCGATCTCGGCGACCGTCGTGGCGTCGTAGCCCTGCTCGGCGAACAACTCGAAGGCGGCACGGATGACCGCCTCGCTGCGCCTTGCCTTACTGCGCTCCCGCAGACCTTGCTCTCAGACTGCTCGCAAGTTACAGCCCACCGCAATGTTGCAGTCCACTGCAAACTTAGCTTAGGATGAAACTCGCCCGCCCCGGCGGCCTCGACTCCCTCCCCACCGATGACCTGGACCGCGCCAAAGCCGCATCTGGGACCTCCTGCACCGAAAGGCCACCCCATGACCCCGACCCGGACCATCCTGATCACCGGCTGCTCCTCCGGCATGGGCCGGCAGGCCGCGCTGGCCCTGCACCGGCTCGGCCACCGCGTGTACGCCACCGCTCGCCGCCCCGAGACCCTGGCCGACCTGGCCGCGCTCGGCATGTCCACCCTGCCGCTCGACGTCACCGACGAGCAGTCGATGGCCGACGCGGTGGCCGCCGTCGAGGCCGAGCACGGCAGCGTCGACATCCTGATCAACAATGCCGGATTCGGGCTGCACCTGCCCGTGGAGTCCGCCGCCCCGGCCGAGGTCCGCGCCCAGTTCGACACCAACGTCTTCGGCCTGGTCCGGATGGCCCAGCTGGTGCTGCCGGGCATGCGCCGCGCCGGGCACGGCCGGATCATCAACCTCTCCTCCATGGCCGGCCGCTTCTCCCCTCCCGGCGGCGCCTTCTACCACGCCAGCAAGCACGCCGTGGAGGCGATCAGCGACTCGCTGCGCCTGGAGGTCGCGCCTTTCGGCATCGAGGTCGTCGTGGTCCAACCCGGGCCCACCATCACCGAGTTCAGCGGCACCGCGGTCGGCACCATGGCTCCCGCCACGGACGCCGCCGACCCGTACGCCGGCTTCCGCGCCAAGCTCGCCGACATGTACGCCAACCACGCCTTCACCCGCCGCAGCGGCGCCGTCCCCGCCGAGGCCGCCACCAAGGTGATCGTCCGCGCCGCCACCACCACCAAGCCCCGCGCCCGGTACGCGATCGGCGCGCTCGCCCGCGCCACCATGCTGGCCAAGCGCCTGCTCCCCGACGCCGCCTTCGACGCCCTGATGCGCCGCAGCTTCCCGCTTCCCGAGGCGGCCTAGTGGTGGGCATCGGTTCGATTGAGGTGACTCGGTCGGGTGATCTCCAGCCGGTTCGCGCATGAAGGCAGGGCCTCCTGTCCAGCTCGGGATTGTCGAAGTCCAAACGAGCCGGCCAGGAGGCCCTGTGGCGCAGTCTTGCGTTCCTATACCCGTGTCGTCCAACTCGGCTACCCGGTCGTGTGATTGCCTCGCTCACCGGTTCGGGAATGCGGGCGACCGTCCGGACCGTGCGCGCGGCTACGACTTGGACATGACGGACACCGAGTGGGTCATCGTGCGGGACGCGATGCCCGTGCCGCCGTGGCTGCAGGGACGGGCGGGCAGCCGGAGGGCTACTGCCACCGGCAGATGTCGGACGCCGTGCGCTCCCTGGTCGACAACGGCATCAAGTGGAGGGCGATGCCGACGGACTTCCCCGCCTGGCACCGGGTCTACGCCTTCGCGCGGCGGTGGCGCGCGCGGGGCCTGCTGGCTGAGTTCCACGACCGGCTGCGGGGCATGGTCCGCGAGGACGCCGGCCGCGACCCGGAGCCGACCGCCGCGGTGATCGACGCGCAGTCCCTGCGCGCGGCGGCCACGGTGCCGGCGTCCTCACGCGGATACGACGGCGCGAAGAAGGTCCCCGGTCGCAAGCGCCACATCGTGGTCGACTGCCTCGGCCTGCTGCTGGCCGTGCTGGTCACCGCCGCGCCCGGCGGCGAGCGTGAACCGGCCCGGGGTCGGCTCGACGGCCCAGGCCCGATCCGCCAGCCGCTTCATCTTCGAGCGCACGCCCTCCACACTGGCCGGGACCGGCGCCAGCCCCAGTGCGGCGACGATCTCCTGACACGTCATCACCCTTTCCCTGTCTGACCGGCGTTCGGCCAGCACGGACAGGATGCGCCGGTAGTCCAGGGCCAGTACGTTTCCGCCGACAACGCGGGCCGCACACCGGGACGACCGAACCCGCACAAGCCACCCGCGACGGCACGGCGGCGGGCGCGTCCGGGACGGACACCGGCTCCGACACGCAAGGTCCTCGGCCGGTGCCGGGCCCTCGAGTCCGGCTTCCACGGGCCTCGGCGCGGACAGGACCTCGCCGACCCGCTGACGCGTGATCAGCCATCCCTGCCAGTCCGTCTCCGCCTCGGCGAGTGCGGCGAGCACCCGGTCTGCTTCCTCCCGCAGCCCCTCCACGCGCTCACGCGCGGCCAGCTCCCGCTCCTCCAGCAGACCCACGACCGACGCCATCTTGGCGCCTTCACCCACGAGGCAACCCGACCCGCCGAGCCTGCCTCGCCAACACCGACATCACGCCTGAGCTGCGGAAACACACCCATTAAGTTCGGTACGACAACGGCTTCTCAGCGCAGCGCCCGCGCCCTGATCCCCTGCTTGCCGGGCGAGAAGATGCCCTGCGGGTCGAGGCAGTCCTTGACGGCTTCGTTGAAGCGGCGCTGGGCGTGGCCGCCGAAGTCGAAGGTGTCGGCGACAGTGTCCATGTGGCGCAGGTGTGTGCGGTAGACGCCGTAGCCGCGGCGGGCGCCTTCCGGGATGAGCCGGCCGATCACGTCGTACGCGTGCCGGGTCTGCGCCGCGTCGGCCGTGTTGAACCACAACGAGGTGATGTTGACGAAGGCGCGCGGGGTGAGCATCAGGGAGGTGGCGTAGTCCAGGCCTTCTGCCGCGAGGGCGGAGCGCAGCCAGCGGTTCTGCTCCAGCGCCTCCTCGCCGGTGAGCGGGGCGACGGGGGAGTAGTCGAGGTGGCCGCCCACGCCGTGTTCGTCCCAGCTGAGGTTGTCCAGCAGGTCGAGCGTGGGGACGCCGGCCTGGGTGGTGTCGGACTGGTGCCGGATGCGCGGCAGGGCGGCGGCCGGGCCGTCCGGGATGGGTTCGACGGGCGCCGTGAGCCGGTCGACGGCGGTGGCGCCGTCGTATGCGCGAGCGGTGAGGCGGGCGCCGGGGATGGCCTCGAAGGCGCGGCGGCAGATCTCGTACTGCTGCTCCACGATTTCCGCGTGGCCGTACAGGGCGAAGCGCATGTACCAGCGGCCCGTGTCCGTCTCGCGGGCTATACGGTCGATGGCCTCCTCCGGAAGCGCGCCCTCTCCTCGGTACCAGTACTCGCGGGGGACACCGCTGAGCGCGCCGCCGACGAGCATCGTGTTGTACGCGATGGGGTAGTTGGGGATGGTGCGGTCCAGGAGCAGCGGGCGGACGGTGTCGACGAGGGCGACGATGTCCTCCTCGCGATCGACCCGCACGTCGCAGGACATGTACACCTCGGGCTGCGGTACGAGCCAGCAGCCCATCTTGGTGACGATGCCGTAGTTGGACTGCATGAACATCCCGTCGGCCGACGGACCGAAGCCGGGCTTGCGGACGGGCCAGGACGGGTTGCCCTTCATGGCGCCCATGCCGGTACGCAGCAGGGAGCCGTCAGCGAGGACGACCTCCATGCCGCTCTGGCGGCCGGGGTGGTCGCCGAGCGGCGTGAAGCCGACGCCGTGATCGAGGCAGTTGCCGATGACGCTGCCCCAGCCGAGGTCGGGGATGGAGGGCCACAGGGCGAGGCCGCGCCGCCGGATCTCCTCGAAGAGGTCGAAGAAGCGCACACCGGGCTCGACCACGCAGTACGCGAGGTCTTCGTCCAGTTCCAGGATGCGGTTCATGCGACGCAGGCTGACCGAGACCGAGCCGGTGGTGGCCGGGGCCGGACCGCCGTATCCGTTGTTGCGGCCCTGGGAGAACGTCCACAGCGGCAGGCTGTGTTCGCCGGCGATCCGGACGACGGCCTGGACCTCCTCGACGGTGGCGGGCGAGACGACAGCGGAGGGGATGTGCTCCTGCCAGGAGGCGTGGGCGTAGGGATCGCGGTACGGCAGCAGGTCCTCGGGGCGGTGCAGGACATGCTCCGGGCCGAGGGCGGCGGAGAGAGCGGCCAGGGCGTCGGCGGAGAGGGGCGGTCGGGTCATGACGGGGAGTCCTCGGCGTTCGTGCGCAGCAGGTACGCGGCGCTCAGCTTGTCGGGGTTGTCCTTGAGCTCCTGTGCCGTGCCGCTGAAGCGGATGCGGCCGCCTTCCAGGATGTGGGCGGTGGTGGCCAGGGCGAGGGCGACGTGTGCGAACTGCTCGATGAGCAGGACGGCCGTTCCGGCGGCGGCGACGTCGGCCAGGACCGGCATCAGACGCTTGACCACGACCGGCGCCAGGCCCAGCGACAGCTCGTCCACGACCAGCACGGACGGCCGGGAGGCGAGTGCCTGGGCCAGGACGACCATCTGCTGCTGCCCGCCGGACAGGGCACGGGCGGGGGTGTGCCAGCCTTGCCTCAGCTCGGGGAAGAGCTCCAGCGCGTACTCGACTCCGGTCCGGCGGGCCTCGCGGCCGAGGGAGTAGACCGCGGCGTGCAGGTTGTCACGGACGGTCAGGCTGGGCAGCAGCCGCCGTCCTTCGGGTACGACTGCCACCCCGGCCGCCCGCACCTTCTCGGGTCGGCGTCCCGTCAGCTCGCGCTCGCCGAGCAGGAGGCGCCCGCCGGTGGGGCGCAGGATGCCGCCGAGCGCGAGGACCAGGGTGGACTTGCCCGCGCCGTTGGGGCCGAGGAGAGCGGTGACCTCTCCGGCGGGGATGTCGAGACGTACGTCGTGCAGCACGGTCCGGGTTCCGCGTGCAACACGGAGCTCTTCGACGTGCAGCGCGGGCGCGGTGGTGACGGTCATGCGATCTCCTCGGTACCGAGGTAGGCCCGCACGACATGCTCGTCGCGCAGGACCTCCTGGGTGGGACCGGCGGCGACGAGTCGGCCGAAGTCGAGCACCGCGGTGACGTCGCAGCAGGCAGACACCAGGCTCATGTCGTGGTCGACCAGTACGGTCATGGCGTCCAGCTCCGCCGGGATGCGGCGGATCACGGCACCGATCCGGCCCGTCTCCTCGTCCGGCAGCCCCGCGGCGGGTTCGTCGAGCAGGACCACGCGGGGGCGGCCGACGACCGCCCGGGCGAGCTCGACCAGCCGTCGGTCCCCCGCGCCCAGGGCGGCGACCGGGGCCGTGGGGTTGACGGAAAGGCCGACGAAGTCCAGGGCGGTGAGCACGTCGCGGTGGCGGTCGCGATGGTGGCCACCGGTGTGCTCGTGGACCATGGCCACGTTGTCGTACACCGACAGTTGCTCGATCGCCTGCTCGGTCTGGAAGGTGCGGCGCAGCCCCCAGCGGGCTCGGCGGTGGCCCGGCAGGGCCAGCAGGTCGTCACCGAATGCCAGCACGCGGCCGGTCGCCGGGGTGACGAAGCCGCTGAGTACGTTGAAGAAGGTGGTCTTGCCGGCGCCGTTGGGGCCGATCAGGCCGCAGGCGCCGCCGGGCAGCGTCAGATCCACGGCCTGGATGGGGGTGACGCCACCGAAGCGTACGGTCAGCTCACTGATCTCGATCATGACGTGGTCCTCCGCACCCGGACCCGGGCACCCAGCCGGGCCAGGTCTCGGCTCAGCTGGCCGGCGATGCCCTGCGGCGAGGTGACCAGTGTCTGCACGAGGCCCACCCCGAAGACGATCAGCAGGACGTTGCTGCTGACCCCCCAGGTGTCGAGCAGGGCGGGCATCGCCTTCAGCATCAGCCCTGCCACGACGGCTCCGGCGAAGTGGTACATGCCCGCCATCAGCAGGGCGGCCAGCAGAGTGATCGACTCCTGCGCGGGGAACTGGTAGACCGTCAGCCCGCCCGCGCTGGCCGCCAGCAGGGCCCCGGCCACACCGGTCATGAAGCACGCCAGGGCGAAGGCCCACAGCTTGTACAGGGTGACGTTGATCCCGGCGGCCACCGCCGCGTGCTCGCTCTGCCGGATCGCCGCCCAGGCCCTGCCCGGCCTGCCCCGGGTATGGGCGATGGCCAGCAGGAACATCAGGGCGCACACCACGACCGTGTAGCGGAAGTACGCGGTGTCACTGGCGGCGACGGCGGGCCGGGCCAGCGGCACGGTGCCGGATTTCACGGAGTCGTAGCCGAGGAAGCCGGGGCCGCCGTTGGGGAAGTTGGTGTTGGTCAGCACGATGGTGACCGCGGCGGCCAGCATGAGGGTGATCAGGGCCAGGTACAGGCCGGACAGCCGCAGGGCGGGGAGCCCGATGACGATTCCGATCAGGCCGGTCACCACACCGGTGGCCAGCAGTACCAGCCAGAACGGCAACGCGCCGGTCTGGCCCAGCCGTTCCGCGGTCCAGCCGCCGACCGCGAGCATCGCGATCTGGCCCAGTGAGATCAGCCCGACCCGCCCGTACAGCACGCTCAGACCCAGGGCCGCGACCGAGAACACCGCCGCGGCGGTGAGGACCTGGATCCAGTACGCGCTGGTGAACAGCGGCAGCAGGAGCGCGGCCGCCGCCGCCACACCAGCCGGCCAGGCCGCCGCCGACAGGGGCTGCCGCAGCCGGTGCCCGATGGCCGCCGTCGGGTGCCGCGCATGGTCCGGTGCGGTGGCGCCGTGTGTGTCTTCGAGGACGTTCATTCGTCAGACCCTTGTCTGTGACGGGCGGCGGACGGCCATGACCAGCACGACCGCTATCGCCACCAGGAACGGCGTCATGGACCGGTAGGAGGACAGGCTCGCCACGGGAGTGAGCAGGGACTGGGCGATCCCGATGACGAGGCCGGCGGCCAGCGTGGCCCACAGCGACTCCAGCCGTCCGACGAGGGCGGCGGCCAGCCCGGAGATGATCAGGAACGTCAGTCCGTTGATGTCGAGGCCGACCAGGTTGGACAGCACGATGCCCGCCACGCCGAAGACGAGGCCAGAACCCAGCCAGGCGGCCGCCTCCACCCGGCGTACCGGTACGCCCAGCAGCGCGCTGCTCTCCCGGTCGTCGGCCAGCGCGCGCATCGCCGTGCCCAGCGCCGTGCGGTCCAGGAACAGCGCGGTGACGGCGGTGAGCAGCAGGCCGAGCGCCAGGCTGACCAGCTGGGTGCCGTTGACGTGGACGGTGCCGAGGACGATGCCCCAGGCGGTCGTGGGCAGGGAGAGGGAGTAGGTCTGCGCGCCCCAGATCCAGGACATGGTGCCCAGCAGGCCGAGCGTGAGACCGAGCGTGGCCGCGGCCTTGACCAGCGGTTCGCGCTGGGCGAGCCGGGGACCGAGGAGCAGCCCGTACAGCAGGGTGATCGCCGCCGACAGCGCCACGCCGAGTGCGGCCGCGGGCCAGACGGACAGGCCCGCGGTGGTGGCCAGGGAGCAGGCGGTGAAGGCACCGACGGCGCCGACCGCTCCGCCCGCCAGATAAAGCACTCCGGTGGTGCGGTACAGGACCACGATGCCGACGCCGGAGAGCGAGAACACACCACCGAGAGCCAGTCCGAGAACGAGGAAGGGCAGAAGGCTTGGCATGGGAGACGTCCCGTTCCGATCAGCCGCCGGCGGTCAGCCGAGACCGATCTGCTTCTCGTATGCGCGGATCGTGGCGAAGTGGTTGTTCGGGAGGGCGGGGATCTCCGAGCAGTCCTGGGCCTGCGTCCACTGACCGCTCTTCGGAGTGATGGTCCGGGTGGTGTTGTTGGCGGTGTGGAACGCCTGGGTGCCGAAGTACCAGGGCTTGCAGTACAGGTCGGACCGGTAGTCCTTGACACCCTTGAACGCCGCGCCCACGGTGGCGGTGGTGTAGTCGCCGGACTTGATGCTCAGCAGCGCCTGGACGGCGATCCGTGCGGCGGTGAAGCCGAGCTGGCCGAAGTTTCCGAGCTGGGTCTTCGGGGCGTACTTCTGGCGCAGCTGGAGATAGAGCTGGTTGTCCGGACCGGGCGAGCTGGCCAGGTTCATCTCGGCGTTGACACCGAGCTTGCCGTCCCAGACGCTGCCCAGCTGCTGGAGCATCGACTGGTCGTTGCAGCCTGCCGGGCAGCCCCATATGGCCTGGTCGATCAGGCCCTGCTGCTCGATGGCCTTGAACACCTTCAGCGCCTCACCCGCGTTGAGGTTCACCACGACACCGCCGCCGGCGCCCGCGGCCTGGGCGGCCTTGAGCGCGAGCCCGTTGGCGTCGGCGACCGGGACGTTCTCCACCCAGGCGGTGACCGGGACGCCGGCCTTCTTGCCGAGCGCCTTGATGCTGTCGTTGATGGCGTTGGAGCCGGGTGTGTTGCTGGTGAAGACGACCAGCTTCTTGGCGCCCTTGTCGAGCAGGTACTGGGCGGTGGCCAGCGCGCTGTAACTTGCGCCGACGTTGATCGGCGCGATGGCGGGGGAGTTGAAGCAGTCGAGGGCCAGGCCCGCGTCGATGCCGTAGACGGCCTTCTTCTCGTAGGTCTTGGCGTTGACCGAGCAGTCCAGGACGCTGCTGCTGGCGGTGAAGCCGACGACCTTCTCGGTGTCGATCAGCTTGGTCGCCAGGGACGCGGTCAACTGCGGGTCGAGCGCGTCCTTTTCCACGACGAGTTTCACGGGGCGGCCGTTGATGCCGCCGTTGGCGTTGACGCAGGAGAAGTACGCGTTCGCCATGTCGGTGACGTCGGTGAAGCTCAGCCCGGGGGTGTCGGAGACGATGGCACCGAGCTTGATGGCCGGCCCGGTGGCCGTTTTCCCGTTGCCGAGGCCGCACTTGGATGCCTTGGACGGCTTCGCAGAGGAGGCCGCGGCGGCGCCGGTGCCGGTGGAGGCGCAGCCGGTGGCCAGCAGGGCCAGGAGGGGTGCGCAGGCGGCGACGGTGAGCACGCGGGTGCTCGTGGATCTGCGCGGGCGATTGCCGTTGGTCTTCACAATGGGCTCCGTTGCTCATGGTGGTCGGCTGGGGCAAAGGGGAAGGGAGACAGGGCGCGCGGGCGGAAGCGGGTCAGCGGCTGGGCGACACGTCGCGCAGGTGGCGCAGTCCGGAAGGCCAGACGCCCTGCTTGCCGGGGGAGAGAATGCCGTGTGGGTCGAGCGCGTCCTTGAGCCGCTCGTTGAAGCGGCGCAGCGCGTGATCGCCGAAGTCGAAGGTGTCGGCGACGGCGTCCATGAAGTCGACGTGTGTGCGGTAGACGCCGTAGCCGGCCCCGGCGAGGGCGCGGACCAGTTCGGGGTAGAGCCGGTAGGCGTCGCCGGTCTGCTTCTCGTCGCAGGGGTTGAAGTAGAGCTGGGCGACGTTGGTGATGTGCCGCTGGCCAAGGATCATGGCGGGGTCGTAGTCCAGCCCGCTGCCGCTCAGCTGGTCGTCCAGCAGGGCATGCACCCGTACGACGTCCTCCCCGCGCAGGGGTGAGACGGTGGAGAAGTCGAGATGGCCGCCTCCCTCGCCGCTGTACCAGGACAGTGCCCGCATCAGGTCCAGGCTGGGGATGCCCGCCTGGACCTGGGCGTTCTGATCGCGGGCGGTGTCGTGTACAGCGTGTCCGGCGAACTTCTCGCCGACGACGTGGACGCCGGGGATGACCGACAGTGCCTTCCTGATCCGGGCGAGGCGGGCGTCGACGATGCCCTCGGTGCCGTACAGCGCGAAGCGCATGTTCCAGCGGCCGAGGCCCATTTGCCGGGCGAGCCGGAGAACCGCCTCCTCGGGTACGGGGCCGGGACCGTCGTACACCTCGGCACGGGTGGGTGCGCCGTCCATGACGGAGGCGATGAAGAGCGGATGGCCGATGGCGGGGTGGTTCTGGATGGTGCGGTCCAGCAGGAGGGGGCGAAGCGCGTCGATGAGGACGGGCAGGTCCTCCTTGCGGGGCACCTGGACGCCGCCGGAGAGATAGCACTCCGGCTCGGGCATCAACCACACTCCCGCCCGGGTGACGATGGAGAGTCCGGACTGCTTGAACAGACCGTCGGCCGTGGGACCGAAGCCACGGGGGTAGGCGTGCCAGGCACGGTTGCCGGACATCGCGCCCATACCGGTGCGCAGCAGACTCCCGTCGGGCAGGACGACCTCCAGGCCGCACAGCCGGGCGGCGTGGTCGCCGTCGACGGTGTATCCGATCCCGTGGTCGAGGGCGTTGCCGATGACGCTGCCCCAGCCGAGGTCGGGGGCGGAGGACCAGACCTTGTGACCGCCGGCGCGCAGGTGGTCGTACAGGTCGAAGAAGCGCACACCGGGCTCGACGACCGCGTAGGCCAGTTCCTCGTTCAATTCGAGGACGCGGTTCATGCGGCGCAGGCTGACCTGCACCGATCCGGGGACGCGGGGGGCGGGTCCGCCGTAGGCGTTGTTGCGGCCCTGGGAGAAGGTCCACAGCGGGACGCGGTGCTCGCCGGCGATGCGGACGACCGCCTGGACCTCTTCGACGGTGGCCGGCATGACGACGGCGGCCGCGGTGTGGTCGCTCCAGCCCGGGTGGGAGAAGGGGTCCCGGAAGTCGTCGATGGTTTCGGGGGCGGTGAGGACCGCGTCCGTGCCGAGCGCCGCGACGAAGGCGTTGGCGGCGGCGTCGGACAGCGGGCGGACGGTGGTGTTGGAAGATGGCTGGAAAGGCACGTCGGGCCTCCCGGACATGCGGGCCGGCTCGGACCCGCGGGTGCAGAAAAATACTGAGAGATCTAACTGATTTCTGGAAGCAACGCCGGGGTCACACCCACGTCAATAGGGGTGTCGAGCAACGGTGCCAGCAGGTCAGCGGCCTGCTGTGGCGTGACGACGTCCGCTGGATCCATGCGGTGGACCTCGCGTGAGGCGCGGTCGACGTAGACGTGTTCGCCGAGCAACCTGACGTCCTCGTCGTAGGGCCAGATGTTGGCCACTTTGTGGGTGACGAGGTAGTGGGCGTCGAGGTCGTCGACGTCCTCGCCCATCGCGGGCTTCATCAGCGCACCCGGGATGATCTGCCCCAGTAGTGACTCGATGGCCAGTCCCCAGTCCGCGACCGCGATGCGCTCGGTGAGCGGGACGAGCACGTTCAGTCCGGCGTCGGTCATCGTGCGGTAGAAGCCGGCGACGGCGTCATGGCCGTCGAAGACGGCGGTGTTGTCGCCTTCGGCGATGCGGTAGACGGGGTGGGGCACGGTCAGATCCGGGTCGAGGATCTCCGGCCAGCGGCCGGACACCTCCAGCATGGCGTGGCGGCGGAAGTTGGTCAGGATCGCCCGTTGGCGGGGATCGGTCGCGAGGCCGAGCTGGCGCTCTGCCTCGCGCGGGACGTTCAGGACGTCCAGTCGCGGCACGACGGCCGGAATGAGGCGCACGGTGCGCTCCTCTCACTCTGAAGCGGCCTCAACGTAGCAACCAATTAATTAGAGGTCTAGGTACCGGGCGGGTGTGAATTACTAAGACATCGAGCTAGTCTCGGGCGTATGGAGATCACCATGAAGGGCAAGGCCGGGCTGGTCACCGGCGCGGCAGGCGGCATCGGACGAGCCGCCGCCGTGGCATTCGGGCGCGCCGGGGCGGCGGTCGTCGTCGCCGATCTGGGCAGTCGGCGCGCCGCCGGACTGGAGACCGTGCGGCTGGTCGAGCAGGTCGGCGGACGGGCACTGTTCGTCGCGTGCGACGTCACCGAGGCCGACGAGTGCACCGCACTCGCGGCGACCGTGGCCGAGACGTACGGGCGGCTGGACTTCGCGCACAACAACGCGGGTATCGCTGTGCAGGGCAGCGTCACCGACACCGACGAGGCGGCCTTCGACCGTTGCCTCGCCGTGAACCTGAAAGGGGTCTGGCACGGTCTGCGGGCCCAGATCCCCCTCATGGCCGCGTCGGGTGGCGGTGCGATCGTCAACACCGCGTCGCTCGCCGGGCTCATCGGCCTTCCGCAGGGCGCCGCCTACACCGCGAGCAAGCATGCCGTGGTCGGTCTGACCAAGACCGCCGCCATCGAGTGCGCGGACCGGAACATCCGGGTCAACGCGGTCTGCCCGGCGGCGGTCCGCACCGACATGACCGCCGCTCTGCCGCCCGAACTCCAGGCGCAGGCCGTAGCCCCCCAGGCGATCAAGCGATTCGCCGAACCGGAGGAGATCGCCGGTGCCGTGCTCTGGCTCTGCTCCGACGCGTCGTCCTTCGTGACAGGGACCGCTCTGCCTGTGGACGCGGGGGCCACCGCGTCGTAACCGGGCAGGATGTGCGGCGAGCCGGGCATATGCTGAGACCTCTCAGTAACTTCTCCTATGGTGAGGACAGAGTCCCTTCATGTGGTCGAGCCAGTCCCAACTCCCCATCCCCGGCGATCCGGCCGAGGCCGACGCCCAGGCCGTCGAGGCCGTGCGATCCTTCGCGCCGGACGCGGACATCGACGCGATGCTCATGATCTTCGGACTGGTAAGAGCGGCTGAACGGCTCCAGCAGGACTTCGAGGTCAGCGTCCAGCGCCCGGCCGGCCTCACCTGGGCGGGCTTTCGTGCCCTGTTCGCGGTCAAGACGGTCGGCGAACTGACCCCGCTGCAGCTCGCCCGGCTGACCAACGTCTCCCAGGCCAGCGTTTCGGCGGTGCTCAACACCCTGGAACGCAAGGGACTCATCCGGCGCAGCAGGTCGGACAAGGACGGCCGGTCGGTCACCATCCAGCTCACCGACTACGGACACGACGTGGTCGGTGAGCTCTTCGCACGCAACAACGCCCGCGAGGCCGAGTGGGCCCGAGCCCTGACCGCCCGCGAGCGCGGCACCCTGATCCGGCTGCTGCAGAAGATCCGTCGGCATGAGGTCAGCACCATCACCGACGCCACCCGAGTGGTGAACGGTGACGTCGGCACGCCGTGAGCCTTCGCAACGAACCGATGGGCGAGGCGGCGTGCCGCGCGGTGTCGGCTGACGGCGTCGCCGGCGCCACGGTCGGAGCGAGCCGGGCAGGCGGCCCTTCGCAGGGATCGAGGCGAGGCGGCCAGCGATCGCCCGGCCGGGGACGATAGCCGGCCGACGACCGCCGCGGGGTTCGGGAGCCGGTGCGGACGGGGCGAGGATCCCGACGACCGTGCACCGGTCCCGGCCGTCACGTCAGACGTCCGTACTCGTCGACCCGTCCGGCACGGGCCGTTGTCCCCTCATGCCGGACAGAGCGGCCTTCAGCCGGCCGCCCATCGGGGTCTCCGGGCGGGGCTCGGCGAACGCGGCGCGGATCGGCGCCACCTCGACCGGGTCGGGCGCCCACCGGACCTGGACGGTGATGAGCGTGCGCAGTGTCCGCCGCAGGGTCCGGACCACGAGCGGCCGCGGGCCCTTGAGCCCGTGGACGGCGAGCAGGTCCGGCGTGGCAAGGGACAGCACGAGGGCACGACCGAGCCCGTGCAACGGGCGGGGGAACCAGCGGTCGCAGAACTGCTGCAGCATCGCCTCGGCGACGACGTTGCTCTCCGGAGCGGTCGAGTAGTCGTTGCGCTCGAAGTCGGCGAGGAAGGCGAGCATCCCGTCGAAGTCCGCCGGCAACGGGACGCCCTGGTCCGAACCGATACGGAAGAGCCCGGCGATCTGCGACCAGTGCCGGTAGGCGGCCCGCTGCTCGTTGGCGCTGAAACCGGGCAGACCGAGCCGCTGCATCACCCGGTGCGGCTCGGCGGCGAGGATGCACATCGTGTACGTGTACTGGCGTACGTCCAGGATCGCGTCGGGGTACTTCCCCGCCCAGGCGTCGTGCTGCCGGTTGACCCGTTCGACGGACTCACGCACGCTCGGGTCGTGCGCACCCTCGCCGAGGTACCAGGTCCACACCGCGTGCATGGTGCCCTCTATACGACGCTGCTGGTGCAGGACGACCTTGCCCTTGCCGCCGCGGACGAGTGTGCGTGCGCCGCTGCCCGGCCCGACGAGCCGCAGGAAGCCCTGGCACACCGCCATGTTGAGGATCATCGGGCTGGTCCGGTAGGCGTTGCCGAGCTGCCAGATCCGGGCATGGTCGACGTCCGGGTCGAGCGCCTCGATCTCGGCGTTTATCCACTTGCGCGGCTTTTCCCTGGTGGCCACGTGTCCTCCTCGAGTTACTGATCGGGCCTGGCGATTTCGTCGAAGCATCAGCGCTGGATCGCCTTGGTCTCCAGAAACTCCTCCAGTCCTTGGGCGCCGCCCTCGCGGCCGACGCCGGACTGCTTGTACCCGCCGAACGGAGCGCCCGGGTTGAACGCGCCCCCGTTCACCTCGATCTGACCGGCCCGCAGGCGCCGGGCCACCCGCAGCGCTCGTTCCGGATCGGCCGACCAGACCCCGCCGGCCAGGCCGTACTCGGTGTCGTTGGCGATCCGGACGGCGTCGTCCTCATCCTGGTACGGCATGATCGACAGGACCGGGCCGAAGATCTCCTCGCGGGCGATCGTCATCTCCGGGGTGACGCCGGAGAACACGGTGGCCGGCACGTAGTACCCCCGGCCCAGGTCGGCAAGGTCGCGTTCGCTCTCCACCCCGCCGGCGACCAGGGTTGCGCCCTCGTCAATACCCTTCTGGATGTACGACTGGACTCGCTCCAGCTGGACCGAGCTGACCAGCGGCCCCAGCCGGGTCTCCGGGTCGGACGGATCGCCGTGCTGGTACTCGCCGGCCACCCGGGCGGCGATCTGCTCCGCCTCGGCCAGCCGGTCGGCCGGCACCAGCATCCGGGTCAGCGCCGAGCAGGTCTGACCGGAATTGACGTAACACTTGGCCAGGCCGTCGGCCACCGCCCGCTCGAAGTCGGCATCGTCGAGCAGCACGTTGGCCGACTTCCCGCCGAGCTCCAGAGCGACCCGCTTGACCGTCTCGGCCGCCACCACCGCGACCCGCTTCCCGGCCCGGGTGGAGCCGGTGAACGACACCATGTCGACCCCGGGATGCGCCGCCAGCGCCTCGCCGACCACCGCGCCGAACCCGCTGAGCAGGTTGAAAACCCCGGCTGGCAGGCCGACGTCGTCGAAGATCGAGGCCATCGCATGACCCGCCAGCGGAGCCACCTCGGTCGGCTTGACCACCACCGTGCAGCCGGCCGCGAGCGCAGCCGCCACCTTCAGCACGATCTGGTGCAGCGGGAAGTTCCAGGGGGTGATGCAGCCGACCACACCGATCGGTTCCCGCACGATCAGGGAGTTGCCGACCTCGGGGCCGTCGAACGTGAAGCTCCGGGCCAGCCGGGCGAAGTTCGCCAGGTTGAAGGCAGGCAGACCGACCTGTATGGACGCGGCGGCCTGCAGCGGCATCCCCATGTCCCGGGAGATCAGCGCCGCGATCTCGTCGGTCCGGGCCACCAGCGCCTCGTGGGCCTTCTCCAGGTAGTCCGCCCGCTCGCCCGGCGGCCGGGCCGACCAGGCCGGCAGCGCCCGGCGCGCAGCGGCCACCGCGCGATCCACGTCCGCCGGTGTCCCGGCCGCGACCTGGGCGATCACTTCCTCGGTGGCCGGGTTCAGCACCTCGATCCGGTCGGTCCCGGCCGAGGCCACCCACTCACCGTCGATGTACAGGGACGTCCGGTCCAGCACCTGGCCGCCTGCGGGGGTGCCGGTGTAGGCCGGGGCGCTCAACGGTCGCCGTCCGTGTAGATCACCATGCCGCGAATGTTCTTGCCTTTTTTCATGTCCTGGCACCTCTGATTGATGACTTCGAACCGGTACTTGGTGGTGATCAGCTCGTCGAGGTTCAACCGGCCGGCCTGGTAGAGCGAGAGCAGCGCGGGGGTCTCGACTCGCGGGTGGCTCTTGACCCCGGAGATTCCGTGCGCGAGCACGATGATCGGTAGGGCCCCTCGATCGTCGGAAACGGCGGGACGGAAGATCATTGCTTCACACTCGCCATCACCGGACCTGAATCGCGCTTCAGTCCGCGGCCCTGACACACGAGTCACCTGACTCTCCCATCGTCGTTCGCCTTTGTCCGATCGCGGGGTCGGCGAGTGCACCGACGCACTCATGGTCGACCTGTGACAGGCGCCACTCAATGTTGTGATGCACAGCATTAATCGAGAGAAAAGTGCACAGTGCACAGCACAAGGCACAGGAAGGAGGGGTAGCGTGAGCGCTATGCATGGCGCCGGTTTGCGGGGCGACTCCGAAAAGTTGCTACGCACCATGTGCAAGGAATTCCTGGCCGATCCCTCCGTCTTGGGTCCGATCCAGGACGCACTTGTCAACGCAATCGATGCCCGCTTCGGATCGGACCCCTCCATTTCTGAGGCGATCGGTGAGGCGACCCGGGCCTACTCCCATCATTGGGCACGCTCGATGTACGAGGACCCGTGGCGGGACGTGGAGCCCCTCCTGACAAGCCAGATCGTCAACATCTCGCGCGACGGGTATCGCTGGGGTGAGGAGGACACCTTCCGCGCTGCCAACTACGCCGCTCAACAGGCGATGTGGTCCATCTTGATGCGGATCGCATTTTCACTGTGCGATGAAACCGCCGTCCTGCAGCCCGCGCTTGACCGGGCCTCGCGCTCACTGTCGCTCTGGGTCGACCGCACAGTCACTGCCGTGATCGACATTCTGGAGCAGGAGCGCGCAGCTCTGTCGGGCGACGAGCACGTAAGACGCCTCGAGCTGGTCAATCTCATCCTGGGTGGAACACCGGTTCCTGTGACCGGTGTTGATCAGAGTCTCGGATACCCGCTCTCAGCCAGACATCTGGGGGTAATCCTCTGGGCGCCACCACAGTTCGCCGATCGCGCGGCACTCGTGCAGGTGGCGAGCGCGCTCGGCCGGATCGCGGAGTCCAGAAGCCGGCTGCTCGTTCATGCCAGCGCTTCGTCGCTGTGGCTGTGGCTGACGCCCGGAATCCCAGTTTCGGCCGAGGCGCTCGAGACCGCTCTAGCCCCGCACCGCGACGTCAGGCTTGCGATCGGTTCATTGGACGAGGGAGTGGACGGGTTCCGACGCACCCACGACCGCGCGGTGGAGACCCAACGGCTGGTGCAGAGCAACAACGCGCACCGGGTTGCCTTCTATGACGACGTCGCCGCCGTCATATTGCTGGCCCGAGATGAAGCCCGGCTACGCGAATTCATCTACGCGACTCTCGGCCCGTTGGCCACAGGCCCACAGGACCTACGTGACACGCTGCGAATGTTTATCCACCAGCGGTACAACGCATCCCGGACAGCAGAGCTGCTGTTCACCCACCGAAACACCATCCTGCAACGCATTCGCCGCGCCGAAGAACGCCTGCCCGTCACTCTGGACCGGCACGGCACCAATGTCGGCATCGCCCTGGACGCGATGCACTGGCTGAACCTCCAGGACGAGTAGGTGCAGCCCATCATCGGGGCTGGGGATGCCACACTGTCCAGCGGTCCGCCCGCTGCGGGAGATGGTCAAAGGGCACAAGCGCCAACGCCCCAGCAGTCCGGGCTTCGTCGACGCGGAAGCCGGAACGTTGGCCGACGACCTCGCCCGGCGTACTGAAGGGAATCCCGGGCGGAACGGCGTGCGCTCGTGCCGTTGGCCCGTCCATCCCTCCGCCGTCCGCTCGCAGTTCAGCGGGCCAGGCCAGAGGTGGGGCCTCGGCCTGGCCGCAACTACTGCGCAGTGTCGGCCGCAAGACAGGAAGAGCGCCATCCGCGATGCTGGACATCGAGGAGCGGCTTTGCTTCATGCTCACGGCCTGCGGTGATCTCCCGATCGAGGCTCCCGTTCGAGGCGCACAGCTCAAGATCAGGCTGTGCGTTGGTCCTAGGTCTGGAGCGTGCTCGACGGATCCGTCGAGCACGCTTGCTGTGGTCGGTGCGGGCATTACGGGCGGCCGAGGCCCTGATAGACGGCTTCTGCGATGCGGTGGAACCGCTCGTCGCCGCCGGTGTTGATGCTGCCGTTACTGCCGCCCAGCTTCATGTGGTTCATGGTGAACGCCACGGTCAGGCGGTTGTCGCAGTCCGCGATGACCATCTGGCCCCCAGCGCCGCCCCAGTAGCAGGTACGAGGCCCGGCCATGGGCAGATCGTCGTTGCCCAGCCCCCAGCCCATACCGAACTTCACGTGCTTTCCCAGGATCAGGTCGGCGCCGTCCGACTGCTGATCGAAGAGGGTCTGGACGCCCTTTTCGGACAGCACTCGTACACCGCGTGCCTCGCCGCCGCAGGCGATCACCGAGTGCACGGCGGCCACCGAGCGCGCATTGCCCTGGCCGTTGGCGGCAGGAATCTCCGCAGCCCGCCAGGCGCGCGTGGCCGCGAACGGCTCCGGGTCGGCCAGCACGTTGGGGCGCCCGAACACCTTGGCAGCCGTTTCCTCCAGCTCGGGCGGGAGGGGGAGGCCGTCGATGTTGAAGACATTCGAGACACGATGGTCGGCCTCGGCGGGCAGGCCGATGTGGAAGTCGGCGGCCAGCGGGGTGGCCACCTGCTCGGCGAAGAACTGCCCCACGCTCTGCCCGGTGATCCGGCGAACCACCTCACCGACGAGATAGCCCTGGGTCACGGCGTGGTAGCCGGAGGCGGTGCCCGGTTGCCACCAGGGCTTCTGCGCGGCGAGCAGGTCGGTGCACCTGTCCCAGTCATACAGCTCGTCGGGAGCCGCCAGCGGCACGTCCCAGCCCGCCAGCCCGGCGGTGTGGGACAGCAGATGCCTGACCTCGACCGCGTCCTTTCCCTCGGCGGCGAACTCCGGCCAGTACCGCGCCACGGGTGCGTACAGGTCCAGCTCCCCGCGGTCGGCAAGCACAAGCGCGCAGAGGTTGGTCATGGTCTTGGTGACCGACCAGACGTTGACCAGGGTGTCGCGGGTCCAGGGCCGGGTCTGCGCACGGTCGGCGTAGCCGCCCCACAAATCGACCACCGGCTCGCCGTCCAGGAACACCGCCGTCGATGCCCCGCCCTGGCTCTGGTCCAGGGCCTGCTCGAAGGCTTTCCTCACTGCGGCGAACCGGTCGTCGCACTGACCCGAGATCTCTTTCATCCTCAGCTTTTCCCTTCGTGTTTTGAATGTCTCAGCAGCGCTGAGTCCAGAAGAACGAAACGACTAATGCGGACTAAAGGGCTGAACGGGCCCCGCGTCGTGCGGGCGCGGTCGCCTTGGCGGCTGAGTCGCTGGATCGGAACGGGTTTTGAAGCGCACCCGGCCCGTGTGAACGATCGGATCGAGAGGCTGTCGCGTGCGTCGTCCGCGACCCGCGCGGCGTGGCCCGCCATCACGTCCACAGCCAGGACTGCTGAGCTGAGCGGAGGTGCTCTTGCTCACTGTTCGGTGGTCAGGCCGAGAATGATGCCGCAGACGACGGCTTCGCGGACGGCTTCGGGGTCGTCGTGGAGTGCTGACTGAGTGATCGCGCCGACGTGCGCGGTGATGACGGCCCGGGTGAAATCCTCTACGGAGTCCAGCGGTCGACGGCCGGTGAGCTCCAGGACATGCAACAGCAGCGGCTGGAGATGCCGACGGAGCTGCTCGGCATGCTCGCGCAGTGCGGCCGCGACCTCTGGCCGGTGCTGGGCCTGCCCCGCGAAACTGGTGCGGATCGCCACCCACTGCGGATCCATCGGCAGCGCCCGCAAGATCGTGGCCACGACGGACTCCAGGGAACAGCGAGCCTGCTCAGAAAACGGCGCGTCGGCGGTCAGCGCCTCCAGCCGCTGCTGAGCCTCGGCGTTGCGCTGTTCGTACAGGGCGAAGAAGACGTCGTCGACGGTCTTGAAGTTGGAGTAGAACGCGCCGCGGGTGAACCCGGCGCGCTCGCAGATCGCGCCGATGCTGACGTTGGTGGTGCCATGCTCGGCGAACAGGTCGGCGGCCGCGGCGATCAGCTGTGCGCGGGTCGCCTTGCGCTGGCGGGGTGGACGGGCGGGCGCGGGGGTGGTCGGGTGGTTCATCGGGCCATCCTCTCCGTCGGCAGCTGCGAGGCTGCCTCCTGACTGAGAGGCGAGCCGCTGTGTAGGTAGTCGTGCACGGAGCTGACCGGGCTGCTACCTCGGACTCGCGCGCTGCTCCACTCTCCTGCGATACAAAACGTATTGAGTACATTTTGCATCGAGTTCGCGCGCCGGGCAACCAGCCGGACCGAACGTGCACCAAGGAGTCCCGTGATGACCCACTCTTCTCGTCGGCTCACCGCTCCAGCTGGAACAGCGCAACATTCAACCGGCTCAGGCTCTGGAGGAGCGGCAGGCAGAACTCGATGCCGCCCGGGCCGCGAACCGCGACCTCACTCGCGCCCTGAACCACCGTGGCTGATGCACCTGGGCCGACGTAGGGCTGTCCGGCCTGACCGCCGCGCCGGGCTGTCCGTACGGCCGTACAACGCGGTTGCCTGGCCGCCCCTGCTGGAAGGCAGTGGTTATGAGGCAGTTCCGGTGTCTCCGGTTCGCGTGTGGGTCGTCAGGCCGGTGAGGACAAGGGTGAGCCAGCGGGCGCGGGCGGCGGAGGGCTGGTTGGTGGGGGCCGTGCTGAAGAGCAGGTAGATGTCGTCGACGGTGACGTCCTGGTGGATGTCTCGGTCGGCCTGGCCCGCCTGGATCAGCGCGGCCAGTGCAGCGCCTGCGCGGGCTTCGGCATCCCGGTCGACGGGGTCGGCGCCGAGGGCGCGGGCGGCGGCCTTGACGGCGTGGTTGATGGCGATCGCCTCCGTGACGACGGCTCCATGGCCGCCGGCATCGACCACATCGTCGCCGAGGCCGGCCGCACCGACGTGCTGGTCAACAACGCCGGCTACGGCTCCTACGGCGCCATCGAGGACGTCACCATGGACGAGGCCCGCCGCCAGTTCGAGGTCAACGTCTTCGGCGCCATGCGCCTGGCCCAGCTGGCCCTGCCGCACATGCGCGCCCAGCACGCCGGCACGATCGTCAATATCACGTCCGTGGGCGGCAAGATCTACGTCCCGCTCGGCGGCTGGTACCACGGCACCAAGTTCGCTCTCGAAGCCCTCAGCGACTGCCTGCGCCTGGAGGCCAAGCCCTTCGGCATCGACGTCGTCGTCATCGAGCCCGGCGCCATCGCCACCGAGTGGAGCGGCATCGCCGCCGACCAGCTGGAGAATTCCTCCGCCGCCGGTGCCTACGCCAAGCAGGCCGACGCCGTGGCCTCCTTGATGCGCTCCGAAGCCCACGCCAAGCGCAACTCCCCGCCCCAGGTGATCGCCGACGCGATCGGCAAGGCCGTCACCGCCCGCCGTCCCAAGACCCGCTATGCCAACGGCTTCGGCGCCCGCCCGCTCATCGCCCTGCGGCGCCTCGTGTCCGACCGCGCCTTCGACACCGTCATCTCCCGCGCCTCCGGCCTGCCCTCCTGACCCTCAACGGGCCCAGCTTCGTCAACAGCCCAGCGCCGCGCTCTCCATGGCGCGGGACGAACCGGACCTCATGTCTTCACCGCAGGCCGTACCGTGCCTTCACCGGTTTCCCCGGCGGCGCCCGTCGTCCTGCCGCAGCACCATCGGCCCTCATCTGCACCGCGGCCCGCCTGTCCCCGGCGCGTGCTGAATCGCTGGCCCCCTGCCCCTGGCCCTGCCTGCGACGCCAAACACCTCCCGTCCCGCAGACACAGAACTGGTCGAGGCAGCCGTCCGGGCCCCGCAGGCGCCTCCTACCCCTAGCAGCCCGCCCCCTTCCTGCTACGCACACCACCTCAGACCGGGGCCGCTCATGAGCAGGAGCGGTCCCGCCGCGCCGGATCCGTGGGGACGGGACCGGCGCGCCGCCCGGGCCCGGCGGCAGGATCCTCCCCCCGGTCCGGCGCCAGGCCCGGGCCCCTCCTTCTTCCTTCGCTCTCCGTCACGAAGTCCCGAAGTGAGTACCCCCATGTCCGAAACAGCTCGCAAAGCCTCCGCCGCCCCGAGCGGTGAAGCCAACCGCTGGAGGGCGCTCGTCTTCATCGCGCTCGCCCAGCTCATGGTGGTGCTCGACGCAACCATCGTGAACATCGCCCTGCCCGCCGCCCAGGCAGACCTGGGCATCTCCGACGGCAACCGGCTGGGGGTCCCCACGCCCTTAAGAACTCCTAACAGAATGCGACAACTCGCCTTGGAATGTTGGTGTCTGATGGGTTGTTAGCCGGCGCATGAGAAAGGGTGAGCAGCCGCCGTGGATCGTGCCGGATGGGCTGTGGGCGCGCATCGAGCCGTTGCTGCCGGTTGTGCCGCGCCGAACGGATCACCTGGCCGTGAGCGTCTGGACGACCGGAAGGTGCTGTCAGGCATCCTGTTCGTGCTGTACACCGGCATTCCGTGGGAGTTCCTGCCTCAGGAGCTGGGCTTCGGCTCCGGCATGACCTGCTGGCGGCGTCTGCGTGACTGGAACGACGCGGGAGTCTGGCAGCATCTGCACGAGTCACTCCTGGCCGAGCTGAACGCCGCCGGCGCGCTGAACTGGTCGAGGGCGGTGATCGACGGCTCGCACGTCAGGGCGCTTAAAGGCGGCCCAAAACAGGACCGAGCCCGGTCGACCGTGCCCGAACAGGCTCCAAGCACGATCTGATCACCGAAGGGCACGGCATCCCGCTGGCGGTATCGCTGGCCGGCGGAAACCGAAACGACGTCACCCAGCTCATCCCCCTGCTCCAGGCCGTCCCGCCCGTACGCGGCCGGCGCGGACGGCCCCGACAACGACCGGTCGCGCTCTACGCCGACCGCGGCTACGACCACGACAAGTACCGCAAGCAGGCGCGGGCCCTGGGGGGCACCCCGGTCATCGCGCGGCGCGGAGTCGAGCACGGTTCCGGACTGGGCGTGCACCGCTGGGTGGTCGAGCAGAGTTTTGCACTGCTGCACTGGTTCCGCAGACTGCGCATCCGCTGGGAGATCCGCGACGACATCCACGAAGCCTTCCTCAGCCTGGCCTGCAGCATCATCTGCTGGCGCCGACTGGTCAACCTGTCACTTTGTTAGGAGTTCTCAGGCAGGGCTGCGAGCGTTCGACGTGCCCAACGAACCATTCGTCGACGCAGCCCGGGCGCTCATCAGCGGCGAGCGGTTTCCGCCCCTCATCCTCGTCGGCGAGAGGCAGGACAACCTGGTCTGCCTTGAGGGCCATCTGCGTCTGACCGCCTACGCCCTCGTCGGCTTCCCGACCGGCATCGAGTGCCTGATCGGCACCTCGCCGACCATGGGACGCTGGGCGCAATAGACCAGTCACCTCGGGCTACGTGGGCTGATGGTGCGGCGTGGCGGAGTTGCTCGGGCGAGCGCTGTTCTCTTCCCGCGCTGCTCAGTAGACCCTCTCGAGCAGCGCCTACTGCTGAAGTTTCCTCGACTGCAACCGACGGACTCGAACAGGCCCGCCGGCGCGCGTCGACGCCGGCCAACTCGGCAGACCCGAAGGGCCGGTCTGAATGTCAGGGCGCACCAAAGAGCAGATGTCCTGCCCGGCGCAAGACGATCCCACGGCCGCGACGAGGTCGAGCACAGTGAGCCGCGCGTACGTCGCTCCCCCACGTCGCCGTCCATCGCTCGTACTGCCGGGTCGCGTTGGGCCATGCCGGGGCTGACCGGAGGACCGGCGCCCTCCCGGCACTGCAACCGATCCGGGACCACTGACGCCTGACGGTTAAACATACCATGTCTATCGAGGGATAGATCAGCAGAATCTCTCACAAAAATGAACAAAAGCTCAGTTGGCGAGCTGCTTTCATCCCTGCACGACCGTTGACATGGGCAGGGTGAGTGCCGCAATTTCATGCGTGACATCCGGCACCACGCGGCTCAGGGGTCTGCAAGAAGTCCCGGAGCCGAAACGGTCACGCGGCGGTGCTGCCGCACGGGAACGGAGTGAGGACATGTCGTCAGGAACCTGCTCTGCCACGAGCTCCCTGGAGTCCGCACAGTCCGTTGCCGTTCGCAGCCGGTGACGCGCTCCAACCACCCGCTTGCGCCGCGGACTTCGTCGCCCGTAGGCCGTGGCGCCGAGTCAGTCACCTGCCGACCGTGTCCGGTCCGGGTTGCGTCGCGCACGTCGTGCTCCCGCCACCGGAAGTGCCCGCCACTGACCACCGGCCCTGGTCTCCCACCACAGCTCTGACGGAGGTACCACCATGATCAACAGACGCCAGTTCCTGGCGAGTGCCACGGGTGTCGCGGCGACTGCGGTCGCAGGCAACGTCCTCGCCGCCGGCACCGCCCGGGCCGCGACCACGTACACCCCCACGTGGGCCTCGGTCGACCAGCACACCGCGGCTCCCGAGTGGTTCAAGGACGCCAAGTTCGGCATCTACTACCACTGGGGTGTGTTCAGCGTTCCGGCCTACGGGAACGAGTGGTATCCGCGCCGCATGTACATCAGCGGCGATGCGTGCAACCAGCACCACATCGCCACCTTCGGCGACCCGTCGGCGTGGCCGTACCACAACTTCATCAACGGCGCGAAGGACCTGAACGGCAACTTCAACAAGTTCGCCCCGAAACTGAAGTCCGCGGGCGGGAACTTCGACCCGGACGAGTGGGCGCAGCTCTTCGTCGACGCCGGCGCCCGGTTCGCCGGCCCCGTCGCCGAACACCACGACGGATTCTCCATGTGGAACAGCTCGGTCAACGAGTGGAACTCGGCCGCCAAGGGCCCCCAGCTCAACCTGCTCCAGTTGTTCACCGACTCCATCCGCGCCAAGGGGCTGAAGCTCCTGGTGGCCATGCACCACGCGTTCAACTTCAACGGCTACTACGACCACGTGCCCGCGCAGTCCGACCCGAGCCTGCAGAAGCTGTACGGGCAGTTGGGCACCACGGCCGAGAACCAGCTGTGGTACGACAAGCTCAAAGAGGTCATCGACCTCGCCAAGCCCGACATCATCTGGCAGGACTTCGACCTCAACAAGGTCGACCAGACGCAACTCCTGAACTTCCTGTCGTACTACTACAACCAGGCCCAGGCGTGGGGCCGCGAAGTCGTCGCCACCTACAAGGACGGCCTGAACGGACACGGCGAGGTCTTCGACTACGAGCGCGGCGGCCCCGGGGACATCACCGCCCCCTACTGGCTCACCGACGACAGCATCTCCAGCTCCAGCTGGTGCTACACGAACGGCATCGGCTACTACAGCACCCAGCAGATGCTGCACTCACTGATCGACCGGGTCAGCAAGAACGGCAACATGCTGCTCAACATCGCCCCGATGGCGGACGGCACCATCCCCCAGGCCCAGAAGGACATCCTCCTCGGCATCGGCGACTACCTGCGCCGCTTCGGCGAGTCGGTCTACTCGACCCGGGCCTGGACCACGTACGGCGAAGGCCCCACACATATGGGCGGCGGCGCCTTCACCGCCCCGCAGGTCGGAACGGCACAGGACATCCGCTTCACCCGGAACAAGAACAACACCGTCCTGTACGCCACGGTCCTCGGCTGGCCGGGAAGCACACTGACCATATCGACGCTCAACTCGGCCCGGATCAACGTCAGTTCTCTGACCTCGGCGAAGCTGCTGAACTCCACCGCAGGCACCTACACGGACCTGCCCACCCCCACGCAGGACTCGACCGGGCTGCACGTGACCCTGCCGTCGTCGACGGCGCCGTTCTCCGCCCTGGCCTACGTCGTGAAGCTGACCTTCTCCGGCCAGATCCCCGCCGTGCAGCCGCTGTCCGGGGCCGTGGTCTACCAGGACGTCAACTACTCGGGCGGCTCCTCCCTGCTCCAGCTCGGCTCCTACACCGCCGACCAGTTGTCGCTCGCCGGCCTGCCCAGCCGCAGCCTGTCCTCGCTGAAGCCGGCTCCCGGCTACCAGATCATCGGCTACTCCGGTGACAACTTCACCGGCACCGCCTGGACCTTCACCGCCGACAACGCCGACCTGCGCGTCACCGGCAACAACGACGCCGTCGTGTCGATGAAGGTGCAGCTCAACCCCTCGGCATGGTTCAGGATCACCAACGTCACCGACGGGCTGGTGCTGGACAGCGGCGGGAACGTCCCCAGCGGCTCCAACCTCAAGCAGTGGACCTGGAACGGCAGCACCAACCTCCAGTGGCAGGCCGTCGAGCTCGGCAACGGCTACTACAAGCTGGTCAACCGCGCCAACAGCATGGTCGCCGACGGCGGGGGCGCCACCACGAACGGCTCCCCCGCCCTGGAGGCGACCTGGACCGGTGGCAACAGCCAGCAGTGGCAGCTCAAGTACCAGGGCGGCAACAGGTACTGGATCGTCAACCGCGCCACCGGCCTCGTCCTCGACGGCGGCGGCGACGTGCCCTCGGGCTCCGTGACCAAGCAGTGGTCCGGGAACAGCAGCACCAACGTGCAGTGGACCCTCACCAAGGCCTGAGCAGGCAGAGGGGCGGGCGCCGGGGCAGCCGCTCCGGCCCCCGCCGACGCGCGTCGGAAGTCCCGGGAGCAAGGTCGTCCCGCAGGTGTGACCTGCCTCGGAGCATGACTGGCTGGCCCCGGGCAGTGCAACAACACACCGGAGGGCACGCAGGCATGAGCAACGGCCACACCTACGAGGTCGTCAGTTCCAGGGAGTCGCTGATCGGTGACGCACTGGACAGCGACAAACTGGAGAAGGTTCTCAACAAGCATGCCGAGGACGGCTGGGGCCTGAGAACTCCTAACAAAGTGACAGGTTGACCAGTCGGCGCCAGCAGATGATGCTGCAGGCCAGGCTGAGGAAGGCTTCGTGGATGTCGTCGCGGATCTCCCGAGCAACTCGCCGGCGCCCGGCTGCGGCCGCGCGACTACGCGAATCTTCAGCCCCTGGGGACCGCCGTACCCGCCGTACTCCACGGCGCACATCATCGGCCGGGCGGCCTGCCCGGAGGTGGTCAGGAGGGGTCTCGCCGATCGGCGAACGCCGTTTCGATCGTCTTCTTCATGAGTGCCACGGTGGTCCGCATGGTGCTGGTGGCGTAGTCGACGACCGACGCGGGCGCGAACTCGGTCCTCCAGACGAGATGGACTCCCTCCTCGTCCTCCCGCACGGTCTGTGACCCCAGGTGGTGTGTCAGCGGCCCGCCCTCGGTCGCTTGGTAGGTGAGCTTTCGGGCGCCATCGTCGACTTCGACGATGCGCTCGGTGATCTTCATGTCATCGGCGAACGTCACCGTCCTGCTGCCTGGTCCCTTTTCCACATGGAGCGCGAATCCCGGGATGAGCCGGGTGTCCACCGCATGGACATCGCGCACGGCATCCCACGCGAACTCCGCGCTGGCTTCCACGACGACATCGACCATCACCGAGCTCACGCCGGCTTCTTCGTAGCGAACTTCCATGAGCAAGGTCATGGTGTTTCTCCTTCTCTCTTCTGATCGTCTGCTGCGGTGCGGGCCGTCGCCGGCCCGGGTTGGTGCGGCTGGTGCTCGCCGAGAACGTCAGGGCACCATCACGACCCGGCCGATCCGGCCGCGCTGCTCGGCGTGGTGGTGCGCGGCCGCAGCGTCGGCCAGGGGGAAGACGCGGTCGATCACGGCTTCCAGTTCGCCGTCCGCGATGCGGCGGATGAGGTCCGCCATGTACGCGTGGACCCGGGGCTCATGGAGAAGGGAGGCGAGCCCTACGCCGTGGAGCGTCGTGTTGCTGCGGATCAGGCTCACGACGTCGACCGTGCTCTCTTCGCGGGAAGCCGTGCCCAGCGGGACGATGTGCCCGCCGTGACGGGTGGCCCCGATCAGCTGCTGGAGCAGCGAACCGCCCACGCAGTCGACGGCCAGATCGACACCACGCCCGCCGGTCAGGGCCAGGACACGGTCACGGACGTTCTCGCCTCGGTAGTCGATTCCCTCGTCGAGGCCGTAACGACGCAGCTCCTCGAACCGCGCCGGGTTCGACGCGCTCCCGATCACGCGGGCACCCGCCTTCTTGGCGAGCTGCATCGCCGCCAGCCCGACCCCGCTGGCCGCCCCTTGCACCAGCACGGTGTCGCCGCTTGTGAGACGGCCGCGCTCGAACGGCGCCTCGTAGGCAGTCGAGAAGGTGACCGGCACCAAGGCCGCCGCCTTCGGATCGAAACCGTCCGGCAGCACCCAGCAGTGCTCCGGGCGTACGACGCGCAGTTCGGCATGGGAACCGGCCGGCAGTCCATGGGCCTGCCCGAAAGCGCAGACCTTCTGGCCGACCTCCAGGCCCGTGACCGCGGAGCCCACCGCCACGACCTCACCGGCACTGCTGTAACCGAGGACGAACCCGTCCGCCGGAGGGGGGACGAGGAGACGGCACATCAGGTCGCCGCCCTCGATGCTGATGGCCTCCGTCCTGATCAGAACCTCGTCGGTGCCGGGGACGGGGTCCGGCACATCCTCGTAACTGAGCACTTCGGGGCCGCCGTTGCGGCGGTAGACAGCTGCCTTCACTCTTCAGGGCCTTTCTTGGGGGGTGGGACGGCAGGGGGCAACGCCCTGCGGCGAATGCCGTGTCGGTCAACTACGGGTGGCCGTGGGCGCGCTCGGAGACGGGGGCCCATGCGGCCCAGGTGGACAGGCGCGCTTCGTAGTGGCTGCGGACCTTGGGCAGGGCCGACTTGCCCAGAATCAGCCGGAGCGGGGGCTCGGCGGCGTCGACCGCCGCCAGCACGGCCGGCGGCGTGGCGGCGGGGTCGCCGACGGCCGCGGGGTCGAAGTCCGCGTACAGGGCCTGGCGGGCCTCGTCGTAGGCGGGGTTCTCGGGTGACGCCTTGAGGGAGGCGCGGGACGAGAACTCGGTGGCGTAGGGCCCGGGTTCGATGATGGTGACCTTGATGCCGAGGTGGGCGACTTCCTTCGACAGGGCCTCCATCATCCCTTCCAGCGCCCACTTGGAGGCGTTGTACAGACCGAGGGTCGCCTCACCCATCAGTCCGCCCTGGCTGGACACCGCCAGGACGTGGCCGCCTCCCTGCGCGCGCAGGAAGGGAAGTGCCGCCTGCGTCACCCAGAGCGCCCCGAGCAGGTTGGTGTCGAGCAGCTCCCGGACATCGGCCTCCTGGACCTCCTCGACGGCACCGCGCAGGCCGTGACCGGCGTTGTTGACGATCACGTCGAGCCGCCCGAAGTGGTCGTGGGCGGCGGCCACGGCGTCGAACACGGCGCCGCGCCGGGTGACGTCCAGCGGCAGGACCAGCAAGGAGTCGGGGTACGCCGCGGCCAGCGACTTGAGCCTGCTCTCGTCGCGCGCGGTCGCGGCGACCTTGTCGCCCCGCTGCAGCGCGGCCTCCGCCCACAGCCGGCCGAAGCCGCGTGAGCAACCGGTCATGAACCAGACCTTCTCGGTCATGTGTGTCTCCTGTTCTTGTTTCGGGATCCCGTCGGCGCCGGCCGCGTCGAACCCTTCCGGACCGGTGGTGCCGCTCATGCCGCCGCTCCTTCCGGGACGGACGGGGGGTTCGAGAGGGCGTCGCGCCACGGGGTGCGGGCAGCTATGGCCTGCTGCCAGCCACGGATGCGCCTGGGTGGCATGCCGACGGCCAGGACACCGGTGAGCCGGTCGCCAAAGCGGTAGACCGCGGTGAACTTGCCTTCCGCCAGGCTGCCTTCGACCATCCGTACCTCGTCGTGACCGCGCAGGTAGCCGTAGGCACGGATCTTCATGTCGTACTGGTCGGACCAGAAATAAGGGACGGGCGCGAAGGGCCGCCGGGCGCCCAGGAGGTTGCGGGCGGCGGCCATGCCCTGTTCGGTGGCGTTGGTGCGGTGCTCGACGCGCATCGAGGTGTCGAAGAGCGGGTTGTGCCAGCGGGCCACGTCGCCCGCGCCGTACACGCCGGGTGCGGCGGCACAGAACTCGTCGCAGACCAGTCCGTCGTCGAGGGCAAGGCCGCTGCCGGTCAGCCACTCGGTGTTGGGCCGGGAGCCGACGGCCAGCCGTACGCCGCCGGAGACGACCTCGGTGACCCCTGTCCCGGTGCGCAGGTCCACGCCGTGCTCGAGGTGGACCTGGGCGAGGATGCGGCCGATGTCCTCGCCGACCGCGTGAGCCAGTGGGACGGGCGCGGGTTCGATGAGGGTCACACGGGTGCCCGAAGCGGCCGCCACCGCCGCGGCCTCGGCGCCCAGGAACCCGGCGCCGACCACGGCCAGGCTGTGGCCCGGGCCGAGGCGGTCCTTGAGGGCGAGGGCGTCGTCCAGGGTGCGCAGGGTGTGGGCCGGGGTACCGGGCATCCGCCGGGGGCGGACTCCGGTGGCCACGACCAGTCCGTCGTACGCCACCTCGCTGCCGTCGGACAGCAGCACCGTCCGGGCGGCGAGGTCCACTCCGATGGCCTCGCGGCCGTAACGGGCGTCCAGGCCGAGGGCGTTGAGTTCGGCCTCGGTACGCAAGGGCAGCAGGTCCGGTGTCCAGGCGCCGCGGAGGATTTCCTTCGACAGCGGCGGCCGGTCGTAAGGAGCGGTGGCCTCGTCGCCGATGAGCGTGATGGTGCCGGTGTGACCCGACCGGCGCAGGGTTTCGGCGGCGGCGAGACCGGCCGCGGAGGCGCCGACGAAGACGACGCGGCCCGGTGCACCGGCCGGCTCACCGGCCGTGCCCGTGGTCATGACTCTCCCAGGCGGATGGCGGCCGCGGGGCACACGGTGGCCGATTCACGGACGGCGTCGTGGAGTTCGGCGGGCGGGGCGGCGTCGAGGAGGACGACCATGCCGTCCTCGTCCCGCTGGTCGAAGACGTCGGGGGCGAGCATGACGCACTGGCCCGAGGCGACGCACTTGGGAACGTCGACTTCTACACGCATGACGGTTCTTCCCTGTGGGGGGCGGTGGGGTGGGTAAGCGGGTGCGGGTCACCAGGTGACGGGCAGTTCGTGGACGCCGTAGACGATGGAATCCCGCTTGAAAGCGATGCCCTCCATCGGCACGGCGACCTTCAGGCCGGGGAGCCGGCGGAAGAGTTCCGGCAGGACTATCTGGAGTTCGGCGCGGGCCAGCGGATGGCCGAGGCACTGGTGGATGCCGTAGCCGAAGGCCAGGTGCCGGCGGGCGTCGGCGCGTTCCAGGTCGAGGTCGTCGGGGGCGGCGAAGATCTCCGGGTCGCGGTTGGCGACTCCGACCGGGATGATCACACCCTCGCCGGCGCGGATGGTGACGCCGCCGATGGTGACGTCCTCCACGGCCGTACGGCGCAGTCCGCCGTGCACGATCGAGATGTGGCGCAGCAACTCCTCGACCGCGCCTGCCACCTGGTCCTGATCGCCGAGCACGTACGGGATCTGCTCGGGATGGTGCAGCAGGGTGATGGTGCTCAGCGCGATCATGTTCGCCGTCGTCTCGTGCCCGGCGAACAGCAGGAAGGAGCTCAGGTCGGCCGCGTCCTGCTCGGTGATGACACCGGCGTCGACCTGCTCGGCGAGCCGGGTGACCAGGTCGTCGCCAGGCGTCGTGCGCTTGGTCCGCACGAGTTCCAGCAGATACGTGGCCAGTGCCTGCTGCGCACGGGTGGTCTCCTCCGCCGTGGCGGTCAGGTCGACGAAGACCTTCGAGTGCCGCTGGAAAAAGGGGTGGTCCTCGTACGGCACGCCCAGCAGTTCGCAGATCACCAGGGAGGGCAACGGCAGCGCGAAGCGCTCCACGAAATCGGCCGGGCCCGGCCGCCCCGTGAGGTCACCGAGGAGCTCGTCGGTCAGACGGGCGATGGCCGGACGCAGCGCGTCGATACGTTTGACCATGAACTCCCGGGTCAGGGTGCGCCGCATCAGGGCGTGCACGGGGTCGTCATGGCCCTGGAAGAAGCCGCGCCGGGGCTGCGGGGTGCCTGGCTTGAAGTTGGGCGCACCGGGCCGAGACGGGTCGGAGCTGAACGCCGGGCTGCCGAGCACCGCCCGCGCGTCCTCCCAGCGGGTCACGAGCCACGGGCTGAGTTGCCCCTCCCACAGGGAGACCCGGGTGACCGGGCGCTCCGTCCGCAGTTCGGCATACAGGGGCGGAGGATCAAGAGGCGCGTCCTTCGGACGGGCGAGTTCGAACGCGGGGGCGGACGCAGACGAGGGCATAGCTGTTCCTCTCCACCATCAACTAACAGCGTTAGGTGTTCTGCTTGATAGACTAACACCGTTAGTCGAAGGGTGTGAAGCCGCATCCTCTGTTTCCGCCTCTGCGGCGCCGGCCGTACGGGTAGGGGGCCCGGGCGGGTAGATAGGGTGCACACAGCGAGGAGGTGGCCATGAAGCAGCAGGTCAGACGGGTGCCCAATGTGCGGGGCGAAGGGGAACGGCTACGGCAGGAGATCCTCGACGCGGCGACCCGCATCCTGGAGGAGACGGGACGCGAGGACGCGCTCTCCCTGCGAGGAGTGGCCCGCGAGGTCGGCATCTCCGCGCCCAGCGTCTATCTGCACTTCAAGGACAAGACCGAACTGGTCGCCACAGTGCTCGACGCCGCCTACCGGGCGCTGGCCGCAGCGATGGGCGAGGCCGGCGAAGCGGCCGCCGCAGCCGGCGCCGCCCCGTGGGAGCGGATCGGGGCCACCGCCGCCGCCTACCGCAGATTCGCCATCGACAAGCCCCGCCGGTACCGGCTGATGTTCAGCCTGGAATACGAACCCGAGCGTCAGCCCTCCGCCGAGACCCCCCTCGGCACCGTGCTCCAGGCATGGACCCACGCCGTGGACACCTATCTCGCGGCGATCGCGCCCGCCCGTCGACCGGAAGCGGAGACCATCGGCATCCACCTGTGGACCGCCCTGCACGGCCAACTGGTCCTCTGGCACACCCTGCCAGGTCACCACACCAGCAGCGAAGACATCCTGATCGAACTGGAGCAGTCATTGCTGCACCGGCTGCTGCCCATACCGGCCCCTCAGCCATCAACCCCGACGCTCGACGCCGCACACAGCCAGCGAGGCAGTTGAGAACGTCGCACCGGACGCCGCTGAAGCGCGGCTACCGCTCGAATCGGCCGGCCCTGCACCACGAGCAGGGGCTTCGTTCACCGATCCGGCACCCACACCGGCCGCTGCCCCAACCTCAACGGACAGCCCGCGTACGGCACCAGCTCCAAGGTCGTCCTGACCAGCGCGCACCTCGACCGCACGCCGGAACTGCGACCCTGTCGGTAACCCGGGCTATCAGAACGTGCGGAATGCTCCGCGATCAGCGCCGAAGAGAGAGGAGGAGACCGGCGAGGGCCAGGAGCATCCAGGCAGCCAGATAGCCGAATGCGGCTGCTGGGGAGAACACACTCCAGAGGATGCCAGCGATGGTGGACGCGGCGAGGTTGCCGAGGGACTGCGCGTGCGGGAGATCCTTCGGGCCGGTGCCGACGCGATCAAGGTGTGCACCACCGGGGGAGTGGCCTCGCCCGGCGACGACCCCCGGCACGCGCATTTCCGCGACGACGAACTCGCCATGATGATGGCCGAGGTCCGCGCCGCCGGGGTGCACGCGACGGCGCATGTTGCCTCCGGCCTCGGCGAGCCGGATCACGGCGAGCGGCGCCGACAGCGTGGGCACCAACCAGGTGCCGTGGGCGAGCATCAGCTCGATTCCCTCGTCGTCGAGGTAGATACCTCGGTGAACTGGCCCTCATGGAGAAGGGCGGTATGAGTCCCGCCGAGGTCCTGGCCGCCACCACGTCCTCGGCCGCCGACCTGCTCGGTATGAGCGACCTGACGGGCCGCCTGCGCCCAGGCCTCCTCGCCGACCTCGTCGTCGTCGACGGCGACCCCCGCCCATCCCGCGATAGCTCCCGCTGGTCGGCCTGGCGCTGGAGGGCATGCAGGCCTCGACGGCGACGCCCGCGTCCGTTCGCGCGGCTCGGCGGTCACGGGTCCTGGGCATGCCCCGCGGGACGGCGGCGATCGCCGGCCGTCACGCCGCGGAACGCGTGTCTAGGAACGCAGGGTCCCGGCGGTTTCGATGAACAGTTCTGCGATGGCCTTGGCTGACGGTGTCGGTGGAGTGTCGCGCAGCCGGGTGAGCAGGATGCGGCGAACGGGGGCCGAGGGGCCCAGGTCGATGGTGGTGACGTCGTCCCGCAGACTGGCCAGGGCGAACCTGGGGGCGAGCGTGATGCCCAGGCCGACCGCCGCCATGGCCTGGGCTTCCTGGTAGTCGTGTGCCCGGTAGGCGATCTTCGGCTCGAAGCCGGCGGCACGGCAGCTACGGGTGAGCAGCTCGGCGACCGGGTGATCGCCCCGGACGATCCAGTTCTCCTCGGCCAGCTCCTCAAAACCGGCGGAGTGCCGGGCGGTGAGCGGGTGGCTGGTGGCGACGACCAGGCAGGTGTGGTCGTCCAGCAGATGGGTGACATCGAGGTTGGTCTCGTCCAGGCGCCGCCACGGGTAGTCCCACATCAAGGAAAGCTCGATCTCCCGGCTCTCGAGGAGGTCCATCAGGCCGGCGTTGCGGTCGCTGTGCACGGCCAGCTCAACCTGCGGGTACCGGGTGCGAAAGGCGCGCACGACGCGGGGCAGCAGGGATGCGGCGATGGTGGGGAAGGTACCGATGTGCAAGGTCCCGCTGTGCAGGCCCGCGATGTCATCGAGGGATCGGCGTGCGGCTCGCAACTGGCGATCGATCCGTGCGGCATGCTCGGCCAGAGTGCGGCCGGCCTCGGTGAGCGTGACGCCCCGGGGGTGCCGCGCGATCAGCGGCTGCCCGGCCTCCGCTTCCAGCCTGCTGATCTGCTGGGACACCGCCGAGGGCGTATAGCTCAGGGCAATCGAGGCCGCCGTGATGGAGCCCCGGCGAGCCACCTCGGCCAGCACCAGCATGCGGCGTACATCGAGGCTCATCACGACCGCCTTAAGCATTTGTGAAAGCAGCTTCAATTTCTTTCGATTGTACTGATGGCGCTGCTGGCGCATCGTCGTACTGCCCGGCGGGCGGGCCGCGCAGCCGTCAACCCGCCCGCCGGGCCCTGGTGAAAGAGATTCATGCTGCGGTCGCGTACGCACACAGTCCCTGATCCGTACGCCCCAGCCCCGAAAGGATCTCCGATCCGGGCAACTGCTATCCGAACCCATGGGAGTACACATGACCGAGCAGTGGGACGTCGTCGTGGTCGGCGGCGGGAACGCCGGCTTCAGCGCGGCTCAGTCCGCCCGTCAGCAGGGAGCACGGGTGTTGCTGCTGGAGAAGGCCCCCCGCCAGTGGGCCGGAGGCAACTCCTACTTCACTGCCGGGGCGATGCGCACCAGCCACGGCGGGTTGACCGACCTCACCTCGCTGGTCGAGCCACTTCCCGCGGACCGCGCAGGACGCGTCGACCTCGCCCCCTATACCGAAGACGACTTCCTCGCCGACCTGACCCGGGTGACCCAGGGAAGGACCGACCCCGAACTCGCCCGGATCCTGGTCGGTGAATCCCGCGAGACGATGACCTGGCTGCGCAGCCTCGGCCTGCGCTTCGAGCTCATGTTCCATCGGCAGGCTTACGAGGTGGACGGGCGCTACCGGTTCTGGGGCGGACTGGCCGTCGGCGTGGTCGGCGGGGGCAAAGGAATGATCGACCAGCACCTTGCCGCCGCCGATCGCAGCGGCATCGAAGTCCGCTTCGACAGCCCCGTCACCGGCCTGGCCACCGCAGCCGACGGCTCCGTTGGCGGCGTGATGCTCGCCGACGGGCAGCGCATCGAGGCCGACGGCGTGGTACTCACCAGCGGCGGCTTCGAGGCCAACCCGCAGATGCGGGCCGGCTACCTGGGCGCGGGCTGGGACCTGGCCCTGGTGCGCGGAACCCCGTACAACACCGGCGAGGGCATCCGCATGGCTCTGGCGGCAGGCGCGCAACCCTACGGCCACTGGAGCGGCTGCCACGCGGTGGCCTGGGACAGCCAAGCCCGAGCGACCGGCGACCGGGAGCTGACCAACCAACTCACTCGCGGCGGCTACCCGTTCGGCATCGTGGTCAACGCCGAGGGGCGTCGGTTCGTCGACGAGGGCGCGGACTTCCGCAACTACACCTACGCCAAGTACGGTGCCGAGATCCTCAAGCAACCGGCAGGCGTCGCCTACCAGCTCTTCGACGCGACGTCCGCGCCGCTGCTGCGCCCCGAGGAGTACGCCTCGTCGGGCATCACCAGGGTGGAGTCCGACACCGTGGAGGGCCTGGCCAAGGAACTCGGCATGGACGAGGGCCGGCTGGCGGAGACGGTTGAGCGGTTCAACGCCGCCGTTGTCCCCGGTCGCTTCGACCCGACGGTCAAGGACGGCTGCCGGACCGAGGGCATCACCCCTCCCAAGTCCAACTGGGCCCAGCCGCTGACCACTCCTCCGTATGTCGCCTTCCCGGTGACCTGCGGCATCACCTTCACCTTCGGCGGGCTGCGGATCGACGCCGACGCGCGCGTGCTGGACCTGAGCGGCCGCCCCGTCCCTGGGCTGTACGCGGCCGGCGAACTCGTAGGCGGGCTCTTCTGGTTCAACTACCCGGGTGGCTCCGGCCTCACCGCCGGTTCGGTGCTCGGCAGGCGCGCCGGGCGCTCAGCAGCCGCCGACACGCGTTGACGGCGACGCTGCAACGGGTTGAATCACACGGTGTGTGGTAGATGCGGTGACCGCCTGCTTCGTCGATGAAGTCGGCCCGCGCGCCCCAGCAGTTGCTGACGCACGGCTGTGGTGATGACGCACGTATGACGCACGAAGCCTTCCGAGGGGCCTGGATTCGTCCTTGAAAGCGCCTTTGAGCTGCATGTTTCCCGGGTGGGGTCAGACTGCATACCTTCCCGATGACGCGTCACCTGGAGTGCGTGGCGATCCATGAGTCGACCGCCAAGGCCCCTGACCTGCGGTTTGGGGAATTGTCCCTCGGTTCGACGACTTACTTCGGGAGTTGCAACGGGTGGACGTGGAGGGCATGCCTGAGCTGCGGTTTCCGGAGCTTCGGCAGCGGTCCGCGCGCCGGCGTCGCCGGGCCATGGCGATTTCTTGACGCACGAATGACAAATGTTCCGAATAGAAGTTAAGTCCGTTTCTGGTAGTGGCCTTGTCCGGGCTCGGTGAGGAAGCCTTGACGGAGGAGGCGTCCTGCTGATCGCGGCCATGGCATCCACGGCCTACTTCGGCTGGCGGCAGCGGCCTCGCGTCCTCGCCGTCTCCGCAATGGCCACCGGAGTCCTGCTGATCTGCGACGCCTGGTTCGATGTGTCGCTCGCCATCAACACATCCGATATCTGGCTGTCGTCGGCCCTGGCGGTATTCGCGGAACTCCCCATGGCAGTCTTCCTCATCCATCGGACGTACTCACTGCTCCCAGCTGCCGTCGCCGCTGATCTCGTCGAGACCGAAGCCGAGGCATGACTCCGAGGCTTGTAGTTTGAAGATTGGCGCGGTCGGTGGCGTGGGAGCTGTGGTGCTGAGTGGACGTCAAGTCCGATCTTCCTCGGTTCGTGATCGCTCCCTCGTGGTACTGATCGCCAGGTCGACCACTTGCTGGGCATGTCCATGCTGTGATGCGGGGTGTGGTCGGCGCCTCATGCCTCCTCGGCGCCGCGGGCCGGCATGGAGCCGTACTGGCTGCGCAGGCGGGCCTTGAGGATCTTGCCGGTGGCGTTGCGGGGCAGGGTGTCGACGAGGACGACCGATTTGGGGAGCTTGTACTTGGCGAGTCGGCCGGACAGGGAGTCCATGATGTCGTCGGGCGACACCTCGGCGCCCGCGCGGGGCACGACCAGCGCTCTGCCCACTTCGCCCCATCGTTCGTCGGGTACGCCGATCACCGCGCATTCGGCGACCGCGGGATGCTGGTGGAGGAGTTGCTCGACCTCTGCGGGGTAGACGTTCTCTCCGCCGGAGATGTACATGTCCTTGATTCGGTCGACGATCGTGACGTACCCCTCCTCGTCGACGGTGGCCGCGTCTCCGGAGCGGAACCAACTTCCTTCGACGAAGGCGTCCTTGGTCGCTTCGGGCCACTGCCAGTAGCCCTTCATCACGTTGTGGCCCTCGATGATCACCTCGCCGACCTCGCCCGGTGCGACATCGGTGAGGTCGGGCCGCACCACGCGTACGTCGGTGAAGAAGCAGGGCGTGCCGGCCGAGCCGGCCTTGCGGATGCTGTCCTGTGCGCGCAGGCCCAGCGCGGCGGGAGCGGTTTCGGTCAGGCCGTAGGCCTGGAGGAAGGTCAGGCCACGGTCCTGGTAGGTGTGGATGAGGGCCTTGGGGACGGGTGCCGCCGCGCACTGCAGGATCCGGATCGACGACAGGTCGGCCGTCGCCCACCGCGACGACCGGGCCATGGCCTGGTACATCGCGGGCACGCCGAACATCCTCGTCACCCGGTGCTCGGCGATGACGTCGAGCACCCGGTCCGGGTCGAAGCCGCGCATCAGCACCGACGTCCCCCCTTTGAGGAAGCCCGGCAGGAAGACGGTGTTGAGGGCGGCGGTGTGGAACATCGGTGCCACCACCAGAGCGACGTCGTCGGAGGCGATGTCCCCGTCCAGCAGCATGTTGAAGCAGTTCCAGGCGATGTTGGCGTGAGTCAGCATGACGCCCTTGGGACGGCCGCTGGTGCCGGAGGTGTACTGGATCATGCACACCTCGTCGAGGCCGACCGCCTCGTCCAGGGGGTCGTCGGGTGCGTCCGCCAGCAGCTCCTCGTACGCGCTCCCCACCTCGACGTAGTGCTTCACCGCCACGTCGTCCCTCAACGCGTCCACGACATCGGTGAGTTCGGCGCCGTACAGCAGTACCGCCGCCCCCGCGTCCCCCAGGATGAAGGCCAACTCAGGTGTCGCGAGGCGGGTGTTGAGCGGTACGAAGACGGCGCCCAGCGCGTTCGCGGCGAACAGGGTCTCCGCCAGGGCCGGATGGTTCGCGCCCAGGTAGGCCACCCGGTCGCCGTGGCCTACCCCCAGGGCACGCAGGGCGTGAGCGAGCCGCGTCACGCGCGCGGCCAGCTCTGCGTAGGACAGGGCTCCACCGTCGTGCACGACGGCGGTGGCCTCCGGTGCCATGCGGGCGCGCCGCGCGGGCCACGAGCCGAGCCCTTGATTGCGCATGGTGCGTCTCTCTTCTCTATTAGATCTCTCAGAGCCAGTCGGGCCATGTGTAGTCGGCCGAGTCGTCGTGGTCCCGGTGGGGCGGCAACGTGGCGAGCCGCCCCCTGGAGAAGACCAGCGGCGAGACGCCGGTCTTCTTCTCCACCCCGAGTTCCCGTACGCGGCCGAGGACGAAGTAGTGGTCGCCGAGGGTCCACACGTCGGCGATGTCGCAGTCGATCCAGGCGGCGACGCCCGCCAGGACGGGGCTGCCCGAGGGCGCGCCGCGCCACGGGTGGCGGTCGAAGACGTCGGGTGCCTTGGCGCTGACATCCCGGCACAGGCTTTCCTGGCCGGCGGCTAGCACGTTCACGCAGAAGGAGCCGCCGGCCATGATCCTCGGCCAGGTCGTGGAGGAGCGGCCGGGGAAGAACGCGACGAGCGGGGGATCGAGGGACACCGAGGTGAACGAGCCGATGACCATGCCGACCGGGGTGCCGTCGGGTTCCTTCGCGGTGACCACCGTGACACCGGTCGGGTAGTGGCCGAGCACGTGCCGGAACCGGCCGGGGTCGTCCGCCGGGCCGCCGCCGGGCGTCGTCGCGGCGGACGTCGACCGGTTCACGCCGGGTTCTCCACGCCGAGCAGAGAGCGGGCGTATCCCGTGGCAAACCAGCTGTGCTGGGCGTTGACGTGCGTCTTGTACGTGGCGACATCGCGCAGGTACCGCTGCATGCGCTGGCCGTTCGCCAGCGCGCTGGAGCCACTGGCCGAGGCCAGCATCTCGACGGCCTGGCAGGCGAGTTGGCCGGACTGCCGGGCCGTGACGGAGAGGGCCTGGTCGTCCAGTTCGGAGAAGGGTTCGCCCCCTGCCAGGCCCCGGGCCGCGTAGGCGGTGTAGTCGTCGGCGACCGACAGGATGATCCGCTGCGCGCTGTCGGCCAGGGCCGTGGCCAGGCCGAGGTTGCGCTGGTGTTCCGGATCGTGGCTGCGCGGCTTGAAGGGCGGCATCGGGCTGTTCTTGGTGGTGATGATCCGCCGGTACTCGTCGACCGCGGCCCAGGCGGTGCCCGCCACGATCGAACACAGCTGGATGTTGAAGAACGTTATCAGCCGGCCCGCGTACATCGGGTTGCCGTGCAGTTCCACACCCGGCCCGTCGGTGGCGTCGTTCGCCGCGGCGTAGGTCCTGGACACGTACTCGTACGGTACGAGGACTTCCTCGGCCACGACGCTGTTGGAGCCGCTGCCGCGGAAGCCCAGGATCTCGCCCCAGTTGTCGAGCATCCGCCAGCCGGAGGGCACGAGCACCAGGCCCGGCGTTGGCGTGCCGCCCTCCTCGTCGATGATGAGCACGCCACCCAGGAAGTGCGTGGAGACGTTGACTCCGGAGGAGTAGTCCCAGCGGCCGTTGACCCGGTACCCGTCGGGGGTCCTCGTCGCGGTGGCGCTCGGGGCCATCGGCAGCGGGGCCCGGAAGTCGCCGTCCGGCCCGAACACCTCGCGCTGGGTGCTCTCGGGGAAGCGGCCGGCCACCACCAGGCTGTGGGAGGCGGCCAGACACAGGTTCCAGCCGCTGGACGGGCAGCCGCGGGCCACCTCGGTGACCATCCGGGAGTAGGTCCGCAGGTCGAACTCGTAGCCGCCGAAGCGGCGTGGCTGGAGGGACCGGTAGAACCCCGCCTCCAGGAACGCCTTGTGCGTGTCTTCGGAGATACCGGTCCGCTGTTCGGTCTCGTCCTGTTGATCACGTAGCCAGGACCTCATGCCGGCGGCCCGGCGCACCAGTTCCTCCGGTGTCAGGTCCGGCTCCGGCTGCGGAATCTCGATGATTTTCTCGGCTGCCTCGGTTGTCTCGGACAATTCGCACCCCATCCGCTGTTGTTCTGGGTCGGCCTGAAGGGAGTGTTGGCGGCGCGGCGAAGGACCGTCCAATGCCGGTGGCTGTGGGCTTGATGAGTGCCGTGCATCACACCAGGTCGGAGGGGGTGACGGGAATGCCGCACATTTCTGCCTGGTGACGTGCGGGGAAGCGCGCTGTAACCTGGCGCGGACCACAACGCCGTGGACCTCGCCTTTCTGGAGGGCTGAGTGGAACTCCGGAACCTGCGCCATTTCTCGGCGCTCGCCGAGACCTTGAATTACCGGGTCGCCGCCGAGCGTCTGCACCTCACCCAGCCCGCGCTGACGCGCTCGATCGCCGCCCTCGAGCGTGAGCTGGGCGTCCAGCTGTTCGACCGCGACAAACGGCATGTGGCGCTCACCGCCGACGGCGCGGAACTGCTCGAACGGGCGGGCGAGGTGCTGGCCGATGCCGACCGGCTCGCCGCCGCCGCGGGCGCCATCAGGGCCAGGCGGCGGGACGAGGTGCGGGTCGCGCTCTACGGGGTGGCTCTCGCGGAGCTGACGCATCCGGTCATCGAGACGTTCCGCGAGCGGTATCCCAGAGCCACGATCCGGGTGCACGAAGCGGACTTCCACCAGGGGCAAGCCCCGCTGCTGGCCGGCGAGTGCGACGTGGCGCTGCTGTGTCTGAACGTCGACATGCCGGGCCTGACACGCGTACCGATCTTCACCGAGCCCGTTTCCCTCGCGCTGTGGAAGGGGCATCCGCTGGCCTCGGCCGCCGCGGTGGACATGACCGAGGTCTACGACCAGCCCTGGGTCACCCCCCACCCGGGCGACGACTTGTGGGTGGGGGGACGCCACGGGGACCACGAGGCCCCGACGGTCGGCTCCCACGCCCGCTCGGCCCTGGACATGGCCTCGAAGATCGCCTACCAGCACATGGTGGGACTGATGCCCTTGTCGGGCGCCCGGATGTTCCCGCCACACCCGGGAGTGGAGGCCGTCGCTCCGAAAGAGCCCCTCGGCGCGGTGGCCGCGGTCGCCTATCCGGAGACGGGCCACTCGCCCGCCGCCCCGGCGTTCGCCGAGGTCGCACGCCGGGTGGCCCGACGTGCGAGCGGCGTTCCGTACGCCGAACTCGCCCGGTAGAAGCGGTCAGCCGCCGTACGGCGGCTCGCCCGCCCAGGCCGCGTGCAGGACGGCGCGCAGATCGTCGGCGGAGGCCGGGCGGGGATTCGCGTACGGCGCCCCGAGAGCGACGTCGACCGCACGGTCCACGTCGGCGGCGGTCAGGCCGAGGTCGGCGAGCGATCGCGGGATGCCCAGCCGCTCGCCCAGCTCGTGCAACTCCCGTACCGGATCCGGGACATCGAGCGCCCGGCGCAGCGCCGCCAGTGCCTCGGGAACCGCCGGCGCGTTGAACGCCAGCACATGGGGCAGGACGACGGCGTGAGTCTCGGCGTGCGGCAGGTCGAAGGTGCCGCCGAGCACATGGCAGAGCTTGTGGTGCAGCCCCATGGTGGTCGCGCCGAGACAGGCACCGCACAGCCACGCCCCGTACAGCGCGCGGCTGCGCGCGTCATGCCCCGAGGGGTCGGCGACGATCTCGGGAAGCGCCGCGGCCAGCGCCCGCACACCCTCCTCCGCCATGAGGGAGACGATCGGAGTGGAGTCCGGGGCGTACAGAGCCTCGACGGCGTGCGCGATCGCGTTCATGCCGCTCGTCGCGGACCCCACGGGCGGCATGGTGAGCGTGAGCAGCGGGTCGTACACGACGCTGCGCGGCAACACCTTCGGGTCGCGCCCGGTGCGTTTCACCGCGCCCTCGGTCAGGCCCCAGACGGGTGTCATCTCCGATCCGGCGTACGTCGTCGGGACGGCGACGATCGGCAGGCCGGTCCTGAGCGCGACGGCCTTGGCCAGGCCGGTCACGGAACCGCCGCCGACCGCCACGCAGCCGTCGGCTCGGGCTTCGCGAGCCGCCTCGACGGCCAGGTCGGCGACCTCCACGGGGACGTGCGTCACCGCCCCTGCGTGCAGCCTGGCGCAGGCGTCGCCGAGAGCCGCGGCGACGGCACGGGCCGTGTCCAGGCCATGGTCGTCGCACAGCACGAGGACGCGGGACAGGCCGAGAAGCGCGACCTCGTCGGGCACCGCGTCCGGGACGGCACCCGACCGGAAGAGGACGCGCGTCGGCTGGGCCTGATAGGTGAAGTCCAGGGCGCGTTCCCTCATGCGATCACCGGTTGCAGCACGATGTCGAAGCGTGCCCGGCGGAAGGGGTTGGCCAGGCCCAACTCCGCGGCCTCCGCGGGGGAGTCCACTTCGACGAACTCCTCGACCAGGCTCTCCTTCACGGCGAAGACGGCGTCCGACTCCAGATAGTCGCTGCCCGCCACGAAGATGTGCGTCGTCACCGGGCTGTACCCCTCGGCGCCCACGATGAAGTGGACATGGGCCGGACGGTAGGGGTGACGGCCGGTCGCCTCCAGCAGCGAGCCGACCGGCCCGTCCGTCGGAATCGGATACGGGCTCGGAACGCACGAGCGGAACCAGAACCGCCCCTCCGCGTCCGCCGTGAACAGCCCGCGCCCATTGCCAGGCGGCTGCTTCTCCGGCTGCTGGACGTCGTAGAAGCCCTGGTCGTCGGCCTGCCACACGTCCAGCGTCGCACCGGGCAACGGGGTGCCGTCGACGGAGACGACCCGTCCGCTGATCACACACGGCTCGCCGCCGCCGACCAGATCGATGTTCGCCCCGAGTTCACGGACCGGGGACTCGGTCATGTGGAAGGGGCCGAGCACCGTCGAGTCGGTCGCGGCGGCCGCCTTGTGGTCGTTGATCGTCTCGACGAGCATCGACACACCCAGGACGTCCGACAGCAGGATGAACTCCTGCCGGGTGTCGTCGCACATGTGCCCGGTCGCGGTGAGGAAGTCGATCGCCCGCTCCCACTCGGCCTGGGTCGGCTCGATGTCCCGTACGAAATCGTGCAGGTGACGCGTCAGGGAGGCCAGCACCTCGCGCAGTCGGGGATCGGAGGTGTGGGCGAAGCTTTCCAGCACCGCCGTCGTCGTCTCGGTCTCCGCGGGCTTCGCGGTCTTCGCCGTGAGGTCCATGGCCGCTCAGCCCCGCCCGAGGATCTGCCGCAGCGCGTCCCGCAGTGCGGCCGTGACGTCACCGGTGGCGTCCTGGCGGCGGAAGGCCACGTGGTTGTCCGGCCGCACCAGCAGCGCGCCCGAGTCGCCGATCTCCCGCAGCCGGGCCCAGTCCCCGTACGGGTCCTCGTGCTCCTGGCCGGGGCCGATGACCGCCGTGGCGATCTCCAGGCCGAACTCCTTGCCGAGGATGCGGGCGGCCTCCGTCCAGGGCTCGCCGCCGATGCCGGTGATCAGGGCGAACCGGCCGTTTCCGCCCAGGTCCAGGGTGGACAGATTGCGGGTGCCCGCGGAGAGCCAGGCGTGCGGGAGCTTGGCGCCGGGGCGGGTGCTCGGCTGGAAGTGCAGCTCGGGGTCGCGTGCGAAGCCGGGGTCCTCGGTGCCTTCCGGGACGATCGCGGCGGAGGTGTAGCGCTGGTTGAGGTCCACGCCGTGGGCGTTGAACTCGTATGCCTTGAAGGCGATCGCCTGCCGCAGCCGCGCCCGCTGCTCCTCGGCCTCCGTAGTGGCGTCCTTGCGGGCGGCGATGTTCCGCCACAGCTGCTCGGGGGTCTGCGGCGCCAGGCCGCCGAGCGCCTCGAAGACGGGTGCCGTCTCACCGATGGACTGGTTGGCCCGGGTGACGACCTGCTTGCCGACCGGTGCCCGCTCGTCACTGTAGGTGTCCAGCAGGGACGGGGACGCGGTGCCGTCCAGGACGAGCTTCAGCTTCCACGCCAGGTTGTAGGAGTCCTGGATGGAGGTGTTGGAGCCCAGCCCGTTGGACGGTGGGTGCCGGTGGCAGGCGTCGCCCGCGCAGAACACCCGGCCGTTGGAGTACGTCTCGGCGTACATCTCGTTGACCGTCCACGCGGAGGACGACTTGATGGTCACCGGGATCTCGTCGTCGCCGATCAGCTTGCGGACGACGGACAGGGCGTACTCCTCGGTGAGGTCCGGCGGCCCGGCGTCGACGTCGTAGCCCCACACGATCAGCCACTCGTTCCACGTCCGTACGCAGCGCACCAGGCCGGCGCCGATGCCGCCCACGGTCGCGCCGGGCGCCAGCACCCAGTAGAGGGTGGCCGGTCGGTGCGCCACGTATTTGCTGAGGTCCGCGTCGAAGACGATGTTGATGCTGCCGGCCACGCCCATCTGGCCGCCCATCGGCAGTCCGGCGTCCTCGGCCACCTTGCTGCGGCCGCCGTCCGCGCCGATCAGGTACTTGGCGCGGATGGTGTACGTGTCGCCGCGCAGCCGGTCGCGGACCACGGCGGTCACGCCGTCGGCGTCCTGCTCGTGCGACACATACTCGGTGCCGAACCGCAGTTGGCTTCCGCGCGCTATGGCCGCGTTCACGAGCACCGGCTCCATGAGGTGCTGCGGCATGTCGCACATGCGGGTGGGACTCGCCAGCTCGTGCGCGGCCTGCACGAGCGGTTCGTTGCCCCAGGACCTCAGCCGGCCGAGCTCCTCGCCCGCGAGGGCGGTGCAGAAGACGGTGTTGCCCATCAGGTGCTGCGGGGTGGCCTGGGCGATCACATCCTCTTCGACACCCAGGTCACGCAGCACTTCCATGGTGCGCTGGTTGGTGATGTGCGCCCGGGGCGTGTCCGCGAGGCGTGAGTAGCGGGTGACCATGACGTTCGGCACGCCATAGGTGCTCAGCGCCAGTGCGGCGCTCGCTCCCGCGGGCCCGCTTCCCACGATGAGCACATCGGTCTCGACGGTCGGCACGGTTGTCATCGGGACGTTTCCTCCACATCGGCCAGTCGCTTGTTCAGCCAGGTCATCAGTGCCTCGGCCACGTCGTCGGAGTTCTTCTCGCCCATGGGCAGGTGACCGTTGCCCGTGAGCCCCAGGTCCGCCAGGCGCAGCAACTCGACGTCCGCACCGGCCTGGGCGAGGTAGTCGGCGACACCGTGCTGGAACGGCGCGAACGGCGAGGTGTCGGCCGCGACCACGGCGATCGGGAAGCCCTGGAGCCCTGGCAGGGACCGCACGGGGCCGGCCTGTTCGTCCTGGACGAGGCAGTCCTGCAGCCCGTCACCCCCGGCCTCGCGCAGCCGGAGGCGCAGTTCCTCCGGGGTCCGCGCCGCCGGCTCGTAAGTGATCGGGGCCGCGGTGAGCCCCCACTCCAGCTTTCCGAGGCCGGGCAGTTCGATGAACGGGGGCCCTATCGGCTCGATGGAGACAACGGCCTTCACCAGCCCGGGCCGGGCATCGGCGACCAGCCAGCCGAACGGCGCCCCCATGGAGTGGGTGATCAGCACGGCCGGTCCGATACGGTCCAGCAACTCGGCCCCGCAGCGCCGCATCTGCTCCTCGTTCTCGGCGAAGGTGGGCAGCGTCGGGCCCTGGCTCGCCATCAACTGGTCCAGCGCGGAGTCGTCGCCGACCTCGCCGCTGCCGGGCCACTGGCTGCCAGGTCGTCCTGCCCCGTCGCAGAACAGCCAACGGATGAACTCGTACGTCGGCGCCGCGCCCTCGATGGGCCCGAGGACATCGGGGTGGTACGGGGAGCGCCCGTGACCTGGACGGTCGATCACGTACACGGCGTAACCGGCCTGGAGGAACCGGGTGGCCCAGCCGGGGCGCCCGTCCGGCGTCGACAGGTAGTCCGTGCCCTGGCCGCCGCCCCCGTGGACCATCACCACGGGCAGCGGATGCCGGAGATCGGCCGGGATCTGGTACTGGACGTACATCGCGGCCTCGGCGGCGGTCCCGGCCTCGGACGGCTTGCGTCCGACACCGACCCAGAACGCGCCTTGCTCGCTGATCGTCAACGGCGAGGCGGCACGAGCCGGCTCGGCGGTTCCGGGTGGTGGGGAGCTGGTCATCGGCGAACCTCCGTCACGGCGTCTGCGCCCATGCCCAGCACTATTGGTGACCGGCTCCGGGGCGGTCCAATGCCGGTTGGGGACGCCGTGATGCATGGCGCTCATCAGCATCCCGTAGGGCCGCTACTTCGGCGGGAGGGTGCGCGTGGGGGCGAGGGTGACCAGGGCGTCGGTGTAGAGCGCGTGCAGCGGACACAGCCTGCGCGGCGCTTGGTCCGTGGTGGAAACCGGCCTGCCGCCGATGGACCGAAGTCCAAAGGGGCCGTCAGCTCCGTCAGCGCGCGGTGGCCTGTTCGCTCAACACGAGGTCGCCGAACTCCTCCGCGAGCGCCAGCGCAACCTGAAGGTGCATCCGCCGGACCTTGATCTCCCGGCCCCGCAGCTGCTCGGCCCGCTGGATGCGGTACGCAACCGTGTTACGCGCGACGTGCAGCAGCTCAGCCGTCGGGTTCAGGCTCCGCTCCGTGTCGAGATAGCACTTGAGGGTGGTGCGCAGGGTGGTGGCAGGCTCCCCGGATCCGGCGAGTCCACCCAGCTCACGGCGCGCGAACCGGCGCGCCTCATCGAGATGCGTGCTGAGCATGGGCGATCACGTCGAGTTCGGCGTAGTCGAACAGCCACCGGTCGGTGCGGGACAGCATCCCGACCCGGACGGCATCGAGGGCTTGATGGTGACTGAACGCGAACCCCTCGACGCCGGACTCGGGCAGCCCGGCCGCTACCCGAATCCCGGACCGGGGCGTGGCCGTCGACGTCGGCGGCGCCACCGAGGCACCGTGGACACTGGACCCCCACGCCCATACCCGTTGCCGGCCGACAGGCAGGATCAAGGTGCCCGTCGGCTCCGCCCGCCCGCAGCAACTGCTCGGCGCACCCTGCCAACCGGCCGGGATCGGCCTGTTCGAGATCGTCAGTCCACACCACCAAGGCGGTGTGCCGGCGAGTGAGGTCGTAGCCCAGGACGCGGTGCGCATGATCGGCAGCGACTGGCTTTCCGTCGAGGACGTCCTGCACCAGCTCCATGCGCACCGCGGCCGAACTGGTCACCAAGGCGGCGTGCGCCCGGGAGAACTCGCGAGTCATCTCGGCGTACAACTGGTTGACGATCGCGAACAGCACCTCCCAGACATGCGCCACCGCCGCGAACCGGTCGGAGGCAGGCAGGTGTCGTTCGGCCTCGTCCAGGAGCTCCCTGACGGCGTAGGCATGAACGAGCTGGACGCTCTGCAACAGGTGCTCGATACCGACTGCCCGGCCCGCAGTCTCCACAGCGCCCGTGAGCGCTTCTGGCGGAGGCTCCGGCACGACCTCGGCATTCTCGGCCAGCGCAGCCACGATGCTCAACGCGACGGCCTCACATCCCTTCCGCAGCTCCTGCACGAGGCCGTCCACGCCAAGCTGCGGGATCTGCATGGTCACGTGATCAGTCATGCCCTGGGCAAGTGTGATGGCGCAGGCCACCGGACCCGCGCCGACCCGGTCGACAGGCCGGTTTACCTGGGCCGAGGGCAGCACCGACCGGGACGTGGCTGTAGGAATGCAGTCGCCACCCAGACGTCCGGTTCAGACCGGCAGTGGATGGGTCCGTCGGGTGTCACAGGCAAGGGCGGCTTGGTTTTCGATCCATGCGAGCCCTCCGAGGTCCAGATTGTGCCGGGCGCGGGTGACGGCGACGTAGGCGAGACGGGCGTCCGTTTCGCTCACGGGTTCCGGGATCGGGCTGCCGCACTCATCCAGTTGGTCGCTGCCTGGCGGAGGGGGAAAGTCGTCGGCGATTCTGACGTCGAACCACTCCCGGCCTTTCGCCCTGTGTGCGGTGGAGACCGTGACCTCTGCGTTTTTTTCGTCGGTGAGCGCATCGACGGCGGCCATGATGGATTCGGGCCCGTGAGTGTCGACGAGTTCCACGAAGGGCTGGAGATCGCGGCCGACGGGATCGTATTCCGCGTACTCCTGCAATTCCCCCCATGAAACGAAGAGAACCAGTTCGGGGTGGGATGTGCGCCGACCTTCCTTGAGATCCCGGGCGGCGCGCGCCAGCGCGTGGAGTGTCTGCCCGCCTCGAGCGAGGGCCACCCGGCGGCCAGCTTCCAGCTGTCCCATGACTTCGGTCATGGCGCCGATGTTGGTGCGGCACAGCACCGCGTCTGGACTCGTGACCGAGCCGACCTTCGTCGGAATGGTGTCGGTACCGCTCAGGCGGATCGGCGCGTGGGCGAGCGCGAGCCACAGGTTGGCCTGTTCGGCGAGGAGTGGGCCGAAGCGGAAGGAGCGGGTCAAGGTGAGGTGGGTGGCGTCGGAGTCCGCCATCACGTCCCTGGCCCCTCGCCACCCGTAGATGGCCTGGGCGGAGTCACCGACCATAACCAGTTGGGCGTGACTGCGTTGGGCGGCGAAGACCCGCTCCAGGACGGGGTTGGTGTCCTGGGCTTCGTCGAGGAGGAGAAAGTCTGCCTCGATCTTCGGCTCGGTCAGAGCCCACATCTTCAGGTAGTGGTCGTGCTCGAAGCGCACCACACCGTCGTCGGGGTTCTGCAGATCCTTCCAGGCTCTTGCAACGAACGGCATGACGGCTTCGGCGAGTTGGGCGCGTTCGTTCGGTGCGCACAGCCTGCGCAGGGCGGGGACGTGGTGAGGAGCCGGGGCTTTGTCGGCGGACTGGCAGAAGCGGGTGACCGTACGCAGCACCGTGTGGGACAGAGTCCGGTGGCTGATTTCGTGGTCACCGATACGGACAGGGGACCCGACACCGAGGGCGTGCCCGATCCGCCAGGCCGGCTGGCGCGGGCTCCTGAGCCGATGGGCGAACCGATAGCCGACCGCTGCGAAGGCTGTGGCGTGGGCAGTCTTGCACTGCACGGAGCGTGGGAACCGGGTGGCGGCGTCTTCGGCGATGGTCTTGTTGAAGGCGAGGTAGCAGCCTCGGTGTCGAGTACTCCTGGCCAACAGGTCCAACGTGCTGGTCTTGCCTGTACCGGCGCCAGCCTGCAGCGCGATGTGGTGACCGGCTCGGAAGGTATCGACGGCGTGGGCCTGTTCGTCGGTCGGCGTGTGCAACGAGAACTCCGCGGTGCAGACGGGTCAGAGGGTCGTGTGTACGGCGCCAGGCCGCTGGTCATCCGCGTCGACTGAAGAACACGAGGGTGGGCGCTGGTGGTCGAGCAGGACGCGTGCCGCGCAGGTGAGTACGGCTTCGGGGGTGTGACGGGCGAGTAGATCCTGGAGCCGCGTGGTCAGATGTCGGGTGCGGGTCTGCTCGTCTCGCGCGACAGCTTCTGCGACGGTCCGGGCGAGAAAGGCAGCGGGCTTCTGCCCCTGAGCTGTCGCGGTCTGGCCGATCAGGGAGCGCATGGCTCGGGTGAACGCGACGTTGAGCACGACTCTGCCTGACGGGTCGGGGTAGTGGGACGTCAGGTCACGTCCGCCGGAGTGGTGTATCAACGGCCACTCGGTGATCTCGTTTTTGAGGCTATGCGGTGAGTTCGGTCGGCAGGACGGTCTCGTCGGT
>NZ_JBITLY010000011.1:0-281837 GCF_044465725.1 Streptomyces sp. NPDC049541 | reverse complement strand
AGCAGCGGCAGGGTCTGCGAGGCGGTGACGAACTCCCGCAGCGGATGGCGGGCCAGCACCGCGTCCACCTCCGGCGTCAACGCCGCCGCCAGACGGGTGGCGACCGGCAGCGAGTCGTCGCGCAAGGTCGCCGCCGCCGCCAGCACCGCGGCACGCCCCGGGCCCTCGGGCACACCGGCGGCCAGCTTCTCGTGCAGGTCGCCGCCCTCCTCCAGCACCAGTCCGGTGTCGATGCCGGCCGGGATCTTGATGCGGGCGGTGCGCCGCCACGTGGTCACCGGGTCGCTCCAGGCCTCCACCCGATACGTCCAGTGACCTTCGGAGGTGGGTGTGACCTCGGCGCCCCAGCGGTCGGAGCCGGGAGCCAGTTCCCGCATCGGCGTCCACGGGCCGTGCTGGCCCTCCGGATCGGTCAGGACGACATTGGCGGCGACCGCGTCATGGCCTTCCCGGAACACGGTGGCGGTGACCTCGAACGTCTCCCCGACGACCGCCTTGGCCGGGTGCTTTCCGCACTCCACCGCCGGGTGGACGTCCCGCACCGGGATGCGGCCGATGGCCGGAATCGAACTCATGGGTCTCACCTCCACCGTGCTGGAGACCGGGTCTTCGGCCCGGTCGAGGGATACAAACTGCGACATATGCGTTGAGCCGCAGGGAGGCCTACCTCCCTGCGGCGAAATGCTGTTGTGCCTGCGGGGGCCCGCGCCGCTCGGCCGCACCCGTTCGGGGCCGCTCGTTCTGCTCCCGGAGATAGGCGCCCAGGGTGGACCCCAGATAGCGCTCGGCGGCGTCCGCGGCCTCGCGGGCGCAGCGCTTGCCCATCAGCACGCACAGGGTGTAGCCCGAGTCCTCGAAGGTGGCGCGCACCGCGCGGTCGGCGGGGGACGCGAGCATGACGCGTTCCCAGGCCCGGTACCGCCGCAGTTGCCGGGCCACTTCGGCTTTGGCCGGTAGCAGCATGACGCCTTCTCTTTCTCCGGGGCTCGATCGCACGTCTCCCGACCGTCGGGCGGCCGCGCGTGGGCACGCACGGATCCGTTACGGGTATCGAGGTCTTCACATATGGTGCACGGGTGGCGACTCAGCGTCTTGTTGGATCTTCAACCATGTCTGACGGGCATCCCGCACGCCGGATGTGCTCGTGTTGCACGAATGGTCTAGCTCACCCAACCTTGAGGTGACTCAGAAGCGATCCACGCTCACGCTTCGCGTTCGGGGCTCGTCCCACAGGGGCGAGAAGGAGCGGGAGCTTCGCGGGTGAGGAGCCAACGAAGATGAAGACCGCAGTGCCCTGCTACTACCACCTCGATGTGGAAGTCAGCCCCGAACGGGTCGGACAGGTACGGCGCATCCTGGCCGCGCATCTCCGGCTCTGGGACCTCGAGACACTGGTCGAGCCCGTCACCAGCGGCGCCGAGCTGCTGCTGAAGGCCATCGACGAGCACGCCACGGACAAGAACACGTCGGTCGAGATGTGGTGGAACGGACAGCATCTGATCACCGCCGTGGGGGAGAACGACTGCGACCTGCGTCCCGACCAGGACCTGCGGGCCTGTCTGCAGCGGATCGCCGCGATGAGCGACGGCTGGGGCTGCTGCGCCACGGACACCGGCAGCAAGGTCATCTGGTTCTCGCAGCGGGCCAGGGCCGGCGAACGGGTGCCCCTGGTGCCCCTGGCGCCCGCGCCGAGCCTGCGCGAGGTGCTCCAGGTGCCCCGCGAGATGCCGGCCCTGGCTCTCGCCGGGCAGGTGCGCGAGCCGGACGGCATCCTGGAGGATGCCCGGTGACGGCGAAGCGCCGCCGCAAGCCAGGGGTGCCCGTCTGGAGCGGGCACCCCTACCCATTGGGTGCCTCCTACGACGGGAACGGCACCAACTTCGCGCTCTTCAGCGAGGTGGCCCAACGCGTCGAACTCGTCCTCGTCGACGACGGCGGTGAGCGCCGCGTCCCGGTCACCGAGGTCGACGGCTTCGTCTGGCACTGCTACCTGCCGGACATCGGGCCGGGACAGCGCTACGGCTACCGGGTGCACGGCCCGTGGCATCCGCAGCTGGGCCACCGCTGCAACCCGGCGAAACTCCTCCTCGACCCGTACACCAGGGCGGTCGACGGGCAGGTGGACAACCACGCCTCCCTCTTCGAGCGGGCCCCGCACGGCCGGTCCCGGTCGGACAGCGCCGGGCACACCATGCTCGGCGTGGTCACCGACCCGGCCTTCGACTGGGGCGACGACCGGCCGCCGCGGCAGCCGTACGCCGACAGCGTGATCTATGAGGCCCATGTTCGTGGTCTGACCCGCACCCACCCCGATGTCCCGCCCGAACTCCGCGGCACCTACGCCGGACTCGCTCACCCCGCGGTGCTCGAGCACCTGACGAAGCTGGGCGTGACCGCGGTGGAACTGATGCCGGTGCACCAGTACGTCCAGGACGGAGTGCTGCAGGGCCGCGGCCTGTCCAACTACTGGGGCTACAACACGATCGGCTTCTTCGCCCCGCACAACGCCTACGCCGCCCACGGCACCCGCGGCGGACAGGTCACCGAGTTCAAGTCGATGGTGAAGGCGCTGCACGCGGCCGGTCTCGAAGTCATCCTCGACGTCGTCTACAACCACACCGCCGAGGGCAACGAGAAGGGCCCCACGCTCTCCTTCCGCGGGATCGACAACGCCTCGTACTACCGTCTGGTGGACGGCGACTGGAGCCACTACTACGACACCACCGGCACCGGCAACAGCCTGCTGATGCGTCACCCCTACGTACTGCAGCTGATCATGGACTCGCTGCGGTACTGGGTCACCGACATGCACGTCGACGGCTTCCGCTTCGACCTCGCGGCCACACTGGCCCGGCAGTTCCACGAGGTGGACCGGCTGTCGGCGTTCTTCGACCTGATCCAGCAGGACCCGGTCATCAGCCGCGTCAAGCTGATCGCGGAGCCGTGGGACGTGGGGGAGGGCGGCTACCAGGTGGGGAACTTCCCGCCGCTGTGGTCGGAGTGGAACGGCAAGTACCGCGACGCCGTACGGGACTTCTGGCGCGGCGGCGAGCACACGCTCGGCGAGTTCGCCTCCCGGCTGACCGGCTCCGCGGACCTGTACGCGCACAGCCGGCGCCGCCCCCGGGCCAGCGTCAACTTCGTCACCGCGCACGACGGCTTCACCCTGCGCGACCTGGTCTCGTACAACGACAAGCACAACGAGGCCAACGGGGAGGGCAACCGGGACGGCGAGAGCGTCAACCGGTCCTGGAACTGCGGCGTCGAGGGCGACACCGACGACCCGGGCGTGCTGGAGCTGCGCGCCCGCCAGCAACGCAACTTCCTGGCCACCCTGCTGCTCTCGCAGGGCATCCCGATGATCGGCCACGGTGACGAACTCGGCCGCACCCAGCGCGGCAACAACAACGCCTACTGCCAGGACAACGAAATCTCCTGGGTCGACTGGGAGCTGACCGAGGAGCAGCGGGAACTCGCCGAGTTCACCCGGTACGTCATCGCTCTGCGGGCCGCCCACCCGGTGCTGCGCCGCCGCCGGTTCTTCCGCGGCGAGACCGCGACCGGTCCGCGCCGGCCGCTGCCGGACCTGGTGTGGCTGGCGCCGGACGCGCAGGAGATGACGGAGGAGGACTGGCAGCGCTCCGACGCCCACTCCGTGGCCGTGTTCCTGAACGGTGACGCCATCGCCGAACCCGACCCGTGCGGACGACCCGTCGTGGACGACTCGTTCCTGCTCCTGCTGAACAGCTACTGGGAGCCGGTGGAGTTCCGGCTGCCGGACGTCGCGTACGGCGAACGCTGGACGACCGTGATCGACACCGCCGAGCCGCACGGGCCGCCGGACGAGTCGGAGTACAAGGCGAACACCGGGCTCCTGGTCGAGCGCCGCAGCCTGGTGCTCCTGTCGAGACCCCGCCGTGCCCCAAAGGGGAGCGGGGCTGTATCGGCGTGCGGCTCCGCCGCGGGGCGCGACAAGTCACGACGGCGCTAGAAGGCGACCCACGACACCACGTGGCACTTCCGTAGTCGGCCGGCTGACCCGGCGGAGCGTCCCCTCAGCGCTCGCGGCGCGAGGTCACCGTGAACTGCGCGCCGTCGGCGTCGCGCAGCACGGCCTCGTCGCTGCCCTTCGACAGGACGCTGCCGCCGTGCACCTCGGCGGCCCGTACACAGGCCGTCACGTCCTCGACCGCGAAGTGGATCTGCCAGTGGGGCCGGATGGTGGGGTCGGGCGCCGCCCCCAGGGCCCCGGACTCGATGCGGGCCACGATGTCGCCCTGGCTGCGCAGCACCACCTCACCGCCCTCGTACTGGACCTCGCAGCAGCCGGGCCGCTCCGAGGCCCAGTCCAGCACCTCGCCGTAGAAGATCGCGGCGTCGAAGGCGTCGCGGGTGTGGAGTCTGATGAAGGCCGGGGCCGCGTGCCGCCACTTCTCCCAGTCGGCGATCAGCGCCCCCTCCCAGATCCCGAAGGTCGCCCCGTCCCGGTCGGCGAGCAGGGCCGCCCGCCCCGGCGGGAACGAGATCGGGCCGACCGCGGCCGTCCCGCCCCGTTCCTGGGCCCGCGCCACGGCCTCGTCCGCACTGGGCACGGCGAAGTACGGCGTCCACGCCACCGCCATCTGCCACATGTCGGCGACGGCGGCGATCCCGGCCACGGGCGTGCCGTCCACCATGGCCATCCGGAAGCGGTCCCCGAGCTTGGCGGAGCGCCACTCCCAGCCCAGCACCGCCCCGTAGAAGTCCTCGGTGGCGTCGACGTCGCGACTGGTCAGGCTCACCCAGCACGGCGCCCCGAACACGGAGGCCGAGGTGACGATGCGTGTCACGCCGCGTGGGCGTGAGGAGTCGTGGTTCATGGCAGTTGCGTCCTGGTCTCGTCGATCGGCGGCCACCGGTCCGGTACCAGTGTCCAACCGGGACCGCACGATGCGCCTGCCGAGTACCCCCTGAGGGGGGCCGAAACGGGTGCCGTGGCGGTTGCCGCCGGTGGCGGCGGGCCGGGTGAGTGCCACTATGGACGAGTGGCACAGGTACCGCATGAACCTGCCGACGAGACGGATCGCATCTTCGCGCTGCAGGAAGAAGTCGATCAGCTGAAGGAAGCCATCGTCTCGCACGCCGTCGTGGACCAGGCGATCGGGATGATGGTCGCGCTGGGCAGGGTGGCGCCGGACCAGGGATGGGCGGTGCTGAAGGACGTCTCCCAGCACACGAACATCAAGCTCCGCAATGTCGCCGAGCTCATTCTCATCTGGGGGCGCAACGGGGAGCTGCCCCCGGAGATCAAGGCCGAACTCGAGGACGCCCTGGACCGCCACGGCCCCACGCAGATCCCCGAGGCCCCACCGGAGCGGTGAGGCGACGGGACCCGCGTACGGCCGGGCGGCAGGGCGCTCAGCCGGTCTCCGCCAGGAGTTCCGCGCGCAGCTGGTCGAAGCAGCCGCTGAGCAGCCGGGAGACATGCATCTGTGAGATACCGAGCTGCTGGGCGATGCGGCTTTGCGTCATGCCTCCGAAGAAGCGGAGATACAGGATGGTGCGCTCGCGCTCCGGGAGCGCCTGCAGACAGGGCCTGACCGCCACGCGGTCGACGACGACGTCGTAGGCCGGGTCGGGGCCGCCGATCGCGTCCGTCAGGGCGTACCCGTCGGTGCCGGGCATCTCGGCGTCCAGTGACAGCGCGGTGAAGCACTCCAGGGCTTCCATCCCGGTGCGCACCTCGCCCTCGCTCAGATGCGCGTGCCGGGCGATCTCGGCGACGGTCGGTCTGCGCCCCGGGGTCGCCTGGGACAGTTCCTTCACGGCCTGCCGCACCCTGTTGCGCAGGTCCTGGACCCGGCGCGGCACATGCAGCGTCCACATGTGGTCGCGGAAGTGCCGCTTGATCTCACCGGTGATGGTCGGCACCGCGTACGCCTCGAAGGCGTGGCCGCGGGCGGGGTCGTAGTGGTCGACGGCCTTGACCAGTCCGAGGGCCGCGACCTGGTACAGGTCCTCCAGGGATTCTCCGCGCCCCTTGAACCGGACGGCGATCCGCTCGGCCATCGGCAGCCAGGCCTGGACCAGTTGGTCCCGAAGCTGCCTGCGTTGCGGCCCTTCGGACAGCCGCGCGAGCCGGGCGAAAGCCTCGGCGGTGTCGGGGGCATCGTCGTGCGGATGGGGTTTTGTGCTGGCGCTGGCGACACGCATGATGCGCACCTCCCTGAGGCGGTGCATGGGGGGACGGGCGCCATGGTAGATGCGGCTCGGACCTGCGGAGACATCCGGGGCCCGACCGGCTCCCACGGACGTGCCTCCTGTCCGAAGCACCAGGTACTGATGCCCGGAATCTGTGCATCACAAACAAATGCGGACATTAGGGGCGGCTGCTGTGTGCTTGACCGTTCCTTGGGTTCATTACCTCTGCTACAGAGATAATCTGCCGATGTGGAATCCGAAACCTTCCCGGACGAGCTGATCGACGCCCTCATCGGCGTCCAGCGGCTCGTCAGGCGCCGTCTGCGCCCGCAGATCGCCCCGCAGCTGCGCGGCGCCGAGGTGGAGCTGCTGCGCCTGGTCGTCACCCGGCCCGGCATCGGCATATCCGATGCCGCCAAGGAGCTGCACCTGGCGGGCAATTCGGTCTCGACGCTGGTCAACCAGCTCTCCCGGCAGGGCTATCTGGTCCGCCAGACCGACCCCGCCGACCGGCGCGCCGCCCGGCTGATGCCGACGCCCGCGGCCGAGGCCCGGCTCGCCGAATGGCGCAAGCGGCGCGCCGAACTCGTACGCGGCGGGCTGTCCCGTCTCGACGACACGGACCGGGAGGCACTGCGCACGGCGATCCCCGCCCTGCGCAGACTGGCCGACACCCTGCACGAGGAGGCCGAAAAGACATGACGCGGAACGCCGACACCGGGCAGGCCGAGGCCGTCACCTGCACCGGACTCGCCTACGCCTTCGGCGAGACGAACGCGGTCGACGGACTCGAACTGTCGGTGGCCGAGGGAGAGGTCTTCGGCCTGCTCGGACCCAACGGCGCCGGCAAGACGACCGCCATCCGCTGCATCACCACCCTGCTGCCGGTCCCCGCCGGAATGGTCCGCGTCTTCGGCCACGACGCGGCCAAGGACCGGATAGCCGTACGGCGCCTGCTGGGCTACGTCCCGCAGCAGCTGTCCGCCGACGCCGGACTCACCGGCCGCGAGAACGTCGCCCTGTTCGCCCGCGTCTTCGACGTGTCCCGCGCCGAACGCGCCGAACGCGTAGGCCAGGCCCTGGCGGCAGTCGGCCTCGCCGACGCCGCCGACCGGCTGGCCGGCACCTACTCCGGCGGCATGGTCCGCCGCCTCGAACTCGCGCAGGCGCTGGTCAGCGCCCCCCGGCTGCTGATCCTCGACGAGCCGACCATCGGCCTCGACCCGATAGCCCGCACCGGGGTCTGGGATCACATCAACGCCGTGCGCGCCGCCACCGGCATGACCGTGCTGGTGACCACCCACTACATGGACGAGGCCGACCAGTACTGCGACCGGGTCGCCCTGATGCACCGCGGCCGCATCCGGGCCCTCGGCACCCCGGAGGAACTCAGGGAAGGGCTCGGCGAGCGAAGGCGCGCCGAGGGCGCGGCGCCCACCGACGCGCTGCCCACCCTGGAGGACGTCTTCCGGGATGTCGCGGGCAGCGGACTCGACGACCAGGCAGGAGGTTTCCGCGATGTCCGAAGCACCCGCCGCACCGCGCACCGCGTCGGCTGAACCCACCCCCGCAGCCGCCATCGACCTGTTGCTGAAGCCGCCCCGGCCCCGCGCGGGCTGGCGGCTGCTGCCCGCCCGCGTGTTCGCGATGTGCGCCGTCGAACTGCAGAAGCTGCGCCACGACCGCACCGAGCTGTACACCCGCGCCGTGCAGCCCGCCCTGTGGCTGCTGATCTTCGGCCAGACCTTCACCCGCATCAAGGCGATCCCCACCGGCGGCATCCCCTACGTGGACTATCTGGCGCCCGGCATCATCGCCCAGTCCGCGATGTTCATCGCCATCTTCTACGGCATCCAGATCATCTGGGAGCGCGACGCCGGCATCCTGAACAAGCTGCTGGTCACGCCGACGCCGCGCTCGGCCCTGATCACCGGCAAGGCGTTCGCGGCCGGAGTGAAGTCATTGATCCAGGCCGTCGTCGTCATCCTCATCGCCGCGGTGCTCGGAGTGGCGCTGACCTGGAACCCGCTGAAGCTGCTCGGCGTCGGCGCGATCGTGGTGCTCGGATCCGCGTTCTTCTCCTGCCTGTCGATGAGCATCGCCGGCATCGTCCTCAACCGTGACCGCCTCATGGGCTTCGGGCAGGCCATCACGATGCCGCTGTTCTTCGGATCCAACGCCCTGTACCCGGTTTCGATCATGCCCGGCTGGCTCCAGGCCGTCAGCAAGGTCAACCCGCTGAGCTACCAGGTGGACGCCCTGCGCGGCCTCCTCCTCGGCACCCACGCGCACGTGGCCCTCGACTTCGCGGTGCTGCTCGTGGCCGGCGCACTCGGCATCACCGCGGCCTCCTCGCTCCTGGGCCGGCTGGCCCGCTGATCACCCCCTTGGGAACGTGATGTGCCCCACGCACATGTGCACGTCCGTGGGGCGTGTTCCGACCGTTGTTCCTGCGCACGGCTTGATCAGTGATCAAAGGGGGTGAATGCGCTGGCCACAGCGCATTCTGCTCATTTGACAGTGCCCTGAGCACACAGATAGGAAGCAGCTCTCTGAAGTCGATGAGGTGGACTGTGTACGAGCCGAACGTGGTCGGGGACTGGCAGGAGTACGACGAGCATGCCGGCCTGCGTGTCCGCGTCCACCGACTGGAAGCCGCCGAGCCCCCACGCGGACGCGACGACGCGGCGGCCGGGCTGACGTACTTCAGCCTCCGGGTCACCGTCGAGAACCGCGGCAGCCGCTCCTTCGGCATCCACCTCGAGGACGGCCAGATCGACGTGCGCCTGGGCCCCGACGGGGAGGCCGCGTTCATCGACTGGCGCAATTCGCAGTTCATCGAGGGCTTCGACGTCTACCCGCTGCGCCGGGCCACCGCCGTGCTGTACGCGGCCGGCCCGGACACCTGCCTGAGCCAGGTCGACGTGCAGATCCAGCTGCGCGTCGAGGAGGAGTGGACCGACCGCCGGCTGTGGACGGGCGGCATCGGCCTGCACGAGGAGCCCGTCGGCGCCCACACCTGCGGAAGCCGGGACGGCGGCCTAGCGCACCAGGTCAGCAACTTCCTCCGGGACCAGGCCGAAGAGGGCACCGCCTGACCCCGGCTCCGCGCGGCAGCCCGGTCAGTGCGGGATGCCGTCGATGATCTCGCGGGCACCCTGACGCAGCAGCGCCACGGCCACCGATGTTCCCAGGGTGGCCGGGTCGAGCCGTCCGGCCCATTCGTGGGCGTTCAGGCGGGTCTTGCCGTCCGGGGTGAACACACACGCCCGCAACGACAGTTCCCCACTGGCCTCCACGCGCGCGTACCCGGCGATCGGGCTGTTGCAGTGGCCCTGCAGAACGTGCAGGAACATCCGCTCCGCGGTGGCCTCCTGGTGCGTGTGCGGGTCGCCGAGTGCGCTGACCGCGTCGATGAGGTCGCGGTCGCCCTCACGGCACTGCAGGGCGAGGATGCCCGCACCGATGGACGGCATCACCGTGTCCGGCGACAGCACCTCGCTGATCACGTCCTGGCGTCCGATGCGTTCGAGACCGGCCGCCGCCAGCAGCAGCGCGTCCGCCTCGCCGGCCGCCAGCTTCGCCAGCCTGCGGTTGGCGTTGCCGCGGAACGGCACACACTTCAGGTGGGGGTGGGTGGCGGACAGCTGGGCCACCCGGCGTACCGCGGAGGTGCCGATGCGGGTGCCGGCCGGCAGCTCGTCCAGGGTGAGGCCGTCCGGGTGCACCAGGGCGTCACGGATGTCGTCCCGCTTCAGGAACGCGGCGAACGTCGTACCGGCCGGCAGCGGCCGGTCGGCGGGCACGTCCTTGAGGCAGTGCACGGCGAGATCGGCCTCGCCCGCCAGCAGCGCGGCATCCACCTCCTTGGTGAACGCCCCCTTGCCCTCCACCTGGGACAGGACGCCCATCCACTTGTCACCGGTCGTCTTCACCGGCACGACCTCGGTGCGTACGCCGGGATGCAGGACCGCCAACTCGGCGCGCACACGCTCCACTTGGGCCAGCGCCATGGGCGAGTCGCGGGAGACGATGCGGATCATTTCGGGGACGGACATGCGGCCACGATAGACCGTCGGCAGAGGGTCGTTGACCGCTACCGCCCCATTGGGGATCCGAATCACTCGGCAGGGACGACGGGTATGCGCACACCGGTCGACGAGTCCCGGGGCTGCGGCCGGACCAGCAACGCGAGCGCCCCCGCGGTGAGCAGCCCACCGACCGCAAAGGCCCCGCGCACTCCGACGACGGGCAGGAGAACGCCCCCCAGCAGCGACCCGGCGGCCACGCCCACGTTGAACGCGGCCGAGTTGACCGCCAGCGCCGACTCGGTACGGCCCGGCGCCACCCGCAGCACCTGGCTCTGCGTCGCCATGAAAACGGGCGCGACGGATCCGCCGAGCAGCATGAACAGCGCAACCGCCGCTACTTGACTGCTCCCGGCCGCACACAGGCCGAGCATGGCCGCCGCCTGAGTCCCCACCGGCACGGTGAGCGTGGCGCGCGGGAAACGGTCGAGGAGCGGCCCGGTGAGCGCGACACCGGCCAGGGCGGCCGCCCCGAACACGAACAGCACGCCCCCCACCGTGTCCTTGCCGAAGCCACTGACCTCGTCGAGGAAGGCGACGACATAGGTGAAGCCCGCGAACACCCCGGTCACCGACAGGGCGGTGGTCGCGACGACGACGAGAAACCGGCGCCGGTCCGGATCGGCGCCGTACGCCGCATGACTGTCCTGGGGGCGGGAGGCCGGCAGCAGGGCGGCAATGACGACGAGTGACACGAGCGCGAGCGCACCGAGCACGACGAACGGCGCCCGCCAGCCACTGTGTCCGCCCAGCCAGGTCCCGGCCGGCACGCCGAGCACCGTGGCCAGCGAACCGCCGACCGACAGCAGCCCCATCACGCGACCACGCCGTTCGGGCGGGAACAGGCCGACCGCGACCGGCCCCATCACCACCCAGAACGATGCCTGTGCCAACGCGGTGACCACCCGCGCCGCCAGCAGCAGCCCGTAGGAGACACTCCCCAGCGCCGACACCCAGCTGGCCGCCGCCAGCAGCCCCAGCAGCCCGGTCAGCAGGTACCGGCGCGGCACGGAGCGGGTGAGGCGTGCGGCCGGCAGCGACACCACGGCCACCGTCAGGCCGTATCCGGTGACCAGTGTGCCCACCGCACCGAGCGGCACCCGCAGATCGGCCGCCATGAGCGACAGCAGCCCCACGGGAAGGTTCTCGGCGGTGTTGAAGGTGAACGCCGCCAGCATCAGCGCCGTGACGACGGCGGCCCTGCGCCGCGCCGCGGGACGTACGCCGCCCATCCAGGTGACCTCCGGGGTGTCGGGAAACAGTCGGGCAAGCGTGCCGGGCGCGGCGTGGAGCTTCTACTGTTTCGATCCGGACCGAATCGGATCCGCCGGGAACCGCTCACGGAGGCCGTCTTGCCGCTGACCCTGCACCTGGGCGCCGACGATCTGACCCGCTGCCGGTTCGCGATCTCGCCGATGTGCCAGACGCACGAGGCCCTGCGCATGCTGCGCCGACCTGCCCGGCACGGCTACCACCAGGTCTGGCTGCGCCGACTTCGCCGTACACTCGCCGGGCTCGACCTGTCGCCCCTGTGGCTGTTCGTGCCCCGCGCCGGCGGTTACACCCCGGACTTCCTGGGCGCGCCTCCCGACGAGCCGTATCCCTCCATCGACGACGAACTGGCCCGGATGCGGGCCACCGACCCGGCGCTCGCCCGCGCGGAGATGGTCCGCTCGCTCGCCGGCACCCCGGGTCTCGCCGAGTCGCCGCAGGGCCGCGCCGCACTTGACGACCCCGCCCAGGCCGTGCGCCGCCTTGCCGACCTCACGGAACTCGCCTGGCACGCCCTGATCGCCCCGGACTGGCCGCGTCACCGTGCCGTCCTGGCGGCCGACATCGCCCATCGCTCACGGCAGGCGGCGGACGGCGGCCTCGACGCGCTGCTCGCCGGCCTGCACCCCGGCATCGGCTGGGCCGGCCACCGGCTCACCCTGCACATGTACACCGACCACGCGGACGCCCAACGCCCCGACGGACGAGGCATCCTGCTGATGCCCAGCGTCTTCGTCTGGCCGGACGTGGTGAGCGGCTTCGCCCGGCCCTGGCAGCCGACGGTCATCTACCCGGCCCGCGGGATGGGCCGCCTGCACGCCACCTCGGCCCCGCAGCCGCCCGCGGCCCTCGCCCGCCTCCTCGGTCAGCGGCGCGCCGCGCTGCTGGCCGATCTGAGGGTTCCCGCCTCCACCACGGAACTCGCCGCGCGGCACGGCCTGGCTCCCTCCACCGTGTCGTCCCACCTGGCGGCCCTGCACACGGCGGGACTGCTCGGTGCCCGGCGCCAGGGCTACTACGTGCTGTACGAGCGGACGGCTCTGGGGGACCGTCTCGCGGCAGGAGCGTAGGGCGATCCTGCCCGGGTCCGGCGACGGCGCCCGGGCGATCCCGCCCACCTCGGGCTTTTCGGCCGCCGTGCGACGGGAACCCGGTGGCCGTCCGGAACCGCCCCGAGGTCAGGAGGCAGACGTGGCCGATTCGCAGCACACGCAGCAGGATCCGACGACGCAGCACCCGCGCCCCGAGTTCCCGGCACAGGACCAGCCCCACCCGGGGTGGACCGGGCCCATGGACCCGCCGCCCGACCACGGGGAGAAGACCTATCGCGGCGCCGGCCGCCTCAAGGACCGCAGGACCGTCATCACCGGCGGCGACTCCGGCATCGGGCGAGCGGTCGCGCTGGCCTTCGCACGGGAGGGCGCCGATGTGCTCTTCACCTACCTGGAGGACGAGGCGGACGACGCGCGCGAGACGTCCCGGCTCGTCGAGGACGCCGGGCGCAAGGCGGTGGCCGTCGCCTGCGACATCCGGGAGGAGGACAACTGCCGTGCGCTGATCGAGCGGGCCGTCACGGAGTTCGGGCGCATCGACGTCCTGGTGAACAACGCGGCCTACCAGATGTCGCAGCCCGACGGCATCGAGGCGATCACGACCGAGCAGTTCGACCGGGTCATGCGCACCAACGTCTACGGCATGTTCTGGCTGACCAAGTTCGCCCTGCCGCACATCCCGAAGGGCGGCAGTGTCATCAACTCCACCTCGGTGCAGGCCTACAAGCCCAGTCCGCATCTGCTGGACTACGCGACGACCAAGGGCGCGATCGTGACCTTCACGCAGGGGCTGGCCCAGATGCTCGCCGAGCGCGGCATCCGCGTCAACGCCGTCGCGCCGGGCCCGGTGTGGACGCCTCTGATTCCCGCGACCCTGCCCGACACGGTGGAGTTCGGCAAACAAAGCCCGTTGGGGCGCCCGGCCCAGCCCGCCGAACTGGCCCCTGCCTACGTCTACCTGGCCTCCCAGGAGGCCGGCTTCGTCACAGCGGAGATCCTCAACGCCACCGGAGGCACCCCACTGCCCTAGAGGCCCCGTATGCGGGGCATGGCAGGCGCCGAAACGGGAACCCGCCCGGCCGTCCGGTACGAGGGAGTGGGAAGCATGCATCAGGAAGCGCATCGGCCGCAGCGCATGTCCGCTGTCCGAGCCCATGACGGCAGGGGACCGGACGCATCGGTGGTGGAGCGGTGGTCGCCCGTGGTGCGCAGCGTCATGACGGTGGCAGCCGCCGTCGTGGTCGTGGCCGCGCTGTGGGCGACGGCCGTGTCCCGCTGAGACGCCCTGTCAGCGAGGGGCGCTGAGCACGTCCGTCAAGGGCACCGTGCGCTGGACGAGACCGTGGGCGACCTCGGTGAGCCGGCGGCCGCTGCGGGTGGCCCAGCCGCCCAGGGCCGAGCGGGCGTCGGGCAGGGAGAGATCGCCGTACTCGGCGATCATGCCGGTGGCGATGTCGACGGTCGCCTTGGCGGCCACTGCCCGTTGGACGCTGCTGCTGACATCGGTGGGACGCAGCGGTTGCGGGCTCCAGTTAGCGGTTCGCGGGCTCCAGTTGACGAGGGCGACCGTGGTCACGTCGGCCAGAGCCTGAGCCAGGTGCAGATCGAGCGGGGACAGACTGCCCGGGGTGGTCAGAAGAAGGTTCAGGGCCCCCACCGTCTGGTGATGCACGCGCATGGGCAGCGCATGCGCGGCCCGGAATCCGTGCTCTCGGGCGTACGGGGCCACATGCGGCCAGCGGTGGGCGCTGTCGTCGAGGTCCGGAGCGTCGATGCGCTCGCTCTTGCGATAGCAGTCCACACAGGGACCTTCGTCGATCTGGAGCTGGAAGAACTCCGTGAGAGCGGCGCTCTGGTCGGTGGCGGCCATCAGGCGCAGCTCGCCGCGCCGTCCGGCGATCATGACCCCGACCGCGTCGGCCCCCACGAGGTCCAGGCAGTTCAGAGCCAGCCGATCGAGGAGCACGACGGGGTCGACGTCGTCTGCGAGGGAGTCGGCCAGCCCCACCAGCGCCTCGGCGAGCTGCTGTTCCCGGTTCATCACCGACCGCCCTCTCGTCCGTCGTCACCGGCGTCCCGCCGGCCGGCATCCTCGCCGCCGCCTTCGGTCTCGGACCCGAGCCGAAGCGTGCGCACGAGGATGTCATGCGCCACCTCGGTCACCGTCCGGCCCTGGGCGAAAGCCCGCGCGCGCATCCGGTCCAGAGCCTGTTCGGGGCCGAGATTCAGCTGCACCATCACCATGCCGACCGCTTGGTAGACCTCACTGTGGTCGGCCTCGGAAGCCTCCATCCACGACGCTACTCCTTCTTCGCTCGCCCGTTCGTCCGCGTCGTACCCCGCATGAAGGTTCATCAGGGCGAACGTGACGGCGTCCCGAGCCCACAGCGCGATCCGCAGGTCGCGCGAGGACAGCGCCCCGGGCGTGTGGCGATACAGGTCGAGCGTGCCGATCGTGGCCCCGCCCAGACCGAGCGGCAGCGAGAACACCGCCCGCACGCCCAGCTCGACGGCCTCGTGGGCGAAGACCGGCCAGCGACCGGCGTCCGGCGCCTTGGTCAGGTCGTCCGCGAGCACGGCCGCGGCGCGTTCGATCGCGGACTGGCAGGGGCCGTCCCCGAGCGTGTACTGCGCCTCCGCCAGTCGGGCCGCCGTGGAGTCGCTGGCACACCAGGTGGCACGCACCGTCGGACCGCTCGCGATGGACACGGATGCGCCGGTGACGGGCAGAAGTTCCACACAGGCGCGGCACAGCGCCTGGGGGACGTCGTCGGGACTGAGGCCCTTGGCCGCGGCCGCCAGCATCTCGGTGACCCGCGCGCGTTCCTCGGTCGCGGACGGCTCCCTGTCACCGCCGGCTCCGTCAACAGACATGATCCACCAGTACTCCAACGGATGGCACCGGGAGAACCGACACTGCCGGGTGTCACCGGGGCGGTCTCACACGTGCTCGGCCCGCAGGGCTGAGGCACACCCTCGCCGTACAGTGCCCGGTCTCGATGTCGTGCCGAACGAGTTCCCGTGCCCCCCTGCACAAAACTGCATGCCGTTTCAGACGTGGCCCCCGGGAGCCTCCTGCCGTGCCGACGCCTCGAGGTTTCCGGCCAGCCGCTGGGCCTGCAGGAGGAGGGCGCCGTAGGCCGAGGCCTCCTCGGGCTCGCCCCGGACGAGGTCCGGCAGCTGCCGGCGCAGGCCGTCCATCGTGGCGCGCATCTCCCGGACGGCCTGCCGCAGAGTTTCTTCCCGGCCCTGGCCGGCTCGGCCGTCCGCGGAGAGCCGCACGATCCGGGCCGCCTGGGCCAGGAAGTCGGCGTAGCCGCGGATCAGGGGCAGCCGGGACCAGTGCGCCTGCCGGTCCTGGGCGGCCGCCTCGTGCAGTGTGCGGGTGAGTTCCGTCGTGTGCACAGCGGCGTGGTCCAGCACGGCCGTCGCGTTCTCGTAGTCCTTGTTCGGCCGTGCCGAGGCGAGGGTGCGGCGGCGTACGTTGCCCCACAGGCTCTCCCGGCTCCAGCCGACGGCCGACCGGCACTGCGTCACGAGGTGCTGAAGGTGCAGGGCCTGCCGATGCCACGCTCGCGTCTCGTCGACGTCCCACTGCCCGTCGACGAGACGGCCGCCTGCCGTTTCGAGGAGCCTGCCCGTCTCCTGTGCGGCTTCATGGATCGCGGCGTGCGCGTTGCGCAGGTAGACGGGTGGCCGGATCAGTGCGTTGACGGTGATGCCGACCGCCGCTCCGAACACGGCCTCGCCGATCCGGGCGGCGCACCCCATCAGACTGACCTGCGTATCGGTGAGCACGAAGAGTGCGCCGGTGGCGGTGTATATCCCCTGCCGTCCGAGCCGCGACCACGAACTGAGGAGCACCACCACGGGGAGGACGAGACCCATGGCGCCGATCCTGTTGTGCATCAGCAGCACCAGCAGCGTGGCCATGACGGTCCCCGAGGCGATCGCCGCCAGTTGCTGCAGGGCATGGGCGACGGACTGGTAGACCGTCGACTCGACGAGCAGGATCGCCACCCACGGCGCCACGAAGGCCATGGGTGCCTGCAGCCACCAGCCCACCACCGCCCAGGACGCCCAGGCGGCGAAGGCGGCCTTCAGTGCCTGCGCGGCGAGGTCCCGTTCTCTGCCCGGTTGTTTCCATGCGCGTTGTACGGCCCGTGCTGCGCCGTGCATCTTCCTGGACAACGTGAGAACGATCAAAGGATGAGGGCCAGGGCGAAGGCGAGGAAGAACGCCGCCACGAGGACGGTCACCACGAGGATCACCGCCAGTGGCCCCTTGGCCCAGCCCTTGGTGGGGTTGTGGACTTCGCGCGGACCGGCCTCGGGCAGGCTGCTCTCCGCAGGAGGCGTTTCGCCCGGTGGCACACCGCCCCCGGGTTCCAGCCCCGTCGTACGTTCGGGCTCGGGATCAGGGTTTGTGAAAGTCATGGCGTCCGAGTCCCCTGAGCTGATCGGGATATCACCAAAACGGGACGATCTGGCTCTCCGTCCCGCACCCGCCGGCCGCCCCCTGCTTTGGGTGGATCTGCCTGGGAACCCGTCGGATGTTCGACAGGAGGTGCCGTGACCCAGAGCGACGCTACGGCGGATGTCGCACCCGAGTCGGTGGACCTGGCGCTGCTGGACCTGGTCCGGGACTGCGGGGCGTCCCGGGGCCTGCTCTACGTCCTGCCTCGCAACGGTGATGCCCTGTGGCTGGTGGCGTTGACGGGCGCTCCCCGTGAAATGGCCGTGCCATGGACCCGGGTGGGCGTGGCGGACTCCCTTCCGGTGGCGGACGCCGTGCGGTCCGGCCGTCTGGTGTGGATCGGCGACATGGAGGACATGGCCCGCCGCTACCCGCGCACCTCACTCGTTCTGCCGTACGCCTTCGCGCTGGCGGCCGCGCCCCTCGCCGCCCGGGGCTCGGTCGTCGGCGGGCTGGTGCTGCTGTGGCCGGCCGCTCATCCGCCGCGGCTCAGCGGCGCCGAGCGCGCGGTCATCGATGCCGGCTGCCGGCGACTGGGCCGTCTGCTGCACGACGCGGCGGACTGCAACGCCCTGCCCGCGCCGGGTGAACCGCGGATCCTGCCCCACCCTTCCCGCGCCCTTGCCCTACGAGCCGAGGGCAGCGAACAGGCGGCGTTCATCGCCCGGCTGCCGGGCGGTGCCTGCGCCCTGGACGACACCGGACGGTTCACCTTCGTCACCCCCGAGGCGGCACGCCTGCTCGGCGCCGACGCCGACACCCTGCTGGGCGCCCTGCCCTGGGAAGCGCTGCCGTGGATGGATGTCCCCGAGATCGAGGACTGCTACCGGTCGACGATGGTGAGTGAACGGCCCACCACCTTCAGCGCAGTGCGCCCCCCGGACACCCGGCTCGCCTTCGCGCTCTACCCGGACCCGTCCGGCATCAGCGTGCGGATCACCCGCAGTGACTCCCGCGACGAACTGGCGTCCAGCGCGGCGGGCTCCCACAGTGCCCCCGCCCACACCGACGGCACCGCCGAACCCGACGCGCGCGGACCGAGCCGGGCCGGCTCCCTGTACCACCTGATGCACATGGCCGCCACGCTCACCGAGGCCCTCGGCGTCCAGGACGTCGTCGACCAGGCCGCCGACCAGCTGATGCCCGCCCTCGGCGCCACGGCCATGGCCGTCATGGCGCCACGGGGTGGCAGGCTGAGAATCCTCGGCCACCGCGGCTACGAGGCCGAGCTCATGGAACGTTTCGACCACCTGCCCCTCAACGCCGACACGCCCGCCGTGCGCGTGATGGAGACCGGCAGCCCGCACTTCTTCCGGGGCTTCGACGAACTGAGACGGTCGTATCCCGAAGCCGTCCACTTCGACGACAAGACGTCCTGGGCGTTTCTCCCCCTGATCGCCTCCGGCCGGGCCGTCGGCTCGCTCGTCCTCGCCTACGACCGCCCCCGGCACTTCCCGCCCACCGAGCGGGCGGTGATCACCGCGCTGGCCGGCCTGGTCGGCCAGGCTCTCGAACGGGGCCGCCTCTACGACACCCAGTTCGCCGTGGCCCACCAGCTCCAGGCCGCGCTGCTGCCCCGGCACCTGCCCTCCCTGCCCGGGCTGCATGTCGCCGCCCGCTACCGGCCGGCCGGCCACGGCGTAGCGGTGGGCGGTGACTTCTACGACCTGATCCGACTGAACGACACCACCGTCGCCGCCGCGATCGGTGACGTCCAGGGACACGACATCGACGCGGCGGCCCTGATGGGACAGGTCCGCACCGCCGTGCACAGCCAGGCGGCGGCCGGGGCCTCCCCGGGGGACGTACTCGGGCGGACCAACCGGCTGCTCGTCGGCCTGGACCCCGGCCGGTTCGCCAGCTGCCTCTACGCCCACCTGGATCTGGGCCGCCACGGCCTGTGCCTGGCCAGTGCCGGCCACCCGCCCGCCGTGCTGCGCCATGCCGACGGCCACACCGAGGTCCTCAGTCCGCCACCCGGACTGCTCCTCGGCATCGACGACCAGGCCGACTACCTGGCCGCCGAGTTCCCCCTGCACCCCGGCTGCGTCCTCGTCCTGTACACGGACGGACTCATCGAACGGCCCGGCGTCGACCTGGACGACGCCGTCAGCACGCTCGCCGGACTCATCGCACGCACCGATCCCGAAGACCCCGACGCCATGGCCGACACGCTCGTGCGTCACGCCTCCGACCCCGCCGACGACGTGGCGCTGCTCATCCTCCACCTCGACGGGGCCACGCCCGACCAGGCCGGAGACGACTGAAACCGTGTCGCCCCGGCGGCCCGTGGGTACCCGGACGTACCACCATCGCGAAGGGAGCGCCCATGGTGCACGACGCGCACGGCGCGGCCCGCGCCGAAGACTCGGGCCCCACCGGCCTGCGCCTCGCCCCGGGGCAGTCCTCACCCACGCCGGGGCCGGACGAGGACCTGCCCCGTGACCGTACCCAGGCGATCCTGGAGGCGACCAAACAGGTTGCCGCCCTTCTCAAGCAGAAGGAGCACAGATTCGCCCTGGCCGGAAGCGTGGCGGCCTACGGCCATGGTGTCAGTGGAAGGCTGCAGCACGACGTCGACTTCTGCGTCCTTCGCGAGGACGCCGATGCCGTGGCGGCCACGTTGCGCGAGGGCGGTCTCACCGTCCACCATGCCCCGGAGGACTGGCTGCTCAAGGCGCGCTGCCTCGGCCAGAGCGTCGACATCATCTTCGAACTGGCAGACCGCCCCGTCACCGCGGAACTGCTCGCACGCGCCTGGGAGTTGCCCGTCGACTCGGTCCGCATGCCGGTGCTGTCGCCGACGGACCTGCTGGTGAGTCTCCTCAAGGCCTTCTCGGAACATCACTGCGACTTCGGGGCCGTACTGCCGATCGCCCGCTCGCTGCGGGAGAAGGTCGACTGGCAGGAAGTACGGCGAACCTGCGGCGACCGGCCCATGCCCGCAGCCTTCCTGTTCCTCCTGGAGCGCCTGGACGTGATCGACGCCGAGTCGGGACAGCGAGCCGAATCCCCCAAGGAACAGCCATGAGCGAGCACACGGTCCGGCCCTCCTCGGGCGCACCGGCGGGCCTCGACTACCGGGTCGCCCACCTGACCGAACGGTTCGCGACCGGTCTGCCCGGCGAACTGGGTGTACGGGCCGAACTGCGCGGCGAGGCCGTTCTGCTCACCGGCACGGTCCCCTCGGCCCGGTGCCGTGAGGACATCATGCGCATCGCCCGCGAGGCCTTCCCGGACGTGCCGCTGCACTGCGACATCGTCACGGCGCGCACGACCCCGCCCGACGACGCGGAGGACCTCGCATGACCAGGGTGGCAGCCGTAGGGGACATCCACCTGGGGGCGGAGAGCCACGGTGTGCTCCGCCCCGCGTTCGAGACGCTGCCCGAATGCGCGGATCTCCTGCTGCTGGCCGGCGACCTCACCCGCCACGGCACACCGGAGGAGGCTCTGGTCGTCGCCAAGGAGGTCGAGGACCTCGCGGTGCCGGTCGTCGCGGTCCTCGGCAACCACGACCACCACGGCGGATGCCCGGACGAGGTGACCGCCGTCCTCGAGGACTCCGGCGTACGGGTCCTGGAAGGGCGGTCCACCGTGGTGACCAGCGGCGACACCCGTGTCGGCATCGCCGGGACCAAAGGGTTCGGGGGCGGGTTCGCGGGCAGGTGCGCGGGGGAGTTCGGCGAGCCCGTCATGAAGGAGTTCGTCAGGTACTCCCGCCGGTGCGCGGACGGCCTGCGGGCCGGGCTGCGGGAACTGGCCCGGGCGGAGTGCGACGTGCGGATCGCACTGACCCACTTCTCACCCGTGCCTGACACGCTCGCGGGCGAGCCGCTGGAGATCTATCCGTTCCTCGGCAGCTATCTGCTGGCCGAGGCGATCGACGACGAGGGCGCCGACCTCGCCGTCCACGGACACGCCCATTCCGGCACCGAACACGGGATGACCAGCGGCGGAGTGCAGGTGCGGAACGTGGCACAGCCGGTCATCGGGCGGGCGTTCCACGTGTACAACCTCCCGGCGCGGGAAGCGAACCGGTCGGCGGAGCACGCCTGAGCCGCTTGGCATACCGCACTCCGGCGGGCTGACCAGCGGGATCATCACCTCCTGCTGCGGCCGGACCCCGGTGGCGGCGACATCGAACCCACGCGGTGAAGAGCGCCTCGGCCTGCGCCGGGCAGAGCCGCTCGTGCAGCAGCGCCAGCCGCACCCCGCGCAGTCCGAGCATCGGGTTCGTCTCGCGCAGTGCGGCGGTGCGGACGTCTCAGATGTCGCGCTGCTCCAACGGCCGTACGGCCGGGCCCTGCAGGATCCGCCCGTCCGGGGCGAAGCGGGAGCCGTGGCAGGGGCATTCCCAGGCCTGTTCCGCGCGGTTGAACGCCACGAGGCAGCCCAGGTGGGTGCAGCGGGCCGACACCGCCCGCAGCTGACCGTTCTCGTCCCGGTGCACTGCGCACTGCCGGCCTCCCACTCGCACCACGGCACCGCCGCCCGGCGGGATGTCCGCCGTCGAAGGCCCCGTCACCGCGGGCAGCCGGTCGCCGACGAAGTGCCGCGCCACCTGCGCCTGATGTTTGAGGAAGGAGGCTCCCTCGCGGACCACGGAGAGCAGACGGCGGGGATCGTAGAGGCCGGCCCACGGGACCTCGCGGCCATTGACGAGGTCGCTGAGCAGACGGCCCGCCATGATGCCGCCGCTCAGCCCCCAGCCGCCGAACCCGGTGGCCACGTAGGTGTGACGGCTGCCCAGCCAGAGAGGTCCGACAAGCGGCACGGAGTCGGTGGAGTCGTTGTCCTGCGTGGCCCACCGGTGGCTCAGCGCGAACCCGGGGAAACGGTCCGCGGCCCAGGCGGAGAGCCGCGCGAACCGCTCCTCGACATCGGCGGTGCCGGGTGTGAAGTGTTCGCCGGTGACGATCAGCAGGCGTTTGCCGTCACGGTAGGGCGCGCTGCGCACGGACCGGGTGTTCTGCTCCGGAGTGATGTACATGCAGCGCGGCGCCCGGTCCTCGTCGATGGTCCCCGCGACGACCAGCTCGCGGCGCGGGGAGAGCCGGGTGAAGAGCAGGGCACGGTCGAAGACGGGGTAGTGGGTGGCGATCACGACCTCGTCCGCCCGCACCGACACCCCCGCCTCCGTCGTCAGGACGCAGGGCTCGCTCTCCGTGAGGCCCACGACGCGTGTGTGCTCGTGGACGGCGCCGCCCCGGCGACGCAGGTCCTCGGCGAGGGCCAGCAGGTATTTGCGGGGATGGAACTGGACCTGTTCCGTCACCCGGACCGCACCGGCGACCCGGAAGGGCAGCTCGGTCTCGGTCACGAACTCGGCCGCCAGGCCCGCCTCCCGCGCCGCTTCCGCCTCCGCCCGCAGCTTTCCCAGCAACCGGGGCTGCTCGCCGTAGGTGTAGGCCGCGGTCTCTTCCCAGTCACAGTCGACGCCCAGTTCGTCGACGATGTCGGCGGCGTGCCGGATGGCGGCACTCTGCGACTCCGCGTACAGACGTGCCCCCGTCGGGCCGCGGGTGCGGCGCAGATGGTCGTATGTCAGCGTGTGCAGAGCGGTCAGCTTGGCGGTCGTGTGGCCGGTGACCCCGGCGGCGAGGCGGCCCGCCTCCAGTACGGCCACCCTGCGCCCCTGCTGGACCAGTTCCCACGCCGTGCTCAGGCCTGCGATGCCGCCGCCGACCACGGCGACGTCGACGGCGATGTCGCCGGACGGCGGGGGAGCGGGTTCACCCGGCGGCGCCGTCTCGAGCCAGTACGATCCGGGGATTTCCGTCTCGGCGGTCATGACCGCCGAGTTCCCGCCCCGGTGCCCCGGACACACATGCGGGTGTCACAGCCACGAGGTGAGGCGATCTGTGCCCGTGCGCGCACGGCACAGCAGCCGGAAGGCCTGCAACAGCGTGAAGGGCCAGACGGCGGCGAAGCACCAGATGACCACCGGGTCCGAGGTGTGGATCCCCATGGCGACGAGGAACAGCGAGGCGCACGCCAGCAGGGCCACCGACAGCGGGAGCCAGAGCCGTGAGCCCGGCTCCCCGCGCATGCGCCGGGCGAGGCGCCGGTCGCAGCTCAGCTCCGCTTCGATACTCCGCAGGGCGAGCCGTTCGTGCGACGACAGCACGACATCATCGGGGTCCGGGTGCTCAGCCATGACCCATCGAGTTCCCCGCACGGGCTGACTGACGCCTTTGCTGGGTACTCGGTGCCACGCACACGCGCAGGAGGCCGGTCGCCCGGCGCGGCCGGCCCCGGCAAGGAGCGGGCAAGGAGGCATCGATGGGCACGGTCAAGGAAGCAGTGGACGTGGAGGTTCCGCTGCGCACGGCGTACAACCAGTGGACTCAGTTCGAGGAGTTCCCGAACTTCATGGAGGGCGTCGACGAGGTCAGGCAGCTCGACGACCGGCACAACCACTGGACCACCAGCATCGGCGGGGTGCGGCGCGAGTTCGACACCGAGATCGTCGACCAGCTGCCGGAGGACCGGATCACCTGGCGGTCCGTCGGCGGCGACACGCAACAGAGGGGGTCGGTCCGGTTCGAGCGCCTGGACGACACGCACACCCGCGTGGAGCTCGTGATGGAGGTCGAACCCAGCGGGGTCGCCGAGCAGAGCGCGGACGCGCTGGGCCTGATCGACCGGCGGGTGAAGGGGGACCTGCGCCGCTTCAAGGACTATGTGGAGAGCGAGGGCGGCGCCACCGGCGGCTGGCGTGGCCGCATCCGGCCCGAGGACCCCGGCACACCGCTGTGACGGCCGGCTGGGGAATCCCGCGAGGGCTCGCGGTGCGTTGACGAGGGTGAGGAGCGAGGGGCCATGACAGATCTGGACGCGTTCATGAGCCGGCTGAGTCCCGAGATGTGTGTCGTCACGGCCGCGGCGGGCGCGCAGCGGTCGGGCTGTCTGGTCTCGTTCTCCTCCCAGTGCTCCATGCGGCCGGTGCGGTTCGTGGTGTGGATCTCCAGGGCCAACCACACCTACGCGGTGGCCCGTGCCGCGGACCGCCTGGCCGTCCATCTGCTCACCCGTGAACAGCACGGGCTGGCAGCCCTGTTCGGTGGGGAGACGGGTGATCGGACCGACAAGTTCGCGCAGGTGCCCTGGACGCGCGGACACGGCGGCTCGGTCCTCCTGGAGGAGGCCGCCGCCTGGTTCGTGGGCAGCGTCGAACAGCGTGTCGACGGCGGCGACCATGTCGGCTTCGTCCTCGCCCCCGAGGACTGGGGCAGCCGCGCGGAGGGCCCCCTGCTCCGGCTCGACGACGCCCGCGACATCAGCCCCGGCCACCCCGTCTGACGGCGGTCCCACCCTGGGGTCAGCATCCCGTGACGGTGTGTCGGGTGGCAGGGTTCAGACCCGGTCGTCCGGGATGTCGGCCGCTGCATCCTCGGGCGCGAGGTCGGGCCGCAGCCGCAGCCAGGACGGCTGACGCAGCAGTCCCGCCCGGGTACGGGTGCTGTAGCGGACCTCGCCCACCAGCCGGGGCACCACCCAGCGGGCCCCCACGACCGACGGCACGGGATCGAAGGGGCACACCTCGGTCGCGGCGGCCCGCAGCAGCGCGGCGAGCTGCGACCGCTCGGCCTCGCTCCAGCCGGTGCCCACACTCCCGACGTACCGCAGGCGTCCCGCGGCCCGCTGCCCCACCAGGACGGCGCCGGGCAGCCCCGACAGCCGCCCCTTGCCGGGCAGCCAGCCGCCCACCACGACGTCCTCGCTGCGCATGTTGCGGATCTTGATCCAGGCCCGGGAGCGCACCCCGGGCTCGTACACCGAGTCCAGCCGCTTGCACACCAGGCCCTCCAGACCGTGCTCACGGGTGGCTTGCAAGGCCTGTTCACCGTGCCCGACCAGGGCGGCCGGGGTGGACCAGAACGGGCCGTGGAGCCCCAGCCGCTCCAACTGCGCACGCCGCCGCGCGTAGGGGAGCGCCGTGAGGCTCTGGCTGCCCAGGTGCATCACGTCGAACACGATGAGGTGCACGGGCGCCTTCGCTGCCTGCCGCGCCGCTCTGGCGGGTGCGTGCGCCAGCCCCATCCGGGGTTGCAGCAACTGGAAGTCGGCTCGGCCCTGTTCGTCCAGTGCCAGCACCTCCCCGTCGAGCACGGCAGGAGTCGCGCCGAGCGCCTCGCCCAGCGCTCGCAGCTCGGGATATGCGGCGGTGATGTCCTCCCCGGACCGTGCCCGCAGCAGGATGCTGCCGTCCCCTTCGAGGTAGGCCACCACGCGCTGGCCGTCCTGCTTGGTCTCGTAGGCCCAGCGGGAGTCCTGCCCGGCGGGCGGCAGGGAACCGGGCGTGGCGAGCATCGGCGGGATCAGGGGGAGTGTCACGGGGTGAGGTGTCGACGGTGTGGTCCGCCGCCATTCGCCCCGACGGCCGGGTTCCCCTGAACGGCGCTGCCTGCGGGCCGGCTGCGAACGGCGCTGCCTACAGGCTGCTGGTCGGCGTCAGCAGGTCGTCCAGACCCACCCTGCGGAAGAACTCCGCGCGGACGCGGTCGGCCACGGCGGAGACGACCTCGCTGCCGTCGCGGCTCGGATCCACGTGAATTCGCAACGGCCGCCTGCCGGGCGGTAGTTCGACGGTTTTCGCAACGGCTTCGGCCACCTCGGTGACGTCGGAGTCCGACGGTATCAGCCCGGCCAGTCGCACGTACACGTCGTCCATGAGCGCCTTGTAGCGGGTGTCGTAGGCGGCGGCCCGGTCGGCGTCGGCCGGTGAGCCGGCGTGGGCGAAGTGGTTCGTTCCCGAGGTGAAGGCGCCCGGCACCACGATCGAGGTGTCGATCCCGAACCGAATGAGCTCGGCGGCATAGCTCACCGCGAGGGCGTCCATGGCGGCCTTCGCCGCGAAGTACGGGGCGAGGAAGGGCGGGCAGCCGCCGCGCGTGCTGGAGGAGCCGATCCACACGAGGTGCCCCTGCCCCTGCGCGCGCAGCCGGGGCAGGGCCGCCCGGTTGACGCGCTGGGTGCCCAGCACGTTGGTGTCGTAGACATCCGCCAGCTGCTCGGGGGTGAAGGCCTCGGCCGGGCCGAGCACCATGTGCCCGGCGTTGTGGACCAGGACGTCGAGGCGGCCCTGTTCGTCGACGGCGCGGGCGACGGCGGCGTCCGCGCTGTCCTGCCGGGTCACATCCAGTTCCACGGCGTGCAGGTCGACTCCGTGCTCGGCCGCATGGTCGGCCAGGTCGGCGGCGGCTTGAGCGTTGCGGCTGCCGAGGGCGCGCATGCCCGCGTACACCGTGTGCCCGCGCTCGGCGAGCGCGCGGACGGTGAGGGCGCCGAAACCGCTGGAGGCGCCGGTGACGAGAATGACCTTGCTGTCACTCACGACTGTTCCTTTCCAACTCTCGAACTCCGGGCTTGTCGAAGGACGGCGCGGGCCGTCAGATGATGCCGCCGTTGGCCCGTACCACCTGTCCGTTGATCCAGTGGCCCTCGGGGCCTGTCAGGAAGGACACGACGCCCGCTATGTCCTGCGGGGTCCCCAGGCGTTCCAGTGGCGGTTGCGCGGCCAGACGGGCGATCGTCTCCTCGTCCTTGCCGTCGAGGAAGAGCTCGGTGGCGGTGGGGCCGGGCGCCACCGCGTTCACGGTCACGTCACGGCCGCGCAGCTCCCGGGCGAGGATCAGCGTCAGTGCCTCGACCGCCCCCTTGCTCGCGGCGTAGGCGCCGTAGCCGGGGAAGGCGAGACCCACCACCGACGTGGAGAAGTTGACGAGCGCTCCGCCCGGGCGCAGCCGGCGGGCGGCCTGCTGGCCGACGACGAATGTGCCGCGGATGTTGGTGTGGTACAGGGCGTCGAGCTCGCCGAGGTCGAGTTCGGCCACAGGGGAGAGCAGCATCCGTCCGGCCGCGTGCACGACCGCGTCGATGCCACCGTAGGTGGCCTCCGCCAGGTCGAACAGGGCGGCGACCGCCGTCTCGTCGCCGACGTCCGCGCGGGCGGCGTACGCCGAGCCGCCTGCGGCCTCGATGGTCTGCACGACGTCGTCGGCCGCGTCCTTGTTGCCCGCGTATCCGACGACGACCGCGAACCCGTCGGCGGCGAGCCGCTCGGCGACCTGCCGGCCGATGCCGCGCGATCCGCCGGTCACGATCGCCACGCGCCGGGCCGTGGGGGACTGAGTGGACATGGTTGCACCCTTCGCTTGTTATCGCTGCTACGGTTTACGCGTATCGACGATAACACAGCTTCGTAGCGACGGTCTGTCGAATTTCGTATCAGTGCTACGGGTGGCGTACCGTGGACCCATGGATGCGAGGGAAAAGATCCTGGAAGCGGCCACGGACCTGCTGGCCAAGGCGCCGGTCGCCGACGTCTCGACGCGTGCGGTGTGCGAGGCGGCCGGAGTGGGGGCGCCGATGCTCTACCGGCTGTTCGGCGACAAGGCCGGGCTGCTGGCCGCCGTGGTCGACCGGGGGTTCGAGGAATACCTCGCCTCCAAGCGGGCGGCGCGGCCCAGCGACGACCCGGTCGCCGACCTCAGGAGCGGCTGGGACAACCACATGCGTTTCGCGCTGGAGCACCCCAACCACTACCGCCTGATGTACTCGCCCGAGCTGACGGCCCCGCCCGCGGCGGCCCGGGAGGCGCACGCCCTGCTGCACGGCATCCTCGAACGCTGCGCCGCCGCAGGCCGGCTCGCCGTCCCGCCCGCGCTCGCCACCCAGATGATCATGTCTGCCAATGTGGGGGCGGCCTTGTCGATGCTGACCAGGCCCGAGCAGTACCCGGACCCGCAGTTCTCCGAGCGGCTGCGCGACAGCGTGCTCGACTCGCTGACCCGCACGTCCGGCGCGGGCGAGCCTGGAGAGCAGGACAGTGCCGTCCCGGTCGCCGCCGCGACCCTCGCGGCCCGCCTGCGGGCCGCACAGTCCCCGGTCTTCACGCCGGCGGAGTCGGCCCTGCTGGAACAGTGGCTGGACAAGCTCTCCGCGGGCTGAGCCCGCAGCCTGCGGTGCTCAGCGCTCAGCGGGCAGCGATGCCCGTAGGAGCCCCGACCGGCAGGCGATGACCACGAGCTGGGCGCGGTCGCGGGCGCCCAGCTTCGTCATCGCGCGCTGCACATGGGTGCGTACCGTCAGCGGGCTGACGAAGAGCTTCTCGCCGATCTCCTCGTTGGAGTGGCCCTCCGCCACCCAGGCCGTCACCTCGCGCTCGCGGGCGGTGAGCGCAGCGAGGTCCTCGGGCGCCGTCGGCGGGGCACCCTGGGCGGGGGCGGACAGGAAGCGTGTGATCAGCGCGCGCGTGGCGAGCGGGGAGAGCAGCGAGTCGCCCGCGGCCACGGTCCGGATGCCGTCGAGCAGCGCGTCCGCGGTCACGTCCTTGCCGAGGAACCCGCTCGCGCCGGCCTGCAGCGCCTGGGCGACGTACTCGTCGATCTCGAAGGGGGTGAGGATGAGCACGCGCGTGCCCGACAGGTCGGGGTCGGCGCAGATCGCGGAGGTGGCGGTCAGGCCGTCGGTGCCGGGCATGCGGATGTCCATCAGGACGAGGTCGGGGTGGTGCACGCGCGCGAGGGCGACGGCCTCGGCGCCGCCGGTGGCCTCGGCGACCACCTCCATGTCGTCACAGGAGTCGATCAGGATCCGGAACGTGGCCCGCAGGAGGGCCTGGTCGTCGGCGAGCAGCACGCGGATGGTCATGGTGTCCGTTCTTGTCGTCTCATGGTCCCCGTTCCGTGGGTCAGGGGTTCTGGGCGTCAGGGAGCGGTGGGGTACCGGCGCGGAGGGTGCCACCGACGGACTGGGCACGCTCTCACATGCCGATCAGCCCGAAGCCGTGCCCCAGCCGGGGGGCCGCGGCGTCCGAACGGCGCGTACCGGGCAAGCGGATCTCGCTGCCCGGGAGGAGGGCGGCGACCAGGAACGCAGCCGTCATGGTGTCGACGGTGCGCGCATGCTCGCCCGCGTATCGCTGCCAAGGGATGCTCATCGCGTCTCTCCGGTCGGGTCCTGAAAGCCATGGTGGGCGATGCCCGCCGGGAACGACGGGCGCGGCCCGCCCGTGTCCTGCCCCACGGACGACCCTCTCGGGGGAAGGACACGAGGTCAGACGCAGACGGACTCCTGTACGACGGCCTCGGCCGCGGGTGGCTCGTGCAGGCCCTTGCGGGTGACCGCCTGGGGTACGGGCTGGTGCCGCGCCGTCGGCCGGGACGGGAACGAGAGGGCGTCGCTCGCTCGCGGGGCGGACAGCATGTCCTGGTCGTCGCGGATGAACGGGCGCGATGCTCACCCGCGTCCATGTCACGGCGAACTCGTCGAGGGCGACGAGGCGTTGGTCGCGATCGGCTCGCAGCCCAACACCGAGTGGCTGGAGGGGCAGCGGCCTGGCCGTCGGTGACGGTGTGGTCTGCGACGAGTACTGCGAGGCCGCCCCGAATGTGTACGCGGCCGGTGGCGTCGTCCACTGGCACAACCCCTTGTTCGGCACCTCGCGGCCACGCCGAAGTCGCCGTCAATGACGGGGACTTGGCCGACAGCAGGTTCGTGGCCGCCTACCGCACCGGCGAGCGGTGAGCCGCGCGCTTGCGGTGGGCATGCCCGCCAGGGCCCTCCGGCCGTGGCGGCAGGCGATCGCTGCCGGAGCCCTCTGGGGCGGGGCCGTGCGCACCGGCGCGACCATGCCGGGGGTCTGACCTTCAGGGGGCTGCCGGACCCGTGAGGTACCGTCCCCGCTCGTCGTACGGCCAGACATTGGGCGCACAGCCGTGCATGCCCTTGATCTGCTGCATCATCGCCGGGGCCGGCTGCCCCGGGCCGGGGCAGGTGACGTGGCCGTGTCCGAGGAAGTGGCCCACCTCGTGGTTGATGATCAGTGCGTGGTATGCGGTGACGTCCTTGGCGTAGACGGGGGTGGCGAGCAGCCAGCGTTCGAGGTTGACCATCACCTTGTGGTTGACGCTGCAGTTGTATCTGCCTTCGGTGTCCAGACCTCCCTCCGCGACGCAGGTCGTGTCCACCGTGCCGGGGGTCGCGACCCGTACGACGAAGTCGGTGGTGCCGGCGGAGACCCGCTGGAACGCCGAGTGGCCGTCGGCCGTCCAGCCGCGCGGGTCGGCGAGTATGCGCTCCACGTCCTTGGCGACGGCGGCGGCGGACAGGTCGATGTTCTTCTCGACCTCGACCCGGTAGCGCAGCACCGTGCCGGTCCCGACTTCGGCGCTGCCGCCGGCCGCGGTGGTGAACGTGCCCGGCCCCGTGGCCGGGATCTTCGGGGCGGGCGGCTCGGAGGCGCTGCGGGAGGGGCTGGGCGACGTCATGACGGGGCTGGGTGAGCGCGAGGGCTCGGAGCCCGGCTTCGCGTGTGCGGTGGGCCGGGGCCGGTCGCGGTGCGCGTCGGCGGACGTCCAGCCCACGGCCGCGAAACCGGTGACGCTCAGGACGGTCAGCGCGGCCAGACCTCCCCACACCTTCGTCCTCGACCGACGAGCTGCGGCGTGCGAGACACCGCCCCGACGGCGGCGACGGGGTGAACGAGTTGCTTTGTGCGCGGTCATGGTCGTTCAGGTTGTGATCGATATGTGATCGGATCTGGCCCGAACGATAACGAAGAGATAACGCCCTGTCGGCTGCGGACGCATATGATCATCCCGTAACAGAGGCCCGGCGGGCCGGGGGAGATGCCGATACTGAGCCCATGCCGCGAGTTCTGCTGATCGAAGACGACCGTGCCGTGCGGGAGGGCGTCGCCCTTGCCCTGCGCCGTCAGGGGCACGAGGTCGCCACCGCCGTGACGGGGGAGGAGGGGCTCGAGCTGGTGCGTTCCTTCCGGCCCGATGTCGTGGTGCTGGACCTGATGCTGCCGGGCATGCCGGGCCTGGACGTGTGCCGTGCGCTGCGCGCTCTGGACCAGACGCTGCCGATCATCATGGCCACCGCGCGGGGAGACGACGAGGACATCGTCGTGGGGCTGGAGGCCGGAGCCGACGACTACGTGGTCAAGCCCGTGCAGGCCCGGGTGCTGGAGGCGCGCATCCGGGCCGTGCTGCGCCGGGTGGGCGGTGCATCCGGCGGCGGCATACCCAGGCTCGACAGCTACGGGGATCTGACCGTCGACCGGGCCGGGTTCTCGGTCACCCTGAGGGGCGCGCCGGTGGCGCTCGCCGCCTCCGAACTGCGGCTCCTGATGACCCTGTCCGCCTCACCCGGCCAGGTGTTCAGCCGGCAGCAACTCCTGGAAGCGGTCTGGGAACACAGCTACCACGCCGACGCGCGCCTGGTGGACGCCTGCGTCAAACGGCTGCGCGCCAAGATGGGCGAACCCCGCTACATCGAGACGGTGCGCGGCTTCGGCTACCGGTTCGCCTCCCTGTGACGCGCACGACGAAGGGCCGACGCGCGTTCGTGAAGCGCTTCAGGGTGCCCCAACTGCGGGGTCTGCGCACCCGTTTGGTCGTGGCGTTCGCGCTCGTGGCCGCGCTCACCGCGGCCACCACCGGCGCCCTGAGCTTCCGCGAGGCGCGCACAGGGCTGCTCCAGCAGAGCCAGGACACGGTGATCGCGCAGCTGCGCGCCCAGGCGAACCGGCTCGCCCCCGAGGTCGTCGCGCCGCCGGACCAGGCCGAACTGCGGCGGTTCGCGGCCGCCATGGCCGCAACCGATCCCTCCGGGACCTGGCGCGTCATGGCCACCTACCGCAATCTCAGCGCGACATCCGTCGCAGGCGACCGGTTCGAGGAACTCACACCGGCTCTGCGCAAGGCGGTGGACACCCGGCTGGCCACCGTCTTCCAGAGAGTGAACAGCGGTGACCACACCGCACTCGTCGTCGGTATGTCGGTCACCTTCGCCGGAGGCGTGGGCGACTCGGGCCTGCAGGTCTTCCTGATCGTGGCGCAGACCAAGGAACAGGCGTACGTCGACGCCCTGGTCACCGCCATCGAACGGGCCACCGTGCCCGCCCTGGCACTGGCCGTGCTGCTGGCCCTGCTCGCCGCCCGCGGAGTGCTCAGGCCGGTGCGGGCGCTGCGCGGCGCCACCCGCAGCATCGCCGAGGGCCGGCTGGACACCCGGCTCGCCGTCGACGGCTCCGACGAACTCGCCGATCTGTCGCACACGTTCAACGAGACGGCCGCCGCCCTGGAGGCGTCGGTGGCCGAACTGCGCGGCATGGAGGCCCGGGCCCGCCGGTTCGCCGCGGACGTCTCGCACGAACTGCGCACCCCGCTGGCCGCCATGTCCGCGGTCACCGACGTCCTCGACGAGGACGCCGCCCGCCTCGACCCGGACACCGCCACCGCGGTCCGGCTGATCAGTGAGGAGACCGTGAAGTTGGCCCGTCTGGTGGACGATCTGATGGAGATCTCCCGCTTCGACGCGGGCGCGGCGGTGCTGCACCTGGACGAGATCGACCTCGCCGAATCGCTGCGGCGCACCCTCGCCGCCCGCGGCTGGACAGACCTGGTGGACACCGAGTTGCCGCCGCCCGACGCACTGCGCGGGCGCGTCGACCCCCGCCGCCTCGACGTCGTCGTGGCGAACCTGGTCGGCAACGCCCTGCGGCACGGCGCCCGCCCCGTCCGGTTGCGGCTGACCGAGGCGGGACGGCCCGCGGTGGAGCGACGGGCGGTCATCGAGGTACTGGACAGCGGGCCAGGCATTCCTGACGCCGTGCTGCCCCATGTCTTCGAGCGCTTTTACAAGTCCGACGCCGCCCGCACCCGCACCGAGGGCAGCGGCCTCGGCCTGGCGATCACCGCCGAGAACGTCCGTGTGCACGGCGGCAGCGTGCGCGCCGCGAACCGGCCGGAAGGCGGCGCCGTCTTCACCGTCGAACTCCCGCTGCACAACGAGCAGTCGGGGCAGTGGCAGGCGGACGGCGACGCATCGGCACGAGGGATCAGGGCATGAGAGCCGCACGCAGATCCGCGTTCCTGACGTGGCTTGTGATGCTGGGCGCGCTCAGCTCCTGCGGCATTCCCACGACCGGCGTGGTGGAGGCGGGCGGACCCGCGAGCGGGGTCGCGCCGACGTTGCAGGTCTACCTCGTGGCCGGCGGCACCCTGCGGGGCGTGGACCGCAGCCTTGCCGGGCCGGTCGATGTCGAGTCGGCCGTACGAGTGCTGTTGAAGGGGCCGAGCCGGGCGGAACAGGCCGAGGGCCTCTACACGGTGCTGCCGCCCGAGGCGTCCATGATGTCCCGGGTGACGGTGACGTCCCGCGAAGGTCGCGTGACCATCCGGCTGTCCGCTGTTCCGGCGGACTCGGGCGACCTCGCCGCGGCCCAGCTCATCTGCACGACCGTCGCGGCACAACGGGTCATCACCCCGGGGGCCGACCCGCAGCCGGTGACCGTCACCGGCCCGGGCGGACTCGACGTCCGGGGAACGGGAACTCAGTGCCCCGGCGGGCCGGGGGCGTAGTGCCACGTTGAGCAGCCGCAGGACACTGGGGAACGCCCGCAGCCGATTACTTGAGTTACGCAACAAGATGGTAAACTGGAGCGCATGTCCACTCCGCCGCTCCCCGAGATCCCCGACACCCCCGCCTCGGACGAAGTGATCGAGATCGAGCGGGCGCTCACCCGCATCACCTACCTGAGCACGCGCGCCAGGCAGCACGACCGGCTGATGGCCCTGGCCGGTGTGCCACTGGACCGTGCGGCCGTGGCACTGCTGCGGCAGGTCGCCGATTCGGAGCCGCTGCGCCCCGGGGAGCTGGCAGCCCGGCTGGGAGTGGAGGCGTCCCACGTCACCCGCACCGTGCAGCAGCTGCAGAAGTCCGGCTACGCCACCCGCGTCCCGGACCCCGACGACCGACGCGCCCAGCGCATCGAGCTGACCGAGGCCGGACAGCAGGCCATCGACCGCATCCGTGAGGCCGGTTCGCGGGGCATGCAGGTGGCCCTGTCCCACTGGGAGCCGGAGGAACTGCGGCAGCTTGCCACCCTCTTCCACCGCATGGTCGACGACTTCCTCGCCGCCGCCGTTCAGATGGAGGCCCAGGAGCAGACGACCGCGCCGGTGGGCACCGCCTGATCCCACGCCGCCCTCACGCCGAGACCGCGCGAGGGTGCCGCCGTAGCGGGCTCCCGCAGACCGCACAGCAGAAGCCGGCCCGGGGCAGGCAGCCCAGTCCCGGCTCTGCCACGCGCTGCGCATGTCGGCGCCGCGCACAGGGCCCGGCTTCCGGGCCGGACCAGGTCGCCGGAACCACCCCCTCTACCCTCGGGTAACATCCGGCAGCAGGTCATCAGAGGAGGAACCGTGCCACGGTCCGAACGCTCGCCCCTGCTGCTCGCCGGCCTGCTGGCCGCCGCGGGCGTCGCCCACTTCGCCTCGCCGCGCAAGTTCGACGAGACCATCCCCGAGGCCCTGCCGGGCAGACCCAGGACATGGACGTACGCCAGCGGCGCCGTCGAGCTGGCCCTTGCGGCGGGCATCGCACGGCCCCGCACCCGCAAGCCCGCGGCCCTCGCCGCCGCCGCGTTCTTCGTCGGGGTGTTCCCCGCCAACGTGAAGATGGCCGTCGACTGGCGGCACCGCCCCACCCCGCAGAAGGCCGCTGCCATCGGACGGCTGCCGCTGCAGCTTCCCCTCGTGCTGTGGGCGCGCAGCGTCGCGAAGAACGGGGAGGGCCGCTAGGTGAGCGAGTCCGTGAACGTCGGCGACAAGATCGAGGACTTCGAGCTGCCGGACGAGACCGGCACCACCCGCACCCTGTCCGAGCTGCTCGCCGACGGCCCGATCGTGCTGTTCTTCTATCCCGCCGCCCTCACCCCGGGCTGCACGGCGGAGGCCTGCCACTTCCGTGACCTGGCCGCCGAGTTCGCGGCCGTCGGCGCCCGGCCGGTGGGCATCAGCGGTGACTCCGTCGAGAAGCAGCAGGAGTTCACCGGCCGCCACAGCCTCGGCATGCCGCTGCTGTCCGACGCGAAAGGCGCCATCCGCGAGCGGTTCGGCGTCAAGCGCGGCTTCAGCCTAGCCCCCACCAAGCGGGTCACCTTCGTCATAGCGGAGGACCGCACCGTCCTGGAGATCGTCCGCAGCGAGCTGCGGATGAACACCCACGCCGACCGGGCCCTCGCCGCCCTGCGCGACCGGCAGAAGTGACAGCAACCGGAACGGAGGGCCCCTCCGGCCCTCCGTTTCGGTTGAAGCAGTGCGGCAAAAGAACCATCCTGAACTATATGGAGCACGCCCCCGCTGCGGCGATCGTCGATGCCAGAGGCATCGTGACCGGGTGGAGCGAAGGTGCCCGGCGGCTGACGGGATACCCGGCCGAGGAGGCCGTGGGCCGTGCAGTCCAGGACCTGCTCGCCGAGGAGCCGCCGTCCGCGGCCGTGGCGGCGCTGACCGGCACGGTCGTACTGCGCCACCAGGACGGTTCACCCGTCCCCCTCTCGCTCACGGCGACCGCTGTGCTCGGCCAGGACGGCGGACCGGACGCCTACGTGATCACAGCCGCGCCGCCCGGCGAGTCGACCCTGGCCGGCCATGCCTTCGAACAGGCCTCCGTGTCGATGTCCGTCTTCGACACCCGCCAGCGCTATCTGCGCCTCAACGGCGTGGCCTGCCAGGTGATGGGCGTGTCGGAGGACGCCCTCCTGGGGCGCTTCTTCTCGGAGACCGTGGAGGACGGCGTGCACAGCCGCGGCTTCCTGGCCCATCTGCGCCAGGTGGCCGAGACCGGCCGGCCGGCCCGGTACGAGAGCTACACGGGTGCCCCCGCCCTCAACCGGGATCATGCCTGGATCACGGAGATGTGGCCCGTGCGGGACGCCTCCGGTGAGGTGAGTGCGGTCGCCCTGGCCGCGTTCGACAGCAGCGAGCAGTACTGGTCCCGGGAGCGGCTGGCGCTGCTGAACGAGGCGGCGGCCTCCATCGGCACGACTCTGGACGTGGTGCGCACCGCCGAGGAGCTCATCGAACTGCTGGTGCCCCGCTACGCCGACTTCGCCAGCGTCGACCTGCTCGACTGGGTCCTCGGCGCGGAGGAGCACCCCGCACCGCGCGAGATGGACGTCGTACTGCGCCGCGTCGCCCACGGCTCGGTCACCGAGGGCACACCCGAGGCGGCCGTGCGTATCGGTGACACCGACTTCTACCCGTCGTTCTCACCGCCCGCGAAGGCCCTGAGAGCAGGGCGGGCCGTCCTCAGCCACGCGGGCGAGCCGGATTTCATTCGCTGGGTCGCCGAGCGCAACGCGCGAGCCCCCGGGGGCAGCCCCCACCGCAGAGGCGTGCACTCGATGCTCGCGGTACCGCTGCGCGCCCGCGGCACCACCCTGGGCGTCGCGGTCGCCGTCCGCATCGCCAATCCGGACGACTACGGCGGCGACGACGCCGTCCTCGCCGAGGAACTCGCCAGCCGCGCCGCCGTCTGCATCGACAACGCCCGCCGCTTCTGCCGCGAACGCACCACCGCACTGGCCCTGCAGAACAGCCTGCTGCCCAAAGGACTGCCCGGACAGGCGGCGGTCGAGGTGGCCCACCGCTATCTGCCCTCCGACTCCCTGGTCGGCATCGGCGGCGACTGGTTCGACGTGATCCCGCTCTCCGGCAGCCGGGTCGCCCTGGTCGTCGGCGACGTGGTGGGACACGGCATCGCCTCCTCGGCGACCATGGGCCGCCTGTGCACCGCCGTACGCACGCTCGCGGACGTGGACCTGCCGCCCGACGAGCTCCTCACCCATCTGGACGACCTGGTCACCCATCTGGCGTCGGACGACGGCGGCGGCGAGGTCGCGGAGCTCGGCGCCACCTGCCTCTACGCCGTCTACGACCCCGTCTCGCGCCGCCTGGACCTCGCCGCGGCCGGGCACCCACCGCCCGCCCTGCTGCTGCCCGACGGCACCGTGAGCCTCGTGCCGATGACGGCAGGGCCCCCGCTCGGCGTCGGCGGCCTGCCCTTCGAGTCGACGGAGCTGGAGCTGCCCGAGGGCTCCGTCGTCGCCCTCTACACGGACGGTCTGATCGAGGACCGTGACCGCGACGTCGACCATGCGCAGGCCGAGCTGTGCCGCGCGCTGACCGCCCGCGCCGACACCCTGGACATGCTGTGCGACACGGTCCTCAAGGCGGTGCTGCCGGAGGAGCCCAGTGACGACGTGGCGCTGCTGCTGGCCCGCACCCGGGCGCTGGGTGAGGACCGGGTCGCCACCTGGGACATCACCCCCGATCCGGAACACGTGGCCGCGGCCCGCCAGGCGGCCACCGAGCAGCTGACCGCCTGGGGCCTGGACGAGGCCGCCTTCGTCACCGAACTGGTCGTCAGCGAACTGGTCACCAACGCGATCCGGTACGGGGCGGCCCCCGTCCAGTTGCGGCTGATCCGTGACCGCAGCCTCATCTGCGAGGTCTCCGACGGCAGTTCCACCTCACCGCATCTGCGCCGGGCCCACGCCTTCGACGAGGGTGGCCGCGGACTGCTGCTGGTCGCCCAGCTCACCCAGCGCTGGGGCAGCCGCCAGACGGGCCGGGGCAAGACCATCTGGGCCGAACAGACCCTGCCCCCGGTGTGATCACTGGAAGGGGCAGCCCGGGTTCGGCACGTCCTCCGAGTACGGCGCTCCGTGCGGAAGGATGTACAGCACATCGAGAATGAGCGGGGTGTCGCCCTCGTTGCGCCCGAGGTGGACGTCGCCCGGCCCGCCCGGCTCGCGGATGGTGGTGCCGGTCTTGTACACGCCGTCCTCGGCACAGTCCGAGTGGTAGTGGCTGAGCGTGCCCTGCCGGACGAAGCCGTAGACCGGGCCGTCGTGGTAGTGCCAGCCGGTGGCCTGCCCGGGCGGAATGGTGATCTCCCGTATGACGTAGTCGGTGTTCCCGACGGTGGTGGTGCTGATCAGCTTGCCGGTCACTCCTGGTCCAGGAGGAGTGGCGCCGACGGAGCCGCAGGTCAGGACGGTGCCGGCGACGACCGCGCCGACGACGGCGGTACGGAGCGCGTTGCGCATGCGGAAAGGCCTCCCGGGACGAGGGACGAAGATCGAGTACCGCCGTGAACATAGAGGCGCAGGCGGCCTGTTGGGGCCGGAACGAGTCAATCCGCCCCGAACTTCCTCGAGTTGGCCATGCCCGCCCTCTCAGGTGGCCGGCCGCTCCCGCACGACGTCCTCGGGTTTCTTGTCGTCCCGCAGACCAAGGAACCTCGGATGCCGCAGCATCCCGTCCCGTGTCCACTCGGTGAAGTCGATCTGCGCGACCAGCGCCGGCCGCACCCACCGGGCGCCCGCCTCACGCACCCGGCCCTCGAACGGCGGGTCGGCGGTGCGCAGTGCGTCGAGCCGCTCCCGCAGCGAGAGCAGCGTGGCGCGGTCGAAGCCGGTGCCGACCTTGCCCGCGTACCGCAGCTTCCCGTGCTCCTGGTAGCCGAGGAGCAGCGCCCCCAGGCCGACCCGGCTGCCGGCGGGTTCGGTGAACCCGCCGACGACGAACTCCTGCCCCTGGGAGCACTTGAGCTTCAGCCAGTCCGTCGACCGGCGCGGCTGGTAGTCACCGTCGGCCCGCTTGGCGATCAGTCCTTCCCAGCCGTGGGCGCAGGAGACGGCCAGCAGGTCGGCGCCGCCCTCGTTGCGGTGCGAGGTCAGCCGCAGCGGAGCGCGGTAGGTCAGGGCGCGGCGCAACAGGGACTTACGGGTCCTGAGCGGCAGCCGGGTGAGATCCGCTCCCTCCAGCCCCAGCAGGTCGAACACGTAGTACGTCACCGCGACACCGCTCGCCTCGATGTCCGCTCGGCGTGTCAGGCCCATGCGCTGCTGGAGCCGGGCGAAGTCGGTGCGGCCCCGGGTGAAGGCGACGACCTCCCCGTCCACGGTGAAGTCCGTGCGGGACTGGGCGGCCAGCGCCGCCACGATCTCCGGATACGTGTCGTTGAGGCGACGCCCCGTCCGCGACAGCAGCGTGACCCGCCCGCCGTCCCGCACCGCCAGCATCCGTACGCCGTCCAGCTTCCGTTCGAAGATCCACCCGCTGTCGAAGTCCCGCCGGTCACTGAGCGTCGCGAGCATCGGCCGGGCGGCCAGCTCCACGCCCGGGCGCCCCGTGCGCAGCAGCCCCTGCTCCCGGTCCGGGAGCGAGTCCAGCAGACCGGACACCGCCGCTCACTGCTCCCCGGCAGCCGCCGCGACCTGGGCGAGCGTACGGCCACTGCTGACCGATCGGGCCCTCCGCGGATCCGGTGTCCCGGGCCCGTGGGCCCCTCCGCCCGTCTTCACCAGCAGCCACGCCTCCTCGGTGTCCCCGTCCTTCCCGCCGCGGAAGCGGGTGAGGGCGTACTCGCCGTGCAGCTTCGACCCCTTGAGGCGGAAGCGGGCATGTCCGCGCTCGAGGGACTCCCCGAAGTCGACGGGCCGGCCCTGGCGGTCGTGGCTGAGGGGCTCGTAGCTGCCGTGGTCCCACACGATCACGGTCCCGCCGCCGTACTCGCCCTGCGGAATCACGCCCTCGAACTCCTCGTACTCCAGCGGATGGTCCTCGGTGGGCACGGCGAGCCGCTTGTCCTGCGGATCGCCGGAGGGGCCCTTCGGGATCGACCACGACTTCAGTACGTCGCCGACCTGCAGCCGGAAGTCGAAGTGCATGGTGCTCGCGTCATGGATCTGCACGACGAACCGGGGCTCCGCACCCGAGGCGGCCGACTGCCCCTGCGGCTCCTTGGTCCGCCCGAAGTCGCGCTTGCCGCGGTACTCCCGCAGCCGGTCCTGCTCACCCACCTCCGGCTCCTTCCGTGCGCCCTGCCTCATGGGCCCCCGGGTACCCCGCGGGCGGCTCAGAACTCCTCGTGCACCTCGGGGTCCCCGCCGAGACGCCGGTGGGCCCGGTCGGCGATCGCGTCCAGCTGGGCGGGGTCCAGTTCGAAGCCGAACACGTCGAGGTTCGCCCGCTGCCGCTCGGGGTTCGAGGACTTCGGGATGGGCACCGCGCCCAGCTGGGTGTGCCAGCGCAGGACCACCTGGCCGGGCGTCACGCCGAGGGCTTCGGCGATGCCGGTGACGACGGGGTCGTCGAGCAGGCCCGTGCCGCGGCCGAGGGGCGTCCAGCTCTCGGTGCGGATGCCCTTGGCGGTGTGGAAGGCGCGCAGCTCCTCCTGCGGGAAGAACGGATGGAGTTCGATCTGGTTGACGGACGGCAGCACCCCGGTCTCCTCCTCCAGCCGCTCGATGTGCTCGACGGTGAAGTTGGAGACGCCGATGGAGCGGACCAGGCCCTCCTCCCGCAGCTTGATCATGGCCCGCCACGAGTCGACGTACTTGCCGACCCGGGGGAGCGGCCAGTGGATCAGATACAGGTCGACGTACTCCACGCCCAGCCGGCTGCGGGACTCCTCGAAGGAGGCCAGGGTCTCCTCGTAGCCGTGGTGCCGGCCGGGGAGCTTCGTCGTCACGACGACCTCCTCCCGGGGGACGCCGCTGCGGGCGACACCCCGCCCGACTCCGGTCTCGTTGCGGTAGTTGGTGGCGGAGTCGACCAGGCGGTAGCCCAGCCCGAGGGCCTCGGACACGGCCCGTTCCGCCTCCGCGTCGGACATCGGCCAGGTGCCCAGGCCGAGAGCGGGGAGAGCCGTGCCGTCGTTGAGCGCGTGCGTGGGGACACTGATCACCGTGGGACCTTTCCTCGACTGTGCCGTACCCCCAGCGTCACGGATAGGGTGAGCTGTGATCAACCGGACGGGTGGGGGATGAGGGCAGCACACGGGATGGGCAGCACCGAGGACAAGGGGCCGGGGGGATCCGGACGGCCCACGTCACGCGACGTCGCCCGGCTCGCCGGTGTGTCGCACACCGCCGTCTCCTTCGTCTTCAACGGCCGCGCCGAGGGCAACCTCTCGCCCGCCACCCAGGAGCGCATCCGGCAGGCCGCCGCCCAGCTCGGCTACCGCCCCGACCCCGTCGCCCGCGGCCTGCGCCGCCGCCGTACCGCCGTGATCGGCCTGGTCACCGACGAGATCGCCTCCTCGCCTTTCGCGGGCCGACTGCTGCGCGGCGCCATGGAGACCGCCTGGGGCAGCGAGCACCTCGTCCTGACCGTCGACTCCGGCGGCGACCGCGCCAAGGAGGACGCGGCCGTCGCCGAACTCCTCGACCGCCGCGTCGACGGCATCATCTACGCCGCCATGTCGCTGCGCCGGGTCCGCGTCCCGGAAGGCCTGCACCGCACCCACTCCGTCCTCGCCAACTGCCTGCCCGAGGACGACTCCCTGCCCGCCGTCATCCCCGCCGAGCGCGCCGGAGGCCGTACGGCGGCCCGGCTGCTGCTGGAGGAAGGCCACCGCAGGGTCGCCATGATCGGCGGCCAGGACGACATCGCGTCGGTGGAGCGGCTGCGCGGCTTCCGGGACGCCCTGCGCGCGGAGGGGATCACCGTGCCCAAGGAGTGGGTCGTGCGCAGCGGCGGCGAGATCTCCGGCGGGTACGAGGGCGCGCTGCGCATCCTCGACGGCGCATCGGCCGACCGGCGCCCGACCGGCGTCTTCTGCTACAACGACCGGGTCGCGGGGGGCGTCCTGCACGCCGCGACCCGCCTCGGCATCGCCGTCCCCGGCGACCTCTCGGTGGTCGGCTACGACGACCAGGAGCACATGGCCGCGTTCCTCTCTCCGCCCCTGACCACGGTCGCCCTGCCGCACCGGGCCATGGGCGAGGCGGCCGCCCGCCTGCTGCTGGACGCCATCGACACCGGCCGAACCCCACCCGCCACCGTACGACGCCTGGCCTGCCCGGTGATCACTCGAGCGTCGGTGGGACCGGTGCCCACGCGGTGACGACGGTTCCCCGCTGCGGCCAGGTCGCGGGGGGCGCGGGTGGACCCGTTCGGTTCCTTCGGGCATCGTTCCCGCTTCTGCCCGTGAAACCTTCAGTGGTCCCTGCTGGGGCGAGGTCGCGCCGGTCGGGGGCGCGGGTGGGTCCGTCCGGCGATGGCTCTGGCGTGGGGTAGCCCGGATTCCACCCGGTGACGGCGTTCCCTGCTGTGGCCAGGTCGCGCCGGTGGCGGAGGCCCGGCTGGGCCAGTTCGGCGATTACTCGGGCGTCGGTGCGCCCGGCTTCCACGTTGCGCGCTACGACCGGGGCCGGTCGTCGCGGGGTGCAGGTGGACCCGTTCAGTTATCACTCGGGTGTCGGACCGTATCCCATCCGGTGACGGCTTCTGCGTTCCCCGTCAGGACCGGGTCCCCGGCCGTCGCGGGGGCGCAGGTGGACCTGCCGGGTGATCACTCGGGCGTTGGACCGGGGCCCGTGCGGTGACGGCTTCTGCGTTCCCCGTCAGGACCGGGTCCCCGGCCGTCGCGGGGGCGCGGGTGGGCACGCCCGGTGATTGCTCGGGCGTTGGTGGAACCAGCTCTCCTGTGACGGCGTCCGCGTTCCCCGCCACGGCCAGGTCCGCCCGTCGCGGGGGCGCAGGTGGACCTGCCGGGTGATCACTCGGGCGTTGGACCGGGGCCCGTGCGGTGACGGCTTCCGCGTTCCCCGTCAGGACCGGGTCCCCGGCCGTCGCGGGGGCGCAGGTGGGCACGCCCGGTGATTGCTCGGGCGTTGGTGGAACCAGCTCTCCTGTGACGGCGTCCGCGTTCCCCGCCACGGCCAGGTCCGCCCGTCACAGGGGCGCAGGTGGACCTGCCGGGTGATCACTCGGGCGTCGGACCGGGGCCCGTGCGGTGACGGCTTCCGCGATGCCCGCTACGACCGGGTCCGCCCATTGCCAGGGCGCAGGTGCACCCGCCCGGTGATCACTCGGGCCTCGGTGGAACCAGCTCCCATCCCGCAACGGCTTCCGCGCTGCCCGCCACGACCAGTTCGCGTACGTCGTCGGGGCGCAGATAGACCCGCTCGGTGATGGTGACCCGATCGTCGACGAACAGCTCGAACAGCGAACCGTCGACGAGCACCCGCAGTTGCCGGGCGGGTGCCCGCACCACGATCGGTGCCGACCCGTCGGGCCGGGCCCGGGGCCAGCCGCCGCGATCCAGCGTCACGATGCCCTCGTCCGGGTCCAGCCGGACCGTGAGCCGCGCGCCCGAAGCCGACCGCAGCAGGCCCACGGTGGTGCGGCCACGTGCGGTGACGGTCAGGTCGTACGACGGAGGGAGCTCCACCCGGGCGGGGGCGGTGACGAACGGCTCGGGTGCACGCAGGAGTTGGAGCTCCGGCGCCGGTACGACCCGCAGCGCGCCGTCCGGATGGACATCCACGACGCGCGGCGCGGTGAGTACCCCGGCCCAGCCCGCGTGCTCGACCTCGGCCTGCGCGCGGGCCTCCCAGGACCAGCCCCACATCAGGGCCCGGTCCGGCTCCTGGAGCACGGCAGGCGCGTAGAAGTCCCGCCCGTGGTCGAGCCGTCCGCCGGTTCGCGCCTCGAAGCGCAACTCGTTTTCTTCGTATGGCCGCAGACGGCCCGTCAGATAACCCGTGGTGCACGGATCGCCGTCCCACAGTGACAGCACGAGCACCCACTCCCCGCTCGCCGTCGCGTACAGCTGCGGGCACTCCCAGCCGACCGCCGTGTCTCCGAAGACCTCCGCGGCGACGGGGTCGTTGCCGTCGAGGAGCACCCCGGCGAAGCGCCAGTCGAGCAGGTCGTCGCAGTCGTACAGCAGAACTGAGGGGGTCCCGTCCGCATGCCCCGCCCCGACCAGCGCCCACCGCCGCCCGCCGTGACGGAACACGAACGGGTCGCGGAACATCACCACGTCCAGACCGGCGGGCGGGCCCGTCACCACGGGTGTCGGCAGCGGCTTCCAGTCGGTCAGCGTCTCGTCGTCCGGCACCACCGCCCGCGCCAGACAGATGGTGCCCAGGCCGGCGTGGTGGCGGTCGACGCCGGTGTACACGGCCGTCGGCACTCCCTCGTCGTCGACCACGCACCCGGACCAGCAGCCCGCCTCGTCCGGGCCGCCGGGCGTCGGGGCGAGCGCGACCGGATGGTGCTCCCACTGCGCGAGGTCGGCACTGGAGGCGTGACCCCAGTGGACGTTCGTGTGCACGGGCGCGTCAGGGTTGTGCTGGTAGAAGAGGTGGTAGCGGTCCCGCCAGCGGAACGGCCCGTTGGGGTCGTTGATCCAGCCGGCGGGCGGGCGGACCCTGAAGCGCGGGGCGTCGTTGCTCAACGATTGACTCCTGCGGACGTGATGCCCTCGCGCAGAGGGCGCTGGCCGACGACGAACACGGCGACGGCGGGGATCATGGAGAGGACGACACCGGCGAGGACCACCGAGATGGAGCCGGTGCCCAGGTTGCCCTGGAGGGAGACCAGGCCCAGCGGCAGCGTGTAGTTCTGCCCGGAGGTCTCCAGGATCAGCGGCCGGAAGAACTCGTTCCAGTGGTAGTTGAAGGCCAGCACACCGACGATGGCGAGGCCGGGCGCGGCCAGCGGCGCGTACACCGAGCGGAAGATCCGCCAGGGCCCGGCACCGTCCAGCATGGCCGCCTCGCCCAGGTCCTTGGGCATGCCCAGGAAGTACTGGCGCATCAGGAAGGTGCCGAACGCGGTCGGGAAGGCCGGAATGATCAGACCGAGCAGGGTGTCGGTCAGGCTCATCGACTTCAGCACCAGGAACACCGGCACGATGGTGACCTGCAGCGGCACCATCATCGTCGCAAGGACCAGCCCGAACAGGGGCTTCTTGAAACGGAATTCGAGGCGTGCGAACGCGTACCCGGCAAGGCCCGCCGTGATCATCTGGCCGACCGCGATCAGCGCGGTCACGAGCGTCGAGTTCAGGGCGAGCAGCCACACGTCGATCTGGTCGAACACCCCGCGGTAGGCCTCGGCCGTCGGATGCGTCGGGATGATCTTCGGGGGCAGGTCGAAGGACTGGGCCGGGGTGCGCAGCGAGGTGGACACGGTCCAGATGACCGGGCCGAGGGTCAGCAGCGCACACACCGCCAGGGCGACGATCCGTGCCCACGGCCCGAGGGAGTACCGGGCGCGGCTCAGGGACAGGCTTGCTTGGCTCATGGAGGTCACCCGGCTCACTGGTAGTGGACGAAACGCCGGCTGAGCCGGAACTGCAGAGCGGTCACCGCCATGATCAGCACGAACAGCAGCACGCCCACCGCGGACGCCTCACCGAAGCGCAGCTGCTCGAACGCGGTCTCGTAGATGACCATCACGACGGTGCGGGTGGAGTCGCCGGGCCCGCCGTTGGTCAGCACATACGGCTGCTCGAAGACCTGCAGCGCGTTGATGACACCGACCACGGTCGCCACCAGCAGCGTCGGCGACAACAGCGGCAGCGTCACATGCAGGTGCTTGCGCAGACCGGTCGCACCGTCCAGGGAGGCGGCCTCGTGGACCTCCTTGGGGATGTTGTTCAGACCGCCGATGAACAGCAGGAACGAGAAGCCGAACTGCTGCCACACATAGACGATGATCACGGTCGCGAGCGCCGCGTGCTCCGAGGTCAGCCAGGGCACCGGCGAGATCCCCACGAGCCCGATCAGCCAGTTCACCACCCCGAAGTCCTGGTTGAACAGGTACTTCATCACCACGGAGATCGACGCGGCGGACAGCACCAGCGGAAAGAAGAACGCCGAGCGGAACACCGACCGCAGCCACCCGGGCATCCGCCCGTTCAGGGTCAGCGCCAGCGCCAGGGCGATCAACAGCTGCGCGGCGACCGCGAAGACCATGAACACGAGCGTGTTGAGGAAGGAGACCCGCACGGTGGAATCGGTGAAGACCTCACGGTAGTTGGCCGCCCCCGCGAAGCTCGGGGAGTCGATCACGTTCCAGTGGAACAGGCTCAGCACCACCGAGCCGAGGATCGGCACGACCGTGAACACGACGATGCCGACGATGGTGGGTGCGAGGAAGAGGGCGGCGAGCAGCCTGGTGCCGCGGGTGCGCAGCGGCGAGGGCCGCGAGATGTCGACGGCCGGTGTGGCGGCCCGCGGCCGTACGGCGGGGACCTGGGTGTTCGTCATACGTCACGCTCCATGGCCTTCTCCAGGTCGCCCTGCATCCGGCGCAGTGCGGGGCGCACCGAGCGCGGGGAGGCAAGGGCGGTGCCGGTGTGCTTGAGCAGCACCTCGGTCACCTCGGCGACCTGCGGCGGGGCGGGGATCGGCCCGGTGTCGGGGAACTTGTCGAGGGTGTCGTAGAAGACCTGCCAGTGCTTAGGGCCGGTCTCCCGGTAGCGGGCGGCGGTCAGCATCGAGCGGCGCGCCGGGGTGGTCTGGTTGGTGTCGAACAGCCGCATCAGGGTGTCCCGGCGGGCGGCGTACTTGATGAACTCCCAGGCCTCGTCCTGCCTCTTGGAGGTGCGCAGCAGCGCATAGCCCGCCGCGCCGAACTGGTGGCGCTGGGTGCGCCAGCGCGGGAAGTACTGCACGTCGAAGCCGTCCGCCTGCATCCCGGCGAGGTGCAGTCCGCCCGCCCAGAAGCCGCCCGCCGGGGTGACGCCGACCCGGCCGGTGGAGAACACGCCGACGAGGTTCTGGCCGTTGCCGCCCTCGGGGCGGGTGCACAGGCCCTCCTGGATGAGGGAGGCGAGATAGTCGTACGCCTCCTCCACGCGCCCGGCGGTCGCCTGCGGGCTCGTCCAGCGGAAGCCGCCGCCGCGACCCTGGCGCTGGGCGGCGGGATAGAAGGAGTCCCACAGCCAGGCGCCGCCCGGCGCCTTGGACTCCGTGAGCAGATTGGTGCCGCCCGCGAAGAGCCAGGGCACCACGCCGCCCCACAGCCGGTTGGTCCAGAAGTACGGCGTGAACTGCGAGCCGCTCGACTTCTTCATGGCCCGCAGCAGCGCGGTGAAGTCGTCGCGCGTCCAGTCGGGCGCCGGGAAGTCCGCGCCCGCCCGCTGGAGCACCTGCCGGTTCAGATACATGTCGGCCGCGTTGAACTCGACGGGCAGCTGGTAGAGGTGCCCCTCGTACATCATCGACTCCACCAGCGAGGGGTGGACGTCGGCGAAGTACTCCTTGAGTTCGGCCGCGTCCCGCTGCACCCAGCGGTCCAGCGGGACCCCGAGGCGCTGCGCGAACAGCTGCACGCCCTCCGTGGCGACGTAGACGAGGTCGGGCGCGGTGCCCGCGGCGATCTGGGTGAGGATCTTCGCGAAGAAGTCCGACCAGTCGACGGCCTGTACGGCGTTGATCCGCAATTTGATGTCGGGGTGCACTTTCCGGAAGCCCTCGGTGAGGGTGCGGATGGCCTCCGGGCCGTAGGCGGGGCCGAGGGTGGCGACGACGAGGGAGCCGTCGTCGCGGCCGGGGATGTCGGCTCCGGTGAGCCGGTCCCAGCTCGCGGCGGTGCCTGCCAGCGCGGTGGCCCCCGCTCCGTAGGCCCCGTACCGCAGCAGGGTGCGGCGGGTGACGTGCGAGTCGGTCATCCAACATGCCTAACTCGTGTTAGATCAGGGTGATGCCCCAGATGATGGGAAGCCCGCGACGGGCCTGTCAAGAGTCGTGCACCCCTTGACCTTTAACGAGTTAGGCCGCACAGTCCTGCACCACATGAGCCGCCGTTCTCCACTCGACGACGAGAGGAACGAAGAGTGATGCGTGGGATGTCCCGGAGAGCCCTGCTGGCCGGCACCACCGCCGGGGGAGCCGCCGTGCTGCTTCCTGCAGCGCGGGCCACCGCCAAACCCAAGGCGACCAAGGCGGGTTGCGCGAGCTACCGCGCCGCCTACCACTTCACGGTCCCCGACGCCTGGAAGAACGACCCCCAGCGCCCGGTCTGGATCGACGGCGAGTACCACTACTACTACCTCTACAACGCCGACTACCCGACCGGCCCCGTCGGCACGGCCTGGCGCCTGGCCACCAGCACCGACCTGGTCTCCTTCACCGACCGCGGCGTCGCCGTCCCGAAGGACACCACGCCCAACGGCGACGTCTGGTCGGGCTCGGCGGTCGTGGACACGGACAACACCGCGGGGTTCGGCGCCGACGCGGTGATCGTCATCGCCACCCTGTCGCCCGGCGGCGGAACCGACCACCAGGAGCAGTTCCTGTACTACTCCACCGACGGCGGCCGCACCTTCACCAACCACGGCACCGACCCGGTCCTGCCCAACCCCGGCGTCGCCGACTTCCGCGATCCCAAGGTGATCCGCGACGAGGACCGCGGCCGCTGGGTGATGGCCCTCGCCGAGGGCACCAAGGTGGGCTTCTACCACTCCGCCGACCTCAGGTCCTGGACGTACGCCGGCGGGTTCATCGAGGACGGGATCGGCACACTGGAGTGTCCCGACCTGTTCCGCATCACCGCCGAGGACGGCACGGTGAAGTGGGTGCTGGGTGTCAGCGCCAACGGCAAGGGCTCTGGGCTGCCCAACACCTATGCGTACTGGACGGGCGCCTTCGACGGCAGCGCCTTCACCGCCGACGCCGCCGACCCGCAGTGGCTCGACCACGGCTGGGACTGGTACGGCGCCGTCACCTTCGAGAAGCGGAACACAGGCGGCACGCAGGACCCCGGCGGACGCTACGCGATCGGCTGGCTGAACAACTGGGACTACGCCAACACCACACCCACCATCGACTGCGACGGCTTCAACGGCACCGACTCGATCGTGCGCCAGCTCACCCTGAAGCGGGACTCCGCGGGCACCTACTACCTGGCCTCCCGGCCGGTCGCCGCCCTCGACGCGTATGTCTCCCGCACCGTGAACCTGGGTGACGTGACCGTCGACGGCACCAAGGTGCTCGACTACAAGGGCATCTCCTACGAACTCACCACCGAGATCACCTGGAACCAACTCACCGGCGCAGGGCTTCAGTTGCGCCGCTCACCCGACGGCGGACGTCACATCGACGCCGGCATCTACAACGACTACGCCTTCCTCAACCGCCGCAACACCGTCAACCCCGACGCCTCCGGCAAGTGGCAGGAGAGCCACACCCCGGTCAGCCGTTCGGCGGGCACGGTGAAGCTGCGCATCCTGGTGGACCGGACGTCCGTGGAGATGTACGTCGACGACGGCCGGTACGTGCACTCCAGCGAGGTGTTCCCGTACCTGGTCGACACGGGTCTGGCGCTGTTCACGATCGACGGGAGTGCGGTGTTCCGGAACACGGTCGTACGGGAGTTGAGCGTGTGAGGGCGACCGCCTCGCGCGGCGGAAAAAACGCTTTGGAGCCATCGCGGCCGGACGCGCAGACTCGACGAGGGAGGAAGGAGGACGACATGCCGACAGCCGAAACCGTCACCGGCGCCCTCGTCGACGCACTGGGCAGTGAGCCACGGAGGCCGGGCGCCTTTCGTGAACTCCTGCGGCGAGGGGCGGAAGCCGTGCCCGAGATCCGCCGAGGCCTGAGGCACCCGCATCCCCGGGTGCGGGAGGAATGCTGCAGGCTTCTGGACCAACTGCTGGTGCCCGAGGCACTGGACGAACTGACCGCCATGCTCGACGACGCGGACGCGCGGGTACGGGTGGCGGCGCTCCACGCCCTGTCCTGCGACCGCTGCAAGGCGGACACGGACGCCTGCCGCCCCGACCCCGCCGTGCTCCAGCCGCGTGCGATCCAGCTCCTGCACCACGACCCGGACCCCCACGTCAGGGCCATGGCCACCGAACTCGTAGGGCGATGGGTCCACAGTGCCTCGCAAGCCGTCGCCGCCCTGATGCGCTCCCGAGACGAGGACCCCTCGCCGGCGGTGCGTAAGAAGGCGAGCTGGTACACGCCGGGCGGTGCCGTCCATCGCCGGACGGCGCCGAAGATCGCGCGCACCCTCCGGGTTTGATCGGCAGGGGCTTCGAACGTCGCGCACTTGGGGGGCGGAATGCCGCGCGAGTGGGGTGGCGTGTGGGCAGCGGCCGCGGTGCGCGTGGAGGAGTGTGTGGGGCACAGGATGACCGTCGCATTGGACGCCGGGTTGAGGCGCCCTACGGGGTACTGCCCAACACCCGACGGCGCTGAAGACCGCGCGTACCTTTCGGGCTGATGGTCAGGAGGTTTCACATATCCGGAGGTCGTGGGTGAGCCGGCCTCAGCGGGTGAGCCGGGCCGCGTCTTTGCGGTGGCCCCGGTGCGCCGCGGGGTGCGGGGTGGGAGCACAAGGTGACCATCGCGTTGGAAGACGGGGCGGTGCGCGCCCGGCGGTGCCGTCCGTCGCCGGACGGCGCTGAAGATCGCGCGTACCTTTCGGGCTGATGGTCAGGAGGTTTCACACATCCGGCAGTCGGGGGTGGGCCGGCCTCAGCGGGTGAGCCGGGCCGCGTCTCGGCAGTGGCCCCGGTGCGCCCCGGGGTGCGGGATGGGAGCACAAGGCGACCATCGCGTTGGAAGACCGGGCGTACCGTTCGGGCTTGATCGACAGAGGCCACGAACGTCCGGCAGTTGGGGGTTTCGGGACGGCCTCGCCCGGGGGCACAGGACGTCCGTCGTGTTCCCTGGGAAGATCGGATACGGCGGCCGGCCGAGCGGAGTCGGTCCGGGTGATCGGCGGAGTGCGGATGACGACTGAGCGGGACATGGTGGCGGGGGTCGAGCGGACCGCGGGTATCGAGGTGAAACCGGTGGCCGGGCACATCGGGGCCGAGATCGTGGGCGTCGATCTGGCCGCTGACCTGGACGACGCCGTGGTCGCCGCGATCCGGGCGGCGGTGCTGCGCTGGAAGGTGGTGTTCTTCCGCGGGCAGCGGCTGGACCACGCCGGGCACGTGGGGTTTGCACGCAGGTTCGGCGAGCCCGTCGTGCTGCGCAAGCGGGGCAGCGCCTCGCCGCCGGACTTCCCCGAGGTGGAGACCACCGCCGACCGGCTGGAGCTGGGCGGGAAGTTCGGCATGGAGCACGAGGAGTGGCTGCAGCGCCGCCGGCACACCCTGCTGCGCGGCTGGCACTGCGACCACGGCGCCCGCATCGACCCGCCGGCCGCCACGATCCTGCGCGCCGAGACCGTCCCGCCGTACGGAGGCGACACGACGTGGTCGAACCTGGCGGCCGCGTACGCCGGACTGTCCGGCCCGGTACGGGAGTTCGTGGACGGGCTGCGGGCCGAGCACCGGCTCGGCGTCGGCTACCAGCCGAGGCCCGGCGACGACGCCTACCTGCGGCACCTGCTGGACCATCAGGTCGCCTCCGTGCACCCCCTCGTGCGGGTCCACCCGGAGACGGGGGAGCGCGTGCTGTTCGTCAACGGCTACTACCTCGAGCACATCACTGACGTCTCCCGTCCGGAGAGCCGGGCGCTGCTGGACATGCTGCTGGAGCAGGCGGTGCGGCCCGAGTACACGGTGCGGTTCCGCTGGGAGCCGGGCAGCGTGGCCTTCTGGGACAACCGGGCCACCATCCACCTCGCTCCCAGCGACAACGCCCACCTGGGCTTCCCCCGGATCATGCACCGGGTGATGCTCACCGGCGACGTACCGGTCGGCGTGGACGGCCGGCCGTCGCAGCCGCTCGTCGGGACCGAACCCGGCCGCTGGTGACGCAGGACCTCAGGCGGCGGGCTGCCAGCCGAGCGCCGGCCCGAGCTTCGTGGCCATGTCGGTGAGGATCTGCACATAGTCCTCGTGCTCGAAGGTGAACGGCAGCGCGAACGCCACCTCGTCCACCTCGCGGAACGCGGCATGGGCGTGGAGGCGTTCGGCGATCTCCTCGGAACTGCCGACGATGTCCGGCGCGAACAGCAGTCGGGCCGGGCCCTGCGGCGAGGCCGTGCGAGGGGTGCGCTTGGCCGCGAACTCCTCGTACTTCGCGCGCTGTTCGGGCGAGGCGGAGTCGGTGGGGATGACGACCAGGCCCTGTGAGACGCGGGCGTCGTCGCCGTCGGGGTGATGGGCGCGGAAGGCGCGGATGTGGGAGAGCTGGATCTCCGCGAAGTCGAGGTCCGACCCACCGTCCGCTCCCTCGGCCTTTACGACACTGCTGGTCAGGAAGTTCATGCCGTGCTCACCGGCCCAGCGCGCCGAACTCAGGCTCCCGCCGCCGTACCACAGCCGCTTGCCCAGGCCGGGGGAGTGCGGCTGCACCCGGTCGCTGAACACCTCGAACCCCTCGACCCCGCTGAAGTCCGTGGCGCTCTTGCCGCGCACGAAGTCCAGCAGCCGCCGCACCCGCTCGTAGGAGAAGTCCTCGGCCTCCGCCGTGTCGGGATACAGCGCCTCCTTGACCTGGTCGTAGTGCATCGGCGGGCCGACGCTCACACCGGGGTTGATGCGGCCCCCGGACAGGATGTCGACCGTCGCCAGGTCCTCGGCCAGCCGCAGCGGGTTCTCCCAGCCCAGCGGGATGACCGCGGTGCCGAGCTCGATACGGGTGGTGCGCTGCGAGGCCGCCGCCATGACGGCGACGGGGGACGAGATGCCGTACTGGAGGTGCCGGTGGCGCAGCCAGGCGCTGTCGAAGCCGAGCCGCTCGCCCAGCTCGATGATCTCCAGCGTGGACTCGTGGCCGCGGCGCGGATCCGCCTCGTCGAACAGGCCGATGGTCAGGAAACCCAGCTTGCGCAGGGGGCGTGAGGTCGGCGGCACGGGCTCCTCCATGGTTGTTTGATGTATCAAGTATTACGGCGGTGCCAACCAGGCGGGCGCGGGAACTGTTCCCCCTGCTCGGGTCAAGATCAGGTCATCTCAGGTCAGCGGAATGGTGACCTCGTCCTCGACGGGCGGTTCGATCTCCTGCGCGCGGTTGCCGGTGGCCGCGTAGCAGCGCAGGTGGATCGCCTCCGGGGTGACGTCCAGACGCAGGAACTGCTTGAAGAACGGCGGGCTGTACGTCGCCGAACTCGGTGAGAACAACTGCGTGTAGATCTTGCGCACCGGCAGGCGGAAGCGTGACGTGCGGTCGGGGCGGCCGCCGGCCCCGAGCAGACTGGCCACGATGCGGATGCGGCGGGTGACGCGCACCGCTCCGCCCGGGGTACGGGTCGGCGGGATGCCGAGCCGCTCGGCGATCACGGCCATCGCCTCGTCCTCGGTGAGCGTGAAGAAGCGGCGCAGGTGCAGCCGCCGCCCGTAGAGCCTGCTGTAGAACGCGAGGGAATCACCGCGCAGCGGATAACAGCGGAAGTCCTTCTCGGTGACGTCCGCGATGCCGATGCGGGGGATGGTGTGCGTGGCGTGCATGAACGCCCCGCCGCCGCCCGAGACCACGTACTGGATGGTGCGGCCGTCCACCTGGACCGGGTAGCGCTGGTAGTTGTGGATGTCGCCGCCGATCGCCGCCACATAGTGGTGCTCGGGATCGCGGACGATGTCGTCGACGGTGCCGTTGCCGCCCTCGATGGTGCAGGGATGGTGCTCACCGTCGACGTACAGGGGCGATCCGGTGATGAGGATCTTGGGGCGGGGGCCCTGGGAGACCTCGCGCAGCCAGGCGCCCTGTTCGGCGTCGATCGTGCCGAGGAGGCCGGTGTCGATGCCTATGATCCGCAGGGGTCCGGCATCGATGGCCCAGTACGGGCCCGGCTGAACGGCCTGCTGGGCCTGCGCGGAGCGCAACTGGCGGGCCTCGTCCAGGTTTTGACCGTCGGTGGGGCGCGGCCGGTGCCACAGGAGCGAGCGTATCCAGGCCCGGCTCAGGGGGCGCGGTGCCGGCTCGGGGACGAGGGGCGGGGCGTCCCCGCAGAAGACGCGCATGAAGGCGCCGAGGTCCTCGTACCAGTCGTGGTTGCCGGGTACCGCGTAGATCGGCGCCTGGTAGTCCTGGTAGGGGCGGAAGAACTTGGTGGCGTAGTCGTCCGCGCTGCCCACCGGGTAGATCACGTCGCTGGCGACGACGGCGAAGTCCGTGCCCTGACCGACCTTCAGGAACCCCGGCACGACGGCGTACTGGGGATCGTCGCCCTCGCCGGTGTCACCGATGACCATGAAGGAGAAGCGGTCCGCGTCCATGCGTCGGATCACCTTGTCGGCGGGCGCACCGGCCGCCTCGCGCTGTGCCACCCATCTGCTGCGGGTACGGCCCGTGGGGTCCCCGAACCAGGAGGCCAGTACGCCGTTGCGGGCGGCCCACAGCGTCCTGGGATTGAGCCAGGAGAGCTTCTCGACGTGCTGCGGCATCAGCCGCTTGTAGTCACCGCGTTCTGTGGTGCCCCAGCCGGCGCCCTGGGCGGTATCGCGTGAAGAGTCAGACACCGGTGAACCGTAACAACGATCACGTGGCGGACGGGAAGAGGGTGCGGGCACTTGGCGCGCCGAACCGGGCGTGCCTGCGCACATACGGGGCCGCACGTGGCACGGGAGGTGCTCTGCCGCAACTCGCCGTGGCACTACGGCAGTCGGGTCGCCCGAGCTGCCAAGGGGCCGACCTGCCCAGCGACTTGTCTTCCGAGCCCGATTGCCGGATGCGCCTCGGACCGCCGTTGCAAGTGCCGCCCGACGCACCCGGCCTGGGGCGGACGTCCCCTCCGCCCGCGACGCCCGCTGCAGTTCACCACTCGTGGCTGGGCGGCGGTGCCCACTGCGGCGCGGGCGGGGTGGTGGTCCCGTACTGCCCCTGCCGGGGCCGTGCAGGAGCGACCTGCCCGCCGAACGGGGCGATGGTGTGCTGAGGTGCGGGCTCTGTCGACTGATCGGCGACGGAGGTTCGGCGCGCTGGGGCCGACCTGTTCCACTCGCCGTCGCCCAGCACCAGAAGCGGGTCGAACATGACCACCACACCGGCCAGCAGCAGGAAGACGGTCGGGCCCAGGAGCATGGGCAGCAGTAACGAGGTGGGCGAATCGCCCGTCCAGGCCCGATTGCCGTCGCCGTGCACATGGACGCTGACGGCGGCCATGGCCGTGTAGTGCATGCCGGAGACGGCGACCCCCATGACCAGACTGGCCCCGAGACTCGTCATGAAGCCCCGGACGGTGACAGCCGCCCACAGTGCGGCCGTCGCGGCGACGATCGCGACGGCGACGGACAGGGCGACGGTGAGCGGGTCGTACCGGAAGTCACCGTTCACCTCCACTGCCGCCATGCCGAGGTAGTGCATCGCGGCCACGCCGAGACCGGTCACCACGCCCGCGACACCCAGCGTGACCTTGTCGGCACCCCGGTAGCCGACGATGAACACGCCGATGCCGACCACGACGATCGACACGCCCAGGCTGAGCAGGGTGAGCCCGGTGTCGTATCGGATCCCGGTCTCCTCGACCTTGAACCCGAGCATGGCGATGAAGTGCATCGTCCAGATCCCACAGCCGATCGAGGCGGCACCGAGCGCCAGCCAACCCGGCTTCCAGGACTGCTCGTTCAGCAGGGACCGCACGATGCACCGCAGTCCCAGCGCCCCTCCCAGGCAGGCCATCAGATAGGCCGCCACCGGGGTCACCGCACCATAGCGGAACCCGTCAATCGTGCCTTGCATCTGCCAACTCCCCCCAGAGGCCTGGCAATTTGTGGAGCCAGGTCTACGGGTAAGAGCCGCGTAAAGGCAAGGGCTTACCAGTGGTAACTGAATAACTCTCAACTATCAGGGGTTGGCTCCGGTCGCAAAGGGGCGAGTTCCGGCCAAACATCGACGACTTCGGGGCATGTGCCGACCTGAGGTGCCTTCGACGTAGTCCTCACGACAGACGCCGCGGATGAGACCGGTGCTGCCGTACGTGCGGAAGTCGCCGGTCGTGCGGCACGCGGGCACGACGCTGGACGACGCGGTGGGCGTCGAACCCATCCCGTACTTGTCGACGTCACTGGAGAGCGCGGCCACGTTGAGCAGAAGCGGCCGGATGTCGATGCGGGCGTCGTGTGCCGGCCCGCACAGATCGTTCAGGGCGACCATCATGTCCCGTGCGTCGCGGCCCTGATCCGCCACGGACATCTCCAGCAGTCGCTGCCGGAACCCCTGGGGCGTGGGCGCGAAGGGCAGTGTCGTCGCCCAACAGAACGAGTGGCAGCGCTCCAGGAGGGCACGCAGTGCGGCCCGGACGTCGTCGGGGCCCTCCTCGTCGAGCGAGAGCACGTCCCGTAACGCCTCCTCGGCCTCCGGTCGGGTGCCTGCCTCGTCCAGCGGGCTCGGGCCTTGCTGTTTTTCGCATCCAGTCGGGGTCGGTGAGATCCACCGGCCTGCTCGCGATGGGCTCGAGGCGGGCATCGATCACTTCGACCCGTTCTTCGAGTTCCGCCAGTTCCCCCATCGTGCTTGGCTCCCGTCCGACCGTCGGTGGCATGCCGCGGGCCGCCCTCCTTGGCGGGAGGCTGGGGTCGTAGGAGCACAGGGCGCCTCGGCCCGGCCCGTAGACGGACCCTTGACGGCGACGACGCGGCAGGGGCCAAGCCGAGTTCGGATCGGCCGCCGAGCAGATCGGCGTCGCGCGGGCTGCACTTCCCCCCGGCCCCGTGCGGGCGGCGGGCCGACCGCCGAGGCTCGGCGCGAACCCGAAGCGCGCAGCCCGAGCCCCGAGTTACCCCCAAGTTATCGAACACCCAAGCGCACCCCAGGCGTTGGGCGGCTGAAAGCCAAGGGGTGGCAAGGATTCAGTGAGGTCACTGATTCTTCACTTCGTATTTCTACCCGCATAGACCCCGCGGTGCTGTCATGCACACACCCGCCCGGAATCCCGGGCCCATCGCGGGAGAACCCCCATGCGTGCCATGCGCCGCCTCACCGCCACCACGGCATCCCTCACCCTTTCCGTCGCCGGCCTCATCATCGGCACAGGCTCGGCCGCACACGCGGCCAGCTGCTCGCAGTCCTATCTGCCGCTGCCGGACCCGACCTGCCAGCCCGGCGCCTACAACCCGGACGTCACCCAGTCCACGATCGACTCGACGATCTGTGTGTCCGGCTGGACCGCCACCGTGCGCCCCTCCACCTCGTACACCAACGCCCTGAAGGTCAAGCAGATAGCGGAGTACGGCTACTCGGACACCAGCACGGCGGACTACGAGGAGGACCACCTCGTCCCGCTCGAACTCGGCGGCGCGCCCAAGGATGCGCAGAACCTGTGGCCGGAGCCGCGCTACGGCGACGAGACCGCCGCCAGCAAGGACTCGGTGGAGACCAAGCTCAAGAAGGCCGTCTGCAATGGCACGGTCACCCTCGACGACGCGCGCAGCGCCATCGCCAGCGACTGGACCACCGCCCTGTCCTCCCTCGGTCTCAGCTGACTCTTCGGCGGCACCACCTGGCGGTCTGCCCGCATCCCCAGCGGGCGGGCCGCTTCGCCGTACAGCGTCGTACACGTCCCCACAGAGGGGTAACCCTCGAATGACCGGAACTCTACTGACATGGACCGGTCAAGACTGTCATCCTCCTCCCCAACCGCCGCGCCCACCCCCCACGTTCTCACCACGCAGTGACGATCCCGCACAGCTCGGCTCGTCCCGGGCGGTACACCCGTCTGCCCGGTCTGTCACCGGCCGCCCCACGCGGTCGCAGCAGTAGGAGAACGAGTGAGACGCATCCCCCGCAAGCGGACAGCGGTCGGAGCCCTGGTCTCCACCGCGGCCTTCCTCGCCGTCGGTATCCAGTCGGTCCCGGCGGACGCGAAACCCGCCGCCCCCCATCCCAGCCCCCTGCGCGCCGGGGGACTGGAGGCGAAGCTGACCCCGGCGCAGCACGGCGCACTCATCAACAGCGCCAGGCAGAAGGCGACCGCGACCGCCCGCACGATAGGTCTCGGGGCCAAGGAGAAACTGGTCGTCAGGGACGTCGTCAAGGACAACGACGGCACGCTGCACACCCGCTACGAGCGGACCTACGCCGGCCTCCCCGTCCTCGGCGGCGACCTCGTCGTGCACACCCCGCCGACCTCCCTGGCCGCCGGCACGGTGAGCACGACCTTCAACAACAAGCACACCATCAAGGTCGCGTCCACCACCGCGACCTTCACCAAGGCGGCCGCGCAGACCAAGGCCCTCAAGGCGGCCAGGTCCCTGCACGCGGAGCGGCCCACCACCGACAGCGCCCGCAAGGTCATCTGGGCGGGCACCGGCACCCCGAAGCTGGCCTGGGAGACCGTGGTCGGCGGCTTCCAGGACGACGGCACGCCCAGCCAGCTGCACGTCATCACCGACGCCACCACCGGCAAGGAGCTCTACCGCTACCAGGGCATCAAGACGGGCACCGGAAACACCCAGTACAGCGGCACGGTCACGCTGAACACCACGCTGTCGGGTTCGACGTACCAGCTGTACGACACCACCCGCGGCGGCCACAAGACGTACAGCCTCAACAACGGCACCTCGGGCACCGGCACCCTGATGACCGACTCCGACGACGTCTGGGGGACCGGGTCGGGGTCCAACACGCAGACCGCGGGCGCGGACGCGGCCTACGGCGCCCAGGAGACCTGGGACTTCTACAAGAACACCTTCGGCCGCAGCGGCATCAAGAACGACGGCGTCGCCGCCTACTCCCGGGTCCACTACAGCACGGCGTACGTCAACGCCTTCTGGGACGACGACTGCTTCTGCATGACCTACGGCGACGGCTCCGGCGGCACCCACGCGCTGACCTCGCTGGACGTTGCCGGACACGAGATGAGCCACGGCGTCACGTCCAACACGGCGGGGCTCGAGTACACCGACGAGTCCGGCGGCCTCAACGAGGCCACCTCCGACGTCTTCGGCACCGGAGTGGAGTTCTACGCCAACAACAGCAATGACGTCGGCGACTACCTCATCGGCGAGAAGATCGACATCAACGGCGACGGTACCCCGCTGCGTTACATGGACAAGCCGAGCAAGGACGGCGGCTCCGCGGACAGTTGGTACTCCGGCGTCGGCAACCTCGACGTGCACTACTCCTCCGGCCCCGCGAATCACATGTTCTACCTGCTGTCCGAGGGCAGCGGCACCAAGACCATCAACGGTGTCACCTACGACAGCCCGACCTCCGACGGCGTCGCCGTCACCGGCATCGGACGGGCCGCGGCCCTGCAGATCTGGTACAAGGCGCTGACGACGTACATGACGTCCAGCACCGACTACGCCGGAGCCCGCACCGCCGCCCTCAATGCCGCCGCCGCGCTGTACGGCACCGGCTCCACCCAGTACGCCGGTGTCGGCAACGCCTTCGCCGGCATCAACGTCGGCAGCCACATCACCCCGCCCTCCTCGGGCGTCACGGTGACCAACCCGGGCAGCCAGTCCTCGACCGTCGGCACGGCGGTGAGCCTGCAGATCTCTGCGAGCAGCACCAACAGCGGCGCGCTGACCTACGCCGCGACCGGACTGCCCACCGGTCTGTCGATCAACAGCTCCACCGGCGTGATCTCCGGGACCCCGACGGCGGCCGGCACCTACAGCACCACCGTCACGGTGACCGACTCGACCGGCGCCACCGGCACCGCCTCCTTCACCTGGACCGTCAGCTCGAACGGAGGCGGCGGCTGCACCTCGGCCCAACTCCTTCGCAACCAGGGCTTCGAGTCGGGCAACACCATCTGGACCGCGACCAGCGGCGTCATCACCAACGACAGCGGTGAGTCGGCGCACGGCGGCTCCTACTACGCCTGGCTGGACGGTTACGGCACCACTCACACCGACACGCTGTCCCAGTCGGTGACCATCCCGAGCGGCTGCAAGGCCACGCTCACCTTCTATCTGCACATCGACACCTCGGAGACCACCAGCAGCGTCGCCTACGACAAGCTGACGGTCACCGCCGGATCGAAGACCCTCGCGACGTACTCGAACCTCAACGCCGCCTCCGGGTACGCGCAGAAGTCCTTCGACCTGTCCTCGCTGGCAGGCTCGACCGTCACCCTGAAGTTCAGCGGTGTCGAGGACTCCTCGCTGCAGACCAGCTTCGTCGTCGACGACACCGCGCTGACGACCGGCTGATCCAGCCGCACGGAACCGGGCCTCACCCTCGTCCGCCGCGGTGTGAGGCCCTTCGTCGTCAGTTGAACGGGTCGAGGGTCAGGTTCGCCTGCTGCGGGGTGCCGTCATGGACGAGCGACTCGTGGTTGCCGACGTCGTCGAAGGCGAACGCGTAGGCCTTGCCGTCGGCCATCTGCGCGTGGATCGCGCGGGCGTACTGGTTGGTCACCGCGTCCTGGTAGAAGTTCGCCGAGGACGTGTCCGGCTGGTTGGTGTTGACCAGCAGAGTGGAGCGGTTGAAGCCGGCGCACAGGGTGCGTGAAATGGGGCCGCGTACCTGGTCGTTGGGCGCGTCGAGCAGTTTGTGGCAGCCGAAGACGCTGTCCGCGTCCGGTTTCTGGAAGGTGGTGACCACGTTTCCGGAGCCGTCGGTGAAGTTCATGACGCCGCCGGAGACCCTGCCGTAGTACTTGGTGTTCGGCTGGTTGCCGAACGGTGTCACGGTGAGGGGCGCCGATGTGTACTTCTGCCAGACGCGGTTGATGTAGTCGTCCATCACGGACGCCGGGAGCGCGCCGGACTCCAGTCCGTGCCCTGGTGCCAGCGCCCGCAGCACCGTCCCGTCGGAGCGGGTCTGGACCAGCCCGGCCCAGCCGCCGGACTTCCCGCGCAGATTGTTCAACACGCCGTTGTAGCCGCCCCGCTTGAGGTGACCGGTGGTGGCCGTGCTCCCGCCCGCCCCCTGGACGCTCACCGCGTAGGGCGCGGAGAACATGTCGACCTGTGTGCTGTTGAGCCACAGACCGGAGTCGTTGAGTGTGTACTCGGACCAGTTGAACAGGATGTCGTGGTTGGGGTCGCTCGGGTTCTGCACGGCGGGCTGCACAAGACCGCCGGTGGTCAGCTTGAACACGAGCTTCTGTCCGTAGGAGAAGTAGATGCGTCCGGAGAACTTGGGGATCCGGATCGTCCTCGACTGGCCGGAGGCCGGTCCCGTGATCGACGCGTCCGGCGCGGGGGTCGGCGGGTTGCCGCCGGCCGGCCAGGCGTGGAACGTGCCGTTCGCGTCCGCCCAGCCCTGCTGGCCCGTCGAGAGCAGGGTGCCGATCGTGTAGACGTAGACCGCGTCGCCGCGGCCGGAGTTGTTGGTCACCTGCAGCGGGATCGTGTCGGGCACCGCCGCCCTGGCGGACGAGGGTGCCTGGATCGCGATCACTGCGGCGACGAGGGCGGCTGCGGCTGTGGGGGCCGTCAGACGGCGCCTGAGCTTGTGGTGCACGCTCCACCTCCGTGTGTGGGGTCACTCGAGGGGATGGGCCGAATTGGTCCGTACCTGTTTGAGAGCGCTCTCAAAGTGGCACCGGAGTTGCGTGCATGTCAATAAGGGTGACGTCGGGGAAACGAAAGGCGCCCGCGGGACGAACCCGCGGGCGCCTGCGGCGACTTGTCAGAAGGTCCGCTGGAGAAGGTCGAGGAGCGCTTCCCAGTGGCGCTCGGCGGCCTCCTTGTTGTACGAGGACGTGTCGGCCTGCGTGTACCCGTGGTGCGCGCCGGGGTAGACCTCGCAGCGGTGCCGGACACCTGCCACGGTGAGCGCGTCCTCCAGGCGCTCGATCTGCTCCGGGGGCAGCGACGGATCGTTGTCGGCGTGCCCGAAGTACACCTCGGCGGTGATGTTCGCGACCACGGAGTGCGGGCTGTCCGGCTCCTCGGTCGCCAGCTGGCCGCCGTGGAACCCGGCCGCGGCGGCGACCCGGTCCGGGTAGGTGCCGGCGGTGATCAGGGACAGCCGCGCCCCCATGCAGTAGCCGGTCAGTGCGACCGGGCCGTCGGTGACGAGGGGCGATTCGGCGAGCCACTGCAGATACGCGGCCGCATCGCGCTTGGCGAGGTCGGGGGTGACGGACATGACCAGCGGACCGACCTTGCCCCAGATCTCCGGGCGGGCGGCCGGGTCGATGAACTCGGGCAACTCGACGACGGGCGTGCGCCCGTGCCGGTAGAACACATTGGGCACCAACACCGTGTACCCGGCCTCGGCGAGCCGGTCGGCCATCGACTTCAGATGGGGGCGGATCCCGAACGCGTCCATGTAGAGCAGGACGCCGGGCCTGGCACTGCCGTCGGCCGCGTGCGCCACATAGGCGTCGGCGACGCCGTCCGCGGTGGGGATGTCAACGGTGGTTCCTCGTACGGAGGTCATGGGGGCTGCCTCTCTGCGCGCTCGGCGCCGACCAACTCATGTGGCCCGACGGGCCGGTCGCGGTCATCGTTGCACGTGCCACCCGACCCGGTGAAAGGGGCCCCCGGCCTGGGGAGATGCTGGAGTTCACTCGAACCGCGAGGTGTCCCCGGCTCCCCGCCGTACGATCTCCGCCTCGCCGCCCGAGAAGTCGATGACCGTCGTCGGCTCGGTGCCGCAGTCCCCGGAGTCGACCACCCCGTCAAGGACGTGGTCGAGGCGGTCCTTGATCTCCCAGCCCTGGGTCATCGGCTCCTCCTCGTCGGGCAGGAGCAGCGTGCTGGACAGCAGCGGCTCGCCGAGCTCGGTGAGCAGGGCCTGGGTGACGACGTGGTCGGGGATGCGCACACCGACCGTCTTCTTCTTCGGGTGCTGCAACATCCGCGGCACCTCCTTCGTCGCCGGCAGGATGAAGGTGTAACTGCCGGGCGTCGACGCCTTGATGGCGCGGAACACGTCGTTGTCGACCCGCACGAACTGGCCGAGCTGCGAGAAGTCCTGGCACACGAGGGTGAAGTGGTGCCGGTCGTCCAGATGGCGGATGGTCCGGATCCGCTCGATGCCGTCACGGCTGCCCAGCCGGCAGCCCAGGGCGTAGCAGGAGTCCGTCGGATACGCGATGAGCGCATCCGCGCGGATGCTGTCGGCGACCTGGGCGATGGTGCGCGGTTGGGGGTTTTCGGGGTGCACGTCGAAGTACTTCGCCATTCGCCGAGCTTATGCCGTGCCGACCTTGGCGACGAACGCGGCGACGTTCGCCACGGTGCGCCTGATCTTCTCCTCCAGGCTGATCGTCTCGTGCAGCCGCGCCCCGACGCCCGCGTCCCGCTTGCCCCGCACATACAGCGAGCACGCCAGGTCGCTGCAGATGTAGGCGCCCACCGAGTTGCCCTGCTGTCCGGCCTTGCCCGCCTTCGGCGCGACCATCAGGGAAACGCCACCGGAGTGGGTGGTCAGGCACATCGAGCACATGCTGCGCCGCGTCTGCCCCACGGTGGTGCCGGAGCCGCGCAGTGCGACGGCTCTCGGCAGGCCGTCTCCCCACTCGGTGACGAGGTAGGCGCGGTCGGGGGCCTGGGGGTCGCGCCAGCCGAGGAAGTCCAGGTCCTCCCAGGGCCGCTCGGCCAGGTCACGGGGGACCGACAGGCGCTTTGCCTCGCCCTTGGTGCAGTTCACGAAGGCGGCGCGGATCTCTTGCTCGGTCAGCGGTTCCATAATCTCACGCTAAATTGCCTAAAAGCTTTAGGCAAATGCATAATCGACTCTGGAGATTCGGCTCTGGCCGAGCAACTCCGGTGAGAGAGGAGGGCGGCCATGGCGCGCGTCGGGCTGACCACGGAACGTGTGGTGCGGGCAGGAGCGGAGCTGGCGGACGAGGTCGGCTTCGACCAGGTGACCGTCTCCGAGCTGGCCCGCCGCTTCGACGTCAAGGTGGCGAGCCTGTACTCGCATGTGACCAGCTCCCAGGACCTCAAGACGCGGATGGCCCTGTTCGCCCTCGAGGAGCTCGCCGACCGGGCAGCCGACGCCCTCGCCGGCCGTGCCGGAAAGGACGCCCTGATCGCCTTCGCCAACGCCTACCGCGACTACGGCCGGGAACACCCCGGCCGCGCGGCCGCGGCCCGGCTGCGGCTGGACCCCGAGACCGCGGCCGCCAGTGCAGGCGTCCGGCACGCCCGGATGACACGCGCCATCCTGCGCGGCTACGACCTGACGGAACCGGACCAGACGCACGCCGTAAGGCTGCTTGGCAGCGTCTTCCACGGCTACTCGAGTCTCGAGACGGCGGGCGGCTTCAGCCACAGCGCCCCCGACTCGCAGGAGAGCTGGACGCGGATCCTCGACGCCCTCGACGCCCTCCTGCGTAACTGGCCCACCGCCCCGACCCTTTGACCGACAGGCTGAGGACATGCCCACCGAGCACGACTGGATCACCACGCCCGTCACCGCCGAACTGCTGCGCGGCGCCCTCGACATCGAGCACACCGAGCACGGCGTGCTGCCGCACCGGCTGCCCGCCCGGGCCCGCGCTCAGTGCACCGATCCGCAGCTGGCCAGCGCCGAGTCCCAGCCCTCGGGCGTACGCCTGGCGTTCCGCACCCGCGCGAAGGCCGTCGAACTCGACGCCCTGCCCACCAAACGCGACTACGTCGGCGCCCCGCCCCGTCCCGACGGCGTCTACGACCTCCTCGTGGACGGCCGCCCGGCCGGCCGGGGCACTGTCGCGGGCGGCAACACCGTGACCATCGACATGGTCGCCGGCACGGCCGAACTGCGGCCCGGCTCCGTGGGCACGCTCCGCTTCCCCGACCTGCCCGACGGGGAGAAGGACGTCGAGATCTGGCTCCCGCACAACGAGACCACCGAACTGGTCGCCCTGCGCACCGACGCCCCCGTGGAGCCCAGCCCGCCCAGCGGCCGCAAGGTGTGGCTGCACCACGGCAGTTCGATCAGCCACGGCTCCGACGCGGCGAGCCCCACCACCACCTGGCCCGCGTTCGCCGCCTCCCTGGGCGGCGTCGACCTGATCAACCTGGGCCTGGGCGGCAGCGCGCTGCTCGACCCGTTCACCGCGCGCACCCTGCGCGACACCCCGGCCGACCTGATCAGCGTCAAGATCGGCATCAACCTGGTCAACACCGACCTGATGCGCCTGCGCGCCTTCACCCCCGCCGTCCACGGCTTCCTCGACACCATCCGCGAAGGACACCCCACGACACCGCTGCTCGTCGTCTCGCCCATCCTCTGCCCGATTCACGAGGACACGCCCGGCCCCACCGTCCTGGACTTCACCACCCTGAGCGACGGTCAACTGCACTTCCAGGCCATGGGCGATCCCGAGGAACGAGCGAGCGGGAAACTGGCCCTCGGTGTCATCCGGGACGAGCTGGCCCGTATCGTCACCCAGCGATCGGCCGAGGACCCGAACCTCAACTACCTTGACGGCCGCGAACTCTACGGCGAGTCCGACCACGACGAACTGCCCCTGCCCGACCAGCTCCACCCGGACGCCGACACCCACCTCCGCATCGGCGAACGCTTCGCCTCACTGGCCTTCGCCCCGGGCGGCGCCTTCGCCGACCCCACCGCCTGAAAGGCCCGCTCCCTGTCGCACCCCGTGGGTATGCGGCCACCGCGCACCCGTGAGGTAACGTCCCCGACCGAAACGCCGAGGTCGATGCGATGGACTAGGAGAAGGCCGAGATGGCAGGCCGAAAGGACGGGGCCCGCCCTGACGAGGTGACGGGCGCCGACGGCGGCCCGACATGGGCGCAGGAACTGCTCGACCACCTGCGCCCCACGGGCCGGGACGTCCGCAGGGTCGTCGCCTGGCTCGCGGAAGCCGTGCAGGGGACGGCCTGGCTGCAGGACGGCACCGGCCGGCTCCTCGCCGGAACGCCGACACCGGTGGACGAGAACCTCCTCGCGGACCTCGTCTCCGGCCGGATCGCCTCCGCGGCCTGGGACGACACGGGACGTCATCTGCGGCTCGTCCGGGTGGAGCAGCCGCCGCCCGCCCCCGTCGGCGTACTGGCCGTGTCCCGCCCGGCCCCCTTCGACCGCCGGACCTCCGAGATCGTGACCCACACCGCCCAGGTGGCCGAACTCCTGCTCAGGGCACGTGAGTCGACCACCGCCGGACGCCGTCTCCAGCGCGCCACCTCCGATCTGCGCCTTGCGATCCTGCAACTGCTGATGGTCGAGGACACCGTCGCCGCCCGCCGTGTCGCCGCGGGTCTGTGGCCCGGCCTGCTCGACACCGACACCGCCTGCGTCTACGTCCTCGAAGGCTGCGCCGAGGAGCGCGACCGGCTCGCCGAGGAGTGCCTGACCGCGACGGAGGAGCAGGTACTGGTCGTGCGCTGTCCCGCCGTCGATGCGCACGTCATCGTCGTCGCTCCCGACGACACGGCCGCCGCGGAACTGCGCTGCCTGATCGGCCGGCGGCCGGGCACCTTCCTCGGCGGCAGCGCCCCGCAGAGCCTCGCCCGTACCGCCACCGCCTACGGACAGGCCGTCAGCGCGCTCGCCGTCGCCCGCTTCCGCCCCGACAGGCAGGCCGTGTACGCCGAACGCACCCACCCCGAGCGCCTGATGGACCCCGCCGAGCTGCACGGCTGGACGACCCACGTACTGCGGCCGCTGGACACCCTGCCCCACCACACCCGCGCCGAACTCCTCGCCACCACCCGGCTGGGCCTGGAGTTCACCGCGGTCAACGCCGCCAAGGTGCTCGGCGTCAGCCGCAACACCGTCCGCGCCCGCATGGAACGCGTCGAGGCCCTGCTGCAGACGGACTTCTCCGATCTCGCCGCCCGCGCGGTGGTGCACCTCGCGCTCAACACCTGGATCGGCCTCGCGACGGAACCGTACGAGAGCGGCCCCGCCGCAACGGGTCACCCCCGGCTCGGCAAGCTGCTGGCCGGCCCCGCCCTGCGCACGTGGGCGAGCGACCTGCTCGCCCGTCTCGATGCAGACGCCCGCGATCTGCGCCGTACCCTGCGCACCTGGATCGCCGCCGGGGGCAACGCCGAACGCGCCGCGCAGATCCTGGGCGTTCACGCGCAGACCGTACGGGAACATGTGCGCGGCGCGGAACCCGTCCTCGAACGCCAACTGCTCGCCGCCGGCAGCGACCTCTACGAGGTCGTCCTCGCCCATCTGGCCCTCGGCGACCTCGACCACCCCGACCTGCGCCGGACGAACCGGGACCATCCGGACTCACCTGTGCACGGGTGAGCCGCGCGGACACCGCAGCGGGCACCGGCGCGGTTCACAACGGATCCATCCGGCACGTAAGTTCGACGGACCGCGGGGGCACGACCGGAACGGGGGACCGGTCGGGCCCCCTTGCGTTTCCACACGCGCAGCCGCACCGGCACTTCCGGCCCGCCGGACGCCCCCGTGCACACCGATCCCGAACGCGCGGCGAACTGCACTGTCAGCGAGTCGATTGACCGGTGCACCCGCAGCGTCTCGTCACAGCTCCTGATCGCTGAGCCGGTCGCTGGTCGCGGTGGGCGATCAGAGCCGGCACACCCTTGAGACCTGCTGCTGAGCGCATGCGTCCCGGTAGCCCCGCGGTGACGGCCTCCACCCGTGCCCGCATCTCGTCGGTACGCCGCCCCCGGCGGGGATGCCGCCCGCCGGCGCGACGGGTACGACCGGGCCGAGGGCCCCGGTCGAGCGGGCGAGGTTTCCCGCTCCCGAACGCGTGATTCGATCGCCATGGCAACAGATTCCGCGTTATACCCTTGATGAATCAAGGATTCCCTTCATACGCTCCGCGGGTTCCGTCGTTCTCAGAGTTCGGGGATTCCATGGACCGCGCCCGTTTGCAGGACCTGCTCGCCCGTGAGAAGGAGCAGGCCGCCCATCGCTGCCCGCGTTCGAGGGACGCCTATGGGCGGGCCGACCATCTCTTCGGGCGCGTGCCGATGACGTGGATGAACAAGACGGCGGGCGCCTTCCCCCGCTACCTGGCCACCGCCCGCGGCGCCCGCGTCACGGACATCGACGGGCACGAGTACGTCGACTTCTGCCTCGGTGACACCGGAGCGATGGCCGGTCACTCCCCGGACGTCGTGGCCGATGCCGTCCAGCGCCGGTTCGCCGATCTGGGCGGGGCCACCGCGATGCTGCCCACCGAGGACGCCGAATGGGTCGGTGCCGAGCTGACCCGCCGGTTCGGCCTCGCCCGCTGGAGCTTCTCGCTGACGGCGACCGACGCCAACCGGTGGGCGATCCGGCTCGCCCGGGCCGTCACCGGCCGCCCCAAGATCCTGGTGAACAGCTACAGCTACCACGGCAGCGTCGACGAGTCCCTCATCGTCGTCGACCCCGACGGCAGGGGCGCGGCCCGCCCCGGAAACGTCGGCGCTCCCTGCGACGTGACGCTGACCAGCCGCGTCGCGGAATTCAACGACCTGGAACAACTGGAGCGCGAACTCGCCCACGGCGATGTCGCCGCCGTCCTGATGGAACCCGCCCTCACCAACATCGGCATCGTGCTGCCCGAACCCGGCTACCTCGAGGGTGTCCGGGCGCTGACCCGCCGCCACGGCACCCTGCTCATCAACGACGAGACCCACACCTTCTCCGCCGGGCCGGGTGGCTGTACCGCCGCCTGGGACCTGGAGCCCGACCTGCTCACCATCGGCAAGGCGATCGGCGGCGGCATCCCGGCCGGCGCGTACGGCCTGTCCGCCGAGCTCGCGGACCGCCTCCTCGACCGCGCCGACCTCGACCTGGTCGACATGGGCGGGGTCGGAGGCACCCTGGCCGGCAACGCCCTGTCGGTCGCCGCCATGCGCGCCACGCTGGAACACGTCCTGACCGAGGAGGCGTTTGCCCGCATGACCAAACTGTCCGAGCGCTTCGAAGCGGGCGTACGCGCGGGCATCGACGCCCACGCGCTGCCCTGGTCGGTCAGCCGGCTCGGCGCCCGCACCGAATACCGCTTCGCCTCGCCCGCGCCCCGCACCGGCACGGAGTCCGCAGCCGCCGGCGACCCCGAACTGGAGGACTTCCTCCACCTCTACCTGGCCAACCGGGGCATCCTGCTGACCCCCTTCCACAACATGGCGCTCATGTGTCCGGACACCACCGACCAGGACGTCGACCTCCACACCGAGGTCTTCGCCGCCGCCCTGGCCGACCTGGCCGGCTGAGCGGCACCGAGGGAACCGGGCAAGCCGGCCGGAACAAGGAGAGCGACTCACGTGGACGACATCGACCGGGCCATCCTGCGCGAACTGCAGACCGACGGGCGCATCGCCTACGCCGACCTCGGCCCCAAGGTGGGTCTCTCGGCCTCCGCGGCCCGCCAGCGCCTGCAGCGGCTGCTGGACACCAAGGCCGTGCAGGTCGTGGGCGTCACCGACCCGATGTCCATGGGCGGGCAGGCCATGGCCCTGCTCGGCATCGGCGTGGACGGCGACCCGCGCGCGGTCGCCGACGCGCTGGCCGCTCGCTCGGAGGTCGTCTACGCGGTGCTGACCTCCGGCGGCTTCGACCTGTTCGCCGAGGTGGTCGCGGCGGGCCCGCGCGAACTGCTGGACTTCGTCAACGACGTCGTACGGCCGATCGAAGGGATCCGGCAGATCCAGTCGTTCCCGTACTTCGGCATCCACACGCACCGTTTCCTGTGGGACGTCGGCTGATTGCCTGGTGCGGGACGGGTACTCGGACAGCCCCGGAAGGACAACCGCTGGAGGAGGTCCGCATGACCAGCAGCACGGAGACCGGCGGCGTGACCGGTACGCCGGACAAGGACTACAACCTCATCTGGTACGTGGAGGCGTGCCTGAGCAACGCCCTGCGCCTGGAGACCTACATCCAGGACGCGGAACGCGAGAAGGACACCGAGGTGGCCGACCTGTTCCGCAAGGCCCAGGCGGACAGCCGCAAGGGCGCGGAAATCGGCAAGGGACTGCTGCGCGGACGCCTGAACGGCGGCTGACACCGGCTTCCCGCCCTCAGGCCCGGCCCCCGTGCACGCCGCGGGGCCGGGCCTTCTTCATGCCCAACTCCCGTTCGACACCCAGCGTTTACAGAGTTCGGGTCGACGGGCCGAACAGAGTTGCTACAGTGCTACTCGCCGGTAGCAAGTTGTACGGGGCACGGGGGGCCGGCATGTCGCCACTCCCCGGACGGATGGTCGAGTCGCACACAGTCCGGCAAGGGGGCCGGACTGCCGGCGGCTGCTGTGCACAGGTGTCGCGCGGCCCTCGAACTCCAGTTCCCCGCCCGCCGATTCAGACAGGTGAGACTCTTCCCATGGCCCGTTCCCTGGTCGACTTACTGACCGAGCACGCCACGCAACAGCCCGACCGGACCGCATACCGCTACCTCGTCTCAGGCGACTGCGACGGAGAGATCCAGGAGATCACCTACGCGCGGCTCGCCCGCCGTTCCCGGGCCGTCGCGACCTGGCTGCAGGAGCGTGGGCTGACGGGTTCCCGCGCCATGCTGCTGCACCCGCCGGGCCTGGGGTTCATCAGCGACTACCTGGGCTGTCTCGCGGCCGGTGTCGTCGCCGTGCCCGGCGTGCCCCCACAGGGCCGGGCGCACAACCATCGCGCCCTGACCCGTACGAGGCGTCTGCTGGCCGACGCGGACGTCAAGGTGATCCTCGGCGGCCGGGACGTGGTCACCGCCCTGGCCGGCATGGCGGAGCACCTGCCCGAGCTGGCCGGCATCACCTGCCTCACCACCGAGGACATCCCCGACGAGGCCGCCGACGCCTGGCGCGCCCCCGACCTCACCCCCGACTCGGTCGCCTTCCTCCAGTACACCTCCGGCTCCACCTCCGCCCCCAAGGGCGTGGCCGTCACCCACGGCAACCTGCTCGACAACGAGCGGATCATCACCGAACGGATGGGGCACACCCCGGAGGTCATCGAGGAGTACGGCCGCGAACTGGTCGTCAGCTGGCTGCCCGTCTACCACGACATGGGTCTCATCGGGCCGGTCCTGAACACCGTCTACCTCGGCCTGACCACCACCCTCTTCTCCCCGCTGCACTTCCTGCAGCGGCCCGACCGCTGGCTGAGGGCCATCAGCCGCTACCGACCGCACACCAGCGGCGGCCCCAACTTCGCCTACGAACTGAGCCTGAAACACGCCACCGACGAACTCGTCGACGGCCTCGACCTGAGCTCGTGGAAGGTCGCCTTCAACGGCGCCGAACCGATACGCGCCGCCACCCTGCGCCGCTTCACCGACACCTTCGCCCCCGCGGGGTTCCGCCGCGAGGCCTTCTACCCCTGCTACGGCCTCGCCGAGGCGACCGTGATGGTCACCGGCGCCGCCGTGGACGCCCCGCCCACTCTCCTCGCCGCCCAGGACCTCGCTCCGCACGCCGGTGAGGCGGACGCGGCCGCGGTCGGCTGCGGCCGTCCCGGCCCCGGCCTCACGGTGACGGTCGCGGACCCGGAACGGGGCACGGAACTCCCCGAGGGGCAGGTCGGCGAGATCTGGGTGAGCGGAGCCAGCGTCGCCAAGGGCTACTGGCGCAACGCCCTGGCCACCCGCGAGACCTTCCGCGCCACCCTGCCCGGCCGCGAAGGCCGCTTCCTGCGCACCGGCGACCTCGGATTCCTGCGCGAGGGCGAACTCTTCGTCACCGGCCGCCTCAAGGACCTGATCGTCATCGACGGACGCAACCACTACCCGCAGGACCTGGAGCTGTCCGCCGAGATGTGCCACCCGGCCCTGCGCCCCGGCTGCACCGCAGCCTTCTCCGTCCCCACCGACGCAGGAGTCGAAGGGGAGCAGGTCGTCCTCGTCGCCGAGGTGGCCCCGGACGACGCGGGCGACTCGGAGAAGATCACCGACCTGGTCCGCAGCGCGCTCGGCGAGGCCCACGGTCTCTCCGTACGCGAGGTCGTCCTGGTGCACCCCGGCACGATCCCCAAGACCTCCAGCGGGAAGATCCAGCGCCACGCGACCCGGACGGCCCACCTGTCCGGCTCCCTCTCGTCGGTCACCGCACCCGCCGCGCGCTGACCCCACCCGCCCGCGCCGCCCTGCGGCACAACTCCCGTACCCCGCTTGTCCGTTCGGCCGCCCGTGGCACCGTCACGCCCCGACGGCCGTATCGCTCGTACGGAAAAACACACCGAGCCCGAGTTCACGAGGACACCTGCCCCGATGCCTGCGAACGAGTCCGTGAAGCAGCCCGCCGAGCCGTCCCTCACCACACCGCAGAGCGTGCGGGCCTGGCTGGTCTCCTCGGTCGCCGAGGCGGCCGGGCTCGACCCGCTGACCGTCGACCCGCACCGGCCGCTCGCGGAATTCGGCCTGGGATCGCGCCAGTTGGTGACGCTGGCGGCGCAGCTGTCCGAACGGATCGGCCGTACGCTGAGCCCGTCGCTGGTCTTCGACCACCCGACCGTCGCAGCGCTGGCCGAGGCGGTGCTCGGCGACGCGCCCGACGTTACGGGGACGGCCGGCCCGATGCGCTCCGACCTGTCCGCGCGGACGGACGACGACATCGCGATCATCTCCATGGCGTGCCGCTTCCCGGGTGGCGCGGACGACCCCGAGGCGCTGTGGCGGCTGCTGGCCTCGGGTGAAGACGCCATCACCGAAGCACCGCCCGGTCGTTGGCACACCCAAGGGCTGTACGACCCCGACCCGGAGGCCGCCGGCACGGCCTATTCGCTGCGCGGCGGCTATCTGACCGGCATCGACCGTTTCGACGCGGCCTTCTTCGGCATCTCCCCGCGTGAGGCCGAGGCCATGGACCCTCAGCAGCGGCTGCTGCTGCAGACCGCCTGGGAGACCATCGAGCGCGCCGGAATCGTGCCCGGCACGCTGAACGGCAGCTCGACCGGGGTCTACGTCGGCCTGTACGACAGCGGCTACCTCGCCTCCGCCTCACTGGGGCAGCTCGACGGCCACGTCGGCACGGGCTCGGCGTCCAGTGTGGCCTCCGGACGCATCGCCTACTCCCTCGGTCTGCAGGGGCCGGCGGTCACCGTCGACACCGCCTGCTCGTCCTCGCTCGTCGCCCTGCATCTGGCGGCGCGGGCGCTGGCGGGAGGCGAGTGCGACCTGGCGCTGGCCGGCGGTGCCTCGCTGCTGGTGACGCCCCGCGCGCACGTCGAGTTCAGCAGGCTGCGCGGACTGTCGCCGTCCGGGCGGTGCAGTCCGTTCTCCGCGGATGCCGACGGGGTGGTGTGGGCCGAGGGCTGCGGTCTGGTGCTGCTCAAGCGGCTTACGGACGCACGCCGGGACGGCGACCGCATCCTCGCCGTGATCAAGGGTTCCGCGATCAACCAGGACGGGCGCAGCCAGGGCCTGAGCGCCCCGAACGGTCCGGCGCAGGAGCGCGTGCTGTGCGCCGCCCTGGAGGCGGCCGGACTGCACCCCGGGGACCTGGACCACGTCGAGACCCACGGCACCGGCACACCCCTGGGTGATCCCATCGAACTCCGGGCGCTGGCCGCCGTCTTCGGGCCCGACCGCCCCGCGGACCGGCCCCTGGGCATCGGCTCGCTCAAGTCCAACCTCGGGCACACGCAGGCCGCGGCGGGCATCGGCGGTGTCATCAAGACCGTGCTGGCCCTCCAGCACGGCGTGCTGCCCGCGACGCTGCACGCCGCCACCCCGACCGAGCACGTCGACTGGCCGGACAGTGGCCTGAGCCTCGTCACCAGCCCCCGTGCGTGGCCCCGCGACGAGGACCGGGTGCGGCGGGCCGGTGTGAGCGCGTTCGGGATCAGCGGGACGAACGCGCACGTGGTCCTGGAGGAGGCGCCGCAGGAGGCCGGCCGGCCCGGCGGCGACGAACCGACGGGGCAGACCCTCTTCCCGCTCTCCGCCCGCAGCCCCGGGGCCCTGCGTGGACAGGCGGAACGCCTCCGGCAGGCGCTCGCCCGGCAACCGCAGCTGCCGCTGTCCGCCATCGCATCGACACTCGCCCACCACCGCACGCACTTCGAGCACCGCGCCGTCCTCCAGACCGCCGGCCGCGACGAACTGCTCGAAGCCCTGCGCGCACTTGCGGCAGCAGAACCGGACCCAGAACTGACAATCGGGCCCCAACAAGCGCTCCGGACCGGCAAATTGGCCTTCGTCTTCCCCGGCCAGGGCGCCCAGTGGGCGGGCATGGCCCGCGATCTGCTCGACAGAGACCCGGTGTTCGCCGACGAGCTCGACCGCTGCGACGCGGCCCTGCGCCCGTTCACCACCTGGTCGGTCACGGCGGTCCTGCGGGGCGATGCCGCCGCCCCCTCACTTGAGCGCGTGGACGTCGTCCAGCCGGTCCTGTTCGCCGTGATGGTCTCCCTGGCCGCCGTGTGGCGGGCGCGCGGCATACGGCCGGACGCGGTGATCGGGCACAGCCAGGGCGAGGTCGCCGCGGCCTGCGTCGCCGGGGCGCTCAGCCTCAACGACGCCGCGGCGGTGGTCGCGCTGCGCAGCCAGGCCCTGACCGAACTGTCCGGCACCGGAACGATGGCCGTCGTCGCCCTCCCGCACACCGAGGTGGAGCCACTCCTCGCCGCACTGGAAGGGCGGGTGTCGGTCGCCGCCGTGAACAGCGGCCGCTCCACGGTGATCGCCGGCGACGTCGAACCACTCGAGACCCTCCTCGGCGACCTCGACCGGCGGCAGGTGTTCGCGCGCCGCCTCGACGTCGACTACGCCTCCCACACCGCCCATGTGGACCCGGTCCGCGCATCGATCCTCGACGAACTCGACGGCGTCATCACCTGTCCGCCGTCCGTCGCCTGGTACTCGACGGTCACCGGCGCACCGGTCACCGACGAGCTGGAGGCCGGCTACTGGTACACCAACCTGCGCGAACCGGTCCGCTTCGGGCCGACCGTGCAGCGGATGGCGGACGACGGCTACCGCTGTTTCGTCGAACTGAGCCCCCACCCCTCCCTGCTGACCGCCGTCACCACTGTGGGCGAGGAACACGGCCACGACCTGGTCGCCGTCGGATCGCTGCGCCGCGACCAACCCGGACCCGCCTGCCTGGACCGTGCGGCCGCCGAACTCCACGTCCAGGGCTCTCCGATCGACTGGCGGCGCCTCGTCCCCGCCACGGGGGCCGCCGACCTGCCGACGTACGCCTGGGACGCGCAGCGCCACTGGACCGAACCCGACACCACCGCGAACGGGCCCGCCCTCTTCGAGCGCACCGCCCACCCGGTCCTCGGCATCCAACTGCAGTCGGCCGACGCCACCCGCTGGACCTTCCGCAACGAGTGGTCCCCGGCCACCGCCGCCTGGCTGCCGGACCACACCGTGTTCGGACAGACGGTGGTGTCCGGCACCACCCTGATGGAGTTGTGCCGCGCCGCGCTCGCCGTCGCTCGCCCTGATGCTCCCGACGACCTCGCCGATCTGCTGCTGCTCACGCCCCTGACCCTGTCCGATGCCGGCACGGTCGAGGTGTCGGTCGAGGTGGACACCTCCACCCCCGTGCCGGAGATCACCGTGCACAGCCGCCCGCGCGGTCAGGAAACGGCGGGCTGGACCCTGCACGCGACCGCTTCGGCGGCCGGACCGGGCCCCGAACCGAGCACGCCTGCGCCCGTGTGGCCGCAGACGGCCGATGAGGTCTGGGGCGAGGACACGTACGAGCGGCTCGCCACGCTCGGGCTTGCCTACGGCCCGGCCTTCCGGGGCGTACGGTCGGTGGCCGCGACCGGCGAGGACGAGCTGCTGGCGCGGCTCGCGCTGCCACCCGTGACCGGGGATGCGACCGAGGCGTACCCGGTTCACCCGGCGCTCCTGGATGCCGCATTGCAGGCGGCAGCCGCCTTCGACACGTCTGCCGGCCGGGCGCTGCTGCCCGTGGCGGTGGGCCGCTGCGTCCTCCCGCCGGGCGGGGCCGGCGAACTGACCGCGGTGGTGCGGCGGACCGGTGGCTCGGGGACGGACCTCGTCCTGGACGTGACGCTGTGGGACGCGGACGGCCTCCCGGCAGGCCGTCTGGAGGGCGTACGGCTACGGGCCGCCGACCCGTCGGACCTGCGCGCGGGCTCGGAACACGCCCGGCACCTGTACGAAGTGCAGTGGACGGCCCGGCCCGCAGCGACCGCCGCAGGGGAGCGGGCGGCCTGGAGGGTGATCGGTGACCGCACGGACCCGGATGTCGAGGGGATCGTACGGGGCCTCACGGCGGCGGGAGTCGAACTGCGCGAGTCGGGTGCCGACACCGTCGTACGGCTGTGGCCGCGCCCGTCGGCGGACACCGAACAGGCAGCGGCAGCAGGCGAGTTGGCGGCCCAAGCTCTCACGGAGGTGCAGGAACTCATCGCCCTCCCGCCCGGCCGGGCGCCCGCGCGGACCCTCTGGGTGACCCGCGGTGCGGTCGCGACCGGCGACGCCGACACCGTGCCGGGCCTGGCGCAGTCGGTGCTGTGGGGCCTGGCCCGTAGCACCCGCAGCGAGCACCCGGACCTCGGACTGACCCTCCTTGACCTCCACGGTGACATTGACGGCGCTCGTGCGGCGACCGCGATGGTTGCTGCCATCACGTATGCCGATGAGACCGAACTCGCCCTGCGCAACGGTGAGTTGCTGGTCCCGCGACTGGTGCGCGCCCGCCCGGCCGACGCCCTGCGGATCCCGGCCGGGGACTGCTACCAGCTGACCGGCATCCCCGCCGAGGTCACCCTGCGCCCGGCGGCGCGTCAGGCGCTCGGGCCCGCCCAGGTGCGGATCGAGGTGCACGCCGTCGGCCTGCGTTCCACGCACATCTCCAGCGCCGGTGTGCTCGCCGAGGTCGGCCCCGAGGTCGAGGGCCTGGCCCGCGGTACACGGGTCGTCGTCCCCAGCGGGGCCACGCCCGGATCCGAGCTGGTTGCGGACGCGCGGCTGGTCGCCGTGGTCCCGGACGAGCTGCCGTTCACGGCCGCGGCCGCCGTGTCCCTCGCGGCCGGGGCTGAGAGACTGGCGGAGGCCCTGCGCGCCGCCGTCCACGCGCCCGTACATCCCCAGGTCTTCCCGGTCACCGCAGCGCGCGAGGCGCTGCGCCGCCGGGAGGTGTCCGGCCGCTCCGTCGTTTTCGACCTCGTCGGCCGCCCCGCTCTCGTGCGCACCGACGGCACGGTGCTGATCACCGGCGGTCTGGGCGCGGTCGGCCGGCACATAGCCCGTCTGCTGGCCGAACACGGGGTTCCCCGACTGCTGCTGACGTCCCGTCAGGGGCAAGCCGACCCGCGGGCCGCCGAGGTCATCGAGGAGCTGGCCGCACTCGGTGCCGACGTCGAGGTGGCCGTCTGCGATGTCGCGGACGCGACCGCCCTGGCCGGTGTGCTCGCCGGCGTCGGCGACACCTTGCCGTTGCGCGGTGTGGTGCACTGTGCCGGAGTCCTCGCCGACGGCGTGATCGCCGAGCTGACTCCCGAACGACTCGCCCAGGTGCTGCGCCCCAAGGTCGACGGCGCAGCCCATCTGCACCGGCTGACGGCCGACCTACCGCTGGAGCTGTTCCTGCTGGTCTCGTCGGCCGCGGGGGTCGTCGGCAACGCCGGGCAGGCCAACTACGCGGCCGCCAACGTCTTCCTCGACCAACTGGCCCACCACCGCAGGGCGCTGGGCCTGCCCGCCGCCTCGATCTCCTTCGGAGCCTGGGCCGGCGAGGGCCTTGCCGCCGAACACGCCGATCTGGAGCGGATGGCCCGCCTGGGCCACCGCGCCCTCACCCCCGAGCAGGGCCGCGCCCTCGTGGAGCTCTCCCTGCGCCGCGGCACCCCGCACCTGCTCGCCTGGCACCTGGACCTGCCCCGGCTGCGCGACAACGCGGCGGCCACCGGCGCCCTGTGGACCTCCCTGCTGCCCTCGCCGCGCCCTGATCGGCAGACCGGCCGCGGACTGGCGGACCGCCTCGCCCGGCTGACCGACACCGAACGCGCCACCCGGGTCCTGGAGTTGGTGTGCGAGGAGGCAGCCCACGCCCTGGGCCTGCCCTCGCCCCGGTCTGTCCGCCCCGAACAGCCGCTGCGGGACCTGGGCATGGACTCCGTGACCGCCGTCGACCTGCGCAACCGCCTCGGCACCCGCATTGGCGTCAGGCTGCCCGCCACCCTGCTCTTCGACCACCCCACTCCCACCCGCCTCGCCGATCACCTGCTGGCCTCCGCGCTCGCACCGGTCGACGGGAAGCGCCGCCCCACCGTGCCGGACGGGCAGCAGGCCCGCACGACGGCGGCCGCGGCCGACGAGCCCGTGGCCGTCATCGCGACAGCCTGCCGCCTGCCGGGCGCCGTCGGCTCCCCGCAGGAACTGTGGCGGCTGGTCGAGGAGGGCCGTGACGCGGTGGGCCCCTTCCCGGCCGGGCGCTGGGACGTGGAGGCGCTCTACGACCCCGACCCGGAGGTCCTGGGCAAGTCGTACGCCCGCGAAGGCGGCTTCCTCGACGACATCGACTCCTTCGACGCGGCGTTCTTCGGCATCACACCGAAGGAGGCTGCGGCCATGGACCCGCAGCAGCGGCTGTTGCTGGAGACGGCCTGGGAGTCCGTGGAACGCGCCGGGATCGTGCCCGGCGAGCTGGCGGGCAGCGCCACCGGTGTGTACGTCGGCATGTTCTCCGGTGACTATCTGGCCGGGGCGGGGCTCGACCAGCTGGACGGCTACGTCGGCACCGGCTCGGCACTGAGCGTGGCCTCGGGCCGGCTCGCCTACACGCTCGGGCTGAACGGACCGGCCCTGACCGTGGACACGGCCTGCTCGTCCTCCCTGGTGGCGGTGCACCTGGCGGCGCAGGCGCTGCGCTCCGGCGAGTGCGACCTGGCCCTGGCGGGCGGGGTGACGCTCATGGTCACCCCGCAGACCTTCGTGGAGTTCAGCCGCCTGCGCGGCCTGTCCCCGACCGGCCGCTGCCGGTCCTTCTCGGACGCCGCCGACGGCGCCGTCTGGGCCGAGGGCGCCGGCATGGTCGTACTGAAGCGGCTGAGCGACGCCCGCCGTGACGGGGACGAGGTGCTGGCCGTACTGCGCGGGACGGCAGTGAATCAGGACGGCCGCAGCCAGGGGCTGTCCGCACCGAACGGTCCGGCGCAGGAACAGGTGATCCGGCGGGCCCTGGAGCTGTCCGGGCTCACCCCGGCCGACATCGACTACGTGGAGGCCCACGGGACCGGCACCACACTCGGCGACCCGATCGAGGCGAACGCCCTCGCGGAGGTCTTCGGCGCCTCGCGCCCCGCCGGGCGGCCGCTGTACCTGGGCTCGCTCAAGTCCAACATCGGCCATGCGCAGGCGGCTTCGGGCGTGGCCGGGCTGATCAAGGTGGTCGAGTCGCTGCGGCGCGGGCTGCTGCCCCGCACGCTGCATGCGGAGACCCCCAGCCGGCATGTGGACTGGGCCGACAGCGGCCTGCACGTGTTGCGGGAGGCGGTGGCCTGGCCGGGCGGCGAACGGACGCGGCGTGCGGGAGTGAGCGCCTTCGGCATCAGCGGCACCAACGCACACGTGATCGTGGAGGAGGTGCCGCCGGTCGAACCGCCCGCCACCGAGGGGCGACCCGCGCCGTCCAGGCGGTTCTTCGTGCTGTCGGCGCGCACCGAGGACGCGGTGCGCGGGCAGGCCGCACGGCTCGCCGGGCACCTGACCGGTGACGTGGCGTTGTCGGATGTGGCTCACACCCTGGCCTGGCACCGCAGCCACTTCGAGCGGCGCACGGCGCTGGTGGCAGGTGACCGGGACGAACTGCTGGCGGAGCTGGAGGAGTTGGCCGGTGGCCGTCGGCCCGTGGTGGCGCGCCGCGAGGAGCCATCCGGCAAGGTGGCCTTCGTCTTCGCCGGGCACGGCGGCCAATGGCCCGGTATGGGCGCGCAGTTGATGACGGACTCGGATGCCTTCCGCGAGGAGCTGCACCGAGTGGACGAGGCGGTCCGCCGAGAGGCGGGCTGGTCGGTCCTGGACGTCCTGCGCGCGCCGGAAGAGCTTGCCCCGCTCGGCCGGACCGAGTACCTGCAGCCGACCCTGTTCGCCGTGAACGCGGCGCTGGCCGCCGCCTGGCGCGCACTGGGTGTCGCACCGGACGCCGTGGTCGGGCACAGCCTGGGCGAGATCGCCGCCGCATACAGCGCGGGCGCCCTGACCCTCGAAGACGCCGTGGCGGTGGTGTGCGGACGCGCCCGGGCGGCCGTACCGCTGGTCGGCAAGGGCGGCATGCTCGCCCTGGAGCTCCCGCGCACCCGCGTGGAGGAGCTGCTGGAGCCATACACGGGGCGGCTGTTCCTCGCGGCGGTCAACAGCGCGCAGTCCACGGCCGTGTCCGGCGACGCGGACGCGCTGAGCGAGCTGCTCGGCCAGTGCCAGGAGCTGCAGATCCCGGCGCGGCGGCTGTCCACCCCCTTCGCCTCGCACACCCCCCTGATGGCAGCGCTGCGCGACGAACTGCTCGACCGCCTCCGCACCGTCCGGGGTACGCCGACCGCGACACCGCTGTACTCGACCGTGACGGCACAGCCCGTGCCGGGAGACCGGCTGGACGCCGGGTACTGGTACCGCAACCTCAGTGAGCCGGTCCGCTTCGGTGACACGATCCGGCGGATGCTGGACGACGGATACCGGTACTTCGTCGAGCTCAGCCCGCACCCCTCGCTCGGCTCCGCCATCGAAGCCGTCGCCGCCGAAGCCGACATCGACGCCGTGAGCGTCGGCTCCCTCCGCCGCGAGGAGGGCACGCTCGACGACCTGCTGCGCAGGCTGGGGGAGTTGTACACGGCCGGACACACCCCCGACTGGCAGGCGCTCTTCCCGGCCGGCCGCCGCGTCGACCTGCCCACCTACGCCTTCGCCCGCGCACGCCACTGGCGCACGCCGGCCTCCTCGGCGGGCGGCCTGTCACCGCTGCTGGGCACGCACATCGAGGCCAGCGACGAGGCCGACCGCCACATCTTCCAGACCGAGATCGACCTGCGCGACGGCCGCTTCGCCTATCTCACCGACCACCGCGTCACCGGCGAGGTCTGGCTGCCCGCCGCGGCCTTCCTGGACATGGCGCTGGAGGCCGCATCGGCCGTGCAGGGCGGCGGCGAAGTGGCGCTGGCCGACGTCAGCTTCGACCTTCCGCTGCGTCTGGACGCGCAGCGGCCGGTGCGGCTGCAACTGGTCCTGCGGCCCGCCGAGGAGGGCTCGCGTCACTTCACCATCGCCTCGGCCGCGGCCTCCGCGCGCTGGGAGCGGCATGTCACCGGGCGTGTCACGCCGGTGAGCGGCGATCGAGCCCTGGACGAGCGCGAAGCACCGGCTGCCGTTCGCGAGCAGTGCGGCCAGGAGGTCGACCCGTCCACTGTGTACGCCCAACTCGCCACCCTCGGCATCGCGTACGGCCCGGCCTTCCGAGGTCTGGAGCAGGGCCGTTCCGGGGACTCGGCCGCGTGGGGAAGGCTTGCCCCGCGGCCCGCCGCCGGCCATCTGCTGCACCCGGCCGTCCTCGACGCCGCCTTCCACACGGCCGCCCTGCCGCACGACACACCCGCAGGCAGGGCCTTCGTACCCGTCGCAGCCGGACGGCTGCACTTCACCGGGCGCAGGACGACTCCCGTATGGACGACATGCCGACTGCGCTCCGTGGACGGCGACCGGGCAACCCTCGACCTGCGCCTGTACGACGAGGACGAGCAACTGCTCCTCACCGTCGAGGACTTCGAGCTCGCCGCGCTCTCCCCACTGGACGGCGCACTGTTCGAGACCCGCTGGCAGCCGCGCCCGCCCGCCAAACAGGCACCCACCCAGGGCAGTTGGCTGATCCTGGCGGACGACACGGGCGTCGCCACCGCACTCGCCGAACGACTCGGCGCGGCTTCGGTGCCCCATGTGATCGCCCACAGGGGCGAGGCATACGAGGTCCAGGGATCCGGCCGGTACGTGCTCGACCCGGTTGATCCGCAGCATCTGACCCGTCTGTTCGACGACGCCTTCGCGGACACGGCACCCGAGCGCATCGTGCAGCTGTCCGCGCTCGACGCCCCCGCGATCGGCGATGCGCGCACCGCGCAGGAGGCGGCGCGGCTGTGCTGCCTGAGCACCCTGCACCTGGTACGGACGCTCACCGACCGGGCGCGGGGCCGGGCGCCCCGCCTGTACACGGTCGTCCGCGGCAGCCAAGCAGCCGGCGACAGCAGCCAGGTGACGCGTCCCGAGCAGGCCCTGGCCTGGGGCTTCGGGCTCGCCCTCGCCCAGGAGCACCCGGAGCTGAGGACCACCCTGATCGACCTGCCGCCCACCGACGGCGTGGACGCCCTGTGGACGCAACTGCGGTACGCCGACGACGAACGCCTCGTGGCGCTGCGTGGCGCGGACCGCATGGTGCCGCGCCTGGCCCGCACCCGTCCGGACGACGGAGCCCGCGACGGCGCCACCCCGGACGGCGTCCACCTGATCACCGGCGGTCTGGGCGGCCTCGGCCGCGTCGTCGCCGAGCGCCTGGCACGGCGCGGTGCCAGCAAGCTGGCCCTGCTGGGCCGCAGCGCGCCGACCTCCGAGGCGGCGGACTGGATCCAGGGCCTGGAGGAGCGCGGCGTCACCGTGCACGTCATCCGTGCCGACGTGGCCGACCGCGCAGGCCTTGCGGAAGCCCTGGACGCCGTACGACGGGAAGCCGGACCGATCACCACTGTCGTGCACACGGCCGGCGTCCTGGACGACGCCACGGTGGCGAACCTGAGCGACGAACGCGTCCTGAAGGTCCTGGCCCCGAAGGTGCTGGGGACCAGCCTGCTCACCGAACTGGTCCCGGAGGCGGAGAACCTCGTGCTGTTCGCCTCCGCGGCCGGCCTGCTCGGCTCGGCCGGCCAGAGCCCCTACTCGGCGGCCAACGCCTTCCTCGACGCCTGGGCCCATCACCTCTCCCTCGCCGGGCGGCGCGCCCTCAGCCTGGACTGGGGCGCCTGGACCGGCGTCGGCATGGTCGCCGCCGACGCCACCCGGGCCACCGAAACCGGCCGCTCGGGCCTCGTCGCCTTCACTCCCGCCGAGGGCGGCGAACTGTTCGACCGGGTCCTGGCCACCGAACGCCGCCAACTCGCCCCCCTCGCCCTGGACTGGGAACTGCTCGCCCTCGACCCCGACGCGGCACGCACCCGCCCCCTCCTCGCCGACCTGGCAACGGTCTCCACGGGCCCGCAAGGCTCCGACGACCTGGTCCAGCAGGTGTTCACGGCGGCCACGCACGAACAGCGCACGGAACGGCTCGAGGCATATGTGCGTACCAGGGTCGGCCAGGTCTCCGGCGGCGCCGTCGACGCCTCGGCCACCACGGCCCTGAAAGAACTGGGCCTGGACTCGCTCATGCTGGTGCGGCTGCGCAACGCCTTCGCCCGCGAGCTGGGCGTCGAACTCCCTTCCGCCGCGGTCTTCTCGGCCACCGACATCCGGGGCCTCGCCCAGGCCCTGGCCACCGCCCTGCCCGAACGCAGCACGGTGGCGCCCCGGCCCGAAGCGGCCGGCGAAGTGCCGGACAGCGAACAGCGCCCGGCCACCCGCGACGTCGTGCGTCTGCTGCGCAGCGCCCGGCCGGACATGCCGGCTGCGGCCCATGCCGTCGGCCTCGCCGTACGGCTCACCCACGCGACCACCCGTGCCACGCTCACCGGCATCCTCACCCGCCTGGCCGCCCGGCACGCGGCCCTGCGCACCGCGATCGTCACCGGAAGCGAGGCAGGCAGGCAACTGCGGGTGGAGCGGGAACCCGCAGGGCCGCTGCTGCGTTGGACGGCCGTACCCGCCGCCGACGAACTCGACGCCGCCGACCGGCTGCGCGAGCTGCTGGAGCCGCCGTTCGACCTCGGGCAGCCCCCGCTGTGGCGGTTCGAACTCCTCGACGGCGGTGAGCGCGGCCAGATCCTGCTGTACGGCGCCCATCACGCGGTCAGCGACCTGCAGTCCCTGCTGCTGGTGGCCGCCGAGATCGACACCGAACTGTCCGGCACCGCCCTCACGGGCACGGTCACCAACCGTGACCTGGACCTGCTGATCGAGGCGCAGCAACCGGCGGAGGGTCCCGGAACCGGTGCGGCGGAGTGGCGCGAGGCCTTCCACGGCAGCGAGCGCCTCGACCTGACGCTCACTCGCCCGCGTCCGGCCGCACGCTCCTACCGGGCCGGCAGCGTGAGCGTGGCGATCCCCGACGGCCTCATGGAACAGGTGTCGGCGGCCGCGAGCAGCCTCGCCGTGACACCCGCCGCCTTCTGCCTGGGCACCCTGACCGTGCTGCTGGCCAGACTGCGGGAACGGGAACGCTTCGTCCTCGCCGTGCCGGTCGACACCCGGATCCACGCCGACGCGTTCGACGCGGTGGGCTTCTTCGGCGTACCGGTGCCCTTCCCCGCCGAGGCGAGGACGCAGGAGCGGATCGAGGACGTGCTGCGCCGCACCGACAGCCGCCTGGAGAAGATCCTCACCAAGGGGGCGATGTTCTCGGACGTCCTGCCGGTGCTGGCCAAGCAGGGCCTGTACCGGCCCGACGCGCCGCTGGTGGAGGTGTACTTCAACTACGTCCGGGCCGCGGGCAGGCTCACCGGCCTGGACGTGCTGCCAGTGGGAACCGGCTACTCCGACCTCGACCTCATGATCACCGTGACACCGGAGGCCGGCCGCATCCGGCTCGACCACAACCTCGACATCCTCGACACGGCCACGGCCGCCGGGCTGGGGGAGGAACTGGTGCGGCTGCTCGCACAGACGGCCGAGGACGCCTCGGGGCCGGTGGGTACGACTCCTGCCGCCCCGCGACCCTCCGTCGCCCTCGCCGCCACCTTCGCCCTCGGCCATCTGCCCCTGATGTGCGAGGCGGCCTTCAACGACGGGGCACGGGACGGGACGGCGACGACCGTCGCGGAAGCCCCGTACCACCAGGTGCTGGCCGGCCTGCGGGATCCGTCCGGTGTCTTCGCCGACCCGGCGACGGCAGTGGGCGTGGTGCTGCTGCGGGCGGCGGACCTGGAGCGGTTCGGGCCGGTGGACGACGCGCTGCTCACCGAGCTGCGCACCGCCTACCCCGCAGCCCTGCGGGCCTTGGCCGAGCGTACCCGTAAGCCGGTGATCGTCGGCTTCCTGCCCGCCGCGCACACCCCGGAGCGCCTGCGGCGCTGGGAGCGTGAACTCGCCGCCGAGCTCGCCGAGTTGCCCGCGACAGCCGTACTCGGCCCCGGCGAGTGGTCCAGCCTGCACTCCGCCGAGGAGCGCTTCGACGAACGCACCGAGCGCCTGGCCCACCTTCCTTTCACGCCCCGGTTCCAGGCGGTCGTCGCCCTGCGCCTGGCCGAGGTCGTGCGGGCCGTGCGCCGCCCCGCGCCGAAGGTGATCGCGGTGGACGGCGACGAGACCCTGTGGGGCGGGGTGGCCGGAGAGATCGGTCCCGGCGCGGTGGACCTGACCGGTCCCCGGGCCCTGCTGGCACGCAGGCTGCTCGAGTGGCGGGCGGCCGGCGCGCTGCTGGTGCTGGTCAGCAACAACGACGAAGAGATGGTACGCGCGGTCCTGGACCGCCCGGACAGCATGCTGAAGCCGGAACACTTCAGCGCGCTGTCCGCAGCCTGGGGCCCCAAGCCGGACCGCCTCGCCGAGGCGGCGCGCACGCTCAACCTCGGCCTGGACAGCTTCCTGTTCCTCGACGACAACCCCGTCGAGATCGCCAAGGTCCGCTCGGCGCTTCCGCAGGTGCTCTCGGTCACCTGCCCGCCGACCCCCGAACTCGAGGCGTTTCTGGGGCGGTTGTGGCCGCTGGTGCCGTTCGCCGCCACGTCCGAGGACGCGCTGCGCGCCCGCTTCTACGAACAGGAACGGGAGCGGGACACCGAGCGCGAGCAGGCCGGCTTCGAGGCGTTCCTGGCGGGGTTGCAACTGGAGGTCGACATCCGGCCCCTGACCGCAACCGACGTACCGCGGGCCGAGCAACTGGTGCGCCGCACCAACCAGTTCACCCTCCACCCGCGCTCCGACGACGGTCTCGACGTCGCTCGCTGGCGCGAGCACGGCGAGGTGTGGACGGCGGCGGCCCGGGACCGGTTCGGTGACTACGGTCAGATCGCCCTCCTCGCCCTGCGTGCGGACGGCGACCGACTCGACGTACCGGCCTGGCTGATGAGCTGCCGCGCCCTGGGCCGGGGCGTCGAGGAACGCCTGCTGCAGTGGCTGGCCGACCGCGCCGAGGACCTCGGCTGCACCAAGGTCAGGCTGACCGCGCGGCGCACCGGACGCAACGCACCGGCCCGTCGGCTGCTGGCCGCCCTGGGTGGGGGAGCGCAGGACGACGAGCACCTGGAGTGCGTGGTCACGCCCGAACACCTGCGGGCGTTCCGTTCCTGGCAGCAGTGACCGGTGACGAAGCAGACAGCACGAGGAGAGGAACCGCGGACGTGGTTGCCGACATGGTGAGGGGCGCTCATGCGTGAGACGAACGAGGACGCGTCGGCGTACGCCGGTCAGCGGGCGACGGCGGAGTCGATCGAGCGCGGCGGAGGCGGTCTGAGTGTGGCCGACCTGCTGGCGAGGGTCGTGCCGGCTGCCGTGCCCGCGCACTCCGCCACCGCCGCGGACGGGCCGCCCGCCATGGATCCGGCCCCGGACGTCGATGTGCTGGCCGCCGTCATCGCCGCGGCGGCCGGCCGCCATCTGCCCGACGGCCGGCTCGCGCCCGACGCCGACTTCTTCGACGCCGGCGGCAGTTCCGTGAACGCGGTGGAACTCGTGGCGGAGCTGGAGGAGGAACTGGGCATCGAGGTCGATCTGGACGAGGTGTTCGCCGACGCCCGCCCCAGCAGCCTCGCCCGCCGCTGGGCACGGATCCCCGGAATCAGAGCCGTTGCCCCCACGGTCAGCACCGCTGTACTGCCGACGGCCGGGACGACGACTGCGCTGCCCGTCCCTTCTCCCCGCACGTCACCGCCTCCGGCCGCAGGGTCGGCCGAGCCTGTCCGCGCGCCGCACACCACCGCCCGCCGTGAAGACCTCGACCAGATCCTGGCCGACCTCGCCCTCGCCGACCGCCTCCCGTTCATCGCCGCTCCCGAGCCGCTGCCGCCCCGCCGGATCCTGCTCACCGGCGCGACCGGCTTCCTCGGCAGCCATATGCTCCTGGACCTGCTGCGCCACAGCGACGCCCATGTGTACTGCCTGGTCCGCGCCGCCGACGAGGCAGCGTCCCAGACCCGGCTCGGGGAGGCCCTGCGCAGCTACCGGCTGCCCTGGTCGAAGGAGGTCCGCCGCCGCATCACCGTGCTGCCCGGCGACATCCGCCGCCCGCGGCTGGGCCTGAGCGAGGAGCGGTGGAACGAGCTCGCGCATGAACTGGACGGCATCGTGGGCGTCGCCGCGGCCGTGGACTTCCTGCGCGGCTACCCGTCACTGCGCGCGAGCAACGTCCTCGGCACCCTCGCCCTGGCCGAACTGGCGGCCGCCGGCCGCCCCAAACCCCTGCACCACATCTCCTCCATCGCCGTCTTCAACGAGGTCGGCATCACCTCCATGGGCGAGGACGACCCGCTGGCCCACGCCGACCGCCTCATCGCGGGCTACGACCAGACCAAGTGGGCCGCGGAGGTCGCGCTGCGCCGCGCCCGCGACCACGGCCTCATCGTCACCGCGCTGCGCCCGGGCGGCATCGGCGGCCACACCAAGACCGGCGCCTACAACCCCCAGGACCTCTCCAGCGGCCTGGTGTCGGCCTTCGGCCGCTTCCGCACCGTGCCCGCCTTCCGATACCTCAACGTCGCCCCGGTGGACTGGGTCAGCCGAGTCGCGGTCGGCGTCATCTGCGAACCGGACGCCTGGGGCTTCGACTACAACCTGACCGGCGTACCCAACACGCTCGACGACGTCGTACAGGACATGGCCCTGGGCGGCATGCACGTGCGCGTCAAGGACTGGGACGACTGGCGCACCGACACCCTGGCCCGCCTGCAGGCCGAACCGATACCCGAACTGACCTTCCTGTCCCGGGTGTTGCAGAGCCCCACCGCACTGAAGCTGTGCGAGGCGACCCTCAAGGGACCGGCGGCCACCGCAGACCGCACCGCCCACCTCGTCGAGGCCCTCGGCCTGCCCCCGGCCACCCGCTACGACGCCCGCGCACAGCTCAAGACGTTCGAGCGGCTGGCAGGCGACGGACTGGCCCGGCTGCCGCACAAGGACGACCAGCCCCACCTCTGGTTCACCGAGACCACCGAGGGCCATCTGGGCCCGGTCGCGGCCGCCGCCGACACGCCCTGCTCGATGGCCCTCACGCTCTCCATCGCGAGCATGCACCAACTCGTCACCGAGCGCCGCATCGACGTTCGCGGACACCTCACCTGCCCGGCCGTCCACCCCGAGCCGCTCACCGTGGAACGCGGCGACGTGTGGATCCGCCCCGAGGAGGGCATCCCCGAACACCACGGCCTGATCCACCAACTCCTGCGCTACCGGCTGCTGTTGCGCGACGCGGACGGCGGCAGCTGGTGGCTGGAGGGCCGCAAGCACGCCCGCGCCCGCCGCGACCTCTGGCGCCAGACCCGAGCCCTGACCGTCGAGATCGGACGCGAGGGTGAACCCGCCCTCCTGGCCGGCGAGTTGGTCGTGCCCGCGGACAGCTACGTACGCGACCAGATCGACGGCATCCAGGTCGACCCCCGTCTCACCGCTCGGGAGCAGCGCGCCGCCAAGCTGACCTGGCTCGCCTGGTTCGGCCTCCAGATGGGCCGCGGCCTGCTCGGCCCCTTCACCCGGGCCGCCGCCGACCTCCTCGACCTGCGCCGCACCCCGCACCCCACGGAGCACAACCGATGATCTTCAAGGCGACCAAACCCGCCACCAGGCCCGCCCTCCGCAAGGTGAGAACCACTTCCGCCCTGCGCCCCCTGCACCACCGTCTCGACCCGCAGCGAGTTGAGGAGATCCCCTTCCACGCCGGGGACGGCATCCGCCTTGGCCTGACCCGCATCGACACCGGCGAGCGGGACCGCCCCGCGGTGCTCCTGCTGCACGGACACACGGCCTCCGCCGACATGTTCCTGCTGCCCGAGATCCGCAACCTCGTCGACGTCCTGCTCGACGACGGCTACGAGCCCTGGCTGCTGGACTGGCGCGGCAGCTGCCGCCTGCCGTACAACGCCACCAGCCGGAAGTACACCTACGACGACGTCGCCCTGTACGACATCCCCGCCGCCGTCTCCCACATCCGCGCCCGCATCGGAGAGGACCGCCCGCTGTTCGCCCTCGCCCACTGCATCGGCGCCCTCACCCTGTCCCTGAGCATGACGGCGGGCCTGGTCCCGGGCCTGGCGGGCGTGGTCGCGCAGGGCGTGTTCCTCACGCCGAAACTCGCCGGCCGCACCTCGCTGCGCATGTCCCTGGCCGCGGAACTCCTGAAGTCCCGCCTCGACCACATCCCCGTCGACTTCCGCACGGTAGGCCTGCGGTCCAGGTACACGCCCCTGTTCGCGCTGGCCTCCCGCAAGGCCGACTGCCCCGACCCCACCTGCCAGATCCTGCACCACTCGGCATGGGGCACCGGCGCCTCGCTCTTCGTCCACGAGCACCTGACCGAGACCACCCACAACCGGCTGGCCGAACTCCTCGGCCCCGCCCCCCTGTGGATCCTGCCGCACCTGCGCCGCATCGAACTGGCCCGCACGGTGGTCCGCTGGCACGACACCGACCACCGCTACGCGGCCCTTCCCCCCAACGCACTGGACGCCGCCGGCCGCATCGACACCCCGCTGCTGCTCCTGGCGGGCAGCGACAACGGCCTCTGGCTGGACTCCCAGCAGCTGTGCCGTGACGTCCTCGCCCGCCGCCACCCGCACCTGGACGTGACCTACACCGAGATCCCCGGCTACGGCCACCTGGACACCTTCCTCGGCCGGGGCGCCGCCCTCGACGTCTTCGGGCACATCCTCGACTTCCTCGGCGAACGCCGGTGACGAGGGCCCCGCCGACCGCTAACGTACTCGCCAGTAACCGCACTGTTCTCCAGGAGGCACGATGCCGCAGCTCGAAGTCGACGGCGCAGCGCTGACGTACGACGACGAGGGCCCCCGCGACGGCGACGGCGTGCCCCTGGTGTTCATCCACGGCTGGACGGCCGACCGGCATCGCTGGGACCACCAGATGACACACTTCGCCGAGAAGCGCCGGGTGATCCGGCTCGATCTGCGCGGCCACGGCGACAGCAGCGGCGCGGGGGTGCCCACCGTCGCGGAACTGGCCGCCGACGTCCTCGCCCTCCTCGACCACCTCGAGGTGGAACGGGCCGTCCTGGTGGGCCACTCGATGGGCGGCATGATCGCGCAGACCATCACCCTCGACCACCCCGAGCGCGTCGAACGCCTCGTGCTGGTCGGCTCCATCGCCCGCATGACCTACAGCCGCGGCCGGGGCCTGCTGATGGCGGCCTCCACGCTCGTCCCCTACAAGCTGTTCGTCGCCACCAACATCCAGCGCGCCTTCGCCCCCGGCTATCCCCGCGAGGAGGTCCGCGCCCACATCAAGGCGTCCGCCGCCACCCCGCGCGAGGTCGTCATGACGCTCTACGGCGCCATGCGCGCCTTCGACGTCCTGGACCGGGTCGGGGAGATCCGCGTCCCCACCCTGCTGATCCACGGCTACCACGACATCCAGCTGCCGGTGCGGCAGATGCTGCGCATGGCGAAGGCCTACCCGGACGCCGAGGTCCGCATCATCGACGCCGGTCACGAACTGCCGGTGGAGAAACCGGCGGAGCTGACCACCACCCTCGAGCGGTTCCTCGCCCGCGGCTGAGGTGATCAGCGGGCCAGCCGGGCCCGGACACCGCCGACGGCGGCGGCGGGCCGGGCCGTGGCCCGCACGGACCGGCGTACCAGATGGGCGTCGCGCCGCAGATCATGGGCGGCGTGCCGACCGCGCCACGCCAGCGAGGGAGCACCCGCGGTGTCGTCGGCGGCGATCAGCAGACCGCCGAGCATCGACAGGTTCTTGAAGAAGTGGATGCGCTGCTGGGCGCGCTCCTCGGGGTCGTCCGCCTCCCAGAAGCGGTGACCCGCGAGCGTCGTCGGCACCAGCGTGGCCGCGATGGCCAGCGCGGCGGGCCGCGGCAGCCGGCCGCTCGCCAGCAGCAGCCCCGCCACCACCTGTACGGCCCCGTTGAGCCGTACGACCTGCTCGGTACGGTCCGGCAGGGCGTCGACCCGCTCGGTGACCGGCTGGACGACGGGTTCGGCCACCGGAGCGACCTCCTCGGGAGCGCGGAGCGTGTTCAGACCACCGGAGACGAACATGGAGGCGAGCATGGGGCGGCCGACCAGACGCAGAAGACTCATGACCTGCTCCAAGGGGTGGGCGCGTGCAGAGACCCACCGGGTTCCCGCGCCGCTGTGGTCGATGCCACGTCACCGGACCGGATGCGGGCATGTCCCTGCCCGAGCCGGCGAGCTACCTTTTTCCCAAGCCCTTGCTCTCCCCACGCAGTACGGACGGCCCCCGCAGTGCTCGCAGACCTCTCTCCGCTCATCGCGGCGACCGCCCAGTGGCTGACCTGCGCCTACCCCTCGGGCGGCGGCGCACTGGCCTCGGCCCTGTGCGAGGTCCAGGCCCGCCAGGCAGTGACGGTCGCGGCCTGGCTGCGCTACCCCACCCCGGTGGACGCGGCCCTGGTCGGCATGGCGGGCCCCGGAGGATCCGCCCGGCTCGACTGGATCGCCGGCGCGGACGACCCGGGCCACCACGACACGGACGCCCACGCCTGGCGCACCTGGGTCGACGAGGTAGTGGCCAGCTGGGCGGCCTGTCTGCTGAGCGACCCGGAACTGGCCGGTCGCGCCGTGGCCGCTCTCGCCGAGGGCAGCCACGCCGCCGGAACTCCTGCCGTGTTCCGGCGCCTGGTGGCCCCCGACGAGAGCGACCGCAGGGCAGCGGCCCTGCTGCGTCACCCCGACCTGCTCGCCCCGGTGACCGCACTTCATCAGGAGCAGCTGATGAGCCTGCTCAGGGCGGGACAGCCCGTCTGAGACCAGGCCGTCCGGTGGCGGTCCGTCCCGTCAGTCGTGCTTTCCGCGCCCGCTCAGCGCGTCGCGCATCCGGTCGACCAGTCCGGCCCCCGGTGCCAGCAGCTTGTTTGCCGGAGGTGTGTCGGGTGCGGAGGGATGCGGCCGGGTCGGCGCCAGCTTCTTGGCCTGGCGGATCTTGTCTCCCAGCTTGTCGAGGGCCTCCGCCGAGCATGCCGTGCGCAGCTGGGGAAAGAGGTTCTCCTCCTCGTCGGCGATGTGCGCGCGTACCTCGCTCATCAGCCTCCCCACGAGACGGTCGAACTCGGGGTCGTCCGCGTCGCAGCTCTCCAGGTCCTTCATGATCTGCTCGGCCCCGGAGTGGTCCTCGATCTCCCGGTCCGCCATGGTGTTGCCGTTGACGAGGTGTTCCCGCACCGCCGGGTACAGATACTCCTCCTCGGCCACCGAGTGCCGGACCAGTTCCATCGTGGCCTGGTCGGCGTACACCTTGCGGTCCTTGTCACCGGACGGCAGTGCCTCGATCCGGCCGAAGATCTCCTCGACCTCCCGGTGATCGGTCATCAGCTCGTCGATGACGTTTCCACCGTGTCCCATCCTGTTCACCTCCAGCCAAGAAGCGGCGGCTCCCCGTCCGGATCCGCCGGAGCCCCCGAGTGCCCCGTCCCGCAGCGGGTTAACGGTGTGGGACGCCGAGTTGTTGGAACTCGCACAGAGACACACACGTACCTGGAAAACCTCGGGAGGCCGGTGTGGCGGACGCGGTGGACGAGGCGCTCGGACGCGTGATCAGGGAGGTGGACGCCCGCGCGGAGCGGCTGTGGGAGGTCGCCCTGGCCCTGCACGCCGACCCCGAGTACGGATTCGAGGAACACCGGGCGGTGCGGCTGCTGAGCGGCGAACTGGAACGCGAGGGATTCACGGTGCAGCGGGAGCTCGCCGGACTGCCCACCGCCTTCGCCGCGCGGTCCGGCACCGTGCGCCGGCCGGCAGTGGCCCTCCTCCTGGAGTACGACGCCCTGCCCGGGCTGGGGCACGCCTGCGGCCACAACCTGATCGCCGCGGCCGGCCTCGGCGCCGCGCTCGCGGCACGGGCCGTCCTCGGGGACGGCGCAGGGGCCGTGTGGGCCGTGGGCACGCCCGCGGAGGAGGGCGGCGGCGGCAAGGTCACCGAGACCGAGGCGGGCGTCTTCGACGACGTCGACGCCGCCCTGATGTTCCATCCCGGCGTCCACAACTGGCAGTGGGCGCCCCTGACCGCCCAGACGCAGTACCGCATCGGCTTCCACGGCCGCGCCGCCCATCCCACCGGGAACCCCACCGAGGGCATCGACGCCCTCGCGGCCCTCATCCAGCTGTTCAACGCCCTCGCCGCCATCGGACCGCGCCTGCCGCAGGGGTCGCACGTCCAGGGCATCATCACCGACGGCGGCCTGGCGACGAACATCGTCCCCGAGTACGCGGAAGGCCTGCTCGGACTGCGCGCCGCGACGACGGCCGCTCTGGAGGACCTGGCGGGCGAGGTGCTGACCTGCGCACAGGGCGTGGCCCGCGCGATGGGCACCACGGTCACCTTCGGACGGGCCACACCGCGCTACGAGCACTTCCGCGACAGCGCGCCCCTGTCTCGGCGGTTCGCCCAACACCTGGCCCGCGCGGGCATCGACCTCACACCGCCGGCACCCGGCGTCTTCCTGGGCTCCTCGGACATCGGCAACGTCAGCGGACGAGTGCCCGCGATCCACCCCTTCGTCGCGATCATGGACCCGGACGGTTCCGACCACACCCCCGAGTTCGCCACCGCCGCAGCCTCCGACCGCGCCCGCCGCGTGCTGCTCGCCGCGACGGAGGCGCTGGCCTGCACAGCGGTGGAACTGCTGCTGTCGGCCGAACTGCGCGAGCAGGCCTGGCGCGAGCACGGGGGCAGTGTCGCGGCCGTGGCCCAACGCTGACGCGCCCTCCCGCGAGGGCGCCGAGGAGGCCCTCCCGTGCGGGAACGGCGGGCATGCGCTGCTCGGCCCCCGGGACCAGGCCGGACACGGCACGCGGATGACGTCAGCCTGTCCGGGGCGGGCCGGCATGCGCCGCTGGACCGGCGGCGCTGGTGCTCGGGCCCGGCTCCAGTCCTGTCCCCCGTCGCGGCGCCGAACGCGGTGACCAGGTCCAGCAGTTCGCACGCCTTCCCTGTACGGCAGCGCACCCCACGCGCTCAGGGCGTGAGCAGCCGGTCCTGTTCGACCAGAGGTGTGCCGTCGTGCCAGGGCAGGGCCTTGCCGAAGCGCACCAACTCGCCGTAGAGCGCCGGATCGACGTGCTGGGCGAAGACCAGGTCGAGCACGGCGCGGGCGGCCCGGGCGGGCGACTGGGCGTGGCTGTAGTCGCTGAACCACGGGCGGGACGTGGCGGTGTCGACCATGCCGGGGCACACGGAAGCGATCAGGGTGCCGGTGGCGAGGTCGCGCTCGCGGCGCTCGGCGGCCACCGCGCGCACGGCGGCGATCTGGGCGACCTTCGAGGGCACGTTCAGCCAGCGGGGCCAGCCCGCCTCCTCGGCGGTCTTGTCGTGGATCCGGCTGCGCCAGGACTCGACGGCGGACTCGACCTGGTCGAGGCTCGCACCGTCGAACAGGTGGTGCAGCCGCGGGTCGAGGTGGCCGAGGGTGCCCAGGCTGCTGGCCACCACCAGCAGTCTGCCGCCCGCCCGCAGGATCGGCCCGAAGGAGCGCAGGATCGCGTGGGTGGCGGTGTTGGAGACGTCGATGAACTCGTCGGCCCGCGCGGCCTGCGACTCCTCCGGCAGCACACGCGCGACCGCATTGGAGATCACGACGTCGACACCGCCGTACCGGGCGCGCAGTTCCTCGGCGAGCGCGGTGACGGCGCCGGTGTCGCTGACGTCCAGGACCCGGCCCTGAACTTGGCTGCGGGTGCCGGGCAACTGCGCCACCGCGTCGGCGGCGTCCGCCACGCGCCGCTGGTCGCGGCCGGTGAGCAGCACCAGGTCGTCCGGATTCATCCGAGCTGCCAGCCCCTCGGCCAGTGCACGGCCCAGCCCCTGGTTGGCGCCGGTGACGAGAGCGATTCGCGAAGCGTTCATGCATGCCACGCTAGAGACGGACCGGTCCATGAGTCCAACGAAAGTCGGGCACAGCTAGTATGCGCAATCGTCATGGACTTCACGGATGTGTCGCTGACCGCGCTGCGCGTCCTGCGCGCGGTGGCCGAAGAGGGAACCTTCACCGCGGCCGCCGCAACCCTGGGCTACACCCAGTCCGCGGTGTCCCGGCAGATCGCCGCGATCGAACGGGCAGCAGGCGCGGAGCTGCTGGAACGGCGGCGCGACGGAGTACGCCTGACCGCGGCCGGCCGCATCGTGATGCGTCGGGCGACGACCGTGCTCGGCGAGATCGATGCGACCGCGCGCGAACTGTCCGGCCTGCCCGAGCAGTCCGGCACGGTCCGCCTCGGCTGGTTCCCCAGCGCGGGAGCCGTCCTGCTCCCCACGGCCCTGGCCACACTGCGCCGCACGGACCCGGGACTCGACGTCGTCAGCCGGGAAGGCACCACACCGGCGCTGGTGCGCGCCCTGCGGGCCGGCACCCTGGACCTCGCCCTCCTGGCCTCGACGCCGCCGTTCCGCCCGCCCGACACCGAGTCGCCCCCGCTCGCCCTGCAGACGCTCAGCGAACGTGCCCTGCATCTCGCGGTGCCCGTCGGCCATCCCCTGGCCCGCGGCGACTTCGTCGACGTCGCCGACCTGCGCGGGCAGCGCTGGATCGGGAGCGCCGGCTCAGGTCAGGACCGGCTGATGGGCGTGTGGCCCGGCCTCGACGAGCGACCCGAGATCGCCCACACCGCCCGCGACTGGCTGGCCAAGCTCCACCTCGTCGCCGCCGGCTGCGGCCTCACCACCGTGCCCGCGACACTCGCCCCCGCCGCGCCGCCAGGCGTACGCATCCTCCCGGTCCGCGGCGGCCCCCAAGAGCAACGGCGGCTGCTCCTCGCCCGCCTCCCGCACCCACCCACCGAACCGGTCGCACGCGTGGCGGCCGCCCTGCGCGCCGCAGCTCTCAACGCCGCGGTCGCGCAGAGCTGACAGCCGTGATGCAGCCGGCGCTAGGCGCGGGGCCGCTCGAAGGTGAGGAGCAGGCCCTCGACCGCGCCGGGGCCGATGCGCCCCTTGACATCGGCGGAGGTGATCGCCTTCAGGCCCCAGCCGTCCTCGGCATGCTTGTTGAGAACCTTCTCCAGCTTGTCGCTGTCCAGCGCGTCACCGATCAGCGACTCCCGGAAACTGACGACCTTGTACTCGTAGCTGTAGCCACTGCTCATGCTGCGTACCCTCCGGTGTGTTGTCGCACTGCCCGGGGCCAGCCAATCATGGTGCTCCCTCTCACATGCAAGCGCCGCCGGCCGCAGGTCGTGGGAATTCGCTCGCGGCACCACGAGACCCCGTCCAACCTCCGACAAGGGATGACTGTTGAAGACGTGCTGTCGGTCCTGACCCTGCTGCGACGGGCCGAGGCCGACGTCTGGATCGGCGGTGGCTGGGGGATCCCGTGCGACCGCCCTGGAATCCGGGATGTGCCCGGCGGGCTGGGTCGGCGTAGTGGCTTTGGGCGGATCTGCGATCGTGACCGCGCCCAGCGAAAGCGCCGCTGCCACCGTGCGCGAGGCACTGCGGGGACTTCCGGTGCAGGCCGTCGTGGACGCGGATTCGGTGCGTACGGTGCTGCCCGTGAGCAGAGTGCTCGGTCCCGGCGGTGTTGTCGTACCTGCCCCCGGAGCGCTTCCGGCCGGTGCACCCGGCGTGTCGGATGTGGCTCAACTGCCCGCCGGAGATCGGGAGTTGAGGCTACTGGAAGAGGTGGCAGGACCCGAGGACGCCGGTGCGGCCGGGCTGGGCGAGATCACGTCGCCCGTGTTCGTGGTCCGCGAACGCGGTCAGGTGGTCGCCGCCGCCGGAACCGAATCTGGCCGGGCAGAACCGTCCACATCAGCGCACCGACCGCACCACCGGCGCGAGGGCGCGGATTTGGCCGGGCGACGGGCTCCGCAACGGTCGCACACGCCCTCGCTGCCGGGCTGCTGCCGCGATGGCGCGCACGGCGTACGGCATCCCGACGGGTTGCGGCGGCACTGGGCTTCGCAGAACTGGGCGCACAGCTCAGCATCGAGACGGCGCGGCAACCCGGGCCTTGACCATGGACCGCCACGCACGTGAGGCGGGTGGAGGCGGCGACTGGCTGCGCCGCGGTCGTCTCCGGCGCGGGCAGCCCCTGCTCCGGGCGACACGGCACTGGAACGCATCAAAAGTCATCGATTCGCCTGATAGTGAAGGAAGGGTGCATAGCGCTAAACTCCCGCAACCTACAACGTGGGGAGGGCCCGGGCATGCGGCGGTGGGCCGAGTTCGTTCTGCGGCATCGCAAGGCGGTTGTGGGGTTCTGGGGACTGGTGCTCGTCGCCGGCATCCTCCTGGCGGGCCGGACGACCAACCGGCTGACGATCGACTTCTCCCTGCCCGGACAGCCCGGCACGGTGACGGCCCACCGCATCGAGCGCGCCTTCGGCAGCGGCGGCGACACGAACCCCTATCTGGTCTCCGTCACGCTCCCCGCAGGGCAGACGGTCACCGGTCACGAGAAGGACGTCGGGCGGGCGTTCACGGCCGTCGGCACAGCCGCCCCCGGCCTACGGGTGATCGACGAGGCGAACACCGGGGACAAGGCGTTCCGGACGAAGGACGACCGCACGGCCTACGCCCTGGTGTTCTACCGGTTCAACCCGTCACCCAGCCAGAAGCTGCTGACCGATCCCATCCGGTCGGCCGCGCAGCACGCCGTGCCGGCGGGATCTGCGGTCGGCGTGACGGGGGAGGACGTGCTGGCCTCCGGCGGCGACAACGGCGGCGGGCCGGGCGTCCTCGGGGAGACGCTTCTCGGTGCCGTCGGAGCTCTGGCCGTGCTCGCCTTCGTGTTCGCGTCCTTCCTGGCCCTGCTGCCGCTGGTGGTGGCCGCGGTGTCGATCCTCGCGACCTTCGTGATGCTGCTGCCGCTCACCTATGCGACCGATGTGTCGTTCATCGTGCAGTTCCTGGTCGCCCTCATCGGCCTGGGCGTGGCGATCGACTACTCACTGCTGTTCGTCACCCGCTGGCGCGAGGAGCGCGACCACGGTCGGGACAACCACGACGCGGTCGTCGTCGCGATGGAACGCGCCGGGCACGCCGTGCTGTTCAGCGGCGTCACCGTCGCGATCGGACTGCTGGCACTGGTCGTCCTGCCGGTCCCGTTCATGCGGAGCATGGGCTACGGCGGAGCACTCATCCCCCTGGCCAGCGTGCTGACGACGCTCACGCTCACCCCGGCGATCCTGGGCGGCATCGGACCGAGGGCCGACTGGCCGAAGATCCGGCACGAGAACCGGGCCAGCCGCTTCTGGAGCCGGTGGACCACTGCTGTCGTACGGCGCCGCTGGATCGCCGCCGCCACGGCGCTGGGCGCACTCTTCGCACTGACCGGAGTCTTCCTCGGCATCAAGATCGGTCTCGCCTCCTCCGAGTCACTGGCCAGGAGCGGCCCGGCCTACGAGAGCCTGCAGACCCTGGAACGCGGCGGCGTGCCGACCGGCGCCCTGACCCCCATGGAGGTCCTGGTCCGCACCGACCAGGCCCGCACGGCCGCCGCGAAGTTCGCCGGCATCGACGGTGTGAGCAGCGTGTTCGTGCCGTCCGGACCGGCAGGCGACCGCGCCGGGCAGAGCGTCGTCGTCGTCATCCCCGACCACGAGACCGTGAACTCCAAGAGCGTGGGCGTGGTCAAACGGGTCAAGACCGCCGCGGACGGACTGCCCGGCGTCCTGGGTGTCGCCGGCATCGGCGCGGCACAGATCGACTTCATGCATGCCGTCTACGGCAACTTCCCACTGATGCTCACCATCATCGCGCTGCTGACGTACGTCCTGCTGGTGCGCGCCTTCCGCTCGCTGCTGCTGCCGCTCAAGGCGGTCCTGCTGAACCTGGTCTCCCTCGCGGCGACCCTCGGCCTGATGGTGATCTTCTGGCAGGACGGTCACGGGTCCGACACGGTCTTCGGCATCGCGGCCACCGGCGCGATCACGTTCTGGATCCCGCTGATGGTCTTCGCGTTCCTGTTCGGACTGTCCATGGACTACGAGGTGTTCATCCTCTCCCGCATCCGGGAGGAGTACGACACCGGCCGCTCCACCGACGCCGCCGTGATCGAGGGCCTCGGCCGCACCGGCCGGCTGGTCACCAGCGCCGCCCTGATCCTCTTCCTCGCCTTCGCCGCGCTCGCCTCCGGCCCCGGCACCGATCTGAAGACGCTGGCGACGGGCCTTGGCATCGGCATCCTGCTGGATGCGACCATCGTGCGGATGCTGCTGGTTCCCTCGCTGGTTTCGCTGTTCGGCCCGTGGAACTGGCATCTGCCTGCCTGGGCGGCCCGCCTGCTGCGGGTGGCGCCCTCGTATCCGCATCCGGAGAATGTGACGCCCGCGGCGGATCAGCGCACGGGCTGAACCCCGGCGGTGCAGGTGGCCGCCGTGCGGCGGATCCGTCAGGCGTCCCGGTCGGTGGCCTGCTCGTCATTGCACGCCTCCGCCTTCGCGGAGGGCCACTGCGCCAGCGAGATCATCCCCGTCACCCGGCGGATCAGATAGAAGGCCAGAGGGAGTTCGGCGAACACGGCCAGTGCCGACGACAGCCAGATCTCCGGGGTGCCGAAGGCGAGAGACACGTCGAACCACGCGTCGCAGATCAACAGCAGGGCCGTTGCGACAGCCGCCACGATGACGGCGCGGTGCCGCAGCCACCCCAGGAGCACGGTGGACGCCATCCCGACCACGAGCAGGACGTCGAACCCGACCCAGGTCACGCGCCAGTGATGGACCTGGTACCCGGAGGGCAGGGTCACTGCCAGCAGCACGGTCCAGGGGACGAGAGCGACGGCGCAGACGGTCAGCAGTTCCAGGGTGTGCCGCCGGTGCCGGCGGGCCCGCTCGAGCAGATCGTTGTCCGGAGCCGGTACAGCAGCCCGTATGCGGTTGCCGGTCTGTGTGTCGCTCATGCCGCCCGTTCCCGTTCTCGCCTGTTCCTGGGGGACGCCGGCCGGGGTTGTGGTGGCAGGCGTCCAGTGGTGGAACAGCAGTACTGCCGGATTCATGCCCGCCGCGCGGACGGCAGGGGCTGGTCATGGCATGTGGGAAGCCAGAAAGCGTAAGGGGGCGCCCCTCCTGTCCATGTCATGTCGTGACGTTCGCGCTGCCGTGTGAAGAGGTTTCGTCGGCATGCGGCGCGACGAAGCCTCGTCCACCGGGACGGTCCATCTCGCGCCATTCGGGCCGCAGTCCCGTGAGGTTCCTCGTGAGGAAGTACACGGTCCCGCAGGCGAGCAGCACCGGCACGAGTCCGGCGGAGGCCACCGCCGCCCCGGCGAGCAGTCCGCCGAGAGGGATACCGGCCCAGGCCGGCGAGTCACCGAGCGCGTTGATTCTGATGCACCGAGCGCCATCATCGCTCGCGTGCTCTGCCGCGTTCCGTGTCCTCCTCGACGAAACCGGCCGCGCCGAGCTGACGCAGGTGGTAGCCAGCGGTCCGGAGTTGACGCCCAGCCGCTCCGCGAGACGGGTGGCCGTCGACGGCCCGTACTTCCGCAGCAGCCCGACCAGGTGCACACGCACCGGGTGGGCCCGGGCACGCGGACCCCCTGCTTGACGGCGGGGTCCCCGGTCGATATGTACATGTCAGAGGATTGGTATGGACCAACTCTGCGGCTTCATGCGTCAACCCGGCGCCCACCCGCCCCCAGTGGAGGCAGCACATGCGAAGACCATCGGTACTTCTCACCCTGTTCACCGGGCTGCTCCTCCTGGTCCTGTCGCCTCCCGCCTCCGCCGCGGGCACACCCAGCGCCGCCTTCTCCAAGACGTCGACATGGGACGGCGGTTACCAGGGCGCGTACTCCATCACGAACGCCGGCAGCACCACCCTGTCCGGCTGGAGCGTCGAGTTCGACCTGCCCTCCGGGACCACCGTCGGCTCGTACTGGGACGCACTGCTGACCCAGAGCGGCAGCCACTACGTCTTCAAGAACCGTGAGTACAACGGCACCCTGGCGCCGGGTGCTTCCGCTTCCTTCGGGTGGGTGTCCAACGGCGCCGGGACACCCACCGGCTGCAAGCTCAACGGGGCGTCCTGCACGGGTGGTTCGAGCACCGACGCCACACCGCCCAGTGTCCCGGCCGCAGTGACCGTCGGCTCCGCGACCGCCTCCTCCCTGACCGTGCGCTGGAGCGCCGCGACCGACGACTCGGGATCCGTCGCCGGTTACGAGATCTCGCGCGACGGCGGCACGCCCGTCACCGTGACCGGCACCTCCTACACGGCCACCGGCCTGCAGGCCGCCACGAGCTACACCTTCCGCGTGCGCGCCCGCGACGCGGCGGGGAACGTGTCCGCCTACTCCGCGGCCGTCAGCGGCATGACCTCCGCCGGCGGTCAGCCGCCGAGCGGCGGTCTGTTCACCGCCCCGTACATCGACATGGGGGCGTGGCCCACGCCGAGCATGCCCGACATGGCCTCGGCGAGCGGCGTGAAGAACTACACGATGGCCTTCATCACCGCCTCCGGCTGCAAGGCGATGTGGTTCAACGCCTACGACCCGCGCGACGGCTGGGCCAAGGACCAGATCGACGCCATCCGGGCCGCCGGGGGAGACGTCAAGGTCTCCTTCGGCGGCGCCGGCGGAATCGAACTGGCACAGGCCTGTGGCTCGGTGGACGCGCTGTACGCCGAGTACAACGCGGTGGTGACCGCCTACGGCCTGAAGTACGTCGACTTCGACATCGAGGGCGCGGCCACCGCGGACCCGGCCTCCGTCGCCCGCCGCTCCCAGGCCCTGGCGCGCCTGCAGCAGGCCCACCCGGGGCTGCGGATCTCCCTGACGCTGCCCGTCCTGCCGGAGGGGCTGACCTCGGACGGCCTGAACGTGGTGCAGTCGGCGCGCGACGCCGGAGTCGACCTGGACGTGGTGAACGTCATGGCCATGGACTACTACCGCAGCGTCGACTACGGCGACGCCGCCGTCCAGGCCGCACAGAGCACCTTCACCCAACTGAAGTCGCTCTACCCGAGCAGGACCGATGCCCGGCTCTGGGCGATGGTCGGAGTGACACCGATGCTCGGACAGAACGACGACGGCCACATCTACGACCAGGCCGACGCCCGCCAGCTGGTCTCCTTCGCCCAGGGCAAGCACCTGGGAGAGCTCGCCTTCTGGGAGGCCACCCGGGACCGCAACGCCTGCACGGGCGCGCTGTACCAGTGCACCAACATCACCCAGTCCCCCTACGAGTTCGCGAAGATCTTCGCCGCCTACACCGGCTGAAGCTGCGTCCGCGCCCACCCCTCGGGCGGGCGCGGACGGTCTGATCGACGCAACGGTGGGATGACGTAGATCACGTCAGGTTGCGGCCCGATCTTGGAATGCGCGGTGTCCTGCCGCTGCTGCACAGTTCATGGGCTCGCCCTGCTTGGGGGTGCGCAGGGCAATGGTGCTCGACGCGGCCGGCCGTGGGATCTGGACGACCTCGGCGGTTCTCCGCTCCCTGGTCCCTGCACTGCTTGCGTTGAAAGGTTCACCCGCACCATGCCTCTGGCTCTGCTGGCCCTGGCTGTCGTCGCCTTCGGCATCGGCACCACCGAATTCGCCACGATGGGGCTGCTGCCCCAGATCGCCGACGGCGTGGGCGTGTCGGTGCCGCACGCCGGCAACCTCGTGTCGGCATACGCGCTCGGTGTCGTCGTCGGTGCCCCCGTACTGACCGGCATCGGGGCACGCATACCGCACAAACGGCTCCTGCTGCTCCTGTCGGGGCTGTTCGTGGTCGGCAACATCGCCTCCGCACTCGCACCCGACTTCGGTCTGCTGTTCGCCGCGCGTTTCCTGGCCGGGCTGCCGCACGGCGCCCTGTTCGGCGTCGGCGCGGTCGTCGCTTCCCGGCTGGTCGCCCCCGAGCGAGCCGCCCGCGCCGTCTCCAGGATGTTTCTCGGACTGACCGTCGCGAACATCGTCGGCGTGCCCGCCGGCACCGCTCTCGGTCAGCACTTCGGCTGGCGGTCCGCCTACGGTGCTGTGGCCGTCATCGGCCTCGTCGCCCTCGCCGCGCTGGCCCTCTTCGTCCCCCACCAGCCCCGAGGCAGCCAGTCCGGCATCCGGCACGAGCTGCGGGCCATGGGCAACAGGCAGGTCGCGATCGGCCTGGCCACCGCCGTGGTGGGATTCGGCGGATTCTTCGCCGTCTACAGCTACCTGGTGCCGATGCTGACACACCTCACGGGCATCTCCGACTCCTCGACCACTCTGGTCCTCGCGCTGTACGGCGTCGGCATGACGCTCGGCACACTGATCGCAGGCCCCCTCACGGACCGCGCCCTGCGCCCGACGCTCTACGGGGGCCTCGCCCTGCTCGCCGCAGCGTTGGTGACCTTCTACTTCACCGTCCACAGCACCGTCCCCGCCCTGGCGACGATCCCCTTCATCGGTGCGATGGGCGCCTTGGTCACCACGCCCGTCCAGATGCTCCTCATGGCCAAGGCGAAGAACGCGCCGACGATGGCCGCGGCCTCCAACCACTCCGCCTTCAACCTGGCCAACGCGGGTGGCGCCTGGCTCGGCGGACTGGCCATCTCGGCAGGCTGGGGCTGGGCTTCCCCCAACCTCGTCGGCGCCGCCCTCGCGGTGGCCGGCTTCGGCCTCGCTTTCACGGGCGGCCTCATGGACCGGGGCGGCCGACACTCCGAGGTGATCACTTCCTCCGCGGAAACCTCGACGGAAACGGAACACGCCACGGCAGCCCAAGCGTCGGGAACGCCCGGCGAGCGGAGGTAGCGGCCCCTCTCGGCGTCCCCTTTGCCGGCCGCCCGCAACCGTGAGCCGGCAACCCCGGAGGCGGGTCCCGGCGTGTTGTGGGGGAGAGGCGGGCGCAGAGGGGGCGGACGTGCAGTTCATCGAGGTGACCGGCCTGGCCGGGGTGCGATCGGCCGTCATCAGGTTCACGCGGCCGGGGGCGGGGCTGACCTTCGTGCTCTTTCCCATGGTTCACCTCGGGGAGGCCGCCTTCTACCGGGAAGTGGTGGCACGGTTGCGCCGCGACTGCGACCTGGTGGCCGCCGAGGGAGTCGGGGAAGGCTCGCCCGGCGCCGACGCCCTGATCGCGTCGTACGAGCGGCTGGACGGTCATGAACGCCTGGGTCTGGTCGTGCAGGACATCGACTTCGCGTCGCTCGGGCTGCCCGTGGTGTGCCCCGACATGAGCGGTGCGCAATTCCAGGAAGGGTTCCGCCGGCTGCCCCTGAAGGAACGTGCGATGGTGGCCACGGTCGTGCCGGCCGTGACGGCCGGCATGCGGCTGCTGGGGACGCGTCGCTGGCTCGCCCGGCACCTCGCCGTGGAGGACCTGATGAGCGAGAGCGAGCAGGCCGTGGCGGACTTCTGGCCGGGCCTGGACGACTTGGTCCTCCGGCGCCGCGACCGGTTGCTGGCCGATGCCCTGACCGACTTCGACCGGGGTTACGCGGGACGGACCGGACCGTTCACCATCGCCGTCGTCTACGGCGCCGGGCACATGCGCGCCCCGCCTCCGAGACCCTGACCGGCCTCGGCTACCACGCCGCGGACGCCGAGTGGATCACCGTATTCACCCTGGACCACCCGATGGACCCAAGCCAATAGCCGAGAAGGACGGGCGCGCAAGCTGATCGACCAGCCACAGCGGATGCGGCCGCGCCCGCTCCCGTCCCCGGCGGACGCGCGTCGGCTTGAGCGGGCGCCGGGGGGATACCCGGCGGGTATGACCAAGCTGCATCTTCCAGGCCGGAAACACCAGCACAGCCCCGAGGAGGCCCCGGCATCCCGGACGCCGGTGCCGTCGCCGGAGGAGGCAGGACCGGACGGGGACGTCGAACGCGCTGCTCCGGACACGCCTGCGAAGCTGCCGAAGGGCGCCTGGGCCGCCGTACTCAAAGGCAGCCTCAAGGAGTTCAAGGACGACGAACTGGCGGACCGGGCCGCGGCGCTGACCTACTACGGCGTGCTGTCCTTGTTCCCGGCCCTCCTGGTGCTGGTCTCCCTGCTGGGAATCACCGGCAGGTCGGCCACCGACAAGGTGCTGACCAACATCAGGCAGCTGACCCCCGGCTCGGCACGCGACATCATCACGCGGGCCGTCGAACAGCTGCAGAACAACGCCGGGACCGGCTCGGTGATGGCCCTGGTCGGCATCGTGCTGGCGGTGTGGTCGGCGTCCGGGTACGTGGCCGCCTTCATCCGCGCTGCGAATGCCGTCTACGACATGCCGGAGGGCCGTCCGGTGTGGAAGATCCTGCCGGTGCGTGTCGGTGTGACGGTGGTGCTCATGGTGCTGGCGGTGATGAGCGCGCTGATCGTGGTCTTCACCGGTGGGCTGGCCCGCCAGACCGGGCAGGCGCTCGGGATCGGGGACACCGCGCTGACAGTGTGGTCGATCGCCAAGTGGCCCGTTCTGGTGTTGCTGGTCACCGTCATGATCGCGATCCTGTACTGGGCCACCCCGAACGCCAAGGTCAAGGGCTTCCGGTGGATCACGCCGGGCAGCCTGCTGGCCCTGCTGATCTGGCTGGCCGCCTCCGCCGGGTTTGCTTTCTACGTCGCCAACTTCGCCTCGTACAACAAGACCTACGGCACCATGGCCGGGGTCATCGTCTTCCTCGTCTGGCTGTGGATCAGCAACCTCGCGATCCTCCTGGGCCTGGAGTTCGACGCCGAGAGCGTGCGGCAGCGGGCCATCGCCGGCGGACTTCCGCCCGAGGCCGAGCCCTACACCCAGCCGCGCGACACGCGGACCTGGGACGAGGAGGACGTCCGCCGCCTGGGTGACATGTGACCGGGCGGCCGGCGCCTGGAGTTGTTGTCGCGGTCAGCGCGCCAGGCGGTGCTTCCTGCCGCCACGCCGGAAGCGCACAGCGCCGTAGGTGAGGTCGGCGAGCAGCACGACGGCGCCGATGATCAGCAGATAGAACAGACCGTGCGCGGCGAATCCGATGATGCCCAGAACGAGGGCCACGAGGACGAGGAACAGAAAGAGACTCATCGGTGCTCCAGTGGCGTCATCGCCTTCTCGGCGTTGCGGTCAGCGACGGGCCAGGCGGCGTTCACCGCCAGATCCCGGGGCGTAGTCGAGTTCGTAGTGCGCGAAGATCCCCGGCTCGTCCTCGGCAGGCAACTCACCGTCGGTGTCGATCGCGGGAGCCTTCCTCACCACGTCCTTCGGATGAGCGATCTTGAGATAGCCCGGCCCCACGGTCGCACCGGACAGCGGCACGAAGACCAGGCGCCGACGGGTGGGAAGACCCACGGTCACCGTGGCGAAGAAGGGCTGGTCGGTCGCGGTGTCGACGTAGACGGCCTCCAGAGTGCCGATCTTGTGACCGCTGGGGTCGACCACGCCGTGACCACGCCATTCACGAATGTCGCCTGCCTCGAACATCACGGACCTCCATCTGAGGTGTACCCCTGATCGTGTCCCTGATGTCCCCGCCGACAGCCGCGGCGTCGTCAGTGCCGCTCCGGATCGAATTCCAGTACCTGTGTGAGCCGGATGTTGTTGCCCGAGGGATCGCGGAAGGACGTGTCGATTCCGTACGGCTGCACGGTCGGCGGGTCGTTGAACTCGACCCCTCGGGCGGACAGCTCGTCATAGGCGGCCTTGCAGTCGTCGGTCTCCAGGAACAGTGTGCCGCCCGCGCCCTTGGCCACCAGATCGGACAGCTGGGCACTGCTCGCCTCATCCAGCATCGGCTGCCCCGGTACGGGCATCAGCACCAGCGCCGGGCCGTCAGCGCCGGGCGGAGCGACACACAACCAGCGGAAGCTCCATGCCTCCATGGTCACGTCCGCCCTGACCTCCCAGCCGAGCTTGGTGGTGTAGAAGTCAAGCGCCTCGTCCTGGTCGTGCACCCAGAACTGAGCATTGGCTATCTTGATCGTGGCCATGGCCGCTCCTTGGTCGATTGCCTGGGAACGACGCTAGGCAGTCGCCGATGGTGTGTCTTCTCGAAACGTGCGGTGCTGCGGCCGTGCATAGGCCATCGCCACACAGCGGGGGATCCGCACATGCCGTGCGGCGGGCGGATGAGCCGCCCGGTAGGCCTGCGGGGTCGTCCCGTACATCCGGCGGAAACTCGTCGTGAACGAGCCGATGCTCTGCGCGCCGACGGCGACCCCGACCGCGGCCACCGTCCAGTCGGTCGCAAGCAGCAGCGCGGCGGCCCGTTCGAGGCGGCGGGTCAGCAGATACTGGTGCGGCGACTCGCCGAACGCGGCCTTGAAGCAGCGGCTGAAGTGGGCGGGGGACAGCGCGGCGGCCGCCGCCATGTCTGCGACGGTGAGCGGCTCGCTGTAGCGGGCGTCCGCGAGATCCTTGGCGCGGAGCAGATGACGACCGATCGGGACGTGGACCACACGACCATTGTGGGGTCAGCGGTAGGTCGCTGCGGCGGGAGAAGGTACCGAGGCGCCGATGGCTTCTTCGGCGGTCTGGCCGGCGGGGCTCTCGCCCGATGCGTCCGGGGCGAGGTCCGAAAGCGGTCAGCGTGGGGACCTCACGGGAGCGGCGGGAGCATCACCGGTCGGATGGGTTGTGTCGCCGGGAGAGGGCCGGTCGGTGGCGCTGGGTTCCCGGCCTCGGTAGATGCCGGCCGCGCACTAGCCCATGACCGCACGAGCTGCGTCGAGGAACGCCAGCCGATTGTCCTCCAGGTAGTCGCGCACGCTCTCACCATCGGGCAGGCCTTCCCATACGGTCCGGTTGAGGTCGAGGAAGTATGCGCGTGCCGCGTCATGCACAGGCAGCGGGAACTGGATACGGATGAGCCGTTCGGCGACCCAGAGCCTGTTCATCACCTCGCGGGTGGTCAGGAACCAGTCGTGGGAGTCGTCCCACTCGGCCGGCCTGCTGAACGCCGCGCGTTCCGCTTCGGCCCCCACCTCGACGAACCGCTCCAGCAGCGCCAGCCGTTCCGCCCGCCGGGCCTCCGACAAGGCGATCTGCTGCCGTTGCCGTTCCGCACGTTCCGCCGAGAGCTGAGTTCTGTGCTGGACCATGTAGGACAACGAACCGCCGAGAACGACGCCGCCCAAGGATATGAGTGACACCCAGACCTGACCTGACATGGCGGTCATCGTCCCACGCCGTCGATCTTTGAGATCGGTCGAAATGCTCGCCCTCGATGGTGAAGCCGCTGTTCAGCTGATGACCAGCGGCCGCCGCGGGTATCACCCCACCGTTGTGAGGACTTGGCCGGTGGGGCGGGTGCCGTCGTAGGCGTAGATGTGCACCTTGGCGGGGGTGCCGGGCTGCGTCGGGACGAGGGAGAGGGCGACGATGCGGCCGGCGCTGTCCTTCGCCGCCTTGCGGACGCGCACCGAGGAAGCGGGAGTGACAACGACCGTACGGCCGTGGGAGCAGTCGGAGGAGACGGAGACGACGCGGGGCGGCGGACCGCTCGCGTCCCGGGCGGTCGGGGCGGGGAGCCGGTGGCCGGCCGGAGCGGACGGCATTCCGCGGGTGGACCTGTTCAGCTGGGTCGTGCCAATGCCCTCGGCGCCGCTCCAGAAGGTGACCCCGCACAGCGTCAGCGGGGGCGCGCCGCTGCGGACGTCCGGCTGCGAGCAGCCGGTCGCTCCCACCACCAGGACGGCAAGGAGAGCCGGAACATTGGCGAGCCATGCGCCGCCGGCCCGGGGCAGGCGGGGAACGTGTCCGCGGTGCGGAGGTCGGGACATGGACGTCACCTCATACGCGCAGGGTGCCGAACTGTGTGTCGGCCTGCTGGCCAGCGGCACGCCGCAGTCGGGCATCTGAGCCCGCGCCACCCGCTGCTGAGACGGCGGCGAGGCCGAAGTCGTTCAGCGGTGGTGGAGCCAGAAGTGCCGTTAGCGTCTCGGTGATCGAGCCGGGGTCGTGCATGATCAGGGGTCGGGGTCGAGCCTGGAACGGAGGCTGAGTTGAGCGTCATGGGTGTGTGGGTCATCGGGACGCTGCCTGATCAAAAGACAAAAGAGCTGCTGCAAGCGGCGGTTCAGGTCCCGAATGCGGACGACGCACTGGCTTGGTGGCGGAGCAGGGCAGCGGAGTCCCTGTTCAGCGTGTCCAAGACTTCTCCCGGCAGTTGGGTCGCTCACGACGACGCCTTCCGGCTGAGCGCATTCTTCGACAACTGCTATGACGACTCCGATGCGGCGGAGGCGCTGGGCGACGCTGTTATGGACGAGTTCCCGCCCAAGGGAGACGCGGGTCTGTTCACCGCCGTGGCACGCAAAGCCAGCCCCTTCTCGGCCTTGGCCTACGCGCTCGGTCCCGATGCGGTGCTGCGGCTACCGGGCTGGTTCGGGGACTTCCTGCTGCACGCCGAGGAGGTTCGCGCCCAGCTCCCCGCGGCCGAGGAGGCCCTTGCCCTGACCGGAGCCCAGCGGCGTGCTGCAGTCGAGCGGATCCACCGGTGGATGACCGGTCTGGGAGACGATCCCGACCACGATGCCGAGGAACTCCTGGAGGGCCCCCTGCGCGTTCTCCGCCACGCTGCCCGCACCGGGCAGGGCGCGGCTGGCCTCGTCCGCTGGTACTGACGGTAGGGAACGCCCCTTCACGTCCCGGCGCGGAAGCCGTCCTGAGGGTTCCTCACATCCGGCTCGCAACGACTCAACCGTTCCCTCAGAGGGCTGGGCGCTGCCGACCTCGGCCCGGTTACTGCGCTTCCTCAGATTGAGCCTCCTCTTGCTGCTGTGATGAGGCCGGGGCGGACGGCGTGGGCGCGCCGGTCTCGGGGGCGACGTAGTAGACGGAGTTGCCCTGCCTGGTGCGCTGGGCCTGGCCCCTGGCGACGAGGTTTTCCAGGGTTGTGCGCACCACGGTGTTCTTGATCCCGCGGTCGGGGTGGGCCTGGCCGAGGGCAGTGGCAACCTCGGCCGTGGAGCGCGGTTCGCTCTGCCCGGCGAGGTGTTGGCGGATCAGCTCGACCAGCGAGGGCTGTGTCGTTGGCGTAGCTGCCGCCGGGGCCTTGCCGGCCGGCTTTCGTGTTCGCGTGCGGCTGGGCGCAGCGCTGGATTTCTTGGCGCGGGCGGTGCCACTCGACCGGGTGGCGGCTTTCTTGCGCGGAGCGGGCACGGCGGCTTGTTCGGGCGCGGTGGTGGACTTGTCGGGGCGGAGAGTGATGCCGAGTGCCTGCTGCATGTTCGTCAGCACGGTGTGGTCGTGCTGCAAGGTGGCCAACTGCTCCTGCAGCGTTGCGATTTCCCCGCTGATGCGTTCCTGCTCTTTGAGGTTGCGCTCGAGGTCACTGGTGACCTGGGCAGCGTATTGCGAGGTCAGTTCCGTCGAAGTGGTCGTGTTCTCGGGCATGATGCCGACCTTTCTTGAGGTCGCGGCCGAAACGGGCCCGCGGCGGCCGCTGTGAGCCCGGGGGAGTGGCCCCTGTGTGCTGCAGGACGACATCGGCGCCACCGCAGCACAGGGCGTGGCGTGTAGAGATAGTACGGACACGGGGAGCAGATTGTTCCGCCCAGCGGCCGCACTTCCGTGGATGGCGCCAACCAAGGCTGCGTCCCGAGTGCTACCTCAACGACGCCGGTGACCGCAGTCCTGTCCCATGCGGTGCGCTGGGAGATGGGAGCGCACTTCGTCCCTCGCCCGACGGCGTCCTTGCCAGACTCCTCACCGCACCCGTTCCGCCGAGTCCCGGCAACGGCACGACGCCACAGCAGCGCGCCAACGTCGCCCTCGTTGATGTGCGGTTGCCCCGCATGGACGGCATCGCCGCCACTGCTCGCCTGCGCGCTGTGCCCCACCCGCCGAAGGTGATCACTCTGACCACCATCGATCTCGACGAACACGTCTACAACGCCCTCTCCGCCGGGCCGACGGGTTCCAACCGGGTCCAGGCCGCTCTCGTGACCCGTGACTCGTGACCCGTGACGTGGGGCTCGGCAGGTGACAGGGTGCAGACAGGACAGGCTGTGCCATGTGCCGGCGTTCGCATGAAAGTGCGAACGAGCCCACCAATAGCGGAGTGTCGTGTCGTCACCGCGCAGGACTCGACGACCTGGACGACGGCCCTCCGACCTCCACACACGCAGAGTCCGCGTGGTGCAGGCGTTCCACCGCCTTGATCCGCCGGCGGAGCGGGTAGGGCACGTCAGGCGCCCGTCGGAGTTTCGTGGTGGGTACGGCCGGTGAGTGCGGCCGGCGTCTGGGTGAGGTGCTGGGCCAGGACATCGGCTGCGGTGTCGGCGTCGCGGGCCAGCGCGGCCTCCTCCAGTCGGCGGTGCTCGTCAATGCCTACCCGTTCGGCGATGCGGAGCGTCGCCCAGCGGCGGGCAAGCTCGCTCGCGGTCCACATCCGGTCGAAGGTCTCCAGGAGCACAGGGTTGCCACAACCCTCCAGCAGGGTGCGGTGGAAGACCCGGTGGGCTTCGGACCACGCGCTGCTGTAATAGGCCCCCACCTAGATGTATCTCCGCACCATCCTGGAGCTCGAGGAGGAAGGCGTGGCCCCCCTGCGCGCCCGCATCGCCGAGCGCCTGAACCACAGCGGCCCCACCGTCAGCCAGCCCGCCGCCCGCATGGAGCGCGACGGTCTGCTGCACGTCGCCGACGACCGGCACCTGGAGCTGACCAAGGAGGGCCGGCAGATCGCCGTCCGCGTCATGCGCAAGCACCGGCTCGCCGAATGCCTGCTCATCGGGCTGGAGTGGGAGCAGGTCCACGCCGAGGCCTGCCGCTGGGAGCACGTGATGAGCGAGGCCGTCGAACGCCGCATCCACAAGCTGCTGCGGCACCCGACACAGTCGCCCTACGGCAACCCCATCCCGGGCCTGGAGGAGCTCGGCGAGAAGCCCACCGTGGATCCGTTCCCCGACGAGAGCGTGGTCAGCCTCAACTCCCTGGAGCCGGGACCCAACGGCGCAAGCGCGGGCGTGCGGCGCATCGGCGAGCCGATCCAGGCCGACCCCGAACTGATGCACAGCCTGCGGCACGCCGGAGTGCAACCCGGTGCGGTCGTGAGCGTGACGGCCTCACCCGGCGGCGTGATAGTCGGCAGCGGCGGCCAGGCCGCCGAACTCACCACCCAGACCGCCGCGTACGTCCTGGTGGCCAAGCGTTGAGCCCACCGGCCACCGACCCGTTGCCGTGGCCCGTGTGGGCACGAGGACGGCCCTCGACCACGACCGTGGCCGAGGGCCAGACTGAGCGTGTCGTCGATGAGCCCGTGCATGCGGTGCAGCTCAGCGAAGTGATCCACGGCCATCTCATCGGCTGCCTCGGTGAGTGTTCTCAGCGCAGGAGCTCAAAGCGAGGCGGCTGCTTCGCATGGTGCTGGCCGCACTCGCCATCGGTCGGTCCCCGGGACTGGCAGCAGGCGCTCGACGGACTGCTGCGCTCGCGGCAAAACGCGCTCGACGCGTCCCGTCGCGTCCCGTCGGGCTGGGTCGTTCGAGCACTTTACGGCCTTGGGCGTGCGCGGGCCTCCACCAAGTCGGCAGGGGCCCGCGGTCCCACATGGCCTACCGTCTGATGACGGCCTGGTGGGTCGGCCTCACTTCAGGTGACGGTTGAAGAACTGGGCCGCGGCTTCGCCCGCGAACTGCGGGACGCCCGTGTGCCCGCCCATATTGGCGTACAGGGACTTCTCTGTGGAGCCGAAGGCGTCGAACAGGTCGAGGGCCGCCTGCCGGTCGTTCCCTTCGTCGTCCCACTGCAGAAGCACGTGCAGCGGAATGGTGACCCGGCGGGCCTCCTCGAACATGGCGCGAGGCACGAAACTGCCGGCGAAGAAACCGGCGGCCACGACCCGCGGCTCGACGACCGCGAGGCGCACCCCGATGGAGATCACTCCCCCCGAGTATCCGACCGGACCACCGATCTCGGGCAGTGACAGGAGGGCGTCCAGGGTGGCCTGCCATTCGGGGACCGCCCTGTCGACGAGCGGGAGGACGAGGGCGTCGATGATCTCGTCGCTGACCGGTTCGCCGGCTTCCACGGCCCGGCGCAGGTCGGCGCGGGCCTGCTCGGCGGCGGCCCAACGGGGCCGGTCACCGCTCCCAGGGAGCTCGATGGTGGCCGCGGCGAAGCCGTCCGCCGCGCAGTGGCGGGCCCGCGCGACCAGCCGGGGGTACATCCTGCGTTGCCCGCCGGGGTGGCCGAGCAGGATCAGCGGCGTCGGCTCGGAGGCGGAGGTGGGCGTCCACAGGATGCCGGGGATGTCACCGAGGGTGAATTCGTGTTCCAGCACACCGTCGTCGAGGTGCTGTTCGGAAGTGAAGTGAAGGGCCATGGTCGTGCCTTTCGGGAGTGCGCTTGAACGGCGCTCCCGGACGACCTATCGCCCGACCGTGACCCCCGAGGAGAGCACCCACGTCGATTCGTTCACGGGTACCACCTCCTCGCTCTCTCGCACGGCCTCCGTGAAGGTAGCAGGGACGCCGTGGTCCGCCAAACGGTTTCCTGCGCACCACCATGCTTCTGACGGTCAGAAGTGACGCCCCATCAGCTCGTTGCCCGACTCCTCCGGGAACAGCCGTGACGCTGGAGTCGCTGGTTCCGCTCCGTGTCGCGGAGAGCTGCTGCCCGGCCCGGCCGGAGTCGGGTCATGAGCTGGGCGCCGGGCCGTCCGCCCCGTAGCGCACGCCGTCCAGGAGAAGGTCGAGGAGGCGGCCGGCCCGTTCGCGTTGGTCGGGAGCGCTGGTGATCAACGCGACGCCGGCCAGGCTGAAGCCGACGTCGAAGGGGTCGATGTCCGCGCGCAGCAGACCGGCGTCGGCGCCGGCACGCAGCAGGGTGCCGAGCGCGGCGCCGAGCTTGTCGAGGGTCTCGGCGAAGGGATCCGCACCGGATGCGACCGCGGCCCGCAGGGCGTCCGCCATGCCCTGCTTGGCAGTCAGGTAGTCGATGAAGTCGTCCATCCACAGCCGCATCGCCCGGTCGGGCGGGTTGTCGGCGAGCAGCTTCGCGGCGCTGTCGCAGACACGGGCCAGCTCGTTGCGGTACGTCGCCTCGACGAGCGCCTCGCGCGTGGGGAAGTGGCGGTAAAGGGTGGCCGAGCCGACGCCCGCGGCCTTGGCGATGGTGTCGATCGCGACGTCGGGGCCCTTCTCGGAGAAGGCACGCACGGCCGCTTCGAGGATGCGCTCCCGGTTGCGGCGGGCATCGGCGCGCAACACGCTCGGCTTGCTGGTCAAGGCTGCTCCCTTCCTCGGGAGACCAGTCTAGCTGGACAACCGGGGAGTTCCCCGTTTACCGTTGCGGATAACTGGGGAACTCCCCGGTTACGGGTGTCGCCCCGTCGTGCTCCCAGGCAAGGAAGACCCTCATGACCTCCCCGAAGACAGTTCTGATCACCGGCACGTCCTCCGGAATCGGCCTGGCCGCCGCCGTCGGCACCGCCCGGGCGGGCTGGACGACGATCGCCACCATGCGCGACACCGGCAAGGCCGATGCCCTGCTCAAGGCCGCCGCCGAGGCGGGTGTCGCGGACCGGATCCAGATCAAGCGCCTGGACGTGACCGACTCCGCCGGCGTCACCGCCTGCCTGGACGAGGTCGTCGCCGAGCACGCTCGCCTGGACGCGCTGGTCAACAACGCCGGCGCCGCCCAGGTCGGCACCATCGAGCAGAGCAGCGTCGACGACGTCCGCGCAGCCATGGAGGTCAACTTCTTCGGCGTGGTGGCGGTGACCCGGGCCGCCCTGCCGCACCTGCGTGCGTCGAAGGGCCGGCTGATCACCGTCACCAGCGTCGGCGGCGTCGTCGGCCAGCCCTTCAACGAGGCATACTGCGCGGCCAAGTTCGCCGTCGAAGGCTTCATGCAGTCCCTCGCGCCGGTCGCCGCCACCGTCGGCGTCGATGTCACCGTGGTCGAGCCGGGCGCGGTGGCGAGCGAGTTCGTCGCCAATCTCGGCGTGGACGTCCCGACGCTGCTCGCCGCCGCCGGACCCTACAGCCCCGCGCTTGAGGCCTACCTCACCCGCACCCGGCAGTCGTTCGGCAACGCCCAGACCCCGGCCGAGGCAGCCGCCCCGATCGTCGAAGCCCTGACGGCAGCCCACCCGCCCTTCCGTGTCCAGACCTCGCAGTGGGCACGCGACTTCGTCGCCACCACCCTCGCCGACCTCGACGGCTCAGCCGTCCAGGCCCTCACCGGCACCTGGGTGCGCTGACGGTCCCGCCGTACGTCCCGGTCGGGGGTGCCCGGCCGTACCCGACCCAGGCCGAAGACCGGAGCGCACCGGTCATACCACCAACCCAGTCGCACGCGGCGGGACAACCCGCAACAGCAAGGAAGATCACCATGGAACTCCGCACCCTCGGTAGCCAGGGCCTGACCGTCTCCGCCGAAGGACTCGGCTGCATGGGCATGAGCGCCTTCTACGGCAGCACCGACGAGGCCGAGTCCCTCGCCACCATCGACCGCGCCCTGGAACTGGGCGTGACCCTGCTGGACACAGCCGAGGGCTACGGCCCGTTCATCAACGAAAAGCTCCTCGGCAAAGCCCTCGCCGGCCGCCGCGAGCAGGCCGTCGTCGCCACCAAGACCGGCATCGAGTTCACCGACGACGGCACACTCGTCGGCCACAACGGGCGCCCCGAGTACATCCGGCGCTCCCTGGACCGCTCCCTGCGCCACCTGGACACCGACCACGTCGACCTCTACTACCTGCACCGGGTCGACCCGCAGGTGCCGATCGAGGAGACCGTCGGCGCCATGAGCGACATGGTCGCCGCCGGCAAGGTCCGCTACATCGGTCTGTCCGAGGTCGCCCCGCAGACCATCCGCCGCGCCCACTCCATCCACCCGATCACAGCGGTCCAGACCGAATACTCGCTCTTCGAGCGCGGCATCGAGGACGACGGTGTCATGGCCACCCTGAACGAGCTCGGGATCGGCCTGGTCGCCTACTCACCGCTCGGACGCGGGTTCCTCTCCGGTGAGATCACCAGCCCGGACGACTTCGCCGCCGACGACTTCCGCCGCACCGACCCGCGCTTCCAGGGCGAGAACTTCGCCCGCAACCTGGCTGTGGTCGACGAGGTCCGCCGTATCGCCGCGGCCAAGCAGGTCTCGCCGTCCCAGCTGGCTCTCGCCTGGGTGCTGCACCAGGGCGCGGTTGCCATTCCCGGCACCAAGCGCCGCCGCTACCTGGAGGAGAACGTCGCCGCCACCGCCGTGACGATCAACGATGAGGACGTGGCCGCCATCGAAGCCGTCGCCCCACGCGGCATCGTCTCCGGCGACCGCTACGCCCCCGAGCTGATGCAGAACCTCAACGGCTGACCTCCAGGTCATCTCCACTTCTCGTAGAGCGCAACGTCGTGGCCGACGGGCCCGCGGGCCTTGACCTTCCTGAGAACGGGGAGCAACTGTGGGCGGTCGGAAACCTGACCCTCCGTCAGGATGAACACCGGCGGCACTTCCGGGCACCGGCGATGCGGACCTTGCCGGTCTGGGCGCCCCGGAGCGTCCGAGCAAGGCGGCCTTCGGCCGGAGCTTGCGTCGGTGTCGTGGTGCTCCCGGGACGGTGGCCGAGTCCACGCTGTCCTCCAGCGGGCCGGTCGGGACCGTGCTCGGTGGTGCCAGGCCACCCCGGTCAGTCAGCCCGCGCTGCTCCTCATGAGTAATCGTCAAAACCTGCGTACGGATGGGATATCGCATCCCGTTGTGTCGCGGTCGCGCCGAGGGGGGAGCTTCGCCACTCCGCGGACCGTGGCTGCCTCAGGCGAAGTCTGCGGCGGTGATGCCGTCGGGATGTCCGGAGGGCCACTCCACCAGCTCGATCCGGTAACCGTCCGGGTCCGTGATCCACGACGTCTTCGGGCCGTGAGGGCCGCCCGGGAACTGGAGGGGTTCGGGACTCAGACCGGCTTCGGTCAGCGTTTCCAATGTGGTGGCGAGCCTGTCCACCTGGATCGCGAGGTGGTCGAAACCGCTGCCCACGTCGACCGGTCCGTCGCCGGGGCGGTGGACCAGTTCCAGTGAGGCCGCCGGTTCGCCAGGGAACTTGAGGAGCACGAGGCGAGCCCCGTCGCCGACCTCGACCCTGCCCAGTTCGGCGTAGCCCAAGGCGGTGTAGAAACCGAGCGAGCGGTCCAAGTCGGTGACGCGGTAGGACACGAAGAGCGTCTTCACGCCGCCTCCCCAGGGCGATGCACCCGGTAGCGGAGATGCGTCACGTCTCGGTCCTCGAGCCGTCGGACGAGGTCGAGCTCGATGTGATCGCCACCCAGGTGGTCGAACAGTCGTCGGCCGTCCCCGAGGAGGACCGGAACCAGGTGGATCTCCATCTCGTCCACCTGCCCGGCTCGCAGGAGTGCCTGTGCCGCACCCGCGCCATGCACCATGACCGGCCGGTCCCCTGCGGCCGCGCGAGCCTGACGGGCACAGTCCTCGACATCGGTGACGAAACGCGCGTGGCCGGGTGGCACATCCCCGTCATCCGCCCGGTGGGTGAGTACGAAGATCGGCACGCCGTCGTGGTGATCGCCCTGCCAGCGTCCGGCGAGTTCGAAGGTCCGACGGCCGGAGATCACCGCGCCGGTCGCCAGTGCCTCGCGGTAGACCTGGCCGCTCGGCCCGTCGGAGTGCCGGTCGTCGAGCCAGTTGAACAGCCGTCCACCGTCGCGTCCGAGCTCCTGCCCCGGCCGATCGTCCGGGCCGGCGATATAGCCGTCGAGCGACATCGACATGTACAGCCGAATGGGGTTGTTCATCCTGGCCTGCCTCTCTCCTCCATCGAGATCCGGCGTTTTCCGGTGCCCCGACGGGCGGAATGTCATAAGGAAGACTCCAGGCGACAGGGAAAATCATCGGCCCGACCCGCCGGCCTGCAGTCAGGCTGGTAGGGCAGGCATCATCACCCTTGGAGCAATTGAGGTCGTTCAGGCCAGGTGGCTCTCGGAGCGTGCGACGAGGTGGGGTGCGTTCACGGTCGGCCACCGCTGCCGGGCGGACTCGACGGCCTTTGACCATGGCCGGAGCGGCAGCGCGCTGTCGGCGCCCCGGGTGACCTTGGTCCGCGCCGAACTCTGGGCTGCCGAGGGGCCGCGGCGGGAACAGTCTGTCCGGTCGACACGGTTGTATCGCCGGGGGGGCCGGAGCTGCGGGGGTGGGGAACATGGAGGCCGCATGGTCGTCCGCCCCACCGGGATCCGGGCCTCAAGATCGCGGCACGCCTGCCGCGCTGCTGGGACCAAGACGTATTTCTGCTGAAGGAGTGTTTCATGACTGACCGGCGCTTGACGCTCATGGCAGTACACGCCCACCCCGACGACGAGGCCACCGGAACCGGCGGGGTCCTTGCGCGGTATGCGGCGGAAGGCATCCGCACGGTTCTGGTGACGTGTACCGACGGCGGCTGCGGTGACGGACCGGGAGGTGTCAAGCCGGGCGAGCCCGGGCACGATCCGGCGGCGGTCGCTTTGATGCGTCACCAAGAGCTCGAGGCGAGCTGTGATGTGCTGAAGGTCAGCGATCTGGAGATGCTGGGCTATGCCGACTCCGGGATGATGGGCTGGCCGAGCAACGACGCGCCCGGCTCCTTCTGGCGCACCCCCGTGCAGGAAGGCGCGGCCCGCCTTGCGGAACTCATGCGGCACTACCGGCCTGATGTGGTGGTCACCTATGACGAGAACGGCTTCTACGGCCACCCCGACCACATCCAGGCCCACCGCATCACCATGGCGGCGCTGGAGATGACCGAGCTGACGCCGAAGGTGTACTGGACCACGGCGCCCCGCTCGATGATGCAGCGGTTCGGCGAGATCATGCGCGAGTTCGGTGAGGGCATGCCGGAGCCGGATCCTGCCGAGGCCGCCGCGCTGGCCGAGATCGGCCTCCCCGACGATGAGATCACCACGTGGGTGGACACGACCGGGTTCAGCGGCCAGAAGTTCGACGCGCTGGCCGCGCACGCCAGTCAGGGCGAGAACATCTTCTTCCTCAAGATGGGCAAGGAGAGGTTCGGCGCGTTGATGGGCATGGAGACCTTCGTACGCGTCCAGGACCCCACCGGCGCGACCGTACCGGAGAACGATCTCTTCGCCGGACTGCGCTGATCCGCCAGTCCCACCGGCCGGGACAGCGCAATGAACGTCCTGGCGCGATCGAGCCGGTCACACCCCCGTCCATTGGTGCCGCGCAGCAACCATCCACACGTAGTGAGAGATTGAAACGCAATGGGGAACCAGGGGACGGGGTCAAGTGATGAGAATGGGGTGATCTGCGAGTCGGACGCGGGCGTTTGCTCGACGTCTGCTGCAGCTGTCCTCTCGGAGCCGACTCGACATGCTTGCCGTGGGGCCGTTGTGTGTGTACAGGCCTGCGCCGCTTGTGATGCAGGTTGTGGACGGGTGGCGTCGCGCCGGCGGCCGAGCGTGTGTGGATAATCCGGTCGTGGATGGTGGCGTGTGGGGGAGGGACGGCAGTTCGGGGATGGCGGTATCTGTGGGGGCTGCGTCGGTGGGCCGCGGGGGCTGGGTGCTGCGTGGTGCGGTGGCGGCGGACCTCGAGGTGATCGCGGCGTTGCGGGCCGCAGTGATGCGCGCGGATTTGGAGCGCCTGGGGCGCTATGACGAGTACCGGGTGCGACAGCGGTTGCGGGACTCTTTTTCCCCGCAGTACACGTCGGTCATCATGCTCGGCGGTGAATTTGCGGGATGTGTCACGGTCCGGCCTGCCGACGGCAGGCTATGGCTGGAGCATTTCTATCTTGTGCCGCATTGTCAGGGGCGGGGGCTGGGGTCGGCTGTTTTGCGCACGGTATTGCAGCGAGCGGATGCACAGGGTTTGACAGTGGGCTTGAACGTCCTGCAGGGCAGTGCTGCCCGGCGGCTGTATGAGCGTCACGGTTTCGTCGTGGAGGCCGAGGATCCGGTGGACGTCTTCATGATGCGCCCGCCGGGAGTGAGAGCGGGCATTTCTGCGGGCGCCTGACCTCTGATGGTGTGAAAGGCCCGCCGCGGCCAGCCACGAGGCCTTCTGCTGGCCGTGAGGCTATGCTGCTGCGAGGCTGGCTGCGGCCTTGACGGTGTTCGAACTGGTCATGCCGCCGATCTTGCCTGATCAGCCCCCGGTGACGGCACGCACCACCCTGACCACGCAATGATCAGCGGATCAATGAGCTGATCCCGGGTGGGGGCGATGCGGCTGACCAGTCCGTCCACGATCGAACTGACCCAGGTCGAGCGTGAGGTGCTTGAACGCCTGGCAGATTCGCGCACCGCGGGGTTCGGACAGGTGCAGCGGGCTTCGGTGATCCTGGCACTGGCCGAGGGAATGTTCACCTCCCGCGACGAACTGGCCGCGGCCATCGACACCTTCGTCCTGGCCCACGACGAACACGACGCCTACCTCTACCGCTGGACCTACGACGGCAGCCCACTCAAAGCCGCATGAAGCCGGATGGATCAACGCGGCGCTGCACTAGGGCTGGAAGAGCACTTCCGGATTGTTCGGCGAGGGGCCGTCCAGCAGCGGACGGTGGATCCCCTTCAGCGTCCGGTCGAAGAACGCTGTCACGTACTCGCGGGTGATCACCACCCCGCGTTCCGGAGAGAGGGGCGGCGTCGGGAACCCGGCCTGCTCCTGAAGCAGGTCCAGGTCGGCGAAGCTGAAGTGGTCGGCGCCGGCGACCGTCAGCCACTTCTTGTAGCCGCCGAGGGCGGCCCAGGTCTGCCCCCACGTGGTGTCGTAGCCGCCGGGCGAGTGGCTGTCGGTCACGCCCAGCATGAGGAGCGGCCGGTTGATCTGGCCGGGCATCGGGGTTGGGTGGAACTCGCCGTCCATGTTCACTCCGGCCCGTACTCGCGGGTCGGCGATCATCGTGGCGGCGGCCGCCGCTCCGCCGAGGGAGTGTCCGGCCATGCCGATCTCGCGCTTGTCGATGAGGTGTGCCAGACGCCACGCGGTATTGCCATGCGTCAACTGGTCGATCACGAAGGACACGTCCAGCGCGCGGCTGGCGGTGACGGAGTCGAAGTCGAGCGCCGGGTCATCGCAGATCGCGCACGGCGGCGTCTGGCCGTTCGCCAGCGTCTCGCCGCTGTCCTCGTAGGTGTGGCCGACGAGCGCGACGACGTAGCCGTGACTGGCCAGGTCGGTCGCGAGCGAGGTGAGCGTCATGCGCGGGTCCTCGGACGCGGGTGAGAGGACCACCAGCGGATACTTGCCTCTTTGCGGCCGCGCGCCGTCGAAGGCGTGAGTGGTGACGCTGGAAAGGTTCTGTGGGGTGACGCCGGAGCTCGCCGGCAACTTCCGGTGCTGGATGATTCCGGCTGCCTCGGCGAGGGTCATGTAAGGGGCCGGAGTCCCGGTCCCGGGGACGGCCGGGTAGACCATTGTGACGGTCAGTTGGCGGGGGCCGGATGACGGCACCCACGGGTCGGGACGGCTCGCGTCGGTGAGGTGGATGACGTCCTCGCCGGCGGCGTAGGGGCCGGTCGGCGCAGGGAGCGTGCCTTGGAAGGACCGATTGGGGGCGGTGCCCGTGGCCGGTGCGGTGTCTGTCGGCGTGCTCACCTGCTGAGCGGACACCAACCGTCCGCGATCGCTTCGGGGCACCGCGCCCGCCGAGGCGGCTCCGGCCGTCACCGTCGTAGCGGCCAGGCCAGCCAGGACCATCCCGGTGCTCAGCCAACGAAACGCGGAGGGTGAACTGCGTTCTGGGCATGGGGAATTCATGCCGCCGACGCTACGTACGACCGCACCCGCCTACAGCCCAGTCAGCCGGTGCATCCGCCCTGGGGCAATCCCTACCACCATCCCGCGTGCGCGCCTGACGACTCTCCCGTCAACCCCCCGAAGGACCTCCGGAGCCGACCACTCAGCGCACGATCTGACACGGATGTTCCTCAACCCCGGTGAGCCCCGTCCGTTCACGGAAACCGAAGTCTCTTCAGCGCGAATCCACGGATCCGCCAGTGTGCTTCAGGTCAGTGGATCCGTGGGTTCGGGGGTATCACGATGATGCTGAGTGAGCCGAAGGGCTTCGGCCAAGACGTCGGCGTCGACCTGTGCCGGTGTCCTGTCGCCGTATTCGAGGATGTCGTACTCGTCGTCCAGGTTGGCGAGTCGTTCGGCCAAGGGCAGTTCGTGCCCGAAGCGCTGGTGGATCCGGAAGACCAACTCGCGTGGCGTCAGCTCGCCGGCCAGCATCCGGGCGGCAAGGGCTCGTGCGGCGGCTTCCTGTCCGGCAACGCTGCCCGCTGGGTAGAAGGTGAGGCCCAGTTCGTCGAGTGCTGGGGGAAGGAGATCGGGGACGTCGTAATCCGCCTCCGCGCGTGTACACGCGGCCAGCATCCGCAGGGCGGGACTGTCGAGGCCGGCGACGAGCGCATTGCAGGCGCCAGTGACGACATCGGTCGCAGGGATCTCGCCCATGCCCCAGAGTGCGGCATGGTCCTGTAGGGCGAGTGCTGCTGCTTCGGTCGACATCACCCGACCATGATTCCCTTCATGGTGTGTCCCGGTCGAGCAGGTTTCGTCGAAGTTGCTGTTCAGCGCCCTACAACTCACACCACTCACCCAGAGGGCCGGCCGCCCGCGTCCGCGTGAAGACGTGCAGCAGATCCCACGCCTGATCGACATCCAGGACGAAATCGCCCGTGAAAGCCGCGAGGTCGTCCATGATCGGGACTTCGACCTCGGCACCCGAGGGCGCGGTGCCGTCTCCTACGAGCAGAGACGTCCGCTCGGTGGTCTGGGAGTGGACGAGGCGCTGTGGGATGCCCGGTTCGTGGGCTATCTGTATGACGATCCGGGCGAACGAGACACGGTGTGGCTGCGTTTGACACCCGCCTCGCTCACGGTCCAGGACCTCAGCTATGCCGGCGTTCCGGACTGAAGCCGATGTCACCGGATGGGGTGAGAGAACCAGTCCCGCCCCAGTCTCGTACCGGTGCTCGGCCTAATTGGCCGGAGGCTTGCCCCTGGGATTCCAGGGCCGCTCGTTGGGGCGGCAGCTGGGACCGCGTCCAGTTCGAGCATGGTCAGCGGCACCATCAACGATCAGCGTTCCGGTGGGGAACCGTGACCGCGAGAGTGGGGAATTGGCTGACGCTGCTCATGCAGACCGCGGGGAATTACATGACCGTTGACACCCTGGGTAGCCCGATGGCTTGTTGGTGTTGCGGTTCAGGCTTCGGATACCTTGAGTGGCGTGAGTGGCAGCTTCGACGTGGCCGAGGCTCTGGACGGCGGGATTTCCGATCGGGAGCGGGTCTGGGCGTTCATCCGCAGTTTTGCTGGTGCTTGGGGTGATCCGTTGACCGAGGGCGACGGCACGCCCGAGGTGGAACTGGCGCAGGCGCAGGCGGTTCTCGGCCGTTCGCTGCCGGCCGCGCTGCATGAGTTCTATACGCTCGCCGGAGCCCGGACCGACCTGGTCGCCAACCAGGACCCCCTGCTGGCGCCTCACGAAATGTTCGCGCATGACGAGTGCGGTGGTGTCCTGGTATTTCGCAGCGAGAACCAGGGCTGCGCCTTCTGGGGCGTGCGGCTTACCGACCTTGACCAAGACGATCCCCCAGTGCTCGTCCAGGCGCGGCACGGCTGGGTGCCGTTCATGGACCGGGTGTCCTTGGCCTGCGTCGAGCTCGTGCTGAGCGAGGCGCTGTTCGGCGGCGGGGGCCGGCTGTACAACGCCTGCGAGCTCCCGGCAGACCTACTTGGTGCGGTGCCGGAACGCTTTCAGCGGGTCCAACTTCCGGACTACCCGATGTGGACCGGTCCGGAGGAGTATCCCGTGCGTTGGTTCTCTGCCCCCGGCAAGCTGCTGCGCCAAGACGGCCTGGGCGTCCACAGTTGGCTTCACGTCCGGGGCCGAACGCGCGCCGATTTGGATGCCATCTGCGAGATCGTTCCTGGACGGTGGTCCCTGGGATACACCGAGTCACTCAGCTCCGAGCCGCCGCCTTTCTGATCTGCTGCGGACCTTCTTGAGATGTCTCCAGCAAATGAGGCCGCAGGCAAGTGAGACGAGGGGGCGTGCAGGTCGAGGCGTCTTTCCCAGCGGACGGCCAGGCGCTTGGATTGGTGCAGGAGCACCGGCAAGGTGCGCCGCCTGTTGTTCTCCGCGTACGCCAGGCATCACGGCACGAGGCCGAACAACTTCATGGCGAGGCGGCCGCTCCGCCTGGGGCGCTGAGAACCTGTGAAGACATCCTCGTTGATCTCTTGCTGGGCTGCCCCTCTGCCCGAACCGGGACGTCCGACTTGACTCCGAACCAGGCTGTCGAGCCGGACGAACCCGGTCACGCACCTCCTTTGCCTGCCTCACTGGCAGCCGCTGACGCCAATCAGCAGTTCTTCACCCAGTGGACCCAGTACCAGGGCGCGTCGTCGTCCCAGCTGAGGGCACCTTCGTCGTGCCACCGTGAGACACCACTGTCGTCCAAGAAGTTGGCAACGGTACCCGTGGTTTGGTTGTTGATCCAAGACCCGTCAGCCGTCCACGGGATCCTGTAGCGGGCGCAGCTGTACATGGGGATCGACGTGCCCGTGAAGTTGATGCCGCTGTAGGCGCAGAAGTATCCGTAGTCGACAGACGAGGCGCAGTGGTCAACCAGCGCCCCGTTGGTCATGTCGCGGGGATGAGCTTCGCCAGGGAGAGCCACGAACATCAGACTCTTGCCGCCCAAGTCGATCACGTTGGCGGCCACCTGCTTTCCGCCTGTCTGGGCGAGATACCGGTCCACTTCGTTCTGGAGTGACGAAGTCTGAGAGACGGTGAGTCCCGCCTGCTTGGCCTGCGAGGCGTAGGGACTGGTGGCGCCCTCAGCACCGGCTGATGCGATGCCGGCGCTGAAGGTCAGCGCCAGGGTGGCTACGGCAACTGCGAACGTCGCCCTGAACCTTGACAATCTGCTTTGCACTGGTACCCCCTTATGGTGCGTGCCATGGGCTGCTGCTCGGCGGTGGATTGCTGGGCGTCTCAACTTAGGTGTCGCCGAATCGAGGGCACCAAGGTTTCGATTACCGTCGAAACATGTTTGATGGCCGAGGCGACCGCGAGGGGTGCGGTGTGCGATGTCTCCGACCACGAGACCTACCTGACCAGGCCAGGCCAGGCGTGCCGCTGCCCGCAGTGGTGCGCTGCTGGTTTTGGGCCGGGCGAAGGAGCGGGGAGACAAGGACATGGCCCGTGCGGAAAACCATTCAGCTTCACACCGAGCCCCACGTACTTGAGGTCGGCGACGCCGAACTGCTTCTGGAACCGGAAGTGATGGGCGACTCGTTCGTGGACGCGTACGCCGAGCTCGCTGAGGGGCAGAAGGCGAAGGCGTCGACCTGGAAAACCTCGGCGACGCGGACCCGTCGGCTTTGCGGAAGGCCTCCGGTCGGTGCGGGTCTTCCTGGCCCGGCAGATGCTGCCGGAGTCGGCGCAGCTGTTCACGCGGCTCGACGTCGTCAAGGACGGCCGGGTCCTCCGACTCCTTCCACGAACTGGGACCAGGCGCAGGAGTTCGCCGCCCAGCATCCCGGTGCGCGGATTCAGGACGCGCTGCGTCTGCCCACGCGGGCGGTCGCGGAGGTCCTGTCGTCTTCCGCATCTGCGTCTCACCGAAGGGCGTACCGGCCCGCAAGGGGCCGTCCGGGCGTCCGCGAGCTGCCACCATGGATGTGGGGCAGGCGAGGGCGTTCATGGCCTCCATAGCGGCCGAGGACGCGAATCTGCCCAGGCGACGTGGCGGATGAGCCGAAGATCACCGGCCGCCCTGAGGCTGCCGAGCCGACTGGCCAAGGGCCGGGCAACCACACGCGGAAGCGGGGTTGCCCGGTGGTCGGCGACGACGAGGACTACGGCTCAGCCCATTTCACGATCGACCTGGATGACACAGGCGTCGTGGCTGACGCCCGGCTGCTCGGCCAGCCCATCCAGAACGCCCTGAACCGGGCCACGAACGGCATCGCTCGGCAGATCAGCCGGAATCCGCAGAACAGCCTCCGCAACGTCTCGGTGCAGATCCCCTCGAACCGGACCGGTTCGACGCGCAGCTCCTCAACGGGCTTCGCGGCATCGAGTCGCCGGACATCTCCGTGGCCCCGGATGTTCGGGACCATCACTGTGCACGGGCCCACCGGAGCCACGGCTCACCTCCGCGACCTCGCGCCCCATCTCGCCCACCACTGTGCGCCGTCACCAACATCCTGACCCGCAACAACCAGGGCTGTCTCCTCGATCGTGCCCAGAGACTGGTGAGGTGGTCGGTGGCGAGGCCGGCCGCCTCTGGACGGTGGGAGGCATTCATGATCGGCTTGGGGCATGAGTTCTTTGATACGCCATGTCACTGTCGATGCCGCCGACCCGTTCGTCCTTGCGGGCTTTTGGGCACAGGCGCTGGACGGCTCGTTGGGTGACGACGACTTCCCCGGGGATCCGGAAGCCGTGGTCACGACTGCTGCTGCCACCTTGCTGTTCGTCAGGGTCGATGACCGCAAGGCGGTGAAGAATCGGGTGCATCTGGATCTCCAACCCCAGGACCGCACCCGGGACGAAGAGGTCGAGCGCCTGCTCTCGCTGGGTGCCACGCTTCAGGGGGACCACCGACGGCCCGACGGCACCGGATGGGTGACGCTGCATGACCCCGAGGGCAACGAATTCTGTGTGGAACGCAGTGCGGCGGAGCGGGCGAACGGTTGATCTCCTGTCTGCCTGGTTACGGCTGTCACGTCCCGAGCCAGATGATCAGGGCAGCGGCGGTTACGTGCCCAGGTGGACGTAGCGGCGCTGGTCATGACGAACAGCCATGGCTCTGAACTGCTTTCACGTCTTGATCGCTCGTTCCGCCTGAGACGCGTTCGAGATGTTGGGGGTGTTGTGCCAGTTGATGGGCGGAGCGCAAGTGGTGCGCTGAGAGCATGGGCTGTCGATTTGGCCTGATCTTGAGTGGGTGATCATGACTGCAGCCGAGCTTGTGTCGGCTTACCTGTCGGCGCTGGAGCGGGCGGATGCCGAGGCGGTGCTGGAGTTGTTCGCGCCTGGAGCGATGGTGCACTCTCCGCTGTACGGCCCTCGACCGGCCACGGAGTTCTATCCCGAGCTCTTCGCCGATACGAGCCGGGCGGACCTGACTCTGCTGGGGGTGGCGGAGGGTCGGACCCAGCGGGGGGCCGCACTGATCTCGTTCTGGTTCCACTTCGACTGGCGTCTGCCGTCCGGAGCTGCCGCGCCGTTTGACGTGGTGGACCTGGCTGAGCTCGCTGAGGACGGCCGTATTGCCACGCTGCGCATCGTGTACGACACCGTTGACGTGCGTCCGGCCTTCGAACGTGAGACCGGCAGTTCGTGGCGGCCCACCACAGATCAGAGCTGACGGGCTGCTGTCCGCCCTGGCCCTGAAACGATCCTTCAGATGGCTCGGGGCGATCTGACGGATCCACAGTGGGAGCGGCTGGAAGCCGTGTTGCCGCGATACCGAAGACCGGCCGGCCGCCGCGGGATCGGCGGCAGGTCTTCGACGGGATCTGTTGGCGGGCTCGGACGGGCTCGCGTGGCGGGATGTGCCCGAGCGGTACGGGCCCTGGGAGACGGTGTATCCGGTGTTCCGGCGCCGGCAGATTGACGGCACCTGGCCCAGCATATCGAAGACGCCGCAGGTCAAGGCTGATGCCGAACACGCCGTCGGCGCTCGCAAAGAGGGTTGACGGTCCGGGCCGGACGCGTCCGGATGGCCGGTGGCCGAGCCGTCGGACGACCATGGCCTCCGTCGCTCCCGCAATGGCCTGACCACCAAGACAACCCTGGGTGTTGGGTCCGGCCTGGCCTCCTGGCGAGGGCCCCAGGGCGTCACAAGGCCCTTATCGGTTTCGGGCCTGTTCGAGGTTCGTGCGGTGAGGGCCGGACAGCCAGTCCACGTGTGGTCCAAGGCGCGGGTCGACGGGGTCCTTTCCTTGCCGGAGCGCGTCGATGTAGGCGTGGTCGGCGGCGAGGCGGGCCGCCACCTCGGGTCCTTCGGCAATTGTGCCGTGGCCGGGGATCATGACATCGGCGTGGGCGGCGGCCTCATCCAGCCGGTCGAGCGCCCTCTCGTAGGCTGCCACCTGACCGTCTTGGCGGACGTCGAGAAGCGGGATGAGGACGTCGGAGAGCATGTCGCCGGCGAGCAGGACGCCCCGGTCGGCGAGGAGGATGGCGGCGTGGCCGATCGCGTGCGCCTGATGCTCGATGATCTCGCCCGTGACGGGGGCGCCGTCGGCGGGCAGCGGGGCGACGAGCGCGACCAGTTCGAGGGGGATGCCGGAGGCGCTCTGTGAAGCCATGGCCTGGGCCCGTTCACGGGCCTGGTCGGCAACGCGGGCGGCGGCGGGGGTGGCGTAGCGGGGCACGTCGCCGAAGCGGGGATGCCACAGCAGGTGGTCCCAGTGGGGATGGGTGCAGAACCCGGCGATCACCGGGATGCCGAGCCGCTCCACGTCCTCGGCGAGCTGGTTCAGCTCCGAGCCGTGGATGCCGGGATCGATCAGGACCAGTCCGTCCTGTGCGCGCACGACGACGGAATTGGCCCAGACCCACTCGCTCTGCCGGACCCATACGCCGTCGGCCACCTGATGCAGTGTGCCCATTTCTGCTCCCATCGGCCGGCTTCGGTGCTGAGACTGCGCTCGGCGGCCAAACTCATCGCATTTTGCGCCCGCCGGGCGCGATGCCTCGGATGAAGTGGAAGACGTTGCCTCGCGCGGCGCCGCCGTGGCCAGGCCGCACTTCCCTCTCGGGGGACGGTATGTGACGTATTGCCATACCTGTCGTCACGAGGCCATCTCGACTGGGGAATCTGCGCCCATGTTCGATCTTCACAGTGTGAGAGGTCTCGACGTCTTTGTGCAGGAGCCCGATAGGATGCGGCGCTCAATTCAACCGTGATCAAGCATGGAGGGGGCGCGGGATGCTATTGACGTGCCGGATCTGTCGGCAGCGTGGGGTTGCCTTTGACGGGATCAAAGGGCTGTGCCCGGTCTGTCAGCAGAAGAGCGACGAGGCGAAGCCGCCTCAGCGTCGAGGGCGCAACGACAAGGCGGCGTTGCTCGTCCAGTCCAAGGTGAGCCCCGGGCGGGTCTCCCTGTCGGGCCCGCTGCTTGTGGTGCTGGCTGCGGCCGCGGTTGCCATTCTCAGTGAGGCCGTGCGGTTTTCCGCCGAGCGCACACGGGCCCATGAATGGGCCTTGGCCGCCGCTCATCGTGAATATGACCAGCAGGCTGTGCACAGCGCACTTCAGACGATCAACACCACGAACATGTTGCGCTTCATCGCTTTCATGGCAGTTTTGTATGCCTACCAGCGGTGGGTGCGTGCCGGCCACGCGAACGCCATGTCACGCACCGACATCGGGCTGGGATGGCTCAGGGCCCTGCCCGGCGGCCGCGGAGTCGTCTGGACCTACGGCGCGTGGTTCCTGTCGGTTTTCGCTGCGCTCTACGTCTCTTTCGTGGTCAATTCCGACCTTCGAACGCCCGGCGACTACGAGACCGCGGCGGACGTCGACGCCGGCTACAGCCTGGTCCGCATAGCCCTGGCCGTCCTGCTGAGCGTGTTCGTCGTGCAGTTGACCCTGGGGCTGAACAAGCTGCTGGCCACGCCGCAGACGACGGACGTGGCCGACCGTCCCGTCGAACTGCGGACCAGCGACGGAGAGTAACGTGCCACGCCTGGCCGCTGCGCCCAGGGGAGCGAAGTCTCCGGTGTTCCAGTGATCCGACAGGGAGCGTGCCAACAGCGAGGACAGTGCTGCTCGTTCGACTTTCGAGAGGCTGATGCGCCGACGGCTGCCGCGGCCGGCGGCGCTCCGTCCCGGTCCTGGACCCGACTGACACGCAGAGGGACCCGCCGGTTTCGAAACCCCGGCTGAAGGGCGCCGCATCGGCCGGTGGGCTCATGACCCCAGCCGACGGCTGATCACGGACCCGCCGAGCCGCCGATCATCAGGGGCTTTGCGTCCGCGATGAATATCGAGGGCTGGTCCAGGGGCCCCGTTGGATCGGCCGTCAAATGGGTCCTGACGGCCCGCCGGTGGTGAGTGAAGGCAGGCCGATGATTTCGGGTGTCCCCTCATCGGCAACGCATTCCTCAGCTCGGCGTCTATTCGCAGGCTGCGTAGTGGTCGTTCGGCGCACCGGCGCCGACGCAGTGGAGGTCGATGAGGGGCGTGCCGTTCGAGAGGATCAGGGCCTGCTGAGGGGCGTTGACGGTGACCGTGGATGACGAGAAGCCATCTCCACCGGAGATGACCGTGTCCGTGTCGGCGGAGGCGACTCCTGCACTACCGCAGAAAGCGCTGAGGGCGATTGCCGTGATAACTGCGAACTTCCTGGACAAGTCGGTTCCTTCCTGAATTCAGCATGTGCACGCGTGCGTCCCAGGCATGGCCGTGACCGTTCACCTTCCACCGGGGGTCTCTTCCGGGGGCAGATACAGATACACAACCCGGGTTGGTCTCTTTCACCATGGCTGGTCTGCGGTGTGCGCGCGCGAGGAAGACCGCCAAACAGTGGACTCGGCAACTCGCGGCAGTCCGTGGCCGGGTCCAACGGCCGGAGGCGTCCAACCCTGGGGGCGCAGCTGCGGCGGCGGAGGGCTGTCCGGCCGGGGATGTGACTCAGGCCCTCGCCCCTCGGAGAGCCCCTGCGGACGACAACACAGATCAAGGCTGTCGATGCCCGGCGTCGCGCTCGAGCAGGGGAGCACAGGTGTACGGGCAGTTGGAGTCGACGTCGTCCGCCCGGCAGTCCGGCCAGCTCGTGCCGCGGTGGCTGCCGCTGATGATCAGCCACTCCCGCTGGGCGCAACCCAGCTGGGACGCCAGGGCTCTGTTGCAGCCGGAGCAGGAGGCGCGGCTGCCGGACGTGCGCCGTGGCGGTCCGCGGTGGCCATGAACGCACCGGTGGACGCGACTCTCGCCGAGGTGGCGCTCGCCGTCATGTACGACCACCTCGGCCTGGCGAGGCCGCGCGTGGTGTGGATGGACTCCCCGGGAGCCGCTCGGGCGCCGCGCGAGGCGGGTGTGGAGGCCGAGGGCCGGTGCAAGCCCCCCAATGGGTTGCTGTGATCGCTTCGGCGGGCACTCGCACGGTCACACCGTGACGACGACCTTTCCACGTGCGTGCTGCACTTCCAGATACCGGATGGCCTCTGCCGCCTCGGCCAGCGCGTACGTCCGGTCGATCACCGGAGTCAGCTTCCCGGCATCGGCGAGTTCCCGCAGCGACACCAGGACCTCCTTGCTCGGCGCCGGGCCGACCAGCGGACGCAGCCGCTGGGAGACCAACGGGGAGAGAGCCATGCCCTTCAGGATGAGGCCGATCGCGCCGAGGAATCCGCCCGGGCTACCCCCTCCGGCGAGGACGAGAGTGCCTCCGGGCTTCAGGGCGCGCTTGAGACCTGAGACCGAGTGGTTGGCGACCAGGTCGAGGACGATGTCGTACCGTCGCCCGGAGCGTGTGAAGTCCTCCTTGGTGTAGTCGACGACGTGACCCGCGCCGAGCGCGCGGACGGCGTCGGCGTTGCGCCGGCTGCACACGCCGGTCACCTCGGCGCCGAGCGCCTTGGCGATCTGCACGGCGAACGTCCCGACCCCGCCCGAGGCACCGTTGACCAGTACGTGCTGTCCCCGCCGCAGCCGTCCCACATCACGTAGGGCACGCAGGGCGGTGTTCCCCGCCAGTGGCAGGGCAGCCGCCTGCTCGAAGGTCAGTTTGGCGGGCTTGAGCTCCACCGCGGTGTCCGGTACGCACACATACTCCGCGAAGGTCCCGTCGACCTCACCGAACACCTCGTCGCCGGGGCGGAGTTGCGGCACCTTCCGGCCGACGGCCTCCACTTCTCCCGCGAAGTCCCGGCCCCGGATCCTGGCGCGGGGCGCGCGAAGCCCCAGTGCCAGGCGGGCCAGATACGGGTCGCCGCGCATTTGGTGCCAGTCGTAGGCGTTCACCGCGGCCGCCCGTACCCGCACCAGCACTTCTCCGTCGGAGGGCACCGGTTTGTCGACGTCCGCTACTTCCAGCACGTCCGGTGAGCCGTACCGGTACTGAACGACTGCCCTCATGAACCCTCTCCCCCTCGTGGTGTACTGGCAGGCTAGGGCGAGCCCGCCGGGCCGGACATCGGGGACATGCCGTAGTCCTGGGGGAGGAGAGCCGATGGCCGTCGATCGGTGGCGGCCTTTGCCGACTCCGGTACGCGGCGGCCGCTCATGGTAGAGCCGCGGCCAGGCGACGAAGTTCCGGGAACTGCGGTTCGGACCTTGCGCTTTGGGTGCATCTCCAGATGATCACGCCTCATCGACGTCGTTCGGCCGCGCGGAGCCACGTCCACATGGCCGAGCTCCACGCGTATCCCGGGGAGCGCCCGCGGGGCCGGGCTCGGGGAGAGCAGGGCGGTGAGGGACCTGCGGAGGCCTCTCTCGTCGCCTTCGGGATGCTTCGCGTGCAGGCGGTGAGGCCGGAGGTCCTGGGCCAGGACCCAGCTCGGGTTCCAGACACCGGTGCGACGGCCCCGTACGATCGCCACGGGGTCCACGACCGTGCAGTGGTAGGTCACCCGGACGGGGAAACGCGCCGCGGAGTCGGACGTGCGCAGGTGCCATGCGGCGAACAGTTGCACGTGGGAGCGGACATCGACCAGGGTCACGGCGGTGGCCCGCGTCGTGTCGACGTCGACGGCCCCCGTCCGGTGTTCCCCGTCGATCTCGTGCACGAGGATCTGACCCGCCTCCGCGACCAGCGGAGCGCGCCGCTCGCGCCATGCGCTCCACTGCAGGCGGGGCCGCAGTTCGCGGTGGCGGAGGATCGGGTACCGGGTCCTCAGGCCGCCGCCTCCCTCAGTACTGCAGGGCCGTGGCCACGTCCCCGCCGATGCGCTGGACCGCCGCGAGGTCGAGACCGTAGTGGACGTAGCGGCCGTTGCGTTCCACGCGCACGAGCCCCAGGTCGCGCAGGGTGCGCAGGTGACGGGAGACCTGGGGGCGAGTCATCGACAGCCGGTCCGCGAGGTCGGCCGTGGTCATCGCCTGGCGGGCGATGAGCCGGCACAGCCGGACCCGGCGAGGATCGGTGAGCGCCAGCATGCGGCTGCGGGCCAGGGTGACCCCGGTCTCCGGGGCGTGCACCGGGAAGTGGACGACCGGTGGGAGTCCCGGTTCGTCCTTCACCAGCAGGTGCGGGGCGCCGTATCGGGTGGGGATGAGCAGGATCGGCGTACGGGCCGGGCTGATCACCGCGTGGTGCACCTTGTCGAAGACGACCCGCGAGGGACCGGCCGGCCGTGCGCTGGAGGGGCTGAGCGAGAGCAGGGCCGCCTCCGGTCCCTCGTCCGCGAGCCGCTGCCGCACCAGGTGCGCGGCACGGGCGAGCGCGGGCTCGGTCGTCGCCCACAGGTCGGCGAAGAAGACGCGGCGGCACAGGTCGAGGAAGGCGAGGATGTCGGTGCGCAGTTGCTGCGGGTCGCGCAGCAGGTCCTCGGCGAGGGCCGGGTGCGGTTCCGCCAGACCGGAGGCCGCCCGGCGCAGTGCGGCGGCCTGTGCCGGGTCGTGGAGCAGGCGGCTGAAGTCGAAGCCGCGGTAGCCGCTGACACAGGTGTGGGCGGTGAGTTCGGCGAACCGGTCCGTCGTCAGTTCCGGCAAGGGCGCGTTCAGCCCCGGGTAGAAGCCCCGCCAACGCAGCGCCGTCCACAGCGGGGCGAAGCGACGCAGGCCGGCTCGGAACGCGAGCGGGGCGTCGCGGGTGGTCTCCTCGGCCCACGGCGCGTGTTCGGTGTGGTGGGCGTGTTCCGTCAGGACGTGCAGGCATGCCGCCAGTTCCGCGAGCGGCGACACGGTGACGGTGAAGCGGTCGGGGGCGGCCCCTTCCAGGACGATCACGACCGGCATGACGGGAAGTGTAGGGTCGCGGGCCGCTCACGTCAGCACCTCGGCATCGGCGGCGACCTGCGCGAACTCCGCTCGCACGGCCGCCAACAGCTCCTCGTCCGTGAGCAGTTCGGCGACCACGCGGGCCAGACCGGTCGCCGCGATCTCGGTGCGGTCGTGGGCGAGCGAGGTCGCCGCCGCCTCGCGCATCGCCTCGGAGTGGGCGGGCGTACCCGGCTCGGCGATCTGGATGTACGGGTGGATCACCGGCAGAAGCTGCGAGAGGTTGCCGATGTCGGAGGAACCTGCGGGGCTGTCCGGACCGGCGGGTGCGATGTCCAGGCCCAGTGCGCGCACGGCCTGCCCGAACCGTTCGGCGAGCACGCTACTGTCGCGGCGCTCCGCGTAGAGCGGTCCGGTCTCCGACACCTCGGCCGCGGTTCCGGTGGCCAGCGCCGCTCCCTCGGCGGCCGCGCGCACCCGCTCGACCAGGGCTCCAGCCGATGCGGCCGTACGGTCCCGTACGTACAACTCGACGGCGGTGTTGGCGGGAACGACGTTCGGGGCTTGCCCGCCGTCCGTGACGACGCCGTGCAGGCGTGCTGTCGGCGGGACGAACTGCCGCAGCGCGTCGAGGGCGGTGAGGAACAACTGGGCGGCGGCCAGTGCGCTGCGGCCCTCCCACGGTGACTTCGCGGCGTGCGCGCTCACGCCGGTGAAGGCGACGCGCAGGTGCGCCGCGGCCAGCGCGTGCTGGGTGGTGACGGAGCGGTCGGCCGGGTGGAACATCATCGCCGCGTCCACGCCCTCGAACACCCCGGCCTCGGCCAGCCGGACCTTGCCGGCGCCGCCCATCTCCTCGCCGGGCGTGCCGATGACGGCGACCGTTCCCGGGTGCGCCGGCAAGGCCCGTACGACGGCGATCGCGGCCGCCGCGCACCCGGCTGCGATGAGGTTGTGCCCACAGCCGTGCCCGACGCCGGGCAGCGCGTCGTACTCCGCCAGGACAGCGACGTACGGGCCGGGCCGACTGTCCTCGTGCACGGCCACGAAGGCGGTGTCCGTCCCGCCCACCGCCTCCGTCACGGCGAAGCCGGCTTCCCTGAGCCAGCGGGTCAGCGTCGCCTGGGCGTGGAACTCGGAGAACTTCAGCTCCGGACGCGCGTGGATCGCCAGACTCACGGCCTCCATGCGGGGGCGCAGCGCGGCGAGTTCAGCGGCCAGGGCCCCCAGCGGGGGCGGCGCGGTGGTGGGCATATGGGCCTCCGTGGTACGGGTCGGGCACCGGGACGTACGGAATGAGCCGTCACGGTGTGCGTCGAGACTGCGGCAGCCGTCGTGTCGTCGGCCCGCGATTACCGCGGCGCAGGTAACCCAGGCGGACCGCGCGCTCCGGACGGACAGGATGCCTCCGTAGCGAAGTGAATTCAGGGGTGCCGGCCCGGGTCCTGCCGTGTGACTCGGGACGTCGAACGTCGTGGAGGGGCAGCATGGACTCGGAACAGGGACGACGGACCTCCGTGCGGGATCGCGCGGAGGCACTCGGTCTCGGCGAGGAGCGGGGAAGTTACGCCGTCGCAGGGCCGTGGAGCGCCCTTTCGCAGTTCGCACGGCGGTTGCTCGCAGGGGTGTTCGTCGTCTTGCTGGTCCGTCTGGTCGTCGTCTCGCCGGGATTCCAGAAGGGCGTCATCACGATGGGATCCGTGATGCTCTCAGTGTTCGGTCTCACGCTGGCCTGGCGCGGTCTCAGCGCCAGGTTCGGGCTGCGCAGGTGCTACCTCTACACGCGCGGTCTGGTGGTCACCGGCACCTTTGGCCGCGTGCGCCATGCGGTGGCATGGAGCGAGGTGACCGAGCTGAAGTGGATGGCGGCCAACATGACGCTCCTTCTGGTGTTCCACCGATTCGAGATCGAACGACGCGGTGCCGGGCGCGTGGCGTTCCTGGCCCTCGGCATCAAGCCCCGACTGGTGGAGGCCCTGCGGACGCAGGCGGCAGCGAATGGTGTCCGCTGAGAGCGGACGGCGAAGCCGAGGGCCTTCCTCAGGAGCGTTGGGCATACGTCGCTGCCGTGGGAGCCCGAGTAACCTCGACGCCGAGCGTGGCGGTGGGCCTGCCCCGGGCGGCGGTGGCGGGCACGGTGCGGTACCGGAGGCCAGAGCGGCCTCGACCTGGTGTTTCAGACGCCCAGTTCGACCGCGGTGTGTACGTCGCCTGCGAAAGCCTGGGGTTGTTCCCACGCTGCGAAGTGGCCCCCGGCGCGGTGTTCCACATAAGCGCAAACGTTCAGGAACACCTCGGCGTAGCTTCGCGGCTCCGGTTTGATGTCGCGCGGAAACACCGAAAGCACCGTCGGCGTGTCGATCCGGTCAGGGAGGGTGACCGGTTCGACGTAGGTGGCGAAAGAGGTGCCGATCGTGCCGGTGACCCAATAGGCGGTGACCCAGGTGAGAAGCTCGTCCGGGGTGAAGGCCGCCTCGTCGGACCAGGACTCCAGCTTTTCGACGATCCATGCCGCAAGTCCGGCGGGGGAGTCGCCGAGGGCGGCGGCGAGCGTGTTCGGCCGCGTCGACTGTTCCGCTATGTACCCGCCTTCGGTCCGGAACCACTGCGCCGCCTGGTCAAGATAGGCCGCCGCGTCGGGCGCGAGCTTTGCCGGGTCCGCCGTGAGCGCGCGCCGAGGAGCGATGTTCGTGAGGTGGAGAGCAGCTACCCGGTCCGGTCGTTCGGCCGCGAGGATCTCCGCGACGGTGCCACCCACGTCGCCACCGGACACCGTGTACCTGGCGTACCCGAGCTCATCGAGGGCGGTCGCGACGATCCCGGCGATCCGGTTGACGGACATACCGGGCATGGTGAGCGGGGCCGCGAACGGGAAACCCGGCAGTGCGGGAACCACCACGTGCATATCCGTGAGCAAGGGCAGGACGCGCTCGAACCGCAACACCGAGTCCGGCCAGCCATGCAGCAGCACGACAACCGGGGCGCCGGGGTTGGCGGACCGCTGGTGGATCAGCCGTAGGTCGGTGTCGCCTGCTCGCACCGTCACCCAGGGGAACTCGGCGATACGACGCGCGTGCGCGCCCCAGTCGTACCCGGTCGCCCAGTGGTCGAGCAGTGCGGTGAGGCGAGTACCGCCGAAGCCACGGGTCGCGTCGTCGCTCCAGGGTGTCACTACGCGCCGCGTCCGCCTGAGCCGTTCTCGGAGTTCCTCAGTCATGTGTATGAGCATACACATGATGTGTATGCTCATACACATGACTTTTCGTGACGCGAAGGCGACCAGACGGCGGATCCTTGAGCATGCGCGTCGCCTGTTCGCCCGGCAGGGGTTCGGGGCGGTCACGGTCAAGGACGTGGCCGACGCGGCCGGCGTGTCGCCCAACCTCATCACGCGCTATTTCGGTGGCAAGGACGGCCTGTTCGTGGCGGCAACCAGAGTGGAGATCCCGGTCTCCACCGTCCTGGACGGCGATCGTTCCGCACTGGGTGCGCGCCTCGCGGCGAGCATCGTCCAGCGCTGGTTCGGTGCGCCGGGGGAGGACGACCCGCTGCTGGTGCTGCAACGCGCGTCCGGCGAACGCCCTGAGGCGGCGGAGGCGCTGGCCGCCTTCCTCGACACGAACTCGCTGGAGCCGCTGCACCGCTTCCTGCGCGACAGCGGCCTGGACGATGCGGAGGCCCGCAGCCGGGCCGCAGCGATCGACGCCTTCGTGCTCGGCGTTTCGACCCGCCGCCGGGTGCTGCGTTCCGAACTCGGCGACCCCGCTGACCTCCAAGCCTGGCTGAGTACCACCATCCAACGCCTTGCCGACGGATGAGCAGGCACCCGCAGAGGCCGCATGCGGGTCGGGCGGTGGAAGGGCTGCCGTGGTGAAGCGCGTCATTGCCCGGCCGGGGCGGGGGCTTGGGGGAGGCGTAGCCGGAAGCATGCTCCGAGGGTGCGGGGGGTGAGGGTGAGGGTGCCTTGGTGGCGGTGGGCCAGGTCGCGGGCGATGGCGAGGCCCAGGCCGGTGCCGCCGTGGTCGCGGGAGCGGGCGTCGTCGAGTCGGACGAAGCGTTCGAAGATGCGCTCGGCGTCTTCGGCGGGCACGCCCGGTCCGTCGTCGTGCACCGTCAGGACGACCCAGTCGTCCTGGTTCCGGACGGTGATCTGGATGCGGTGCGCGGCATGGCGGGCCGCGTTGTCGACGAGGTTGCGCAGCAGTCGTTCGTATTCGTCGGGGTTTCCGTCTACGTATGCGGGGGCGGTGCTGTCGCAGCTGAGGGTCAATGGCCGTTCGGTGGCGGGGTATTGCTCGGTCAGCCGGGAGGCGAGGGCTGTCAGGTCGACGGTTTCAGGGCGGGCTGTGGGGGTGCGGGTGTCGAGGCGTGCGAGGAGCAGCAGGTCTTCGGCGAGCGACTGGAGGCGCCGGGTCTGTCGTGCGGCGGTGGTGACCGCGGCGGGCCAGTCGGTGCGTTCCGGGTAGGCGAGCGCCACTTCCAGGCTGGCCAGCAGTGTGGTGAGGGGGCTGCGCAGCTCGTGGGCGGCGTCCGCGACGAAGCGGCGCTGCTGGGCGGCGGCGTTGTCGAGGCGTTGGAGGGTGGTGTTGATGGTGGTGGCGAGGGCGGTGATCTCGTGACCCGTGGCGGGGACGGTGACACGTTCGCGGGGATCGGTCGCGGTGACCGAGGCGGTGAGGACACGGATGGCTTCGACCGGCCGCAGCGCGATGCGGACGGCCAAGTAGGTGACGGCGGCGATCAGTACGAGGCCGACGAGCCCGGCCCGCAGCAGCAGGCGGTCACTGGTCCTGGAGATTGCCTCGGCTGTGTGCGGGAGCACCACCACATAGACCCGCAGCTTGGCGTCGGCGGTGACGCCCAGAGCGGCGACTTCGTCGCTGCTCAGTTCCTTGGCGCTGATATCGGCGGAGAAGACACGATAGGTCCCGCCGGCCATGTCGCCTCTGATCCCGGGGTTGTAGTCGCGGTTCACAGGAAGGCGGACGAAATTGGGCGACCCCTGCCCGGTCGGGGCGGGCAGCACATGGCGGGTGCCGGGAGCGAAGGCGACCATGCCTCCGCCGTAGGCGACAGCGGTACGCCGGCCGGTCGCGACGACCTCGTACGGCACGGCGCTCGTGCGAACGGGAACCACACCCTCCGTCAGCTGATCGCGCAACGACCAGAGCTGTTCCAGGGCTTGTTCTTCGGCGATCTGCGTGCTCTGGCGGTAGACGTCGTGGTGTACCCACCAGCCGATGCCGAGCAGAATGAAGGCGGCGGTCGAGGCGGCGGCCAGGGCCGCGCGGGCTCGTACCGACCGCGGCCACCAGCGGCGTCGCGGCTCAGTCGCGTTCACGGTCGTCCACCAGGCGGTAGCCGATACCCCGCACGGTCTGCAGGGACTGCCGGTCGAACGCGGCGTCCACCTTCTTGCGCAGGGCGCTGACGCGCGCCTCCACCAGGTTGGGATCCCATGCCTCGTCGGGCCACGCGTGATAGAGCAGATCCGCTTTGGAGACCGCCTGGCCCGCCCGGCGGGCCAGCAACTCCAGCACGGCGAACTCCCTGGGCGTGAGTTCCACCCGGACCCCGGCCCGGCGGCATACGCGGCCGGCGACGTCCAACGAGAGGTCGCCCACGGCAAGGACGGGCGGGGCGACCGCGGCGCTTCGTCTGACCAGGGCCCGCAGCCGTGCGACGAGCACCAGGTAGGAGAAGGGTTTGGCCAGGTAGTCGTCGGCCCCCGTGTCCAGGGCCTCTGCCTGATCCCACTCCCCGTCCTTGGCGGTGAGTACCAGGATGGGAGTCGCGTTGCCCTCCCGGCGCAGTTGGGCGCAGACCTTGTAGCCGTTGAGTCCGGGCAGCATCAAGTCCAGTACGACAAGGGCGTATTCGCCGGTCCGGGCCATCCACAGTCCCTGCCGGCCGTCATGGGCGAGGTCGACGCTGTAGCCCTCGGCGGTCAGGCCGGTGTGCAGGGTCTGGGCAAGGTCCACCTCGTCTTCGACCACCAGGATGCGCATGGGGTGCAGCCTCGCACAGCGTCGGCCCACCTTCCTGATCGGCCGGTCAGGTTGGGTCAGCAACTGGTCAACGAGGCCCCGGCACGCTGGCAGAACGTCTTCGCCACTGCTGAAAGGCCCTGTCGCCGATGTCCGTTGCTGAACGTGGTCCCGCCGTGGCCCGCGCGGTCTCCCCTCCCGTACCCGCCCGTCGCCCGTCACCGAGCCCGGCCAGAGTCGTTGTCGTCATCGCGCCCTTGTCGCTGACCATCGCGCTGGGGCTGTGGGGTATCCGCAGGCAGAACACCATGTGGGGGGACGAGTCCGTCACCTATCAGCTCGCACACCGCGATCTTCCGCAGATATGGCACACAGCCCAGCATGTCGATCTGGTCCATGCCCTCTACTACGCCGTGATGCATGAGATCTTCGGTCTCTTCGGCGGCGGACTGCTGACACTGCGGCTGCCGTCTGTGCTGGCAATGTCGGTGGCAGCGAGCGGAGTCGGGCTTCTGGGGCTACGCCTGGCGGGACCCCGTGCCGGGCTGCTGGCCGGGCTGGTGTTTCCACTCCTTCCCCAGGTCCAGAAGTACGCGCAGGAAGGCCGCTCGTATGCCATGGTCTGCGCCCTGGTCACCTGGGCCACCTACGCGCTCCTGGTCAGCGTCCCGCATCGCGCCCGGTGGCGGTGGGCCGTCTACGGCTCCACCATGCTGCTGGCCTGTCTGCTGCATGAGTTCGCGGTCCTCGCCCTGGTCGCACACGGCGTCACCCTGGTCGTCTCCCGTGTTCCACGACCGGTGCTGAGGGCGTGGAGTGTGGCTGCCGCGGGCATTGTGGCCGGGCTGTTGCCACTGGCGATCCGCAGCGCGGCACAGTCCGAGCAGGTGTCCTGGATCGGCGGACCGGTGCGGCTTCAATATTTCCTGGTTGCGGCGGTCGTGGGCGTGGCGTGTGCCCGAGCGCCCCTGGCAGTGAGGGGGCCTGTACGGCTTTCCGCGCTGGCGGTGCCGATTCTTGTGCTGCCGGGCCTTCTGCTGCTGAGCACCTCGCTGGTGAAGCCCCTTTTCGTCGACCGATATGTGCTCTACGGCAATATCGGAATCGCCTTGCTGCTGGGCGCCTGGATGGACTGCTTCCACCGGCGGCAGCGGTCCAGACGCACCGCGTGGATCGCGGCGGTCGCCGTACTGGCCGCGCTCGTCCAGCCGAGTCTCTCGCTGAGGACCCCGCAGAGCCGGAGCAATGACGCCACCGCCATCGGCGCCGCGGTGCGCGAGGAAGGCCGTCCGGGCGACGGGCTGCTCTATCTCTCCGGCCGGCACCGGACCTTGACCGCGGCCAACCCCGAGGACACCCGTTTCCTGACAGATCTCGCCCTGGCGCGGGATCCCGTTTCGTCGAACACCCTTGCAGGGACCGAGCTTCCGGCCCGGGAGATAGCGGCACGCATGCTGGAATTCGACCGGATCGTCGTGGTCCGCGCGGTGGGTGTGAACTCGCCGCTCAACCCGCGGGAGGAAGCGAAAACGAGCACCCTGCGGCGCTACTTCCGTGAGTACGGAACAACCCGTGTGAACGGGGCGCTGGTCACCGTCTATGTCCGGGACGACGTCCCGCCTCCGAGCCGTCGGCCGGCGGAGCCCCGCTGACCAGGTCCCTATGCCACCGGTGCATGGGCGCTTCGCGCTGCCGCCGACCGTACTTGCGCAGGTGCGGTGCTGACTCGAGCCCACGGCCGGTCAGCTGGTGCGCGATCCGGCGGCCGCCCCGCCGAGGGCCCCGACGGCGGTAACGCAGACTTCCGCCTCGGCGGACAGGCAGGTGGGGCTCCTCGCCGCTACAAGGTCTCCGCGGGCTGGGCCGCAGAAAATGGCACGGCTGAAGGCCAACGGCCGCCTGGTGCGACGCTCACCGCTGAGCACCATGCTGGAACTGGAGGCGCTGCGGCTGGCGGTAGAGGGTAAGGCAGCCGGATGGCAGACCCTGCGCCGGCTCGCCGGGACGGACGAGCGCCTCCATCCGGACCTGCTCGACGACCTGTTGGAGCGAGCCCGACGGCAGCAGGACACCGTGGAGGAATGGCGCATCCGCCAAGCCGAAGCGGCACTGCGCACAAAACCCGACTGAGCAAGCCTCCGCACGCAGCACAGACGATCATTGTTGCTGGGGCGTGTACGGGCCGACGACGGACCGTCGAGCCCCGTCCCATCGCTGCTGAACTGTCGTCCCGTGGCGCCCAGTTGGTCGGCGTGGAGTAGTGGCGCTCCGCGATCAGCGTGTCCACCGTCACCGGTGCCGGGTCCAGGCTGACGGCCCCGACCGCCGGTGACGCCCGTCATCCGTGCGCGTGCCCGGGCTCAGGTCATGGGCATGAATGCGGGCAGGGTGAGGGCCGAGTGGGCCGGTCGTCCCTCCGCGGAGGGCAGGGTACTGAGATTGCGCAGCATCGCGTTGCGCTGCTCCAGGGCGCGGGCGGTGGTGGGGAAGAGTGTGGCGTCGCCCTTGCCGACCTGGTCCTGGTTCACGGTCACGAACTCACGGGTGTTGTGTTCGTAGGCGGCGAAGCCCGCGGCGTGGTCCCGGTCGGCCAGGGAACCGGCGAGCATGTACGCGCCGACGAGGGCGAGGCTGGTGCCCTGTCCGGTGAGGAACGAGGGTGCGTACGCGGCGTCGCCCACCAGCGCGACCCTGCCGCTGGACCAGCGGGGCATGCGGATCTGGCCGACCGTGTCGAAGAACAGGTCATCCGTGTCCCGCATGGCGGCAAGCATGCCCGGGACCTCCCATCCCGCGTCGGTGAAGACCGCGGCGACCAGGTCCCGTTGGGCTTCGGGGTTCCGGAACGCGTCGAACGGCGGTTCCGGGTGGGCGAAGTTCAGGAAGGCGTGCACGTCCTCGTCGTCCCCGACGGCGTAGAGTGCCGCGGCCCTGCCCGGGGCGTTCCACATCACGGTCTCGCGGAAGAGGCCGAAGGTGTTGCGCATGGTGAACACGGCGAAGCAGTAGCCGAGGTACCGGTGGAACTGATCTTCGGGACCGAAGAGGAACTCGCGGGTACGTGAGTGCAGACCATCCGCACCGAACACCATGTCGAACGTACGCCTGCTGCCCCCGCGGAAGGTGACGTCGACCCCGCGGCCGGACTGGTCGAGGGTTTCGATGGAGTCGTTGAACAAGAACTCCACGTCGTCACGGACCGCCGTGTAGAGAGCGTCGGTCAGATCCCCGCGCCGCACCTCCAGGTCCCGTCCCGTGACGCCGCCGGTGACGGTGTGCGGGTTGAGCGAGGCCACCTCGCTTCCGTCCCTGTCGAGGAAGGTGAGCCGGCGCAGGTCGATGTGCGCGTCCCGCAGCCGCGGCAGGATTCCCATCCTCCGGACGACCTCAAGTGCGGTGCCGCGTACGTCGATGGGGTAGCCGCCGTCCCGAAGTGTGCCTGCCTTCTCGACGACCGTGACGGCGAATCCGTAGCGGTTCAGCCAGAACGCGAGGGCGGGCCCTGCGATGCTCGCCCCGGATATCAGGACCTTGCGCCCTGGCCTGGTGCGGGTGTCCCTCAACAGATCGGTGTGGGTCATGCGTTGACTCCTTTGCTCATGGTGCGGCCGACGAGCAGGGACAGCGCCGTGACGGCGCCGGCTATGACGAACCCGGTGACGAAAGCCGATTCGGCCGGGGTATCCGACCCGGAAGGGGTCCCGGCGGTGAGGAGCGCACCACCGATCTGCGCACCCACGGCGTACCCGAGCACGCGAGTCACCAGGACGAGGCTGGTGGCGATGCCGGTGTCACTTTGATCGACGGAAGTGGCGGTGGTGGTCACCAGCGCCGTCACGCACAGGCCGTTGGCGAGCGAGATCATCGCCTTGCCGATGACGAGGTGCCAGACCTCGGTGTGCACGGCTGCCAGAGCGATCAGGGCGGCGGTCATGAGGACGATCCCGGTGGTGACCACGGCACGCGAGCCGAAACGCCGCGCCCCGATCCCGCTGATCGGCCCGGCCAGCGACGCGGCCAGGGCGCCGGGCAGCAGGTAGAAGCCGATCTCGGTGGCGCCGGCCCCGAAACCGTACTCGTCGGCGGACACCGCGAACAGTTGCGGGACGAGATAGACCGCCACCGAGGTACCGACGCACATCACGAACGTCAGCACACACGACTTCCACATGGCAGGCCGTGCCAGCATGCGCAGATCGACCATTGGCGAGACCGCACGACGCTCAACGGCTGTCCAGCCGGTCACGAAGACGGCCAGAGCCACGATGAGGGCGCCGAGCACGAGTGGCTGCGAGCGGATGTCGGGTGCCACCGCGAGCACGAGCATGAGTGTGACCAGCGTCCCGCTCAAGAGCATCAGGCCGGGCCAGTCGACCCCGGCTTCGTCCGACCGGCCCGGCGGATCATGCGGCATCAGGCTGTTCACGAGCATCGTGGCCCCGAGGACGGCGATCGTCGGCAGCGCGAACATCCAGTGCCGGGACAGCCCTTCCGCCACGGGCCCGGCCGACAGCGTTCCCGCCATCCCGCCCCCCACGAACAACCCGCTGACCACTCCGATGGCCACCTTCGACTCTCCCGCGGGGAGGTGTTTGCGCACCACGATGAACGACAGGGGCAGCGCGCCCACCATCGCCCCCTGCAGTACCTGGCCGAGCAGCAGCACAGGCAGGTTCGGTGCCAGGGCGGACACCAGGCCACCGGCCGAGACCACCGCCATCAGCCGGATCAGGACCCGTTTTCCGCCGTAGCGGTCGCCTAACTTGCCCGCGACCGGTGTGACCAGCGCGCCGGTGATGAGCAGCACGATGCTGAGCAACGCCCCTTCGGCATGACTCATGTCCAGCTCGCGTTGCAGGAGCGGGAGCGTCGGCGTCACCACCGACTCCAAGGCACCAGTGGCGACTGCCAGCATGCCGAGGGCACCGACAGCGGCCTTCCCGATGCGGACCGGTGGAGCCAGAGTTGCGGTCATGGACATCCTTTCCGTGACTACCGGGCGAGAAAGGGCCCGGCCGTATGCGTAGCGCTGCTGCCGCCTTGCCGGGCCCGGTGCGGACACAACGGCCGTGCACGCGGGGTGCGGTGTGCAGCGTGCTTTGTGGACAGGTCGGAGGTCGTCCGGCGGCGTGAACCGGAAACAGTGGTCCCCGAGGTGACACATGCGCGGCTGAGCCGGGCGGAGCAGGAGTACGAGTGCGGCCCGCGCCGACTCCGATACTACACTACACCGTGCAGTGTAGAAGGGCTAGGATGTGCCCATGCCGACCACGAAGACACTGCGCGAGGGATCCGAGCGGAAGCGGACCGCCATCCTCTCGGCAGCCAGGGAACTGTTCCTCGCCGACGGCTTCGACCGGTCCAGCGTCGACGCGATCGCCGCCCGGGCCGGGGTGTCCAAGCGGACGGTCTACGACTACTTCGGCGACAAGCAGACGCTGCTGCATGCGGTCGTCGACGCCATCGGCCAGTCGATGATCACCACGATCCGGCACACCCTCGACGACACCCTCACCGACCTCTCCGAGGCCGCCGATCTCGAGGACGCCCTGGTCACGTTCTCGATGCGGATCGCGACCGACATGCTCGGCTCGGCGGAGTACGCAACGCTGCAACGCCTGGTCCGGGCGGAATCCGGCCACCTGCCGCACCGGGGCTACAACTCCATGGCCGACACGCCCGACGAGGCGATTGCCGAGCGGTTCGCCGCCTTCGCCGCGGCCGGGCTGCTCGACGTCCCCGACCCCCGGCTCGCGGCCGACCAGTTCATTGCGCTGACCTTCGGCGTCGCGTTGGACAGGCTCGGTTCCGCGAATGCCGCGGAGGACACCCGCGTCCGGCCACTCGTCGTCGAGGGAGTGCGGACCTTTCTCCGGGCATACCGAGCCAAGTAGGGCTGGGGCGGCACGGAAGAACAGCGCGTCGTCAGCCCACGTTTCCTCCCGCTTCTCCTCCCTCCGTAGAGCTCCCGACCGTTGGATGTGAGTCGTCAGGAGGTGCGTGAGTCGTAGTTCCCGCGGTTAGCGAGGACCTCGGCCATGTGCGTCTGCGCCCAGCTTCTGAGCCCCCGCGTCATGTGGTGGAGCGACAGACCGAGGTCGGTCAGCTCGTAGGAGACGGTGACAGGGACGGTCGGCGTCACGGTACGGGTGACCACACCATCGCGCTCCAGCGACCGTAGCGTCTGGGTCAGCATCTTCTGGCTGACCCCGGCCAGAAGACGAGCGAGCTCGGAGTAACGCATCGCCTTCGGAGCGTCTGCGGGTGCCGCAACGGGCCGGCCAGGGCTGTTGTCGCCGCCCAGTGCACACAGAATCAGGACGACCCACTTGTCCGAGATGCGGTCGAGCAGCTGCCGACTGGGGCACTCTGCCAGGAACGCGTTGTACTCCACCTTGGCCTGAGCCCTCTTCTGGGCCGCCTTCATCGTCGTCACTGATCGCACCTCTCACCGATGGGTGGGTTACGCACTCCAAAGTGCCTACTTCCTCATGGGAAGTTTCTCTCCAATGCTGATACAGGGAGGCAGCAGACGCCAACCCCCAAAGGCACGACGAAGGGCAACCAGATGAGCACACCCTCCCTCTCTCTTCCCGGCGGCACCTGGACGCTGGGCGACCTGACCGTCACCCGTTTCGGCTACGGCGCCATGCAACTGGCCGGCCCGTGGGTCATGGGGCCACCGGCCGATCGCGAGGGTGCCCTGGCCGTTCTGTGGGAAGCGGTCGACCTCGGCATCACCCACATCGACACCAGCGACGCCTACGGGCCGCGTGTCACCAACGAGTTGATCCGCGAGGCACTGCACCCCTATCCCGCATCGCTGCACATCGCGACCAAGGTGGGCGCGACACGAGACGAACAGGGTGGCTGGCCCCCGGCCCGGCGACCCGAGGATCTGCGCCACCAGGTCCACGACAACCTCAAGTCCCTCCGGCTCGACGTACTCGACCTGGTCAACCTCCGACTCGGCAACGCCGAAGGTCCCCGACCCGGCCCGCTCGCCGAGGCGTTCGAGACGCTCGTCGAGCTCCAGGAGCAGGGCCTGATCCGCCATCTCGGGGTCAGTAACGCCACCGAGGAGCAGGTCACCGAGGCACAGAGCATCGCGCCGATCGTGTGTGTGCAGAACATGTACAACCTCGCCCACCGCCACGACGACAAGCTCATCGACAGGCTCGCCACCGAGGGCGTCGCGTACGTGCCCTTCTTCCCCCTCGGGGGCTTTACCCCGCTTCAGTCCTCGGCGCTCTCGGCGGTCGCCGCTCGACTGGAGGCAACAGCGATGTCCGTTGCACTGGCCTGGCTGCTGCAGCGATCACCGAACATCCTGCTCATCCCCGGCACGTCATCGACGGCACATCTGCGCGAGAACATCACCGGCGCGGGACTCTCCCTCTCCCACGAGGACCTGACCGAGCTGGACGACATCAGCCGCTGAATGCCCCGAGACACACGGCCCGCAACCGCGGTGGCAGCTCACCCGCCTCGGCGGCCGGGTAGGTGGCTGGGTCTCCCGAGGAAGAGGGTTCCAAGCCCCCATCCGCAGAAGGCTGGCTGTCCGGCGGGCGTTGTGCGCGGCCGCCGGGAGCGCGGAGTACGTGCAGGGCTGCGACGACGGCGAAGCCGATCGCCAGTACCGCGAAGAACAGGCCGACGGTGACCGCGGTGCCTCATCCGTGAGGGGGAAGGGGCACACGCGATGGTGCGCGGCGTTGGCGGCGGTTCATGCGGTCGAAGCGATCGCGTGGGTGACGGCCGTGATCGCCGGGACGGGGTGGCCGCCTAGGCGTGCCACGAGCACCCGGCGGATCTCGGGTGGCGCGCCGTCGACGCGCAGCAGGCTCACCCCGGGCGGCAGCACCGGTGAGAGCCGGGACGGCACCGTGGTCACGCCGAAGCCGCCGGCGACCAACTGTAGTTTCGTCAGCCAGTCGCGCGCGGAGTGGATGATGCGCGGCCGTCCGGGCAGGCCGGGCCAGACGCCGAGCAGCGGCTCAGAGCTTGATGACGGGGTGGCGATCCATGCGGCGTCGACCAGTTCGTCGACGTGCACCGTGGTGCGTCCGGCGAAGTCTCCGGTCGAAGACACGGCCACGACGAGGTCGGTGTCCGCGACGGTCTCGACGTGCAAGCGCGGCGCGTCGCCGTCGAAGGGCCGGTGGGGTGGGCGGGACACCAGTATGGCGAGGTCGAGCGAGCCCGCGCGCAGCGCCCGGATCAAGAGGGGAGTGGTGCCCTCGCGGGTGGTGACCGTGATCTGCGGGTCGGCCGCCGCGAGGTGTGCGAGTGCGGCGGGCAGGATCGCCGAGCCCGCGCTCTGGACCACCCCGAGCCGCACCAGTTCGGTCTGCGGGACGGTGTCGGCGAGCTCACGCTCGGCCGCTGCGAGCGAGGCGAGGACCGTGTGGGCGTGCCGGAGCAGGGTCAGGCCGGACGGAGTGAGGCGCACCCCGTCCGGGCGGCGCTCGAACAGGCTGGCGCCGACACTGCGTTCGAGGGCGGCGGCCTGGCGTGAGACGGCCGACTGGGTGTAGCCGAGTCGGGCAGCTGCCGCGGTGAAGCTGCCGGACTCGGCGATCTGCCGTAGAACCCGCAGTCCCGTGCTGGAGATGTCCATGCGCGATACGCATACCACAGATGCTGGATCCTCGCTTCCCGCATGCTCGTCCCGCTCCTAGTGTCGATCTCACGAGCACGGACGTACACGGAGGTCATCACGTGCGAGCAGCAGTTCTGACGCAGTTCGGCGCCCCGCTCACGGTGCGGGAGGTGCCCGACCCCGAGGCGGAGGCCGGTGAGGTTGTGGTCGAGGTCCTCGCCGCCAGCGTGGCGCCCTACGCGGCCGAAGTCTTCGGCGGCCAGCGGAAGTACCCCCTGGTCCCTCCTGTCGTGCCCGGTGTCGGTGGAGTGGGGCGGATCGTCCACGTCGGCCCTGACGCCACCCGGCTGCGGGTCGGCGACCTGGTGTGGTGCGACGCGACGGTGCGCTCGCGGGACGATGCCCTGACGCCCGACATCACGCTCCAGGGCTGGAGTTCGCGCGGAGAGGGCGGCGCACGGCTCGCCCGGTACCTGCACGACGGTTCGTTCGCCGAGCTCATGCGGGTCCCGACGGAGAACGTCTACCCGCTGCCCGCCATGGCAGGGGAGGATCCGGCCCGCTGGGCCGCACTCACGGTGCACGCCATCTCCTACGGCGGGCTGCTGGCAGGCGGCCTCGCGGCCGGAGAGACGCTGCTCGTCAGCGGGGCCACCGGCAACCTCGGCAGCAGCGCGGTCGCGGTCGCGCTCGCGATGGGCGCGGGCCGCGTGGTCGCCCCAGGCCGCCACCAGGCCGCGCTCGACCTCCTCGCCGACCGTTTCGGTTCGCGTCTGCGCCCGATCCCGCTGACCGGAGACGAGGCCACCGACCGCGCGGCGATGTCCGCGGCGGCCGGCGGCCCGATCGACATGGTGATCGACCTGCTCCCGCCCAGCGCACCCAGCTCGGCCTCGCGCGCGGCAGCCATGACAGTGCGGGAGTACGGCCGCGTCGTTCTCATGGGCGGCGTCGGCATGCTCGGTGGCGACGACCTCGCACTCCCGTATCCATGGATCATGCGCAACTCGATCACCGTGCGCGGGCAGTGGATGTACCCGCGCACAGCCAATGTCGGCATCATCCGGCTCCTCGCCTCGGGCACTCTGGATCTCGCCCCCGAACGGGTCCGGTCGTTCGGCCTCGATGCCGTCAACGACGCCATCGCGTACGCCGCCGCGCACGGTGGCCCGTTCGACCGCACCAGCCTCATGCCATCAGCTGACTGACACGGCCCACTGACCCACACCACCCGCACGACCTGCCATCCGCACGAGCACAGGCAGTCATACATAGTTCTGCTCTTTGAGGGTCTGTCAAACGAACGAGGACGACACCGATGCGTCCTACCAGGGGCTCGCCCGGTTCGAACCGGGCGAAGTCCGTCCCGACTCTCGGCAGTCGAACGACAACCGGGAGCTGTACCGCAGCGACTGGATACACCTCATCCGCTCACAGGCCTTCGCGAATCTCTTGTGGACGGCCCACCGTAGCTACGACCAAGGCCTGAGGTGGTTCGCGCGATGGGCACCTACGAACTCCTGTTCTTCAGCCGACAGCTGCTCGGGCGCAACCATCCAGTGGCCTGGCGTGTCCATGAAGTGTGCTGACGATACCCAGAATATGGCGGACAGCGGCGGCCGCCGCTTTGACGACTGCCGCCCTGACAGTCTCAACCCCGGCCGCGCACGCCGCCGGAACGACGCTCGTCCTGGACGCCCAGGAGAACTACTACCTCCCCACCGAGGGCGAGGGCCCGAACCTGGACCTCGACATCACCGCTTCGGGCGGGGACGCCCACGACGTCTCCGTCGTGGTCGACGCGTCGTCCCTCGCCGGGAAGGCGACGATGGTGGTCACGGGGGACTGCGTGAGCACCGGCGCCCTCAAGGTCAAGTGCGCGGTGGGCCCGTTGTCGGGCAAGGAGTCGATCGACCCGTTCTTCCTGAAGCCCACCGCGGCCGCCAAGGCGGGCGACACCGGTGCCATCACCTACACCGCCACCGCCTCCGACGCGCCTACCGTGACGGGGAAGACGGACGTCCTGGTCGGCGGGCCGAAACTCGTCCTCCGGCCCTATCCGGCGCTGAAGGGCATCGCGCCCGGCGCCGTCTTCGAGCGCACCCCGGCCTTCGCCAACACCGGCACAGCTTCCGCCGACAAGGGCGTCATGCTGCTGGTGCAGGACTCAGAAGGCGTCTCTCTGGCGCGTGACCACTCCAACTGCCATTACGCGGACCACCCCGACGGCGGCGCCTGGTGCCGGTTCGACACCCCGGTCGGACCCGGCTCGGTCTATGAGACCAACGCCCCGCTGCGCTACACCGCAGCCACGGACACCATGTACGGCTACAACACCTACGTCGCGTGGCCGGTCGGTGGCACCGCGCCCGACTCCTTCGACCCGTCCGACTTCCCCCACACCGGCACCGGCACGCCGCTCGGCCTGAAGTCCGTCGCCTCCGGCTCCGGCTTCACCGGCTCCGGGTACGGCACCTTCGCCACCACCCAGCACGCCGACTACCAGGCGCTCGGTGACACGGTCGAGGGCAAGGTCGGCGAGACGGTGAGCATCACCGTGGGCGTGCGGAACAACGGGCCGGGCCGGATGGACTTCCGGTGGATGGACGCCGACAACTCCGGCACGTTCGTGGTGACCCCGCCCGCCGGCACCACCATCACCGGCGCTCCCGGCCCCGGCGAGCAGGGCGACCCCGGGCCGCTGTGGAACTGCACACCGCGCAAGGCCGGCGCGAAGAGCTACACCTGCAGCATCGGTAGCACGGACTTCCGGCCGGGCGACTCCGTGACCCAGGAATTCACGGTGCGGATCGACCGGATCGTCCCGGGCGCGCGTGGGAGCGTGAAGGCAGTGGAGAACCCCGAGTACCCCAACCGTGACGACGACGCAGCGAACGACACCGCGGCGATCACGGTGAAGGCCACCGGCTCGGCGACGTCCAGCCCGTCGCCCGGCGCCTCCGCGTCCCCGTCGGCCACAGCCACCGCGAGCGCGTCCAACTCCGGGGCGGGAACGGGGAACGGGACGACGACTGGCGGCGGGCTCGCCGCCACGGGCGCGGACGGAGTCCTGCTGCGGGCGGGCACCGCCCTCCTGCTGGTGGCGGGAGGCGCGCTGGTGTTCCTGGCGGCGCGGAAGTCGCGGCTGCGGAGCCGATAGGTTCGCGGTGCTGTCAGATGCGGGCTGACCTCCTGCAACTGCGGCCAGGGCGCTCATGACCGCTGCCCCACGCCCAAAGGCTGCACCCAAGTTGGGTGTCAGGCGCAGTTCCTGGTGGTAACGGTCGTGAAGTCGAGGGGCGTTCGTGGTGATGGGCATGTGGTCTGCGCTCCTTTCGCGAATGGGGCGAACGAGCAGCGCCCATGGGGGCGCTGCTCGACGCGGCGATCGGTTGACTTCCAATGACTTCCCACGTGGCTGTTCCGCCACGGCGTTGGGGAAGCGATCTTCGGGCAGGCGAGCCGGATAGTTTCCAGTTGGGCGACGTCCATGAGGCTGAGCGTCTCCTCGAACCGCACGGTCCATGAGGCGATGTCGCGAGGGCTGGGTGTTACTGCCCAGACAGGGATCGTGACGCCCCTCCGCATGGCCGCCACGTAGCGGTTCAAACGGGCACGGGTCCAAGCGATCACGCAGTTCCCCATGCTCGGAAGCGATTCTCAAACCGACAGACACGGCTGGCGCTCGAACTTTCGTATGCATCAGGCTTGTTCGGGTGATCGCTCCGCGGCCGGTGCATAGGGCGTAGATCCTCGTGCACAGTTCGGTGATGACGGCGAGTCAAGGAAGGGAAGCTCGGCAACGCCGACGAACCCGGCCGCACCCCCGAACCGACACAGTGCTCCGAGTGTGCCGGCCGAGTGGCGGACAGGCCGGGGCGCGACACGGCTGACCAGGGAGAACGGGATCTTGTCAACGCACCAGGGGGAGGAAGAGCGTGTCGACGATCTCTTCGAGAACCTGGTCGGGTGCGGCGGCGAAGGTCGTCAGGAACTCGTGGCGAAGCAGGTCGAAGGGCAGGGTCTTGATGCGTTCGGTGAGGTTCTCCGCCTTGACTTCCCCACGGTCGACGGCACGGTGGTAGATCGTGTCCAGATGGTGCTCGCGCTGGTCCACGGCTCAGGCTACGGGTGCCCCTCCAGCCCCGGATGCTCGGACCGCACCATCCGTCGAAGACTCAATGAGCGAGCGGAACAAGGTACTTCTGAGGCCGTCCACGCTCGCGCTCCAGGCTTACGACCACATGATCGGCCTGGAGCTGTCCGAGACATCCGTCTACTGCTGCAGCACCAAGGCCCCGTGCGGCGGCGAACTTGCGGGCGGCCACGGTGTCGGCCCCCGAGAACCAGACTCGAGGACCGATGAGATCCCGCGCTGGAGTCTGGCTGCTCTCGGCGTTATGAGGCCCGTCCTGGCGGATTGCGGCGGCGTGGGCATGCGTAGTCGACGCCCCCGGTGTGTCTCCGCCTGTCGACATCCGCGACGATGACGACTGTCCAGCGTCGTGTGCGGCCGAAAACCGGCGTCGTCCGTTCCGATTTGCCTGATCTGCATAGCCATTTCCAGCCGATCATTTGACCCGCTCATGACAGTGCAGCTGTGTGATGTCACTCTTCTGCAGGAAGTTCACCATTCCTTGACAGATTCACCACGCGGTGCACCCGCAGTGTCACCCCCAGCCCCGCCCTCACCCCCCACCTCCTTCCACCCGCATGCCGTGCAGCCTCCAGACCGGCGCCCTCTGCCGCTCTGTGCCGCCCGCGGCCCCCATGGGCCGTCATATCGAAGGAGAAACCGTTGCCCCTGCGAGACCGCACCCTTGCCCGGCGCAGACGCGCCACCGCCGTCGCTCTCAGTTCCCTGGGATCTCTGCTCGCCCTGACCCTTCCCGGCCACGCCACCGCCGCCCCCGCCGACCCGAGCCCCACGAAAATCACCGCCAAGCCCCGGGTCGGTGCCCTGCCGGCGTCCCTGACGCCCGCCCGCCGCGCCACTCTGCTGAAGAACGCCCAGAGCTCAGCCGCCGACACGGCACGCCGTATCGGCCTCGGCGCCAAGGAGAAACTCGTCGTCAAGGACGTCATCACGGACGCTGACGGCACCACACACACCCGTTATGAGCGCACCTACGCCGGCCTGCCTGTCCTCGGCGGCGATCTCGTCGTCCACGACAGGAGCGGGCGCACCACCGTCACCAGGGCGAGCCGGGCGGCCCTTGCGGTGCCCTCGCTCAGTCCGAGGATCCGCTCAGCCGCCGCCGCAGACAAGGCCGAGGCAGCCTCGAAGCGCGCCCGGGTCAAGGGTTCAGAGGTCGAGCGGAAGCCCCGCCCGGTGATCTGGGCCGGCTCCGGAAAGCCCGTTCTGGCCTGGGAGAGCGTCGTCGAAGGCGTCCAACAGGACGGCACCCCCAGCGAGTTGCAGGTCGTCACTGACGCCACCACCGGCAAACAGCTGCTGGCGGCCGAGAAGGTGGACACCGGCACCGGCACCGGCCAGTACGTCGGCACAGTCCCGCTGGGCACGACCCAGTCGGGATCGACGTACCAGCTCACCGACTCCGACCGCGCGGGACACAAGACGTACGACCTCAACCAGGGCACGTCGGGCACAGGCACCCTCTTCACGGACGACAACGATGTCTGGGGCGACGGCCTTCCGTCGAACCGTCAGACCGCCGGCGTGGACGTCGCGTTCGGCGCCGCGGCCACCTGGGACTACTACAAACAGGTGTACGGCCGAAACGGGATCCGCAATGACGGTGTCGCCGCCTACAGCCGCGCCCACTACGGCAGCAACTACGTCAACGCCTTCTGGCAGGACTCCTGCTTCTGCATGACCTACGGCGACGGCTCGGGCAACAACCACCCGCTGACCGCGCTGGATGTCGCGGCCCACGAGATGAGCCACGGTGTCACCGCGGCCACGGCCGGCCTGAACTACTCGGGCGAGTCCGGCGGCCTGAATGAGGCGACCTCCGACATCTTCGCCGCCGCCGTGGAGTTCTACGAGAACCTCCCGGCCGACCCGGGCGACTACCTGGTCGGTGAGAAGATCGACATCAACGGCGACGGCACCCCGCTGCGGTACATGGACAAGCCCTCCAAGGACGGTGCCTCCGCCGACAGCTGGGGCCCTTCCCTCGGCGGCCTCGACGTCCACTACTCCTCGGGCCCCGCCAACCACTTCTTCTACCTGCTCTCCGAGGGCAGCGGAGCCAAGACAGTCAACGGCGTCTCCTACGACAGTCCCACCTACGACGGCCAGCCCGTCACCGGCATCGGCATCCAGAACGCCGCCGCCATCTGGTACCGCGCCCTGACGACGTACATGACCTCGACCACCAACTACGCCGGCGCCCGCACCGCCACCCTCTCCGCCGCTGCCGACCTGTTCGGTGTCTACAGTCCGACCTACCTCGCCGTCGCCGATGCCTGGGCGGCGATCAACGTCGGAAACCGCATCGCCCTCGGGGTCAACCTCGCCCCGATCGCCGACCAGACCAGCGGCATCGGCCAGGCGGTCAGCCTCCAACTCGACGCCTACACCACCAACACGGGAGCCACGCTGACCTACGAGGCCACCGGGTTGCCCGAGGGCCTGAGCATCAGCCCCAGCGGTCTGATCACCGGCACGCCGACGACGCTCGGCACCGGCGACGTCACTGTCAAGGTCACCGACAGCACGGGAGCGTCCGTCTCGAAGATCTTCAGCTGGCGGATCGCCTACGTCTACGCCAACGCCACCCGCGTGGACATACCGGACAACGGCCCTGCTGTGGAGTCACCGGTCACCATCACCGGCCGCGACGGCAACGCCTCCGCGACCACCTCCGTCTACGTCAACATCGTCCACACCTACCGCGGTGACCTGACCGTCGACCTGGTCGGCCCCAACGGCACCGTCTACTCCCTGCTCAACCGCAGCGGCGGCTCCGCCGACAACGTCGACCAGACCTTCACCGTCGACGCCTCCGCGCAGCCGCTGAGCGGCACCTGGAAACTGCGCGTGCAGGACCGGGCAAACATCGACGTCGGATACATCGCGCGCTGGCAGCTGACGCCCTGACCCACAGACGGCACCCCGCTGCCCGGACCCGCCGGTCCGGGCAGCGGCTATTGGCTGTGCCGCTTTACGAGGGCTCTCGTCCCTGTCTGGTGAGGCGGCCACATGCCGGGCTGTTCGGTTCGCGAAGTCGCGCGCAGCGCGTGGGGTGCGCACGGTCTTCGGCGTTGACCTGGGGGTTGCTTCCGTGAGGATGGGCGGAGGTTTCGCGCCTGTCCCCAGCGCTCGGCCGAGCCGCGGCAACCCGGCGACCGGGCGGTCCCGCCCCGCTTCCGGTCCGAGGCGGGGTGTCAGTCCGCGGAGTTTCTCTGCGGCGTCGCGGCGTCCAGGGTGTCCGGCTGTGGGACGCGGCCCGCGGACGGGTCGTCGGTGTGGTCCGCGGACGGGTCGTCGGTGTGGTCCGGCTCTTGCGGATCGATCATGGCCGCCCAGTGTTCCGCCCAGCGGGCGAGGGGGTGCAGAGCGTGGCGCGCCTCCTGTCCCAGCGGGGTGAGTTCGTAGCGGCTGTCCGGTAGTTGGTGAATCACCTGGGCGTCCAGCATTTCGGTCAGGCGCTGCCGCATCACGCTGGAGGACATGTCGTCGCACCGCTTCTGCAAGGGGCGGAATCCGAGCGGGCCCTCGCGTAGCTCCCACAGGATGCGCAGACTCCACCGCCGCCCGAACAGATCGAGTGCGGCCATGAGGGGGCGGCCGGTGGTCGAGCCGCGAACAGGACTGCCAGGCCTGGGTGTTGCCATGTCGGGATGTCCAGCTCTCCAGGGTTGATGCTTCGGATACCGACACGCTAGCATCGGTAACCGCTTCGGAAATCGAAGCGCAGGAGGCTGTTGTGGCACCTGCCTTGTACCCCGGGTTCGACGTCGGCGCCGAGTCGCGCGGACGGTGTACGCGGGAGATCGATTGCAGGACCCACCAGGTCCTGCAAACCGGCCCGGCGGAACTTCACTGCTGCCTCGTCAGCGGTTGCTGCCACCAAGCCGACGTCCACTCAGAGCTGGAGAGCAGATGACGATCACCGAGTCTCCCTCGGCGGCAGCCCGGGCCGCCGTCGCTGCCGCCCTGGCCGAGGACGCGTCAGGGAAGGACATCACCACCGAGTTGAGCGTTCCCGAGCGCCTGGCGGCCACGGCCGAGATCCGCACCCGGCACAGCGGCATCGCCGCCGGCCTCTCCGTCGTCACCGAGGTTTTCGCGCAGGTCGACCCCGAGGTCAAGGTCGAGCCGGCCGTCGCCGACGGCGCCCGACTGGCCGACGGCCAGGTCCTGGTGCACCTGTCGGGTTCGGCGCGCAGCCTGATCACCGGGGAGCGTACGGCACTGAACTTCCTGCAGCGCATGTGCGGCATCGCGACGCTGACCGACCGCTACGTCCAAGCCGTGGCAGGGACCAGGGCGCGCATCCTGGACACGCGCAAGACGGCGCCGGGCCTGCGCGCCCTGGACAAGTACGCGGTCACCGCCGGCGGCGGCCACAACCACCGCCTCGATCTCGCGGCGATGGTCCTGCTCAAGGAGAACCACATCGCCGCGGCGGGCGGGGTGACCGCCGCGATCGAGGCGGTCAGGCGCGGGACGGCGCGCACCGGGCAGACCGTGGAGAGCGATGTCGAGGTGCAGACCGTCACGCAGGCCGTCGAGGCCCTCGACGCCGGAGCCCGCTGGATCATGCTCGACAACATGCCGGTGGCCGACATCGAGCAGGTCGTGAACGTCCGGGCCGGGCGGGCCGACGCTTCCCGGATCCTGCTGGAGGCCTCGGGCACCATCCGCCTGGACACAGTTCGCGCCATCGCCGGGACGGGCGTCGACCTCATCTCGGTCGGGGCGTTGACGCACAGCGCGCCCGCACTGGACCTCACCATGCTGCTGACCACGGGCCCGGTGCCATGTCCGAGGTCATAACGATCGTCGACGCGTGCCAGCGAGACGGCGCGGGTGGCAGCCCGACCGCCGTTCTGGACGATGGGCCGTTCACCGACGCGGAGCGGTGCCGCATTCCCACGGAGTTGGGAACATCGCACGCCGTCTTCCTCCGTGCGACCGGAATCGAGTGTCATCGGCCCGCGTACACACTGCGGTTCTTCACCGCCCAGGACGAACTGCCCGCCTGCGGCCACGGCACCGTCGCCGCCCTCGCCGTACTCGCCCAACCGGAAGGCGGCGACCACGACTACCGCGCCGTCCTGCGTACAGCCCATCGCAGCTTCGACGGTCGGGCCGGCAGAATCGGTGACGGCCTGACGGCGTCGTTCGACACGGGCCCGGTCAGCCTGCGTAGCGCCGGTGGACCCGAACTGAGGGCAGTCACAGACGGCCTCGGACTGACCATGGACGCGGTCGCCGGGGACGCCTGTGTGGCGACGAACGGGCGGCCGAGACTTCTGCTGCCCCTCCGATCCCGCGCCGAAGTGGCCGACCTCACGCCGGAATCAACCCTGTTGCGCGCAGCCTGCGACCGCTACGGCCTGCTGGGCTGCTACGCCTACTCGCCCCCGGACCGACACGGCCGGGCAGCAGCCCGGATGTTCGCCCCGTCGATCGGCGTCCCCGAGGACATCGCCAACGCCAACAGCACGGCCTGCCTGGCAGCGCATGCTGCCGGGTCCGGCACCCACCGCCTCGCTGTCGACATGGGTGACCACCTCGGCAGACCGTCCACCATCACAGCGACCGTCCACCGCGACCGCACGGGAGACCGGATCCGAGTCGGCGGCCAGGCAGCGATCGTGCGCACGGTCATGCGCTGAGGCCTGCGCGCTCAAGGCGAGGGTGCCGGTGCGCAGCACGTCCAACTGCTCCTGTGAGACCTGGGCCAGTTCTGACGGCATCTGTCGCAGGGGCACCGAGCCCCACCCGGCCGCAGCCCCGGCCGGTTGATCGAAGCCGTCCGACTTCGACGCCGTCTCCGGGACCCAGCGCGCCGGGCATGGATCCGAGCATGCTTCTGATCATCCATTCCGAACACTGGAGGTACCGTGGCCAAGGGCTACTGGGTCAGCGTCTACCGCACCATCGCAGACCCTGAGAGGCTTGCTGCCTACGACAAGCTGGCCGGTCCAGCCGTCAAGGCCGCGGGCGGGCGGACGCTCTCCCGCGGCAGCCGGGTCGTCGCGCACGACGGCGGCATAGCCGAGCGCACCATCCTGATCGAGTTCGACAGCTTCGAACAGGCGGTCGCCGCACGCGCGAGTACGGCCTACCAGGAGGCGCTGGCCGTACTTGCTGACTGCGTCGAGCGCGACTTCCGCATCATCGAAGGCCTCGACTGACGACCGATGCCGCGCAGGGAGGAACACGATGCCTGGCTACGGGGATCACCCCGGCTCGGGCGTCGGCCTCGGTGCCGGGCGGGCGCGTTCGACGAGCTTCCTGCGGTCGAGTCACAGGCGTCCACGGCCGCAGCTCCAAGGCAGACCTGACCTGCTGACGGCTCCGGTCGTGCGGCGGCGATGGGCTGTCCTTCCCCGACGCCCTCAGTCTGAGGATCAAACACCGCGAGCCATTCCGGCCATTCGCACCCGTCATCCTCGCCGATCACGCCGACACCTGGTGCGACCTGAACGTGACCAGCCCGCTCACACTGCTGGCCCCGCCCCTCCGCCCCCCGACAAGATCGCCGGAGTCGTACACGTCGACGGCACCACACGCCTCGAGTCCGTCGGCCCGGCAGCCGCGCCCGCCTACGGGGCACTGATCGAGCACTTCCACCAGCTCACCGCGGTGCCCCTGGTCCTGAACACGTCCTTCAACGACCGCGAGCCCACCGTCGAGACTCCAGCCCACGCGTTCGCCGCATTCCAGGCCTGCGATCTGGATGCCGTCCGGTGGTTTTTCGAACACGGTGATCCTGATGAACCGCAGCCCTTGGAGCAGCCGAACTGTCCCGGCCGTTCGGCGTCGCCAGCCGTGCATGACTGCAACGGCGCACGCAGCTCCCCGAGTTCTACCGGAGGCAGGGGAACAGAGCAGCGACATGACCGGACGCAGTGGTGGCACAGCCCGCGCCTTGTGAGCTGCCTCACCCGCTGCTGTCTGCCCACGGTCCGAACTGCCTGGCCAGCGCTGGCTTTCCGTACCCGAGACCGGTGCGATGGCCGGATACGTCAATGATCTGTCATTGCAGCCAGTCCGTGGGCCGATACAGGCTGTGATCGTGTTTGAGCGACGTGTTGTGGTGGTGGTGTACGCGAACGCAATGGCGCTGGACATCACCGGACCCATCGAAGTGTTCGATACCGCCAACCGGTTTCTCGCCCCGGCGGGAGCCCCCTACCGGATCGACTTCGTCTCCGCCGAAGCACCACTGGTGCGGATGAGTTCCGGAATGATGGTGATGGCCGCCCCGTTGGAGGCGGGGGAGGGCCCGATCGACACGCTCCTCGTGCCGGGCGGGTGGGGCCTCAGCGGTGCGCTCCAGGAAACGGCGTTGGTCTCTTGGATCCGTCAGGCAGCGGCCCGGTCCCGCAGAGTTGCCTCCGTATGCGGCGGTTCCTTTCTGCTCGCCGAGGCCGGCCTCCTCGACGGCAGACGGGCGACCACGCACTGGGCGTACAGCGACGCGCTGGCCCACCGCTATCCGGACGTGACGGTGGACTCCGAGCCGATCTTCGTGTGGGACGGCCCCTTTGTGACCTCCGCGGGTGTGTCGACGGGGATCGACATGGCGCTGGCTCTGGTGGAGGCCGATCACGGTGCGGCGCTCGCGCTGCAGACGGCACGGTATCTGGTGCTGTTCCTCAAGCGGCACGGGGGACAGGCGCAGTTCAGCGCCGTCCTCGACGCCCAGTTGGCCGACCATCCGCCGATCCGGGCTGCGCAGGAGTGGATTCTGGAGAATCTGCACAACCCCTTACCGGTCGCCGAGATCGCCCGGCGAGCCAATATGAGCCTGCGTAACTTCGCCCGCGTTTTCAGGCGTGAGGCGGGCACGACCCCCGGCCAGTACATCGAGCGAACGCGTATAGCCCGCGCCCGCGAACTGCTGGAAACCACCGATCTGACGATCGGCCAGGTAGCGCGCCGCTGCGGATTCGGCGCCACCGAGACCTTCTTCCGCTCCTTCGGGCGAACCCTCGGACTCACCCCGACGGAATACCGGCACCGCTTTCAGCTCATCTCGCCCTCCGGCTTCATCGACCCGCACCACGAGACGCACAGGAGCCCCGTATGACCATGACGACCGCGGACTCGCCCGAGGCAGGAACGGTACGCCTGGTCGACCACCTGGCGGGGGAGCTCGCCCGGGCCGGCGCCACCCACGTGTTCGGGGTCGGCGGCGCGAACATCGAGGACCTGTACGACGCACTTCACCGCGCCGGTACCGTCCGCGGCGTCGTCGCCAAACACGAGTTCTCCGCCGTCACGATGGCCGACGGATGTGCCCGTACCACCGGGCGCATCGGCGTCGTTGCCGCCACCTCGGGCGGTGGTGCCTTGAACCTCCTGCCTGGCCTGGCCGAGGCGTACGCCTCCCGGGTACCCGTGCTGGCCCTGGTGGGTCAGCCGCCGACCGGCCAGGAGGGCCACGGGGCGTTCCAGGACACCAGCGGCAAGGCGGGCTCCTTCGACGCCCGGGAGGTCTTCGCACCCGTCTCCCGGTTCTGCGCGCGGGTCGATGACGCGGACTCGCTCACGGAGTTGCTGCCCCGGGCGGTGGCGGCGGCACAGACCGACCCGCGAGGGCCGGCGGTCCTGCTGCTGCCCAAGGACGTGCAGCAGACAAGGATCCAGTTGCCCGGCCGCGGCGCGGCACAGACGCCGAGCATGCCCACGTCGGAGTCGACGGCATCGACGGTGCGGCTCGACACGGTGGCCGTCACCGCCGTGGCGGACACCCTTCACCGGGCCGACCGCGTCCTCGTCATCGCCGGTGAAGGCGTCGCCGCCACGGACGCCCGTGCGGAGGTGGCCGAACTGGCCCGGCGCCTGGGCGCGTGGGTCGCGGTCACCCCCGACGCCAAGGACGTCTTCGACAACAGCGATTCCCGATTCGCAGGTGTGGCCGGCGTGATGGGCCATGCCAACGTCGAAGACTGTCTGCGGCGGGCGGACGTGTGCCTGTTGGTCGGCACCCGGCTGCCGGTCCTGGCACGCGGGGGCCTTGAACGGGCCCTGGCCGCCACCGAAGTCGTATGCCTGGATCCCGAACCACCGTTCGTGCCGGGCACCGCACTGATCGGCCATCTGCCGGACACGCTGCGCGCGGTGACCGGCCGGATCCCGCCACGCTCACGCGCCTGCCCTCAGCACGCCGGCCCGCTTCCCACGCTCGTGCCGAGCACGGACGCACAGGCCCGAGGCCGGACCATCCCCTACGCCCAGGCGGTCGCCGCGGTGGAGGCGGCGCTGCCGCACGATGCGCACGTCTTCGTGGACGCCGGCAACGCGGGGGCCAGTGCGGTCCATCTGCTCCCGGCACCGCGCCACGGCCGCTTCGTGCTGGCGGTCGGCATGGGAGGCATGGGCTACACCTTCGGTGCCGCGATCGGCGCCTCGCTCGCCACCGGCCGACGCACCTATGTACTGGCCGGGGACGGGGCCTTCTTCATGCACGGGATGGAAGTGCACACGGCCGTGGAGTACGCCGCACCCGTGACCTTCGTCGTCTTCAACAACGACGCCCATGCCATGTGCGCGGTGCGTGAGGAGCACCTCCAGGGCGGCGTCCGCAGCGACGACCTCTTCTCCCGGACCGACCTCGCCGCCGGCATGGCCGCGGCCTTCCCGTCCCTGGAGGTCACAGGAGCCGACGACGCTGCGCACCTGCGCCGTGCTCTGCTGCGCAGCAACGCGGGCAGCGGGCCGGCGTTCGTCGCGCTGGACTGCGACCCAGGTGAGATCCCTCCCTTCCGCCCCTTCCAGTCCTTCCTCGAAGCCACCCAAGGCACCGAAGCCACCGACAGCAAGGAGAGCTCCTATGCGCGAGGCGTCGTCCACGTTGGCTGACATCCCCGGTCTGATGCGGATCGAGAACCCCGGCAAGGAGGAGTTGACCGCCCACTGCATGGAGCTCACCCATGCCGTCTACCCCCACCACCAGGTCTACGGGCAGTACTGCACCATCCACGAGTACGTCGACTGCCCCCCGGAGCAGGTCTACGACTACCTGCGCCAGGGTCACCACCTGGAGGAGTGGACAGCAGCCTGCGGGACTTCGCGCCCGCCGATACACCGGGGCTGTGGGTCGGATACGACCGGCTTGAGGACGACACCAGGATCTACTGCAAGGTGGTCGCCCATCCCGAGGCCATGACCGTGGACTACCACTGCTCCTGGGACCAGGGCGAAAAGCTGTGGATGATCTACCTGATGCGCGTCGTGCCGGCTCGCCTGGTGCTCGACAAGCCGGGATCGGTGATCACCTGGACCAACTGCCGGCACCCGTACTACGACGACAACCCGAGCCCTGACCTGGCTCCTCGCCCGGACCGCCCCTGGGTGGGCGACTTCTGGGACCTCTTCTACGCGGGGCACACCGTGGAGATGAACAACCTGAAGGCGATCCTGGAACACCGCCACCGCAATGGTCTGCCGGTCAGCGTGGCTCCGGTGAGGGCGGTGGCGCAGTGACCACGGTCAGCCTCACCGACGTCGCAAGCTACCTGCCCGGCGAGCCGGTCCCCGCGGACTTCTACACCGAGTACCCCGGAGCCGAGGACAAGCTGCGCAGCCACCCCATGTTCAAGGTCCCGCCGATGCGGCACCACGTGGCAGCGGACGAGACCAACGCGGACATGATCGAACGCGCCGTGCAGCCCCTGATCGAACGGCATGGAAGGGACGAGATCCGAGGTGTGGACGTGCTGTTGGTGCACAGCCAGCTGCCGGACCTGCCTTTCGTGGGCGCCGGCACCGAGGTGGCACGTCGGCTGGGCCTGAACCCGGAGTGGCTCATCGACGTGGCCAACGCGGGCTGCGCGTCCTTCGTGTACATGGTGAAGCTGGCGCGGCAGATCCTGAGCACCACCGATGCGAAGACCGCGCTGATCTGCAATGCGCAGAGCGCCGCGGGACAGTGCTTCACGCAGTCCGAGGTACGCCGGCTCGCCCAGGCCGCGATCCCGGGTGACGGCTGCGGCGTGGGCTATGTGACGACGTCGGCCGACAGCCCGGTGCTCGACGTGGAGACCCGGCACATCGGCGAGTACGCCGGGGACATGACCGTAGCGGTCGACGACGGGCGCAAGTACTGGGAGCCGGGCGAGTCCCAGCTGCGCATCGGCTTCACCGACTCCAGCGTCGCCAAGGTCCTGGCACGCGGCAATCGCCTCGTCCCGGAGGTGGTCACCGAACTGTGTCGGCGGCTCGGCGTGGCGACCACCGACATCGACGTCCTCATCACCAACCAGCCCAACCGCACCTTCCTGCGGAACTGGCGAGAAGCGCTGCAATTACCCGCCGAACGGCATCTGAACACCTTCGACGAGTACGGCAATCTCTTCGGAGCGGCGATCCCGATCACCCTGGACCGCGCGATCCGGTCACACCAGGTCGCGGACGGTGACCTGGTGGTTCTCGGGGGGTTCGCCCATGCAGGCGACTTCGCCGGTGCCGGTGCCGTGCGTTGGCGCGGCGGGCGGGGCTGACAGATGAACATGCCCGTGCTGCACCGACTGGCCCTGAACGAGAGCCCGTACCCCCCTCTGCCCTCGGTCCGCAAGGCGATGCAACACACCGTTGCACAGGCCCACCGGTACCCGCAGTTCTATCCCGACGACCTCACCCAGCGGATCGCCGCATGGTGCCAGGTGAGTCCCGACCGCGTCGTGGTCGGCAGCGGCTCGGTGGGAGTGGCCCTTCAGTCACTGCAGGCTGTGGTCGAGCCTGGCGACACAATGGCCTACGCCTGGCGCAGCTTTGACGCGTATCCCCTGCTGGGCGCCATGGTCGGTGCACAAACCGTCCCCGTACCCCTGACGCCCGACGGATGCCAGGATCTGGATGCCCTGCTGGCGGCGCTCGACCATCGCACTCGCGTCGTGGTGCTGTGCAATCCGCACAACCCCACCGGGACCCTGGTCACCGCCGACGCGCTGGCGGCGTTCTTGCGTCGCGTTCCCCGGCACGTCACCGTCCTCCTCGACGAGGCGTATGTGGAGTTCGCCCGTGACGCCGATCTGCCGGATGGCCCCACCCTCTTGGGCCACCACCCCAACCTGCTGGTCCTGCGCACCTTCTCCAAGGCGTACGGCCTGGCCGCCCTGCGGGTCGGCTACGGACTCGGCGCCCCCGACCTGGTGGCACGCATCCGCCGGCAACAACTGCCCTTCGGGATCAACGCGGTGGCGACGGCGGCCGTGCAGGCATCGCTTGGTGCCACCGACGAACTGCGCCGACGCGTGGACACCGTCGTCGCCGAACGCGACCGGCTCCACCACCAACTCATCCAGTATGGCTGGCACATACGGCCGAGCCACGCCAACTCCCTCTGGCTCGCCGCCCCCGATCCGGTCGACGAGGGTGCCGCGGCACTCACCGCTGCCCAAGTCCAGGCGCGCCACTACCCCGGCGAGGGACTGCGAATCACCGTGGGCAGCCGGGAGGCCAACGACGCCGTGCTCGCCGCGTTGGCAGGAGCGGCCGGCACGAAGCGTCAGGCAGGCGTGCACCGAACGCACCACAGAACGAGGCGGTGGGCCCGTACCACCGGCGGCCGGTGAACGGTGGGACGGCGGCAGGCCGAAACCCATGAGCAGCAGGATGGGGGTGAGCATGGCCGAGGCGGATGCCAGGGCGGAAATCGGCAGTTGCCGGCACCAGGGCGGGGCAGTCCCGTGCCGCCGGTTTGCGAGCACGGCTTGGCGGGATTCGACGCACACCAGCGCCTCGGCGGAGCGGGACACCGCCTGCACTCCGGTCCCCGGCAACGGAGGTTCACATCATGCAGGGTGGGGCGGCGGGCATCGCCCCGACCACTATGCGTCCGCCTGAGGCAATGTGCCCTTGGTGCCCGCCGAACCTCGGACGTTGTACGAGGAGCGACGCGGCGCGTGTGTTCTCCGGGCGAAGGCGCAGGCATCCTGGTCGCGTGGAAGCAGGCGGAGAAAAGACGGGAATCGGCAAGGCGTCCGGTGTGGATCAGGAAAGTCCCGACGCCCGAAACACCGCCTGCACCGTCTCGTGGTCGATGTGATCCCCCAGCCGCGCCATGACATCCGCTCCCAGGCAGAGCGTTCCGCGTTCCAGGGAGCGGCGGACACCCGTGTCGAGCTCGTGCCAGAGCAGCGGATTGGCCGCGAGGATCCGGGGGTCGAGTTCGAGGCGATGGCCGTGGACGTCCCGCAGGACCAGGTGGGAGGAGACGCCGTCGTACTGCCGTACGGCGGTCAGCGCATCCGTGTGGATCACTCGCCGACGCCATGCAGCGCGTGCCGCGAGCCAGCCGGGGCCCGCACTCACCCGCGGCGGGAGCAGAACGGCGCATACGGCGGCTGAAAGGATGACCCAGAGCAGGGTGCGTAGGGGCGTCAGGCTTCCGGCATCCCAGTCGATCAGGACGCTCATGGCGCCGAACACCAGGGCGCAACTCAACGCAAGCCGAACGCTGCCACACCAGTGGCGGTCGCCGGCCGAGCCGACCGGGCCGCTCCGTCGCATGCCGCTGACGCTATGCGCCCGTGCGCAGGTCGGCGACTGTCGCTAACGGTGCCCTAGCGCCGTACGGGCCAATCCTGACGGGATCCTTACGCGGTCGCCGGAATCGCCGTCAGCCGGTGTGGACGCGCGAACAGGTCGACGCGGCCCTCGCCAACTACTTCGGGCCCGGCAACCTCCTGCGTCAGTTGGCGTTGCTGTGGGTGGCCGACCGGGTCGACGAGGCGCTCCAGGAGTACCGCTCGCAGCACGGCATCGGCGGGGTGTGGGAGACGCGCGAGCGGATCGTGGTGGCCCTGACGGGCGGCTCGGAGGGGGACACGCTGATCCGGCGGGCCGCCCGCATCGCTGCCCGGTCGGCCGGCGGCGATCTGCTCGCCGTGCATGTGGCCCGTAGCGACGGCCTCGCGGCCGGCGTCTCGCATGCCTCGCTGGCCCGGCAGCGCCGACTGGTGGAGGACCTCGGCGGCAGCTACCACTCGATCGTCGTCGACGACGTGGCCACCGCGCTGGTGGAGTTCGCGCGTGTCGCGGCAGGTCTGGTCGTCCCTCTCCTGGTGGCCCAGGCCCTCGTGCCGTTTCGCACGGACCGCTCCACACCAATGCCGCGCTCGTCCTGGTCATGGCGGTCGTCGCGGTCGCCGTGCTTGGGCCGACGTCAGCGCGTCCGCCGACATCGAGACGGCGGTCCTGCTGCTGGTAGTCGGCATCGCGGTGTCCCAACTGGCCATGCGTGCACGCAGGTTGGAGGTCATCAGTATCACGGATCCAGCGCGTAGCGGCCCCTGACCTCGGACACCGTGGTCGACGAGGTACCGGGAACTGACCGATCGGCTCGGCCTGCGCGCCTGCCGCTTCGAATCCGGCACCCTGCTGGGACAGCCTCCCCGCCTGCGAGGCGACGGCGGCGTGACGGTGGGCAGACGCTCCTGGGACGTGGACGCCGGCGGCTGGCCGGAGGGCGAGATCGAGCAGCACGTCCCAGGCGCCGCCCTGGACACGGCCGGGCCAGCCGGCTGAGTGCCCGGAACTCACTCCATTCCGGAAGCGTTGAATACGGCGCGTGCCGTCTCCCGGTCGACCCGCAGAGAGATCAGCCGCAACGCCGTCCCACCGCACAGCAGCATGCCGTCGGCCACCGACTTCCGGGCGCCCTCGTCCAGGCGATTCCACAGCCGAGGGTTTGTCACGAGGATCTCGGGATCGAGCTCGACGCGCCCGCCGAACGTTCCCGCAGCAGGAGCCGTTGGGGAATGCCGTCCGGACAGCGAACGGACAGCGGAGCATCCGTACGGACCCTGCGCTCGCGCAGCAGCCGACGGGACGACAACCAGCCCTCATCGGCGGAAACGCGGCGGGGCACAGTGCGGCGAACCGCCGGACCTAGCCGCGGCACGGTTGCCGTCAGAGTCGCGTCAAAGGTGTGCGGGCCGCCGTATGGGACCCGTCAACGGCGCTCGGATCCGGCCAGGGACGCGGTTTCCTCTAGTCGTCCGATCCGCTCGCGGATTCCCACGCCCTCTCCAGGAGCTCACGATGGCCGATCTGGCCTTCGTCGTCACCACGATCGCGTGCTTCGCGCTGGTGGCCCTCGTCGCCAAGGGGGTGACCAAGCTGTGACCGCCGAGAACATCGTCGGCCTGGTCGTGGCCGTCGCCCTGCTGGGATATCTCGTCCTCGCCCTGATCTTCCCGGAGAGGTTCTGAGCCACCACATGGGTCCCGTACTCGCCGGCTTCCTCCAGTTGCTGGCCCTCATAGGCGCGCTGGCGCTGGCCTACGTCCCCCTCGGCAACTACATGGCCAGGGTCTACTCCTCCGACAAGCACTGGCGCGTCGAGAAGTGGATCTACAAGGGCATCGGCGCCAATCCCGATGCGCAGATGCGCTGGCCGGTGTACCTGCGCGGCGTGCTCGCCTTCTCCGCGGTCAGCGTGCTCTTCCTCTACCTGCTGCAGCGGCTGCAGGGCGTCCTGCCCGGCTCGCTGGGCTTCTCGTCGATCGAGCCGGCGCAGGCGTTCAACACCGCCGCGTCCTTCGTGACCAACACCAACTGGCAGTCGTACTACGGCGAGCAGGCCATGGGGCACGTTGTGCAGACCGCCGGGCTGGCCGTGCAGAACTTCGTCTCCGCGGCCGTCGGTATCGCCGTAGCGGTGGCGCTCGTGCGAGGCTTCGCGCGCTCGCGCACCGGTGAACTCGGCAACTTCTGGTCCGACATGGTGCGCGGCACGATCCGCATCCTGCTTCCGGGAGCCTTCATCGCGGCGATCGTGCTGGTCGCGTGCGGTGCGATCCAGAACTTCTCCGGCATCCACGAGGTCGGCCAATTCTTTAATGGGCACAGCATGGGGGGCCACCAGCAGTGGAACGGCGGCGCGGTGGCCTCGCAGGAGGCCATCAAGGAGTTCGGTACGAACGGCGGCGGCTACTTCAACGCCAACAGTGCTCACCCCTTCGAGAACCCCACCCCGTTCACCAACCTCTTCGAGATCTTCCTGCTGCTCGTCATCCCGTTCGCGCTGACCCGGACCTTCGGCGTCATGGTCGGTTCGGTCAAGCAGGGCTACGCGATCCTTGCCACGATGTGCACCATCTGGCTGGGCTTCGTCGCGCTGATGATGTGGACCGAGTTCGCCCACCACGGGCCGGCGCTGCAGCTGGCGGGCGGGGCGTACGAGGGCAAGGAGGTCCGCTTCGGCGTCGGCTCCTCGTCGATCTTCGCGGTGTCGACCACGCTGACGTCAACCGGCGCGGTGGACTCCTTCCACTCCTCGTACACCGGCCTCGGCGGCGGCATCACCATCCTGGGCATGCAGCTGGGCGAGATCGCGCCCGGCGGCACCGGCTCCGGCCTCTACGGCATGCTGATCATGGCGGTCATCGCGGTGTTCATCGCCGGTCTGATGGTCGGCCGTACGCCTGAGTACCTCGGCAAGAAGATCGGCTCCCGCGAGATCAAGCTGGCCGCCTGCTACATCCTCATCACCCCGGCCCTGGTGCTGATCTTCACTGCCGCCTCGATGGCCCTGCCGACGCCACCGCACTCGATGCTCAACTCCGGCGCGCACGGGTTCTCCGAGGTCCTGTACGCCTTCACGTCCGCCTCCAACAACAACGGTTCCGCCTTCGCCGGCCTGAACGCGAACACCGACTGGTACAACACGATGACCGGTCTGGCGATGATCCTCGGCCGCTTCCTGCCCATGATCTTCGTGCTGGCGCTGGCCGGTTCGCTCGCCGAGCAGAAACCGGTCCCGGAGACCGCGGGCACCCTGCGCACCGAGAAGCCGCTGTTCACCGGGTTGCTGGTGGGCGCGATCCTGATCATCACCGGTCTGACCTACTTCCCGGCACTGGCGCTGGGCCCGCTCGCCGAGGGGCTGGCGTCATGACAACCGACGTAACCAAGCAAGAGGACTCGATGTCCACAGCCACTCCGGCCCGGGCGCCGCACAGCGACGTACCCACCGGGCACAAGCCCGCCGAAGGACGTGTCGGCGCGGGCCTCTTCGACCCCAAGCAGCTCGTCAGGTCGCTGCCGGACGCCTTCCGCAAGCTCGACCCGCGGGTGATGGTCAAGTCCCCCGTGATGTTCGTGGTCTGGATCGGCTCCGTCCTGACCACCGTCTTCTCCTTCAAGGACCCGGGGGACTGGTTCGGCTGGGCGATCAGCGCCTGGCTGTGGCTGACCGTCGTCTTCGCCAACCTGGCGGAGGCCGTCGCAGAGGGCCGCGGCAAGGCGCAGGCCGACACCCTGCGCAAGGCCAAGACCGACACGGTGGCACGTCGGCTCCTCGACGACCGCGAGGAGCAGGTGCCCGGGACCGACCTGACCATCGGCGACCTGGTTGTCTGCGAGGCCGGCGACATCATCCCCGGCGATGGTGACGTCGTCGAGGGCGTCGCATCGGTCGACGAGTCGGCGATCACCGGTGAGTCGGCTCCGGTCATCCGTGAGTCGGGCGGTGACCGCAGCGCCGTGACCGGCGGTACGAAGGTGCTGTCCGACCGCATCGTCATCAGGATCACGACGAAGCCGGGCGAGACCTTCATCGACCGGATGATCAACCTGGTGGAGGGCGCCTCGCGGCAGAAGACGCCCAACGAGATCGCGCTGAACATCCTGCTCGCCTCGTTGACCATCGTCTTCCTGCTCGCGGTGGCGACCCTGCCGCCGTTCGCGGACTACGCGGGCACGCATCTGACGATGGTCGTGCTGGTCGCCCTGTTGGTCTGCCTGATCCCGACGACGATCGGCGCCCTGCTGTCGGCCATCGGCATCGCGGGCATGGACCGGCTCGTCCAGCGCAACGTCCTGGCCATGTCGGGTCGTGCGGTGGAGGCGGCCGGTGACGTGTCGACGCTGCTGCTCGACAAGACCGGCACGATCACCCTCGGCAACCGGCAGGCGTCCGAGTTCGTGCCGGTGCGCGGCGTGCCGCAGGGCGAACTCGCCGACGCCGCCCAGCTGTCGTCGCTGGCCGACGAGACGCCCGAGGGCCGTTCCATCGTCGTACTGGCGAAGGAGGCGTACGGGCTGCGCGAGCGTCACCAGGGGGAGTTGGCGCACGCCGAGTGGATCGCCTTCACCGCCCAGACCCGGATGTCGGGCGTGGACGTGGACGGGAAGAAGATCCGCAAGGGCGCGGCCGGTTCGGTCATCGCCTGGGTCCAGGAGCAGGGCGGCACGGTCCCCGAGGACGCGGACACCGTTGCCAACGCCATCTCGCAGGCGGGCGGCACCCCGCTGCTGGTCGCCGTGAACGACGACCAGGGCGCCCGGGTGCTGGGTGTCATCCACCTCAAGGACGTCGTCAAGGACGGCATGCGGGAGCGGTTCGACGAGCTGCGGCGCATGGGCATCAAGACCGTCATGATCACGGGGGACAACCCGCTGACGGCCAAGGCGATCGCCGAGGAGGCGGGCGTCGACGACTTCCTCGCGGAGGCCACGCCCGAGGACAAGATGGCGCTCATCAAGCGGGAGCAGGCGGGCGGCAAGCTCGTCGCTATGACCGGCGACGGCACGAACGACGCGCCCGCGCTGGCCCAGGCGGACGTCGGCGTGGCGATGAACACCGGTACGTCGGCCGCCAAGGAGGCCGGCAACATGGTCGACCTCGACTCCAACCCGACCAAGCTCATCGAAATCGTCGAGATCGGCAAGCAACTGCTGATCACGCGCGGAGCGCTCACGACCTTCTCCATCGCCAACGACGTCGCGAAGTACTTCGCGATCATCCCGGCGCTGTTCGCCGCCGTGTACCCCGGCCTGGACAAGCTCAACATCATGGGGCTGTCCTCGCCGGACTCCGCGATCCTGTCCGCGGTCGTCTTCAACGCGCTGATCATCATCGCGCTGGTGCCGCTCTCCCTGAGGGGCGTGCAGTACCGGCCGGTCAGCGCCGACAAGATGCTGCGGCGCAACCTGACGATCTACGGCATCGGCGGACTGATCGCCCCGTTCATCGGCATCAAGGCCATCGACCTGCTCATCTCCCTCATCCCCGGAATCGGCGGCTGATCGCCATGAACAACTCCGTTACGAACACAGCCCGGTTGCTCGGGGCGGGTCTGCGCGCCCTCCTCGTGCTGACCCTGGTGACCGGCGTCATCTACCCGCTGGTCGTCACCGGCATCGCACAGGCGCTGTTCCACGACAAGGCGAACGGCTCCGAGATCAAGGCGGACGGCAAGGTCGTCGGCTCGTCCCTGATCGGGCAGTCGTACAACCTGCCCCTGAAGAAGGGCCAGCAGACCCCGGAGCCCGACCTCGAGTGGTTCCAGGGCCGCCCGCAGAACGGCCTCGGCAGCAACAGCGTCAACACGCAGTACAAGCTGCTGCTGTCCGGCGCCACCAACCTCTCCGCCGACAACAAGGACCTCATCCAGCAGGTGAAGGCCGCCAAGGCGGCTGTCATCAAGGACAACTCCGTGCCCGGCTACACGGTCAAGGCGTCCGAGGTCCCCGCCGACGCGGTCACCTCATCCGGCTCCGGCCTGGACCCGGACATCTCCCCGCAGTACGCGGAGATCCAGGTCCATCGGATCGCCGAGAAGAACGGCCTGTCCGTCACCCAGGTGGAGAAGCTGGTCAAGGACCACACCGAGGGCCGCACACTCGGCTTCATGGGCGAACCCCGGGTGAACGTCCTGGAGTTGAACATCGCGCTCAAGGACCTCCTGGCCAAGGGCTGATGGCGTTGTGGCGAACCGCGTGGGAATCGGCGGAGCCGGGGCGGCACACCCCGGCTCCGCCGACTCCCGCCGCCATGAGGCCGGTTGAGCCGTTGCCGGACTTCCCGACTGCCCGTACGACACGAAAGGCGTACACCCATGACCAGGGTGTTGGTGGTGGAGGACGACCCGCAGCTCGTACGGGCCCTCGTGATCAACATGCAGGCGCGCCGGTACGGAGTGGACGCCGCCCCCGACGGTGCCACCGCCCTCCGTCTCGCTGCCGCGCGCCAGCCGGACGTGGTGATGCTCGACCTCGGCCTGCCCGACATGGACGGTGTCGACGTCATCAAGGCCCTGCGCGGCTGGACCCGCGTACCGATCCTGGTTCTGTCCGCCCGGCAGGCGTCGGGGGAGAAGGTCGCGGCACTCGACGCGGGCGCCGACGACTACATCACCAAGCCCTTCAGCATGGACGAGCTTCTGGCCCGGCTGCGGGCCGCGGTCCGCCGCAGGGAGGACGCCCCGCTCGTTCCCGAGGCGACGGTGGTGGAGACCGAGGAGTTCAGCGTCGACCTGCTGGCCAAGAGGGTCGTACGGAGCGGGCGGGACGTGCGGCTGACGCCGACGGAATGGCATCTGCTGGAGATCCTGATCACCAACCCCGGCCGACTGGTCACCCAGAAACACCTGCTGCAGGAGGTCTGGGGGGTGTCCCAGAGCAACAAGACCAACTATCTGCGGGTCTACATGGCCCAGCTGCGCCGCAAGCTGGAGACGGACCCGTCCCACCCCCGCCATCTGATCACCGAGCCCGGCATGGGCTACCGCTTCGAGGGATGACATGGCACCCGGAAAGCTCCGGATCCACCTCGGCGCGCACCTGGCGTCGGCAAGACCTACGCCATGCTCTCCGAGGCGCGCCGCAGGATCGAACGCTTGACGGGACATCGCCGAACGGGGCTACCGCTTCACGGAGTCCGGCGTGTCGTGGGAGGCCGCCCGCGACGTCCTGATGTGACCCGCGCTCACCCAGCTCACGAAGCTCACCGCGGACGAAACGCACCCCCTGGACCGGGCGATCGTCGCCATCAGCGTCAACCCCGCGCCCGGAATCGAGGTGCCCGGCTCCCTGCTGCGCGACTACGTCGACGAGATCGACGGACAGCGACTGGTTGTTGCGGGTCAGGAGGTTGATGACGTTTCGCTGATCAGCGGATCTCGTTGTCGGGGTGCTCGCTGTCGTAGGACTCGCGGGCGCGAGCGATGTGGGCTCGGTGTTCGAGTGACCAGTCGGCGAGTGCCTTGACGAGGTGGGTCAGGCTTGCGCCCGTCTCGGTGAGCCTGTAGTCGACCTGGGCCGGCACGGTCGGATACACGGTCCGAAGGACCAGACCGTCTCGCTCCAGCCGACGCACCGTAAGGGTCAGCATGCGCTGAGAGATCCCGTCAATGGCGCGCTGAAGGTGCCGGAAGCGCCGCGGGCCGCCGGCGAGTTCGACGATGACGAGGACCGACCACTTGTCACCGACCCGGTCGAGGACGTCGCGGATGCCGCAGTCGGGGTGGTGCTGCTGTCCGCAGGGTTCGAGTTCAGCGGGTCCAGTGGTTACCTCGGTGTGCGTCACTGACACGAAACTGCCTCCTTGTGGGTCGATCTGGGCCGGTTGAGGATCTCACCGTAGTTACTGAAGAGAACCACGGTAGGAGACAGAACGACAATGATCATGGTGACCGGTGCGAACGGACGGCTCGCCTCTCTCACGCTCCAGGAGTTGGCGGAGCGCCACGTGCCCGCTCTGGGCGGCACTCGATCGCCCGCAGAAGGGCAGCGGCGGCTCGACTTCGACGACCCCGCGAGCCTCGACCTCACCGGCGTTTCCACGCTGGTCCTCGTCTCGGCGGGGTACGCCGAGGACGACCAGGTCATCGCCCGGCACCAGGCAGCTCTGGACGCTGCGGTGCGCGACGGCGTGAGTCACGTGATCTATACCAGCCTGACCGGTGACGGTGACCACCTCGGCTTCGCGCTCGCCCATCGGGTCACCGAGCAGCTGATCAAGGCCAGTGGACTTGGGTGGACGGTTCTGCGCAACGGACTGTACGCCGAACTCTTCGGGGCGCTTCTGACCTGGACTGCCGGCGGCGTGGAGTCAGCGTTCGCCGACGGCGCGCTCGCTGCTGTGGCGCGGGCGGACCTGGCCGCGGCAGCAGCCGTCGTGGCCGGCGATCCTTCCCCGCACGCCGGCAAGACCTACGACCTGGTCGGCGAACCGATCAGTGCTGTCAGCATCGCCGAATCCCTCGGAGTCGCGCACCGGACCATCGGGCTCGGGGAGTACCGGGCCCAACTCCTCGCCGACGAGGCGCTCCTGCCGTTCCAGCCGCCGATGCTCGTTTCGATCGCGACCAGCGTCCGCCACGGCTTTCTCAGCACCACCAGCCCCGACCTCGCCCAACTACTCGGCCGACCGCTCACCGACCCGCTCACCGTCGCCACGAACACCGCTGCCGCGATGCGCCCCGACGCCGGCTGACACGGATGGTTCACCGCAATGCGCCGCTGCCCATCGAAGCCCGCCGTCGTCTGACCGGCCGCTGCCGCGCCCGACCGATCGCGCAGGGTGCCGCCGAGATGGGTATCTCTCGGGTGCTTTGTCGGGAGTCGTCATGCAGTGGTCCATGGCTCGTTCGATTCGTTCTCCGAGGCCCGGTGCCGCTTGTCGTCGGCGGGCTGCTCGAGCCGCGATGCGGGACATCGGCCGGCGCCGTCAGGCGGTCAGCGACTCCACGCGGCGCATCACCTCGCGGCAGAAGGCGCCCACTGCGTTCGGGTCGTCGGTGAACTGCGAGGGCTTGATGCAGAAGGTGGTGAATCCTTGGGCCATCTGTGCGGGGATGGGCTCGAGGGTCTGGGCGAGGTCGGCGCAGGAGTCGTCGTCGGGGAACACGGCGCGGGTGCCGCCGATCATCTCCAGGTCGGCGATGTCGCGGCCCGCGGCGGCCATCGCGGTCTTCAGCGTCTGCATCTGCTCGGGCGTCACTTTGCCCAGCGGGTTGAAGGCGTGGCCGTACTGGACGATCCTGCGGACCATCGCCTCGTGCATGCCCGCCCCACCGAAACACAGTCGGGGGCCGTCCGGACGGTATGCCTTGGGCTCGAAGTAGACGTCCTGGAAGGTGTAGTACTCGCTCTCGTGGGACACGGGGGAGGGGCCCCACAACTTCGCCCAGATCTCCAGGTGTTCATCGAGGAGCTTGCCGCGCCGGGAGAACGGGACACCGAGTGCCGCGTACTCGTCCCGGCTCCAGCTGACGTTGGGCAGCACCATCAGACGGCCCTCGGACAGAAGGTCGAGGGTGCCGAGCTCGCGGGCCAGGAGCAGGGGGTGCCGGAGGGGAGCGATGACCGCCGACGCGGCGAGGCGCAGGCGCTCGGTGACGGCGGCGATCGCGCTGAGCAGCATGAGCGAGTTGGGCCATGGGGTGTGCGGGTGCTGGTTGCCCGGCAGGGCGTAGTCGCGGGGATTGCCCATCACGCCGTTCGCGCCTGCGTCCGGACCGAGCACGATGTGTTCGCTGATCATCACGGAGTCGAATCCGGCGTCCTCGGCCTCGCGGGCCCAGCGGACCACGGTCGGCAGGTCCGCGCGGCCTGCGGTCATGGTCCAGTTCTCGCTCAGGACGAGCTGCATGCGGGGAGTGGTCATCGTGGCGATCCTCAAGGCGGGCGTGTCTGAGGGCAGAAGTGAGGGGTGGCCGCAGCCGTCTGGACGGCTGCGGCCGGCGGTCAGGCGAGGGTGACCTCGACCGGCAGGTGCTTGATGCCGTTGACGAAGTTGGAGCGGACCCGGGGGACATCGCCGGCGAGCCTGATGTCGGCGATGCGCGGGATGAGCTCCTCGAACATGATGCGGATCTCGGTGCGGGCGAGAAGGTTGCCCAGGCACAGGTGGGGGCTGCCCTTGCCGAAGGTGACGTGGTCGTTGTTCTCCCGGGTGACGTCGAAGTCGTACGGGTTGCCGAAGACCTGCTCGTCCCGGTTGCCGGAGGCGTACCACATGACGACCTTGTCGCCTTCCTTGATGTGCTTGCCGCCGAGTTCGACGTCGCGGGTGGCGGTGCGGCGGAAGTGGTAGACGGGGGAGGCCCAGCGCAGGAACTCCTCGACCGCCGTGGGGATCAGCGACGGGTCGTCCTTCAGCTTCGCCAGCTGCTCGGGGTGCTGGAGGAGGGCCAGCATGGAGTGGGAGATGGTGTGGCGGGTGGTCTCGTTGCCCGCCACCACCAGGAGCAGGAAGTAGTTGTCGAAGTCCTGGGCCGAGAGCGGGACGCCGTCGCGCGGCGTGGTGTTGACCAGCTTCGAGACCAGGTCCGTACCGTCGCCGCCGCGCCGCTGCCGCGCCAGCTCCCTGCCGTACTCGAAGACTTCGATCGACGCGGGGGAACGGAACGGCAGGTCGCGGTACTTCTCGCTCTCCGCGCTGTGCAGCAGGACGTCCGCGTAGTCGGGGTCGGTGTTGCCGATGATGCGGTTGCCCCAGTCGATGAGCTGCTGGTTGTCCTCCGGCGGGACGTCGAGGAGCCGGGCCAGGACGTTGATGGGGAAGTCGGCGGAGACGTCGGCGACGAAGTCGAAGGTGCCCTTGGCGAGGGCCGCATCCAGCGTCTTGGCGGTCAGACCGCGCAGGAAGTCGCTGTAGCTGTTGATGACGCTCGCGCCGAACTGCCGCTGGATCACGCTGCGCAGGGCGCGGTGGCGGACGCCGTCCATCTCCAGGATGGAGGCGCGCTTCTTGATCTGGTCGTCGTCCAGTTCTTCGAGGTTGACGAAGCGCGTGGAGGTGAAGGTCTCCGGGTCGCGGTCGACGGTGGCGATGTCGGCGTGGCGGGTCACCGACCAGAAGCCGGAGTTGGGGGCCTCTTCGGGCTGCCAGTGGACCGGGTCCTGGTGGCGCAGGGTGTGGAACATGCGCCACGGGGTGATGCCGTCGGCGAAGTTGTCGAGGTCCGCGAGGTCCACCCGGTCGAGCGGCAGGGGCTCGTCGAGGGCTGCGCGCAGCTCGGCCCGGGTGGTGGGGACGGCGGGAACGGTGGGGCTGGTCATGGGGTGGTTCCTTCGGGCGAGGGTTTCGGGGGCGGGCTCACAGGTGGTAGGCGTACTCGGTGAACTCCCAGTCGGTGACGTGGCGCCCGAAGCGTTCGAGCTCGTCGCGCTTGTAGGTGAGGAAGGACGTGGTGAAGTCCTTGCCGAGCAGGTCGGTCAGGGCGGTGTCCGACTCCAGCGCGTCGAGCGCGGCCGACAGACTCTGGGGCAGCAGGGCGGCACGGGAGGTGTCGTAGCCGTAGCCCTCCAGGGGGGTGGGCGGTTCCTCGCCGGCCTGGACGCCGAGCAGCGCGGCGGCGATCGTGCCGGCGATCAGCAGGTACGGGTTGGCGCTTGCGTCGCCCAGCCGGAGCTCCAGCCGCGCCCCGCCCCCGCGCTCCGGTGGGATGCGGACCATGGCGCTGCGGTTGTCGAGGCCCCAGTCGATCAGCCAGGGTGCGAGGGTGTCCGGGCCGAAGCGCTTGTAGGAGTTCACGGTCGGGTTGGCCAGGGCCGCGAGCGCGGGCGCGTGGGCGAGGATGCCCGCGATGGCGTGCCGGGCCGTGGCGGACAGGCCGTACGAGCCCGCCGGGTCGTCGAAGGCGTTGTGGTTGTCGGCGTCGTTGCACGACAGGTGGAGGTGGAAGCCGGAGCCGCCCGCGTCGCCGAAGGGCTTGGCCATGAAGGTGGCGAGGTTGCCTTCCTTGCGGGCCAGTTCCTTGACGGCGGCCTTGAAGCGGAAGGCGCGGTCGGCGGCGTCGAGGGCGGCGGAATGGGTCAGGTTGATCTCGTACTGGCCGCCGTCGAACTCGTGGTTGCCGGTGACGACACCCAGCCCCAGGTCGCGCAGCGCGCGCAGAGTGCGCAGCAGGTGGTTGTCGGGGTCGGCCCGCAGGCCCGCGGTGTAGACGGCGCCGGTGGTCTCCGGTGAGCGGCGCCAGCCGGTCGGGGTGCCGGGGGCGGCCTCCAGCAGGAAGTACTCCAGCTCGGGGCCGACCACGGGGCGCAGTCCCTGCTCGGCGCAGCGGGCCAGGACGGTGCGCAGCAGGTCGCGGGGGGACTCGGGCGCCGGGGCATTGGTCGCCGGGTCGGTGACCTCGCCGAGACAGGTGGCGACCCCCGGCTCCCAGGGCAGGACGGCCAGGGTGGACAGGTCGGGGCGTACGGTCACGTCCGGCAGACCGGCGTCCAGACCGCCCGCGACCGGGACCACGTCGCCCTGCGGGGTGGTGTGGTAGACGGCGCGGCAGAAGGCGAGGCCGTGCTCGCAGGCCGACGGCAGATGGTCCAGCAGCACCTCGCGAGCGCGGTCGGTGCCGATCAGGTCGGGGTAGACCACGCGGACCACGTCGACGCCCGCGGCGGCGAGCCGCTCCATGTGCCGGCGGATGTCTGAGGTGTCGGATGCGCTCACCAGTGTCTCCTTGGCGGAAGGAAGGGACTCCCGGTGCCGGGGGCACTGGGGAGGGGGTGCGGAGGAGGGAAGCCGAGGCGGCGGAGAAGCGCACCCGGGCTAGTCATTTGATCCCGAACGATATGGAGAGGGTTGCCGGCCCGCAAGGGGCTGGTAGAAAAAAGTTATCCATCTGGACAGGTATTGACCAGGGTCGGGTGGCTTCCTATCTTGTTTGAAGCCAAACGAGTGAGGGGCGCGGGCATCCGATGGATTTTCGCCCCCTTTGGCCGACGGGCCCGGCTCAACCCGGGCCGGGCCCGTCTCTTCCCCCTCTTCCTTGCTCCGACGCCTCACCCCTCAGGAGGACCGCCATGAAGGTCGTCGTCGACATGAACAAGTGCCAGGACCACGGCCAGTGCGTCTTCGCCGCCCCCGACGTCTTCTCGATGGACGACGACGGACACCTGGCGTACGTGTCCGACCCCGACGACGCGCTGCGCGACGAGGTCGAAGAGGCCGCCGACGTGTGTCCGCTGCAGGCCATCCGGATCGAGGGATGACCGCCATGACCGCGCACACGACCGGACGTGTCGTCGTCGCCGGCGGCTCCATGGGCGGCCTGCGCGCCGCCGAACAGCTGCGCGCCGCGGGCTGGACCGGGACGATCACCGTCATCGGTGACGAGCCCCACATGCCCTACAACCGGCCCCCGCTGTCCAAGGAGGTGCTGGCCGGCACAGCACCCTTCGAGTCGCTGGCCTTCACGCCGAAGGCGGCCGCAGCCGACGTGGAGTGGCGGCTGGGCACGAAGGTCGTCGCGGCCGACCTCGACCGGCGCGTCGTCGCACTCGACGACGGCTCGGCGATCTCGTACGACGGACTGGTCGTCGCCACCGGCATGCGACCCCGGCGCCTGCGCTGCCCCGGTCCGCTCACCGGCCGCCACACCGTCCGCACCCTCGCCGACGCCCAGGGCCTGCGCGACGAGCTGACCCGCCCCGGTGCCCGCGTGGTCGTGGTCGGCGCCGGCTTCATCGGCTGCGAGGTGGCCGCCACCGCCGTGGGCCTCGGCGTCCGTGAGGTGACCGTCGTCGATCCGTTCCCCCTGCCCATGGTCGGCCCGCTGGGCGAACTGCTGGGTCGTGCGCTGCTGAAGCGGCACGAGGAGCGCGGGGTGCGCTTCGCACTGGGCACCGGAGTGTCCGCTTTCGAGGGCGAGGACCGGGTCACCGGGGTCGTGCTGAGCGACGGCAGCCTGCTGCCCGCCGACGTGGTCGTGGAGTCGGTCGGCTCCGTGGCCAACACCGAGTGGCTGGAGGGCAACGGCCTCGACCTCAGTGACGGCGTCCTCACCTGCGAGCAGCTGCGGGTCGGGGGGCGGCCGGAGGTCGTCGCGGTCGGCGACGTCGCCCGCTTCCCCAACGCCCGCTACGACGGCGTACCCCGGCGTGTGGAGCACTGGTCCATCCCCACCGACACGGCCAAGCACGCCGCGAAGGCCCTCGTCGCCCATCTCACCGGCACAGACAGGGACTTGGCGCCCTTCGCCCCGCTCCCGACGTTCTGGAGCGACCAGCACGACTTCCGGCTGCAGTCCTTCGGCGCCCCCGTCCTGGGCAAGGACGACGTACGGATCCTGGACGGCGACCCCGACGGTGACGTCCTGGTCGGCTACCACGCCGACGGTCGGCTCGTCGGCGTCGTCGCGCTCGGCGGCCAGGCCGCCGCGATGGGCGCCGCCCGCTATCGCGCCCAGTTGCTCAAGCAGCCCGCCCTCACCGCGTAAGGAACCCCTTCATGTCCACTGTCCGTGGTTACTTCCACCCCAAGACGGCGAGCGGCACCTCCTCACTGATCCCGTCCCCGCCGTGGCGCTACTCCGGCGACCTCCTGACCGTCGAGTACCGCACGGATCCCGCGCGGGTGCGTGAACTGCTGCCCGAGCCACTGGAGCTGGCCGACGAGGACCCTGGCGCGGTCGCTCTGATCTGGGCCGACTGGCAGTCCTGCTCGGAATCGGGCCAGGAGCTGCTGGACCCGGTGCTCGCCCAGTACAAGGAGGCGTTCGCGGTCGTGCGCTGCAAGTACCGGGGGCAGACCTACACCCGCTGCGTGTACATCTGGGTCGACAAGGACTTCGCGATCGCGCGCGGACTGCACCAGGGCTATCCGAAGAAGCTCGGCTCGATCCACCAGACCCGCCCGCACCCCTACGGGCCCGCCCCGCGCATCGAGGCCGGCGCCCGCTTCGGCGCCACCCTCGCCGCCGCTGACCGGCGCCTGGCCCAGGCCGTGGTCACCCTGCGCGAGCCGTCCGAGACCAATGGCTTCGTCAACGCCCACCCCATGGCCCACCACCGCTGGCTGCCCTCCATCGAGAAGGGCAAGGGCCTGGCGCTCGACGAGCTGATCGAGTCCGGCGCCGCCTCCTTCGAGGGCGGGCAGCCGTGGCGCGGCGACGCCGAGCTGGAGCTGTTCGAGGCGCCCACCGAGGAACTGGCACGCCTGGAGATACGCGAGCCGATCGCCGCCTACTACCGGCAGGTCGGTGTCGTCTGGGACGGCGGCCGACTGCTGGAGTCCGGCACGTCCGGTGCCGAGTAACCCGCGTACAGACCACAGGACTTGGAGACCGGACATGACCGAGCACACCCTCACGGTGGCCGGGGTCGCCGTCGACACCCGGCACTGGATCGGCGGCGAGCGCGTCGCCTCCACCGAAACGTTCCCCGATGTCTCGCCGATCGACGGCAGCCTTCTGGGGGAGATCTCCCGGGGCACCGCGATGGAGGCCGCGGCCGCGGTGGCCGCGGCGAAGGCCGCTTTCCCCGCCTGGGCCGCCACCCCCCGCGCCGAACGCGCGCGCATCCTGCACGCCGTCGCCGACGGCGTCGAAAAGCGGCTGGAAGAGCTAGCCATCGTCGAGACCACCGACAACGGCGCCCTGCTCCGCTCCCACCGCCGGGGCGTCATGCCCCGCGTCGCCCACAACTTCCGCTTCTTCGCGGACTGGCTGCTGAAGCTGGAGCACGAGGACTTCGAGACGCGCGGGCACACCAACCACGTCAGCTGGGACCCGGCGGGCCCCTCCGTGCTGATCACCCCCTGGAACGCCCCCCTGATGCTGGCCACGTGGAAGGTCGCCCCCGCTCTCGCGGCCGGCAACACGGTCGTCCTCAAGCCCGCCGAGTGGACCCCGCTGACCGCCTCCCTGCTGGCCGACATCACCGCCGAGGCCGGGCTGCCGGCCGGAGTGCTGAACGTCGTCCAGGGTTACGGCTCCGAGATCGGTGACGCCCTGACCTCGCACCCTGACGTGCGGCGGATCAGCTTCACCGGTTCGGTGCCGACGGCGAAGCGGATCTCGGCCTCGGCTGCCGCGAACCTGACCCCGCTCAGCCTCGAACTCGGCGGCAAGTCCCCCCTGTTGGTGTTCGCCGATGCCGACCTGGACCTCGCGGTCGACCTGGCGGTGGAGCAGTACGACAACGCCGGGCAGGTGTGCCTGGCCGCGACGCGCTTCCTGGTCGAGGAGTCGGTCGCTCAGGAGTTCACCCGCCGCTTCGTAGAGAAGGCCGGGCAGCTCACCCAGGGCGACCCGCGTGACGAGGCCACCGACATCGGCCCGAACATCCACCCGCGCCAGTTGGAGAAGATCGACGGGTTCGTGCAGCGGGCGATCGCGGCCGGGGCCCGCGCGGTCATCGGCGGCCACCGCAAGGACGGCCAGTACTACGCGCCGACCCTCCTCACCGACGTCGCCCAGGACTCGGAGATCGTGCAGGAGGAGGTCTTCGGACCGGTTCTGACCCTGCAGACCTTCACCACCGAGGAGGAAGCCGTCCGCCTCGCGAACGGCACGCGTTTCGGGCTGGCCGCCACCGTCGCCACCGGTGACCCCGAGCGCGCCGAGCGCGTCAGCGCCCGACTGGTCGCGGGCACGGTGTGGATCAACTGCTTCTTCGTCCGCGACCTTCAGGCCCCGTTCGGTGGTTCCCGGCAGTCCGGGGTCGGCCGGGAGGGCGGCACCTGGAGCTTCGACTTCTACTGCGACGTGAAGAACACCGTCACCGCGCCGAAGGGATGGCAGGACCATGGGTGAGATCGTCGGGGCGGGCCTGCTCGCCCACGTCCCCACCATCGTGCTCCCCGAGGTCGATCGGCTGGAGCTCAACGAGGGCAAGGAGATCACCCTCGTCACCGGCCTGCACCAGCTCCGCAAGGACGTCTTCGAGCGCGACGACTACGACACCGTCGTCGTCCTGGACTCCCACTGGGCCACGACGGTCGAGTTCGTCGTCACCGCGCAAGCGCGCAGGGCCGGCCTGTTCACCTCCGAGGAGCTGCCGCGCGGCATGTGCCGGATGCCGTACGACTTCCCGGGCGACCCCGAACTCGCCCACAACATCGAGAAGTTCGCGGACAAGCACGGCACCTGGATCACCGCGATCGAGGACGAGTACCTGCCGATCTACTACGCCACCATCAACCTCTGGAAGTTCCTCGGCGAGGGGCTGCCCGACAAGCGGTGGGTGACCATCGGGGTCTGCCAGACCGGCGACATGGAGGACCACCTGCGCCTCGGCCGCGCCCTGGCCGACGGCATCGCCGCCACCCCGGGCCGCCGGGTCCTGCTCATCGCCTCCGGTGCGCTGTCACACACCTTCTGGCCGCTGCGCGAGTTGCGCGACCACGAATCGAGCGACCCCGTGCACATCTTCACGCCGGAAGCGCGCGAGGCCGACCACGAGCGGATCGCCTGGTTCAAGGAGGGCCGCCACGACAAGGTCCTCGACACCATGGACGCCTTCTGGAGGTTCAAGCCGGAGGCGAAGTTCTTCCACTACCTGATGATGGCCGGCGCCCTCGGCGAGCAGGCGTGCGTGGCGAAGGCCCGCCAGTACGGCGAGTACGAGAACTCCATCGGCACCGGCCAGGTACACCTCTGGTTCGACCGCCCGGCCGACGGCTGGACCGGCGCCGGCCTGCCCTCCCCGCACAACCCTCACAGCCGTATCTAGAAAGGCCCGCCATGCCCGAGTACCGCCGCATCCTGCTGGACGGCGCCGCCGTCCAGGTCACCGTCGACGGCGACGAACTCGTCGCCGGGGACGGCCGCCGCGTCAAGATCGAGGACGCGCAGCACCTGCCGCCGGTCGTGCCGTCCAAAGTGATCGCCGTCCACCTCAACCACCGCAGCCGCGTCGACGAGTTCCGGATCGACCTCCCGGACACTCCCACGTACTTCCACAAGCCCACCTCCTCCCTCAACTCCCACAAGGGCGCCATCGTCCGCCCCGAGGGCTGCAGGTGGCTCAACTACGAGGGCGAGGTCGCCATCGTCATCGGGAAGACCGCGCGGAACATCTCCCCGGCCGAGGCGGGGGAGTACATCGCGGGCTACACCGTCGCCAATGACTACGGTCTGCACGACTTCCGCGACACCGACGCCGGGTCCATGCTCCGTGTGAAGGGCTCCGACACCCTCTGCCCGCTCGGCCCCGGTCTCGTCACCGACTGGGACTTCCACGGCAAGAGCCTGCGCACCTACGTCAACGGCGAGGTGGTGCAGGACGGTTCGACCGACGAGATGAAGTGGGACATGCACTACCTCGTCGCCGACATCGCCCGCACCATCACCCTCTACCCCGGTGACGTGCTGCTCTCCGGTACCCCGGCCAACTCCCGGCCCGTCCAGCCGGGCGATGTGGTCGAGGTGGAGGTGGAGGGGCTCGGCCGGCTGACGAACCGCATCGTGACCGGCCCGACCCCCATCCGTACCGACGTCGGCGCCCAGCCCACCGAGTCCGAGGAGGTCCTGTCCACGGCGCTCGGCGGCGACTGGGAGTTCCGCGGCATCCGCCCGCCCAGGCGCTGACAAACGCCCATGAGACGGCGCCGCACCGGGCCTGCCGACCGAGGCGTCCGGTGCGGCCGCCTGCCCAGGTAGGGTCGCCCCCATGACCGAGTCCACCGACGCCCCCAAGAGCCGGACCTCACGCAAGCGCCTGCAGTACGGCGAGGGCCGGGAGGCCCTGCTGAACGCCGCCGTGCGTGTGGTGGCGCGGGGCGGCCTGCGCCGGCTCACCTACCGGGCCGTCGCGGAGGAGGCCGGGGTCACCCATGGCCTCGTGGTGCACCACTTCGGTTCGCGCGATGCCCTGATCGAGGAGACCCTCGCCCACACCATCCGTACCTCGCTGAGCACCAGTGCGCTCGAACCGGGCACCGGCAAGGTCGCGGACTTCTCGGCGGGCCTGTCGGAGATGGTCACGGCGGACCCGGACCTCCAGGCGTTCCAGTACGAGCTGCTGCTGGAATCGCGCCGCCGCCCGGAACTGCTGCCCCAGATCCGCGCACTGTACGACCAGTACTTCGACGCCACCCAGCGCGAACTGACCCGCATGCTGCCCGCCGGCGCGGACAAGGCACTGACCCGGCTGGTCTTCGCCGCGCTCGACGGCCTCGTACTCCACCAGCTCGTCCTCGGTGAGCCCGAGGTCACGGATGCCGCACTGGAAGAGCTGCGCTCCTTGCTGAGGCTCCTCGACGCCAGCGGTGACGGTGCCGGCGACCGTACCGCCGAGGACGGCTGATAACCCCTCTGACCTGCTTGTTCCAAGGCTCCGGACGTTCCGCGTCCGGAGCCTTTCGCTGTCCGGCGCCATGATCTCGTTTGATTCCGTACGAGTAAAGACTTGGTTACGGCCGGCGGAAGCATTGACGCAGCTTTCCAGATGGATAATTCTCGCCTGCATGGCAGGGACCGTCCGCGGCCGCCATGCATCCCTAGGAGAGATCCCCATGACCATCGAGGCTCCCGCAGCCGAGCTGCTTCCGTTCCGCGACCCCGGCTACCGCGCGAACCCCGCTCCGTACTACGCCCGGCTCCGTGCGGAGGCGCCCGTCTACCGGCACCCGATCGGCGTGTACGTGGTGTCCCGCTACGAGGACGTCGCGAAGCTGATCCGCAATCCCACCCTCAGTGTCCGCAAGCTCGACTTCGGCGTGGCCGATCCGCTGCACGACACGGTGCTCGGCCAGGACGCCCCCGACCACACCCGGCTGCGCCGCATCACCAACCGCTGGTTCACGCCCAAGGCGGTCGAGGAGTGGTCCAAGGTGATGCAGGCGTCCGTGGACGCCGTGCTCGACAAGGCGGTTGAGGCGGGCGGCACGCTCGACGCGGTGGACGACCTCGCCCTGCGCTCCACCTTCGAAACCATCTGTCACATCTTCGGTGTCGAGCCCACGAAGATGCTGGAGATCCAGAAGGCCACCTATGACATCGGCGTCAGTCTCGGACCCGGGGCCGACGAGGACGACTGGCGGGTCACCGGTGAAGCCTTCGAGTGGTACGAGCAGCACATCCGCGCCCTGATCGCCCACAAGCGCGCCCACCCCGGCAGCGGACTGATCGACCACTTCCTCGCCGAGCAGGACGCGGGGAACATGACCGAGAACGAGGTCGTCTTCTCGATCCTGCTCTTCTTCGCCGTCGGCCACCTGGACATCAAGCACCTCATCGTGCAGGGCATCCGGCACATGGCCGAACGCCCCGAGTACATCGGGATCTACCGCGACCGGCCGGACATCCGTCCCGGCTTCATCAACGAGGTGCTGCGCATCGAGACCCCCGAGCAGATGGTCTCGCGCCTCACCACCCAGGAAACGGTCATCGGCGACACGACCGTGCCCGCCGACGAGGTCCTCGTCCTGCTCATCGGCTCCGCCAACCGCGACCCGGAAGCCTTCCCCGACCCGGACCGTTTCGACCACAACCGGCCGGCCGCCGCGAGCCAGCACCTGGCCTTCGGCTCGGGCCAGCACGGCTGCGCGGGACAGGTGCTCGCCCGCGCGCAGGCCGACGTCGTCTTCACCGCGCTGGTCAACCGCTTCAGCGCGATCGAACTCGCCGGTGAACCCACCTTCACCCACACCGAGTTCCTGCGCAGCATCGCCCACCTGCCGATCCGGCTGCGCTGACCGCACGCCGGCCGCTCCCCCCAGCACACAGCACAGCAACACACCCAGGAGTCATCATGCGGGTCGAAGTCGACCTCAAGAAGTGCCAGGACCACGGCCAGTGCGTGTACGCCGCCCCCGAACTCTTCGCCCTGGACGAGCAGGGACGCCTGTCCCTGCGGAACGAGGTCACCGAGCTGTACACGGCGGAGCTGGACGCGGCGAACGTCGACCAGGTGCAGGAAGCCGCGGACGTCTGTCCGCTGCAGGCCATCACCGTCCACGAGTGAGCCGGTTACGGCTGTGTAAGAAGCAGGGCGGTGGCGGAAAATCATCGTTCAACCCCTTGTCATGTGGATAGTTCCACCTCCACTATGGGGCAACTCGTTTGGCTCCAAAATAAACCTCCTTCGCTCCGCTCCCTGGCAGGTGATCCCCGTGGACAGTCAAACGGTCCAGAGAAACCAGACCGTGCAGGACGAACCCACCGCTGGCCGACTCAAGCCCAACTCCCTCGGCGTCCTCGGCATCCTCTTCTTCGTCCTCTCCGCACAGGCCCCCCTGACCGGCATCGCCGGGGCTGTGCCCATCGCCGTCGCCATCGGCAACGGCGCGGGCATGCCCGCCGCCTATGCCGGGGCCGGCATCGTCATCCTGCTGTTCTCCGTGGGCTTCGTCGCCATGGGGCGCCATGTCGTGGACGCCGGTGCCTTCTACACGTACATCGGCAAGGGGCTCGGCCGCCCGACCGGCTCCGGCAGCGCCGGTGTCGCGCTCTTCGCCTACTGTGCGGTCCAGGCGGCCATGTACGGGCTGTACGGATCGATCGTCAGTGGGCTCGTGGAGCAGTACGCCGGTCTGAACGCCCCGTGGTGGGTCTGGGCCCTGGTCACCATGGCGATCGTCCAGGTCCTCGGTGCGGCCGGCATCGAGATGGGGGCCAAGGTGCTGGCCGTGTTCGTCCTGGCCGAGTTCAGCATCCTGCTCGTCTTCGCGCTGGTCACCCTTTTCAAGGGCGGCGGCCCCGAGGGGCTGGGTCTCGCCGACAGCTTCTCGCCGCACGCCGCGCTCCAGGGTGCTCCCGGCGTGGCCCTGATGTTCGCCGTCGCGTCGATGTTCGGCTTCGAGGCCACCGCCATCTACGGCGAGGAGGCGCGCGAGCCCCGCAGGACAGTGCCCCGGGCCACGTACCTCTCCGTCGCCGTGATCACCGGCTTCTTCGCCTTCACCTCGTGGATGCTGGTCTCCGCCCACGGCGCCTCCCGCGCCACCGCCGAAGCCGGCAAGGCGCTGGCGAACGGTGACGCCACGGCATGGGTCTTCGCACCGATCACCGCGCAGTTCGGCGCCTGGGTGGGCGACGTCCTGCCGGTCCTCCTGGCGACCTCCCTCTTCGCCGGCCTGCTCGCCTTCCACAACTCCGCCAACCGCTACCTCTTCTCCCTCGGCCGCGACGGCCTGCTGCCCCACGGGCTGACCGCGATCAACCGGCGTCACTCCCCGTGGGTGGCGGGCAGCGTGCAGACCGGGCTCTCCCTGCTGCTCGTCATGCCCTTCGCGCTGCTGGGCAAGGACCCGGTGCTGACCCTCTTCTCGTGGTTCAGCGGGGTGGCCGTGCTGGCGATCATGCTCCTGTACTTGCTGACCTCCGTGTCGGTGGTCGTGTTCTTCCGGCGCGAGCGGCTGGACACCCGCACCTGGAACACTCTGATCGCCCCCATCCTGGGCGCGCTCGGCATCGCCGGTGCGATCTGGCTGATCCTGGCCAACTTCACGACCCTCATCGGCGGTGACTCGACCACGGCGACCTGGCTCGAACTCGCCGTCCCGGCGGTCCTGGTCCTCGGCGTCGTCACCGCCCGCGTGACGCGTGACCGGGCGACGGACCAGGTCTGAGGAGGCTGCTTCTCGCGGTGTGACCGGTCCGGTTCCCGCTCTCCCGGGACCGGGCCGGTCACGTCAGGCTCCCACCCGCCCGCGGACGATCCATTGAGCACGGGATACGTGTGGCACGAGCTGTTCGGCTGGGCCGACAGCGGCAGCGGCGGCTGCACGAACTCGTCGCCGTGTCCGGCCTGATCGGCCATCTGGAACGCGTCCACCACGGCAACGGCACCCACAGCGCCGGCTCTCCGCCGATCCAGGAACCCACGGCCGTCTCGTCGTGGACCGACCAAGGCGCGCCAAGCGACGTGATCAGGTCCCAGCCGTCGGCGGCCGGGAAGTAGAAGGCCACGTCCGGCGCGTGGTGGAGGTGTCCGGGTACGACGGTCACGACGTGCAGGTCGTATCCGCGCCGGGCGCGCCGGGCCCCGACCGAACCCGGGATCGGTCACGTGGTCGTGCTGGATGACGAGTGCGCGCACGGTGGGCTCCCTCCCGGGTTCACGGCCCCGTCGGATCGATCCGTGAACTCTTGTGACGGTGGAGCCCACGCCATATCGTTTGGAATCAAATAAAGTCTCCGGAGGTTGCGCATGCTGGACATCACCCACGAGGAATGGCTGCGCCGAGCCAAGGCACTGGACCTGGCCGGCGCGCATCACATCGACGGTGTCGACGAGGGCGGGGGAGGGGCGACCTTCGCCGCCGTCTCCCCCCGCGACGGCCAGGTGCTGACCCAGGTCGCCGACGGGGGCACGCAAGAGGTGGACGCGGCCGTGGCCGCCGCCCGCCGGGCCTTCGACTCCGGCCCCTGGCCCCGCCTCGCACCGGCCGACCGCGGCCGGATCCTGCTGCGCATCGCCGACCTGCTCGAAGAGCACCGCGAGGAACTGGCGTTGACCGTCAGCCTGGAGATGGGCAAGCCGATCACGGACGCGTACGAGATCGAGCTGCGCGCCGTCATCAACACGTTCCGCTGGTACGGGCAACTCGCCGACAAACTCACCGACGAGTCGCCCCACACCGCCCCCGATGCCCTGGCGCTGGTCACCCGGGAGCCTGCCGGTGTCGTGGGCGCTGTGGTGCCGTGGAACTTCCCCCTGACACTGGCCGGTTGGAAGGTTGCCCCTGCACTCGCGGCGGGCTGCACCGTCGTACTGAAGCCGTCGGAGAACTCCCCGCTCTCCGCCCTGCTGCTCGGTCGGCTCGCCACCGAGGCCGGCCTGCCGCCGGGTGTGCTCAACGTGGTGGGCGGCAAGGGCCCCGTCGCCGGGCGAGCCCTCGGTCTCCACCCCGATGTCGACGTCCTGGCCTTCACCGGCTCGACCGCCGTGGGCCGTCACTTCCTGCACTACGCGGCCGACTCCAACCTCAAGCGGGTGTGGCTCGAACTCGGCGGCAAGTCCCCCAACATCATCTTCCCGGATGCGCCCGACCTGAAGAAGGCCGCTGCCACCGCCGCGTGGGGCATCTTCTTCAACCAGGGCGAGATGTGCACCGCCCCCTCCCGGCTGCTGGTGCACTCCTCCATCGCCGAACAGGTCACCGACGCGATCGTGGCACGAGCCCGGGAACTGGTCGTCGGGGACCCGCTCGTACCGGCGACCGAGATGGGCGCGATGGCCGGTGAGAGCCACCTCGAACGGGTCCTCGGCCACATCGAGACCGGCCTCGAGGAAGGCGCCCGCCTGCGCGTCGGCGGCGGCCGCACCCTGGCCGAGACCGGCGGCAGCTTCCTGCGCCCCACCGTCTTCGACCACGTGCGCCCCGGCATGCAACTGGCCCGCGAGGAGATCTTCGGCCCCGTCCTGTCCGTCCTCACCTTCGACGACCTCGACGAGGCGGTCCGGCTGGCCAACGACACCGAGTACGGCCTCGCCGCGGGCCTGTGGACATCCGACCTGTCCACCGCCCACCAGGTCTCCCGCGCGCTCAGGGCCGGCACCGTCTGGGTCAACTGCTACGAGGAGGGCGACCTGACCGTCCCCTTCGGCGGCATGAAGCAGTCCGGCAACGGCCGCGACAAGTCCGCCCACGCCATCGAGAAGTACACCGAACTGAAGACCACCTGGATCCAGCTGTGACCCGACCCCTGATCGCGATCCCCGCCCGCTTCTCCGCGACGACCTCCGCACTGCGCTACGCCGCCGAGGTCAACGCCCGCGCGCTGATCGAGGCGGTGTGGCGGGCGGGCGGCGAACCGGCGAGCATCCACCCCGCCTCCCAAGACGTGGCCGAGCGTCTCGCTCGCTTCGACGGCGTCCTGCTCCCCGGCGGCGGAGATCTGGCCCCGCACCGCTACGGCGCAGCAGACACGCACGAGAGCGTCTACGACGTAGACGACCTCCAGGATGACTTCGACATCGAGGTCGCCCGCCAGGCCATCGACTCGGGCCTGCCCCTGCTCGCGATCTGCCGCGGACTCCAGGTCGTCAACGTCGCCCTCGGCGGCACCCTGGAGCAGGACATGGGCGGCCCGGAACGCGAGCACCGGCATGTCGTCCACCCCGTGGCGATCCAGCGCGGCACCTTGCTGGAGCAGGCGACCGGCGCGCAGAAGGTCGAGGCGTCCTGCTATCACCACCAGCGCGTCCACCGTGCCGGCGTGGGACTCGCGGTCACCGCGCGTGCGGCCGACGGCACCGTGGAGGGGCTCGAACTCCCCGGTGTCCACGGATGGTTCACCGCCGTCCAGTGGCACCCGGAGGACACCGCCCACGAGGACCCCGCCCAGCAGGGGCTGTTCGACGCCCTGGTCCGAGTCGCCCACGACAGACGCTGACACCGCAGGTGACATTCTTCGGCGGCACCAGGCTGCCGAAGCCCCGGCCGGCGCCGGAACTCGACAATGCCGCCCTGGGCCGGGTGCTCAGAGGTATCGCCTCTTTGCGGGGGCCCGGGCCCTCAGGACCTCGCCAGCGCCCGGATCGAGCAGCTCCTGCGGGACACCGCGCCCGGCTGGGACCGCCGCTGCCACGGGATCTCCGTGCTCGCGCAGGCTGCTCCCGCGCCGGCCCGCGGGTGGCACAAGGCCGGCCGCGCGATGCGGACGCGCTGGTTCTCGCCGGGTGGGCCGAACTGGCCACGGAGCCCTGGGGCGCCCGGCGCTCTGCCGTCTCGCCGCCGAGGCGCGTCCGGTCGATCCGACGCCCTGGGTGGGCGCGCTGACGGTGCCGCGGTCGCTGGGGCGGTCCGTGCCGAGCTCGCACCGCTCTTGGAGAAGATCCGCGTGCGTGATCCGTGGCACCGGCACGCGCATCTGCAGATCCTGGGCTACCTCTCCCCGCAGGAGCAGAGGAGCCAGAGCCCGTCGCGAGACTTCCTTCACGACGTCGTCGCCGTCATGCCGCCGGACGCTCCGGCGGCATGCCTGACGTTGACGGCCGCCGTACGGCAGGACCACCGCGACGTGGACGGAGGAGGAGTCCGGGGGCCGGGGGCCGGGGCGAGCCAATGCCGGACACAGCCGCATGTCGCACCATGGGTGGATCAGGCGCTGGCCTCCTGGCTGAGCCCCGGCCACCTTGCGCCAGGCAGCCGCCGTCGCCGGCCTCGGGCTGCTTGCCTACTGTCTGGTGCGCGCCGGCCGCACGGGTGACGCATGCCCGGTGTTCACTGCGATCGACAGCTTGGTGACACCCTGGCCATGGGACCGCGAGGGAGAGCCACTGGAGCGCACACCTTCTGTGCCAGCTACGCCAGCCGCCTGTGGTCGTGCGTACAGCTCGCCGGGCCTGAGGGCTGGGCAGACGGCGAGCATGCGCGCGTACTGCCTGCCCGGCCCCGACGCCGGCGGTGCCTTCCCCCGTCGGCGCGCACACGGCTGTGGGGCCGAGTCCGAACAGGCTCGGCCCCGCAGCTTTCCCGTCAGGGTCGGCCGCGCTCGGCGGCTTCGACGATGTTGCTCAGCAGCATGGCCCGGGTCATCGGCCCCACCCCGCCCACCGGTGGGGCCAGGGAGCCGGCGACCTGGTCGACGTCCGGGTGGACGTCCCCGAGGATGCCCTCCACGGTCCGGGTGATACCCACGGACAGGACCGTGGCGCCGGGCTTGATCCAGTCGGGCCCGACGAGGTGGGCCACGCCCGCCGCGGCCACGACCACGTCGGCGACCCGGGCATGGGCCGCGATGTCCTGGGTGGCCTCGTGGCACAGGGTGACCGTGGCGTGTTCAGTGCTGCGGGTCAGCATCAGGCCCAGCGGACGGCCCACCGTGATGCCGCAGCCGATCACGCAGAACTGTCTGCCGGTGATGGCCACCTGGTTGCGGCGGAGCAGGTCGATGATGCCGCGGGGCGTGCAGGGCAGCGGCCCGGGAATGCCGAGCACCAGGCGCCCGAGGTTCCCAGGGTGCAGCCCGTCGGCGTCCTTGGTGGGATCGACGAGCTCCAGTACGGCGTGGGTGTCGATGTGGGCCGGCAGCGGCAGCTGCACGATGAAACCGGTGCAGGCCGGGTCCGCGTTGAGCCGGAGCACGGCGGCCTCGACGTCGGCCTGGGAGGCGGTGGCGGGCAGCTCCACCCGGATCGACGCGATGCCTACCTGGGCGCAGTCGCGGTGCTTGCCGCCGACGTAGGAGTGGCTGGCCGGGTCGTCGCCGACCAGGATGGTCCCCAGGCCCGGGGTGACGCCCCCTGCCTTCAACGCCTGGACCCGGGCGGCGAGTTCGGCCTTGATCTCGGCTGCCGCGGCCTTGCCGTCGAGCAGCGTCGCGGTGGTCATGGTCGTAGGAACCTCTCGGGTCAGGAGAACACGACGGTGCGGGAGCCGGTCAGCACGACCCGGTCCTCGGCGTGCAGGCGCACCGCCCGCGCCAGGACGACCCGTTCGACGTCCCGGCCGATGGCGACCAGCTCCGGCGCCGTGTGCCGGTGTCCGACGCGCACGACGTCCTGCTCGATGATCGGGCCCTCGTCCAGGTCGGCGGTGACGAAGTGGGCGGTGGCGCCGATGAGTTTGACGCCCCGGTCGTGAGCCTGGTGGTACGGCTTGGCGCCCTTGAAGCCCGGCAGGAACGAGTGGTGGATGTTGATGACCCGCCCCGACAGCTTGCGGCACAGGTCGTCGGAGAGGACCTGCATGTAGCGGGCGAGGACCACGAAGTCGACCCGGTGTTCGGCGACCAGCCGCACCAGCTCGGCCTCCGCCTCCGGCTTGGTGTCGCGGGTGACCGGGAGGTGGACGAAGGGGATGCCGTAGCTCTGCGCGACGGGCGCCAGGTCGGGGTGGTTGGAAACGATGAGCGGGATGTCGACGGGCAGTTCGCCGAGACGCCAGCGGTAGAGGAGGTCGACCAGGCAGTGGTCGAACTTCGACACCATCAGCAGGACTCGGCGTCGCTGCTGCTCCGGACGCAGGGACAGCACGGGGTCGAAGCGCGCCAGGCGCAGGGAGAGCTCGTCCCGCAGGCTCTCGACGTCGGCCTGCGGGGTCTCCAGGACCACCCGGATGGTGAAAGTGCCGGTGCCGGGATCGGAGAACTGGGCGCTCTCCAGGATGTTGCCCTTGGCCTCGGTGATGCCACCGGACAGGGCGTGCACGATGCCCGGCTGGTCGGGGCAGCTGACGGTCAGGATGTAGCGCTGCATGGCTGCGGTGCCTTCCTGCTCAGGCCCGTACGCGGGTGCGCTCGGGGTCGTACACGGGGGTGGGCTTCACCGTGGCGTCGGCCTTGGAACCGTCGGCGGCGACCGCGGTCAGCGCGGTCCCCGGCTTCACCGCGTCGCGGTGCACACGGGCGAGCCCCAGGGTGGCGCCGTCGAGTACGGGCGAGGGCACGGCCATCGTCACGTAGCCGACGTCCCGTCCGTCCAGCTCCAGGCGCGCGCCCTCGGCCGCCTCGGGCGCGGCGTCCACGACGACGCTGACCACACGCCCCTGTGCGGTGCCCTTCTTGGCGAGCAGCGCGTCGCGGCCCTGGAAGGGGCCCTTGTCGAAGTCGATCGCCCAGCCCATCCGGCATTCGAACGGGGTGACGGTGTGGTCGTACTCCAGCTCACCCATGATCATTCCGGCCTCGGTGCGGCAGGTCAGGAGGGCGAGCGCGCCGGCGGCCTTCACCCCGAGGCCGGCCCCCGCGTCGAGGACCGCGTCCCACAGGTCCAGCGCCCGCCCGCGCGGCACCTGGATCTCGTAGCCGAGTTCGGCGGTGAACCCGATCCGGCTGACCTGCGCACCGATACCCGCGACCAGGACGTCCCGGATGAAGGTGTAGTAGGGGAGGGCGGTGTTGGAGACGTCGACGTGCGTGAGCCGCTGGAGAACCTCGCGGCTGCGCGGTCCCTGCAGGGTCAGTACGGCGAACTCGTCGCGCCGCTCGGTGACCGTGGTGCCGTCGGGGGCGTGCGCGGTCAGCGATTGCTGGGTGGCGGGGTTGCCGCCGGTGACGACCACATGGCCGGGCGCGAGGACGGCCACGGTCACGTCGTCGACCATGAAGCCGTCCGCGTCGGCGACCACGCCGTAGGCGATGCGGCCCTCGCCGAGCCCGCGGACGCTCCGTGAGAAGACGGCGTCGACGGTGGCGAGCGCGTCCTCGCCCTCGACGTGCCACTTGTAGAGCATCGAGTAGTCCAGCGCACCGGCGGCGGTGCGGAACGCCTCGTACTCCTCGGCCGGATCCGTGATGAACAGGGGCACGGCATGGCCGTAGACGTCCATCCACTCCGCGACGCGGTCGTCGTACCGCGGGGAGAACGGGGTGCTGCGCAGTTCTTCGGGCAGGGCCATAGGAACTCCAGTGAGGGGGAGGAAGTGAGGCACCGCCGAGAATCTATCCATTCGGATAACTTGTCAATAGGATAGTTTTGCTCGTGAAGGCGAGCGCAGGGGGAGAGAAAAGGGGGGTGCATGACCGAGGCGGTGGTCGATCAGGGGCCCGGCGGTCAGGACAATCGGCCGGGATACGGTCAGGGGCGGGAAGCCTTGATGGCCGCGGCCGTCAAGGTCGTCGCGCGAGGGGGCCTTCGGAAGCTGACGTACCGGTCCGTGGCTGCCGAGGCCGGTGTGACCCACGGCCTCGTGGTCCACCACTTCGGATCACGTGACACGCTGCTCGAAGAGGCTTTGGGCTGGGCTGTGCGGCGCAGCATCGAGACGTCGTCGCTGGTGCCCACCAGCGGCCGCCTGGAGGACTTCGCCGCGACGCTCGCCGCGTTCATCGCCGCCGATCCGGATCTGCAGGCCTTCCAGTACGAACTGAAACTGGAGGCGAGCCGCAGGCCCGAACTGCAGCGGCATGTCGACGCCCTCTACGACGCCTACCGCGATGCCGTCCGCGAGGCACTCGCCTGCTACGACGTGTCGCAGGAGATGACGGAGGTCGTCTTCGCGGCCCTGGACGGCCTCGTCTTCCACCAGGTCACCTCGGGCGATCCGCGGCACACCGAAGAGGGTGTCGAAGCGCTGCGTCGGCTCCTTGCGGCGCACCGCGCACAGACGCCGTCGGCGCCGTTCGGCGGTACATTGAACTGATCGGGAATGCATACGACTGGTGCCCGCCATGACAGGTCTCATCCGCCCGCACGAAGCGGGGCCGGAACAACCGGAACAGGGACGGTCCCGATCCGGCCAAGGCATCGGCCCCGGCTCGCTGACGGCTGGGCGTGCGACCGCCGTGCTGGACGAGCGGATGCGGTTCATTGGCTGGAGCCCCGAGGCAGAGGCCCTGTTCGGACACCGGCCGGACGAGGTCCTGGGCCGCTCCGCCGACGCGATCCTGGCAAGTCAGGTACCGCCGATCTTGCATGAGGGTCCGTCAGCTTGCTGACGGACCCTTTCGGCTTGTTCGGGGCGGAGTTCCGTCGAGGTCTCCAGGTCCTCGACTTACTTGGTCGTCTGGTCGTCGAAGATCTCCTGGGTGTACTGGTCCATGGTCTTGGTGTCGACGCCGTCGCAGGCGTCGGGGCGCTTGCTTTGTGTGCCCTTGAAGTCCTTGACCTGCTTCTCCAAAGCGGCCTTACAGGCGGCGAGGTCGGGCTTGTCGCTGCTGCTGCAGGCGGCTGTCGTAGCGGCGAGGGCGAGCAGGACGGCTGTGATGGCTGTACGGGTGCGCATATTTCCTCCTGGGACTGTTTGGCACTGATGGGCATCGTGCGGCAGGTGGGAGCCTGGTGAAGGTGCTGTGACAGTTGTGAACAGCACGTTCGCGGCCTGTTCGACGGGGTCGTCACCGGGGTGTCGGGGCCGCGGTGAGGGCCGCGGAGGTGAGCGGGGGCGTCGAAACCTCACCCGCTCGCCTCCTTCGGCGGGGTTGCGGAGAGGGAGTGCCCCGTGGGGGTGTGAACGGCTGTTCAGACGAGCCGCTTACGTCCCCAGATGAAGAGGAAGCCCACGATGCCGGCGGTCAGGGCGAACAGGATCGATGCTCCGAACCACTGCATACTGCTCATCTGTGAGATGGGGATGTAGTCGATCGACCCGCCGACGATGTCCGCTTTCTTCATGCACGACGTGGTCGCCTCCTCCGACAGCGTGTCCGTACACGTGGTCAGGTCGAACAGTTTTCCGCTGCCGCTGACATACGAGGCGTCGAGCACGTGCGCGGTGCGGGGCACCTCCGGAAATGTGATCCGGCCGCCGGGGCTGATGGGCTTGCTGGTGGCTGTGACGATGTCACCGAGCGACAGCTTGAAGTAGCCCCAGAGGGCCTGGAGGGCGACGGTGAATCCGAGGGTCACGACCATGGCCGCCAGCGTGCGGCGCAGGATCACACCGATCAGCACCCCGCCGAACACGCAGAGGAGGGAGAGGGCGACGGGCACCGGACCCGTGGTGTTGAAGAACTCCCGGGAGGTCCAGTCGAGGTCCGCGTAATGGAGCTTGACGGGGTTCCACCACCAGGCGAACACAGCCGACAGCGTGACCGTGGCCACCGTCACCACCAGCCCGGTCAGCGCCAGCTTCGTGGCGAGCCAGCGGTTGCGGCTCACGGACTGGGCGGCGATCAGCTTGGCCGTGCCGTTCTCCAGGTCGCCTGCGAGCAGCGGGGCGCCGAGGAGGACACCGAGTATGACGGGTATCGCCGTGAGGCCGGTGGTGACGGAAGAGAACGCGCCGACGTACGGATCGAACTGCTTTTCCGCGTCGTCGAGCTTCTTGGCAGGAAAGCCGTAGGCGTTGAGGAAGTCCATCATCTGGGCGCGCTGGTAGATCATCCAGGCCACGCAGAGCACGGTGGCGGCGAGGACGGTCCAGAACGCGGCCCGGTGCTGGCGCCAGACCAGCCACGTCATACCGCTGAGGCGGGGGCGCCGGGTGGCCTCCGTGGTGCTCGCGTTCCCGGCCCCGTGCCTGGGTCCGTTCTTGGTTCCGTTCATCGTCCGGTTCGCCGTACCGTTCCTGCCGTCGGTCGAGGGGTTGGTGAAGGTGCTCATTAGGCAGCCACCGTCCCTGTGCCGAACGCCTGGCCCTGGACCTGGGCGGTGGGAGTGATAAACGGTGGCGCGTCGGGTGAGCGGAGATAGGCGAGCAGGAGTTCCTCCATGCTCGGCGCGGCCGCCTCCCAGGGGCCGGTGACCGGGCCCTCCGGGCGGATCAGCGCGGTGAACTGCCGTCCGCTGGTCCGGGCCTCGACGAGGATGTGGTACTTGAGGAAGTCGGGCAGGCCCTCACCCTCCTTGGCCCCGGTGACCACGGTGTGCATGGTCATCAGCTCGTCCACGTCACCGGCGACGCGCACTCCGCCGCCGGAGACGACGACGAGGAAGTCGCACACGTTCTCCAGCTCGGCGAGCACGTGGGTCGACATCACCACGGTGGTGCCGCGCTCGCCGGCCTCTGCGAGGAGGGTGCCCATGAGTTCGTGGCGCACAACCGGGTCGAGGTCCGCCATCGGCTCGTCTAGCAGCAGCAGATCGGGGCGCTTGCCGAAGGCGAGGGCGACGGCGACGCGAGTGCGCTGGCCACCGGAGAGGGTGCCGATCTTCGCGTCGAAGGGCACATTGCCGGCGCGGACGATGTCCTCGGCGGCGCGCTGGTCCCAGCCGGGGTTCAGCTCCCGCCCCAGCCGCAGGGTCTCCGCCACGGTAAAGCGACGGAACAGCGGCTTCTCCTGCGCGAGGAAGGCCGTACGCCGACCGGACTCCACCGAGCCCGGCGCCCCGCCGAACAGACTGAGCGAGCCCTGCGTCGGCTTCAGGACATGGGCCGCGATGTTCAGCAGCGTGGTCTTGCCCGCACCATTGGGGCCGACCAGCCCGCAGATCCTGCCCGCCGGAAGCCGGAAGGTGCAGTCCCGCAGCGCCCAGCCCCGCCGGTAGCGCATCCCCAGTCCGTGCGCCTCGAGCGCCGGCCCCCCCGCGTACATGACGTCACTCACCTGTGCTCCTCGTTGTCCTGACCCCCGTGACCGCCGTGGTCCCGGTGGCGTACTGCTTCTCCAGCGCCGACGCGACCAGCGCCGCCACGTCCTCCTGCTCCAGACCGGCCCCGGCCGCCTTCGACATCCACGCCACCAGCTCCCCGTACAACGGCGAATCGGTGCCCGTCTCGGGCCGGCCCAGCGTCCGGCGTACGAAGGTGCCCTGGCCCGGTCGCGGTTCGACCAGGCCCTCGCGCTCCAGCTCGCGGTACGCCTTGAGGGTGGTGTTCGGGTTGACGGCGCTCGTCTCGGAGACCTCCTTGGCGGTGGGCAGCCGGTCACCCGGCACCAATACGCCCAGCCGCAGGGCCTGCTTGGTCTGCTGCACGATCTGCTGGAAGGCGGGGACACCGCTCCGCCTGTCGATGCGGTACTCCACGGCCACCACTCCCCTCCACCATCATTCCACTACTCGATTAGTGGAATGATGGTGGAGGGGAGTGACGGCAGTTGTCAACAGGGACCGCGCCCTGCGCTGCCAGGTGCTTCGCCCGCCGACGGTCGTGAAGGGTGACCTTGGCAACACGCGATGAGTTCTGTCCTCTCATGCCGTCCACGGAAAGGGACGTTGCGTGGAGCGGGTGCAACCTCCGCCCCGCCAGCACCACAGGGAGTCCTCCGTGAGACCTGAGTTCACCCGCCGCACCGTCCTCGGCTTGATCGCCGACTCGGCCGCCGCGACCGTCACCGGCGTCTCGGCCGGGTACCGCCCGCGCCGCCGCGCCCGCGTCTCCCGGCGTGACCTGCACCAACACCATCGCCGAGCAGCGGACCGACCCGCACATCACCGTCGAGGGGGTATGGGCGCACGTCAAGCGCAGCCTGGCCAACCTCGCCGTGGTGGACGCCGTCGATCAGCGCGATGAAGTCGCGCTCGCCCATGTCCCGCCACAGTTGGTGCCACTGGTAGGCCGATTTCAGGCTCGCCTTCTGCTCGAACAGCTCGGCTGCCTGCATCCGTACCGTTTCCCGGCGCTGCCGCCCCGCAGCGGGTCGCCCTGAACCGACTCGAAGCCCTCGTACGCAACCGGCTCAAGCGCCTGCAGTACCGGCCCGACACCCTCGACGGCTTCATAGCCGGCACCGGCCTGGCCCTCGACGCCCCAGAGCCACCTTGACGAGCCGAAGTCAGTAGCCGGTGACGCGGCGGAAGGTCCATCGCTGGTTGGAGCTGCCGACGTCGCGGTACTGGATCAGTGCGGCGCCGTCGGCCGTGCTGCCTCCTTTGACGTCGATCACCTTGCCGCTGTTGCGGTTGACCAGGACGAATTCGCCCCCGCTCTGCGGGCGCAGCTGCCACTGCTGGCTCGTCCGGCCGTCGGCGGTCATCTGCACGACCGCCGCGCCGTCCGCCAACGAGGACCCCGCCACATCGAGGACCTTGCCGCTGTTGACGCACCTGATGGTGTGGTAGCCGTCGCCCGTGGACTGGAAGGCCCACTGCTGGTTCGCTACGCCCTTGTCGGTCCACTGGATCACGGCGGCGCCGTCCGTCCTCGAGGCGCCGGAGACGTCGGCGACCTTGCCGCTGCGCACGCTGACGCACTTGTAGGCCCTGGTGGGTGCGATGGTGTACTGCACCGAGTCGAAGTCGACGTAGCCGGTGTTGTTCGGGTTGTAGGTGTAGAGGCCGATCCGGTCGCCGCGGTATCCGCCCCAGGTCAGCTGGTAGGTGCCGCCGAAATTGGTGAACGTGCTTCCGTCGAGGCTGTAGGAGAACTGGCTGACTCCGTTGACGTTCCAGGTGGTGCGCAGCCATATGGCGTTCTGGGTGATCTCCGGGCCGTAGGTCAGGGTGCCGCCGGCGTTGTGCGCGAGGGTGGTGGTGGTCCCCGAGCGGCGGACGCCCAGCCCGGCGTAGGCGGCCGCGTAGTGGCACAGCCCCGCGTGCTGGCCGTCGGCGAGGCCGGCCAGTTCGAGGCGGACAGTCACCGTCGCGCCGCCCGCCGTGCGCAGCACCCGCTGGGTGAGGGTGTTGCCGACCTTGGTCAGGTTGTCGGCCGCCAGCGGCGCGAACGCTTTCAGCCGCAGATAGCCGGGGCGTTCGGTCAGCGACCAGTGGTCCGCGCGCGGCTGGTAGTACCACTCCCACTGCGGCTTGATGCTGATGTCGGTGAACAGGTCGCTGGTCACCACGGGGGGCAGGGCGTCCAGGGGCAGGCCGGGGGTGCCGCCGGCGGGGACCTGGCCGGTCCACACCATGGTGCCGATGCCGTCCGCGCCCACTTGGCCCAGGATCGGCCAGCCGTCCACCCAGGTCACCGGTAGCAGGGACAACGGCCTTCCCTCCCAGTCGCCGTGGCCGTGGTGGGTCACGAAGTACCAGGTGCCGTCCGGAGCCTGAACCAGCCCGCCCTGATTGGGCTCGCGGTCCACCGTGGCGTTGACGTGCTCCAGTTGCCGGGTCTCGTACGGGCCGTAGAGGCTGGAGCTGCGGTTCATCATCAGCACCCGGCCCTCGGATTTCACCTCGCTGTACAGGTGGTAGTAGAGGCCGTTGATCTTGTAGAGCTTGTTGGCCTCGCTGCCCGTCGACTGGTGGATGACCGTGGGCGAGCCGACCAGCGACTTGCCGCCTGGGACAGCTTGAACAGGTTGATCTTGTAGCTGTCCGAGTAGTGCGTGGTGACCAGGTAGCCCTGTCCGTCGTCGTCCCAGAACGGGCACGGGTCGTCCCAGCCGGAGGTCCGCCACACCGCCGTCAGCGGATCCCACGGACCGCTCGGCGACGGGGCCGACGTCATGAAGAAGCCTTCGTCGGGGGTGTTGAAGTACACCCAGTACCGGCCCGAGTGGTAGCGGATGGCCCCGGCCCACACACCACGGCCGTAGCGGTTCATCCGGTCCCAGTTCAGCAGGGGGCCGATCTGGGTGAGATCACCTACCGCGCCGCCGAGTGTGTGCCAGTTGACCAGGTCCTTGGAGTGCAGCACGGCCACGCCGGGCGAATACCCGAACGTGCTGGTGATGCCGTAGTAGTCGTCGCCGACCCGGATGCAGTCCCAGTCACTGAAATCGCCCGGGAGGATCGGGTTGACGTAGGTGCCGTCGCCCTGGTCGCCCCACGTGCCGGCGGGAGGTGTGGCTGCCGCGGCCCTGCCTGCGGGCAGCAGGCCCGTCAGCAGGAGGGCCCCGGTACCGGCTGCGGCAAGCCGGCCGAGCTGTCTTCTGGTGATGTCCATGATGTCCTTCCTTGGAGGGAGTCAGTCCACGCTCACGGCTTGCCACAGCTGGCTGTCGGCGTTCGTGTCCGTCGTCTGTACGATCTGGCCGCCTGCTGACGTCGAGGAGCCGGACACCGCGAGCAGCTTGCCGCTGTTCACGTTCTTGATCTTGTAGTAGCCGTTTCCGGCGGCGACCAGGGTCCAGTGCTGGCTCGCGGCGTTGGTGTCGGTCTGCTGGACGACGGTCGCGCCGTCCGTGGTGGACCCGCCGGTGACGTCCAGCAGCTGACCGCTGTTCTCGTTGACGATCTCGTAGCTGCCATCACTGACCGGGGCCGACAGCCAGCGCTGGTTCTGCGCTCCGGTGTCGTTCCACTGGAGGACGTTCGCCCCTGCGGTGGTCGATGCGCCCGAGACGTCGATCGCCTTGCCGCTGTTCTTGTTGAGGATCTTGTAGAGCACGCTCGTGGCGGGGAAGGGGATGGAGGCGAAGGCGTCCAGGGCGCAGACGGTGTTGGACGAGGCCGTGTTCTTCGTTCCGGCGCACACGACCTTGATCGTGTGGGGGCCCGCTGCGAGAGCCGTCTTCTCGAACAGCGGCACCTGCTTCGTCACCGTCGAGGCGTAGGCGTCGATGCCCGACTGCGCCAGGGTGCCGTCGAGGTAGACGTCGACCTTGCCCATGTTCGGCTGCTTCATGCTGAGATAGCGCACGCCCGAGCCGGTGAAGGAGTACTGGACGGAGTCGCCCACCCGGTTCGTGAACTTCTCGGACCCGTTGAAGTCGCGGGAGTCGTTCCAGTTCGACCAGCCGGAGGAGTAGGTGAGGCCCGAGTCCTTGTCGTCGACGTAGGCCCATCGCTGCCGTACGAGCGACTTCGACGCGGGGGACGCGTTCCCCTGGGCGTCCACGACGTAGAGGCGGTAGTCGCCGGGTTTCGGCGGGACGGCGACGGTCGTCGCGGTTCCGGTCGCCTTCGTCATGGTGGGGTCGACGGCGAACGTCGTCGTACCGGAGGGGGCCAGCCACAGAGTCTCGGTCGCGTCACCCAGGGGGCGGACGGGGACGGACGACACGCCCTTGTCGGTGAACGTGCTCGCGGGCAGGGCGTAGTCCTGCGGGCCCAGGTTGCTCTGGGGGACGATGTCCTTGTAGGCGTCCTCCAGGCCGGAGTTCACAGCGATGCTGTATGCCTGCGACGGCCACACGTTGTCCGGGTAGGCGTGTACGTCCTGGATGGTGCTGTTCGGGACGCTCTTGCTGAAGATCTTGTTGACGGTGCCGTAGGTGTTGGTGATGTTCAGGTCGTGCTGGCGGCCCCATGTACCGGAGTTGATGGTGTAGGCCACGTTCGGGTCGACGGCGAGCACGTTGTCGTGGAAGTTGAGGTAGGCGGACCCCTCATCGGGGTGCAGTCCGTACTTGTGGCCGGCCGGCACGCCCTGGATGTAGTTGTTGCTGATCACGGTGCCCGGCTGGCTTCCCAGGTCGTAGATGGGAGCGGAGTCGCCCAGCACCTGCATCGTGTCGACGATCTCGTTGAAGCTGATGGTGTTGTTCTTCGCCGTGGTGGTCGGGTTCCCGGGATTGATGGAGTTCGCCGAGCCGTCGAAGTTCCACCATCCCCAGCCGAGGGTGATGCCCGCCCACGGGGACTTCTCGATCCGGTTGTGCTGCACGGACAGCGAGTCGGTGAAGTACGCCGACATGGGGCTGGACCCCTGGAACAACACGGCGCTGTCGTAGAGGTAGTTGTCCGTGATCGATATGTTCTTGCAGACGCCCTCGACGTTCACCGGGTACTTCTCGTGGTTGGACGAGGTGTAGTCCCCGATGTACACGTGCTGCGGGTGCCCCACGGTGATGGCGGACCCGGCGATGTCGTTCGTGACGTTGCCGGTCAACTGCGAGTCCGTCACGTCGTTGGCCATGGTGATTCCGTCGGCGCCGGTGTGCTGCACCGTGTTGCGCTGCAGGACGATCCCGTCGGCGTTCTCGATCTGGACGGCCGCGGGCGGCAGGTCGACGTTGCGGTAGGTGTACGCGTGGAAGTTCTGCCTCGCGTACACGGTCGAGCTGGCGTTGCCCTGCTGGCCCTGCCGGAAGACGGAGCCCGCGACATTGACCAGGTTCCAGTCGGAGTGCTCGACCGTGAGCCCGGAGAACGTGATGTTCCGCGCGTGGTCGGTCGTGGACGTGCCGGCGATCTTGATGAGGGTGGACACATTGTTCGGCGCGAAGACCTTCGCCGACGTCATGTCCTCGGAGCCGGACTTGTCGTAGTAGAGCGTGTGGCTCGTCTTGTCGAAGTAGAACTCGCCCGGCTGGTCCAGGAATTCGTACGCGTTCATGAAGGTGTGGCTGCCGCTGCCGGCCTTGAAGTTGCCGTTGGGTGGTCCCTGGGCGATGGCCGCGCCCGGCTCCTGGAACAGGGCCACCCGGTTGGCGCCGTCCGAGCTCGTGGTGATCTGGCGGACGCCCACGATGGCCGTGGTCCAGGTCGTCGCCGACTTGATCTCGACGTCGTCCTGGTTGACGGCGACGGCCGGCAGGTCGGAGAGGCTGTACTTGGCCCCGTCGCACTGCGAACCCGACTCCCAGGCCCAGGGAGCCTGGCCGGCCGTGACGGAGTAGGTCCCGTAGCAGCCGGCCGAGTTGATCGTCTTCGACGCCATCTGGGCCCGCTTGCCGTTGACGTACAGCGCGCGGAGCTTGTTGTCGCGGTTGAGCGTGGCCTTCCAGATGTTCCCGCTGTGCTGTCTCCAGCCGGTCACCTGAACGCCTCCGTTCAGCACCGGTTTCTCGTTCTGGTAGGCGGCGTACACGACATGGTGGCCGTTCGTTCCGGAGTCGGCCGACGTGAAGTTGATGGTGCTGCTGACCGGGTAGGTGCCGCCGCGGAGATAGACGTTGATGTCTCCGGTCATGTTGTCGTTGACCGTGCGTACGACGTCCCGTGCGTGCTGCAGGGTCTTGAACGGTGCGGTGATCGTCCCGGGGTTGGCGTCGTCGCCGTCGGGGGCGACGTAATACGTCGCCTGGGGCGCGGCCGAGGCCGGGGTCGGCGTCGTGAGGGATGTCAGCAGCGCTGCGGAGCAAGCCATCGCAAGCACTGCTGACACCTTGCGGATGATGGAGGTGACGGGTTTGTGACGGACTGCGAGTGTCATCGCGAGGTCAGGGTCCCTTCGGTGCCGACGCCGATGGGTCAGCAGCAGGTTGACGTGGGTGCAGGGTGTCGCGGGTGTTCGCCGCGGGTGCTTCGGGCGGAGGTGGACGAGATGGGTCAGGTGTGCGGGGTGTGGGCGGTCATCTCCAGTTCTCCGGTCTTGCGGGAAGGCTGTCGAAGGTGGTCGCGGTGCCCGCGAGAATCGCCCAGGTCCCGTGGGGGGAACGTCGAGCAGTTCGCCCACCATGGCGGATGTCGGCGGTGGTCCACCCCGCATGGTCCGCCTCGGTGATCAGCTCCGACACTGTGCAGACCACGTGCGGGTGTGCGGCTCACAGGAGCAACTGGCGTTGCCGGTAGGCCGGTTCACCGCTGGCGATCGAGCGTTTGCTGCAGCTGCCCGAGGATCAGGTCGAAGTAGCCCTGCATGGCGTCGGTGAGGTCGAGGATGTTGCCGCTGGCGACCTGCAGGTTGACGTTGGCGTCGGTGGTGAAGTCGTCGGCCCAGGAGCCGTTCCAGGTGCCGGTCCAGTTGCCGGTCAGGCGTGGTGGCAGGACGCCACTGGAACTGATGAAGAGATAGCGGCCGGAGTCGTACATCCGCTCCAGCAGTGCGACGTCGATGGCGGACGCGTTGCTGTTCTGGCGGGCTATGAGCTCGCTGGTGGCCAGCCGGCGGTCGGCGGCGGAGACGTTCAGGTCGATGCTGGAGCGGTCGTACATCGCCTGGTGCTTGGGGGCGTGGCGGCCCAGGAGGGTGGCGTAGTCGGCCCCCAGCGCGGCGAGGGCGGTCTGCAGGGGCCGGCTGTTCCAGCCGGTGGAGGTCTCGTACCGGTCGAGCTTGGTCAACAGCAGCACCTTGGTGGCCTTGGCGACCACCAGGGTCTGCCCGTCAGCGGTGACGGAGGAGCCGCTGCCGGAGACCACGACGCGGGTGACGCCCTCGTAGCCGTAGGCGCCGCCGGAGGGGTAGGTGCCGCGCAGGTTCAGGTAACCGTCGGCATTGGTGACGGTGGCGGTGGTGGAGAAGGACACGCTGGTCGGCACGCCCGTAAGAGCGGTGTTGACGCTGAGGATGGTGTCCACGGTGCGGCCGGTGGCGGGCAGCAGCTCGTGGACGATGACCTGGTCTGCGCGGGAGACGAAGACGTGGCGCTTCCAGGTGCCGTACTGGTCGGTCCAGGTGTGGGTGATCTCGCCGGTGCGGAAGTCGGTGATGCGGGCGAAGTCGTTGACGGTGGTCATGCCCGGGGTGCTGAGCTGGAGTTCGTAGCCGGGGTGGAAGGTCTGGGTCCAGCGCAGGCTCCAGCCGTGGTCGAAGGTGGCGGAGGCACCGGAGTAGTCGCCGGCCAGCGCCTGGTCCCGGGCGGTCTCGAGATACGGCGAGATCACGGGGGGCATGACGCTCCGGCTGCCGTTGGGCAGCACGAAACGGTGGTGATTGAAGATCATCTTCTCGAGCGTCGGCGCCCCGTAGTAGACGGCCCCGTACTCGCCGTTTCCGCTCAGGAATCCGTCGGTCCAGGCGGCGGCGGTGGCGTTGTCCCAGATGCCGCGGTCGGGCAGGGTGGCCTGGGGCGGTACGGCCGCGGCGGCCCTGGAGGCGAAGACTAAGCCGGGCAGGGCCGTGGCGCCGGCGGCGAGGACGGCCGTGGTGAGGAAACGCCGACGGTTGAGGGGGAGGTCGGGCAGCGGCATGGGTCGACTCCGTTGTCGGACGGTGAGTACCACTGGGCGCAGGGGTGCCACCGGTGCGGGTGCGGTGGTGGAGCCAACAGCGCTTTGTCAGACATGCGGTGGCTGCCTCAGCCGTGGACGGCGGAGCCGGACGGCTGAGGCCGGCCCGCCCCGGGGGACGGACCGGCATCGAGTGGCTACGGGGTCACGGTCACCCCGGGCGCCATCTCGGCGGTCCCGTTGATGAGCTTTCCGGAGCCGGTGGCGCCTTCGGAGCTGACGAAGCGCAGCTCGTGGTTGGTGCCTCCCGCGTTGCAGACGGCGAGCAGGAGCGTGGACTGCTTGGCCGCGTAGGCGTTCTGGACGAAGGAGGTGATGTCGACGGTGATGTCGCGGCCGTCGATGGCGTTGCCCTGGTGGGTCCCGCCCCCCTCGGGGACGACGGTCGAACCGAGGGTGAAGGTGGCCGACTTGGCGACGGAGGAGGTCGTGGCGGTGAAGCTCGGCCGGTTCTGCCAGGTCATCGTGCTGATCGGGCAGGAGGTGCCGCCGCCGGTGCAGGTGGTGTCGCTGACGGGCTGTACGAGGAGTTGGTCGGTGTCGGTCGACGGGACCGTCGCGTAGCGGTGGCCGACGTAGGTGAGATGGAGTGTCGCCTGGCTCGGTGCCTTGGTGAGGCTGCTGATGGGGAACTGGAGGTAGGAGAGCTTTCCGTCCCCGGATCCCGTGGTGTACTGCTCGCCCATCAGGCCGGTCCCGGTGTTGCGGGTGATGAGGGTCAGGTCCGAGGAGTTGTTCTTGGTCTGGTCGCCGCTCCATGCACCCACCCAGGTGTCACCGTTGGTGAGGGCGCCGGTCTTGACGTTCTGGGTCTGGCCGTTCGCGTCGGTGAAGGTGGACGTCAGCGTGCCGATCGTGCTCGGCGCCAGGGGGAACTGGCTGGTGTATTCGACGAGCTGGCCCGCGACGCGGAGGTTGTTCAGCGTCACGTTCGTGGAGCCGTTCAACGTGCTGTTGTTCGTCTTCTGCTGAGAGAACCAGACGTCGTCGAGCTCGAAGGTGCCGATCGGGGTCTTGGGGTACGTGTACGTGGCGCCCGATCCGTCGGGGTTGGGGGCGAACCCATAGGTCGCCTGCTGGTCGGCGGTGATGGTCTGGTTGGATCCGTTGCCGCCGTTGAGCCCGATCGGTCCCTGGGTGAACCGGGAGGTGTCGATCGAGCTGTTCTTCACCACGATGCTCTGGATGCGCGGGTACGGGTTGGGGCCGTTGTGCACGAAGATGCCGCCGGCCAACGGCGACACGGAGTTGAAGTTGTCGAACGTGTAGTTGGTGAGCCGGTAGCCGTACGGGCTCCATCCGATCCGGATCGCGTTGCCGGCGGCGACGGACCAGTTCAGCGTGTTGCTGACCGAGATGTTCTTCGAGTCCTCGTTGTCCCAGTGGTAGTTGTTGAACCCGAGATCGTCGGCGACGGTGTCGTGGGCGGCCACCGCGTTGACATAGCCCTGGACGTCGGCGCTGGAGGTGCCGAGCTGGAAGTTGTTCCAGACGCCGGAGGCCAGCGGGGTGAATCCGTCGCTGGGGTTGTAGTGGCCGGAGGCGAACGCGTCGTCGTTGCCGAGGGTGAAGACGCCGTTGGCGGTGATGTCCTGGCCGCCCGCGAAGTCCGTCCCGTCGACCCACGGCTGGCGGTACGGGGTGAGGGCCTTGATGTTGTTGAACGTCACGCGGTTGGCGCTGTGGGTCTCGTAGTTCCATTGCTTCGCGTTGCGCTCGTAGGTGTCGTTGAACGTGATGTCCGACGAGTGCATGACCATGACGCCGCCCTGGTGCTGGCTCCGGTAGGCGTCGTGCAGATCACCGCTGCTGCGGGCGTTGTAGTTCGCCACGCCGTTGCCGTCGAAGACGCCGCGGCCGTCGATCTCGATGTCGTTCGAGCTGATGATCCCGATCGCCGGCTCGAACGCCTCCATGTACGCCTGGACGCGGTTCTTCAGCAAGGCCCCTTCGGCGGTGTAGATCTTCAGCTTGCCGCCCTTGAGCTTGCGGCCGTCCAGACCGTTGACCAGGAGACCGGACCATACGTAGGTGCCGTTCGGGAAGTAGAGCGTGTTGAGCGCCGTGGGGTGGGCCTTGATGGTGTCGAGGGCGGCCTGCAGGGCGTACGTGACGTCATTGGCGGCCATCGTCCGCACGTTCGGGTATCGCACATTGACGCTGCTCGCGCTCACCAGGCTCCCGGCCGAGGTCTGCTGACCGGCGGGTATGGCGGTGCCGTCGACGGTCTTGCCGGCCATGGAGCTCGTCGTCGCGGCGGGAGCCTTCTGGGCCGCGCTGTTCGGGTGCGCCGTCAGGTACTTCGCGGCGAACTCCTGGAAGTTGAGAACACCGGTCTGCAGGTTGACGCCGGAACCGTCCGGTGCGCTCGTGGTGTCCGGACGCTGCGCCGGGTCCTCCAGAGGGTCGTTGACGACCGCCAGGTAGGGCTGTCCCGTGGCGTTGGTCGAGTCGCCGTTGACCATCACGATCGCTTCGTTCAGCCCGGCGGCGGCTGACATCTGGAACGTCAGGGTGTGCTTGTCCGTGCTCACCGAGACGCTGCTGGAGGGGTAGTAGCGCGCCGGGTAGATGTTCACCGTGTCGATCGTGGTGCTGGGCAGCGTGACCGTGATCGTCGGTGTCCGGGAGTCCGACGCGAAGCGCGCGATGTCGAAGTTGTGGCCGTTCTCGGTGTATTGGACAGCCTGGACGGGCGTGCCGGCGACCTGCACCTGGTACTTGGTGGAGGCCACGTCCGGGGAGGTCGTCGTACCGCCCCCCACTCCGGTCGGTGCGTAGGTGTGGACGGTGGCGGCGGCGTGCGCGGGGACGATGCCGGTGAGCATGAGGCTCGCCACCGTGATGGTGGCGCCGGCAGCGGCCGAGATGAAGCGCTTCACACGCGAACCGCGTCGCGCCGGGGCGGGGTTCGGGTCGGCGTCGCCGTCGGCCGGTCTGATCATGTCTGTCTCTCCTCAGGACGAGACCTCTCCAGGTCTGTTCAGGCGCTCGCCGCCTGCTGGAGACGGCGCGGAGCAGTCGCGATGCTGCGGCCGGACCGCAGCCGTCGGGGCCGTCGCGGCCGAGAGGACCACCCCGACGCACCGAGCGCGGGGCTCGGGGTGACATCGAGCGGTTGTTGCGCGCGTGGGCCAGTTGACGACAGCCCCAACGTTGACCGATCCATGAAATCTTGCGTGGCGGAGACGCTACTGCCGCATTTCTGGGACCGTCAATGCTCCGCGCATGTCAAGTCGCGAAAACAATCATGAGGTGCGCATGCGCTCTTATAGGGCTCTGTAATGGCTGGAGCACTGCCATGGTGCAAAGTCTTGCTCTGCCGCGACTGCCGTCCTACAGTGACGCCACTTTCGTGGATCGATAAACGTTTCGGGGAGACTACGTGGTGACGATGGCGGATGTGGCCGCGAGGGCGGGCGTCACGAAGCAGACCGTCTCCAACGTGGTGTCCGGCAAGAAGGTACGGCCGGAGACCCTGGCGAAGGTGAACGAGGCGATCGCAGAACTCGGCTACAAGCCGAACCTGGTGGCGCGCTCACTGCGTACGGGCAGCACGTCGACGGTGGGGCTGTTCGTGCCGTCGGTGGCCAACGCGTTCTATGCGGAGTTGGTCGAGGAGGTGGAGAACCTCCTGGTCGGCCACGGATACAACCTGCTGCTCGCCACGACGCGCGACGATCCCGACTACACCCGGGCCCACCTGGAGAACCTCACCGCGCGCTCCGTGGACGCACTGCTGGTCGCCGGGGACAACGGCGTCGAACAGCAGCTGCCGATGCTTGCCGAGGCCAACTTCCCGGTCGCCCTGTTCGCCTGGGAGGGCGATCCGCCGACCACACTCCCGGTGGTGTCCATCGACTACCAGCACGCCGGGTTCCTGGCCGGGTCCCACCTGCGGGATCTCGGCCACCGGAACGTCGCTGTGGTCGCCGACCTCCCCGCGCACACACCGCGCGTCGAGGGCCTGCGCCGGGCGTTCGCCACCGACGGGCTGGACGACCGCAAGGTGTTCGCCTGCACCAGCGACGACGCCGCCGGCGGTTTCGCCGCGGCCTGCGCGGCGCTGGAGGCGGATCCGGAGCTGACGGCGATCTTCGCCACCCACGACGTCCTGGCCGTCGGTGCCATCGAAGCGGTGGTCCGGTCCGGGCGGCGCATCCCCGACGACGTCAGCGTCGTCGGCTTCGACGACATCGCTCAGGTCGGGCGGATCCGACCGGCACTGACCACGGTCACCTTCCCCAAACGCGAGATGGCCCAGCAGGCCGTCGAACTGCTGCTGCAAGCCGTCGACTCCGGTCGGCCGCCGACCAATGTCGTATCGCTGCTGCGCCCGACCCTGACCGTCCGGGACAGCAGCGGCCCCGCCCAGCACGACCGCTGAGCACCTGGCACCGCCTGACCTGCCACGGCACAGGGCCATGAGCCGCCGGCGCAGTCCTTCCACGCCGTGACCCGCCATGACGGGGCATTTCGAGAGGAAACACCTTCGCTGATGAACGCCCTCGATCCCAACGCCTACGTCGAAGACCGGTCGCCGGGCACCGGACGGCTTGGGCCGCGCGCCGCGTTAGCCTCCGACCTGCCCACGATCGCGCTCGACGGCGACTGGAGATTCCGACTGGCGTCGGGGCTGGACGACCTCACCGGGGACTTCGCCGCGCCGGACTTCGACGACACCGCCTGGGACCTGCTCGCCGTGCCGTCCTGCTGGCAGATGACCGGCCTGCCCGGCGAGCCGCGCTACGGTGCTCCGGCCTACACCAACATCCTGTACCCGTTCCCGGTCGACCCGCCGCGGGTGCCCCGGCAGAACCCGACCGGCGAGTACCGCCGCGAGTTCGTGGTTCCGGAGGGGTTCCCGGCATCGGCTGCGGTGCTCCGGTTCGAGGGCGTCGACTCCGCGTTCGCGGTGTGGCTCAACGGGATCCGGCTCGGCGACGGCAAGGGCAGCCGCCTGACCACCGAGTTCGACGTCTCCGCCGGTCTGCGGCCCGGCCGGAACGTACTCGCGGTCCGCGTGCACCAGTGGTCGTCCGGCAGCTACCTGGAAGACCAGGACATGTGGTGGCTGTCCGGGATCTTCCGGTCGGTGACCGTGGCCGCCCGCAGTGTCGAGGACTTCTTCGTCCACGCCGCCTACGACCACACGACGGGGCAGGGCACCCTTTCCGTCGACGTCACCGCCCCCACCCGGGTGTCCCTGTCGGTGCCCGAGCTCGGCCTATCCGCCGCCGATCCGGCCGGCCCGCACGTGATCGACGCCGTCGAGCCCTGGTCGGACGAGCAACCGCGGCTGTACACGGGGGAACTGGTCTCCGAAGCGGGGGAGCGGATACCGCTGCGCATCGGCTTCCGCTCCGTGGCCGTCGTGGACGGCGTCCTGACCGTGAACGGCAGGCCGATCTCGCTGCGGGGCGTCAACCGCCACGAATGGCATCCGCTGACGGGGCGGACCCTGACCGAGGACATCATGCTGACCGACGTGCTGCTCATGAAGCAGCACAACATCAACGCGGTGCGCACCAGCCACTACCCGCCCGACCACCGCTTCCTGGACCTGTGCGACGAGCACGGCCTGTTGGTGTTCTGCGAGGGCGACCTCGAGACGCACGGCTTCGAACCCGGCGGCTGGCGCCGCAACCCCAGCGACGACCCCGCGTGGCGCGAGGCCTACCTCGACCGGACCGCGCGGCTGGTGGAACGCGACAAGAACCACCCCTCGGTCATCGTCTGGTCGCTGGGCAACGAGTCCGGCACCGGATCGAACCTGGCCGCCGCGGCGGCGTGGATCCGGCAGCGCGACGACAGCCGCCTGATCCATTACGAGGGCGACTTCGCGAGCTGCGCGTACGTCGACCTGTACTCCCGCATGTACATCGGTGTGGACGAGCTGTCCGCCGTGGGGCGCGGCCAGGAGGCACCGACCGCTGATCCGGGCGACGACGCGCACCGCCGCGCCCTGCCGTTCGTGCTGTGCGAGTACGGACACGCCATGGGCACCGGCCCCGGCGGGCTCTCCGAGTACCAGCAGGTCATCGAGGCACATCCGCGCCTGGCCGGTGGGTTCATCTGGGAGTGGATCGACCACGGCATCGCCCGGCTCACCGGCCAGGAGGACCCCCGCTCGTTCTACGCCTACGGCGGCGACTTCGGCGAGGAGATCCACGACGGCAATTTCGTCGCCGACGGGCTGCTCTTCCCCGACCGCACGCCGTCGCCGGGCCTGGTCGAGTACAAGAAGGTCATCGAACCGGTCCGGATCCACATCGACCCGGTGACTCGGCAGATCAGCGTGCACAACCTGCACCATGTCCGCGACACCGGCTACCTGGAATTCCAGTGGACCGTCGAGGACGGCGGCGAGCTGGCCGGCTCCGGCCGTCTGACCGTGCACGAGACCCCTCCGGGCGCGACGAGGACCGTCGACTGGCCCGCCGACGTCATCGCCGCGCTCGATGCGGCGCGCAAGAACGACTCCGGCCACGAGGTGTGGCTGACCGTGACCGCGGTGCTCGCCGCTGACGACACCTGGGCGGCGGCCGGTCACGAGGTCTCCTGGGCTCAGGGGCTGGTCGTGGCTCCGGCCGCCGCACCCGTCCCCCTCACGCCGGCGCCGGCGATCGCGCATGACGGGGCCGTCACACTGGGCCCCGCGCGGTTCGACGCCCGGAGCGGAGTGCTGATACAGCTCGTCGACCTGGAGCTCGACGGTCCGAGGCTGGACGTCTGGCGGGCCCCGATCGACAACGACCTGCTCAGCGCGTTCGGTGAGCCGCAGATCGGCGCTTGGCTCGCCGCCGGACTGCATCGGATGCGCCACGATGTCCTGGTTGTCGAGCCCGACGCGTCGGGGCTGACGGTCATCGCCCGGCTGGCCGCCGCCGGATCCTCCTCCGCGCTCGGCGTGGTCTACCGGTGGACGGCCTGCGAGGGACCGGACGCGGGCCAGGCCCGGCTCCGGCTGGAATGTGCGGTCACCCCTGACGGCGCATGGTCGGTGCCGCTGCCCCGGCTGGGGATCGCGATGTCGCTGCCCGGCTCCGACGCCGAGGTCGAGTGGTTCGGCCTCGGTCCCGGCGAGGCGTACCGCGACTCCCGTACCGCTGCTCGCACAGGCCACTACCGGTCGACTGTCTCGGCGATGCAGACCCCGTATGTCCGCCCGCAGGAGAACGGCAACCGCCACCAAGTCCGCCGCAGCCGGATCACCACCGCTGACGGCACCCTGCTCATCACGGGCGACCCGGTCATCGACCTGACCGTGCGTCCTTGGAGCACCGCAGCCCTGGCTGCCGCTTCCCACCAGCACGACCTGGTCGGCGACGGCCGACTCCATCTCCACCTCGACCACGCGCACCACGGCCTCGGCAGCGCGGCCTGCGGCCCGGGCCCGTCAGCATCGGACGTCCTGGCCGCGGTCCCGACGGTGTTCAGCCTGGAGTTCAGCACCAGTCGGTAGGCGGGCCTGGCCGCCCGCCCACCGACAGCCCAGCAAGTCAGTCCCCATCACGAAGGGTTTCTCTCACATGGACAGAACCACCCTACGCACCCGCGGACTCCTGGCACTCGCCACCGCGACGGTCATCGCGTTCGGCGTCGGCGCGTGCAGCAGCGACAAGAACGACTCCGCCGGGGAATCGGGCCAGGCCGGACCGGTGAACATGGAATTCTGGGGCTGGGCCGGCTACGAGAAGATCGTCGACCAGTGGAACGCCTCCCACCCGAACACCAAGATCACCTTCAAGAAGATCCCGTCGGGTCCCAAGGGCGGCTACACCCAGATCAGCAACGCGATCACCGCCGGCAAGGGCCCGTGTCTCGCCCAGATCGAGTACCAGAACATCCCGTCGATGCTCGTGAAGAACTCGGTCATGGACATCACGCAGTACGCGAGCGACAGCATGGACAAGTACGTCCCGTCGGCGGTCTCCGCCTCCAGCGTCGGCGGCAAGATCTACGGCGTCCCGGTGGACGTCGGCCCGATGGTCCTCTTCTACCGCAAGGACCTGTTCGCCAAGTACGGCATCAGCAAGCCGCCGGCCACCTGGGCCGAGTACAAGGCCGACGCCGAGAGGGTCACCGCCGCCGACCCCAGTGTGAAGTTCGGCACCGTACTCGGCGACGCCGGCAGTTTGGCGTCCTTCACCTTGCAGACCGGTCAGTCCTGGTACTCGACCAAGGGAGACAGCTGGACCGTCAGCATCGACAACCCCGGCACCCGCAAGGTCGCCTCCTACTGGCAGGGCCTGAAGGACCAGGGCCTGGTGGCGAAGACCGGCAGCGCCTGGGACCCGCAGTTCGACAAGGCCTCCGAAGCCGGCAAGGTGCTGACGTTCGTCGGCGCGGCCTGGGCCGCCGGCGGTCTGAAGTCGGACCTGAAGGACCTGGCCGGCAAGTGGCGGGTCGCCCCGATGCCGACCTGGGAGGCCGGCGACGGCAAGAGCACCAGCAGCGGCGGCTCGGCCACCTCGGTGATGACCGGGTGCAAGACGCCCAAGGAAGCAGTGCAGTTCGCCGATTTCCTGTCCAGTGACCCGCAGGCCGTGAAGACGGGCATCGAAGGCGGGCTGTACCCGGCGTCGAAGGCCGGACAGGAAGACCCGTCACTCACGGGGGGTGACCCGTACTTCGGCGGCCAGAAGGTCGGTGACGTGTACAAGGCCTCCGCCGCGCAGGTGCCCAGCACCTGGACCAACGGCCCGACCTTCCAGCAGGTCGAGACGGACTTCACCGGTGCCATCGGTCAGGGCACCCTGCCGGACGCGGTCACCAAGGTCCAGGCCTCGACGGTCGCCGCGATCAAGAAGCTCGGACTGTCGGTGACCAACGGCTGAGGCGGTTGAACTCCAGCCGCCCCGAAGGATTCCCGCGGCCGCCCGTGTCCGGCGCTGCGGGGACCTGCCCTCTGACGACGAACCGCCCAGCGAGGTTTCCATGAGCAGTCCCAGCAGCACCCGGACCGCGTCACCGCCGCGACCGGCGCCCGCGGCCACCCGCCGCGTCTCCCCCTCAGGGCGGCCGCGGCGCACCGGCCGCCGCAGCGCTTTGACCGCGTCGGGTTTCCTGGCGCCGTTCGCGGTGCTCTTCCTGTCCATGATGGTCGCGCCGATCTGTTACGCGATCTACCAGAGCTTCTTCACCGTCCATCGCGCGGGGCTGTTCGGCGGTGCGCGGACCACGGAGTTCGCGGGACTGTCCAACTACGCCGACGCCTTCAGCGACCACGACTTCATGGCGTCGATCGTTCGGGTCGTGCTGCTGGGCTGCGTCCAGGTCCCGTTCATGCTCGGCCTGGCTCTCCTGCTCGCACTCCTGCTGGACTCCCGCTCGGCCCGGCTGCGGAAAACCTACCGGCTCACGTTCTTCCTGCCCTACGCGCTGCCGGGTGCGATCGCCGCGGTGATGTGGTCCTTCCTGCTGGTGAAAGACCTCTCGCCGTTCACCGGGCCGCTGTCCCACATCGGGATCGATACCAACTTCCTGTCGCCGTCGTGGGTTCCGGTCTCGATCGGGAACATGCTCACGTGGGGCTGGACCGGCTACAACATGCTGATCATCTACTCCGCGCTGCAGACGATCCCCGCCGAGGTGACGGAGGCCGCCGCGCTCGACGGCTGCACCGGATGGCGCCTGGCGTGGGCGGTGAAGATCCCGCTGGTGCGCCCCGCGCTGGTGCTGACCACGGTCTTCTCCATCATCGGGACAGCGCAGCTGTACACCGAGCCGGCGGTGCTGGTCAGCGCTCGCATCCCGGGCGTCGACCCGAAGTTCTCCCCGATCATGAACACGACCCTGGGCATCGACGTGGGCGGCCAGAACCTGGCCGCCGCCGAGTCCGTCGTGCTCGCGCTGATCACCCTCGTGCTCTCGTTCGGATTCCTCACGTACAACCAGCGCAAGGGAGCGATGGCATGAGCGTGATCCCGGCCGTCCGGCCGACCCGACCGGCCCGCCGCGGTCCCGAGATCGCGAGCAAGGGCGTCGTCAACGGCGTGCTCGGCCTGATGGCCCTGTACACGCTGATCCCGTTGTGGTGGCTGTTCGTCTCCTCGACCAAGGCCTCGGGCTACATGTACACCGGTACGCCACTGTGGTTCTCCCACTTCGACCTGGTCACCAACATCAAAAACGTGTTCAGCTTCCAGGACGGCATCTTCTCCACCTGGCTCGCCAACAGCGCGCTGTACAGCCTCGTCGGCGCCACCGTCGGCACCCTGCTGTCGGCAATGGCCGGCTACGCGCTGTCCAAGTTCACCTTCCGCGGACGTGACAGCGTGTTCAACGTCATCCTCGCCTCGGTGCTCATCCCGGCGCCGATGTTCGCCCTGCCGTTGTTCCTGCTCATGGCCAAGCTGGACATCACCGACTCCTACTGGTCGGTGCTGCTGCCCAGCTGTGTCAGCCCGTTCGGCGTCTACCTGTGCCGGATCTTCGCCGCGTCGTCCGTCCCGGACGAACTCCTGGAGGCCGCACGGATCGACGGAGCAGGCGAACAGCGCACCTTCTTCCGGATCGCCCTGCCGCTGATGTCCCCGGCGCTGGTGACCGTCTTCCTGTTCCAGTTCGTCGCCATCTGGAACAACTACCTGCTGCCCTCGCTCATGCTCAACACCCCCTCACTGCAGCCCGTCACGGTGGGCCTGGTGCAGTGGCGCTCGGAGTTCGCCAACGGAGTCCCGCTGCTGCTGCCGATCACCGGTGCGTTCCTGTCACTGATCCCGCTGCTCGTCGCCTTCGTCAGTCTCCAGCGGTTCTGGCGCAAGGGCCTGACCGCAGGCTCCGTCAAGTAACGCGTTCGCCGCCGCACGCCCATCCTGAACCGCAAAGGACCACTGCATTGCCCCGCGCCCACGTCATTCTCGACAAGCAGGCCGTCATCGCTCCCGTCCGACGCCGCACCTTCGGCTCGTTCGTCGAACACCTCGGCCGCTGCGTGTACACAGGGCTCTACGAGCCGGAACACCCGAGCGCGAACGGCGACGGATTCCGTATGGACGTCGTCGAACTGGTCAGGGAGCTGGGCACCAGACCGTCCGCTACCCGGGCGGCAACTTCGTCAGGCCACTCAGGTCACGCTCGATGTGCGCAGCCTTGGCTCCTCGCGGATCCTGGAGGGCGGTCACACTCGCTGACAAGGATGCGTATGCGAAGAACACACTCACCGAGCGGAACCGCGTGACCCCGCACGCGAACCCGAGCGCGATCCTGTCCGACGGGCTGCTCAGCATCGAGTTGCCGCCGGTGTCGTGGACCGCAACTGCGCTGGGCTGAGTACTGCGCCCCACGTACCGGATCAAGCGTGCGCAGTTGCTACCGCGGGCAGTACGGCCTCCGGTGATTCGGGCAGGGTTGGTTTTGACGAACGACGCCCGCTCGCCGGCGAGGAACTCGACTGCGTCGGCGATCTCCTGAGGGCGAGCCAGGCGGCCCAGCGGGATCGGCACGGTCATCTGGGCGACCTCGGCTCGTGGCCGCCGCCAGTAACGCAACTCGTGTGTGCGCTCGATCCGGTGTTGCTGGTTGCCGGTCAGGCCGGCAGTACGAACGGGGGGTGGGTGCCGTTGAGGAAATAGTCCCCGGCGTCGCGGAACTGGTGGGCGACGGGCCTGTGCAAGGTGTGGGCCCGGGCGTTGCGCCAGAAGCGGTCGAGGCCCAGCCGCGCGGATGCGGAGCGGGAGCCGACGACGTCCAGGACGCGGCTGGTGGATTCCTGCGCGGCCTTGGAAGCGGCGGCCTCGGCCATCGTGACCTGAACCGAGATGTCGGCGTACTGCTCGTAGGTGAGGTCTTGGCCGCGTGCCAGTCCTCCGTGGACGGCTGCCAGTGCCTGATCGGTGAGTGCGGCGGCGGAGCGGGTGAGGATCGTGAGTTCCCCGTAGGTGGTCAGTACGTGCGGATCCTGGGGAGAGCCGTCCGGCCAGGCCGGGTGCCAGGTCGACCGGCCCGCTCTGCTGTACTCGCGCGCTTCGGCGAGTGCGCCTTCGGCGAGGCCGAGAAGGAGTTGGACGGAGAGGAGACGCCCGATCGGTGAGGCCAGAGCGGCCGACGGTGAAAGTACGTCGTCGTCGGCGGCAAGGGAGCCGAGCACGTCGTGGACGGTGACGGGCACGGCGTCGAATTCCACGTCCCCTCCGGCCGCCAGCCGCTGTCCGAAGCCTTCCGCGGCGTCGATTCTCACGCCGGCATGGGCGGGAGTGACGACGACGGCGACTGGTTCGCGATTGCCGGCCCGCTCGGCCCGCACCACGAGGCGGTCGGCGACCAGAACCCCGGTGGCGTAGCTCTGTCGGCCATCGAGTACATAGCCTCTGCCTTTCCTGGTCAGGACAAGCGGGAGACCTTGAGCGGCGAGACCTCCTCCCCAGCACCACTGCTCCGTCGCCGACAGCCGTTCGATCCGAGTGGCGAGGTCAGGTTCGGTGAAGGACCGGGCACTCCATGACAGGAAGTAGTGCGTGCCCAGCAGTTGGGCGATCGCGGCGTCGGTGGATGCGATCTCCCGGACGACTGCGTACGCGGTGGGCCAGTCCGCGCCGCCTCCGCCGAGTTCGGCCGGTATGAGCAGGGTCAGCAGTCCGGATTCACGGAGTCCGGAGACCTCGCCGAAGGGGGCCTTGCCCGCATGGTCCCTGGCCGCCGCGTCGGTGGCGAGGTCGTCCGCCGTCTCACGGGCCACATGCAGCCAGTGGGCGCGGCCGGGCCCCATCTGGTCGGACGCCGGGGCGGGTTGGGACGGCATGGTGGCAACGCCCATGGTGGGTGGTCTCCTCAGGATTGTCGGTTGGCGTGGTGTATTCCTCCGCCGGGAGGACCGGCAGCTATTCCTAGTAATCCGATAGGAATTATAGGGAATGTGCCCACGGTGGGGTGTGCCTGGTGGAGTCTGTGAGATCGCCCCTGTCTCAAAAGTGATGTGAATAAACCGGGGTGAAACCCTCATTTTTCGCCGTGGGTTGTGTCGGCAGGTGAGACAGTTCCTCGCCGAGCAGGGGGAACCGGGCGGCATCGTCGACTCGACGAGGATCTTCCCTCCGAGATGCTGCCGTTGGACAGGCAACCGTCGACCGCGGGAGGGCGCCCGCGAACCCGCCGCCTCGGTCAGTTCCTCGCGGACGGCGCCTGCGCGGCGATCGAGGTGAGCAGCAGGTCGAGCGCGCCTTCGAAGGTGTTCAGGTCGGCCTGGGCCACCAGATCGGGACCCGCCTTGGCGATGGCGGGATAGGTGCCGGCGTCGACGCGGGCGTACGTCTGCGCCCACGCCGACCGGTCAAGTTCCTGCGTCTGCGGGCTCAGGGCCGCTGACGCCGCGTCGAACGCGGAGAAGGCGAGCACGAAGTCGGCGTAGACCCTGTAGTGGCGGACGGCGTCGGCGACGGTGAACCCCGCCGACTCCAGGGCGGCCAGGATCGTGTCGACCATCTTCAGCTCGCGGGCGCGGCCGGTGGTGCGGGTGGCCACGAGCAGGGCGACCTTGGGATGGGCGAGATAGGCGCGGTGGCCGCGGATCGCCAGGTCGTGGAGGATGGTCAGCCAGTCCGCGGCCGGGTCGATATCGGTCAGGGCGTCGCCGATCAGGCGGTCGGCGACGGCGAGGAGCAGGTCGTCGACGTTGCGGAAGTACCGGTAGATCGCCGTCGGGTCGGCCTTCAGTTCGGCTCCGAGGTTGCGCACGGTCAGCGCTTGCGGGCCCCGGGCGTCGATGAGGTGCAGTGCGGCGTCGACGATCACGTCCGCGGAGAGCGCGACGCCGGCACGGGTCGTGGTGCTGCGCTTTCGCCGTCCGATGATCCGATCCGGAGATGTTGCCGCCTCTTCGCTCGCCATCGGGCCATTCCATCACGCCGGTTCACAAGAATGTTGCGTCAACGGCGTTGACGCAATAATCCGGCGGCGCTTTCATTGGGGCACCTCGCCGCCTCGGCGGCTCTCTCCGCGGATCACAGCTGGAGGCATCCATGCCAGAGATGTCCGCCGACGCAGCGCCGTCGGCCTCCACCACGAAACTCCGACAGGTTCTCGGCCCGGTGGACGGGGCGGTCATCGCCATGTCCAACACCGCCCCCACCATGAGCATCGGCATCGGCATGGGCGTCATCGCAGGCATCGTCGACGGCCGTACGCCGGCGATCGTCCTGCTGGCCTTCCTTCCGATCCTGGGAATCGCCTCCGCCTACGCCCGCCTCAACCGGGTCGAGCGCAATCTCGGCAACGGGTACGTGTGGGTGGGCCGGGCACTGAGCCCCTTCCTCGGTTTCCAGGTCGGCTGGATCCAGATCGTCGGCTCCACCCTGTACTTGGCGTACGGCAGCCAGGTGTGCGGATCGATGCTGTTGCGGTTCGCCAACGAGGCCCATCTGCGCTCGGCGTTCGGGCTCGCCCTCGACCCGCTGTCCATCTCGCTGTCGACCGTGCTCGGCGTACTCGTCCTGCTCCTGGTCAGTTACGCGGCGATCCGGGGCGCGGACGTCGCCGCGAGGTTCCAGACCTATCTGATCGTCTTCGAGTACGCCGTGCTGCTCGGCTTCTGCGGCTACGCCCTGTTCGCCGGTCACCACGCCTTCAGCCTCGGCTGGTTCAACCCCTTCGGGTTCGACTCGGTGAGTGTGCTCGCCGCCGGTCTGGTCGTGTCGGTCTACATCTTCTGGGGCTGGGACAGCGTGTTCGCGGTCACGGAGGAGACCCGCGACCCGCGGGACGCCGCGCGGGCCGGATACTCCTCGCTGTTCCTGATGCTCGGCATGTTCCTGCTCGCCGCGGTCAGCTTCGGACGGATGTTCAGCGTTCCGGAGATGGCCGCCCACGCCCCGCAACTGCTGCCGTACCTCGGCCAAAGGCTCGCCTCCGAACCGCTGGCCGCGCTGCCGCTGCTCGCGCTGCTGTGCTCGTCGGTGGCCTCACTCCAGGCGGGCGTCCTGCCGGTCGCCCGCAACGCCCTTGCCATGGGCCGTGACCAGACGCTGGGCCGGATCTGGACCCGGCTGCACCCGACGTACGCCACTCCGGCCATCGGCACCCTCCTGGTGACCGGCATCGCGGCCACCCTTGCGAGCCTGGCCATCGGCATCGGCACCCTGAACCAGGTGGTGGCCGCCGCGGCCACCTCGATCGGCACCCTGGTCTCGCTCTACTACGCCCTCTGCGGGCTCGCCTGTGCGGTCCGCTTCGCCGACCAGCTGCGGGCGGGGGTGCTCCCGGCACTCCGGGACGTCGTGATCCCGGCGCTGTCCGCGGTGGTACTGCTCACCCTCGGCGGCTATCTGACCTACCACAACTGGACCACCAGCCCGTCGTTCGCCCTCGACGCCACCAACGGCCGGTTCCTGGCCTCGGTGCCGGTCGCGATCCTCGTGGCGGGCCTGTGCTTCTCGGCTTGGGCGAAATGGGGCCGCCGCGCCGCCTTCTTCCGCGGTGCCATCGGCGAAACCCCTGCCGGCCTCGACCCGGCCGAGGTACCGACGGCCGCGCCCGCCCAGGCCGGCTGATCCCCCTCCGCACCCGCACCCGTACCCCCTCCACGTCAGGAGCACGATGCCCCTCTCCGCCGACCTCGTCTTCGTCAACGGGACCGTCCACACCATGAACCCGGCCCTCCCGCACACGGACTCGGTCGCCGTACGCAACGGCCGGATCGTCGGCCTCGGGCGCGCCGACACCGACGAACTCACAGGCGCCCGCACCGAGATGGTCGACCTGGACGGCGGCACCCTGATCCCGGGATTCCAGGACGCCCACATCCACGCCGTGCACGGAGGTCTCGAACTGGCCAAGTGCGACCTGACCGGATCGACCGACGTGCCGGAGTATCTGCGACGCATCGGCGCCTACGCCGAGGCACACCCCTCCGCGGAGTGGATCACCGGCGGCGGCTGGTCCCTTGAGGCGTTCCCCGGCGGGCTGCCCACCGCCGCGCTGCTGGACAAGGTCGTGCCCGACCGGCCGGTCTTCCTCCCCAACCGGGACCACCACGGCGCCTGGGTCAACTCCCGCGCACTGGCCCTGGCCGGGATCACCGCGGCCACCCCCGACCCGCACGACGGGCGGATCGAGCGCGCGGCGGACGGCTCACCGACCGGGATGCTCCAGGAGGGCGCCGCCGACCTCGTCGGCCGGTTGGTGCCCCCGCCCACCGACGGCGAACTCCTCGACGGCCTCCTCCGCTCGCAGCGCATGCTGCATTCCCTGGGCATCACGGCATGGCAGGACGCTCTGGTCGGATCCGGCCTCGGCGGCCCCGACATCCTCGGCACCTACCGCGAGGCCGGGTCGGCCGGCGTACTCACCGCACGGGTGCGGGGTGCGCTGTGGTGGGACCGCGGCCGTGGCGCCGAGCAGATCGACGAGTTGCTCGATCGCCGTGAGCATGGCAGCGCGGGCCGTTTCACGGCGGGCACCGTCAAGATCATGCAGGACGGGGTCGTGGAGAACCGGACAGCCGGCCTTCTCGCCCCCTACGCGCACCACTGCGGGCAAGAGACGGCCGGACTGAGCTTCGTCGACCCCGTCGCCCTGCGCTCCCATGTCACCGCCCTGGACCGGCTCGGCTTCCAGGTGCACTTCCACGCGCTGGGCGACCGCGCCGTACGCGAGGCGCTGGACGCCGTCGAGGCCGCGCGGGCCGCCAACGGCCCTTCCGGCAACCGGCACCACCTGGCCCATCTGCAGCTCGTCCACCCCGACGACATTCCACGGTTCAGGGCACTGGACGCCGTCGCGAACATCCAGCCCCTGTGGGCCGCGCACGAACCCCAGATGGACGAGTTCACCATTCCGGTCATCGGCCCCGAGCGCGCCCGCCGGCAGTATCCCTTCGCCGCGCTCCGCGCGGCGGGCGCGAGGCTGGCCGCCGGCAGCGACTGGCCGGTGACCAGCCCAGATCCGATCAGCGGCATCCATGTGGCGGTCAACCGCATCCTGCCCCACTCGACGGCCGAGCCGTTCCTGCCGGAACAGCGGATCGCCCTCGACGCCGCCCTGGCCGCCTACACGGCGGGATCCGCCTGGGTGAACCACCTCGACGACACCGGTTCCATCGTCGTCGGAAACCTCGCCGACCTGGTCGTCCTGGACCGCGACCCCTACGCCGGGCCCCCCGAGGAGATCGCCTCGACGAAGGTCACCGCCACATACGTGGAGGGCTCGGCGGTTTACACGGCACCCTGACGTCCGAGGCAAGGGCGCACAATCTGCCCTCCTGCGGACCTTGATAAGCGTTCATACGAATATTTGCGGACGGTCACCGCCGGCCTCACCCTCCCGTGGAGTTCGGGCGTCGTTGGGAGTCACGTGAAACGGGTGAAGACGCTCAAGAGGGCGATGTACGGCCGAGCTTCATTGGAACTCCTCCGGACCCGCATCCTCACCCAGCCCTGAGATTCACGGATCAGGGGCGGGAACAGGGATCGTTCGGGCAGGGGACCTGCCCGAACGTCCGGAGCGTCGGTCAGGGCTGGATGTTCTCCAGGTCCTCCAGAAGGCTGGGGTGTTTGGGCTCCCAGCTGAGCGCCTGCCGGGTGTACGCGCTGGAAGAGGGCTGGTCGCTGGCGAAGATCTGGCCGAGGGGACCGAAGGTCTCCACCGGTACCGACTCGACCGGCAGGCCCAGCCGTCGGCCGATGACCGTGGCAATATCGCGAACCTTGTCCCCCTCGTCGGCCACGGCGTGCCAGGAGGTACCCGCTTCCGCCTGTTCCAGGGCGAGCCGGAAGAGGACGGCCGCGTCGAACGCGTGGACGGCCGGCCAGTGCTGTGCGCCGTCGCCGGGGTAACCGGACACTCCGGTCCGGCGTGCGATGTCGGTCAGCAGGCCGGCGAATCCGCCGGAACCCTGGTTGTGAACCGTGCGCGGCAGGCGTACGGCGCTACTGCGGACCCCGCGCGAGGACAGGCCCAGGACCGACGTGACCGTACGGCCGCGACCGCCGACCGGCCCGTCGGTGGGCACCGGGTCGCTTTCGACGGAGGCGCGGCCCGGCACGGCGGGCGTACCCGAGACAGTGACGAAGGGACGGTCGCTGCCGACGAGTTCCTCGCCGAGGGCCGCGAGGGCGGCACCTTCTTCCGCGACCGACTTCGCGAGGGTGTCGGGGCTGCTGAAGGCGTGGTCGAACGCGAGGTGGATCACCCCGTCGGCCCGGGCGGCGCCGGCGCGAAGGGTGTTCAGGTCGGCCAGGGCTCCCCGGAGGGGCTCGGCGCCGGCCGCCTCCATGGCCTGCGCGGATGCGTCGGAACGGGCGAGTGCGAGGACGGTGTGGCCGTTGTTGAGCAGTTCGGCGACGACAGCGGAACCGATCAGACCGGTGCCGCCGGTGACGAAAACGCGCATGGGAAACCCCCCAGAAGTGATGGGACTCTTGTCCCATCACTCTACGCGGTGATGGGACAAGAGTCCCATCACTTAGGATGGTGACCATGGGTAGATGGGAACCAGGCGCACGTGAACGCCTCGTCGTGGCTGCCGTCGACCTGTTCACCGAGCAGGGGTACGACGCCACGACGGTCGCGCAGATCGCCGAGCGCGCAGGAGTCACCAAGAGCACCTTCTTCCGGCACTTCCCCGACAAGCGCGAGCTGCTGGTCGCCGGACAGGAGACGCTGAGCCGACTGCTGGCCGAGGGGATCGCCGACGCGCCCGCCGGCGCCAGCCCGCTCGAGGCGGTCGCTGCCGGTCTGGAGCGCGCGTCGAGCGCGATGGGCCCCGTGAGCCGCGAGCTCGCGCCTCGTCTCAAGGCGGCCGTGGCCGCCAGCGCCGAACTTCAAGAGCGTGACGCCCTCAAGAGCGTCAGCCTCGCGGCCGCGATGACGACCGCTCTGGTCGCCCGCGGCATACCCGATCCCACCGCGGCTCTGGCGGGCGAGCTGGGCGTCCTCGCCTTCAAACGGGGATACGCCCAATGGTCCGAGGGTGACCGTGACGGCAAGGACGAGCTCGCCGTGTACACCCTGGCGGCCCTCGACGAACTACGTGCAGCGAGCGCCTCGCTGGGCTGACCGGCAACCTCACCGCCGTTCACGGAGCTGCGGCCAAGCCATTTTCATGAAGCCCCATCATGGGTTGAGGCTTCGACACCTCTCCCAATGGCACAGGGGGTTTGTATGTTGGAGCCCTTGCTTCAGCCTCGCAAGCGTCACCCGGTAAGTGGCCATGGTGAAGACGTTCCGTGAACAGAAAGGGAACCGGATTCCACGGGCTGGTGGCCATTCGGGGGAGCGGCCCGCACTCCGCCCCGATGGAGCTGTGACGACGGTATTTTGAGCGGACGTCAATCTGGCATTTTCAGGGGGTAGTTGGTCATGCGCAGAATCGTGAAGGTCAGAACGATGGTGATGGCAGCCGTCGCCATGGCCGCCCTGGGAGCGACTTACGCGGGAGCTGCTGCGAATGCCTCGCAAAGGGTCGCTGCGTCCGCCGCTCCGGGGGATGTCTACAAGGCGACGGCAGTGCACTCCATCGGGACGACGGACACGCAGGTCGTCGCTCTGTCGCTCCCTGCCGGGACGTACACCCTGACCGGTTCCGCCTTCCTCATTTACGCCGACAAGGGGAATTGCAGGATCACCGGCGGCCCCAACATGACCACGCCTCGCGGCAGCGGCTACAACGAGGCTTCGCTGAGCGCCACGGGGACGGTCACCCTGGCGGCGGCGGGAAAGGTCCAGCTGCTGTGCAACAGTGAGAAGGTCCTTGCCGCGCCACAGGATCCCGCGGCCAACGGCACGCTCGTGGCCACCAGGGCCGGGCTTTTCGTGGATCAGGGAACCGGCGCGTAGTAGTCCCCGGGCGCCGCAGCCACACTCCAGTCACGCCGACGCGGCGCTGTCACCCGGAGGCCGGCGCAGCAGGTGCAGACGGATGACGGCGGAGACGACGCTCCGCCGATCGCCTGCCACCAGGCGGGGATCCATGTCGAGGACGTACTGCTGCAATCCGATCCACGAGTCGATGGCGCTCACCGTGCCCCGACCGAGCTTCCCCTGCGGGGGCGCTCCTTCCCGAGGGTGGTCTCGGTGAGATGTCATTGGGCGTACGGCAGCCCGGGCCGAGTGAGGAAGAGGAGGCGTCCCTGGTCCGTCCGGAGCCTGAGCGGTAAGAGTCCGGGACGCCCGCGCTGCCGACCTCCCGGTGCGCGGCATAGGTAAAACGGAACTGGGTGCGGCTCCTCTGAAGGGAAGCGCTGTCGACTCGGAGGCGAGGAGAGGCCCTCCGGACGGCTCAAGAGCAGGCGGCTTCTGGAAGCGAGGACCGACCGGAGGGGTGCCCTTGCAGCAGCACGCCGCAACTATGCGCACACCTTGAAGAACGCTTCCGCCGCCGCCCGCCCCGGCTAGTGTGATGCGCCAGAAATCCTGAGGGTTAGTTCTGCTCTGTTGACATGTCGCATCCTGGGCCTTCTGCTGTGGAGACCACGCTGTCCGTGGCCGAGCGTGCCGAGTTGGTGCGCCGGACGGAATTGCCGCATCGGCACTCGGCCGAGAAGGCCCGCATCATCCTGGCGTGCGCTGACGGTATGTCAAACGCGGCTGTGGCGCGGGTCGTCGGTGTCCAGGCCAGGACGGTGGGCAAGTGGCGGCGGGCTTTCGCCGCGGAGCGGATGGCCGGGCTCGGGGACGCCGGCTGGATCGGCCGGCCGAAGGCCGACCTGGTCCTGGACGATGCTGAGCGCAGGCAGTTGACGCAGTGGGCGCGGCAGGCGAAGACCGCCCAGTTCCTCGCGCTGCGAGCAAAGATCGTGCCCCTGGTCAGGTATGTGTATGTAGATCTTGGTCGACCAGGAACGTAGCTCCCTCATGGATAATTGATCAATGGCTTTGAGGTGAACTTGAGGCCCTTCTTTTTGATGTCCTGTCAGAAGATGCTGAATTTAGTCAGAGATTGTCCGGTGTGCCCTGCAATGCTTCATCCAATGGGTGGGTTGCCGCCGGCATTCGGCACCACTGGGCGGCATCGTTTTCTCGCTCGTGCTCGGTTGGGCGCTCTGGAGACAGGAGCTCTTCCCGCAGGTCGGTGTCAGCGCCAGCTCGTAGGCCGGAGGTACCCAAGAGCTGACGCTGTTATTGGGACGCCCAAGACGCTCCGCCCGGTCTGGAAAGCGGGCGGTGCGTCCCCGGCTACGGGCCTGCTCGATGGTGCGTGGCGTGATGCCGCCCCACTGAGCGAGAAGCTGACAGTGCGCGGCAGTCCGGTCGTCGCTGGCGGGCACTTCCAAGTTTGAGCGAGGCGGCGGTCAGGAGACTGTTGCGGCTGGTGGGGTCCATCGGCGGGTGCGGGGCGTGATGCTGGTGATGCCGTAGTCCTTCTTGAGCTGTTCGGGGATGGCGTAGTGCATGACGCGTCCGCGGGTGAGGGAGGACAGCTCGAAGACGGTGGTGAGGTGGCCGAGACGGTCCAGGACCCAGGCTCCGAGGGGGGAGTGGTCCTCGATGGTCTCCAGGACGCCGAGGAGGTGGGGCACGGCCTTGACGGCGGTGTCCCACGGGGTGTGCGGCACGTTGAGCCAGTCGGCGCAGGTGTCGCCGATGAGGTAGCGGATGAGTGCGGAGACGATCGGGTCGAAGAAGGTGCCGGGAACGATCTCCTCGTAAAGGTTGATGAGCTGCCGGGTCAATTGCGCGCCCTCTTCGGAGGGTCCCATGTGCCGGATCATGTACTGGTCGAGGAACTGGCGGGCCTCGTCGAGCGTCTTGGGAACGGCCCTCTGGTCGACGCCGAGCATGGCTCCGACCACCCGCCATGCGTAGTAGTAGGCTTCCGCACCTTCCTCTGACATGTGGATGTGGAGGCGGTGGAGGCTGTCCAACACGAGCAGGGAGAAGAACATCTGCCCGCCGATCATGTCTTCCTGGCAGATCGGTACTCCCAGCGCGTCGGCGTTCCAGCGGTTCTCGCGCGCCAGGTGGTGGCGGATGGAGGCGTGCAGGAGGCGGACCTTCTGGGCGGCGGGGATGAAGCGGCTGCCGGCTTCGAAGGCGTCGGGCTGCATCAGGTAGACGGTGAACTGGCCCGTCTCCGCCATGCGTTTGGAGGGGTACTTGAGCCCGTGGGTGGCCGACAGCAGCTTCGCCACGTGCGGTACGACGTAGCAGGCGGGCATGGAGGCGAAGGACAGCGCGGTGGAGATGTGCACGTTGTTGTCGATGAAGAACAGCCGGGCCTTCTCCATTTCCGACCAGTCCACCCAGGACGGCGGGGTGCCGGTGGCCTCAAGGTACTCGCGCGCCACGTCCGGCAGACCCTCTGGAAGGGGAGCGCCGGCGGTGGAGACATAGCGCATCAGGGTGTTGAACGTGCCCACCTGGCCGCGTTCGAACAGTGCGGCGACGGTGGCGTCGGCGAGTTCGTCACCGACCTGCCGCAGGGCGTCCAACGATGCCTCGGTGCATGTCATGGCGGGCTCCTTGTCTTCCGCGGGATCGTCCATGAGCGGCCGGGGGCAACGGCCGGACATGCCAGTGGGGTTGCGCCACATCGGGTGCAAAGGGTCAAGAGAGGCGGTCCGCCGCCGACTGCGCCAGCGCGGTCAGGGCAGCGCCGGCGTGCGTGGGGGCATCCAGCTCGTGAAGCGCGCGGAGCGCCTCCTCGACCCGTGCGCTGATCATTTCCTCGACGCGGTCGGGTGCCTTCAGCCGGCGCATCACCTCACGGACCGCGTTCAGAGCAGCCGCGTCCGGGCGGCGACGGCCCAGCAGGGCGTGCAGCCTCTCGCGGTCGTCGTCGCCGGCGAGGCGCCAGGTCTCTGCCAGCAGCGCGGTGGGGCGGTGGCCGCGTACGTCGTCGGCGTTGGCCTTGCCGGTGCGTTCCGGGTCTCCGAACAGGCCGAGCAGGTCGTCCCGTAGCTGGAACGCCTCGCCCAGCGGCAGCCCGTACGCGGAGTAGCCCTCACGCAGCCGCGCGCCGGCCCCGGCCAGAGCACCACCGATCAGCAGGGGCTGCTCGACGGTGTATTTGGCGGTCTTGTAGCGGATCACCTTCAGCGACGCCTCGGTGTCCGGACCGGCTCCGCTACGGAGGATCTCCAGACACTCGCCCGCGATCAGCTCGCGGGCCATCACCGCCCACAGAGGGCGGGCGCGGGCGAGGTACGCGGCGGGCAGGCCGCTGGTGGCGAACAGCTCCCCGGCGAGTGCCATCAGCAGGTCACCCACGAGCATCGCCAGCGACCTGGCGGCGGCATCGGTGCGCGGGCGACGTCGCACGGCGCCGCGCAGGGTGACGTGAGCCGTGGGTCGCCCGTGCCGCAGCGGGCTGTCGTCGATGAGGTCGTCGTGCACGACTGCGGCGGCGTGCACCAGCTCCATGGACGCCGCCGCCCGCACCAGCGCGGCGCTGTCGGGCTGTCCCACCGCGCGCCAGCCCCAGTAGCAAAACGCCGCCCGCAGTCGTTTGCCGTCCGCGGCCGCGGCCTCCAACTGCTCGGCCACCGGGGCAAGGAGCGGATCGATCGAGGCGAACAGGTCGGCCTCCTGAGCGACGAACCGGCGCACCACCTCGTCGACACGCATCTTGAACGCGGCCTGCTCCCACCGGTCAGTCATCAGCAGCGGACTTCCGAGCCAGGGCGTGCCGAGCCAGGACCTCCAGGTGGGCTGGCGGGACGGCCGCGTACCGGTCCAGCACCAGGCGCCCCCGCGCCGCGAGGTCGTGCTCGGCCTGCGCCGCCAGCTCAGCAGCGTCCGAGCGGCGCAGCAGCCCCCGCACCGTCCCCATGGCCGAACCCAGCGTGCTCACCGCCAGATCGGCCAGCCCGGCCACCAGCAGCACAGCCTGCTCGTCCAAGCCCTCGCGCCGTCCCACTTCTCGCGTCATGCTCTTCCCCCACCCCCAGCACATCCCGGCGGCGCCGGTCACGGGCCGTCCGTTCGAGCATCGCGTCCGCCTGGGCGCGAACACGGAAGAACTCACGATCGAGTGATCACATCGATCGGCCGTACGGACCATTGCTGTTGCAGTTCCGCGCCCCTTGCCCTGCACATTCCCCTGTGTTCTTCGTGGGACCGGTGTCCCGTCGCATTCCAGTTGGCAGGAGACAAGGCCCTGACCTGGAGGGCTGCCAGCTGGTGCGAAAGTTCGGTGCGGTGTCATTCTCGAATGAGTTGGCCTCCGCAGAAGGGTCACGTGGCCGGCGGAGGTGCCGGTTCGGCGGGGTCGTTCCACCAGACGAAGACCTCGGTGCTCGGCTGGCGTTCGGAGAACCGGTCCGCCGGGGAGACCTCTCGCAGCAACCGACTCAGGTCTGCCTCGAATTCTTCGCGGCGCGTGCCGAACAGATGCGGAGCCGAGAACGACATCGAGAACACCCCCGCGACGACGTCGTCACCCGTGCGTTCCAGCGCCTGTCCGCCGGGAACGACATGGCGCTGCGGCCCGGCGAATCCCGCCCGGGCGAGTACCGCGGCCTCACCTCCGGGTGTTCCCTGCGGCAGCACGCCCCGGCCGGCTCGTCGGACCGGTCCGAGGTAGTGCCTGACCAGTTCATCAATCGCCGCATAAGGCACCGCCGGATGGGGAAGCCCCTCGACGGTTCGGGACTCCGTCTTCAAGTCGGAGATGTGCACCAGCGCTCCGCCTGGCTGGAGCATGTTCCGGGTGGTTGCCGCCACCAGGTCGCGATCCATCCAGTGGAAAGACTGGGCGAAGGTCGCGACGGTGAACCTTCCAAGACCCGCTGGCAGGTCCTCGGCCCGGGCCTGGACCCACTGCGCTTTCCCGGTCACACCGCGCGTGGCGGCTTCGCGAGTGGCTTCGGCGATCATTCCGCGGTCCGGGTCCACGCCCACAATCTCGCTGAACAAGTGCGCCAGGCTCAGGGCGAGGACGCCCGGTCCGCATCCCACGTCGATGAGGCGTCCTCGCCCGTCAAGTTTCAGCACCTCGGCGAGCACGTCCGTCAGCCCAGGGGCGTAAGGGAGCCTTCCGCGCCGGTAGTAGGTGGCTGTGCCCGAGAACAATGTGTCGTCCCATTCCCAGTCGGCAGCCATGTGCACCCACCACCCTTCACGGAGATCACGTGTCTGTCCGGCGGCCCGATGATTCCATGGCTTGATCGGATTTAGACACTTGGTGCAGGACGTGGATCAGGCGGCAGGCAGAGGTGCCGGTAGAGGGGTCTTGGGTTCCGATCGTGGTGTAGACCCGTGAGAGACGGCGGCGCAGCTCGGCTGTGGTCGCCAGGTAGAGCTCTTTCGGTTCGAGGCTGTGCGCGGGCGGATCGAGGACGAGTTCAGTCAGCACGACGGTCTCGGGGAAGGCCGCCAGACGGCGGCGGTCGGCGAGCGGAATCCCTCTGCTGATCGGACCTGCGGCGATGTGGTTGAGCCGCCGGGTTCACTCGCCTCCGACGTTGACCGGGATGCCGGACTGTCGCTGTCGTTCTCCTCCTGGCCGGCGGCGCGTTCGCGGCCGGCGAGCCAACTTCCGACGGCTGTATCCAGCGCGTCGCCGTCGATGCGTGGGAGGACACGACGCACGGTGGCCTCGGCCGGGGCGACGGGGCCGCGGCCCGGCTCCCGGCATGGGCCACCGAGCCGGGCCAGGACGTTGGGCGGGGCGTCGGCGGCCCACTCCGCGATCGCGGACAGGGACTTCTCTCCGGCCAGGACCGCGCACGCGGCCAGGGAGAGGACGAAGGCGAGCGGGTGGCGTCGGCCCTGGTCCCGGCAGGGATCGGGCACCTGAGCCAGGCAGGTCAGCAGGCCGGGGAGATCATCGGGGACGGTCGGCGCGGTGTCGGCGAGTTGGCCCAGAGGGCGCGGGATGAGCGAGGATGAGCAGGCAGGCACGGGAAGTCGTGCCTGCCTCCGCGTCAGCCCCCGCCGACCACCCCGCAGTCCTGCCCCAGCTCCTGAAGCCCCATCAACCCGGATGCACCGCCGGAACGACGACGCCCTGCCCGCGTACCCCGTCGGTCACCGTCATCGTGGCGCCGACGGGGTACGCCCGTCACCCGCGAGCGGAGTGCGACTTCAGCGGATGCGGTGCTTCTGCCAGAAGGGGCCGAGGTCCCTGTGCGTCATCGACTGTGCGGCCTTCTTGAAGTCGACGGTGGTGGAGACGCCGTACCAGTGGTCGTGGGCATACTTCTTGATGAGGCGCGCCATGGTGCCGGCCCCGAGGACGTGCTCCAGGTCGGCCAGGACGCAGGGGCCGATCCCGTACACGACCTGGAAGTACTCGCCACGGTGTGTAGACCAGTAGGTCATCGAGTTGGTGAGCGCGGCGGTGGCGCTCGGCCAGGAGTCGTCCGGCGAGCACTCGAACCCATCCCAGCGGTAGTAGCGCGCGTTGGCGTACTGAGCGAAACTCTCGTCCAGCCAGGGTGAGTTGTACTCGTCGTTGCCCACGATGCCGTACCACCACTGGTGGGCGATCTCATGGACGGTGGCGCCGCCCTCCTCGTCGGTGCCGAGGATGACCAGGCCGGGGTACTCCATGCCGCCGGCGAACCCGGGGGTCATCACGAGGTCTATCTCGCCGTACGGATAGCGGCCGAACTCCCTGCCGAACCGGTCGACGGCGGCGACGCCGTCCTTGCGGTTGAGGCGGACACCGGCGGCGGGCGTGTTCGGCGACCAGTACGACTTCACGCGCACGCCGTCGGGCGAGGTCTGGGTCGCGGTGCGGAACGGGCCCACCGCCCAGGCGAAGTCCCGCACCCGCTTGGCGAGGCTGTGGGTGACCGTACGCCCGGTACCGCCGGGGCGGGTCCATGTGCTGCCGGTCGCCGGGACCTTGAGGGCGGACGGGTGGTCGAGGCGCACCCGGAAGTCGCTCACCAGGGTGTAGAAGCTCTCGCCGTACGACACATACGGATCGAGGTGCCACCCCCTCGCGTCGTGCACGGCGAGGACCGGCAGCGCGTTGCCCAGGAAGCGGAACGCGCCTTCGCGGCCGAAGCGGTTGTTGCGTGCGGGCACGGTGAGGGCCACGTCGAAGGAGACGGCCGTTCGCTCACCGCGTGCGAGCGGCCTCGGCAGAGCGATGCGCAGCGCCGTGCACTTCACGCCGGGGCGGCCCGGAGTGCCGCCGCGCACGTGGGAGACGCGGACGGCGGACGGTCTTCCGGATGTCCCGCAGCCGTCCTCGCCATTGCCCCACAGGCGTATGTACACCTCACGCAGAGGCCGGCTGGAGGCGTTGCGGAAGGACACCGTCTGCCGGCCCGCCCAGTGGGAGCCGTCGGCGTCGGCGCGCAGCTTCACGTCGTAGCTGGGGCGGTCGGGCGTCGCGGGTTCGGCCGCTCTCACCGCGGCGCCGGGCGCCGGGCCGGACGGCGTGCCGGCCTCGGCCACGGTGGAGCCTGCTGTCGCGAGCAGCGCGAGCAGCGCGAGCAGGGCGACCAGCAGACGGCGACCGGTTCTTGAGGGGCCCGTCGGCGACGAAGGCATGGCAGACGACATGACAGTTGACATGCCAGCGGATCTTGTCACAGGGTCCCCCACGGCCGACACAGGCCCGCGCGAAGAGGGGAGGTCGGTCCGCTCGGGCGGCGAAAATGCCAGGGGACACAGGGGATGTTCGCTGTACGTTGGCGCACAGTAAGGATCCCGGTTCAACCCATCCGCAGTTCATCCCCTTCCATGAGGCCTGGCCACGTGCTCCTGGCCATCACCACCACCGGCACCCCCGAACGCCCCGCGACCGATCTCGGCTACCTGCTGCCCAAGCATCGCGACAACGCGCAGACGTTCTCCACCTCCTACGGCACTCTGTAGGCCGCGTGCGCGGTCCTGGCCGGAGCGAAGTCCCTGTCCGCGATCGCGGAGTGGGCCGCCGACGCCCCGCCCAACGTCCTGGCCCGGCTCGGTGGCCCATGCCGGGAGCCGGGCCGCGGCCCCGTCGCCCCGGCCGAGGCCACCGTGCGTCGTGTCCTCCCACGCATCGATGGCGACGCGCTGGATACAGCCGTCGGAAGTTGGCTCGCCGGCCGCGAACGCGCCGCCGGCCAGGAGGAGAACGACAGCGACCGGCGGCCCCTGCCCTCCCTCGCCGTGGACGGCAAGACCGTGCGCGGTGCCCGACGCACCGACGGCACCCCGGTCCATCTGCTCGCCGCGATGACGGGGACCGGCCTGGTCACCGCCCAGCGCGAGGCGGACGCCACGACCAACGAGATCACCGTCTTCCAGCCCCTGCTTGCCCCGCTCCACCTGCACGGCACGGTGGTCACCTTCGACGCCCTCCACTCGCAGACCGCCCAGGCGGGCGTCATCTTCGCCACACCCTGCGACCGACTCCGCCTCTCGGTTCGGTCGGGGTTGGTCACAACGGAACTGTCAGGAGCGTGCAGCGCACGGGGGTGGCGTGGGCGGGGTCGAGGGCGTTCAGGACCAGTTGGTAGACGTTCGGGTCGTACGGGCTGCCCAGGTGGCCGGTGAGTTCGAGCGGGCACACGTTCTGGAGCAGGATGTTGTTGACGGTGGCGCCGGGTCCGGCGGTGAGGAACTGGTGCGTGTACGGGGTGACGACCTCGTCGAGTTTGGTGACGATGTTGGTGTAGGTCACGCCGGGTTCGGTGTCACCCTTGGCGTAGAGCTGCCGGAACACCGGGGAGCCGACGGTCTGGTCCTTGACGGCGGGGCTGTCCAGGCCGAGCGGTTTGCCTGCGCGTCCCGCCGCGTCCAGGACGGCGTCGAAGAGGTGAATCAGGCCGAAACGGAAACTCATCGCCGGATCCACCGGTCGATCGGTACCTCTTCCTGTCGTGACCTACTCACCCTCGCCCTCCCGCTGCCCCTGGCCCTTCGCCCCCTCTGGACTGCCAAGACGGCGTCGCCCGGTTCTTCATGCAGCAGGGCACCGTCTGCGGCACGGACGTCACCAACCAGGACATCACCTACTCAATCGAAAGACACTGTTCTGGTATCCGCCGTCGGCTCAGACCTTCGTCACGCTGGGGTGCGAGGCGGCGAGCTCGTCGAGCAGGCGTCTTCCGCCGGTGGGTCGTGCACCGAGGCTTTCTTGCCGTCGTCGATGCCCTGACTGGACTCAGCGACATTCTGAAGTTCTCACGCTCTGCGCATCGATCACAGCAGCCCACGGGCCGCAGGTCTGCCCGCGCGCGGCGGGCCTTGCCGCGCAGCAGATCGTGCACCCGCTGAGTAGTGCCGTCCACGTCCCGCTTCGAGTAGTAGTCGTAGACGGTCTGGTACGGAGGGGAAGTCGTGCGGCAGGTACTCCCACGGGATGCCCGTGCGGTTGACGTAGAGGATGGCGTTCACGAGCTCCCGCAGATCGTGCACCCGTGCCGCGGTTCCCGGACCGGTGCGAGCGGCCCGCCATGCCACGGACACGGGCTCGAACAACGTCCAGCGGGCGTCCGAGACGTCACTGCGATCAGGGCGCCGAGAGCTCACGAGTCACGCAACGACCCACCGTCGCCACAGTCACTGCGAACGCCCCAAAACACCTGCAAGCCAGATCAGTTGCCCTCCTGAAGAACAACGGCACTGCCTTTGGGGCGTGTTGTGGAAGTCAACGTCGGGACGGCGGTTTCCGCCATAGCGGTGGTTTGCCGTTCTGGCCGCCGTTCTGCCCGATGGGCCGCCAGGACACTGACCGGGGCGGCCGGGGCGCCGCCGTGGAGGGCGGGAGAGCGTATGGCTGACGGCAGGATCCTGGTCGCGGTACCGGAACACCCTCGGGGAGAGGGCGCCGGGCCCCAGCAGTTACGGAAGATCCGGGACGCGATCGAGGCGGTCGGCTTCGAAGTCCGGTGGGCGGTAACGGCGGAGGACGCGGACGCAGTGCTGCGCACCGAGGCTGGTCTGGCGGCGGCGCTGGTGGCCTGGGACCTTCCCGGGACAGCCGGTGACGGGCCCGGCGCCGCGCTCGCAGCGCCGGGAGGCACACTCGCCCGGCCGGGCAGTACCCTCGACGGGACCCCGGGCGGCAGCGCTGTGCTGCGCCGGATCGGCCGCCGATTCCGGGACCTGCCGGTCTTCTTGGTGATGGCCGGCGAGGGCCTGGGGGACCTGCCGCTGTGGGTGTCCGAGTCGGTTGTGGGCTATGTCTGGCCGCTGGAGGACACCGCGGGCTTCATTGCGGGCCGCATCACCACCGCCGCCCGCGCCTACCGGGAATCCGTGCTGCCGCCGTTCTTCCGGGCCCTGCGCCGCTTCGACGACGCCCACGAATACTCCTGGCACACCCCGGCCCACTCCGGCGGGGTCGCCTTCCTCAAGTCGCCGGCGGGACGCGCCTTCCACGACTACTTCGGAGAGCGGCTGCTGCGCAGCGACCTGTCGATCTCGGTCGAGGAACTGGGCTCGCTGTTCGAGCACACCGGCCCGATCGGCGAGGCGGAGCGCAACGCGGCCCGTGTGTTCGGCTCCGAATTCACCTACTTCGTGCTGCACGGCGACTCGACGTGTAATCGCCTGGTAGGCCATTTCAGCGTCATCCGCGACGAGATCGCGCTGGTGGACCGCAACTGTCACAAGTCCGTGCTGCACGGCCTGGTCGTCTCGGGTGCCCGGCCGGTCTACCTGGTCCCCACCCGTAACGGCTACGGCCTGGCGGGACCGCTGCCCCCGGCTGAGATCGCCGCGGACGCGGTGGCGGCCCGGATCGCCGTGCATCCGCTCACCGAGGGCGCGGTGTCCCCGCACCCGCAGTACGCGGTGTTCACCAACTCCACTTACGACGGCCTGAGTTACGACGCCGTAGCCACCGCTCGCGCGTTTGCCGCCAGTACGCCCCGGGTGCACTTCGACGAGGCGTGGTTCGCGTACGCCCGTTTCCACCCGCTCTACGCCGGCCGTTACGGCATGTCGGTGGACGAGGATGTCTTCCCCGGCCCGGACCGCCCGACCGTGTTCGCCACCCAGTCCACGCACAAGCTGCTGGCGGCGCTGTCGCAGAGCGCGATGGTGCACATGCGATCCGCACCGCGGGCACCGGTAGAGCATGACCGGTTCAACGAGGCGCTGATGATGCACGGCACCACCTCGCCCCTCTACCCGATGATCGCCTCGCTCGACGTGGCGACGGCGATGATGGACGGCCCGCAGGGCGAGTGGCTGATCGACGAGGCGGTGACCGAGGCGATCCGCTTCCGTCAGGAGATGGTGCGCCTGCGACGGCGGATCGAGAGCGCAGGGGACCGGCCGTCGTGGTTCTTCGGGGTGTGGCAGCCGGACACGGTCACCGACCCGGCGACCGGCGAACGGCTGCCGTTCGAGGAAGCCCCGCCGGAGCTGCTGCGCACCGAGCAGTCCTGCTGGCTGCTGGAGCCCGGCGCCGACTGGCACGGTTTCCCCGGACTGACCGAGGGCTACTGCATGTTGGACCCCGTCAAGGTCACGCTGACCTGTCCGGGGATCAGCGCCACCGGCGAGATGGCCGAGGAGGGCATCCCGGCCCGGGTGCTCACCGCCTATCTGGCCACCCGGAAGATCGTGGTGGAGAAGACCGACAGTTACACCACGCTGATCCTGTTCTCCATGGGCATCACCAAGGGGAAGTGGGGCACCCTGCTGGACGCCCTGACGGATTTCAAGGCTCTCTACGACGCCGACGCCCCACTGGAGCGGGTCCTGCCGGAGGCCGTCGCCGCGCATCCCCGGCGGTACGCGGGCCTGACTCTGCGCGGGCTGTGCCAGGAGATGCACGAGCAACTGCGCTCGGTGCGCCTGGTGGAGCTTCTGGACACGGCCTTCCAGCAGCTCCCGCAGCCCGTGGCGCCACCTCAGCACTGTTACCAGCGGCTGGTGCGGGGTGACACCGAGCGGGTCCGGATCTCGGAGGCGGCGGGCCGGGTGGCGGCCGCCATGGTGACGGTCACCCCGCCTGGCATCCCGGTCCTGATGCCGGGCGAGTCCATCGGCGCACCCGATGGCCCGCTGCTGCGCTATCTCACCGCCCTGGAGTCCTTCGACCGCCGCTTCCCCGGCTTCCGCAGCGAGACCCACGGCGTGACCAACGACGAGGACACGGGCGACTACCTGATCGAATGCCTGATCCAGGGCGCGGGGCAGATGCCAGGGCACTCGCCCGGGCGTGTCAGTTAGGGTCTGGTGGGAAAGTGCTGGTCACAGCCACCCGTCGAAGACTGCGACCAACACGGTCGGCAAGCAGTGTCATCAAGGCCAAATGAGCCCCCTACCTGTTCCGCGGGAAACCCGCGAAGCGGAAGGCTCTGATCAACAGCGGCGACCACACGATCGTTGCCACGTTCGGGGCTGTCCATCGGGGCATCGTTCAGTACTACCTGCTCGCTCGAGATGTCTTCCGGCTGCACCGGCTGCAATGGGTCATGGAGACCTCCATGCTGAAAACCCTTGCGGCCAAGCACCGTTCATCGGCGGCGAAGATGGCAGCCAAGCACAAAGGCCCCTACGCCCGCGCCGCCGCGTCGGCACACTGGACGTCGCTTTTCAGCCATGCCTCCACGACGTCCCTGTACGGAAAGGTACTTCCGTACACGGGCATGCACCTGACATCTTGCTCCCACCACTCGTTTCGTACGGCCCGGTCGGTGCCACCAGCACAGCCGGGCCGCCTACGGAGGACGCATTGATACCCCACAGATCCAGCCGACCGAGACGCACGTTGGTGCTGGCGGCCACGGTCGGCGCCGCCCTCGCGTTCGGCGCCCCGGGCGCCCTCGCGGGTACGCTCCCGGTCGTCCCCTCCACCGTGCCGGCCGCCAAGGCCCACCCTCCTGCCGCCAAGCCGGCTTCCCAGAGTGCGACCTGGGTGGCCGGCACGCGTGCCTACCTCGTGATCACCGCCCCCGGTGACACATCGGCGGTCCGCTCCGCGATCGCGGCCAACGGCGGCACCGTCTTCTCGAGCTTCGACGCCATCGGTGTGATCGTCGCCCACTCGGCGTCCAGCACCTTCGCCGCCACCATGCGCGGCGTGTCCGGTGTGCAGCAAGTCGGCGCCACGCGCACCTCGGACGTCCCGGCCGACGCTTACGACCCGGCGCTCCCCCCTAGTCCAAGCCAGGCCTCGACCCCGGCCGGAGAACCGGTCCGCGCCGACATGAGCCAGATCAAGGCCGACCAGGCCTGGGCCGTGAACCCGGGCTCCGCCTCCGTCAAGGTCGGCATCCTGGACACCGGTGTGGACGACCAGCACCAGGACCTGGCGCCCAACTTCGACGCGGCCGACTCGGTCTCCTGCGCCTACGGCAAGCCCGACACCCGTACCGGCGCCTGGCGGGACGTCGACACGCACGGCACCCACGTGGCGGGCACCATCGCCGCGGCCAAGAACGGCAAGGGCGTCGTCGGCGTGGCCCCCGGGGTGAAGATCGCGGCGGTCCGGGTCGCCGAGCCGGGCAACTCCTTCTTCTTCGCCGAGAACACCATCTGCGGCTTCGTCTGGGCCGGTGACCACGGCTTCAAGGTCACCAACAACAGCTATTACACGGACCCGTGGCAGTTCAACTGCCCGGACAACATCGACCAGGCCGCCATCATCGAAGGCGTCAAGCGCGCCCAGGAGTACGCCGAGAGCAAGGGCTCCCTCCAGATCGCCGCCGCGGGCAACGAGAACTACGACCTCGCCCACAAGACGACCGACTCCGCGAGCCCGAACGACTCCACGCCGGTCACCCGCACCATCACCAACGCCTGCCTCGACATCCCGACCGAGCTGCCGGGCGTGGTCACGGTCGCGGCCAACGGCACAGGCGTCACCAAGGCCTCGTTCTCCAACTACGGGCAGGGCGTCATCGACGTCGCGGCGCCGGGCAGCAACGTGTACTCCACGGTCCCCGGCGGCGGCTACGGCAGCAAGAGCGGCACCTCGATGGCCACCCCGCACGTGGTCGGCGTCGCGGCACTCATCGCCAGCGCCAACCCGGGCATCACCCCGGCGCAGATCCGCGCCAAGCTGGCCGAGCAGGCCAACGACATCGCGTGCCCCTCGGACAGCCGCTGCACCGGCACGACGGCCAACAACTCGTTCTTCGGCGAGGGACAGGTCGACGCCCTCAAGGCCGTCGGGACCACCCCGCCGCCCGGTAAGTACTTCGAGAACCTCACGGACTTCGCCATCAACGACAACGCGACCGTGGAGAGCCCGATCGTCGTCACCGGTGTGACCGGCAACGCCCCGGCCACCCTCAAGGTGGGTGTGGACATCAAGCACACCTACATCGGCGACCTGAAGGTCGACCTGGTGGCGCCGGACGGCACCGTCTACACGCTGCACAACCACACCGGCGGCAGCGCCGACAACATCGCCCAGAACTACACCGTGAACGCCTCCTCGGAGGTCGCCAACGGCACCTGGAAGCTGCGTGTCAACGACAACGCCGCCTCCGACACAGGCAAGATCGACGCCTGGAACCTGACCTTCTAGCGCAGGGCTCTGCAAGGCCCGCGTACAGTTACGGGGCGAACTGCTGGGCAGCAGAACGGAACATGGGCCCCGGCGGCGGTGTACACCGCCGCCGGGGCCACCATGCCGGAGACGTCCAGGATGGCCGCGAACGGCCTGGAGAGGCATACAGCTGACGGACGCCTATGACAGTGGTGGTCTGGGGCCTTCTGCCGTAGGCGTTCGCAGGGGGCCGAACTCGTCCAGGAAGAAGACGACTTCAGGCTCGCCGTCCTCGGCCATGACCTCGCCGTCGGGAATCGCGCAGAAGTCCTCGATGAGAGCCTTCTTGGCCTCGTATCCAGGATCGCGGGAGTCCTTCCAGGTCTTGAGGCGTTGATAGGACATCGGCAACCGGCTGGCGGCGCACCGTGCCCCAGTCACCGTCGCAGATCGCGGCCTCGATCATGGAGTCGCCGACGACCCGAAACCGACGCGTGCGCGGATTCCTGGCGCACTCTGACGATGACCCCCGACACCCGGAGATGGCCGAGGAAGTCGCTGTGCACGGCACCGTCGAACATGCCACCGTCCCGCTCGACTTCCCCCATCCAGGCTGACGAAATGGTCCCGTAGAGCTCCCGCCAGACGTCTCGCTGACCGGTGTTCGTCTCGTTCGGCCCTGTTTCCGCCATGCCCTACCTCGCTTACTCCCGTATCCGAGTCTTGGCCCATGTTCAGAGGTGCGACGTTTTCGCCGTGTGAACAACCGGAAAACCCGAATACGGCGGTACGTTCCCGTCGCCGTCGGTCAAATGGCTGTCGCGCCACGTTCTGTGCGGTGGGCCGAGGCCGGTGAGGATGAACGCATGGTGGCAGACGACGAGGTCCGAGTGGGCCTGACCCGGGAGCGCGGTCGCCGAGGCGATCGAGTGGGCGTCCGTGCCGCACTGCGGAGCGGTCGTGACCTTCACGGGCATCGTGCGTGACGACAACGAGGACCTGACCGGGCGCCGTACCGGGATCGTCGGGATCGACTACGAGGCGTTCGACCGGCATGTCGAGCCGCGTCTTCGTCGGATCGCGCGCGCCGCCCGGGGGAGGTGGCCCGTCCTCGGGCGCGTGGCGTTGTTCCACCGCAGCGGCCCGGTCCCGGTCACCGAGGCGAGCGAGCTGAGACAGCCGCATGGACTCCACTCCAGCAACGCCCGGAAGCCCGCCCGGGGAACACCGTCCCGGGACTTCCCAGGTGCGGGCATGCCTGATTGCCCGTCGCGGTGCGAGGGTCCTGTGGTTGAACATGAGGTGTGCGATTCGATTCCGTTCCCATGCCGGCGAGCGTCGAGGCCCGACCTCGGGATAGCCGTGGCTATCCGGTACCCGCCATCACCCCGTGGAAGGGCGACGAACCCCAGTTCGCGCTCACCGACTACGGGCGCAGCGCCGAGTGCGCGCGACGGCGGCTGTGTTCCGTGTGCAACACCCTGATGCCCAAGGGGCCGGTGTGGCGGGTGGTCGGCGCCGCGGAGAGCTCGGCGATCCGCGAGGCGCTCACTGCCGGGCGGCCGTACCGCAACATGGCGGCGACGCTGGAAGCCCCGGGGCACCGCGCCTGCATGCTCTACGCCTCGATGGTCTGCCCGTATCTGGCGCGCCCCAACGCGCGGCGGGGGCTGACAGCGGAAGACCCGGACGACATGACCGCGCATGTCGTCCGGGGTGCCGTTCGTGGTGAGTTGGGTGCTGTGGTGGGCTTCGGCGACTACGAGTTCGCCGTCACCTCGGCCCAGGTCCTGTTCCGCTTTTTCGATGTGGTCGAGTACCTGCCGCATGACACGGCCGACGAGCATCTGGAGGAGCTGCGGGCCGAACTCGCCCGCTGCGGCGGCCGGCCAGGCGGCGGTCAGCCGCGGTAGGCCGGCAGGCCGGTGTGCTGGGTGACCTTCACTGGCTTGCCGAAGCCGTGGGCGGTCCTGGTCACGGTGTACGTGCCGGAGGGCGCGCGGAAGGCGAGGGTCTTGCCGTCGGACGACCAGGTGGGCTCGGTGTAGTCGGTGGTGGCGTGCGGGGTGATGTCCTTGACGGCGTTGCTGCCGGCGCTCAGGTCGTCGACGAAGAGGTGGTCGTGCCCGCCGACGGAGCGCACGAAGACGACCTCCTCCGCGTCGGGGGCGAGCGCGGGCTCGGAGCCCTTGGTCAGCGCACCGCCCTGCTGACGCAGGTAGTCGTCACGGATGTACACCTCGCCGGTGTGGGTGTTCTCGTAGACGGAAGTGCCGTAGGTCCCGCCGACGTTGGGCCAGGTGTTGTCGGTCTTCGGGAGGCTGCCGCCGTCCGCGTCGCTGTTCAGGCTAATCCTGGCAGGCGTGCCGTGGTCGGCGGTGGCCTTGACGCGCTCCAGGACGGTGCTGCCGTGGACCTTGGCCGAGAAGATGATGTTGTTCTTCGCCGGGATGCCGTTCGCCCGGTCGGCCGCGGTGACCTGCCACGTGGGGTGGGACCAGGTCTGCCCGCCCGGGTTGGCGGCGACGGTCCTGCGGTGGCTGCCGTCGGGGTCGGAGACCTCCAGGTTGCCGTGGCCGTCGATGAAGGCGGCCTTGGTGCCGCGAGGGTTCCAGGTCAGGTCACGTACGACGGTGCCGAAGTCGATCGACTTGCCGTTGACCCAGACATGGCGGGTGCCGTCGCTGATGGTGAGACCCCTGGGCACGGTGAGCGTGTGGGCGGACGCGGACGCGGCGACCATCGCGGCGCTGCCCCTGGCGTCGCGGCCGGAGGACGGAGCGGCCATCGCGGTGGCGGCCGCGCCACTCAGGGCGAGCAGCGCGGCGACACCTGCCGTGATGACGGCTGCGGTGCTCCGACGGTTACGAGCGGACATCGAGGTTCCCCCAGGAATGTGAATGACGCTGCGACGAGAGTCTCGCGGGAGCCGCCCGCCGTCCCCGGCACCCGAACCGGTCCGCTCGGCCTGCTGCTCTTCGCGATCAGAAGGAGTCTTCCCACGGCGCATGACGGAGCTGTGCGCTCGCCGTCACAACTGTGCAATAACGGGTCGAATGAGAAGCGGCCCGATCGCATATCTGCCGGACCGGGCATGGGCGGCGACCACCCGCGAGAAGGACGGTCGAAACGGGCGCCTCCGCGGCCGGCAGGCTCCCTCTCAGGCTCCTGGTGGTCGGGCTTGCCGACCATGGGTCCACGCCCTGTTCGTCCATCCCAGAGGGTTGTCAGGGTGGGGGGAGAGCGGCCGCCGGGACGCGTACTGGTCGTGCAGCGTGGGCGCCGTACCCGAAGGTCGTGGCACGGATCGGTCCCCCCGGAGCGGTGAAGTGTCGAATCGGTCGCGACGGAAGGTTGTTCCACTCGCGCGCCGGGGGCGGTCGACCGGTGGGGGAGACCCGTATGGGGATGGCGAGTTGCCGGGCTCAGCGCGCGGTGGTCAGGAGCTCGCGGATGCGGGTGGCGTAGGCTCGGGGGTGGCTGGTGTTGCCGTGGTGGCCGCCGGGCAGGTCCTGCAGTTCGCGGTCAAGGAGGGCGGCGAGAGCTTCGGCGCACTCGTAGTCGAAGACGGTGCGCGGGGTGGTGTGGCCTGCCGCTGGGATGATGTGCGTCGGGGTCTGCTTCAGTGCGGTGATGTCGAGGGTGTCCTGGACGACCGCGGTGAAGTCGTGCTGGATGAAGTAGTCGAAGTTGGCGGCGCGCCGGGCGTCGATGGGCTGCGGGGTCAGGCCGGGCTCGGTGTCCGTGGCGGCCGGGTCGATGCCCAGCGTCCTGGCGATGGCGGGGAGAGCGGCGCCCAGGCCCTCGCGGAGGTAGAGGGCCTGGAGATCGGCGAGTTCACGCTCGTGGCGTGCGCACTGGGCGGCGGGCAGCAGGCGCGGGGCCACGGGCTCGTGGGCGATCAGCGTGCCGATCTGCCCGGGGTGCGCGACGGCGTTGTGCAGGCCGATGACGGCCTGCAGGCTGCAGCCGAGCATCAGAGCCGGGGCGTTGGTGAGGTGGGCCAGGAGGCGGTGGACGTCGTCGGCGTGCTCGGCCAGGGTCGCGCCCCGCCCGGGGTCGTCGAGCCGGCTGCGGGACAGTCCCCGGCGGTCGTAGGTGACCACGGTGTAGGCGTCGGTGAGGTGAGGGACGAGGTCGACGGTGGGGTCGACATCGCCTCTCCGCTCTGCGAGATCATCAGCGGCGGGCCGGTGCCGCGGACCTGGTAGCGCAGGCGGGCGCCGGGGACGATGAGCGAGCCGGCGGTCTCGGACATGGTGGGTCCTCCTTCTTGTGCGGTCGGTCTGCTTGTCGCGGCCTGTGCCCGTGTTGCGGTCCCGCAGACGATGTCCTGCACAACGGTCAAGTCGCATGTCCCAACGAGCGGTTGTGGTCGTCACGGGCTCCGGGTGGTCAAGTCTTTTCAGCCATCGAGCGGCGACAAGCTCAATGCCATACCCGGAGTCCTCGGGCTCATCGATCCTACGAATGACCGGCGTGGGCCCGCGCCAAAACCGTAGGACAGGCTCAGGCGTCGTCCGACGGCATCCTGCCGTCTCGCGCCCGCGGCGGCAGGCAGCGCTACCCGGCTTCGATCGCTCGGCCGACGCGGCCGGCCGTCCCTGTCACCGGCTTCTGCGTGCTCCTCCCGGTTCGAGGCCGTGGTCGTGGACGTAGCGGGCCAGGGCGACGCGGGAGCGTATGCCGAGCTTGCCGTAGATGCGCCGGAGGTAGTAGTTGACCGTGTGCGGGGAGAGGTGCACGCGCTGGGCGACCTGACGGTTGGTCAAGCCCCGGGCGACGAAGTCGGCGATGGTGTGCTCCATGTGCGTCAGCGCCTCCGTGTCGCCGGCCGGGGCGGGCCGCCGCTGGTGGGGCGTGGCGTCGACGAGGGTCATCCGGCCCACGTGGTCGCGCGTGGTCCACGGGCCGGGCTGGAGCGAGGACACTTGCGGTACGACCCCGGGGGCCACCTGCCGTTCGTCCAGCAGGGCTGTCAGGTCCTCGGCCGCGCGGGCCCGGGTCCAGGCGTCGCCGTGGTCCGCCGCGACCCGCGCGATCCCCTCTGGGTCGCACTCGTACAGGCTGCGGGCGTACACGGCGGCCAGCCGGATGTCGGGGGCGTCCGGGTTGTCCGCCGCCAGCTTCTCCACGGCCTTGAGGGCCGTGTCGGCGAGGGAGGGGTCACCGGCCCGGCGGGAGAAGCGGACGAACCAGGCCGCCGCGCTGGGCTCCATCAGCAGCAGAGGGCGCGAGGACGGCAGCGGCACGGGGGCGGCGGCGAGCAGACCGGCCGCCTCGCGGACCTCGTTCCGGGCGGCGTGCAGCAGCACGTCCAGCCAGTGGCAGCGCAGGGTCAGGTACGGAACCGCCTCCAGGGCTGCCCGGTGTTCCCGGCAGCGGGCGAGGTGCCTGGCCGCCGACCCGGTGTCGCCCGCGAGCAGGTCGGCGCGGCACAGCGTGGCCGACGCCCAGGCCGCGAGGCCCGGCAGCCCGCTGTCGGACGCGGCCGACCGGACGTCCCACGCCCGCTGCCGGGCGGCATCGAGGTCCCCGGCCCGCAGATGCGCCGCCGCCCGTACCAGGTCTGCGGCCGGTCGGTGAACGGTGTCGTCGCTCTCCGCCGACGCCCGCCCGAGCAGTACCTCCGCCTCCTCGGTCTCGCCCAGCGCGACGAGTTTGGCCGCCAGTGCCAGCCGGGGATACGCGCCGTCGGCCGCCGGGACGGGTGGCAGCGGCTGGTCGACGGCCCGGCGGCCCCAGCGGACGGCTTCCGCCGTACGGCCCTCGGCCCACTCCAGACCGGACAGGACCACCGCGGCCGTCCGCGCGGCCTCCGGTCCTGCCCCCGCCAACTGGTCGATCACGGTGTCGGCCCACGCGTCGGCGAGCGGTACGGAACCGGCCGCCGGCCCGGCCCGGTCCGCCGCGAGCGCCGCGTCCGCGTGCCCGCCCGCCAGCACGAAGTCGGTCATCAGGCCCCGCAGGACCAGTTCCTCCGGGGCAGGGAGCCGCCGGTTGAGCGCGCTGCGGACGAGCAGGACGACCGGCTCGGTGTGCCCGGTGCGCAGCAGCGTCCGGATCGCGCCCGCCGTCCCCGCGCCTCCCGGCGCCACCGGCGCGTCCTGCTCCCGCGCGCTCTCTCGGCGTCCCATCTCGGCCAGCCCCAGCTCGGCCATGCCGAGGTCGGCCGCAGCGTGGACGGGAGCGCCGGGCCGGGCCGCGCACCGCTGCGCATCCTGGTGCAGGGCGGCCCGCACGGTCGCCGGGATCGACTCGTACACGGCCCGCCAGACCAGCGGCTGCTGGAAGCTCACCCCGTCGTCGGCGAAGGTCAGCAGCCCGGCGGCCACCGTCTCGTCGAGGGCGGGCAGCAGCGCGGCGGTGCCGGTGCCCAGCATGGCCGCCGCCTGCGACAGCGGGAAGGTACGGCCGAGGATGGTGCCGACCCGCAGCAGTTGCACCGACTCCTTGGACAACTGCCGCAGATGCTCGTCGACCGCGGCCCGCACACGCGCCGGAAGCTGTCGCGGGGTGAGCCGGATCAGCTCGCCCTCGGGCCCGATGCGGCCCTCCTCGGCCAGTCCCGCGACCAGTTCCACGATCAGCCGGGGATTGCCGTGGGCGCAGTTCACCACGTCCAGCAGCCCGGCCTTCGGCGGTACACCGATGAGGTCACGGACCAGGCCGCGGATCGCCCCGCCGGTCAGCGGCGACAGCTCCAGCGTGTGCACCCGGGCGCCGGCGGCCCCGCAGGGCGTGGTCTGGGCTGTGGCGGCGCGGGCGAGCAGCAGCGTCGGCGACGGCGCGGGGTCCTGCCCGACGGTCCGCAGCAGCGTCTGCAGCTCACTCGCGGTCAGGGCCTCCACGTCGTCCAGGACCAGCAGGGTGCGGTCGCCGGGGGAGTGCGGGCGGTGGGCCAGCACCGACTTGAGGTCCGCCGTGCGCGGATGGTGGACGGCCAATCCGCGCCGGCGCGCGAGCGGCGCCGCTTCGCTCAGCAATCTGGTCTTGCCGATGCCGGTCTGGCCGCTGACGACCAGGATCCCGGGCACGTCGGGTTCCGCCCGGTCGAGGAAGCCCGCGATGTGCCGCTGCTCCTCCTCGCGTCCGTGCAGCCTTACTTCGGGCATCTGTACCCCCGTGACGACGTCCAGGACCAGGAACCGCTGGCCAGGGGGTCGCCCGGACCGCTGTTCTGGGAATCAACCATTCCCCATACGGCGGCCCGACGCGGTGATGCTCCTCACAATCACGCCAGATTGTCTTGTTTCGCTACGGTCCCCGAGGTGGGGGGCCGGTCGTGCGGTCAGCCCACGGGCACCCCCAGTACCTCAGCCAGCAGTTCGCCGACGATACGTGGCCCGTCCTCGGTCAGCACGGACTCGGGATGGAATTGCAAGGAGGCGAAGCCCGGGCCGTGCAGCGCGTGGATTTCGCCGGTCTCCGAGTCCCGGCTGACCTGCAGCGGGCCCATCCCAGGACGGTCGATCTCGTCGTCGGCGCGGGCCGCGAAGGTGTTGTAGAAGCCGACGCGTTCCCGGCGCCCGAACAGGTCGATCTCCCGCTGCACCCCCTGGTTCGGCGCCGAGCGGCGGACGATCTCCAGGCCGAGCAGGACGCTCAGCACCTGATGGCTGAGGCAGATGGCGAGGAAGGGACGCCGCTCCCGCAGCAGGGTGCCGACCGCCGACCGCAGATGGGCGATCTTCGGGTCGTCCGCGGCGCGGGGATCACCGGGACCTGGGCCCATGACGACCAGGTCGTAGCCGTCGAAGCGGTACGGCTCGTCGAAGCGCCGGACGGTCACCTCCGGGCCCATCGACCGAAGTTGGTGGTCGATCATCGAGGTGAAGGTGTCCTCGGCGTCGACGACCAGCACCCGGCGCCCGGCCAGCACCGGCACCGTGCGCTCCGGCCGGTCGCCGGTGCCCAGCCAGAACCCGGCGATGGTCTCGTTGCGCCGGGCCAGCGCCTCGCGGACCTGTGGATGGTCGGCGAAGCGGTGCGGGCCGCGGGACTTGAGCGCGGCGAGCAGTCCCGCCGCCTTCGCCCGGGTCTCGGCGACCTCCGCCTCGGGGTCGGAGTGGCGCACCAGGGTGGCGCCCACCCCGATCCGGACGCGCCCGGCGGCGTCGATGTCGGCGGTGCGGATGAGGATGGTGGAGTCGAGCGTGCGGCCGCCGTGCTCGTCCCGGCCGATGAGGGCCAGGACCCCGCTGTAGTAGCCGCGCCCCTCCGGTTCGTGGCGGGAGATCACCTTGGTGGCGCTCTCCAGCGGGCTGCCGGTCACCGTCGGCGCCAGCAGCGTCTCGTGCAGGATCTCGCGCGCATCGCGGGTGGTGCGGCCCTCGATGAAGTACTCGGTGTGCGCGAGCCGGGCCATCTCCTTCAGGTACGGCCCGACGACCCGCACGCCCGGGTCACAGATCCGGGCCATCATCTTCAGTTCCTCGTCCACCACCATGTACAGCTCGTCCGATTCCTTGGGGTCGGCGAGGAAGGCCATCACCTCGGGCAGCGCCGGGCCGGAGGCGGGATAGCGGTAGGTGCCGCTGATCGGGTTCATGACGGCGGTGCCGTCCGCGAGGCTGATGTGCCGCTCCGGGCTCGCCCCGACGAACGTACGGCCGCCGGTGTGGACCAGATACGTCCAGTACGCGCCGGACTCGCGCTCCAGCAGCCGCCGGAAGAACGACCAGGCGCTGTGCGGGCCGTAATCGCTGATGTCGGCGACGAAGGATCGTTTGAGGACGAAGTTGGCTCCCTCGCCCTGGCCGATCTCCTCGTCGATGACCCGGCGCACCAGGCCGGCGTAGCGCGCGTCGTCCGGCTCGAAGCGTTCGCCGGTGAGGGTGACGGGCCGGTCGGGGAGCCGGCGCAGTGCCTCGGCCAGCGGCAGGCGTTCCTGGGCGGTGACGGCCATGGTGAGCAGGGGCGCGCCGTCGTCGGGGGCGGCGAACCCGCGCTCGCGGACCTGCCGGTAGGGGACGATCGCCAGCACCTCGTGCCCAGCGCCCGCCCCGGCCGCCGGTTCCGGCAACGGGATCGCCGCGAGCGTGTCCACCTCGGACATCTCGCCGAGCAGCACTTCGAGGGTGTCACCGGCGCGCTCGGGGCGGTGCAGCAGCGCGTACGCGGGCGGCTGTTCCCGGAGCACCCGGGCCAACAGATCCCCGGTCATCGGAGTCCGCCTCCGTCCCGTCCCGCCTCGTCCAGTCCGGTCAGCAGGGACTTGGTGGTGGTGACGTGGGCGCAGCGCCCGGCCGCGTACTCCAGCGCCATCCGGTGGTGCGCCTCTGAGAAGTCGGCGACCGCGTCGGCCACCAGGAACGGCCGGATGTCGTGGGTGAACGCCTCCACGGCGGTCATCAGTACCCCGACATGGGCGTACACCCCGCAGATGACGAGCTGGTCGCGGCGGTGCCGGCGCATCCGGTCCAGGAGGTCGGTCTTGAAGAAGGCGCTGTAGCGCCACTTGGTCAGCAGCCAGTCGTCCGCCGCCGAGGCCAGCTCCGGGACGACCTCCCGGTCCTCCGGGGCAGGTGTCATGCCCGGTCCCCAGAAGTCCTTGAGCAGACCGCGCTGTTCGGGGGTCATCCCGCCCGGCTGCGCGGTGTAGGCGACCGGTATGCCAAGGGCGGCACAGCGGTCGCGAAGCAGCGTCGCGTTGCGCACCAGGTCGTCGCCGGGGGCCTGGCCCGCCTTGAACGAGCGCAGGAAGAAGCGCTGCATGTCGTGGATGAGCAGGACGGCCCGCCCGGGGTCCACCGCCCAGTCGACGGTGTTCGGGGGGAGTTCGCCCTGCGTGGGCATCGGATAGGGCACGGTGGGGGGAATCCCTGCCATCGGTTCTCTCGTATTCCTTCCGTTTCCGGTCCGCTGGGTCAGCCGCGCCAGGCCGAGGCGACGGTGATCGCCTGGCTCGGGTTGAGGCGGGGGTCGCACAGGCTCGTGTACTTGGTGGCGGTGTCCTGGAGGTCGTCCTGGCCGGCCACGCATTCGGTGACCTCGTCGGGGGTGGTCTCCAGGTGGAGCCCGCCGGTGACGCCGCCCGCGCCGCTCACCGCGGTGTGGAACTCCTCGACCTCCTTCACGACGGTCCTGACAAGCCGGGTCTTGAGACCGCCGGGGCCGGTCACCGTGTTGCCGTGCATCGGGTCGCTCAGCCACACCACCGGGTGTCCCGCGGCGCGTACGGCGCTCACCAGCGGCGGCAGCCGGTCGCCCACGACGTCGGCGCCCATCCGCGCGATCAGGGTGAGCCGTCCCGGTTCGCGTCCGGGGTCCAGCCGTTCGCACAGCGCCAGCAGTTCGTCCGGGGTCATGCCGGGGCCGACCTTGCAGGCCACCGGGTTCACCACCGAGGCCAGCAGGGCCACATGGGCGCCGTCGAGCCTCCGGGTGCGCTCGCCGATCCACGGCCAGTGGGTGGAGGTGAGCAGCGAGCGGCCGTCCGGCTGCCGTCGCACCAGCGGCAGCTCGTAGTCCAGGAGCAGGGCCTCGTGGCTGGTCCACATCGGCGCGCAGGACCGCGGCCGACCGCGCCGGGCGGGCCATCCGAGCAGTTCCATGACGGTCCCGGCGGCCAGGTACCCGGTCAGCAGACGCGAGGGATCGGGGCGGCGCAACTCGGCGTCGGGCTCAGGGGAGTTGACCATGTGACCGCGGTACACGGGCAGTTCCACGCCGCCCACGGTCTCGGTGGGCCGGGAGCGCGGTTTGGCGAACTGGCCGGCCAGCCGTCCCACGCGCAGCACTGGGCGGTGCGCGGTCATGGCCATGGTGCCCGCCAGGACGTCCAGCAGGCCCGCCTTGCGGGCGACGTCCTCCGGGGTGCATTCGTCCCAGTCCTCCGCGCAGTCGCCGCCCTGGACGATCTGTAAGGTCCCCGCCGCGGCCTCCGCCAGGTGGGCCCGCAGGTCGGTCACGTCCTCGTAGGTGACCAGGGGAGGCGCGGAACGGAGTCTCTTGCGTACGCGTTCGATGGCTTCGGGATCGTCCCAGTCGGGCTGTTGCAGAGCGGGCAGTGCAGCGAGGGATTCCGTTGATACGGCCATGCCGTGACGGCTCCGTCCGGGTGTAGGGGGATTCGGGTGGTGGTCGGGGTCGCCCGGTCAGGCGTGGCCGGGACAGTCCCCGGAGCCGTCGAGCGCGCCGTCCTCCAGGGCCGCCCGGGCCACGGCGGAGGCGACCGCGGGCATCACCCTCGGGTCCAGCGAGTGCGGCACGATCCGGTCCGTGGCCAGGTCGGCGGCTGCGACCTCCGCGATCGCCTCGGCAGCGGCGAGCTTCATACCGTCGGTGATCCGCCGGGCGCCCGCGTCCAGCGCACCGCGGTAGATCCCCGGCGAGGCCAGGGTGTTGATGACCTGGTTGGGGAAGTCGCTGCCGCCGGTGCCCACCACCGCGGCGTACCGTGCGGCGGTCTTCGGATGGATCTCCGGTACGGGGTTGGAGAGCGCGAGGACGATCGCGTCCGGGGCCATGGAGGCGATCAGTTCCTCCGGCACGGTCGCGCTGGACACCCCGACGAAGACGTCGGCGTCCCGCAGCGCCTGGGCGAGTCCGCCGCGCAGCCCGCGCGGGTTGGTCCGTCCGGCCAGCGCAGCCTTCGCCGGGTTCATTCCGACGCGGCCCGGGACGAGGATGCCCCGCGAGTCGAGCACGGTGACGTCGGTGAGGCCCGCCGCCAGCAGGATCCGGGCGCAGGCGACACCGGCCGCGCCGGCCCCGGAGACGACGACCCGCTGCCGGGTCAGCGGGCGGCCGACCACCGTGCACGCGCCGCGCAGCGCCGCCAGCACAGCGATGGCCGTGCCGTGCTGGTCGTCGTGCATCACCGGACAGTCCAGCGCCCGGACCAGCCGGTCCTCCAACTCGAAGCACCGGGGCGCCGCGACGTCCTCCAGGCTGACCGCGCCGAACGACGGACGCAGCCGCACCAGCGTGTCGACGATCTCGTCCACGTCCGTGGTGTCCAGCACCAGCGGTATCGCGTCCAGCCCGCCGAACTGCTTGAGCAGGGCGGCCTTGCCCTCCATGACGGGCAGCGCCGCGGCCGGTCCGACGTCGCCGAGGCCCAGCACCGCGGTGCCGTCGGTGACCACGGCCACCAACCGGCCGGCCCAGGTGTAACGGTCGGCGAGCTCCGGTTCCCGCGCGATGGCCTTGCTGACCGCCGCCACGCCCGGGGTGTAGGCGATGGACAGCGCCCGGGAATCGTGGAACGCGGTGGTGACCCCCACGCTCAGTTTTCCGCCTTCATGAGCAGCGAACACCTCAGCGTCCGTCACCGGGTTGTTCACCCCGACTGCGGTCATGGTGAAAGCCCTTCTCTTCGACAGGTCACCAGGACGCTAGTTGAACGCGCTGTTCGGCCGCACTACTCGACCGGGTAATTCGCGCACGCCGGCCGTTCTACTCACTTGAGTAGTGGCCCCCGGGAAAGAAGAGGAAACACAATGACGAAACACCTGTCCGGCAGAGAGAAAGCGAGCGCAGAATGCCCACACTCATCATCAGTAATCAGCGCACCGAGGAAATGGTGGGTGACCTCGAACTCCTGGATCCGGAATACCGGCTGTACGTGGGAAACCAGGCCCAGCGCATGGCCTGGTGCCTCCAGGACGGCGATGTCCTGGTCCTGCCCATCGCCGTGAGCGAGGAATTCCTGCGCTATGTCACCGCCGCCCTGGGCATCGCTCGGGACTCGGTCGAGGTGCTGGTGCCGCCGCCCGGCCGCTTCGGGAAGGGCGTGCTGTCCCAGGACCGGCTCACCGACGAGGGTTTCCTCACCGCGCTGCGGCAGGCCGTGCAGACCCACGGCGTCGACCGGGTCCTGCCCTTCCACTTCGACAGCTCCGTCGCCGAACTGACCCGTACGCTCGGCCTGGACAAGGCCACCCCCGGCTTCGGCTTCCTCGACCAGGGCGGCGGCCGGCTGCTCAACAGCAAGGCCACCTTCCGCGCCCTGGCCGGCGGCACCGGCGCCCCCGTCCCGCCCGGCGGGGTGTTCTCCGCCCAGCAGGAGGCCGCGGACTACCTGTGGGACCGGCTGCTGTCCCAGGGCCAGCCCGCCATCCTCAAGCAGGACTTCCACGTCGCCGGGTTCGGCAACGAGATCGTCAGCCCCACCCTCGGTGTCGACCCGCTGGGCGCCCAGCGCGCAGTGTTCACCGCGAGCCGCGCCGACCTCGACTCGTATCTGACCGAACGCTGGCCCTGGCTCACCGACGGCGGACGCAACCGCGTGGTGATCGAGCAGTACGTACCGCAGTCCGCTCCGATCTACGCCGAGGTCCGGATCGAGGAACACGGCGTGGAGTTCACCGGACACGGCGAGATGCGGATGAAGCCCGTCCTCAACGGCCTCATCGTGCCCGCCCCGTCGGCGGAACTGCCCGCCTTCCCCGGCTTCCTGGACGCCGTACGACGGCTGTGCCGGCCGATCCACGCGATGGGCTACCGGGGCATCGTCAGCATCGACGCGATCGTCACACCCGACCGGAACATCCTCATCAACGAGTTCAACTGCCGTACCGGCGGCTCCACCCACATCCACCGGATCGGCGAACGGGTCGTGGGCGACGACTACTTCGCCGAACGCGTGCTGGTCGAACTGCGCCGCTGCACCTTCCCGCCCTTCCCCACCTCCGTCCAGGCCCTGACCGAGCGGGGCCTGGCCTACGACCTCGCCACCCGCACCGGCGTGCTGATCACCGTCGACGACGACAGCCCGTCCGGCGGCTTCGGCGAGTACTGCGTGATCGCCCGGGACGCCGGGCACGCGCGGGAACTGGAGCAGGCCGTCGCCGACGCGCTGACCCCTCTGTGTGCGGAGGGCTGATCGCGTTGTCCGCACGACCCCGCTACCGGGAGCTGATGACCCGTGAACTCCTGCTGTGGGCGCTGATTTCCCTGGCCAGCAAGGTCCCGGTGGCCATGGCCCCGCTGGCCCTGGTCTTCCTCAGCAGGGAGAGCCCCGGGGGCTACACCCTCGGCGCGAGCCTGGCCTCCGCGTACGTCCTCGGTGAGGTCGTCGGCGCCCCCCTGCTCGGCACCCGGCTGGGCCGCGGCCGGATGCGGCGGGAGTTGTCCGCCGGGCTGCTGACGGGTGCGCTCGCCTTCGGTGCCCTGCCGTTCGCGCACTCCGCCCCGTCGCCCGTCCTGCTGGCCCTCGCCTTCCTGGCCGGCGCGGCACCGGCCGCCTGCCCCGGCGGCCTGCGTGCCTCGCTGACCAGGCTGGTGGACGACGGCCTGGTGCCCCGCGCACTGAGCGCCGAGGCCACCCTCACCCAGTGCGTCTGGGCCGCGGCACCCGGCGTGGTGGTTCTCCTGGCCCTCCAGGTGCACCCCGGCGCCCCGCTGCTGCTGGGCGCGCTGCTCGCGGCCACCGCCTCCCTGCTGCTGCTCCGCCTCCCGGAGCAGAGGGCCCCCGAGCCCGCCGGGCGCTCCGCCGCGCCGTTGACCCGGACCCTGCTGACCGGTTGGCCCGTGTACCTCACCAGCGCGGCCGCCATGGCGATGCTGGCCACCGCCGAACTCGTCCTGCCCGCGCTCCTGGAGGACCGGGACATCGCCGTCGGCTGGTCCGGCCCACTGCTCGCCGGGTTCGCCCTGGCCAGCGCGGCCGGTGCGCTCTGCTACGGCCTGCGGACCTGGCCCGGCTCGGTACGGGTGCAGAGCCTGGTCCTCCTCGCCGTCACCGCCGCCTGCGTCTGCCTGATCACCCTGCTGCCGGGCCTGGTAGGCATCGCCGCGGCACTGCTCCTCGCGGGTGTCTTCCAGTCCGGCGTCATGGTCACCCGCAACCTCAGCCTGCGGGAACGCCTGCCCGAACACGCCCACGCCGCCGCGTACTCGGTGATGTACGCCGTCCAGGGCGTGGGCTACAGCGCCACCGCGTCCCTGTCTGCGGTGGCCCTGGACCTGGCGTCGCCCTCGGTGGCGATCCTCGGCGGTGTCGCCATCACCCTCCTCATCACCGCCGTCAGCGCCTTCGCCGAACGCGGCTCCAAACCTCGTACCACCGCGAATTCCGCCACCCTCGCCGACGCGGACCACTGCACCTGACCTGTCCGTCGCCGGGCCCGGCAGGTGCGGTCGGGGCCGCCGGGGCGAACGACCCGGTCATCCCGCGCGGTCTCGGCCACAGGGCGACCGGGCGGCCTCGGCGTCCGGCCGGGACGCGAACCCGGCGGGGGGAACCTCAGCCGGTTGGGGGCTGCAGGCGCCGGGAGAGCAGGCAAGCAGCGCCGGCCGCAGCCCCGGATCCAGCTCGGTCGCCTTCTTCCGGCCCCCACCAGGACGACGCACCCGCCCCAACGGGGCCTGGCCAGACTCCAGTCCAGCTACGCCGCGCGAGACCGTGCCCTCCCGAACCCCGGTGGCAGCAGCGACGAGCCTGATCCCACCATGCCCCAGCGACCGCGCTTCCGCTCCTATGGCCAGCCGACGCTGACGCTCGTCCAGATGCGGTAACAACACCTGGAACTTCGCAGGGACGGCCTCGATCCCCTCCGGTCTCCCCATACCAGAACAACGAGTCCCAGAGCCTGAAGCCACGACTTGTATCCCGACAAGCCTAAGTCGCCCTCGGCCAGCGGGAGTTCGGGCGCAGCGGGCCGGCGCGGTGGTAGTGCGAGCGGCAACGTCGAGGTCGGCGCGCTAGCCGTCGCCGTCGCGGCAGCGGTCGTCGTCGGACTCCTGCGGCTGCTGCACCGGTGCCAGACGGCGCCCCGTGTGGTTCGCGGGGCGCCCTTCCGGCGCTGGGAGCCAAGCGCCTCGCTGAAGGCGCCGCGATCGGCCGTCGGTTGGCTGCGGGGCTGGGCGCTCCCCACTCTCGGCTTCGCTCGAGCGGGGGGGGGACCCCACCGCGGCTGAGCCGCATGTGTCACAGCCCCGCGCCTCTTTGGGGCGCTGCCTACGGAACCGATGCCACGTCGATGACGACTGCCCCGTCACCGCCGGTGCTTCCGGCCGTGCCGTTGTCCCCGGTGCTGCCGGCGGAGCCGTTCGTGGCGGCGGTACCGCCGCTGGTGGCGCCGGTGCCGCCGGTGCCGCCGGCGCCACCCTTGCCGCCACCACCGCCGCTGCCGCCTGCACCGAAGGTGAACCCGTCGGCGCTGATGGCCGTGCCACCGGCCCCGCCACCGCCGCCGCTGCCGCCCGTGCCGCCACCTCCGCCGACGCCACCTGTGCCGCCCGACCGGCTCGCGCCACTGGCACCGGCCCCGCCGGGGCTGCCCACAGTGCCGGGGCTGCCGTCGTTGCCGTTCACCATGTTCTCCGGGATGCCGGGAGCAGTCAGGCAGTGTGGTGTTCCGCCGCCCGTACCGCCGGAACCGGTGATGGCGCCGCCACCCCCGCCGCCACCGCCGAGCCCGCCGGCCCCGCCGAGCAGACCGGGAGCGCCGCCTCTGCCGCCCGAGCCGCCCGTCGCGGCCCTGGTGCCGCGGTTGCCGCCTGGGGCGAAGGCGAGGTCCACACCCGTGGTGACGGTCACCCTGCTCTCGGCACCGGCTGTGCCGAGTGCGGCTGAGGTGCCCGTGCTGCCGGGACCGCCGCCGAAGGGACCGCCACTGCCGCCGCCGGAGCCACCGGTCCCGCCGGTCCCCGCGTTGCCGCCGGCACCCCCGGCTCCCACCACGACGGTCAGGGATTCCCCGGCGAGTGCCACCTCGGTGCACTTCACGAAGCTTCCGGAGCCTCCGCCTCCGCCGGCGGCGCCGCCTCCGCCTCCGCCTCCACCGCCTCCGCCTCCGCCGCCCGCGGCGAGAAGGGCGCCGCCACCTCCTCCGCCGCCGCCTCCGCCGCCTGCTCCGGCTCCACCGCTCCCGCCGGCCCCGGAAGCCCAGACCCTGATGGTCAGGATTTTCAGGGCGCCCGAAGTGGGACTGCCGGGAACCGTGAAGGTGAACTGCCCTGGGGACGTGAAGCTGAACTGCTGGGGTGGCTGAGCCGCGGCACTGTCAGCGCCCAGCATCGGCGGCAGCAACCCGCCCACCAGCGCTGCCACACCTAGGCCGACACATCTTCTACGGCTCGGGTACTTCTGCCGGTTGATCGAATCCCGCCCCATGCTGTGGCTCCTCTGGCTCGTATGTGTGCTACGTGCACTCCCATGGGGATTGTTGGCGCGGCCGAAAAGCGACGCCAAGGTCCCGAAGGGGGGTGTGAAGGAGCAGAGGAGGCACTGCTATTCGGCCATGAACGAACAAAGGGCGCCCGGCAGCCACCGGGCGCTTCACCGGCGTACTCACCGAGAGGTCAGAGCTTCTCGAACACGCAGTCGATGCACTTCGTCAGCGCCTCGACATCCGCCGGGTCGATCGCCGGGAACATCGCGACCCGCAACTGGTTGCGGCCCCGGAGCCACGCCGGTCCGTGTCTGCCGGACACGCAGCGACTGCGCGCCGTCGTGCCCGCGCCCTCACTTTCCGGTGAACGGACACTGCCCCGCTGTACAGCAGACGCACCGTTCAGGTGAGGAGGGGGGAAAGCCGCGGTGACGGGGGCATGGTGCCCAGTGCGTCGGTGGGGGTCTGGGGCAGGGGTCCGACCGGGCGGCGGCCTCGGCTCCGCGGCCGGTCTCCTGGCCCGCGGCCTCAGCGGGCGGCGCGGGGGCCCGGAGAGCGGCGACGTCCAGGGCGAACAGGCTGACGTGGCTGATGACCTGTGCCATCATCACCACCGAAGCCACCGAAGCCACCGGAGCCACCGAAGCCACCGAAGCCACCGAAGCCACCGAAGCCACCGACGCGGCCGAAGCTGCCGACACGGCCGGCCGCGTCCACCCCCGCATGCCGCTCGCCCTCGCCCCTGAGCACTACGACGCCTGGCTCGACCCCACCCACCAGGACCCCGACGAGCTGCGGGCCCTGCTCGGCCAGCCGGCCGACGGTCACCTGGATGCCCGCCCCGTCTCCACGGCCGTCAACAACGTCCGCAACAACGGCCCCCAGCTGCTGGACGAACTCGCCTCCCAGGGCTTCTCCGCCGTTGCAGCGTCTCCCGAAAGAGACTTCGCCCGGAGAGCGAGCGCGTCGGGGGCACGTATGGCACCGTGAACCCAGGCTGGCTCCGCCACTTTCCCCGTAGAGACGGACCCAGCCTGACAGCATCCCGGGGAGCTCTGTCTGGTTGATCTGCTATTGAGCCGCCTTGCCTGTCGTGGTGTTCACGGTCTCACCGCCTTGACCGAGGAGCGCTTCACAGGCCGCGTCCGCGCTGTCGAATATCCGGCAGCTCATGCTGACCCCGGTCAGGTCGAGCAGACGTCGCACCACTTGACTGGGGGCGGCCAGGGACACGGATCCGTCGATGCTCCGAACCTCGTTTATGGCTCGTATGATGACGCCCATCCCAGAGGAGTCCATGAACGGTACTTCCGCCAAGTCCAGCACCAGGTGACGGCGTCCATGCACTACCTGGCCGGCGAGCTGGTGCTGCAGGACGAGGCCCGTCTCGACGTCCAGCTCCCCACTGATGGTGATGATCGCGGCGTCGGAGCTGATCACGGACACCTCGACACTCAGACCTGCTGGTTCGGTCACAAGCCCTCCTCGAACGGGGTATACGCGGCAGCAGCCCTGCTACCCCGTCCGGCTACCTTCATCCATGGACGCACCGCGGTAGGTTCCTCTCCCGTAGGAAGGAGTCGGCGATGTCATCCCCACGCCGACGGCCGGCAGATGGGATCAGTCCCCTGATGGCCACCCCGACGGCGCTCAAAAAATACTTTGGCCCAGTCGTCGATAGTTCAGAGGGCTACCGCCAGCACCTCAATTCAGAGGGCTACCGCCAGCACCTCGTCGAGCACGCCGCCGCCCTCAGAGCCGCGCTCGGGCCGGCCGCCCTCGATCCTCCTCGACCAGGTCGAGGAGGTCGTCGTGGCCACTCTGGAGTCGGTCCCGGGCCAGGACACTCACTGCTCGCGGGCCTCGATGGCCCAGCGCACCGGCCTGTCGAAGTCGACGATCGGGCGAATCTGGAAGCGGTTCGACCTCAAGCCCCGGGCCGCGCTGCGCTACAACGACGCCGCCATACGCGACTGCGCATCGCTGTTCGCCGAGCACGGCGTGAACCAGGTGAGCCCATTCCTGGACAACGAGGTCGTCACAGCCTGCCTGCGGATCGGTGCCGGAGAGCGGCGCCGTCCAGGTGTCTACAAACCCCTGCTGGCCATGGCCCGCCCCCGACCTGCCGGGCTGGCTGACCGGCAGGCAGGGCAAGGCCACTTCACGCCGCTGCAGTACGCGGGCCTGCGCGCCCACCACCAGGAGCTGCACGAGCTGATCGACGCGAGCACGCTGGTGGGGCACGGGCTGATCGACGCCACAGCGGTGCACACGGCGCTGGACGCCACCGCGGCGGGGATCGGCCGACCGCCGCTGCACGCGCTGGAGAACTTCCTCATCACGTCCTGGTGGCTGTCGCACACCATGGTCCTGGCCCCGACCGGGGGTGCCCGGTGAACTTGCGGGTGCCGCCCTGTCATAGGCGTCAGGTGTGGCCGAAGGCCGCCGCGGTGGCAGCGCACGAGAGCGATGTGCTCGACGAGGTCACCGAACGCAGGCTGCTGACCAGGAACCTGCGGCCCGTCAACGCCCTGACGGACCGACGGTCCTCGAGCCGGTGATCGCCGGTGTGAGCGCGGGCTCACAGGGGCGGGCACAGTGTCGCCCGTCGGGCGCCTGTCCATGTTTGAGTGGGGCTGGCGCATGGACAGGCGTGACCCTGGGGCCTCAAGCCGCTTCGAGGACGGGGTAGTCGGTGTACCCCTCGGCGCCCGGCCCGTAGAACAGTTCCGGTCGCGGCTCGTTCTCCGGGTGGCCGCCCTGCCAGCGCTCGACCAGGTCGGGGTTGGCGATGAGGGCCCGGCCCACGACCACGGCGTCGGCGTGGCCGGCCTCGATCTGCTGGAGCGCCTGCTCGCGGGTGGTCTGCCCCCCGAAGGGGCCGTTGTTGACGATCAGCTTGCCGTCGAAGCGCCGCCGCAGCTCCTGCACCAGGTCGCCGCCGGGCTCGGCGTGCAGTACGGAGAGGTAGGCCAGGCCCAGCGGGCGCAGTTGGTCGAGCAGGGTGCCGTAGGTGGCCAGGACGTCGTCCCGGTCGGTCTCGAAGACGTCCCCGAGGTCGACCTCCGGCGAGATCCGCAGCCCGACCCGATCGGCACCGACGGCCTGGGCGACCGCCGTGACGACCTCGACGACGAAGCGGGCGCGGTTGTGCGGCGAGCCGCCGTATTCGTCGGTGCGCTGGTTGGCCGCCGGTGAGAGGAACTCCTGGAGCAGGTAGCCGTTGGCGCCGTGGATCTCCACGCCGTCCGCTCCCGCGTCGACGGCCCGGCGGGCCGCGGCGACGAAGTCCTCCAGGGCTGCCCGGATCTCTGCGGTGGTCATCGCTTCCGGTACGGGGTAGGGCTGCTCGCCCTTCTCGGTGAACGTCTTGTTGTCGATGGCGATCGCACTGGGGGCGAGGATGCGGCGGCCGCCGTTGATGTCGGGGTGGGTGCCGCGGCCGGCGTGCATGATCTGCAGGACGATGCGGCCGCCCTCGGCGTGCACCGCCTCGAACACCCGCTGCCAGCCGGCCGCCTGCTCGTCGGTGGCGATGCCCGGCTCACCGACATACCCCTGCGACGCGTGGTCGGGGTAGGTGCCCTCGGTGATGATCATTCCGACGCTCGCCCGCTGCCGGTAGTACTCGACCATCAGGTCCCCGGGGATGCCGGAGGAACCGGCCCGGACCCGGGTCAGCGGTGCCATGACGATGCGGTTGGCGAGCTCGATCTTCCCGAGAGAGACAGGGGAGAAAAGTGACGGGGCGGGCGAAGCTTCTGAAGTGTTGACAGGCATGGGTTTCTTCCTTTCTGCAATACGGAGGGAAACGGGATGAAGGTCTGCGACGTCGGCAGAACGCGCGAGGCTAGCTGAGCGGGACGTCCGCGACACCCTTGAGGTGGCTGAACGTCTCCAGGGAGTACCGGCCGTGGTAGCGGCCCATGCCGCTTTCGCCGACGCCACCGAACGGCAGGCCGGGCATGAGCAGTTGCATCACCGGCTGGCCCCAGGCGACGCCGCCGGAGGACGTCTCGTTCAACAGGCGCGACTTGGTGGCCTCGGAGGTGGTGAAGGCGTAGAGCGCGAGGGGCTTGTCGCGTTCGTTGATGAAGGCGATGGCGGCATCGAGGTCTTCGACTTCGACGACGGCGATGATCGGACCGAAGATCTCCTCCTGCATGACCGGCGATGCGGGGTCGACATCGGTGAGCACGGTCGGTGCGATGAACAGGTCGTCACGGTCGTGCTGTCCTCCCACCGCCGCCCGGCCGGAGTCCAGCAGACGCGTGAGCCGGTCGAAGTGCCGCTCGTTGATGATCCGGCCGAAGCCGGCCGAGGTCTGCGGGCTGGTGCCGAACTGGGCTTCGATGGCCGCACGAAGGGCGGGGACCAGCGCGGCGGCGGTGGCCGGGTCGGCCAGCACGTAGTCGGGGGCTATGCACTGCTGCCCCGCGTTGCCGAACTTGCCGCCGACCAGCCGCTTCGCGGTCTCCTCCACGTCGGCGTCGGGCGCCACGAAGACCGGCGACTTGCCTCCGAGCTCGAGCGTGACGGGGGTGAGGTTCTGGGCGGCTGCGGCCATGACGATCCGGCCGACCGCGCCATTGCCCGTGTAGAAGATGTGGTCGAAACGCTCTGCCAGCAGGGCCGTGGTCTCCTCGGCGCCCCCCTCGACCACCGAGAGCACGGCAGGGTCGAAGTACTCGCGCAGGAGGCGTGAGGCGACCGCTGAGGTGTGCACCGAGATCTCGCTCGGCTTGGCCACCACGGTGTTCCCGGCGGCCAGGGCGCCGATGATGGGGTCGATGAGAAGGTGCAGCGGGAAGTTCCACGGAGCGATCACCAGGACCACCCCGAGCGGGTCGTACGTGGTGTAGGCCGTGGTCGTGGGGCCGAAGTGGGCGGGAACCTCCACCGGGCGAGGCTGAAGCCAGCTCTCCAGATTCGCCAGCGTCTCGTCGATGTCGGCGACGGTGAAGTCGATCTCCTGCGTCTTCGCCTCGGCGGGGTTCTTCCTCAGATCCGCCCAGAGCGCGTCGATCAGCTCCTGCTCGTTCTCGACCAGCAGCGCCCGCAGCCGCCGCAGCTGGTCGACGCGCCAGTCCAGTCCGCGGGTGACGCCGGTGTTGAACGTCGCACGAAGGCGGCCGACCACCTCCGCGGCCGTTTCGCTCCGGTGTGTCCTCGACTCGGTCCCCTGTGTTGCGGTCATGGGGTGTACTCCGTTCCTGATGCAGGTCACGCCCCGGCTGACTTCCAGCCGGGCACAGTGGCCAGCGTGCTGGACGATCCGGTATTCACCCAGGTCACAGCTTTGTGTACATCCGCTGTGCCTACCACTGGCTTGGGCAGGCTCGTGTGCGTCCGACCGTGGATACTCGGAGGCATGGACGAATACCCCGAGCCGGTGCACGAGCCCGCCGCCGACGCGCTGGACCCGCGTGCCGAGCTCAGTGAGTTCCTGCACACCCGACGGGCCCGGCTGAAGCCGGAGGACGTGGGCCTGCCGGACTTCGGGCGGCACCGGCGGGTACCGGGGCTGCGCCGCGAGGAGCTGGCGCAGCTGGCCGGGGTGTCGGTGGGGTACTACACGCGCCTGGAGCAGGGCAACGGGCGGCACGTGTCGGCGGAGGTCCTCGACGCCATCGCCCGCGCGCTCAGACTGAGCGAAGCCGAGCGCGCCCACCTCACGCACCTGGCGAAGCCGAAACAGAAGAAGAAGCCGGCCGGCCGCACCCAGCGGGTGCGGGGCTCCCTGCGGACGCTGCTGGACACCATGGAAGGCGGCCCGGCGATCCTCGTGGGGCGGCGGGGGGACATCCTCGCCTGGAACCGGATGACCGCGGCGGTCTTCGGCGACTGGGCCGAGCTGCCCGAGCACGAGCGGAACTGGGCACGGCTGGTGTTCCTCAGGCCCGAGTACAGCGACCTGTTCGTGGACTGGGAGCAGAAAGCGAACGACGTCGTCGCTCAGCTGCGCCTGGACGCCGGCTCCCATCCCAACGACCCCCGGCTGTCCGCGCTGGTGGGCGAACTCTCCGTGAAGAGCGAGGAGTTCAGGCGGCTGTGGGCCGCCCACGACGTCAAGGACAAGTGCCACGGCACCCTGAGCCTGCATCACCCGCTCGTCGGCGAGCTCGATCTGCGCCTCGAGTCGTTCCACCTGGCCGACGACCACGAACAGACGCTGGCGACCTACCACGCCGAACCCGGTTCTCCGTCGGCGGAGGCACTACGACTGCTGGCCAGCTGGGGCACCGACGGGACAAGGGCGGGAGCCGGGATGCCGCCGGCACGCACGGCTTGATGAACAGTTGATCATCGGTAGTCGACTGCGCGCCACGTGCGCAGATCCCGGGCTGACAGGCTGACTGGGCTGACTACGGCTTTGGCCAGCTGCCCAACGTGAGGTCAGCACGATCTCCTCAAGCAGCGAACCACCCCGGTGGATCCCGGAAAGCGCCAGCCTGCCATCAACTCCCTACCGGGTAGGCGCCTTGTCGCATTTACCGACAGGGTCAGATCCACCGCCGGATCTGCTGCGGGACCGCGGTTGAAGCGCTCGGGGATCGGTGGAGGTGTCACGCTCTCAGTCGAGGGCGCGATGGCTGACGCCGAGGGCATCGAGACGCTCCAGGTGCGGACGCAGCCGGTCGGTGACGAAGTCCGCGAAGTCGTCGAAGCCGTTGCCGTCGTTCCGCCACACCGCCTCGGCGAACGCGCACAGACGCGGGAACAGCATGTACTCCGCGTGCTTGGGCGTCGGAACGTACTCCGTCCACAGCTGGCACTGCGCGCCCAGGACATGCCGCGCCGCTTCGGGCTCGTCGGCGAGCGCTGCGGGCACGGGGCGGTAGTCGTACACCTTGGACAGCGGGACGAAGCCACTGATCGCGAGCGGTTCCCTGTCGTGGTCCTCACTCTGGTAGCGGTCGAAGTAGAGGTACTCGCACGGCGCCATCACCACGTCGAGTCCACCGCGTGCCGCCTCGACGCCGGGCTCCTCGCCGCGCCATGACATGACCACGATGTCCTTGGGGAGGTTGGCCGGCCCGCCGCCTTCGAGTACCTCGTCCCAACCGATGAAGCGTCGGCCGTTGTCCGAGAGGAACGTCGCCATCTGGCCGGTGAACCACGCCTGCAGGGCGTCTTCGTCGGTGAGGCCGAGCGACCGCATCCGCGCCTGTGCGGCTGGGCTGGCCCTCCACTCCTCCTTGGGACATTCATCGCCGCCGCAGTGGATGAGCCGACTCGGGAACAGGCTCATCACCTCGGTGAGAACGTCGCGGCAGAAGTCGAGCGCAAGGTCGTCGACGTTCAGCACCTGCTCACTGATCCCCCATACGGTCCAGACCTGGGGCGGTCTCAGGCCGTTGCCCAGTTCGGGATAGGCCGTGATGGCGGCGAGCATGTGGCCAGGCATGTCGATCTCGGGGATGACAGTGATGAAACGTTCCGCTGCGTACGCCACGATCTCGCGGACGTCGTCCTGGGTGTAGAAACCGCCGTGCGGCGTGCCGTCGAAGGTGTACTCATCCTCCGGCCGGTCGGCATGGCCGATGAGCGTCTCGCGTCGCCAAGCGCCGACTTCGGTGAGGCGTGGGTACTTCTCGATCGCCAGCCGCCAGCCCTGATCCTCCGTGAGGTGGAGGTGGAGGACGTTGAGCTTGTGGAGGGCAAGGAGGTCGATCAGCCGGAGAATGAACTCCTTTGGCATGAAGTGCCGCGCGGCATCGAGCATCATGCCGCGCCAGCCGAGCTGGGGCCCGTCGGTGACGCTGACGGCCGGCACCGTCCAGTCGCGTTCGACGGCCGTCGCCGAGAAGACCTCGGCCGGAAGGAGCTGCCGCAGCGACTGGACGCCGTAAAACACACCTGCCGGGTCGCCGCCGGTGATGGTGATGTGGTCGGACGTGACGGTCAGTTCGTACGCCTCGGCGTCGAGGGCCCTCGGGGCGACGGACAGAGTGATCGCGGCCTGCCCGCCATCGGCATCCGGCAGGGCAAACCCGGTCGCGGGTCGCAACGCACGGCGGAGAGCGTCGGCTGCGGGGGCCGAAGCGGCGTCGGACCGGATCGATGTGGTAGCGGTCAGGCGGAAGGCACCGTCATGCTCGTGACGGTCGAGGCGCTGAGGCTTAGGAAGGATCACACCATGGGAGCCTACTGCTCGAATCTGCGCGATAACAGGCCATTCAGATCAACTTCGCGCATCTTAAAGGGAACGCAAGACGGTTTGTTTGGACCAGCAGAGGTCCTGTCCGTTCGCAAGCGGCTGGTCCGCAGGGGCGCCGTCCAGCAGCACGGCCGCGGCCTTCCCTGAGGCCGCGACCTGCAGCCTTGTCGGCGCCTGCCTGATCGTCGCACGATCAGGCGATGGCCCGGCCGTGCGACGATTGCGACGTCACTAGCCAACAGCGTTCGTGACCGCCTCGACGCCCTGCCGCCCAAGCAGAGGCCCCGGCACTGCAAACTCACCTGGAGAACATCATCTGGGCCGCCGTCCTCGTCCAGCGCGGCCTGTCCCGCTCGCTGACCTCCTACCTCTTCCGCACCGGAGAGAACCAGATGACAGCCCTGATCAAACAGGTTCGCCCCCTCCTGGAGGACCTGGGCCACTGCCCTGAACCGATCCCCGCCCGACTGATCGACCCCAGCGACCGCGGCAACTAGGTCATGCACGCGACAGCCACAGCCGACGAGCGCGAAACGCCCCACTGATTCATCGACGGCCCCGAGTGATCCGACGCTCTGGCGCAGATGGCGTCAGCGGGGCTGGTTCAGTGCCCGGGTCAGTTCCCGGAGCCGCCCGCGCAGCTGCGAGTTCCTCGGTCCGCTCCTCGATCTGGCCCCTTATGTCGGCCAGGTCTTGTTCGGGCAACGTGATGCGACGCTGCAGCTCGTCGATGTCGGGGGACGCACCAAGGCCGGATTCCTTCCATGCGGTTTCACCGAGGCTCTCAGACAGGCGCTTCTCCAACTGCCGGATCCGGACTGTCAGCCGCCTGTTCCGCTCCAGCGCGTTGGTCAGGTCTGCCCGCAGCGAGGCCCGGCTGACGGCCGCGATCCGGCCTTCTTCTGGTGGGGCTGCTGCGGCGGCGTGGACACGTTCGAGGAGGTCGCGGTGCCGGTAGAGGTAGGTGCGGTCCACTCGTGCGGCACGGGCCAGTCCGGAGACCGTGATGTCCTGGTCGCTGCGCAGCAGGGCATCGAGGGCTTTGAGAACGCGTTCGCGGCGTCGCTTTCGCGGTCGAGGCACAACCATGGCAGTTTGCAGATCTCGTTGGGGCGCCTGCCGGTGTCGGTGAGCAGCTCGATGGCCGTGCGGACGTCTGTGGAGCTGACGGTCTCAAGGGAGTCGAGGTTGGCGCAGAGCTGCCGCATGACTTCCGCAGGCAGGTCACGGCCGGCTTCGGAGTCCTCGGGGTCGTCGGGGATGTCCTCCTTGCGGAGGGCGAAGTCGTCTGCCAGGCCGTGCAGGGGCTGGCCGGGCTTGGTCAGGCCCAGGGGTGCTCAGCCGGGTCAGCACGCGTCTGGTGTCGCGGACGGTCATGTACTGCGTGCAGTCGGAGATGTCGCCGCGTTCGTTGAGGAAGCTCAGCCGGCCCAGGAAGGCAGTGATGTCGACGCGGCCGAGCGCAGGCAGGTCGAGGCCGTGGTCATCCCGACACAGGTGCAGGTGGCTTTGTTCACGAGGACGGGCAGCAGATGTTCACTACTTCGGGAGGCAGGAAGGCTGGTGACTGTTCGAATCCTCCTGCTGGGGCCAGAGCGTCAAGGTGAGTTCGCTGACTACGGCCTCGGGGAGCATCCGTCCAGCGGCGGTTATCAATGAGAACGATCATGCGGAACCTCGCCGGGCCGACGTCCCGCTGGGGTTCGGTGCCGTTGCGTGGCGGGAGCTCTCGGGTCAGCCAGCCGGGTTGTGTGTCTCTTCGGGAGCCTGCGGCCGGGAGGCGGAGGTGCCGGTCCAGCCGGCGAGGAGGGCCAGGGCTTCGGCGGAGGGGGAGGCGGGTTCGGGGGTGTAGATGGTGAGGGTCTGTTCGGGGTCGCCTTCGACGGCCAGGACCAGGTAGTCGAGGGTGAGGTCGCCGACGAGCGGGTGGTGGAGGCGTTTGGTGCCGGTGGTGTGGGCTTGGACGTCGTGGTCGGCCCACATGCGGCGGAAGGTGTCGCTGTGGAGGGACAGTTCCCCGATCAGCTCGGTGAGCTGCGGGTCGTCGGGGTGGCGTCCGGCGTACAGGCGCAGCATGGCCAGGCAGTCGCCGGCGACCCGCTCCCAGTCGGCGTACAGGGTGCGGGCGGCCTCGTCGAGGAAGACGTAGCGGGCGAAGTTGCGTTCGCGGCGGGGCCGGGCTTCGAAGTCGGTGTAGAGGGCATAGGCGAGCCGGTTGGCGGCCAGGACGTCCGTGCGCCGCCCTTGGATTACCGCGGGGACGCTGAGGGAGTCCAGGGTGCGGTAGAGGACCGGGTGGACCCGTTGGGGGGCGAGGGGGCGCTTGCGGCGGGCCCGGGTGGCGGCGGTGGGCTGGGCGAGGTCGAAGAGATGGGCGCGTTCGGCCTCGTCCAGGTGCAGGGCGCGGGCGACGGCCTCCAGGACGGTTTCGGAGACGCCCTGGGTGCGGCCCCGTTCCAGGCGGATGTAGTAGTCGACGCTGACTCCGGCGAGCTGGGCGACTTCCTCGCGGCGCAGCCCGGCACGCGGCGGGGCCCGCCGTGCGGGGCGAGGCCGGCCTGTTCGGGGGTGATCCGGGCCCGGCGGGTGCGCAGGAACTCGCGGATCTCGCTGCTGCGGTCCATGGGTCCACGGTACGGCGGTACCTGGCAGGTCAGCGTGCTGAAGGGGGTACTGGCAGACCCCTGGAAGAGCGGTGCCCTTTACGGCGGCCCACGGAGCGTTTGTGGGTGGTTGCCTGGATAGCGGGCCCGGTGCACGGCACTGATCATTCGAGCAGTACGCGCCGTGACGGCTGTCGGAGATCGTCGCTGCCGCTGCCCGCCGTGTGCCCTTACGCCGTACGTCTGGAGAAGAGGACACCCCCATGGGTTCGAAACTGACCGGCACCGTCGCTCTCGTCACCGGCGCGAGCAGCGGTATCGGTGCTGCCACCGCCCGTCGGCTCGCCGAGCACGGGGCCTGGGTGGCGCTTGTTGCCCGCCGCAAGGACCGCCTGGGAGTTCTTGCCGCTGAGATCGAGCTGGCCGGCGGCACCGCTGCGGTGGTGGCGGCGGACATCACCGACCGCCTCCAGGCCGAGGACGCCGTACAGCAGGTCGTCGACCGGTTCGGACGGCTGGACACACTGGTCAACAATGCCGGCCTGATGCTTCTGGGGCCCGTCGTCGACGCGGATGCCGAGGAGTGGGACCGCATGATCGCCGTCAACGTCCAGGGTCTGCTCTACACCACCCGCGCCGCCCTGCCGCACCTGTTGAAGGCCGCCGAACAGGACCCGCGCCAGGTCGCCGACATCGTCAACATCGGCTCGTACGCGGGCCGGGTGGCGAGCCGGGGCTTCGGTGTCTACAACGTCACCAAGTTCGGGGTGCACGCCTTCACCGACTCCCTGCGCCAGGAAGTCACCGAGCGCCACGTGCGCGTCGGTGTTCTGGAGCCGGGCGCCGTGGAGAGCGAACTGGGCACGCACAACAAGCCCGAAGTCCGCGGTGAACTGATCGACCCCTACTTCGAGGGGACCGAGGTCCTGGCCGCCGAGGACATCGCCGACGGCGTCGCCTACATGGTCACCCGTCCCCGCCACGCCGCCGTCGGCGAGCTGTGGATCATGCCCACCGAACAGGCGTGAGCACCTCCACCACCGACCCGCCACAGCCTGGCCAACAACCCGCCAACTTCCCCAACCCGCCGGGTGCCGCACGGGGCACCTGAGAAGGATCCCTCATGAGCAAGGTCATTTTCGTCACCGGTGCCGGACGCGGTCTCGGCACGGACATCGTCCGCCAGGCCCTCGCGGCCGGCCACCAGGTCGTCGCTGCCGGCCGTCGCCCCGAGGAGGTAGAGAAGACCCTGGGCCGCCCGCGGGACAACCTGCTGGTCACCAAGCTGGACGTCACCAGCCTGGACGACGCGCACGCGGCCGCTCAGGCTGCGGTTGACCGCTTCGGCCGCATCGACGTCCTGATCAACAACGCCGGGAACTTCTTCGCCGGCTACTTCGAAGAGGTCTCCCCGGAGCACATGCGGCAGCAGATCGAGACCAACCTCTTCGGCCCGATGAACGTTACCCGCGCCGTCCTGCCCGTCATGCGCAGCCAGCGCGACGGCCACGTCATCACGATCTCCTCGCTCGCCGGTCAGGTCGGCACGGAGTTCACCTCCGCCTACGCCGCGTCCAAGTTCGCCGTCGAAGGCTGGATGGAAGCCCTGCACCACGACATCGCCCCGTACAACATCCGCACCACCATCGTCGAGCCCGGCTACTTCCGCACCGAGCTGCTGTTGGACGCCTCCACCACCTGGCCCGAGCCGACCATCGACGACTACGCCGAGCGCACCACCGCCACGGTCGAAGCCTGGAAGAGCATCAACGGCCAGCAGCCCGGTGACCCCGCCAAGCTCGCCCACGCCCTGTTGACCCTTGCCGGCCAGGACCAGCCGCCGCAGCGCTTCGTCGCCGGCGCCGACGCCATCGAGGGCGTCACCGCCAAGGCCCAGGAACTCCTCGCCCAGGCCGAAGCCTCCCGCGAACTGGGCGGCAACCTCGCACACGACGACACCAACGCCTGACACCACCCCGCCCACCGGGCAGGACGACCAACCCGCCCGGTGCGCGAAGAAGACGCGGTCACAGTCAACTGACCCGTCCCCGGGCGCGGTCGCCAGTGGTCCCCGGCGCGCTGTTACGGGTCGCCTCTCCCTGGGTGGCGGCCCATACTGCTGCGCTCGTGTTCCGCCGCTTTCAGGGGTCCAGAGGGTCGGCCCTCCGCTGCGCCATTCGTTCAGTAGGCCCTCGCCCAGATCGATGTCATCGGGGTTCCGGCTGGCCCTGTGCAGATACACCAGTGATCACCGGAGCCGAAGGCACGGCCGAGAATCGCGCCGTCGACATGGACGCGGCGTCCGCGCTCGGCTCGGGGGGCTGGGCTCGTTCGAATCTCGAGGGCCTCCAGGTGCCTCCCAATCTCGTGAACAATCGCTGCTCAACGTCGGGTTCTGGCTCAGGTTCTGTGACGTGGCCACTCTGAGTGACATCCGGACATCTCCGAGCCGTGCACGAAGTCGCCCGAAAATGGTTCGTGGGCAAGGCAGTTGGGCCGACAGTTCGGGGCCGTGGCAGAGGTCGCGCGCTGGCTGAAGGAGTTGTTGTTCCCGTCGATCGCGGACGTCGCGGTGCTGTCGGTGGACGTGAACATCGAGATAGTGCGCGTTGACGCGCAATGCATCGCGAACGGTGCCCTGTGCCCGGTCTGCGGAGTCTGGTCGAGCCGGGTTCATGGCTCCTACCTGCGGTTTCCCGCTGATGTGCCGAGCGGTGGCCGAAGTGTTGTTCTCCAGCTGAGGGTCCGTCGGTTCACCTGCCGGAACTCGGGCTGCGCACGCCGTACCTTCGTCGAGCAGATACCCGGCTTGACACGTCGGCACGGTCAGCGGACCGAGCGGTTGCGCGCCACCCTGGCCGCGGTCGGCCTGGCCCTTGCGGGCCGGGCCGGAGCCCGCATCGCCCGTGTTCTCGGGGTGTCCGTCAGCCGCAGCACGGTGCTCCCGCTGGTCGATGCGCTGCCCGAGCCCGATGTCCCCGCACCGCGGGTGGTCGGCGTCGACGAGTACGCCACCCGCAAGGGCCGCCACTACGGCACCGTCCTCGTCGACATCGAGACCCGCCGCCCCGTCGATCTGCTGCCGGACCGGGAGGCGTCCAGCCTGGCGGCCTGGCTCGCCGAACGGCCGGGCATTGAAGTCGTCTGCCGTGACCGTGCGCCCTTCTTCGCCGAAAGCGCCTCCGCCGGCGCCCCGCAGGCCGTCCAGTTCGCGGACCGGTGGCACCTCTGGCACAACCTGAGCGAGGCCGCAGAACGGACCGTCGCCCAGCATCGCCGCTGCCTGCGAGCCCTTGTCCCGGCCACCCCCGAACCCGAGCCTGAGCCCGCCCCGGAAGAAGAACCGTCCGGTTCGCCGACCGCACCAGGTCCCGACACGCCGCCGTTCACGCACTCCTGGAGGCAGGACACAGCCTGCACTCGGTCCAGCGGCAGCTCGGCATGGCCTGGCACACCGTCAAACGGTTCGCCGATGCTGCGAAGCCGGAGGACCTGTTCACCGGCCAGTGGCAGAACGGACCTCGATACTCGATGACTACAAGCCGTATCTGGACGACCGCTGGAACGAGGGCTTCACCAACGCCTGGAAGCTGTGGGAGGTTACAACGAAATGTCCGGCCTGAAGTTCGAGAGCACCCTCACTCTCGGCCTGCTCCTCGACCTGATGGCCTGCTCCGACCTCGGCGGGCTGATCACCAAAACGGCATTCACCTTCGGCGCGGTAGAACTGAGCGGTCCCGACCCGTCGAAGTTCACCGCGCTCAACATGACCGTCATGGCCGCCGGCATGGTGCCCCCGCTGGCCATGACCCTCGCCACCGTGGTGCGCCGCAGCCTGTTCACCGAGGCCGAGCGGCGTTACGGCAAGATCTCCTGGCTGTTCGGCGCGGTCTTCCTCCCCGAGGGCGCGGCCCCCTTCGCCCTCGCCGACCCGCTGCCCGGCCTCCATGGCCGGCGGCGCCGTCACCGGCGCCCTGGTCATGAAACTCGGCAGCACCGTCAGTTACCCCAGGGGCGGTGTCTTCGCCGCCGGTCAACTCGGCCAGCCATGGCTGTTCGCCGCCGCCGTGGCCGCAGGCGTCCTCACCACCACCGCCGTCCCCATCGCCCTCAAGAGCCTGCGGCGACGCACCGCCCCGGCCGCGAGCACCGCCCGCGCCGCCACCGGCACCAAGCAGGCCGTAGCGGCCGGCCGAGCCTGACCGCGGCGCCCGCCCCACGGGTGAACGCGCCGCATCGGCAGCCCGAGCACGAAAGCTCCGGCCCCAGGGAGCGATCCCCTGGGGCCGGGGTCGTCGTCCATGTCTGCGAGGGTGTGGCGTGCCGGCGCGGTCGCTCGTGCTCCGGTTCGGGGCGCTGGAAACGACGGGCTCTTCGAGGCAGGTGCGCTCGGCGCCCTCCATCGTGCGAGTGCTGTCCATTCTCGTGGGCATGGCTGCCGCTCGAATCCGCTGGCGCATCGGGCTCGTCCGGGTGATCGCTCCGCGATCCGCGCATAGGACAAGGGCCTCCTGCACAGTTCGGTGATGTCGAGTCAACGAACCTTCAGGAGGCCCCGGTGCCCCACCTTGGCGTGTCCGCCGCGCCCGCGTCCAGCTCCGGCATGTCGTGCAATTGCCTCGCACACCGGCTCGGGAACGCCGCTGACCAGCCGGATCGTGTCCGCCGATACGCCAGTGACCTGACGGACGCGGAATGGCACGTGGTCCGTCCGCTGCTGCCGGTGCCGGCCTGGCTGAACGGGCAAGGGGGCCGCCCGGAGGGCTTCTGCCACCGCCAGATGCTCGACGCGGTGGGCGCCACCTGGTCGCCGAGGGCTGCGCTGGGCGAGCCTGCCAGCCGACTTCCCCACGTGGCGGGCCGTGTACCGGTTCTTCCGCCGCTGGCGCGACAACGGCTTGGTCAAGGAACTCGACATCTCGAAGCGTGGGGAACGGCCGCCTCCGCTGTACCTGGAAGAACCACAGACGAGCAGGTCGGGTGACAGGCGCGGATAAACGCCAAGCTCAGTACCAGACAGAGAACGTGGCGTCGGCTTTGCCGGTGGTGGTGGAGATCGGGTCGATGCGCAGCACGTAGTCGTAGTGCCGGATGTAGCGGTCCGGGTAGTTGTGGGAGCGGAACGACGACCAGGACGGGTCGGCGAGCCCGGACGTCTTGTGGAAAGTGGCGTCCTGGGCGAATTTCGCTGTGCCGTCGTTGGCGTCCAGTCGCAGCTGGAAGTAGGCGTGCCGCAGGTAGTGGGTCGGGTCGGTGACAGACTGGAAGGAGACGCCGGAGGAGTCCGCCAGTCCGGGCACCAACTTCCATTGCGAGTCGGTGTAGGGGTCGAAGGGATACGGGTCGATGCGGCCGATGCTGTCGGCCTGCCGCCAGTATCTGTCCGGGAAGTTGTAGGACTTCAGCCGGTTCCAGGCAGGCTTTCCCCACTTGGCGACCATGTTGTCGTACACCGTCTGGGGAATCGGCTTGATGTCGGCGTGCTTGGAGTTCAGCGGCTGGGTGTAGACGCGCCGGTCGGTGGCGGTCCAGGTGCCGGTGGAGAGGGCGCTGGTCTGCCAGGTGTAGAACAGCGCGTTGGCGTCGCCCCACAGGTACCAGGTGCCGGCGGCCTGGGCGAGGATCGGGCCCTCGATGCCTCCCTGCGGCGCCAGGCCCGAGGTGAACTGGGTGAAGCTGCCGGGATTGAGCGAGGTGGACTTCGCACCCGTGAGGCTGTTGTGGCCTTTGTAGTACAGGTAGTTGACGCCGTTCACGTCCTTGGCCAGGGTGCCGTCGATGATGTCGTAGCCGGGGTCGAAGAAGACCTGCGGTGCCGTCACGGTCTGGAAGTCCGTGGTGTAGTTCACCATGATCACGTTGTGGCCGCTGCTGTTCACGGCCGAGTAGATGATGGCGTACTGGCCGCGGGAAGCGTCCCAGAAGGCGTCGGGCGCCCACGTGTGGGTGGCCATGTCGTGCAGTTTCAGCAGGCGGTAGTTGTCGAAGGAGCGCAGGTCGGCGGAGTCCCAGACGTGGATGTACGGGCTCTTCTTGGTCCAGTCGGTGCCCTTCAGGTTGGTCGCCATGACGACGTAGGTGCCGTCCTGCTTGGGCAGGATGACGGGATCGCGCAGACCGCCGTCGCCCGCGGTCGGGGTCACGACGGGGTTGTTCTGGTTCAGCGGCATCCACTGCAGCGCATCGGTGCTGACGGCGAGGTGCAGGCCGTAGTCCGTGCCGAGGTTTCTCGGTGACTGGGTGAAGTAGGCCATGACGAACGGGGAGGCCGTCGAGGCGCTCGCGGACTGACTGCCGAAGGTCAGCACGCCGGTCATGGACAGCGGCACGGCCGTTGCCATGCCGAGGAACAGCCGGCGCGACGGGAGGGGGGTTGCGCTCATCTGGTGTCTCCGGGGCGTAGGAAGGTAATGGCGGACGGAGAACCCGTGGGCGGCCCCGGCTCGGAGGCACCCACGGGTTCGGGCCCGTCAGTTCCAGGGAGCCGCGGTGAGCCAGCTGGTGTCCTGGGCCCACGACTTGGTGCTGTCCCAGGCGTTGGTGCCGCCGTTGCTGGCGATGTAGGCCGTGTAGTTGTAATGACGGATGTACTTGGTCGGGAAGTTGACGGACTGGAACGAGGTGCCGACGCCGCTGTTGCCCGCGGTGGGGCAGAAGGTGGCGTCCTGTGTGAACGAGGTGCCGCCGTTGTCGGTGTTCAGGTAGAGCTGGTAGTTGGAGTGGCGCAGGAACTGGCCTGGCTTGTCGGCGGACTCGAAGGACAGGCAGGAGGTGTTGGCCAGTCCGGCGCGGACGATCCAGGTGGCGTTGGCCTTGTCGGTGGCCGGACTGGAGGCGTTGATGCTGGAGATGACGACCTTGGTGTCGGCGCTGTTGTGGCGCAGGTAGTGCGAGGTGCAGCAGGGCGAGGTGGTGGCCTGCAGGGAGATCCGGGAGCCGGGCGTCAGCGAGCCGGTGCTGGTTGAGCCGCTGTTGTACCCGGCGGCGGTGATGTTGGCCTGGACGGCGTTCTCGGTGGCGTCCGAGGGGTAGCCCTGGGTCATGACGCCTTCGTAGAAGGTGCCTTGGCCGGTGTTGCTGTTGTCGCCGCCGATGCCGAGGATGATCGCGCCCTGCTTCTTCATCGGGTTGTAGCCGGTGTCGTTGGGGCGTACGCCGTCGTAGAAGGTGGACAGGCCGCCCGACTGGGCGTTGCCGCCGCGGATGGCCCAGTGGTTCGGGCCGCCCTTGACGATGGCGGTCGTGAAGCGGTGGTTGATGGTGGGGTCGCCCGCGTTGAGGCCGCGGTTCACGCCGGAGAACAGGCCGTTCTCCAGGTCGGCCATGACCCAGGGGCCGGTGCCGCTGCCGGAGCCCCAGCCCGTGCTGGTGCCGAAGTAGATGGCCTCCATGGTGCCGTTGCCGTCGTCGTTGCCGGTCGTCTCGGCGTTGCCGTAGTCGAAGCAGCAGCCGCCGTTGACGTGCGTGCCGTCGAAGATGGCGTACATGCCCTCGGGCTGGTCGCCGGTGGCGATGCCGTTGGTGTTGTTGTTGCGGTAGCCGGTGCCGGGGGCCACGTAGACGCCGTACGCCTTGTGGCCGCCGACCGTGACCGGCGCCTCGACGGCGTTGGCCAGGTTGTCGTTCCCGTTCTCCGCCGGACCGGGCCAGTGGCCCCTCAGCGCCTGGGTGAGGTTGTTGTGCTTGGGCGACTGGTCGTAGATGACGGTGATGACGCAGCTGGTGTTCGCGCAGAAGGAGTCCTGCTGCGCGGCGTCGGCGACACCTCCGGCGGTCAGCAGGCCGATGTCCTTGGTCGCGTTGTCGGAGGCGCGCCTGACCTGGTACAGCGGGCCGTTGTACGCCCCGTACAGGGCGCGGGTGGTGCTGTGTGCCGCGACGCAAGGGGTGCCGCCTGCGGCGTAGATGTCGCACGGCCCCTGGGTGGCGGCCTGCGAGGGGGCGGCCGTCGCGGTGAGCAGACCGGCTGCGAGGGCGGCGGTGGCACCGGCCGCGAGGAGCGCGCGTCTGGCGCTGCGTATCCACGGTGGCTTGATCATGAAGAACTCCTACGCAGAGTGAGCGAGAGGTGAGTGGAACTCCCGGTGCCGCCATCACCGCGGCAGCCCGGCCCGGCCGGTGGTTCCGGGGGCCGGCCAAGACGGCGGACGCCGTCGCCGGAGTTTGTCGGGTCCGCCGCAGGAGCGGCGGACTCCGCAGAGCGCTCACGGTGAGGCCTCACCGTGAGGCGGTCGGGTCAGCTCGTCACGCGGAAGGTGGCGTCGCTGCGCCCCGTCGTGGTGGTGATCGGGTCGAGCTTCAGGTAGTAGGCGTAGTGGCGGATGTAGCGGTCGGGGTAGTTGTACGACTGGAACGACGACCAGGTGGAGTCGGCGAGGCCGGCGACCTTGCGGAAGGTGGCGTCGGCGGCGAACTGGCTGCTGCCGTCGTAGAGGGCGAGCTGGAAGTCGTAGTTGGCGTGCCGCAGGAAGTAGCCGGGGTGGTTCACCGACTCGAAGGAGACGGTGCCGGTGCCCGCCAGGCCGGGCCTGAGGCGGAACTGGGAGTCCTCGACGGGGCTGACGTTCGGGTCGATGCGCACGTCGAAATTGATCTGGCGCACGTACCGGTCCTGGAAGTTGTACGACTGCAGCCGCTGGGCCGGGGTGTTGGGCCAGCGGGCGAGCACGCGGCTCTCCTCGGCGGCGGTGAGGGTCATGATCGCGCCGTGGCGCTTCGGGGTGCCGCCCATGTCGTAGCTGGCCGCATCCTGAAGCCGGTAGGTGCTGACGTCGAACGGGTTGGTCGTCAGGATCGGCCGGTACTCGCGGACGCCCTGCGGGTTGTTGTAGTCGATGTAGAGGGCCCACTCGTTGCGGTCCCTGAACTTCATCCAGACCGGGCCTTCGACCACATTGCCGGTGAGGCCGATGCTGGAGAGATTGCCGAGATTGGTCCACGTCCCCAGGATCGAGTTGCTGCCCTCGACGTTGTTCTGGCCGTCGCCGGAGACTCGCAGGTAGCGGTAGGGGCCGGTACCGGCGGGCACCTCCGTCATCTGGGTGTCGACGACCGGCGTGCTGCCCGGGGGGTCGATCCAGATCTGCGGGGTCGTGATGGTGCGGAAGTCCTTGGTGCGGGCGGAATAAATGCGGTACTTGAAGACGCCGTTCACCGTGGCGTTCGTCGCCCAGTACAGGACGTAGTCGTTGGTCTCGGGATTCCAGATCGCCTCCGGCGCCCACGCGTTCTTTCCGCCGGGGATCAGTCCGGCGGCGCCGAGCAGCCACGGCTTCGACCAGGTCACCAGGTCGGTCGACTCCCACACCACGAAATTGGGGCTGCCGTTGGTGTACGTCGAGCCGCAGCGGATGCACAGGTCGGTCGCGATGATCCAGTACTTGCTCCCGTCAGGTGAGCGCACCAGTGCGGGGTCACGCACTCCCTTGGTGCCGATCGTGGAGTTCAGGACCGGCGCTCCACCGTTGAGGTCGTTCCAGTGCAGGCCGTCCGTGCTGTGCGCGAGGTACAGCATCTGACCGGTCGCGGAATCGCCGGTGAAGTGCACCATCAGGTAGCCGGGGTCGGCGGCCGCCGCCCGCTGGGACGTGGTCAGGACTTGCCCTGTGAAGAGGAGGCACGCGGCGAGCAATATCACCGTCAGCCGGGCGCGGAGCGCAGACACGGGATCTCCTGTCGTGTGCGGGTGCCACCGCCGGGCGGAGGGGGAGCGGGGTGGCGGGGGGAACTTGGTCTCGGAGTGGGCGGGATGGGACCCGGCTGCCGCGCGAGCCGGAAGGACGGATCCGAACGACGGCGTTTCGCCGCTTCGCCGTGGTGACGGTGGGTCAGGGCGCGCGAGCACATGAGTCCGCCCGGGTGCGGCGGTTGCGACACGGGCCGCGCGGCTGTGCCTCTCAGCGCCCGTGAAGGCGCTTCAGGTGGGCGGCACTTCGGACGGAAGCCTTCATGGCCACCTCGCTATTCGATCAGAGGTTGGACGACATATCGAACACTGTTCGGGAAATCGGGCAGAGGCTAGATCCGGAAAAGAGGGCGCGTCAATACATCCGACACATCCGATCGGCCGAACGTACAGATGAGCGATACGGCACTGTCCCGGCCCCCTGGCCCGACTCATACGAGATGCGCCCCGTCCGACCGCCAACCCGCATGCTCGGAGCGGCTGTACGGCCCGTCCGCAGGCCATCGCGTCAGAATTTTTGTGTTCACACGGCTAGACACAAGCAACGTCCATATCCGTTAATCCATCCCATGTGTCAGCGAAGATCTGCGTTCCATATTTCGGACGACGTTTGAAAAGTCGAACCGTAAGGAAGGTGTCGTCGGCCTGTCGGCCGTAGGGCGCCGCGTCGGCAGCACACATGCCCGTGACGCGCCACGCCCGACCGTCGGACGTGTGAGCCGGCACATCAAAAGTCCAAGCAGTCGCTCTGCCGTATCGAAAGGCTCAAGATGTCACCCTCCGTCAGCAGGCGTCGTCTCCTGCAACTGGCCGGGGCCACCGTGGCCGCCTCTGCCACCGGGTCCTTCCTCGGTGCGTCTTGCGCCCAAGCGGCCATCGCCCCCGTGAGGACCGACATCGGGGTCCTGGCGCACCCCTTCGAACTCGGCCAGGTACGACTCACCGCAAGCCGGTGGCTGGACAACCAGAACCGCACCCAGAACTACCTGCGGTTCATCGATGTCGACCGGCTGCTGTACAACTTCCGCGCCACCCACAAGCTGTCCACCAACGGTGCCACCGCCAACGGCGGCTGGGACGCGCCGAACTTCGGCTTCCGCACCCATATCCAGGGACACTTCCTCACGGCATGGGCACAGTCGTACGCCGTGACCGGGGACACCGCCTGCCGGGACAAGGCCACCTACATGGTCGCGGAACTGGCCAAGTGCCAGGCCAACAACACCGCCGCGGGCTTCAATCCCGGGTACCTCTCCGGCTACCCCGAGTCCAACTTCACTGCTCTCGAGCAGGGAACCAGTGGCGAGGTGCTGTACTACACCATCCACAAGACCCTCACCGGCCTGCTGGACGTATGGCGCCACATCGGCAGCACCCAAGCCCGGGACGTGCTCCTCGCCCTGGCCGGATGGGTCGACTGGCGCACCGGCCGGCTGACCACCCAGCAGATGCAGACCATGCTGCGCGTCGAGTTCGGCGGCATGAACGCCGTACTGACCGATCTCTACCAGCAGACAGGCGACACGCGCTGGCTCACCGTCGCCCAGCGGTTCGACCACGCCGCGGTGTTCGACCCACTGGCGGCCAACCAGGACCAGCTCAACGGAATTCACGCCAACACTCAGGTCCCCAAGTGGATCGGTGCCGCCCGGGAGTACAAGGCCACGGGCACCACCCGCTACCGGGACATCGCCACCAACGCCTGGAACATCACCGTCAACGCGCACACCTACGCCATCGGCGGCAACAGTCAGGCGGAGCACTTCCGCGCCCCGAACGCCATCGCCGGCTACTTGACCAACGACACGTGCGAAAGCTGCAACACCATCAACATGCTCACCCTCACCCGGGAGCTTTTCACGCTCGACCCGAACCGCGTCGCACTGTTCGACTACTACGAGCGGGCGTGGCTGAACCAGATCATCGGCCAGCAGAACCCGGCCGACGACCATGGCCACGTCACCTACTTCACCCCCCTCAAGCCGGGAGGCCGACGCGGTGTGGGCCCGGCGTTGGGCGGCGGCACCTGGAGCACCGACTACGGCACCTTCTGGTGCTGCCAGGGCACGGGCCTGGAGGTGCACACCAGGCTGATGGACTCCATCTACTTCCACAACGACACCACGCTGACCGTGAACTTGTTCGTGCCGTCGGTGCTCAGCTGGACGGAGCGCGGGATCACCGTCACCCAGACGACGACCTACCCCGTCAGTGACACGACGACCCTTCAGGTCACCGGCAGCGTCAGCGGAACGTGGGCTATGCGCATCCGCATACCGAGTTGGACCACCGGGGCCACCATCAGCGTCAACGGCGTCGCGCAGAACATCTCCACCACGCCCGGCAGTTACGCCACCCTGAACCGCTCGTGGACCTCCGGTGACACGGTCACCGTCCGCCTGCCCATGCGGATCGGCATCCGACCGGCCAACGACAACGCGAACGTCGCCGCGATCACCTACGGTCCGGTGGTCCTGGCCGGCAACTACGGCGACACCTCGCTCAGTTCCCTCCCCCCGCTGAACACGTCCTCGATCAAGCGGACCAGCAGCAGTTCACTCGCCTTCACCGCCACCTCCAGCGGCTCCAGCGTCAACCTGGGCCCGTTCTACGACGCGCACGGCTTCAACTACACCGTCTACTGGAACACCACCGGCAACACCGTCCGTCTCGCCAACGCGAGCAGCGGTCTCCTGCTGGGCATCCAGAACATGTCCACGGCCAACGGCGGCCGCGCTCTGCAATGGACGGACAACGGCACCGCCGACCACAACTGGGAAATGATCACTGACGGAAGCGCGGTCCGCTTCCGCAACGCCAACAGCGGCAAGGTGCTCGGCGTACTGAACATGGACACGGCAGATGGCGCGACCGTTCTGCAGTGGTCGGACAACGGCACCGCCGACCACAAATGGACCTTGCTCGACCAGGGCGACGGGACCTACAAGATCCGCAACGTGAACAGCGGCAAACTGCTCGCCATCGCGGGCAACTCCACCGCCGTCGGCGCGTTCGCGGTCCAGGACGCGGACGACGGCACCGCCGACAACCGCTGGCGCATCGTGCTGAACTAGCGTCCATCGCGGAAGCGGTCTTCCCCTTCGTCGAGGACCACAACTTCAACTGCGTGCACTACTTCCGTGAGTTCGGCGAGCCGCTACAAGACCACGGGATCCTGGCCGACGGCCGACCTCTTCCAGGTGAACCACACCGAGGTCGGCCAGGCTCTGACGGACGTGATGCTCGCCTGGGTGGCCGGGAGCACGCCGGTGGGCTCGGCACACGTGCGCAAGACGGTCGCTGAGCGCAAGCGGATGCTGGACGCCCTCGCGGGCCGGCCCCGCCGCCCGCGCTGGGCCCTGTCCCCGAGGCAGGGGGCGCGGGCTCGGTCGGCGATCTCTCGGCTGGTGGTCTTGCCGAGGAAGCGTTGCAGGGCGACCAGTGAGCCGGATCGTGATCACGTTACAAGCTCATAGTAGTGCTTCGTTAGGTTCTGGTTCTGCTTGTGGTGAGGGGGCGGCCGCAGGTGGTGCAGGTTCCGTCCCAGCAGCGCAGCAGGTCCTGTAAC
>NZ_JBITLY010000010.1:353227-373691 GCF_044465725.1 Streptomyces sp. NPDC049541 | reverse complement strand
GCCTCCTCCGCCTTGCAGCTGCACGCTCCCCCACTCTCGGCTTCGCCCGAGCGGGGGGACCCCTCATGACCCCGCTCGGGGCGGCTGCAAGGCGCGGTTCCCTACGGCCGACCTGATCCAAACGAAAGGGCCTAGCCTGGAAACCGGGGGACCGGCAGTGCGGAAGCGGAGCGAGGTGTCCACCATGCTGCAGGAGAACAAGCACTGGTCCTCGGGGAAGTGGCAGGTCAAGGAGGGTAACGCCGACGAGTTCATCGAACGCTGGCGGGAGTTCCTGACCTGGACCAAGGAGGCGAACGAGGGGTTCCTCGGGGCTCGTCTGATCCGCGACGTCCGCAACCCGAACTCCTTCGTGTCCTTCGCCAGCTGGCAGGACCTCGACGCGATGCGCGCCTGGCAGGGCTCCCCCGAGTTCAAGGAGCGCTTCGACGCCGCCTACGTCCTGTGCGAGGACATGCAGAGCAGCGGCTACGAACTGGTCGTCGAGGTCTGAGCGGGCCCCGGAAGGCGGCTCAGCGGCGCGGTGGTTCCCCGAACAGGTCCACCGCGTTGCGTACGTCCGACAGGCCCCTGGCCAGCGCGCTCACGGACCCGATCGCGCCGGCGATCAGCAGCAGCGACCGGCGCAGCCGGGGGATTTCGGGGGCGCCGTCGATCGTCATGGCGGCGAGGGCGGCGAGTTCGTCCTCGGCTATGCCGCGGTCGGGGAACTCGGCGGGGTGCGCGGCGAGTTCGCGGCGCAGCCGGGACACCGCGGTCCGCAGTTCCGCCACTCTCGGGTCCTCGTCGCTGCCGGTCACTGGCCTCTGCCCCAAGCTCCGCAACACAGCTCTCCCCCTCGCACGCCCTCGTGCGCAGTTTCCTCGTACTCCCGCGGTGCGGCCCCGTGGCGCTGGTCGGGCGCCGGGGGACGCGGGTCAGTAAACGCCACCCGATGCCCCGTGCGCCACTGTGAGGACCGAAATTCAGCCCCCGGAAACCGTGCACTCGCACTGGCGTCAGGTATGCAGGACGCATGACGGAGAACGAACAGCAGGTGGCCGGGCTGGTCCTGGCCGCCGGCGGCGGCCGGCGGCTCGGCGGGCGCCCTAAGGCGCTGCTTCAGCACCACGGACGGCCGCTCGTCGAGCATGCGGTCGGCGTGCTGCGCGCGGCCGGCTGCACCCGTGTCCACGTGGTCCTGGGGGCGCGGGCCGACGCCGTACGGGAGCGGGCCGAGCTGGAGGGGTGCGTGCTCGTGGAGAACCCGGAGTGGGAACAGGGCATGGGCACCTCACTGCGGGCCGGGCTGGACTCACTGGCCGGTACGGGTGCGTGCGCCGCGCTCGTCTCGCTCGTCGACCAGCCGGGGATCGGCCCCGAGGCGGCCGGGCGGGTGCTGGCCGCCTACCGGGACGAGCGCTCCCTGGTCTCGGCCGCCTACGAGGGCGTACGCGGCCATCCCGTCCTCTTCGGCAGGGCGCACTGGGCGGGCATCGCCGAGACCGCCACCGGGGACCGCGGGGCCCGCGCCTACCTCAAGGCGCACGAGTCGGCGATCGCGCTCGTCGAGTGCGGGGACGTGGCACAGCCGTACGACATCGACACGGAAGCCGATCTGGTCCACCTTGAGTGAACCTTGAACCTTGAGTGACCGGGGTGGCACCGAGCGCCACCTTCCCTCGACCCGGAGAATCTCGATATCAACAAACCATTGAACTTCCACAATGAGGAAACTAGTATCCACTGTTCAGAAGCGCCCTACCGCTCCAGGGGCGCCCCTCGCCGTACCCGGTTCGACTGGCACCCGGTGCCACCGCTGAAGGAAGTGACAGCTCATGTCCGCACCAGCGCCGTCCCCGCTGGCCATCGTCGACGCCGAGCCGCTGCCGCGGCAGGAGGAGGTCCTCACGGAGGCGGCCCTGGCCTTCGTGGCCGAGCTGCACCGGCGGTTCACGCCCCGGCGTGACGAACTCCTCGCCCGCCGCGCGGAGCGCCGCGCCGAGATCGCCCGCACCTCCACGCTCGACTTCCTGCCGGAGACGGCCGCGATCCGCGCGGACGACTCCTGGAAGGTGGCCCCCTCCCCCGCCGCCCTGAACGACCGCCGGGTGGAGATCACCGGCCCCACCGACCGCAAGATGACCATCAACGCCCTCAACTCGGGCGCCAAGGTGTGGCTCGCGGACTTCGAGGACGCCTCCGCGCCGACCTGGGAGAACGTGGTCCTCGGCCAGGTCAACCTGGCTGACGCGTACACCCGCGCCATCGACTTCACCGACCCGGCGAGCGGCAAGTCGTACGCCCTGCGCCCGAACGAGGAGCTGGCGACGGTCGTCATGCGCCCGCGCGGCTGGCACCTGAACGAGCGCCACCTCGTCGACGCCGACGGCACCCCCGTCCCGGGCGCCTTCGTCGACTTCGGCCTGTACTTCTTCCACAACGCCCGGCGCCTGCTTGACCTCGGCAAGGGCCCGTACTTCTACCTCCCGAAGACCGAGTCGCACCTCGAAGCGCGCCTGTGGAACGACGTGTTCGTCTTCGCGCAGGACTACCTCGGCATCCCGCAGGGCACCATCCGCGCCACCGTCCTGATCGAGACGATCACGGCCGCGTACGAGATGGAGGAGATCCTCTACGAACTCCGCGACCACGCCTCGGGGTTGAACGCGGGCCGCTGGGACTACCTGTTCTCCATCGTCAAGAACTTCCGTGACGGCGGCGCCAAGTTCGTCCTGCCAGACCGCAACGCGGTCACGATGACGGCGCCGTTCATGCGGGCGTACACCGAACTCCTCGTCCGCACCTGTCACAAGCGCGGCGCGCACGCGATCGGCGGCATGGCCGCGTTCATCCCCTCCCGCCGGGACGCCGAGGTCAACAAGGTCGCCTTCGAGAAGGTCCGTGCCGACAAGGACCGTGAGGCGAACGACGGTTTCGACGGCTCCTGGGTCGCCCACCCCGACCTGGTCCCGATCGCCATGGAGTCCTTCGACAAGGTGCTCGGCGACAAGCCCAACCAGAAGGACCGGCTGCGTGAGGACGTCCACGTCGAGGCCGCCGACCTCATCGCCGTCGACTCCCTGGACGCGAAGCCGACGTACAACGGCCTGGTCAACGCCGTGCAGGTCGGCATCCGTTACATCGAGGCCTGGCTGCGCGGGCTCGGCGCGGTCGCCATCTTCAACCTGATGGAGGACGCGGCCACCGCCGAGATCTCCCGCTCGCAGATCTGGCAGTGGATCAACGCGGGCGTCGAGTTCGAGAACGGCGAGAAGGCCACCCCGGAGCTGGCTCGCAAGGTCGCCGCCGAGGAGCTGTCCAACATCCGTCAGGAGATCGGCGAGGAGGCCTTCGCGGCCGGCCACTGGCAGCAGGCCCACGACCTGCTGCTGCAGGTCTCCCTCGACGAGAACTACGCGGACTTCCTCACGCTGCCCGCGTACGAGCAGCTCAAGGGCTGACCTACTGCCGAGCTAGTCCTGCGACGCCTTGTCCGAGTGGCCCAGGGACCTTCCCGGGGCCACTCGGTCGCGTACGGCCTGCTTCACGGCCGTCGGCTCCGGGAAGCCCTGTTCGCGGCGGTCCCAGACCACCTCGTCGTCGACCCGGACGACGAAGACGCCGCCGGTGCCGGGCTTGAGCGACAGCTCGGTCAGCTCCGCCTCGAAGGTGGTGAGCAGCTCCTGTGCCAGCCAGGCCGCGCGGGGCAGCCAGCGGCACTGGGTGCAGTACTCGATCTGTACGACGGGACTCATCCGAGGTGCACCGACCAATCCTGTTCCGCCGCCGGTTTGCCGTGCAGGTCGGGGACCCGCTTCAGCCAGTCCGGGCGGCCTTGCTGGGTACGCGCCGTCCGGAGGGCCTCCTCGGCGGCGAGTTCCTCCCGGGTGGGGAAGTCGGTGGGGAGCCAGTCCGCGGAGGCCTGCACGCGCGCGTGGAGGTAGTCCACGTAGGCGGCCCGGATGTCGTCCGGGGTCGCGAAGCCCTCCTCTCCGGCCAGCCAGGCGTCGGGGACCTCCGCGGCGATGCCCCGCAGCAGCTCCCGCGTCACCTTCGGCGCCAGCTCCGCGTCGGCCGCCCGCACGTCGGGGGCGTAGTGGCCGAGGGCGTGATGCCGGAAGTCGTACGCCTTGGTGGGGTCCGAGCTGTCCCAGCGGTGGTGGAAGACGAGGGCCGCGCCGTGGTCGATCAGCCACAGCCGCGGCGGTACGGTCCCGAGCGTCGGCCAGACCATCAGGTTCGAGCTGTGGACCGTGCGGTCCACGTTCACGGTCAGCGCGTCGAGCCAGACGATCCGGCCCGCCTCCAGCGCATCGACCGGGAACGACTTCGCGACCTCCGGGGTGAAGTCCCGTGCGCCCGGCAGGTAGTCCATGCCGAGGTTGATCCCCGCGCTGGCGCTGTGCAGCTCCCGCACCTCCTGGTGGGGCTCGCCGTCGGCGATCGCCGGGTCGAAGTGCACCAGCACCAGCTCGGGAAAGCGCAGCCCGAGCGCCCGGGCCAGCTCCCCGACGATCACCTCGGCGACCAGCGCCTTGCGGCCCTGCGCGGACCCGGTGAACTTCACCACGTACGTCCCCAGGTCGTCGGCCTCGACGACTCCGGGGACGGAGCCGCCGGACCGCAGAGGGGCGACGTAGCGGGTCGCGGTGACCTCTCTCAGCATGTCCTCAGGTCACCCCCAGCAGACCGGCCATGGCCGTCCGCCCCTTGCTTCCGGCCTCCGGCATGAAGTGAGCATAGTAACCGGGGGGTGATCGCCGACGCGGGCTTCCAGGTGCAGGCACTTGCCGCAGGCTCCACGGGCGTCGCTGCCGGGCCCCGCAAGACCTCGTCAGGTGGCCAGTGCCGAGGCGAGTTCCTCGGTGGCGTGGACCAGTTCGGCGTTCTGATCGTTCAGCAGCCGCGGGATGGCACCGCTGTGCGCACGGACGGCGCGGCGGGCCGCGTCCTCCCAGGCGACGTAGTGGCCATGGCGGCGGCGCAGCTTCGGGTAGGCGGCGGCCGTGGTCTCCCACTGTCGCGCGCCGGCGATGTTCCGCAGCAGGTCGAGGATCTGGGCCCGGCAGGTGACCTCGGGGCGCAGGGCGAGGTCCCACAGGAAGGGGACGGTGACGGCGGTCGCCTGGTCGACGACGAAGCCGTACCGGCAGATCCGGTTGCGCAGCCCTTCCAGCGCGGTGCGGGCCGCCCCTGCGTCGCCCGAGGCGAGGGCGGCGAGCAGGAAGGGGATGGCCGCAGCGGAGCCCGTGGTGTCCTTGATCTCGCGCCACGGCACCTGCGCCACGTCCCCGAGCGTGGCGGCCGACCGGTCGTGTCTCACAATCCTGCTCATCGTGTCAGGGCGTCGCCGTCCCGTCGGCCCGGACGCTGCGCCGGGTGGGCAGCATGGCCCAGACGGTCTTGCCGGTGGGGGCGGAGCGGGTCCAGCCCCAGTGCTGGGACAGGGCGTCGACGATGTGCAGACCGCGGCCGTGCTCGTGGAGGTGGTCCGTTGTCCTCGGGCAGGCCGGCAGGCCGCTGCCCTGGTCGGTGACGGCACACACCAGGTGGCGGGGGCGCAGGGTGAGCTTCAGCCACACCCCGGGCGCGACCTCGTCCGCGGGGTTGTCCGGCCGGGCGTGCACCACGGCGTTGGCGACGAGTTCGGAGACGATGCTCAGCGCGTCGTCACGGCAGTGGCCCAACTGCCAGAAGGTCAGGGTGCGGTGGGTGAAGGCGCGCGCTTGGGCGCATTCATGGCCGGTGTCGGGCAGGCGCAGGGCGGCTGTTGTGGGCGCGCCATGCGTGCGCACATCCTGCGGTGCACTCCGATCGGCCGTGCTCGTAGCCGGGCTGAACAAGGCTGCTGGGTGCGCGGACGACACAGCGCCTCCCTGAGAGGACGTCAGGAAACGGGGCGTCTGCATGGAGGTTGACGCCTTGGCTATTATCCACGCCGAGAACGACTTCGTGCAATTTCACGGGAAATTGCGCGCGTCGAGAGGGAGTCCGTCCCCGCACGCCGATGGCCCGCACCCATGGGGCGCCAGGTCGCCGGCGTGACGGAACACCTGCAAGGAGAGTGTCGTGCCGTCAGTTCAGAATGGGGTGCGGGCCAGTTCGCTGGGCGTGGACTGGATCAAGAGCCGTCACAGCAATGCCGAGGGGAACTGCGTCGAGGTGGCCGCCCTGCCCGGAGGAGGCATCGCCATGCGCAACTCCCGTGACCCGCACGGGCCGGCCCTCGTCTACACGCCGGTCGAGGTGGCCGCCTTCCTGGCGGGCGCGAAGGACGGCGAGTTCGACCACCTGCTGTGACGCGGTTCCCGGCGGCGCGCTTCGGCCGAGGCATGCACCGGCGGACACGGCAATGCGATAATGCGGCGTGTCGTCGCCTGTCCACAGGGAGTCAGGATGCACAGCGAGTCACCGCGCATCTCCCGCCTCGAACCGTATCTGAAGAGCACCGAACCCGCTCCGACCCTGCTGAAGATGCTGGTCGGGGTGCAGCTGGCAGGCATCCGCGAAGACGTCGGCCTCGCTCAGGAACAGGCTGCCCGCGCAGTGGGGTTCAGCCCGGCGAAACTGTCGCGCATCGAGGCGGGCAAGGGCCGCCGCCCGCCCACCGAGAGCGATGTGCGAGCCCTGCTGGAGCTGTACAAGACGGAGGACCACGAGACGTCGGTGCTGCTGCAGTTGCTGCGCCGGGCCGGGGAACCGGGGTGGTGGCAGCGCTTCGACAAGCGGCTGATGCCGGAGTGGTTCGACCGGCTGGTCGGGCTGCAGGAAGCCGCCCAGGCGATCCGCACGTTCGAGATCCAGTACGTGCCCGGACTGCTGCAGACTCCGGCCTACACCCGCGCCGTGGTGGAGCGCGGACTGCCCACGGCCCCGGCCCGCGAGGTGGAGCGCCGCGTCGAACTCCGTATGCGACGGGCGGAGTTGCTGCGGCGGGCGGATGCGCCGCAGCTCTGGGCGGTCATCGACGAGTCGGTGCTGCTGCGCATCCTGGGCAGCCGCGAAGTGATGCGCGGGCAGCTGGAGCACCTGGTCACGATGGCTCAGCTGCCCCATGTGACCGTCCAGATCGTCCCCTTGGACGTGACGAACGCGTCCGCGCCGGCCATCCCCGTCACCTACCTGCGCTTCGGCGGTCTCGACCTGCCCGACATCGTCTATCTCGAGCACATCAGGAGCGCCACCTTCCTGGAGGACCGGGACGAGACGGAGGAGTACCGGGTGATCCTGGACCGGCTGGCCGACGAGGCCCTCGATCCCCGTGAGTCGCTGGCCCTCCTCCGTGACACCGCCGAGCGGCGCTACGCGGGGGCATGACCCCCGGGCGCCTCACTACCGGAGCCGGCCCACACCGCCGAACTCGATCCACTCCTGGGTGAGCTGACGCGGCGCCACTTCGCTGTCCGGCCGCCAGGTGGACACCTCCACCAGGCCCGGTTCGAGAATCTCCATCCCCTCGAACCACTCCGCGACGTCCTGCTCCTGCCGCACCCGGCCCCAGTGTCCCTGCGTGGCCTGATCCATGAAATTGGTGACGAAGTCCCGCACCTCGGGGTCGTCGCTGACCAGCTGGCACATCACCAGACAGCTGCCGGGCACGAGCCGCTCGGCCACTCGCCGTACCACTGCCAGGGGCCCGTCGCTGTCGCTGTCCGGGATGCAGTGGAACACCGAGTTGAACAGCACCGCCACCGGCTGCGAGAAGTCGATCAGCCGCTGGGTGTCGGGATGGGAGAAGATCACCTCGGTGTCGCGCAGGTCCGCCTGGATGACGGCGGTGCGCTCGTTCTGCTCCAGCAGGGCCCGGCCATGCACCAGGACCATCGGGTCGTTGTCGACGTAGACCACACGCGACGCCGGATCGATCTGCTGGGCCACCTGGTGCACGTTGTTCTGCGTCGGCAGCCCCGATCCGTGGTCGAGGAACTGGCGCATGCCGTAATCCCGCGCCAGCGTCCCCACCACCCGCTGCAGGAAGCGCCGGTTGTTCAGGGCGAGCGCCCGGGTGCTGGGCACGACCTTGTCGAGTTCCTCGCAGGCAGCCCGGTCGACGGCGTAGTTGTCCTTGCCGCCCAGATAGTGGTCGTACATACGAGCGGCCGTCGGAACCGTCGCATCAATCTTCGTCGACAAACGCTTTCCCGACTCCATCGTCGCCCCCACTCCCGCGCCATCGAAGCGCATCAGCACGCAAGGCAATACATCTTAGGGACACCGCAGTTGCCCCAACCACCCCTTGATCGAACCTCTCCGAATCAGCGGCGGTTGCCGAAACATGCGACTCCCGTTGCCTCCGGAGGGCGCCGCGCCGTCGGCATTGCCACGGCCAACCCATGATCAGCATTGACACGTGGAAAATCCAGCCCATTAGTATGCAAATCGATCACTGGATCGGTGTAATCGGCACATATGCCGACTCCGTGGAGGATCTAGCGTCCGAGATGTACGCGGTTCGCACACGCCAGAAAGGCCTTCACCCTCCCATGCCCACCCCGGACACCGGCGTCATGCCGGAAACAGAGCCCGACTCCCTGATCACGTCCCCCCTCTCCCGCCGGCACTCGGCCGAGGACCTCTTCCTCCCGTCCGACGAACTGCCCAGCTCGGAATCATCGCCCGACGCCGTCTGCCGCCGCGTACGGGACGAGTTGATGCTCGACGGCAACGCGCGGCTCAACCTCGCCACCTTCGTGACGACGTGGATGGAGCCACAGGCCCGGCAGCTCATGGCCGAGACCGCCGAGAAGAACCTCGCGGACCGCGCCGAGTACCCGCAGATCACCGCGATGGAAGAACGCTGCGTGCAGATGCTCGCCCGGCTGTGGCACGCGCCGCACCCGGAGCAGGTGCGCGGCTGCTCCACCACCGGGTCCAGCGAGGCGGCCATGCTCGCCGGGCTCGCGCTCAAGCGCCGCTGGCAGGCCCGTCGGCGTGCACAGGGCAAGGACACCGCGCACCCGAACCTCGTGATGGGCGCGAACGTCCAGGTGTGCTGGAAGAAATTCGCCAACTACTTCGAGGTGGAGCCCCGTTACGTCCCCATGGAGCCGGGCCGGTACCACCTCACCGCCGACACGCTCACCGCCTACTGCGACGACAACACCATCGGTGTCGTCGCCATCCTCGGCTCCACCTTCGACGGCTCCTACGAGCCGGTCGCGGACATCTGCATGGCCCTGGACGGATACCAGGCCGCCACCGGAACCGACATCCCCGTGCATGTCGACGGCGCCTCCGGCGCGCTGGTGGCGCCCTTCCTCGATCCCGGTCTCATGTGGGACTTCCAGCTCGAACGCATCGCGTCCATCAACGCCTCGGGACACAAGTACGGCCACGTCTTCCCCGGCCTCGGCTGGGCCCTGTGGCGAGATGCCGAAACCCTCCCCGAGGACCTGGTGTTCCACGTCGACTACCTCGGAGGCACCTCCCCCACCTTCACCCTCAACTTCTCCCGCCCCGGCGCCCACGTCGTCGCCCAGTACTACAACTTCCTGCGCTACGGCTTCGAAGGGCTCAGGAAACTGGCCGGCCAGTGCCGTACGACCGCCCTCGCACTGGCCGCCCGGATCCGGAACATGACGCCGTACGAACTGATCACGGACGGCTCCGAGCTTCCCGCCTTCGCCTTCCGCCTCGCTCCCGGCACGGCGGACTTCACGGTGTTCGACGTGTCCCACGCGATGCGTGCCCGCGGCTGGCAGCTGCCCGCCTACGCCTTCCCCGAACCCTGCCAGGACGTCTCCGTCCTGCGTCTGGTCGTGCGCCCCGGCTTCACCACCGAACTCGCCCGGCTCTTCATCGCCGACCTCGCCCAGGTCACCAGGCGGCTGCGCACCCACCGTCCCCGCGCACGCTCACCGCTCCCCCACTCCTGCACCGCGCCCTGACCGGCACTCAGCAGCGACGTGCGGAGGCTTCAGGCCCCGGCGGCGGTGACGACGGCGTCGGTGGCGAAGCCGAGGACGAGGCCCAGCAGGACGCACCAGGTGGTCAGGGTCTTCAGCGCGGCCTTGCGGGCGACGGCCAGCAGCTCGATGACCACGTAGAGGATCGACCCCGCGGCCAGACCCAGGAAGGCGATCGACACGGTGTCGTCGACCAGGTGCTGGCCGACCACGGTGCCGAGGAAGGTGGGGCCGCCGCCGATCAGGCCGAGCAGCAACAGCGTGGCCCATGAGGGGCGTTCACCCTCGGCGGCCAGCGGAGCGACGATGCCGAACCCCTCGGTGGCGTTGTGCAGCCCGAAGCCGATGATGAGGAGTACGGCGAGGGAGAGTTCGCCCTGGGCCGCGGAGTTGCCGATGGCCAGGCCCTCGGCGAAGTTGTGCAGGCCGATACCGGTGGCGATCATCAGCGCGAGCGAGCCGGCCTGGCTGCGGACCCGGGGGGCCAGCTCGGCGGAGGCGGCGGCACCGGGGCCGGCGGGCCGCGCTGCGGAGGCGGCACGACGGGCGATCCAGCCGTCGTAGTACACCAGGCTCATCAGACCGACTCCGAGGCCCACGGCGAGGGTCAGGCTTCCGGAGGACACGGTGCCCCAGTCGTGCTTGCCCAGCGCCTCGTCGACCGGCTCCCAGGCGTGGGTCAGGACGTCCCAGACCAGGAAGATCAGAATGCCGATGGCGACGGCGTTCAGACCTGCGCGCAGCCGCGGGCTGGGGTTGCGCAGTCGGCCGAGGGGCAGGCCGAGGTAGATGGTGAACCCTGCGATGGCGCCGAGCAGGGCTACCTGGGAACCGGACATTCGGGGGACTCCAGTGGGAAGAGCGGAGAGGTACCCCCGAAAACTAGATGAGGGAAGGCTTACCTAATAGATCCCTGTGGGTCGATTTTGAGAAAGCTTGGCCAATTCCTTGCTACGAGCGCTTCTGACCTGCGGCGAGTGGGTTCGGCAGCGGCAGATAGCGGGCGTCCGCGCCGTCCGCGCCCGTCCAGCGCAGCAGCAGGTTCGTCTTGCCGGGAATGGTCGGGGCGGTGAGCAGGGCGGCGGTCTCGGGGAGGTCGTGGCGGGCGAGTTCGCGGCGGGCGGCGGGCCAGGGGTCGAGGCCGGGATGCCGTTCGGCCAGGGTGGCTGCGACCTCGGTGAGGTGGTTGACGACCAGGCAGTAGACCAGCCGTTCCCAGCCGGCCGCGCGCGGCACCTCCGGCAGCAGCTTCACGCCCTCGGCGTCCCGGAACAGCGCCTGCACCGGGGTGCCGTCCGTGTCGACGGCGACCAGCGTGTTCTGCAGATGTGCCTCGAGTACGACCCCGTGGTCGGCGAAGGCTGCCAGCACCGGGGGCACGACGGCCGTGAGGTACGCCTCCCACCAGGCCTCCGGGTCGCCGGCCCCGTCGAGCGGGCTGCCCGCGAAGCCCTCCACCAGGCCCGCGGCGAGCAGCGGGGTGGTGCCGGGCAGCACATGGCCGTGCAGCCCGTCGCGCACCAGGACGGCGAGTTCCTCGAAGGCGAAGTCGGCGGTGCGGTAGCCGCGGTCGCCGAGCCAGGCCGCAGGGCCGTCCACGGCGGCGAGGGCGGCGGCCGCCGCCTCATCCGTGCGGCGGAGTTTCAGCAGGTCGTGGCGCCACAGCCGACGGATGTCGTTGGTGATGCGGACGTCGAGGCTGAACTTCAGGAAGAGGTCGTGCTCGGGGGCGTAGAGGGTGCGGATCGCGGCCGTGGGCCAGGCCTCGAAGGCGGTCGCGCCCAGCCGGACCAGGCGGCCGTCGGCGAAGGCGGGCGCGAGGTCCACGAGGTCCAGCTGCCAGGGGTGGGCGGGCAGCAGCCGGTAGCCGGGCGGGGCCTCGCCGAGGGCGTCCAGCGCCGAGGTGTCGCCCTCCTCGACGACCAGGTCCGCGCGCACCCCGAGCAGCGCCAGCGGGAAGCGGGCGTGGGCCTCGGGTGCGTACGGCAGCCAGCCCGCGACCGGGCCGCCGCCGCGTGCCTTGGGGGCCGGATGGCAGGGGTGGCCGGTGATCAGGGACTGCTCGGAGCGCCGGTACGGGTCCTCGGGCGCCGTCACCCTGGCGCGGGCGGCCAGCAGTGCGGCCACGGCGTCCCGGCTGTCGATCATCTCGGCGGGGAGTTCGTGGTTGGACAGGCCCGTGTGGCGGCGCAGTTCCTCGGCGACGAGCTTGACCAGTTCGGTGTGGCCGACGGGGTGCCAGTGGCCCGCCGCGTACACCTCGGGTTCGGCGGGCCGCCGCTCGCCGCGGACCCGCAGCAGCCGGTCGACACCGGGCAGCCGGTAGGTGAGGCGCTCGCCGGCCCGCCCGACCGGCTGGGCCACCTCACGCAGCAGACAGTTCAGGAGCGGTGCGGCCGCGTATGCGTCGGCACGGACGGCGGGGTCGGCACCGGTGTGCGGGGGGATGAGATCCACGCGATCCACTCGTTCCCTGAGGTCCATTGGGGCGGAGACGATCAGTATGTATGCCGTCACCTCCCGTCAGTGACGCCCTACTCGTACCCGAGGAGCCCGCCCGTGCACCGTCCCCACCCCGCGGAGGCCGAGGTCGCCGACGAGCTGGCCGTCGTACGCCCCGCGCTTCTGTCACGGTACGCGGCCGAGCTGCCGGGTGCCCGGGCGGCCGTGCTGACCCGGCTGTGGCGGGCGCTCGCCCATGAGCCGCTGCCGTGGATCACCGGCCGGCACCCGGACCGGGACGGTCTCACCCTGCGCCTGAGCGACGGACGGCGGCTGCACGGCCCGGCCGCGGATCCGTACGCCACCGCCGCCTACGTCACCGCCGTGCACCTGGACAGCGTGGCGTACGACCATCCGGCGCGGCTGATGACCGACCTCGCGGTGCCGCACTGCGTCGACTTCGCGGCCGAACTCGGGCACAGCGTGGCGTCGTTGGCGCTGTCCCGGGCCGGTCAGGAGCGCCGCCCGGACGAGTGGCCCGCGCGGGACTGGGAGTGGGAGCAGCGGGTGGTGGACGGGCATCCCTTCCACCCGGGCTGCCGTTCCCGGCCGGGTTTCTCGGTGGCCGAGCAGCTGGCCTACGGGCCCGAGCACCGGCCGCGGGTGGAGCTGGGTCTGCTGCCGGTCCGGGCCGACGAGTGCCTGGTGACCGGGGCGTGGCCGGACGACCTGCGGGACGGGGAACGGCTGTTGCTGCCGGTGCACCCGTGGCAGGCGGCGCATGTGCTCAAGCGGAGCTGCGACGTGCAGCTCACCGCGCACCCGCTGATGTCCCTGCGCACCCTCGCGGTGCCCGGCGGCCCGCATGTCAAGACCGCGCTGAGCGCCCGGCTGACGTCCTCGGTGCGGGACATCTCGCGCTACTCGATCGCGCTGTCCGCGACGTTGTCCGCGTTCGCGGAGTCACTGACGGCGCGCGCCGACGGCCTGCTGCACGTCACGCGCACCTGGGGTGCGGCCACGGCCGAGTCCGCGGACCTCGCCGCAGTGCTGCGGGAGTCGCCGCAGACGTACGCCTCGACGGCCCGTGGCGAGCGGGTCGTGCCGGTGGCCGCGCTCGCCACCACCGCGCTGCCCGAATCCCCCGCCTGGCTCGCCGACTTCACCCGCCTCACCCTCACCGTCGGCCTGCGCCTGCTGGAGCTGGGAGTGGCCCTTGAGGCGCATGGCCAGAACCTTCTGGTCGTCCTCTCGGCGACGGGTGCCCCGCTGCGGCTGGTCTACCGCGATCTCGCCGACATCCGCGTCAGCCCGGCGCGGCTGGCCCGGCACGGCCTCCCGGTGCCTGAGCTGTCCGGACGGATCGTCACCGACGACGTGACGGCGCTGCGGCGCAAGCTGTTCGGGTCGCTGGTGGCGGGCGCCCTCGCCGGTACGGCGGGTTCGGCGCCGGCACTCGGGACAGCACTGAAGTCGGCCGTACGGGAGCTGCCGCGCACCCCCGACCTGGCCGCGCTGCTCGAAGAGCCACTGCCCACGAAGGCGCTGACGCTGATGCGGATGTCGCCCGGGACGCCCGGTGACCAGTGGGCCGAGCTGCCCAATCCCCTGCGCCCGCCGACCCGCTGACGCTCGTTTTGGAGCCCGGCACATCTGATCAATAAGATCCGCCGATGATCAGAAGACAACGGCTGGCGGCAGGAGTGTGCGCCCTGCTCGCCGCCCTGGCGGCCGGGACGGCCTTCCCGGCCGCGGCGACGGCCGGCGAACCCACGGGCGAGGCCACCGCGAAGGTCGATCTCGTCCTCGACGTCAGCGGTTCCATGCGGACCCGGGACATCGACGGCGGGACCCGGATGGCCGCGGCGAAGCAGGCGTTCAACGAGGTGCTCGACGCGACGCCCGCGGAGGTCCAGCTCGGCATCCGCACGCTCGGCGCCAACTACCCGGGCAACGACCGGAAGACGGGCTGCAAGGACACCGCGCAGCTCTACCCGGTCAGCACCCTGGACCGCACCGAGGCGAAGACCGCGGTGGCGACCCTCTCGCCCACCGGCTGGACCCCGATCGGCCCGGCCCTCCTCAAGGCGGCCGACGATCTGCGGGGCGGCGACGGCTCCAAGCGGATCGTGCTGATCACCGACGGCGAGGACACCTGCGCCCCGCTCGACCCGTGCGAGGTGGCCCGCGAGATCGCCGCCAAGGGCATCGGGATGACCATCGACACCCTCGGCCTGGTTCCCGACACCAAGCTGAACAAGCAGCTCAGCTGTATCGCCGAGGCGACCGGCGGCACCTACACCTCGGTCGAGCACACCGACGAACTCACCGACAAGGTGAACCAGTTGGTGGACCGGGCGGCCAACCCCGTGGTGACTCCGGTCGCCACCGAGGGCGCCGCACAGTGCACGGACGCGCCGGTCCTGAAGTCCGGTCTGTACACGGACCGCGAGGAGTTCGGGCAGCAGCGCTGGTACCGCGTGGAGGTCATGGCGGGCCAGGAGCTGCGCGCCTCGGTGAGCGTGGCGGCCGACCGGGCCGTCGGTCCGGACTACGGGGCGCTGCTGCGGGCCGTCACCGTGCACGGCCGCGAGATCGTGCGCGGGGAGGCCGCGGGCACCGGTCGTACGGACGTCATCTCCACCGGGCTGCGCTACCCCAAGCCCGAACGGGACGACGACGACAGCGACAAGCCCGCCGCGGAGACGGTCTGCCTCCAGGTCACCAACTCCTTCTCGGCGGCCTCCGGCGTGAAGACCACGCCCGGTCTGCCGCTGGAGCTGACCGTGGACGTGGTCGACGGCCCGTCCCACGCGAGCGACGTGGCCTCCTTCGGCCTCGGCCGCGGCTGGTGGCTGCTCGGCGTACTGGTGCTGGTCGGCTTCCTGGCCGGTCTGATCTGGGGCTGGCTGTCACGCTGGCGGGTCGCGGTCTGGAGGACCAACTGATGCGGATCACACGTGTGTTGAGCGCGGCCCTGCTGGCACTGGGGCTGGCGGCCGCTCCCGCGGCGGCCGACTCCTCGCCGTCGCCCAGCGCCTCCGCGGGCAGCTCGGCGCCGACCTCGGCGGGTACGTCCTTCCGTACGGCGACGGAGTTCGAGCAGGGGCAGCAGGCCACGGCGGTCGGCTCCACGGGCGACTACCTGTACTGGTCGTTCCCCGCGGACGCCGGTCAGCGCCCCACCGTCGAGGCGACGGTGAAGCTGCCGGACACGCATGCGGCGCAGACCTGGCAGATCGACGTGTACGACGGACTGCGGCGCCGTCAGGCCTGCCAGTACGGGGCGCAGACGCGCACCGCGGCGCAGGGCACGCCCTCGGTCGACCTGGCCTGCACGCTGCGTACCGTGCGCGCCTGGTCGGAGCCGTGGGCCGACGACCCGCTGCCGGGGACGTACTACATACGGCTGACCGTGGTGAGCCTGGCGCCGGCCGACCTCGGCCAGCCGGTCCGCGCCTCGGTCCGGGTCGGCTCCAAGGACATCGGCGGCGCGGCGGCCGTGGACGGCTCGCTGGCGAAGCCGCTGGTGCCGGGGGTCGCCGTGGCCTCCGAGTCCGAGGACGGGGATTCGCCGAAGTCCGCCGTGCTGTCGAGAATCGAGCCCGAGGACGGCTGGGCGTCCGGCTGGTGGTCGGACCGTTGGGTGTGGACCGCGATCGGCGGCGTACTGGCCGCGCTCGCAGGCGTCGGCGGCTACGCACTCACTCGCGGTACAGGACGCCCCTCACGGGTGCCCCCCGGCGCCTGACACTCCCCCAGAAGGCCCGCATCCGGCGGGCCTTCTGCCATCCGGGCCTCACCCCGCACCACAGCCAGGGTGCCCGTGCTCGCGAAACGCCCTGCCTCACGCGCCGGAACGGCCCTCCCAGGCGCCGCCAAGCGCCTGACACCCCACACAAGGCCCGCGGCCGACGGGCCTTCCCCCTCTCACGCCTCGCGCAGCACCTTCGCGAGGGTCCCCCCGCCGCCGACGACGACCCGCCCCAGCCGCACCGCGCCTCACGAGTACGCGCCGACCCACGCGCCGGAACGGCCCTCCCAGGCGCCGCCAAGCGCCTGACACCCCACACAAGGCCCGCGGCCGACGGGCCTTCCGCCTCTCACGCCTCGCGCAGCGACTTCGCGAGGGTCCCCCCGCCGCCGACGACGACCCGCCCCAGCCGCACCGCGCCTCACGAATACGCGCCGACCCACACGCCGGAACGGCCCTCCCAGGCGCCGCCAAGCGCCTGACACCCCACACAAGGCCCGCGGCCGACGGGCCTTCCGCCTCTCACGCCTCGCGCAGCACCTTCGCGAGGGTGCCGTCGCCGGTGACGGTGACCCGTCCGTCTCGTACCGCGTCAGGCAGGGTCAGTTCGCCGCGCGCGAGGGCCGCGCCCGTTTCGGCGTCCAGGGTCAGTCGCGCGTCGGGTTCCCCGGGGGCGGGCCCGTCGCCGTACAGCGGGCCGTCCTCGGTGCCGACGTACAGGTGGAAGTCCCCCTCCTCCAGCCGGACCTCGACCAGCCCCTCCCCCTCCAGTGAGCGCAGCAGGGGCAGTGCGAACCAGTGGGCGCGCAGGGCGTCCGTGGGCCGACGCTCACCCAGCTCGCCCTGGCCCCACACGCTCAGCGCCTGCAGCACGGGCAGCAACTCGCGCCCGCGCGGGGTGAGTTCGTAGACGTAGGCCGCCCCGGGCGGCGGCAACCGGCGGCGCGTGCTGAGCCCGTCCCGCTCCATGTCCTTCAGCCGTGAGGCGAGTACGTCCGTGCTCACGCCGGGCAGGTCCGCGTGCAGGTCCGTGTAGCGGCGAGGGCCGGCCAGCAGCTCGCGGACGATCAGCAGGGTCCAGCGGTCGCCGACGAGATCGAGGGCGCGGGCGGCGGAACAGTACTGGTCGTAGCTTCGGCGTCGTGACATGCGACGCAGTCTAGACATGTTGTTGGACTTTCCAAGCTCGAACTTGGTAAAACCAAGCAACACACGAAAGCGGAGGGGCGAGCGAGCATGGAGTTCCGGCAGTCGAACAAGCTCAGCGAGGTCTGTTACGAGATCCGCGGCCCGGTGATCGAGCACGCCAACGCGCTGGAGGAGGCGGGCCACAGCGTGCTGCGCCTGAACACCGGCAACCCCGCGGTGTTCGGCTTCGAGGCGCCGGAGGAGATCCTCCAGGACATGATCCGGATGCTCCCGCAGGCGCACGGCTACACGGACTCGCGTGGCATCCTCTCCGCCCGTCGTGCGGTCGCCCAGCGCTACCAGACCCTGGGCCTGGAGGTCGACGTCGACGACGTCTTCCTCGGCAACGGCGTCTCCGAGCTGGTCTCGATGGCCGTACAGGCGCTGGTCGAGGACGGCGACGAGATCCTCATCCCCGCCCCGGACTTCCCCCTCTGGACCGCGGTGACGACCCTCGCCGGCGGCAAGGCCGTCCACTACCTGTGCGACGAACAGGCCGACTGGTACCCCGACCTGGACGACATGGCCTCGAAGATCACCGACCGCACCAAGGCCGTCGTCATCATCAACCCGAACAACCCCACCGGCGCGGTCTACCCCAAGGAGATCATCGAGGGCATCCTCGACCTCGCCCGCCGCCACGGCCTGATGGTCTTCGCCGACGAGATCTACGACCAGATCCTCTACGACGACGCCGTGCACCACTCGGCCGCCGCGCTCGCCCCCGACCTGGTGGTCCTCACCTTCTGCGGCCTCTCGAAGACGTACCGGGTGGCCGGCTTCCGCTCGGGCTGGCTGGTGGTCACCGGCCCGAAGCAGCACGCGAAGAACTACCTGGAGGGCCTGACGATGCTGGCCTCCATGCGGCTGTGCGCCAACGCGCCCGCCCAGTACGCGATCCAGGCCGCGCTCGGCGGCCGCCAGTCGATCCGCGAACTGACCGCGCCCGGCGGCCGCCTCCACGAGCAGCGCAACGTCGCCTGGGAGAAGCTGAACGAGATCCCCGGGGTGTCCTGCGTGAAGCCCAAGGGCGCCCTGTACGCGTTCCCACGCATCGACCCCAAGGTGCACAACATCCACGACGACGAGAAGTTCGTCCTGGACCTGCTGCTGCGGGAGAAGATCCAGGTCGTGCAGGGCACCGGCTTCAACTGGCCGACACCGGACCACTTCCGGATCCTGACGCTGCCGTACGCGGACGATCTGGAGGCGGCGATCGGCCGGATCGGGCGGTTCCTGAGCGGATACCGCCAGTAGCGGGAATGCCGTGCCGCGGCCCCCTGTTGGTCGATTCCGTGTCCGATCACCGAACAGGGGGCTTTGCATGTCGCACGACGTACAGGGAACGGTGTCCGAGGGATTCGAGGGCGTTCGCGAGGAGTTCGCCGCCTTCCTCGCCGGGGAGCGGCACGAGCCCGGCGCGCAGCTCGTGGCGTACCACCACGGGCGGCGGGTGGTGGACCTGTGGGCCGGGGAAGGGATCGACGGGTCCTCGCTGACCAGTCTCTTCTCCATCACCAAGGGCGCGGCGCATCTGGTCGTCGCGCTGCTGGTCCAGGACGGCGTGCTGGACCTGGACCGTGAAGTGGCCGCGTACTGGCCCGAGTTCGGCGTGGAGGGCAAGGAGCGGCTGACGCTGCGGGAGCTGCTGGAGCACCGGGCCGGGCTGGTCGGCATCCCCGACGGCGGTTTCAGCGCGGTGGAGCTGGCCGACGACCGGCTCATGGCGGCACGCCTCGCCGGGCAGAAGCCGCTGTGGGACCCGGAGAGCGGGTACGGCTACCACGGGCTCGTCATCGGTGCGCTCACCGGCGAGGTGGTGCGCCGGGCCACCGGGAAGTCGATCCAGGAGCTGTACGAGGAGCGCATCCGAGCGCCCTACGGCCTGGACTTCCACCTCGGCCAGCCCGAGGAGCTGGAGCCGCGGTGGCGGAAGGTGCAGCCGCTCCTTCCCACCCCCGAGGAGGCCGCCGCGCTGGCGGCCCGGGCGGCCGCCCCCGGCAGCATCCGGTACATCGCCTTCAATCTGAACGCCTCCGAGCCCACCGACCTGCTCGCCTTCGCGAACGACCGCCGCACGCGGGCGCTCGGCCCGGCGTCCTCGGGCGGTGTGGGCAATGCGCGCGGGGTGGCCGGCATGTACGCGGCCGCGATCAGCACGGTGGACGGCAGGGCGCCCCTGCTCACCCGCGAGACGACGGCCCTGTTCGGCGGGCTGCGGACACCCGGCCCCGACCTGGTGACCGGCGGCGACGACCACTTCGCGGTGGGCTTCGAGTACCTGGCAGGCCGCTACCCGCTCCTCGGCGAGGACTCCTTCGGACACAGCGGCGCGACGGGCTCGCTGGCCTTCGCCGATCCGGCGAGCGGGGTGGCCTACGCCTACACCCGGCGTCGTTTCGCCTTCCCCTCGGGCGTCGGCGCGTCCCCCGAGAACGGCCGTCTGGCCGATGCCGTACTGCGGGCCGCCTCGGCCTCGTGACACGGTGGGGGTAAGGCCTGCGCGGCCGTGGTCCGGCGGGTCCGAACGGGAAGGGTGCGCGGCATGGGCGACGTGTTTCTCGTGCGGCACGGTGAGACCGAGTGGTCGCGGTCCGGGCGGCACACCGGCTGGACGGACGTGCCGCTGACCGAGCGCGGCCGTGCGGAGGCCCGGCAGCTGGTGCCGCTGATCCGCTCGCACCGGATCGGGGCCGCGTTCGCCAGCCCGCTGCAGCGGGCACGGGAGACGGCGGAGCTGATCGGGCTGCGGGACGTGCGGGTCGACCCGGATCTGCGGGAGTGGGACTACGGCGGCTACGAGGGGATCACGACCGTCGAGATCCAGCGCACCCGGCCGGACTGGTTCCTGTTCCGGGACGGCGTGGAGCCCGGGCCGCCGGACCACCCAGGGGAGACCCCCGAGCAGGTCGGCGAGCGCGCGGACCGCATGCTCGCCAAGGTGGACGCGGCACTCGCCAACACCGAGGGCTGTGTGGTCCTGGTGGCACACGGCCACTTCCTACGGGTACTCACGGCCCGACGGCTGGGTCTGCCGCCGTCGGGCGGCGCCCTGTTCCAGCTGGCCACCGGGACGGTGTGCCGACTGGGGACGGAACACGGGCGACCCGTGATCGCGGGCTGGAACATGCGGCCCGGGGCATGAGCACCGGGCACCGGCCCTTCTCAAACTCCCGCCACAGCCCCGGAAAAG
>NZ_JBITLY010000010.1:291534-353130 GCF_044465725.1 Streptomyces sp. NPDC049541 | reverse complement strand
GGCTGGAACATGCGGCCCGGGGCATGAGCACCGGGCACCGGCCCTTCTCAAACTCCCGCCACAGCCCCGGAAAAGGCGGCAGAGGCAGCCCGGCGGCTCGGGCTGCCGCCCTCGGGCGGGGCCCTTGTTCCAGCCGGCCACGGGGACGGTGTGCCTCACGGGCAACCGGTGATCGCGGGCTGGAACATGCGGCCCGGGGGTGAGCGCCGGGCGCCGGGCGTTGTCAGAGCCTCGTCGTAGCCTCTCAGGAGGTGGGAGAGGGGGCCCGACGACGGGAAGGAGCATGCCGTGACACGACCGCCGACCGCCGCGCAGCGGCGTGTGATCGATGCCGCCGATCCGGTGACCGGGCGGCTGAGGGGTACGGAGGCGCAGCTGGCGGCGCTGGTGAAGTGGGGGTTCGCCTTCCGGCATCCGCGGCCGCCGCACGACCACTTCCTGACGCCGGCCGGGCATCGGATACGGGAGGCCGGGGAGCCGCGGACGCCTGCGCCCAAGACCGAGGCGCCCGCCGCCGGCGGTGTGTTCGCCGCGCGGGTCGGCGGGGAAGAGGCGCCGCCGGAGGCCGGTCCGGCCCGCGGGCGCGAGGTGCGCAGCGCCTGGGAGGGCCTGCTGGAGCTGCGGCGGATGACCAATCCGGACGGTGCCATGGACCGGCCGTGCGGCTGGGAGCGTACGCATCTGGTGCAGGCCGCCGCGCTCGCCCTGGAGGCGGCCGGCCACCGCCCCGCGGGTGCGGACCTGTTCGGCTACCGGGTGCGGGCCACCCCGCAGCCGGAGGCCGTCGCCGTGCACGAGCCGGATCCGGCGGCGCTGCGGGCCTGCGCGGCCACGCTGGAGAAGGCGGGCTGGCAGGTCGGCGAGCACAACGACCCACGGTCCAGAGCGCGTTATCTGCTGGCGTCACCCCGCCGCACATAGCGACGCATGCCAAGATCGGTCGGTCACATCGACCATCAGTACGAGCTGTACTGCGAGCTGTACGAGGAGAGGAAGCAGTGACCGAACCGTTTTCCGTCCCGGTGACCGTGCGCGGGTACGAGACCGATGTGCTGGGCCACCTGAACCAGGCCGTGTACCTGAACTACGCGGAGCACGCCCGCTGGTCGTTACTGCATGCGGCCGGTGTGACCCAGGCGACCCTGGTGGCCGAGGGCGTGGGCCCGGCGGCCCTGGAGACCACCCTGCGCTTCAGGCGTGAGCTGGTCGCGGGCGACGAGGTCGAGGTGACCTGCGCCTTCGAGTGGGGCGGCGGCAAGACCTTCCACATCGAGCAGACGATACGGAAGGCCGACGGCACGGTGGCGGCGGAGGTCACCGCGGTCGTCGGCCTGATGGACCTGAAGCAGCGGCGGCTGGTCCCGAACCCGCGGGAGTTCTTCAAGGAACTGTCCACGGACCCGACGCTGTTCGGACTGTGACGCCCCGCGCGGCCCACACCCCTTGTCTCAGGCCTCCCCGAACGCGCCCCTGTGGTCCTCGGCCCACTCCCGGTAGGTCCGCGCCCGCCGCCCCAGGACCTGCCGTACGTCCTCGGTGACGACGTCGTTGCCGCCGTCCTCGATGAAGCGGACGGCGGCCATCAGGCTTTCCGCGTACGCCTCGCCGAGGCCGGCCGCGAGGAACTGTTCGCGGCGTTCCGCCGGGGAGAGGTCGTGGAGGGGAACCGGGCGGCCGAGGACCTCGCCGAGGACGGCGGCCTGCTCGTGGGGGTTGAGGGTCTCGGGACCGGTCAGGGTGTACGTGCGTCCCGCGTGCCCGGGGTCGAGCAGTGCGGCCACGGCGATCTCGGCCACGTCCCGCGGGTCGACGACACCCTGCCGGCCGCCGCCCATCATGTTCGGCGCGGGCGTGCCCTCACGGATGGCCGCGGCCCAGGCCAGGGTGTTGGAGGCGAAGGAGGAGGGACGCAGCACCGTCCACTCCAGGCCGCTGTCCCGTACGGCCTGCTCGCCGGGCATGTGCCAGGTCGCGAACGCACCCAGGTCGGGGGCGCCGGTGCCGATCGCGGAGAGCTTGACGATGCGCCGTACACCCGCGGCCCGCGCCGCCTCCACCAGCCCGCGGTCGTGCTCGGCGTCGTCCGGCCCGAACACGCCCACCAGGAAGGCGGCTTCCGCGCCCGCCATCGCGGCCTCCACCGAGGCCCGGTCGCGGTGGTGGCCCGGCGCGGTCTCCACTCCGGACGGCACCCGCGCCCGCGCCGGCTCGCGGGTGAGGGCGCGGACCTTCTCGCCGCGTGCCGCGAGTTGTCGTACGACGTCACTGCCGATGGTGCCCGTGGCACCCGTCACAAGGATCATGTCCACCACGGTGGGCCGGGGGCGGCCCGGAACTCTTGGAAATTCCGGCACGGTTACGGAGCCCGGGCGACCGCCCGGCGCGCATACGGTGGAGGGGTGACCAACATCGTGTCCCGAGAGGTCCTGCCCACGCCCGAGGTGCTGCGCCCGTGGATCGCGGGCATCGGATCCGTGACGGTCGGCGACGTGCCGACGGAGCCCTTCGTCCATCTCCCGGAGGCCACCACCAAGGTGGTCGTGCGCACCGGGGAACACGGCGTCCGCAGTGCCCTGGTCGTGGGCCCGCGCGCCCGTGCCTCCTACCACCGGGGCAAGCGTCGCGCGTCCTGCGTGGAGCTGCGGCTCGCGCCCGGCACCGTCCGCCCCCTGCTCGGCGTTCCGGCCCTCGACCTCGTCGGCCGTGCGGTGCGGCTGGCTGAACTCCCCGGCCCCTACGCCCGCCAACTGGCCGACGCCCTGCAAGGGTTGGAGCCCGAGGACGCGGTGAACCGTCTCGCGGAGATGCTCCCCGAGCGGCTCGCGGCCGCCGCGGACCGTTCCCGCACCGAGCTGGTGCGCGCCGGCGTCGACGCGATGTCGGTCCGCACCGGTCGCACCCCTGCCCCGGTGGGCGATGTGGCGCGTGAACTCGCCGTCAGCGAGCGGCAGTTGCGCAACCTGTTCGCCGAGGGCGTCGGCCTCTCCCCCAAGCACTATGCCCGGATCAACCGGGTGCGCATGGTTCTGGACCACGCCACCACCCGCCCCTGGGCCGAACTCGCCGCCGCCACCGGTTACTACGACCAGTCCCACATGACGACCGACTTCCGCACCCTGATGGGCGTACCGCCCCGCTCGTACTTCACCGGCCGCCTGCCGGACGCGACGCCCTGCCAGGCGATCCGCCGGGGTTGAGCGGGGTGGAAATCGGGTGCGGGCACCCCCGCCCGCCTGCGATGCTCCACCCTCATGGCCGCACGACGTATCAGAACCAGCCGCTACATCTCCGTAGACATCGAGGCCGACGGCCCCATCCCCGGCCCGTACTCGATGCTGAGCTTCGGCGCGGCGGTCGCGGGGACTCAGGATGCCGACGGGTTCACCGCCGCCGATCCGGAACGACAGACCTTCTACCGTGAACTGCGGCCGATCAGCGAGGAGTTCGTCCCGGAGGCGCTCGCGGTGAGCGGGCTCGACCGGGAGCGCCTCAAGAGCGAGGGCGCCGAACCCGCCGTCGCGCTGGGAGAGTTCAGCGACTGGGTGCGCGAGGTGAGCGCGGGCGCCCAGCCCGTGATGTGCGGTTATCCGGCTTCCTACGACTGGACGTTCCTGTACTGGTACCTGATCCGCTTCACCGGGGCGAGCCCCTTCGGCCACTCCGGCTGCCTGGACATGAAGACGCTGTACGCGACGAAGGCGGGGCTGCCGCTGCGTGCGGTGGCCAAGGGCAGCATGCCTCGCCACCTGCTGTCTGTACGGCGGCACACGCACCATGCCCTGGACGACGCGATCGAGCAGGCCGAGCTGCTGGCCAACCTCATGAACTGGCGGGGGCCTCACGCCTCGGCACCGGTACCTGATTGAACGCGTAGTACAGGGCCAGCAGGCCGTGGGCCGCCAGGGTCAGCGGGGCCGAGACGAAGGCGAGGCCCACCGTCACTGGGTAGGCCAGGGAGCCCAGCGCGAAGCGTGCGCGGGTCGCCCGCGCCGCCGGGACGTCGACACGGGAGTCGAAGAGGTGACCGGTGCGGGTCAGATGCCACCACAGGGCCTGGAAGGCGATCGCCATCAGGACCATGACCAGGCTGTAGACGGCCGCCGCCACATGGGAGGCGGCGTCCTCGCGCAGATACTCCGCGAGCATCGCGGTCGGCCACGGCACCGCGGCCACCACCATCAGCACCAGCAGGTTCAGGAACATCAGCGTGCGGTCGACGCGGGCGACGTAGCTGAACAGCTGGTGGTGGTTGATCCACATGATGCCGATGACCAGGAAGCTCACCACATAGGCCGCGTACGAGGGCCACTGGGCGCCCAGCGCATGCCACAGGCCGCCGTGTTCGCCGACCTCGGGGACCTTGATCTCCAGGATGAGCAGGGTGATGGCGATGGCGAACACGCCGTCGCTGAAGGCCTCGACGCGGCCGGACTCATTCATGGGAGACAGACTGCCTCATCGCCGGTGCGGGGCACGGCCATTGCCGTGTCCCGCACCGGTGGATCAGTGGGCGGCGGCGATCTGCTCGCCGGCCTCCATGGGGTGGGTGACGTCCTGGTCGTCACGGTCCCTGCCGAGGTGGTTGAAGACCAGGTTCAGCAGGACCGCCGCCACACAGCCCGTCGAGATGCCCGAGTCGAGGACGATCTTCGCGGTCTGCGGGAAGGCGTGGTAGAAGTCCGGCGCGGTGATCGGGATCATGCCGACGGCCAGCGACACGGCGACGATCAGGACGTTGTTGTCCTTGTCCAGTCCGGCCTTGACGAGGGTCTGGATACCGCTGGCCGCGACCGAGCCGAACAGGACCACGCCCGCGCCGCCGAGCACCGGGCGCGGTACGACGGCGATGAGCGAGGCGGCCATCGGGCACAGGCCCATCAGGACCAGGAAGCCGCCGCCGGTGGCGACGACGTAGCGGCTGCGGATCCTGGTCATCGCGACCAGGCCGATGTTCTGGGCGAAGGCGCTGCACATGAAGCCGTTGAACAGGGGGCTCAGCGCCGAGCCGAGGGTGTCGGCGCGCAGGCCCGCGGCGATGGTCTTCTCGTCCGCCGGGCGTTCGACGATCTCGCCGAGCGCCAGCATGTCCGCGGTGGATTCGGTCATCGAGACCACCATCACCACGCACAGGGAGAGGATCGCGGCGAGCTGGAACCGGGGCGCCCCGAAGTGGAACGGGGTGGGGAAGCCGATGACGGCCGCATCCGTGACGGGCCCGAAGTCCGTCGCGCCGAAGGGGATCGCGAGGAGTGTGCCGGCGATCAGGCCGAGCAGCACGGCGATCTGTTTGACGAAGCCGTGGGTGAAGCGGCGAAGCACCAGCACGATCAGGAGCGTTGCGGCTGCCAGCCCGAGGTGGGTCGTGGAGCCGTAGTCGCCCGCGGTGGGATTGGGTCCCTGCGCCCAGCCGAAGGCGACCGGCAGCAGGGACACGCCTATGAGGGTGATGACGGTGCCGGTGACGACCGGTGGGAAGAAGCGGACCGCCTTGCTGAAGAACGGGGCGGCGATGAAGCCGAGCAGGCCCGCGACGATGACCGCGCCGAAGATGATCGGCAGGGCATCGGACTTGTCCTTGGTGGAGGCCACCACCGCGGTCATGGGGGCGACGCCGGCGAAGGTGACGCCGTTGACGAAGGGCAGCCGGGCGCCGATCTTCCAGATGCCGAGCGTCTGCAGGAAGGTGGCGAGGCCCGCGGTGAAGAGGCAGGCGCCGGTGAGGAAGGTGAGTTCGGTGCCGGTCAGGCCGATGGCCGCGCCGACGATCAGGGGCGGGGCGACGACCCCCGCGTACATGGCGGCCACGTGTTGCAGGCCGGTGGTGGCCATTTTGAGTGCGGGGAGTTTTTCGTCGACGGGGTGGGCGGTCACGGCGGTTCCTCCGGGTCAGCTAACACGTCGGCTCTGACGTGGGTTTCTTGGAGGTGGTGCGCGGTCGTGCGGGACCGGGGATGCCTTTGAGGAAGGGGACGGTGACCGTTCCGGGGCGCGCACGTCCATGCGCGCCCCGGAGACGGCCGCCGTGGAACCACTGGGGTCCACGGCCACCGGTCGAGGGCCGTCCCCCTCGACCGGAGATCTTCGACCGCTCAGGCCTGCGCGGCGATCTGCGCCAGGCGCTGGGCCTCGGCCCGCGTGGAGCGGGCGACGGCGTCCTCGTCGACGTGCAGCAGACGGCCCGCCTCGACGATCTGCCGGCCGTTCACGAAGGAGGCGGTGACCGGGGCTGCCGCGCCGAAGACCAGCGCGGTGACCGGGTCGGCGATGGAGGCGTGGGCGAGGGTGTCCAGCTTCCACAGCACGAGGTCGGCGAGCTTGCCGGGCTCCAGGGAGCCGATCTCGGCGCTGCGGCCGAGGACCTGGGCGCCGCCGTAGGTGCCGAGGCGCAGCGCCTGGCGGGCGTTCAGGGCGGCCTCGCGGTGGGCGCCGAGGCGGTTGATGAGCAGGGCGTTGCGCAGTTCGGTGTGCAGCTCCCCGGACTCGTTGGACGCCGTGCCGTCGACGCCGAGGCCGACCGGGACGCCGGCCGCCAGCATGTCGGGGACCCGCGCGATACCGGCCGCGAGACGGGCGTTGGACGAGGGGCAGTGGGCGACACCGGTCTGCGTACGGGCGAAGGCGGCGATGTCGGAGTCGTTCATGTGGACGCAGTGCGCCATCCACACGTCCTCGCCGAGCCAGCCGGTGGACTCGAAGTAGTCGGTCGGGCCCATCCCGAACAGTTCCTTGCAGAACTGCTCCTCCTCGACGGTCTCCGAGCCGTGGGTGTGCAGGCGCACACCGAGACGGCGCGCCAACTGGGCGCCCTCGCGCAGGAGTTCGGTGGAGACGGAGAAGGGCGAGCAGGGCGCGACGGCCACCTGGGTCATCGCGTCGAAGGAGGCGTCGTGGTGCTCCTTGACGGTGGCCTCGGTCGCGGCGAGGGCGCCTTCGAGGGTCTCGACGGCGAAGTCCGGGGGCAGGCCGCCGTCCTTCTCGCTGCGGTCCATGGAGCCGCGGGCGAGGGTGAAGCGGACGCCCATCTCGCGGGCGGCGCGGATGATGGCGCCGGACAGGTCGCCGGAGTCCTTCGGGAAGACGTAGTGGTGGTCCATGGCGGTGGTCACGCCACCGCGGGCCATCATCGCGAGGGACCCCTGGGCGGCCGCGTACACCATCGGCTCGTCGATGCGCGCCCAGGTCGGGTACAGCGCGACCAGCCAGTTGAACAGGTTGTGGTCGGTGGCCAGGCCCCGGGTGATCCACTGGTAGAAGTGGTGGTGGGTGTTGACCAGGCCGGGGGTCACCAGATGCCCGGATGCGTCGATACGGCGTACGACGTTCTCCAGGCCCTCGGGGGCCCTGCCCGCGCCGAGCGCCTCGATGCGGTTGCCGGCGATGACGACGTATCCGTCGGCGTACTCGGTGTCGTCGGCGTCGACCGTTGCGATCGAACAGTTCTCGATGACGATGCGCTGGGCTGCTGCCATGATTCGTCCTTTTCGCTCAGTGGACTTTTGTGGAGAGGGCACGGCAGGACCCTAGGAGTTTTGAGTGCCGTGACCGGGGATGCGGGGAGGCGCTTCCCCCGGTCACGGGTGCCGAATATCGAGCTGCCCGGAAGGTGCTCAGAGGTTGGTGAGGTCCACCGGGATCCTCGGCTCGCAGCCGTCCCGCAGGATCGTCGCCTCGATCAGGCCGTACGGGCGGTCGGCGGCGAAGTACACCTCGTTGTCGTTCTTCAGCCCGAAGGGCTCCAGGTCGACGAGGAAGTGGTGCTTGTTCGGCAGCGAGAAGCGGACCTCGTCGATCTCGCTGCGGTTGTTGATGATCCGCGAACCCATCTGGTACAGGGTCTGCTGGAGGGAGAGCGAGTATGTCTCCGCGAAGGCCTGGAGCATGTGCTTCTTGGTCTGCTCGTAGGACTTCTCCCAGTTGGGCATCCGCTGCTCGTCGTCGGTCCAGTTGAACCGCCAGCGGGCCGACACCGAGGTGGCCAGGATGCGGTCGTACGCCTCCTGCAGCGTCGTGTACTTGTCCTTGACGTAGCCCCAGAACTCGGAGTTGGTCGAGTTCATCACCGTCAGGTCCTTGAGACCGGAGACGACCTCCCACGACGAGCCGTCGTAGGTGATCTGGGTCAGCCGGGTCTCCTGGCCCTTGCGGACGAAGGAGTGCTTGACCTCGTCCGCGCCGATGAACTGGGAGTTCGCGTCGGACGCGGCGATCCGCTCCCATGCGTACTCCTCGATACGGATCCGGGCGGTCTTGATCGGCTCCTGGCTGGTCACGAAGTGCCTGGCCAGGTGGATGCCGAACTGCTCGGCCGACTCGATGCCGTGCTCCTTGGCGAACGCGTACACCGTGTTCTTGGTGGTGTCGGTGGGCAGCACGTTGGCGTTGGAGCCGGAGTAGTGGACCTCGTCCATGTCGCCGCTCAGCGCGACGGACACGTTCAGGTCCTTGATGTGGTGGGTGGCGCCGTCCCGCGTGATCTTTACGACTCGGTTCTCGGCCTTGCCGTACTGGTTCTGTCCCAGGATGGTCGGCATCTAGCTAGCTCCCTCGGTAAACGGAGTAGCCGAACGGGTTGAGCAGCAACGGTACGTGGTAATGCTCCCCGGGCTTGACGGCGAAGGTGATCGCCACCTCGGGGAAGAACACGGCACCGCTGTCCCGATTCGCGGGGGCGTCCTGCTGCGCATCGGCTTGCTTCTTCTCGAAGTACGGTTCGACGGCGAAGTCGAGCCGTACGTGGGTCGTCCCTTCCGGCAGGGCCGGCAGGTCCTTGCACCGTCCGTCCGCGTCGGTCGCGGAACCGCCTAGCGCCTGCCACGCGGCGTCCCGGCCGGCACGGGCGGAGAGCTCGATGGCGACGCCTTCGGCGGGGCGGCCGATGCTGGTGTCCAGGATGTGCGTGGACACGGAGGCGGTGGTGCTGGTGCTCATGGTGTCAGGCTTCCTCTTCGACGAGTCGGGCCAGCCGGATGCGGTTGATCTTGCCCAGCTCGGTGCGGACGATCTCCCGCTCCTGCTCCGGCGAGTTGCCGATCCGCTCCTTGACCGCGTCCCGCATCTGCTCGCCGGTCCGGCCCGTGGCGCAGATGAGGAAGACATGGCCGAACCGCTCCTGGTAGGCCAGGTTCAGTTCGAGCATCTCCGACTTCAGTTCCTCGGAGGCGCCGGCCATACCGCGCTGCTCCCTGGCCGAGGTGGGGTCCCCCGGCTTGGGGCGGCCGATCGGCGGGTGCCCGGCCATCGCCTCGGCCAGGTCCTCGGCGCTCAGCTCGGCCATGGCGGCGTCGCTGGCGGCGAAGAGGTCCTCGGCGGTGGCGTAGGGGCGGGCGGCGAGCAGCCGGCGCGCCCAGGTGGTGGAGGCACACGCCTCGCGGAGGGCGGCGAGGGCCGCGTGCTCCTCCAGTACGTTGAACCGGGCCAGGCCCGGGGGCGTGGAAGTCGACGTCACGGGTGCCTCCGTGGCCGCGAGAACGGCCTTCGTGCTGAACTGGCTGCCGTTAGCTAACGCCCTCACGCAACATCGCGTCAACACTTTGTTGAAAATTCGGGGTAACAAACCCGTCCGGGCGGCGCGCCCCCAGAAGCCCCGGAGCCCCCTCAGCCCTCCTTCTCACGGTTCAGGTAGTTGTAGACCGTGAACCGGCTGACGCCGAGTGCGCCCGCGACGGTCTCCACGCCGTGCCGTACGGAGAAGGCGCCGCGCGCCTCGAGTATCCGTACGACCTCCTGCTTGGCCTTGCGGTCCAGGTCGGCCAGGGGCTTGCCCTGCTTGCGCTCCATGGCGGCGAGGATGTGGTCGAGGGAGTCGGCGAGCTGGGGCAGGCGTACGGCGACCACGTCGGCGCCCTCCCAGGCGAGCACGACGTCCTCGGGGCCGGCCTCGTCGGGCGGGAGCAGCTCGCCGCCCATGGCGTCGACCAGTGGTTTCACGGCCGTGATGAACGGCTCGTCCCCGGTGCCGGTCACTGCGCGCCCTCCCCGGCCGCGGCGACCACGTTGACCTGCAGCGAGACGCGGGTGGCACCGGCCTGGAGCGTCTGGCGGAGCAGCGCGTCCACGGCACCCAGCACGGCGTCGGCGGCGCCCTCCGCCGTGTTGCCGAACGGGCCGACGTCCACCTCGTCCAGCTCGGCCGCCTCGATGACCTGGCGGGCGACCACCGCGTGCGCGGGCGCCTCGTCGAGGTCGAAGGGCTCGGTCGTGAACTCCACTCTCAATCGCACTGTGCCCCCAGAGCACCACCACGGGCCGACAAGATCACTGCGCCGGAGCCGGTTCGTCCGCCACGAGACGACCCTAACCGACCAGGGCATCCCTCCGCCCCAGAACGGAACGCGATCGGCCGGCGCTCCGAAACGCGGGAGGGGTGCCCCCCAGAAGCCGGGGGGCACCCCTCTCACCATGCGTCGTGCGTCAGTCGCAGTCGCGCACCTTGATCGTGTAGATGCCGCGGCCGTGGGTGGCCGCGTACAGGGTGCTGCCGTCGGGGCCGAGCTTCAGCTGGAGCACGGCGACGGCCGGGAGGTCTCCGACCCGCTGCCACTTGGTGTGACCCGGGGCGCGGTAGACGACGCCCAGGTCGGTGGCGACGGCGAGGCCGCCGTTCGGCGTGACGATCGCCGAGTTGGTCGGCACGTCGGGGAGGTTCGCGGAGATGTCCTTCCAGGTGGTGCCGCCGTCGGTGGACTCGAAGACATGGCCTACGCCGGCCCCGGGGCCCTCCGTCCAGTGCCGGGAGAAGCCGTTGACGGCGAGGAAGACGTGGTCGGCGTTCTTCGGGTCGATGGCGAAGCCGCTGAGGTAGCGGTTCGGCACGGTCCCGTCGGCGGGCAGGGTGATGTCGTGCCAGCCGGTGCCGTCCGCGTTGCCGACGGAGATGCCGCGGGCGAAGCCCTGGTTGTTGCAGGGGCCGCACCAGGCCGCGTACACCTTGCCGCCCGATGCCGCCACGGCGGTCGCGGTGCGGCCGGCGCCGAGGTCGTACAGGCTCGTCCACTCCTTGCCGCTGCGGATGGCGTAGCCATGGGTCTGCACCCACACGTGCCGGCCGCCCGCGATCCACGTCGAGGAGCTCTTCAGGTCGGCCGCCAGCGGGGCGATGAAGCGGGCCTCGCTGGTGGCGTTGTCGGCCGGGGCGACGTTGTACGAGGTGGCCTTGGTGGCATCGGTGATCCAACTGCCGTCGTTCACAGCGCAGTTCTGGGTCACCTGGATCGCGAGGTAGACGTACTCCTCGGCGATGTTGCACCCGTTGGCGGGATCGGTGAGGGTGTCGCCGCCGTCGCCGCCGAAGTTGGAGCCCATCACCTTGTCGTTGCTGCGCAGCACGGACTGGCCGTTGTCCTGGAGGCCGCCGGTGACCGAGACCCCGCCGTAGGCCAGGTCCTTGCCGATGCCCACCGAGTAGTACTGGAGGGTGTCGATGGTGCCGTCGTTGAGGGAGGTCCAGTCGGTGGCGTGGCCGGAGGCGTCCTGCGAGCCGTCGACCGGGCGCCTGTAGACGCCGCCGTCGTTGCCGACGTACACGAAGCTCTTGCCGTGGTAGCTGCCGATCGCGACGCCGTGCTGGTCGGAGTGGGTGGTCTGGTTGCAGTCACCGGTCTGCTTGGCCGGGTCGATGGACCAGCAGGAGAAGTTGAAGTTCCAGTACGGGCCGACGGTCGACCAGGTGCTGCCGCCGTCCTTGGTCTCGTAGACCTCCTCCAGGCCCGCGTAGACGTGCTTGGGGTCGCTCGGGTCCACGGTCAGGAACTGGTTGTACCAGGCCTGTACGCCGGGCATGTAGCCGCTGGTGGTCAGCGCGGAGCCGTCGGCGGCCAGGCCCTTGTAGTCGGCGATCTTCGTCCAGGGGCCGAACGGCGAGGCGGCACTGTAGATGCCCTCCAGGCCGCTGTCCGGGTTGGTGTTCAGCTGCTCGGGCGACTGGTCGATGGCGTAGTAGCGCGAGCCGTCCGCGGAGCGGGCGAAGGTGACGTTGCCGACGTTGTCCGCGTCGGTCGGCAGATCGCCGAAGCCGCTGGTGATCCGCGTCCAGGCGCCGCTCGAGTCCTTGGTGTAGAAGCCGTTGTAGTCGTCACCGCTGCGCCAGCCGACCGCCAGGACCACCTTGGACGGGTCCTTGGGGTCGATCGCGATGTCGTTGGCGATGTTCTTGTACGGGGCCGAAGGGTCGCTCGCCTTCGAACCACCCGGGAGGTAGTCGGGGTTGGGCGCGTACTCCAGCTTCCAGGCGCCCTTCAGCGTCTTCGTGGAGTGGCTCCACACGCCCTTGCTGGTCGCCGCCCACACCTTGCCACCGCCGAAGCGCAGCTCGTGGATGGTGGTGGACTCCAGCTCGGCGCCGCCGACCCGGCTGCTGGTGGAGAAGGTGCCGTGATGCGGGTGGGACAGGACGTAGACGCCGCTGCCGAGGTACGCGTCCGCGTTGGTGGTCGCCTCGCCGGTGCCCAGCCACAGTCGTCCGCCGCCGTCCAGGGCGAGCGCGCCGGTGGACTGCGAGGGCAGCTCGTCGCTGATGGGCTTCCAGTTCCCGCCGCCCCGCTTGGACCGCCAGACACCGCCGCCCGCGCTGCCCGCGTACACATACCCGTCGTCGTCGGCGGCGAGCGCGGCCATCCGGCCGGTGACATTGCCCGAGCCGCCACTGGAGTTGGAGTCGATGTCGCGGTAGCGCGAGTCGTCGGAGTTGTACGGCAGATCGGTGATGTTGCGCCAACTGCCGCCGGTGCTCGGCAGCTTGGTCAGGCTTGTCCAGGCGGCGCCGTAGGCGCCGGGGGCGACGATGCCGGGCGAGGTGCGGGCCTCGGCGTACTGGTCCGCGCCCTCGGCTATCTCGTCCGCCTCATTGCCGTCGTCGCCGTCCTCGCCCTTCAGCCGCGGGCTCATGGTGCCGACCGACTGCGTGCGCTCGGCGGCCAGTTGAGCGAGGGTGCGGGCACCGAACGGAGCCTTCGCCCTGCCGGACGCGGCGCCTGCGGGTGTCGCGACGAGTGCGGCGGATGCGGTGATGGCACAGATCGTGAACCATCGTCTCTTGCGGGTTGGTGCTGACACCAGATCCTCCCGAACGGGTGGTCGTACAGCCGTCGCAGGAGACCCGATCACGAGCGGTGGAAGACGTCCGCTTTTTGGCCAAGCCTTGACCAGAACCTGCCACCTACGGATCGTTCAGGGGCTGTCCTCACCGCGCCGTCTGCCGGCCCTTCCGCAGGAAGCCTCGCAGCCGGCGCTCCGGCCAGGTGTTGATGACGTCCTCCCCGGTGAGGCGGCCGCGCTGGGCCGTGCCGATGCCGTAGCGCATGTTGGCCAGGTGGGGGACGGCGTGGGCGTCGCTGTCGACGGCGAACTTCACGCCGTGCCGTCCGGCCCGCAGGATGTCCTCGTCGCGCAGGTCGAGGCGGTCCGGGTGGGCGTTGATCTCCAGGGCGGTGCCGGTGCGGGCGCAGGCGGCGAAGATCGCGTCGAGGTCGGCGTCGATGCCGGGCCGCTTGCCGATGATGCGGGTGGTGGGGTGGCCGATGATGTTGACGTACGGGTTCTCGCAGGCCCGTACGATCCGCCGGGTCAGGGCCTCGCGCCCCTGGTTGAAGTGCGAGTGCACGGAGGCCACGCACAGGTCGAAGCCGGCCAGGAACTCCCCGGGCCAGTCCACCTCGCCGTCCGGGCCGATGTTCAGCTCGACGCCGTGCAGCAGCCGCAGTCCGCCGCGCCTGCCGCGGGTCGCGTACGTCCCGTCGAGCTCGCGCACCCGCTCGCGCTGGGCCAGCATCCGCTCGTCGGTCATGCGCTGCATGGCCATGTCCGGGCCGTGGTCGGTGATCGCGTAGTAGGCCCAGCCGCGCTCGGCGGCGGCCTGCACCATCTCCTCCAGCGGGGCGAGGCCGTCGGTGAGGTCGGTGTGGGAGTGCAGATCGCCGCGCAGGTCCGCCTCCGTCACCAGGTCGGGGAGTTCGCCGTGCAGCCCGTCCTCGATCTCCCCGCGGTCCTCGCGCAGCGTCGGCGGGATCCAGGGCAGCCCGAGCCGGGCGTACACCTCCTCCTCGGTCTCGGAGACGATCTTCTTGCCGCTCTCGACGTCGAAGAGCCCGTACTCTGAGAGCTTCAGCTTCTGGTGCACGGCCAGTTCGCGGGTGCGGATGTTGTGCGCCTTGGAGCCGGTGAAGTACTGCAGGGCCGCGCCCCAGGAATCCGGCGGTACGACCCGCAGATCGACGTTGAGGCCCTTGCTGGTGCGCACGGACGTCTTCTTCTCACCCGTGCCGATCACCTCGGTGACATACGGCAGCTCGGTGAACGCCCGCATGATCGGGGCCGGTTTCGTGGCCGCGGCGAGGATGTCGATGTCGCCGATCGTCTCGCGCATCCGGCGCAGCGACCCCGCGTAGGCGCAGCGCAGACAGCCCGGCGCGGCGGACAGGCAGGTCACGATGTCGTCGGCGAGGTCCATGGCCAGGTCGATCTGGACGCGGCCCCCGGCGGACTGCAGGAGCGAGATGCCGTGGAGGATGTTCTCCTCCGTCTTCGGTCCGAAGCCCTTCAGGTCGCGCAGCCGCTCCTCGTGGATGGCGTCGGCCAGTTCCTCGACCGAGGAGATGCCCAGCTCCTCGTAGACCGTCAGGGCCTTCTTCGGGCCGAGCGTGGGGATGGCGGTCAGCCGGCGCACCCCGGCGGGGATCTTCGCCCGCAGCTCCTCGACGGCGGAGACGCTGCCGTGGTCGAAGTACTCCAGCACCTTCTGGGCGATCGACCTGCCGACGTTCGGGATCTGCTGGAGACCCTTGAGGTCGAGCGTGGCGACGTCGGCGTGGTGGCCGCCGACCGACCGGGCAGCCTTCTCGTAGACGCGTGCCTTGAACGCGTCTCCTCCCGTGATCGAGATCAGGTCCGCGTACTCCTGGAGCAGCGCGGCGACCTCGTCGTTGGACCGGGCCACATCTTCAGGGTAGGCATGCCGCGACGGACGTGCCGTCCTCCCCCGTAGAGCAGATGACAGGAGTTCTCAGGGAGGGGACCGCAAGGTGACAGGGCGCAGGGTCAGGCGGGTCAGGGGTACGGCGGTGGCAGCGGCGGCGATGGCGGCGCTGACCGCCTCGCAGGCGCCGGGGGCGATCCCGGCACGGGCGGACGCGCCGGTGGCGCAGCCCGCCGGGCACGGGCCCAGCGTGTCCGGCGACGCCCCGTACCGCACGGAGCTTCCCCCGCTCACACGGAAGCACGAGGGCCACGAGGACGGGGCACCGGCGGTCGCGGGCGGCGCGGTGCCCACGACGGTCTTCGCCGCGTACCGCCGTGCGGAGGCGCAGCTCGCGCGTACCGCCCCCGGCTGCGGGCTGCGCTGGCAGCTGCTGGCCGCGATCGGGCAGGTGGAGTCGGGGCAGGCGGACGGCGGCCGGGTGAGCGGGGACGGCACGACCGTGACGCCGATCCTGGGTCCGCGTCTGGACGGCGGTGCGTTTGCCGTCGTAGCGGACACGGACGGTGGTGCGTACGACGGGGACACGGTGTACGACCGTGCGGTGGGCCCGATGCAGTTCATTCCGTCCACCTGGGCGCGCTGGGGAGCGGACGGCAACGGCGACGGGCGGGCCGATCCGAACAACGTCTTCGACGCGGCGCTCGCCGCCGGGCGGTATCTGTGCGCGGCCGGCGGGGACCTGTCCGAGCAGACGGGGCTGGACCGGGCGATCCTCGGCTACAACCACTCTCAGGCCTATCTGCGCACGGTGAAGGCCTGGTACGCGTACTTCCTGGAGGGGCACACGGTGGTGCCGGACGGCTCCACGGGCTCGTCGGTACGGCCTTCGACGCGTCCCGGACCCTCGCATCCCGCGAAACCGGCCGCGACCCCGAAACCGACGCCGAAGCCGTCCCCCCGGCCGGCCTCCACCCCGTCCCTGCCCGCCTCTCCGTCCCCGTCCAACTCCCACCCGACAGCCGGTACTTCACCCGAACCCCTCACCCCGATGCCCACCCCGTCCATCGCCCTGCCGACCGGGAACGTGCTGCCCAGCGGCCTCCCACTGACCGGCGGCTGACCAGTAACGGCGCGGACTCGATGCCCGCTCCCCCCTCCACAACCGCCCCTACCGGGCGGTAATGTCGCCCTCCGCCGGGCTGGGACGAGACCGGTGGGTGCGCCTGTGCCATGTCACCGGCCGGATCGGCGGACGGCGTCCGGTGCGTGCGATCGCAACGCGGCGAGCGTGCGTGCCGGGTGTCGTGCGCCGATCCGGCCGGTGACACGACACGGGCGGTGAGCGCAAAGGGGCCCTCATGGCGACGGAGATGCCTGCGGAGGCAAGAGCTGCCGACGAGCGGTGGCGACGCATGTGGAGCCACCGTGAGCAGCTGCTCAGGGTGGCCCGGCGCAGGTCCATGAGCCAGGAGGACGCCGAGGACGCGGTGCACGAGGCGATGCTGCGGGCTGCCGAGCGGCCGGATCTGGACGACGACCGGCTCGGGGCGTGGCTGACGACGGTGACCATGCGGTTGTGCGTCGACCGCTACCGGCAGGTCAACCGGGAGGCCGAGGTCCACACCAGCCCGACGCTGATCGCGCCCGGGCCGGTGCCGGTGGAGGAGGCCGTGTGCGACCGGGCGGAGGCCAGGTGGCTGGCGGTGCGCAGCGGTGAGCTGCCGGCCCGGCAGGCGGAGGCGCTGCGGCTGAAGTCCGAGGACCTGGACGTGAGCCAGGTCGCGGTGCGGATGGGGCTCAGCTACCGGACCGTCGAGTCGCTGCTGGCCAGGGCCCGGCGGACGCTGCGGGCCTCGCTCGCCGGGACGCTCGGGTTCGTGCTGTTCCTGTTCGGGCGGGGGCGGCTGCGGGCGGGTGGCAAGGCGCAGGCGGTGGCGGTCACATCGACGGCCGCCACGCTGGTGGTGGCGGGCTTCGTCCTGCCGTACGCCCTGGACGGCGGCCATCCGGCCACGACTCCCCCGCCGGCCGCGTCCCCCGCCCCCGGGAAGGCCGCCGAGATGGTACGCCCCGCAAGCGCCGGCCACACGCCCACCGCGAAGGCCCGCGAAAGGTCGACGTCGGCATCGACCCCGTCGACCGCCCCCCACAAGGGCTCCCTGCTCCCGCTCTCGGTCCCGCCCCTCCCGAAGGCCTCACTGACCCCGGTCCCGGCGGTCCCCGAGGTCCCGAACCTACCGAGCACCCCCGCCCTGCCGAACGTCCCCACCCCGGCGACGACCTTGCCCAGCCTCCCGAAGGCCCCGGCCATCCCGCCGGTCTCACTCCCGGCACCGACGCCAACCGGACTGCCGTAACAGCGGCAGCCGCACCGCCGGCGCCTAACGTGCCGAGGTAACTGCGGGAAGCCGCGCCGCCCGGCGCCGAGGTAACTGCGGTCGCGCCGCCCGGCGCAGGCCGTGCCGCCGTAACTGCGAGCACTCGTGACCGGCGCCGTCGCATGCTGCTCCAGCTGCGACCAGTCGCACCGCCAGCACCGCCCTTCCCGCCCTGGCTGCGACCACTCACACCACCGGCACCCCCCACCCCGCCCTGGCTGCGACCACTCACACCACCGGCACCCCCACCCCGCCCTAGCTGCGACCACTCACACCACCGGCACCCCCACCCCGCCCTAGCTGCGACCACTCACACCACCGGCGCCGCCCCTCCCGCCGCAGCTGCGGGCAGTCGTGCCGCTGGGGCGGCACCCGTCCCACTGAAAGCGGCACCGTCCCACGCGGGCCCCCACCCCGACGCCCAACCTTCGGCCCCCCAGCCCCCAAGCGCCTCGCACCGCACCCGCCCCCCAAGCCGCCGCAGGCACCCCGTACACCCCTGAGAAAAAAATCCGCCTCCCCGCGACGGACCCCCCGCCCCTCCCCGTAGAGCAGATGTCGGAGCTGCTCCACGGGCCGAGAGGTGGACCGGATGGGTGTCGAGATCTGTGTGGAAGGGCTGACCAAGTCCTTCGGTCACCAGGTCATCTGGCAGGACGTCTCGCTGACGCTGCCCGCCGGGGAGGTGTCCGTCATGCTCGGCCCCTCAGGCACCGGCAAGTCGGTGTTCCTCAAGACGCTCGTCGGGCTGCTGAAGCCGGAGCGGGGCAGTGTGAAGATCGCGGGGCGGGACATCACCCGGCTGCGCGAGCACGAGCTGTACGAGGTGCGGAAGCTGTTCGGCGTGCTGTTCCAGGACGGCGCGCTGTTCGGCTCCATGAACCTCTACGACAACATCGCGTTCCCGCTGCGCGAGCACACCCGTAAGTCCGAGAGCGAGATCCGGCGCATCGTGCTGGAGAAGATGGACATGGTCGGGCTCATCGGCTCGGAGGCGAAGCTGCCCGGTGAGATATCCGGTGGCATGCGGAAACGGGCCGGGCTCGCCCGCGCCCTCGTCCTCGATCCCGAGATCATTCTCTTCGACGAGCCCGACTCCGGTCTCGACCCCGTCCGCGTCGCCTATCTCAACCAGCTCATCGTCGACCTCAACGCCCAGATCGACGCGACCTTCCTGATCGTCACCCACGACATCGCCTCCGCCCGCCAGGTGCCGGACAACATCGGGCTGCTGTTCCGCCGCGAGCTGGTCATGTTCGGGCCGCGCGAGGAGCTGCTGACCAGTGACGAGCCGGTCGTCAGACAGTTCCTGAACGGGCGGATGCAGGGCCCGATCGGCATGGCGGAGGAGAAGGACGCCGCCCAGGTCGAGCAGGAGCTGGCCGCGCTGAGCGGCAGCGAGACCGCACAGACACCCGGCAGCCAGGCTCTCACTCCCCGCCTGCTGCCGGGGCCGGGCATCACCCGGCCACCACGCTGGGAGGCGATCGCCCGGCGGGAGGCGGAACTGCGGCGCCGGAAGGCGGTGGCGGACGTATGAGACTGTCGCCGACCGGAGCGCTGCGGCAGTCGGGGAACCTGTTCGCGATGGCGCTGGACGTCGTCCGGACGATGCCCCGACGGCCGTTCCAGGCAAGGGAGTTCATCCAGCAGGCCTGGTTCGTCGCCAGCGTCACCATCCTGCCGACCGCCCTCGTGTCCATCCCCTTCGGGGCGGTCATCGCCCTGCAGATCGGCAGCCTCACCCGGCAGCTCGGCGCCCAGTCCTTCTCCGGGGCCGCCTCCGTCCTGGCGGTGCTGCGCGAGGCCTCGCCGATCGTCACCGCGCTGCTGATCGCGGGCGCAGGCGGCACCGCCATCTGCGCGGACCTCGGGGCCCGGAAGATCCGCGAGGAGATCGACGCCATGCAGGTCCTCGGCATCGATCCCATCCACCGGCTGGTGGTGCCGCGGGTGCTGGCCTCGATGGTGGTGGCGGTGCTGCTCAACGGGCTGGTGTCGGTGGTCGGCGTCGCCGGCGGCTATTTCTTCAACGTCGTCCTGCAGAACGGCACCCCGGGCGCCTACCTCGCCTCCTTCACCACCCTCGCCCAGCTCTCCGACCTGTGGGCGGCGGAGATCAAGGCGCTGGTCTTCGGGGCGATCGCGGCGATCGTCGCCTCGTACAAGGGACTGACCGCGAAGGGCGGCCCGAAGGGTGTGGGCGATGCCGTGAACCAGTCGGTGGTGATCACCTTCATGTTGCTGTTCGTGACGAACTTCGTGATGACCGCGGTGTATTTCCAGGTCGTCCCGCAGAGGGGTTGAGGCATGGCGCTGTTCAGCAGTCTGGAGGAGCTCGGCCGTCAACTCTCCTTCTACGGACGGTCGTTGGCGTGGACGGGCCGTACCGTGCGCCGGTACAAGAAGGAGATCCTGCGGCTGCTCGCCGAGGTGAGCTTCGGCCGCGGCGCCCTCGCCGTCGTCGGCGGCACGGTCGGCGTGATCGCCTTCCTGTCGTTCTTCACCGGCACCGAGGTGGGACTCCAGGGGTACGCGGCGCTCAACCAGCTCGGCACCTCCAACTTCGTGGCGTTCCTCTCCGCGTACTTCAACACCCGTGAGATCGCCCCGCTGGTCGCCGGACTCGCGCTGTCCGCGACCGTCGGCGCGGGCTTCACCGCCCAGCTCGGCGCGATGCGGATCAGCGAGGAGACCGACGCCCTGGAGGTCATGGGCGTGCCCTCGCTGCCGTTCCTGGTGACCACGCGGATGATCGCCGGGTTCGTGGCCGTGATCCCGCTGTACGTGATCGGGCTGCTGTCCTCCTACCTCGCCGCCCGCACGATCACCACCGGCTACTACGGGCAGTCGGCGGGCACCTACGACCACTACTTCCAGCAGTACCTGCCACCGGTCGACGTGCTGTGGTCCTTCGGGAAGGTGCTGGTCTTCGCCGTCCTGATCATCCTCGTGCACTGCTTCTACGGCTACTACGCGAGCGGCGGCCCGGCAGGGGTCGGCGTCGCGGTGGGCCGTGCCGTGCGCACCTCGATCGTCGCCATCAACGTCCTTGATTTCTTCCTCTCGTTGGCCATCTGGGGCGCCAACACGACCGTACGGATTGCGGGGTGAACCGTATGAGGGTGTGGAGACTGCGGTTGTACGGCGTGGTGTTCCTCGCCGTGCTCGCCCTGCTGCTGTCGCTGTCCGTCGCCGTGTACCGGCAGGCGTTCACGCCGGTCGTACGGATCAGGCTGGAAGCCGACAGCCTCGGCAACCAGCTCGACCCGCGCGCCGACGTCAAACTGCGCGGCCTGCAGGTCGGCGAGGTGCGCTCGGTGCACGCCGACGGGCGGAAGGCGACACTCGACATCGCGCTCAAGCCGGAGTACGCAGCCGACATCCCGTCGGACGTACGGGCCCGGCTGCTGCCCAAGACGCTGTTCGGCGAGAAGTACGTCGACCTGGTCGCCCCCGCCCGTTCCTCGGCCCGGCCCATCCGCGCCGGTGACGTCATCACGCAGGACCGCACCCGTGTCGGCATCGAGCTGCAGCAGGTGATGAACGACCTGCTGCCGCTGCTGCGGACCGTGCAGCCCGGCAAGCTCAACGCCACGCTCTCCGCGTTCGCCACCGCCCTGGAGGGCCGCGGCGACCGGATCGGCGAGAACCTCACGCGCGTGGAGGAGTATCTGCACCGCCTCAATCCCCATCTGCCGTCCCTCACCGAGGACTTCGCCCGGCTGGCCGATGTCGCCCAGGTGTACGGCGACGCGGCGCCGGACCTGATGGAGATCCTCCGCAACACCGTGACCACCAGCCGCACGCTGGTCGCGGAGCGGGACCGGCTGGCGTCGGCCCTCACCACGACGGCGGGTGCCGCCGGCACCGCACAGGACTTCCTCGACGAGAACGGCGACCGGTTGATCACCCTGGGGCAGGTCTCCCGCCCGACCCTCGAACTCTTCGCCCGCTACTCCCCCGAGTACCCGTGCCTCTTCGCAGGCCTGGTCCACGAGGAGCAGGCCTCCGAGCAGGCGTTCCGGGGCGGCAAGATGCACATCACGCTCGAGGTCGTACGGCAGCAGGGGGCGTACCAGCCCGGCGAGGAACCGCGCTACGCCGACCGGTCCGGACCGAACTGCCGGGATCTGCCGCATCCTTCGGTGCCCGCACCGGGGTTCCACTTCAACGACGGCTCCCGGCACGGCGGTTCGTCCGGTCCGCTCGGTGTCTCCGCCACCCGGGCCGAACAGCAGGCGGTCGGCTCGCTGGTGTCGCCCGTGCTGGGGGTGCCCGCCGACGAGGTCCCGCCGGTCGCGACGCTGCTGTTCGGGCCGATGGCACGCGGGACGGCGGTGAGCGTCGTATGAGGACCTCGGCAGCGCGGCAGACCGCCGCTCCCCTCATCAAGTTCAGCCTCTTCGCGCTGGTGACGATCGTGGCGACGGCCCTGCTCGCCGCCACCATCGTCAACCTCTCCTTCACTCCCGACCGCACCTACCGTGCCGTCTTCAGCGATGTCACCGGGCTGGAGAAGGGCGACGACATCAGGGTCGCCGGAGTGCGGGTCGGGCAGGTGCAGGGCATCCGGATCAAGGACCGTACGCTGGCGGAGATCACCTTCAGCGTCGGCGCCGACCGGCCGCTGCTCACCAGCACCCACGCCGTCATCCGCTACCGCAACCTGGTCGGGCAGCGTTACGTGGCTCTGACCGAGGGCGCGGGTGACGGCACCCCGCTGAAGCCCGGCGGCACCATCCCGCTGCGGCGGACGCAGCCGGCGCTGGACCTCAACGCCCTGCTCAACGGCTTCAAGCCGCTGTTCGCCGCGCTCAGCCCGCAGGACGTCAACCAGCTCGCCACCGAGATCATCAAGACCCTGCAGGGCGAGGGCGGCACGGTCAACAGTCTGCTGGCGCACACCGCTTCGCTCACCACGACCCTGGCCGGCCGGGACAAGCTGATCGGCTCGGTGATCGACAACCTCAACACCGTGCTGAAGACGCTGGACAAGCGCGGCTCCCGTTTCTCCGAACTGATCGGGCAGCTGCGGCGGGTGATCTCCGGGCTGTCCGCCGACCGGAAGCCCATCGGCCAGTCGCTGGCGAGCATCGGCGATCTGACGGACGCCACCTCGGGGCTGCTGAAGGACGCGCGGCCGCCACTGAAGGACGACATCGCCCGGCTGACCGATCTCACCGGCACGCTGAACGACAACGAGAAGACCGTGGAGGGCGTCCTGCAGCGGCTGCCGAACAAGCTCAACGCACTGACGGGGACCGCGTCCTACGGCTCCTGGTTCAACTTCTATCTCTGCGACTTCGACGGCCGGATCGTGCTGCCGAAGACCAAGCAGGCGCTCACCCCCGATCTGCACGTGGCGAGGGCGAGGTGCGGATCGTGAGCCGGAAGACCCGCCCGGAACCGCTGATGAAGGTCCGCATCGACCGGCCGAAGCTGCCGAGGCCACGGCTGCCCCGGCGTGCGCCCCGGCCGCAAAAGCCGGAACCGCTGATGAAGGTGCGCATCGACCCGCCTCGCCTGCGGCGCCCGAAGCCGCAGCCACAGCCGCTGCCGCGCCCGGCGGCACCGCGCCCGCAGCCCATGATGAAGGTGCGCATCGACCCGCCCAGGCTGCCGCGCATACGGATAGGGCGGCCCCGCCTGATCCCGTTCCGCGAACGCAACCCGGTGGTCATCGGGGCCGTCGGCCTCACCGTCCTCGCCCTGCTGACCGTGGCCGCGTTCAACGCCGACAGCCTGCCCTTCATCGGCGGCGGCGACACGTACAGCGCGGCCTTCTCGGAGGCCGGCGGCCTCAAGCCCGGTGACGAGGTGCGGATCGCCGGGGTCAAGGTCGGCAAGGTGGAGACCGTCGACCTGGACGGCGACCACGTCAAGGTCACCTTCAAGGTCAAGGGCGATCCCGGCCTCGGCACCGACACCGGCGCATCGATCCGGATCAAGACGATCCTCGGCGCGAAGTACCTCGCGCTGCAGCCCGAGGGGCCGGGTCAGTTGCGGGCGGGCAGCGAGATCCCACTGCGGCGCACCGTGCCGGCGTACGACGTCGTGCAGGCGTTCAGCGACCTGACCACCACCACGGAGAAGGTCGACACCGGGCGGCTGGCGAAGGCCCTGGACACCATCTCCGCCACCTTCCAGGACTCGCCCGCCGAGGTGCGCGCGTCCATCAAGGGCCTGTCGGAGATCTCCCGCACGGTGGCCTCCCGCGACCGGGCCCTCGGTGAGCTCCTCGACCACGCCAACGGCACGACCGGTGTGCTCGCCGACCGCTCCAAGGACTTCACCGCGCTGGTCAAGGACGGCGACCAGCTGTTCAGGGAGATCAGCAGGCGGCGGGAGGCGATCCACAAACTGCTGAAGACCTCCGCCGCGCTCGGCATCGAGCTCTCCGGGCTGGTCCAGGACAACGAGAAGGAGATCGGGCCCGCGCTCGAGGGCCTGAAGCGAGTGGTGCAGATGCTCGAACGCAACCAGGCAAGCCTCGACCGCAGCGCGCAGTTGCTCGCGCCGTATGTGCGGGTCTTCACCAACGCCCTGGGCAACGGCCGATGGTTCGACTCCTACGTCCAGAACCTGGTCGCCGCCCCGGTGACACCTCGGACGGGAGGTTCACAGTGAGGCGCCTGAAGACACGCCTGGCGGTGCTCACCGCACTCGCCCTGGTCGCCGCCCTCACCTATGTGCTGTGGCCGAGCCCCGAGCCGGTGCGCGTCACCGCGTACTTCCCGCGCACGGTCGGCATCTACCCCGGCTCGGACGTCCGCGTCCTCGGCGTCCGCATCGGCGAGGTCAAGAAGATCACGCCCGAGGGCGAGCGGGTGCGGGTGGAGCTGGAGTACGACCACGGGCGTAAGGTGCCCGCCGACGCCCGGGCCGCGATCATCAACTCCTCGGTGGTCAGCGACCGTTATGTGCAGTTGCTGCCGGTGTACCGGAAGGGTCCGGTCATGCACAGCGGTGCCGTCATCCCCGAGAACCGCACCGCCGTACCCGTGGAACTGGACCGGATCTTCGACAGCCTGCACACCACGGCCGAGGCCCTGGGCCCCAAGGGCGCCAACAAGGACGGCTCCCTCTCCCGGCTGCTCGGGGTGAGCGCGGACAACCTCGACGGGCAGGGCGCGAACCTCAATCGGACCGTCCAGGACCTGTCGCAGGCAGTCACCACCCTGTCCGACGGGCGCAAGGACCTGTTCGGGACGGTGCGGAACCTCCAGGTGTTCACGGCGGCCCTCGCGGCCGACGACAAGAGCGTGCGGTCCTTCAACACCAGTCTCGCCGACGTCGCACAGCAACTCTCGGGTGAGCGTCAGGACCTGGCGGACGCCCTGACGAACCTGGGGACGGCGCTCGCCGACGTGTCCGCGTTCGTCAAGGACAACAAGAAGTCGCTGACCTCGGACGTGAAGGGCCTCAGCAAGGTGACCAAGGTGCTCGTCACCCAACGGGCCGCCCTGGACGAGCTGTTGCGGGTCGCCCCCACGGGTCTGTCGAACCTCAACAACGCCTACAACCCGTCCTCCGGCACCCTCGACACCCGCAACAACGCCCAGCAGGCACAGGACCCCGCCTCGCTGCTGTGTTCGATCCTGCGCACGACCGGCGACGAGGGCGGCAAGAACCCCGACTGCACGCAGCTGAAGAAGCTCTTCGACTCACTGCCCGAACTGCCCACCCAGGGCACCGCGGTGACCGGCACGGTCGACAAGACCCTCGGCGGGATCCTGGGGGCGAGCGCATGAGCACACGACGCAGGGCCGGGGCGCTCGCCTGGGCGGCGGCCGGTTCGCTGCTGCTGTCGGGCTGCGAGTTCAACGGCTGGTACGACGTCCCGCTGCCCGGCGGCGCGGCCGACGACGGACACGCCTACCACGTCACCGTCGACTTCCGTGACGTCCTCGACCTGGTGCCGCAGTCCGCGGTGAAGGTCGACGACGTCACCGTGGGCGCGGTGGAGAAGGTGGAGCTGGACGGCTGGCACGCGCGCGTACGGCTGCGGGTCGCCGACTCGGTGAAGCTGCCCGCGAACGCGGTCGCCGAGCTGCGGCAGACCAGCCTGCTCGGCGAGAAGTACGTGGCGCTCGCCGCCCCGAGCGGCACCGCCCCCGTGGGCCGGCTCCGCGACGGCGACCGCATCCCGCTCTCCCGCAGTGGCCGCAACCCGGAGGTCGAGGAGGTGCTCTCCGCACTGTCCGCCCTGCTCAACGGCGGTGGGGTCGCCCAGCTGAAGACGATCACCGTGGAGCTGAACAAGGCCCTGGACGGCCGGGAGAACCGCGTCAGATCACTGCTGAAGGAGCTGGACACGTTCGTCGGCGGACTCGACAAGCAGAAGGCCGACATCATCCGCGCGATCAAGGCCGTCGACCGGCTCGCCGGGCGGCTGGGCAAGGAGAAGAAGACCATCGCCGAGGCCGTCGACACGATGCCGCCCGCCCTGAAGGTCCTCGCCGACCAGCGGCGCAATCTGACGAAGATGCTCACCGCCCTGTCGAAGCTCGGCAAGGCGGGCACCAAAGTCGTCCATGCCTCGCACGACGACACGGTCGCCAACCTCAAGGAGCTCCGGCCGATCCTGCAGCAGCTGAACAAGTCGGGCAACGACCTGCCCAACTCCCTCGAGCTGCTGACGACTTACCCGTTCCCGCGCAACGCCGTGGACGCCGTCAAGGGCGACTACGTCAACCTGCACATCACCGCGGACCTCGATCTGGCGGATCTGTACGGGAACGTGACGGGCGGCAACTCCGGCCACCGCAACGGCGGTTCGCCGACGCCGGGCGGCTCCCCCGCACCGGGCCTCCCACATGTGCCGGGCGTCCCGACGCCGGTGCCGCTGCCCGGCACGCCGAGCCTGCCGTCGTCGCCGTCCGTGCCGTCGTCACCGTCGGGCGGCGGTGGGCCGCTGTGCCCGCCGGTGTGCACGAGCAGCTACACCACCGGCGGCTACACGACCGGAGCAAGGCCGCCCGAGGGCGTCGACCTCGCGCTCGCCGAGCTGATGCTGAAGGGGGTCCAGCCGTGATCACTCGTACGGTCAAGGCCCAGCTGGTGGCCTTCGCCGCCGTCACCGCGGTCGGGGTGTCCTACGTCGGCGCCCGGTACACCGGCCTGGTGGACGAGGTGCTGAGCCGCGGCTACACCGTGCAGGCCGACTTCGCCGACTCCGGGGGCATCTTCCCCGGCGCGGAGGTCACCTATCGCGGGGTGCCCGTGGGCAAGGTCGGCGCGCTGCGGCTGAGCGGCTCCGGGGGAGTCTCGGTCGCCCTCGACATCAAGGACGGGGCGCCGCGCATCCCGGCGGACACCCTCGCGGTGGTGGCGGACCGCTCGGCGGTGGGCGAGCAGTACGTCGATCTGCAGCCGCGCACCTCCCGCGGCCCGTACCTGCTCGACGGCAGCGCCATCCCGCGCGGCAGCACGCGCGTGCCGCTGCCCACGACGGACCTGGTCCTGAGCCTGGACCGGCTGGTGAACTCGGTCGGCAAGAACGATCTGCGCGTCACCGTGGACGAGCTGGGCAAGGCCTTCGACGGCACCGGCCCGAACCTGAGCCGTCTGGTGGACTCCGGCAACGCGCTCGTCGAGTCCGCGTCCCAGTCCCTGCCCGAGACGATCTCGCTGATCGAGAACTCGCGGAAGGTCCTCAAGACACAGGCCGACCAGGGCTCGTCCATCAAGTCGTTCGCGCACGATCTGGCGGCGCTCAGCGCGCAGTTGAAGTCCAGCGACGGGGACCTGCGCAAGGTGATCGGCAACGCGACACCGGCCGCGCAGCAGGTCGACTCGCTGCTGAAGTCGACCGGCCCCGGCCTCTCGGTCCTGCTCGCCAACCTGATCAGCGGCGGCCAGGTCACCCGGGCGCAGCTGCCCGGCCTGGAGCAGGCCCTCGTCACCTTCCCGGCGCTGGTCGCGGGCAGCTACACGGTGGTCCCCGGCGACGGCACCACCCACTTCGGGCTGGTGGTGAACGCGGGCGACCCGCCGCCGTGCACCAAGGGATACGGCACCACCTGGCGCGACCCCTCGGACACCAGCACCCGCGCGGCCGACACCGGCGCGCACTGCACCGCCCCGCGCGGCGGCAAGACCTCGGTGCGGGGCGCGCAGAACGCGCCGGGCGCGACGTCCGGCGGCGCGAACCAGGCGGCGTACATCACGCCGTACGACCCGGACACCGGCACCGCGACCGGTCCGGACGGAAGGCCCGTCGAGATCGGCTCGACGGGCGGCCAGCAGACGGTGTTCGGAAAGGAGTCGTGGCAATGGCTGCTCGTCGGCCCGATGGCATGAACAGGGTCCTGACGGTGGGGCTGGTCGCGGCGACCGTCCTCACCGCCGCGGTCGCCGGCTGGTTCGGCTTCACGGTGCACGACCGGCACCAGGCGGAGCAGCGGCGGCAGGACCTCCTGGCCGCTGCCCGTCAGTCCGCGCTGAACTTCACCTCGCTCGACTACCGGCACTACGACCGGGACAGCGCGAACGTCCTCAAGGGCGCCACCGGTGACTTCAAGAAGCAGTTCACCGCGCAGACGGCACAGCTGACCAAGCTGGTGGCCGAGAACAAGTCGGTCTCCGAGGGGCAGGTCCTGGACGCCGGCATCGTCCGCTCCGACGCGCACTCGGGCCGCGTCCTGGTGGTCGCCGACAGCAAGGTCACCAACACCGCCGCGCCCCAGGGGCAGGCGCGCACCTACCGGCTGCAGCTCGACCTGGTGTACCGGGGCGGGCGCTGGCTGACCTCCGACGTCGAGTTCGTGGGCTGACGGGCCCCCAGTGAGGAGTACGACCATGGCGAACCCGACCACCCGGAGCCGCACGATGAGCGCGGCCGCCCGTGCGGCGGCCAAGCGCGCCAAGCGGGTGGAGCACCGGCAGCGGCCCGAGCCGCCGGCCCCGGACAGCTGGGACGACCCGCCGGAGCCGTCGCCGGAGCCGCTGGAACAGGACCCGGACACCTTGGTGGAGCCGGAGGGGAGCGCGCCCCCGCCGCCCCGCTCCGGGCGGCGGCTGCTCCCCGCCGTGCTCGGCGTCCTGCTGGTCGCGGCCCTCGTCGCCGCCTCGCTGCTCGGGTGGCAGTACGCGCAGGGACGGCAGGCGGAGAGCGCACGTTCGCAGGCGCTCGCGGCCGCGAAGAAGGCGGCACCGGTCGTCCTGTCGTACGACTACCGGCATCTGGACCGGGACTTCACCCGCGCCCGCACGCTGCTGACCGGGCACTTCAAGGACCAGTACGGGAAGACCACGACCACGGTGGTGGGGCCGACGGCGCGGAAGTACCACGGGGTGGTGAAGGCGACCGTCCCCGCGGCCTCCGTCGCCTCGGCCTCGCCGGACAAGGTCACGGTCCTGCTCTTCGTCAACCAGGTCACGCAGAGCACCCAGGTCTCGGGCTCCCGGCTGGACCTCAACCGGGTGCGGATGACGATGAACCGTACCTCCGAGGGCTGGAAGGTGAGCGCCGTGGACGCCCTGTGATCAGCCGCTTCACCGTGCCCCCGCGCCTTGTGCGCGGGGGCACTTTTTGTCCGGGCTTCGCCGGGCGCTCTTGACAGTCCTCACTGTCCACAGGCAGTCTTCCATTAAGCAGAAATCAACTTCCGCTATACGGAATAACCGAAGCAGTCACAGTCGCCACGGAAGGGAGCGCCGGCCCCCATGGGATTTGCAGAGCAGCGCTTCAACGTCAACCTGTCGATCCTCTTCACGGAACTCCCGCTCCTGGAGCGCCCCGCGGCCGCGGCCGCGGCCGGCTTCACCGCGGTCGAGCTGTGGTGGCCCTGGGTCGACTCCCCCACCCCCGAGCAGTCCGAGCTCGACGCCCTGAAGAAGGCCATCGAGGACGCGGGCGTCCAGCTCACGGGCCTGAACTTCTACGCCGGGCAGCTTCCCGGACCCGACCGCGGCGCCCTGTCGATCCCCGGCGAGGAGTCGGAGAAGTTCCGCGCCAACATCGAGGTGGCCGCGGAATTCGCCCGATCGCTCGGCACCAAGGCGCTCAACGCGCTGTACGGCAACCGCGTCGAAGGCGTGGACCCGGCCGAGCAGGACGCGCTGGCCCTGGAGAACCTGGTCCTCGCGGCCCGTGCCGCCGACCGGATCGGCGCGATCCTGCTGATCGAGACGCTCAACCAGCCCGAGTCGCCGCTGTACCCGCTGGTGTCCGCACCGGCCGGCATCGGCATCGTCGACAAGGTCAACGCCGCGACGGGGCTCGGCAACGCGAGGTTCCTCATGGACCTGTACCACCTGTCCATGAACGGCGAGGACCTGCCCTCGGTGATCGAGCGGTATGCCGCCGAGACCGGCCATGTGCAGATCGCCGACAACCCCGGCCGTGGCGCCCCCGGCACCGGCGCGCTCCCGCTGGAGGAGCTCCTCGACCAGCTCGAGAAGGCCGGATACGAGGGCTGGGTCGGCCTGGAGTACAAGCCGGGCGACCGGCCCAGTGCGGAGGCCTTCGGCTGGCTGCCGGTGGAGTACCGCGCCGCTCGCTGACGGCGTCGTCGGCTGGGGGCTGCCGCCCCCAGCCCCCGCTTTCGGCCTGAACGGCCTCGTCCTCAAACGCCGGACGGGCTGAATTTCGCCGGCCGCGCCAAGAAGTGCCGACCCGCGAAGTAGCGGCTCCGCCTCAATTCACAGACGTAGCAAAGCAGTTCAGAGAGGTACCCCAATCATGACCACAGCCCTCCCCAAGATCGCCTGGATCGGCCTCGGCATCATGGGCTCCCCCATGTCCGAGAACCTGATCAAGGCGGGTTACGACGTCACCGGGTTCACCCTGGAACAGGACAAGCTGGACCGGCTGGCGGCCGCCGGCGGCACCGCGGCCGGGTCCATCGCCGAGGCCGTGCGGGACGCCGACGTGATCATCACGATGGTGCCCGCGTCGCCGCAGGTCGAGGCCATTTCCTACGGCCCCGACGGCATCCTGGAGAACGCACGATCGGGCGCGCTGCTGATCGACATGTCGTCCATCACGCCGCAGACCTCCGTGGACCTGGCGAAGGCCGCCGCGGACAAGGGCATCCGGGTGCTGGACGCGCCGGTGTCCGGCGGTGAGGCCGGTGCCATCGAGGCCGTACTGTCGATCATGGTCGGCGGCGAGCAGGCCGACTTCGACCTCGCGAAGCCGATCCTGGAGGCGCTCGGCAAGACCATCGTGCTGTGCGGTCCGCACGGCTCGGGTCAGACCGTGAAGGCCGCCAACCAGCTGATCGTCGCCGTCAACATCCAGGCGTGCGCCGAGGCCGTGGTCTTCCTGGAGAAGTCCGGCGTGGACCTCAAGGCGGCGCTGGACGTCCTCAACGGCGGCCTGGCGGGCTCGACCGTGCTCACGCGGAAGAAGGACAACTTCCTCGCCCGCGACTTCAAGCCGGGCTTCCGCATCGACCTGCACCACAAGGACATGGGCATCGTCACCGACGCCGCCCGCAATGTCGGCGCCGCCCTGCCCGTCGGTGCCGTGGTCGCCCAGCTGGTCGCAAGCCTGCGCGCGCAGGGCGACGGCGGCCTGGACCACTCGGCCCTGCTGCGGGCGGTCGAGCGCCTCTCGGGCGCTCAGGTCTGAGACTTCCGGGTCGCGGCGCCGCTGACACCTGTCCTGTCGCGCCCAGGCGGTGCCGCGACCCGGAATCAACTTCAACAAACTGTTGACGCTCGACCCGCCCACTCTTAGGCTCCACAAAGCGGAAACAAGTTTCCGCTGACACCCGCACGGAAGGTCCACGATGTCGAAGCGCGTGCTCACGGCGAGAACTCTCACTACGGAGTCCGGCGCCCCGGTCGCAGACAACCAGCATTCCGCCTCCGCCGGCATCGGCGGCCCGCTCCTCCTCCAGGACCAGCACCTCCTGGAGAAGCTGGCGCGCTTCAACCGCGAGCGCATCCCGGAGCGCGTGGTGCACGCCCGCGGTTCGGGCGCCTACGGCTACTTCGAGGTGACCGACGACGTCACCGGGTTCACGTACGCCGACTTCCTGAGCACGGTCGGCAAGCGCACCGAGGTCTTCCTGCGCTTCTCGACGGTGGCCGACTCGCTGGGCGGTGCGGACGCGGTCCGCGACCCGCGCGGTTTCGCCGTCAAGTTCTATACCGAAGAGGGCAATTACGACCTCGTCGGGAACAACACCCCGGTGTTCTTCATCAAGGACCCGATCAAGTTCCCGGACTTCATCCACTCGCAGAAGCGCGACCCGTTCACGGGCCGTCAGGAGCCGGACAACGTCTGGGACTTCTGGGCGCACTCCCCCGAGGCCACCCACCAGGTGACCTGGCTGATGGGCGACCGGGGCATCCCGGCCTCGTACCGCCACATGAACGGCTACGGCTCGCACACCTACCAGTGGACGAACGCCGACGGCGAGGCGTTCTTCGTCAAGTACCACTTCAAGACCAACCAGGGTGTCCGATCGCTGAGCAGCGAGCAGGCCGCCGAGATCGCGGGCAGGGACCCGAACTCGCACCAGACGGACCTGCTGCAGGCCATCGAGCGCGGGGTGAACCCCTCCTGGACCCTCTACGTCCAGATCATGCCGGCGGCCGAGGCGGCGGACTACCGCTTCAACCCCTTCGACCTCACCAAGGTGTGGCCGCACAAGGACTACCCGTTGCAGCGCGTGGGCCGCCTGGTCCTGGACCGCAACCCGGACAACGTCTTCGCCGAGGTCGAGCAGGCCGCGTTCTCCCCGAACAACTTCGTGCCGGGCATCGGCCCCTCGCCGGACAAGATGCTCCAGGGCCGCCTCTTCGCCTACGCGGACGCCCACCGCTACCGTCTGGGCGTCAACCACACCCTGCTCGCGGTGAACGCCCCGAAGGCGACGACCGCGCAGAACTACGGCCGCGACGGCTTCATGGCGGTCAACGCGCAGGGCCGCGGCGCGAAGAACTACGAGCCGAACTCGTACGACGGCCCGGTGGAGACCGGCCGCCCCCTGTCCGCCCCGCTGGCGGTGACCGGCCACACCGGCACCCACGAGGCCCCGCTGCACACCAAGGACGACGACTTCTTCCAGGCGGGCGAGCTGTACCGGCTGATGTCCGCGGACGAGAAGTCCCGGCTGATCGCCAACATCGCCGGCGGCCTCTCCCAGGTCTCACGCGACGATGTGATCGAGAAGAACCTGGCCCACTTCCACGCCGCCGACCCGGAGTACGGCCGGCGCGTGGAGGAGGCGGTCCGCGCCCTGCGCGAGGACTGACCCACAGGCGGCCCGCGACCGCCGGACGGCCCGGATGAGGGGTGGCCGGCCGGCGGTGGCGGGCGAGGCGAGGACCGCGGCGGCGTGCGAGCCAGTGCGGTGGTGAAGGTCCGGGCGCCGCTTCTTCGACCTGAGGGAAGCAGCGCCGCGGCTCCGTCGCACCCGTCGCGGTCCCAGCCGCTTTCTGCTCCACCCCAGACTCCGTCCGGCGGCGCGAACGTTCTGTCGCGCCCAGCCTCGCACCGCCGGACGGCCACAACCGAAGACCTCACCGGCACGCGAGTGAGCCGAAGGGGTGCGCCGGTGTCGAGCCTGCGAGCGCGCGGAGGCCCGAAGGGCTGAGCACGGTCGCAGGCTCGACACCGGCTTTGGCACCCCGGAGGCGAACCGCGCATGAAAGCGCGCGGCGCCGGATGCGGACGGTCCCGCATCCGGCGCCTTTCGGCGTTCGTGGGGGTGCGGATCGACGCGGCCCGCAGGACGCTGAAGGCATGGCACATCCAACGGAGCATCCGCACATCGTGGTGCACTCGCCGGCCCTGGACGGCTCCCGGCGGGTCACGGAGGGCGACGAGACGCTGGGGATCGCCACGCACGTCGACGACGTCAGCGAGATCCTGCGCCTGGCCGACCTGTACGTCACGGACGTCGAGGAGAGCGACCTCATCGAGTGGCAGGGCGGCGGCCCGGACGACTGGCCGGGGCTGTCGGAACACCACGAGGGGCCGTGAGCACATGTGTACGCCTACGCCCTGGAACGTAGGACGTCTACGCAAACCTCAAATCCAGCTCTGAACATGGTTCAAGAAGCTTCAGCCGCACCCGCCCGAGGGCATATTCACGTCACATGGGGCCCGCCGACACGGGGGCGGCGGGCTCCATGACGGGGGAAACGGGAGATCGCACGGGGGAAACGGGGGATCTCACGGGGGAAACGGGGGCCGGCTCCTGGGGGCCGGGCATGCGAAAGGGGCGGTCCAACCGGCAGGTCGGACCGCCCCTCAGCTGTCTTCCGGGTCAGACCTTCAGGGTCCTGATCGACGTCGGGGCGTGCCCCGGCTCCGTCGCGAGCTCTTCGAACTCCACGACGTTGCTGATGTCGTTGGTGGTCGACATGGCGATGTTGGTGACGCGCTCCAGGATCGCCTCGACGACGACCGGCACCTGGAACTCGGCGGCGAGCTTCTTGGCCTGCTCCAGGGCCGCACCCAGCTCGTTCGGGTCGGTCACCCGGATCGCCTTGCAGCCCAGCCCCTCGACGACCTTGACGTGGTCGACGCCGTAGACGCCGAGTTCGGGCGAGTTGATGTTCTCGAACTCCAGCTTGACCTGGAAGTCGATGTCGAACGCCCGCTGCGCCTGCCGGATCAGGCCCAGGTAGGAGTTGTTCACCAGGACATGGACGTACGGGATCCTGTGCTGCGCGCCGACGGCCAGTTCCTCGATCATGAACTGGAAGTCGTAGTCGCCGGACAGGGCGACGACCTGCGCCTCCGGGTCCGCCTTCGCGACGCCCAGCGCGGCCGGGATGGTCCAGCCGAGGGGTCCCGCCTGGCCGCAGTTGATCCAGTGCCGCGGCTTGAAGACGTGCAGCATCTGGGCGCCGGCGATCTGGGAGAGGCCGATCGTGGAGACGTAGCGGGTCTCGGGTCCGAACGCCTTGTTCATCTCCTCGTAGACGCGCTGCGGCTTGATCGGGATGTCGTCGAAGTGCGTACGGCGCTGGAGAGTCGCCTTCTTCTCCTGTGCCGAGGCCGCCCACGCGGAGCGGTCGGGCAGCCTGCCCGCCGCCTTCAGCTCCCGCGCCACCTCGACGAAGAGCTCCAGGGCCGCCTTGGCGTCGGACGCGATGCCGTAGTCCGGGGCGAAGATCTTGCCGATCTGGGTGGGTTCGACGTCGACGTGGACGAACTTGCGGCCGGCCGTGTAGACGTCCAGCTTGCCGGTGTGGCGGTTGGCCCAGCGGTTGCCGATGCCGAGGACGAAGTCGGACTCCAGGAAGGTCGCGTTGCCGTAGCGGTGCGAGGTCTGCAGGCCCACCATGCCGGCGTTCAGCTCGTGGTCGTCGGGCAGGACGCCCCAGCCCATCAGGGTCGGGACCACCGGGGTGCCGGTCAACTCGGCGAACTCGACGAGCAGTTCGGCAGCGTCGGCGTTGATGACACCGCCGCCCGCGACGATCAGCGGCCGCGCCGAATCGTTCAACAGCCCGATCGCCTTCTCGATCTGGGCGCGGGTCGCGGCCGGCTTGTAGACCGGGAGCGGCTCGTACGTCTCCGGGTCGAACTCGATCTCCGTCAACTGGACATCGATCGGCAGGTCGATGAGGACCGGGCCGGGACGGGCGGAGCGCATCAGGTGGAAGGCCTGCTGGAAGACGCCGGGCACCTGGGCGGCCTCGAGGACCGTGACCGCCATCTTCGCGACCGGCTTGGCGATCGAGGCGATGTCGACGGCCTGGAAGTCCTCTTTGTGGATCACGGCGGTCGGGGCCTGGCCCGTGATGCACAGGATCGGGATGGAGTCCCCGGTCGCCGAGTACAGGCCGGTGATCATGTCGGTCCCCGCGGGCCCCGAAGTGCCGATGCAGACACCGATGTTGCCCGCGTGGGTGCGGGTGTAGCCCTCGGCCATGTGCGAGGCGCCCTCGACATGGCGGGCGAGGGTGTGGTTGATGCCGCCGGAGGCCTTGAGCGCCGCGTAGAACGGGTTGATCGCCGCGCCGGGCACACCGAACGCGTTGGTGACGCCCTCGCGTTTGAGGATCTCAACTGCCGCGCGGGCAGCGGTCATACGTGCCATCGAGTACTCCTGGTTCGGCTGTCGGACCAGCCCTCCCGTCGCGCCCCGCGGTGAGCTCTTCCGTAATCGACTTCCGTCCATAGTTTCCACATTGCGGAAACTATTTTCTACTATCTGGAAGCAATGTAAGTGGGCGGGGGAAGGCCGTCAAGAGACGGACAAGCGGGGGCCCGCTGGAGGACGATGTGAGCCATGTCAGAGAGCGTCTCGGTGCGCTGTCCGGCCTGCCGGCGCGAGCACCTCTATGCGGCGCCGTCGTACCCGTGCACCTGCGGGGCGCCGGTCGCCCCGCCGCTGGACCCGGACGGGACGGCGACGGCCGTCACCCATCGGGCCTGGGCGGAGGACTGGGTCACGCTGCAGTGCGGCTCCTGCGGCCGCCGCGACCAGTGGCCGCGCCCGGAGCTGGGCTGTGAGTGCGGGACGGTGCTGCGGATCGCGGTGGCCGGGCAGACCGCCACGGCACAGGCGAGCGCCGAGGCCGCGCCCGCCCCCGCCAAGCGCCGCCGGCCCTTCCAGCCCGTCACCATCCGCACCGCCCGGGACGCGGTGACGGCCGCCGCCGTGTATCTGCGCTGGCTCGGCTACCGGGACATCCGCCGGGCCGACCAGCGGCCCCCGTCCGGCATCGGCATCGCCGCGCGCGGCCTGCTGGCCCAGGTCGACCCGGCCGTACGCCCGGCCTCACTGCGGGACGTGGAGTGCCTGTGGCTGACCGCCATGACGGAGTCGGCGGCCTGCGCCTACTTCTCCCTGGCCGGCTACGCCACCGACGCCCGCACCCGCGCGGACACCCTCGGCGTCCCCCTGTTCGTCCTCGACCTCACGGGCACCCCGCAGCCGGTCAACAGCCCCGCCGACGAGCTGGACGCCACCGGGGTGCGGTAGTTCCGCACGCAAAGAGCGGGGGCGCCCTGGGCACCCCCGCTCGGGCGGTGTTCACGGAACGGCGGGTTCACTCCTCCCGCGCGCCGCGGTACCGCACCGCGAGCCGCGCGAGCGCCACCGCGCCGAGAAGCAGCCCGAAGTCCCGCAGCGCGATGTCGTAGTAGCCGGGGATGGTGAGCAGGTCGACGATGATGCCCGCCAGCCAGCCGGCCACCAGCCAGCCGCCGAAGCGCGGGGCCAGGGCGACCACGACACCGGCCACGATCTCGACCACTCCCACCGCGTACATGGCCGCCTGGGCGCTGCCCGGAACGATGTCGTCGATCCAGGGCGCGAGGTAGCCGGGCCAGTCGACGAGCAGGTTGGCGAACTTGTCCAGACCGAACAGGATCGGCGCCACGGTGAAACCGATGCGCAGGATCAGGAAGGCCTGGTAGCCGGGGTCGGCGAGCGCCGCATGCCGGGATGCGACGGGTGCGGGACCGGTGGTTGCGGAGGAGGCCATGACGACTCCTTCTATAGACAACGTTCATTACCTATAGAAGCCCGCGCTCCTTCTTTAGTCAATGGCCGCGGGTTTTACACTGGTGTTCGTGGATGCCTCGAAGGAAGTACCCGACGCAGACGTACGGGCCGCCGACGTCTCGGCCGTCGCCTCGCTCGACGAGCCGACGCGCCGGAGGCTGTACGAGCATGTGGTGCGCCAGCCGGGCCCGGTCGGCCGGGACGAGGCGGCCGAGGCGCTCGGGCTCGCGCGGCAGACCGCGGCATTCCATCTGGACCGGCTCGCCGAGGAGTCCCTGCTCGACGTGGTCTACGAACGGCGCAGCGGACGGACCGGCCCGGGCGCGGGCAGGCCGGCCAAGCTCTACCGGCGCTCCACGCGGCAGGTCGCCGTCACCCTGCCGGACCGGCGTTACGAACTGGCGGGACGGCTGCTGGCCCAGGCGGTCGAGGAGTCCGGCACCACAGGTGAGCCGGTGCGTGAGGTGCTGCACCGCAAGGCGGAGGAACTCGGCTCGCACCTGGGCGGACAGAGCGACGGCACCGGCCTCGTCGATCTGCTGGAGCGTCACGGCTTCGAACCGCGGCGCGAGGACGACACGATCGCCCTGGCCAACTGCCCCTTCCACGCGCTGGCCCGCGAGCACACGGAGACAGTGTGCGGGATGAACCTCCATCTGCTGCGCGGTGTGCTGCACGGCCTGGGGGGCGAGACCGGCTACGAGGCCTGTCTCGCCCCCCGGGACGGACGGTGCTGCGTGCTGCTCCAGCCGGCCGCCTGATCCGCCCGGCTGATTCCGGCCGCCCGGCTACAGGGCGTACTTCTCCCGCAGCTCGACCTTGCGCACCTTCCCTGAGACCGTCATCGGGAAGGCCTCCAGGATCTGCAGCCGGCTCGGCACCTTGTAGTGGGCCAGCCGGCCCTCGCAGAAGGCGCGTACCTCCTCCAGGGACGGCGGGTTTGCCGGGTCTCGCGGGATGACGCAGGCGAGGACCTCCTCGCCGTAGCGCTCGTGCGGTACGCCGACGACCTGGACGTCCTGGATCTTCGGGTGGCCGTAGAGGAACTCCTCGATCTCGCGCGGGTAGATGTTCTCGCCACCCCGGATGATCATGTCCTTGATGCGGCCGACGATCTCGACATAGCCGTCCTCGCGCATCACCGCCAGGTCGCCGGTGTGCATCCAGCGGCCGGGGTCGACGGCCTCGGCGGTCTTCTCGGGCTCGTTCCAGTAGCCGAGCATCACGCTGTAGCCGCGGGTGCACAACTCGCCCGGGACACCGCGCGGTCGGGTCACTCCGGTCGCCGGGTCGACGACCTTCACCTCGATGTGCGGGAGGACCCGGCCGACCGTCCCGGTGCGGTGTTCCAGGTCGTCGTCCCTGCGGGTCTGCAGGGAGACCGGGGAGGTCTCCGTCATGCCGTAGCAGATGGAGACCTCCTCCATGTGCATCTCGGCGACCACTCGCTTCATCACCTCGACCGGGCAGGGGGAGCCCGCCATGATGCCGGTGCGCAGGGTGGAGAGGTCGTAGCTCGCGAAGTCGGGGAGGTTCAGCTCCGCGATGAACATGGTCGGGACGCCGTAGAGGGATGTGCAGCGCTCCTGCTGGACGGCCTCCAGCGTGGCCTTCGGGTCGAAGGAGGGGCCCGGGATCACCATGCACGCGCCGTGCGAGGTCGCCGCGAGGTTGCCCATCACCATGCCGAAGCAGTGGTAGAAGGGCACGGGGATGCAGATGCGGTCCTGCTCGGTGTAGGCGATCAACTCACCCACGAAATAACCATTGTTGAGGATGTTGTGGTGGGAGAGCGTGGCCCCCTTGGGGAAGCCCGTCGTGCCCGAGGTGTACTGGATGTTGATGGGGTCGTCGCAGGACAGCTCCTCGTACGAGGCCTCGGCGGTCCCGCGGCCGAGCAGCGCCTGCCAGCTCGGGTCGCCGAGGTACACGACCTCGCGCAGCTCGGGGCACCTGCCCCGCACCTCCTCGACCATCGCCCGGTAGTCGCTCGTCTTGTGGCTGAGGGAGGCGAAGAGCAGCGAGATGCCGGCCTGCTTGAGGACGTACTCGACCTCGTGGGTGCGGTAGGCCGGGTTGATGTTCACCATGATCGCGCCGATGCGGGCGGTGGCGTACTGGACCAGCACCCACTCGGCACAGTTGACCGCCCAGATGCCCACCCGGTCGCCCTTGGCGACCCCGCTCGCGACCAGCGCCCGCGCCAGCTCCTCGACGTCCGCACCGAACCGGGCGTACGTCCAGCGCCGCCCTGACGGCACGTCGACCAGTGCCTCGCGGTCCGGCCAGGTCGCCACGGCCCGGTCCAGGTTGGCGCCGATGGTGTCCCCGAGCAGGACGGTCGGGCTCGTCCCGTGCGTGTACGACAGTGCGGTCACCGGAAGTCCTCCTCGCGGTACTCGTCGGCCGACCCCGCTGCGGTCGCCTCGCGCAGCTCGATCCGGCGGATCTTGCCGGAGACGGTCTTGGGCAGCGGCGCGAACTCCAGGCGGCGGATGCGCTTGTAGGGGGCGAGGACCTCGCGGGAGTGCTCGAACAGCACCTTCGCGGTGTCGGGGCCCGGCTGCCAGCCCTCGGCGAGGACCACGTACGCCTTGGGGACGGCGAGGCGCAGCTCGTCCGGGGCGGGCACGACGGCCGCCTCGGCCACCGCCTCGTGCTCGAGCAGCGCGCTCTCCAGCTCGAAGGGGCTGATCTTGTAGTCGGAGGCCTTGAAGACGTCGTCGGCGCGGCCCACGTAGGTGATGTAGCCGTCGGCGTCACGGGAGCCGATGTCGCCGGTGCGGTAGTAGCCGCCGGCCATCGCCTCCGCCGTACGGTCGGGGTCGCCGTGGTAGCCGGTCATCAGGCCGACGGGCCGGGCGGACAGGTCGAGGGCGATCTCGCCCTCGGCGGCTCCGGGGGCGCCGGTCACCGGGTCGAGGAGCTCGACCTTGTAGCCCGGGCTCGGCCGTCCCATCGAGCCGGTCTTGAGCTCCTGCCCCGGGCTGTTGGCGACCTGCACGGCCGTCTCGGTCTGTCCGAAGCCGTCCCGGATGGTGACACCCCAGGCGCGCCGGACCTGCTCGATGACCTCGGGGTTCAGGGGCTCGCCCGCCGCCACGACCTCGCGCGGCGGGGTGCGCAGCTGGGTCAGGTCCGCCTGGATGAGCATCCGCCACACGGTGGGCGGGGCGCAGAAGGTGGTCACCCCTGCCCGGTCCATCTCGGCCATCAGCCGGCCCGCGTCGAAGCGGGTGTAGTTGTGGATGAAGACGGTCGCCTCCGCGTTCCACGGGGCGAACAGGTTCGACCAGGCGTGCTTGGCCCAGCCGGGCGAGGAGATGTTCAGGTGCACGTCGCCGGGCTTGAGCCCGACCCAGTACATCGTCGCCAGATGGCCGATCGGGTACGAGGTGTGGGTGTGCTCGACCAGCTTGGGGCGGGCGGTGGTGCCGGAGGTGAAGTACAGCATCAGCGGGTCGTCCGCGAGCGTGGGGCCGTCGGGGAGGAACTCGGCGGGGGCGAGGGCGTACGCGTCCTCGAACGGCTCCCAGCCCTCCGCCGGCAGACCACCGACGGAGATACGGGTGTAGGCGCCGGGGACGTCGTCGAACTTGGCGGTGTCCTCGGCCCGTACGATCACGTGCTTCACTCGACCCCGCTCGACGCGGTCGCGCAGGTCGGCGGGACCGAGCAGCGGGGTGGCCGGGATGACCACGGCGCGCAGCTTCATCGCCGCGAGGGCCGTCTCCCACAGCTCGGCCTGGTTGCCCAGCATGACGAGGACCCGGTCCTCGGCACGGACACCGCGGTCGCGCAGCCAGTTCGCCACCCGGTCGGAGCGGTCGGACATCTCCGCGAACGAGACCCGGACCTCGCTCCCGTCCTCCTCGACGATGTGCAGGGCGGTCCGGTCGTTGCCGTCGGCGATGACGTCGAACCAGTCGAGGGCCCAGTTCAAACGCTCGGGCCGGGGCCAGCTGAAACCCTCGTACGCCTTCGCGTAGTCCTCGCGGTGCTCCAGCAGGAAGTCCCGCGCACTGCGGAAGAGCTCCGTCGCCGTCGTCATCGTCGTTCCTCCACGCTTTCTTTGGTCGTTCACCTCCGGGGCGCTCTCTGCCGGCGCGCCCCTTCGGCTCACTCCGGTACCGGACCATTGCCGGGCGGCTCTCTGCCATCGTGTAATCCGTGATGCAGGTCTCACTACCCCCGAACGGGGGTGTGCGCTGCAGGGAGAGGGCAAGCAGGTGACAGCAGACGCGGCCGGGGCGGTCGAGATACGCAATGCGCTGGTACGGCTCCGGCGCACGACCGGGCTGCCGGTCGCCTTCGGCGGCCTGGTGGAGCCGGGGCGCCGGCACATGCGCATCAGCGAACTCAGCGGCACCGAGACACCCGCGCTGAGCGGGCTGCCGGTGACCTCCGGCAACGGCCTGGGCGGCCGGGCGGTGGCGCTCGCCCGGCCGTGCGCGGTGACGGACTACTCCTCCTCGCGGCAGATCAGCCACGAGTACGACATCCCGGTCGCCACCGAGGGGCTGCATTCGATCCTCGCGGTGCCGGTGGTCGTACGCCGCCGGGTACGGGGTGTGCTCTACGGCGCGCTGCGCACGGCGCAGCCGCTCGGTGACCGGACGCTGGGCGCGGCGATGGAGGCCGCGCGGGACGTGGAGCAGGCGCTGGCCGTGGGGGACGAGGCGCGCGGGCTGCTGGCGGCGGCCGCCCGCGGCGAGCCGGAGAGGGGTCCGGCGGCGGGTGCCGCCTGGGAGCAGGTGCGGGAGGCCCATGCGGCGCTGCGGGCACTGGCACCGCGGATCGCCGACCCGGCGCTGCGGGCGGAGCTGCTCGGCGTGTGCGGGCTGCTGACCCCGAGGACACCGGCTCACCGGGTCGACCTGGCCCCCCGCGAGCTGGACGTACTGGCCTGTGTGGCGGCGGGGGCCACGAACGCGGTGGCCGCCGAGCGGCTCGGGCTGCGTGCTGAGACGGTCAAGGGCTACCTGCGGTCGGCGATGCGGAAACTGGGTGCTCACACGCGCGGCGAGGCGGTGGCCGCGGCGCGCCGGGCGGGGCTGCTGCCGTAGCGCCTTATTCGTTCACCGGAGCCTTGAATTTCTCCATGCTTGACCGTTGTTATATCCCTCACCACGGCATCCGTCCGAAATTCAAAGAGAGATTGCCTAGAATTTGGCCCGAACACGACACTCGGAGGGGAGCGGCGACCGTGCGAGGGGACTTGAGGGAGCCTGCCAGACGCCACCCCGACCTGGTCATCGGCCGGGACGAGCTGCTCAGCGCGGCACGCGAGCAGCTCGGGCGGGGCGGCAGCGTGCTGCTCCACGGCCCCGCCGGAATAGGAAAGTCGACCGCTCTGCGGGCTTTGGCATCCGAATACGGGACGGCCGCGCGCACCGTGCTGCGCTGCTCGGCGACCGAGTCCGAATCGCACCTCCCCTTCCTGGCCCTCGCCGACCTGCTCGGCCTGGTCGTGGACCAGGTGTACGACAAGCTGCCCGCCGCCCAGCGCACGGCACTGGAGTCGGCGCTCACCGGCCGCGGCGAGTCCACCCTCCAGCGCGACGGCCTCGCGCTGCGCCTCGCCGTCCTGTCGGCGCTGCGCGCGCTCGCCGAGCAGGGTCCCGTCCTCGTCGTGGCGGACGACCTGCAGTGGCTGGACCCGGCGAGCTCGGAACTCCTCGGCTTCGCCGCCCGCCGCCTGGGCGACACCCCGGTGCAGCTGCTGTGCGCGGTCCGCACCGAGGGCCAGGAGTACGACCGCCACCTCAGCGCCTCCCCGCCCGACACCCTGGCCGTGCGGCTCGGCGGGCTCTCCCGCGCCCAGGTGTCCGCGCTGCTCGACCACCGCGGCTACACCGGCCTGCCGCGGTCCACCGTCCGGGACATCCACCGCACCAGCGGCGGCAACCCGTTCTTCGCCCTCGAACTGGGCCGCGCCCTGGCCGAGAGCCCGACCCCGCCGCGGCCGGGCGAGCCGCTGCCGGTGCCCACCTCGCTGCGCGCCCTCGTCCTGAACCGGCTCGACATGCTCTCCGTCGAGGCCCGCCGCACCCTGCTGGTGGCCAGTGTCGGCGCCCGCCCCACCCTGTCCCTGCTGCACGACGCGGGCCGGGACAACGCCGAGGCCGAGACCGCGCAGGCGGCCGAACTCGGGCTGCTGGCGACCGAGCCGGAGGGCCCCGCCGTACGCTTCGCGCACCCGCTGATCTCGGCCGCGCTGTACGCGGAGGCGCCCGCGCAGGACCGGCGGGCCGCGCACGCCGCCCTGTCCACGGCGGCCTCCGACCCGATCGAGCGGGCCCGCCACCTCGCCCTCGCGACCACCGGCACCGACCCGGAGGCCGCGGCCCGGCTCGCCGAGGCCGCCGCCACGGCCCGGGACCGCGGAGCACCCTCGGTCGCCGCCTCGCTCGGACTGCTCGCCGCCCGGCACACCCCGGCCGACGGCGAGCCGGGCCCGGACGAGCACCGGCTGCAGGCCGCCGAGGACGCGATCACCGCCGGCGAGGTGGACCTCGCCCGGGACATCGCCCGCGACGTGCTGACCCGGGCCGCCGAGCCCGCGGACCGGGTGCGGGCCTGGATGGTGGTCATCGAGGCCGCCGGGCAGGCCCTCGGCGAGGTCGACACCGTCTACCCGCAGGCCCTGGCCGACGCCGGCGACGACCCGGGGCTGCTGGCCCAGGTCCACTACCAGCTGGCCTGGCGCGGACTGGTCGTGGAGGGCGACTTCGCCATCGGCCGGGAGGAGGCCGCGCACGCCGCCGAGCTCGCCGCCCGGGCCGGCGACCGGCGCACCGAACTCCTCGCGCTGGCCTTCCAGGCGACCACCGAGACCCTGATGGGCCATCCGGACGCCCCCGCGACCATCAAACGTGCGCTGAAGGAACCTCAGCTCCCCGACGTGGCCTGCCACCACAACGGGGCGGGCGCGACCCGCTACCGATGGCTGATCATGAGCGACCAGCTGCCCGAGGCCCGCTCCACCGTCAGCTCGCTGCTGCGCGAGGCGCGCCGGCGCGGCATGGTCGAGAGCGAGGTGCACTTCGTGCGTCTGCTCGCCGAGACCGAACTGCGCTCCGGGCACTGCGGCCGGGCCCTCGACCTGGCCCGGGAGAGCATGCGGCTGGCCCGTGACTCGGGGATCGGCGAGGCGTCCTCCGCCGTGCTCGCCTCCCTCGCGGAGGCCTCCGGCGGGGACGTGGAGCGGGCGCTGACGCTGGGCCGCGAGGCGGTGGAGCTGGCCGAGCGGGCCGGCGACCAGATGTACATCTCGCGGGGGCTGACGGCGCTCGGGCACGCCCAACTGGTCGCCGGGGACGCCGAGGGCGCGGTCCGCTCGCTGCGCCGGGTGCGGGACCTGGAGAACGGGCTGGGCATCACCGACCCCGCGCGCGGCCGCTGGCACGGCGACCTCGCCGAGGCCCTCGTCCGCATCGGCGAGACGGACGAGGCGCAGCAACTCCTCGACGTGGCGCGCGAACACGCCGTGCGGCTCGGGCGCGAGGGCGTGCTGGCCGTGCTGGACAGGGCCGAGGCGCTGGTACGGGCCGCACGCGGCGAGCACGAGGCCGCGCTCGCCCAGCTGACGTCGGCCCAGCACCGGCTCGCCAAGCTGGGTTACGGCCTGGAGGAGGCACGCGCCGCGTTCGCGCTGGCGTCGCTGCGTCCCGGCCGTACGGGGCGCGCGTCCTACGACGAGGCGGCCCGGCTGTTCCGCCGTTGCCGGGCGCTGCCCTGGCTGCGCCAGGTGGAGGCGGCGGCCGTGGCGAGCCCGGTGGAACCGATCGCCCCCTCTGCCACGTCGGAGGGCCTGGAAGGGCTGGCCGCGATGGAACGCCAGGTCGCCGCGCTCGTCATGGAGGGCGCGACCAACCGGGAGATCGCCGCGCGGCTGTTCATCAGCGTGAAGACGGTCGAGGCAACACTGACCCGGGTCTACCGCAAGCTGGGGATCCGCTCGCGCGTGGATATCGTCCGTTTGGCGGCGGCACGGCGAGCGAAGTGACGGCGCGCCAGGTTAACTGAACCCGACCGAGGGTTTTCCCTTACACAACCCCCTAGGGGGTTCCCTCATTGGGAGCCGGGGGTTCCGCGTCCTAGCTTGAGGACGTGCCGCTCGCCCGGGCATACGGGGGTCGGTCCCGCGACCCCCGTGCTCAACCCCCCACACCCGCGCGACCCCCCACCGGCAACCCCCACTGAGGAGACTCATGTTCGGGTCCAACCGTGCCAGGAAGACCGCCGCGGTACTCACGGCGGCCGCTGCAGCGGCCGCCACCGCACTGCTCGGCGCGCCCTCCGCGGCAGCCGCGCCCCAGCCCATCGTGGGCGGCACCACTACCACGACCACGGCCTACCCGTTCGTCATGCAGATCACGGACGCGTCGCAGAACCAGTTCTGCGGCGGCACCCTCGTCTCGGCCACCAAGGTGATCACCGCCGCTCACTGCATGGTCGGGGAGAGCACCGCCGGCGTCAGAGTCGTCGGCGGCCGCACCTATCTGAACGGCACCAACGGCACGGTCAGCAAGGTCAGCAAGATCTGGATCAACCCGAACTACACGGACGCCACCAACGGCGACGACGTGGCGGTACTGACGCTGGCGACGTCGATGCCGTACACGACGGCGTCGTACGTGAAGTCCTCGGACACGTCGGTGTACGCGGCCGGCACCACCGCCCGCATCCTCGGATGGGGCACCACCTCGGAGAACGGCAGCTCCTCCAACCAGCTGCGGACCGCGACCGTGCCGATCGTGGCCGACGCCAGCTGCAAGAGCTCCTACGGTTCTGACTTCGTACAGACCGACATGGTTTGCGCCGGATACACATCCGGCGGCGTAGACACCTGCCAGGGCGACAGCGGCGGTCCCCTGCTCATCGGGGGCGTCCTGGCAGGGATCACTTCTTGGGGCAACGGCTGTGCGGAGGCGGGGTACCCGGGTGTCTACACCCGGCTGACCACCTTCTCCAGCCTGGTGACCGCACAGGTCAACTCGTAGGACGAGTGCTCCAGAAGACCTCCTGAGCACCCCTCAGGTGAGAGACAAGGGGGCGTTGCGGGCTACCACGAGCAGCTCGCAGCGCCCCCTTTCCATGCGCTGCCTGTCGCGTGTGCGGCGCTACTTGTCGGCGGTGAGCCTGCCCGCCGCGCCCCAGCTGTCCGCCGGCACCTCGTGGATCCACACCTGAACGGTCTCGGCCGGGACCTTGTACGCGTCGACGAAGGCGTCGGTGATGCGCTTGACGAGGTCCCGCTTGAGCTCGGTGTCGCGGGGACCCTGCTGGACGGTGACGATCGGCATGACTGAACTCCCTTGAATGCGCTGCCTGTCGGGGCCGGATGCGGCCCCTTTCGGTGCGTACAGTCCATCGCCTCGGACGCCCGCGACCAACAGGCAGAGTGCGACCGCAGCGATCAGTTCTCGTGATCGCCGCAGGCCAGCAGCAGGGTGTCCAGGTGCGGGGGCGGGGCACTGACGGGCACGGCGAGGCCCGTGGACAGGGCGAGGCCCGGCGCGCGGAACGGTACGAAGGCGACGCGGGGGCTGTGCAACACGCGCGCGTGGGACGCGTACACGACGGTCCACACCGGGCGGCTGCCGATGGTGGCGAGGGTGTCCTGGAGGGAGCCGCTCGACGGTCCGGGCAGCGGCTCGAACCCGGCCTCGTGGCAGGCGCCGACGACCAGGTCGACCAGGGCGGGGTTGTTACGGCGCTCGGTCAGGGCGAGGGGCACCTCGGCCAGCTCCTCGATACCGATCTCCGCGCGGCCGGCCAGGGGGTGCGCGGCGGGGAGGGCAGCCACCAACGGGTCGGGCCACAGGGGCAGCACGCGTACGCCGGGCACCGGCTCGACGGCCCGTACGAACGCGGCGTCCAACTGGCCGCCCGCGACCCGGGCCAGGCGTTCGGCGACCGGCAGCGAGAACAGTTCGACGGGCACGTCCGGCGCGCGGCGCGCGAACGCGGCGAGCACCCGGTCGAGATGCGTACCCAGGCCCGTGCTGGTGCCGATCCGCAGGCCGGGCGGCGGGGCGACGGCGGCACGCGCCCGGTCGGCCGCCGCCAGTACCTCGCGCGCCTCGGGCAGCAGCCGCTCCCCCGCCGCCGTGAGCCGCACCCGGCGCGGCGTCCGGTCGAACAGCTCGGCGCCGAGTTCCCGCTCCAGGCGCTGTATCTGCATGCTCACCGCGGACTGCACGATGTGCAGCCGTTCGGCCGCCCGCCCGAAGTGCAGTTCCTCGGCGACGGTCACGAAATAGGTGAGCTGCCGCAGTTCCATGGGCCGACTCTAGAGGGGCCGGGCGGGCGGCCGGCGCGCTGTTCGTCATCGGCCGCGTGCTCGTGGACCACGCGGACTGAGGCTCACGGCATCACGGTCCCGAACCGGATGTCGTACGACGTCCCCGGGTGCATGGTGTCGAGCATCCGCACCGCTTGTTCCTCCAGTTCCGCACGCTGCGCCTTGCCGAGGGTGCCGAACGGCTCGACGACGAGCGCGCCCTCCCCCAGCCTCCACACCCCCGCCAGGAAGCCGTCGACGAGGAACGTGCAGTAGACCTGATTGCCCACCCAGCTACGGCCCCAGTACTCGGCCGGGACGACCCGGGTGCGGTCGGCATGGGAGAGGAGCAGGTTGTCGAACTCGGGCAGGAAACGGGGCGGCGCCGGAGTCTCCGCGTCGGGCCGCGGCGCGTCCGGCAGATCGAAGAGCTCGACCCCACCCTCGTCCCGAAAGGTGACGAGCTGCGGCCGAAGCCGCTCGAAGACCTCACGCAACCGGGTCAGCCCGGCCCAGGTCTGCATGTCCTTGACGGACGCGGGCCCGAAGGCGGCGAGGTAGCGCAGGACGGTGGCGTCGGGGGACGGGGCGGTTTCGGCGGAGGCCGAGGCCGGACCGTCCGACGAGGCCACGCTCGGGGCGGTCGCACTCACCGGAGTCACGCCCGGCGCGGCGGCGTGCGAAGCCGAGCGACCCGCAGCCGCGGTCGACGAAGACGCGCCCCGTGCGGACACACTCGACGAAGCCGCACCGTCTGCAGACGCGGCGGGCGCACCCGCGGCCGGGGCAGTCGCAGACGGCAAACCCGCGCCCGGTGCTGCCGCGCTCGGCGAAGCCGCAGCCGAGGAAGCCGAGCCATGTGCAGTCGCGGCGGGGGCAACCGCCCCAGGCGCAGCGGCAGCCGTCGACGTCCCGCTCGGCGAAGCCGCCCCCGGCGCTGCAGCGCTTGGCGCGCTCGTGGCCGGTGGCGTCGGGCGGGGTGCCGGGGCGCCGCGCAGCCAGTGTTCCGCTGTGGTCAGGGCGACCTGGCCGCTCTTGCCCCACAGGCCGCGTGGGGTGACCTGGACGAGGGGGAGCTTGCAGCGGGCTGCGATGGCAAGGGCCTGCGGGTCGGCGTCCGGCCACTCGGTCTGCAGGGCCTCGCGCAGCTGCTTCATGGTGCGCGGCTCGGCCTCGACGAGCTCGCGGGCGAGGGCGGCGAGCCGGTCGAGGTCCACGCCCACAAGCCCCTTGCGGAAGGTGGTGAGTTCACGGTCCCGGGCCGGCTGGACGAGTGGACGCAGGGTGAGGGCGTCGGCGGCGGTGTGGGTGTGGATGGTCGAGCGCATGGTGACGATACGGACGACCTCGCGGTCCGCCATCAGCCCGGACAGCTCCTCGGGGGTGAAGCCGTCGAGGCGGGCGGCGAGCGCGTAGTACGGCGGCTTGACGTTCTGCGCCTGCAGCCCGAGGAGATGCTCGACGGCGGCCTTGGCCGGGAGCGGGGACCGGCGCAGGAGCAGCTGCCGTTCCAGGGTCGCGCGGTTGAGCGCGCGGGTACCGAGCACCGGAGCTGTCGCTGTCGTCTTCGTCATGCCCCGCACGCTAGCCGTGCTTGCGGACACCTGCTGTCCGCAAGTCTCACGTGCTCCCCAGCGGCAGCAGGCGGAGGGCTTACGAGTGTCCGACCGTGCCGTGAAAGCCCCGGACGGCCAGCGACAGCAGGGGCCGGCGGTGGGTGAGGAAGGACAGGGCGGGTGTCGGCGCGGTCTCCACCCGGGTGCGGGTCACCGCCGGCCGGCCCCGGATGCGCAAGGGGACACGGCAGGTGGTTCCGTCAGGCAACTCCTGGACCAGCTGCGCGCGGGCCGGCAGGCGAAAGGGGAGACGGAGCATGTCACGGTGCACGGCGCGCACCGCAGCCGTGGTCCCGGTGCCGGTCAGTTCGGAACGGGTGCTGTCCGCTTCCCTTTCCAGAGTGATGGTGCCCATCTGCTTGGGGATTCCCCACAGGGTGCGTCCGCCGACCAGGGCCCGTTCGTCGTCGACCCAGGCGGCGACCGTGCTGGCGGCCAGGCGGCGCCCGTGCCGGACGGCCAGGGCGATGAGGAACTCCCGGTAGGCGAGGACGCCGCCCGGCTGGTAGTCGACCCAGAAGGTGAGCAGCGTGCAGCGCTTGCCGGCCACCCACGGCCGGACCCCGCGCGGGAGCGGCCAGGACGGCAGCTCGGCCTGCGGGACCTGCCACACCGAGCTGATCATGTCGCCGGTCAGGTGCCACGGAGAGGGGGGAATTGCGTGCGGTGCCGGCGTCATCTCGTCCCCCTGTCCCGCAGTTCGTTCTCGTACGGGCCGCGGACGGCGGCGTCCGCGTCCCGGGCGATGGCATCCGTGCCCAGCAGCGCGTCGATCATGTCGTCGGCCCACCGGGGCAGCAGGGCGGTGAGGGACAGCAGCCGTGCCGCGCTCGGTACGAACACCTGCGGGCGAGGTCGTCGGAGGGCACCGGCGACCGCGTCGGCCACCTGCTCGGGCCGCAGGGCGGGCAGTACACGGGGGCGGATACCGGCGGCGGCAGCGGTCTGCACCATGTACGGCAGGATGGCGGTGACGTGGATGCCGTCGACGCGCAGTTCGCGGTGCAGACTCCGGGAGAGGGCCAGCACGCCGGCCTTGGTCGCGCTGTAGGCCGCGAAGCCGGGCAGTGGCTTGACGGCGAGCACACTGGCGATGTTCACGATGTGGCCGCCCCCCCTGGGGAAGCATCCGCAGCGCGGCGGCGCGGCAACCGTGCACGGTTCCGGTGAGGTTGACCAGGCAGGCATGGGCCAGCAGACCGGCTTCCTGAGCGTCCAGCCGCCCCAGGGGCACGACCCCGGCGTTGTTCACCCACACATCGAGCCGCCCGAAGTGTGCCTCGGCGGCTCCGGCGAGTTGCTCCGCGGCTTCCGCACGGGCGATGTCCGCCTCCATCAGGACTGGTTCTCCGCCGAGTTCGGCCGCGGCTCGGTGCAGCCGCTGTCCGTCGACGTCGCCGAGCACGAGCCGGTAGCCGTCGCCCGCGAGCCGCCCGGCGATGGCGTACCCCACCCCGCGTGCCGCTCCGGTGACGACGGCGACCGGCGACGGACCGGTGGCGGCGCCTTCCTTCCAACCCCTGCGCACCGGGCGCCAGTTGCCCTGACCTCCATGCATGCCCCTCCAACGATGCCGGTCCCGGTCCGTCACCGAGGAGGAGGAAGACAGCCCGGTGTTGTTGCGCGGACGACGAAGCCGCGGCCCGTGTGATGGTCCGATCAATCCGATGGGCGCCACCTGGTAGCGCCGTGATCGTTGGGGCAGGACGTGATCAGAAATGTCGATCGTCCGACCAGAATGACGGGGCGCACGAGCAAGCTCCGATTCGCCCTGGCCCTTACGCCCCTGTCCGTCGGCGGCACCGCCCTGCTGGCCGGGAGCGCGCAAGGTGCCGTATCGGTGGCCTTCGCGGGCCAGGTACCGGTCACCGTGCACGCGGCGCGGGTCTCCGGTTCCGACCTGACGGCCTCCCCTGCGGGATCCGGCCGTGGCGGGCTGCTGCCGGCACTGGCGACACGGCTGGAACACGCTCGGGTGGAGGACGCCTGTGTCACGTCCACCGCGCGACTGCCCCTCGTCGGAGCGGTGACGGCAGTCGTCCACATCGACCGCGCCTCGGCCACGGGGCTGACCGTGGAGGCGGGCAAAGCCACCGCGCGAACCGTGTCCGTCTCCGGCGCCGAGTTCAGCACCCCGCAGGTGTCCCCGGCCCGGCCCACGGGTCTGTTCAGCATCGGCGCGCGCAAGGTCAGCGGCCGCGAAGTCAGCACCGAGCCACGGGCCTTCACCGCCGGGACGATCGCAGCCAGTGGAGTCACCATCGACCTTCACCAGGGCGAGGGCGGCTGCGCGCGGGAGGGGCACCGGTGACCGCCGCAGTCGTCACGCACCGATGGTCGAGGTGGCGGGAATGGCGAGGCGGCCGCCCGTTCGCCGCGGGGCTGTTGCTGACTCTGGGCGGGCTGGAGATGATCTGCGTCTCCTGGAGCGGTCTGGGGTTCCTGCGGTTGACCGGCACTGCGGGCGCCGCGTCGTGGACCTTGGGTGCGTTGTTCGCCGTGGCCGGGCTGACGACCTGGCAGAACCCGCCGCTGCGCTACTTCGCCGGAGTACTGTCCGCTGTCCTGTCCCTGGTCAGCCTCATGGCCGCCAATCTAGGCGGCCTCCTGGTCGGCTTCCTGCTCACCGCTGTGGGCAGCGCTCTGGCCCTGGCCTGGGTCCCGCAGCAGCCCGCCGCCGAGGAAGAGGAGGCGTGAGATGAGCCCGTCCGCCACGCCGCGGGCCCGTTGGGGATCGGTCTACCGCCGCGGCGGTGTGCACGATCCCGCCCTGCGCCACGGGTACGACATGTGCCGACGCGCCACGCGCTCCACCGGGGAGATCGAGTACGCCGTCTCGCTGTTGCTGCCCCCGCCGCTGCGGCTCGCCGTCTGGGCGCTGTACGGCGCCGTGAGAGCCGTCGACGACCTGGTCGACACGGTCGACGCCGAGACCGAGGGGGCTGCCGCCGGCGTGGGGCGGGCCGAGCGATTGGAGGCATGGATCGCGGCGTTCGACGCGGACCTGCGGGAGGGCGCCGGCAGCGACCCGGTCCGGCTCGCCCTGATCGACACCATGCTGACCTGGAATCTGCCGCCGGAGTTCCTGCACACCCTGTTCGAGGCACTGCGCCAGGACGTCCACGGCCGGCACTTCGACACCTGGGGTGAATGGAGGCGTTACAACGGCCTCGTCAACACCCCGCTCGTGCTGCGGACCGGCTCGTTGCTGCTGCGGGCCGCGGGCCTGCCCGCCGAACCCGAAGCCCTGGCCGCCGCCGTACCCGGCGCGGCCGCGGCCTGGCAGACCGCCGTCGACGCCGTCTACCTCACCGACGCGCTCGTCGACCTCGCTGACGACCTCGACCGTGGCCATGTGCCGCTGCCCCAGGAGGCCTTGGACGAAGCCGGCGTGCGGCGCGCGGACCTGCTGAAGCGGCACGGCACCCCGGCCTACGAACGCATGGTGCGCGATCTGGCGGACCGGGCCCGCGGCTGGTTCGACCGCACCCCCGTCCCGCCCGTGCTGCACCCGGCCGTCGGCCTCGCACTCGGCGCCTACACCGACCTGTACCGGGTACGGCTGGCCACCCTCGCCCGCGATCCCGCCGCGCTGCTGCACCGCAGGCCCGCCCTGCCCCGGCCCGCCCGCCTGCGGCTGCTGCCGCTCGCCCGCGCACGCGCCGCACTGGCCTGCGGCCTGTACCCCTTCACCGTCGTGACGGGCTCGGCGACCGCCTCCGCGCCGCTGCTGACCGGCCCGGCCGTTGCTCCGGCCGAAGAGAGGACGCCGTCTGCCGCCCGGCGGCCGGTCATCGCGCCGACGCCTCACCCGTCCGGGGCCCGTCCACCGGAGGTGCCCGCCCAGGCGATGCCACGCCACGTCGCGATCGTGATGGACGGCAACGGCCGCTGGGCCACCGCGCGCGGCCTGCCCCGAACCGACGGCCACCGCGCCGGCGCCGACGCTCTGGTCGATGTCGTTCACGGTGCTCTGGAAATCGGCCTCGAGTACCTGAGCGTGTACATGTTCTCCACCGAGAACTGGAAACGTCCCGCCGGCGAACTGCACTCACTGATGTACGAGATCCCGAAGTTCCTGCGCCGTCTGCTGGACGACTGTCGACCCCTGAACGTGCGCCTGCGGTGGGCCGGGCAGCGGTCCCGGCTGCCCGCGGATGTCGTCGACACCCTGGTCGAGGCCGAGCAGGCGACCCGCGACTGCAGCGGGCTGACCGTCACGGCGTGTGTGAACTACGGCGGCCGCGCCGAGATCACCGCCGCCGCGGCGCAACTCGCCCACGACGCCACGGCCGGGAGAATCGACCCGGCCGCGGTCTCCGAGCACGCCTTCGCCCGCTATCTGCACGTCCCCGAACTACCCGACGTCGACCTGCTCCTGCGCACCGGGGGAGACCAGCGCACCTCCAACTTCCTGCCCTGGCAGGCCACCTACGCCGAACTGCTCTTCCTCGACACCTGCTGGCCCGACACGGACCGCCGCGACCTGTGGCGGGCGATCGAGCAGTACGCACTCCGCACCCGCCGCTACGGCACCGTGCCCCGGATGCGCACCCGCCCGCACGATGATCTTGCCGGTGTTCCGGCCCCGTAGCATCCCCAGGAACGCGTCCACGATGTGTTCGAACCCGTCGACCACCGTCTCGTCCAGAGCGAGCCGGCCGCTCTGCAGATGCGGTACGGCGAACTGGTACAACTCCTCCTGCAGATCGCGGTGGTTGCTGACCAGGAAGCCCTCCATGCGCAGGCTCTTCTCCACGAGGTCCGCGTGGTCGAAACGCGGTGGAGGCGCGTCGGGGGTGTTGTACTGGCTGATCGTGCCGACGCGGACGATGCGCCCGAACTCGCGCAACGCCCCTACGGCGGCGGCCAGTTGCTCGCCTCCGACGTTGTCGACGAAGACGTCGATGCCGTCCGGTGCGGCCTCGGCGAGCAGGTCTGCGGCGGGCCCGTCGTGGTAGTCGAAGACGGCGTCGTAGCCGACCTCCCGCGTGAGGTGGCCGGCCTTCGCGGCCGAGCCCGCGCTGCCCACGAGCCGTCCGGCGCCGAGCAGCCGGGCGAACCGTCCGGTCGCGGTGCCGACCCCGCCCGCCGCGGCCGACACGAACAGGTCCTCGCCCTCCTTCAGCCGGGCGATCCGGGTCAGGCCCGCATAGGCCGTCAGACCGGTGCCGCCGAGGATGCTCAGGTACGCGGTAAGGGGCACGCCGTCGAATCTGGGCAGCCGCCGGATCTCCTCGGGCGTGACCACCGCGTGGGTGCGCCAGCCCTGCCGGTGGAACACGATCTCGCCCTCGGCCAGCCGGGGCGTGCGCGAGGCGATGACCCGGCCGAGGGCACGGCCCTCCAGTGGTGCGTGGAGCGCGAAGCCACCGGGCACGTCGTCCATCATCTCGCGGTGGTAGGGGTCGACGGACCAGTAGAGGTTCTCCACCAGTGCGCTGCCGGGGGTGGGTTCGGGACGCGCGGATTCCACGAAAGCGAAGTGTTCGGCGGTGGGGAAGCCGTGCGGGCGGGCGGTCTGGTGCACGGTGAGCGCGGTCTCGTTCATGACCGGACCGTAGGGCGGGAATGCGCCTGGCGGGCAGCCGGTTGGGCTCATGCGACGGCCCGTTCCATGAGCAGTTCTCATACGTTGAGGTGAGCGCCCCGTGGCTCGTACGACCGACTCCGATCTCGCCCCGCACGAACTGCGCGTTCTGGTGGCGGTCGCGGACACCGGGGGCTTCTCGGCCGCGGCCCGGGCACTCGGGCTCACGCAGTCCGCGGTCTCCCACTCGGTGCGCGGCAGCGAACGGAAGATCGGTGCCGTGCTCTTCGACCGCGGCCGCGGCGGCGCCCGCCCCACCCCCGCCGGAGAGAAGGCCGTGGCGCACGCCCGCCGTGTCCTGCGGCTGCTGGACGTCCTGACCGCCGAGGCGCGCGGTGCGGCCCGGTCCCAGGCTGCGGTCGGGCCGCTGCGGATCGTGGCCTTCCGCAGCGCGGCTCTGCATCTGCTGCCGCCCGTCCTCGAGCGGCTGCGCGCCCGGCATCCCGGGATCGAACCGCGGGTGCGGATCGTGCGCGAGGTGGGACGCGGCACCGCGGGCGAAGTGGCCGACGGGAAGGCCGACCTCGCCATCGCCACACTGGGCGGCTCCGTACCGCTGCCGCCGGGTCTGGTCGCGAGCGGGCTCTTCGAGGAGCCGTACGCCCTGGTGCACGCGGCGGGACAGGCCGCCCCGCGTGCACTGCCGCTGGTCGACTGGGCCGAGAACTGCGGCTCGTACACCCGCGACTGGTGGGCCGCACAGGACTGGATCCCGAAGGCGACCGTCGAGGCCGAGGACGACGGAGCGGTGCTCTCCCTGGTGAGCGGAGGCCACGGAATGGCGATCATGCCCGCGCTCTCGCTGCTCGGAGCACCGGACACGCTCGGGATCGCCGACCTCGGCCCCCGGCGTCCGACACGCCGGGTCGGCTGTGTCACCACCTCCGAACTGGCCGGATCCGCCGTCGTGCGCGCCTGCGTGAGGGAACTGCGGGCCACGGCCGCTCATCTGCGACTGACTGCGGGGACCTTCCCGACAGCCGCGCCGACCTGAGAAATCAAGCCCATGCCCGCCTCTCCCGCACGCCCTCCGCCGGGCAGGCACAGCTGCACATCGCCACCACCCGCGAGGCCCGGCCTGCGAGCGCCGAGGTGGCCTTCATCTGAGCCGGAGGAGGACGGCTGTGTCGGGGCGGGGCAGCGAGACGGTGAGTTTTCCTTCCGCCGCTTTCCACTGCGCGGTGCCGTCGAAGGCGGTGGGGTGGAGCAGGGACGGCTGGAGCTGTGCGCCGCGCAGGTGCGTGATGGTGAGCTCGCGGCTCGTGCCGTCGGCGGAGCCCCTGCGCCACACCGTGACGAATGTGGACTGCCGGCCGCGCAGTCCCTGGGCGATCCAGCTGTCGTCCCAGCCCGGCAGGCCCAGCGGCCAGAAGGGGTGCGCCTCGGCGATCTCCGGCCGGATGTCCTTGTAGACGTCGAGTGCCGAGCGTACGAGGGCGAACTGGTCGGCGTTCATGCGGTCGAGGAAGCCGGAGAGGTGGATCCTGCCGAGCAGTGCCCCGGCGAGGGTGAAGGCGATCTCGTCGAGGGTGTGGTGGGGCTGCGGGTAGGCCCAGACGGCCGCCTGTTCGGGGGTGACGGCGGTGGCGGCCGCGGCGGCGATGGGCGGGCAGCGCAGCGGGTCCTGCTGGTCGCTGGTGGACTGCAGCTGGGCCACGGCCAGTTGGGCGTAGTCCATGCGCAGCCCGCCCGAGCCGCAGTTCTCCAGGACCAGGCCGGGGTGCCGGTCGAGGACGGCGGCCATCCAGTCGAGGTGGGCGCGGTGGTGCCCGAGCAGTCCGGCGCCCGGGCTCTCGGTGCCGTTCTCCGTACCGGGGCCGATGTTGATGTTGTAGTCGAGCTTGAGGTAGCCGACGCCCCACTCGCCGGCCAGCCGGTCCACGACCGCGTCGAGATGGGCGCGGGCCGCGGGGTGCCGCAGATCCAGGTGGTGCCGGCCGTGTTCGGTGACGCGGACGCCGCCGCGCCGGAAGAACGCCTCGGGCGGCAGGGTGTGGGCCAAGGGGCTGCGCACGCCGACGACTTCGGGTTCCAGCCACAGCCCCGGTGTCATGCCGTGGGCCCGCACGGCGTCCAGGACCTCCTTGATGCCGCCGGGGAAGCGCCCCCGGGCGGGCTGCCAGGCGCCGACGGCGTCCCACCAGCCCTGGGCGTCGTCGTCGTACCACCCCGCGTCGATGACGAAGACCTCGGCGCCGGCCGCGCCCGCCGCCTCGATGAGCGGCATGAGCTTCTCGGTGGTGGGGTCGCCCATGAGGGTGTTCATGTAGTCGTTGTAGATCACCGGGAGGGTGCGGTGGTCGGGGTGGTCGCGGCGCAGAGCGCGGCGGTGGTCGGTGAGTCGGCCGAAGGCGGCGTCCAGACCGCCCTCCTCGACCCGGACGAGGGCGGCGGGCACGGTGTGGAACTCCTCGCCGGGCGCGAGGGTGTGGTGCCACTGGTGGTGGGCGTCGTCGGGGCCGAACAGGGCGACGTAGGCCGCGCCTTCGCGTTCGCCGCTCTCGAAGCGCCAGCCCGCGCTGGACTCGATCTGCCACAGCCAGGCGCCACCGCCCTGGTCCGTGAGCGCCCCGACGGGGAGATGGCGGCCGGTGGACCAACTGCCCTGCGAGGAGCGCTCGAAGCAGCCGCGCCCCTCGTGTCCGTGGGCGGACCGGCTGAGCGGAACGGCCTGGTTGCGGAAGGCGGCCTGCCGCCAGCGGCATTCGGCGAGCCAGTCGTTGTCGGCCCAGTGCAGGGTCAGGCCGTCCGGGCCGCCGTCGGCGCCGGTGATGCCGCCGAGGGTCAGGGTGGTCACGCTCTCCAGCCGGAGCGGTGCGCCGCCCTCGTTGACCAGGCGCACCCGGGCGCGCAGGAAACCGGCGCCCGGAGCCGTCTCCAGGACGAGGTCGGCGGCCAGTTCGGTCACCGGGTCCGCCAGCCGGATCGTGGTGCGCTCGCGGCCGGCGTCCTTTGCCGTCTCGTGGCCGCGGTAGGCCAGGCGGTCGCCGATGGCCGTCTCGATGAAGCGCTCGCCCGACCACAGCCGTCCGTGGCCGGTGGCGGTGACCTCGACGAGGGGGACGAGGACGGCCCATGCCTGGTCGGAGGTGCCCAGTCTGACCGAGCCGGCGGCGTCCACGAAGGCGTGCAGCCCGAGTTCCGGGTGCGACCAGAGGCGGGCTGTCTCCCCTGTTCCCACGGCAGCGGTCAACGCTCTCCCCTTCCAAGGTTCTTCCAGGACGGTTCCGGGCACTCGGGCGGTCCGAACGAGGGACATTGCGTGTGTCAGCGGGGTACGCCGGGACGCAGAGCGCCAAGGTGTCCGCCATGAAGAAGAAGATCATGCGCTTGTTCGCGCTGTCGACCGTCCTGACCTGCCTGCTCGGTGCCGCCTCCGGCGAACCGAAGGAGGGGACGGAGTACTTCCGTCTCAAGCACCCGGTCAGCGGTGTGCCCGCGCGGGAGGTGGCGGAGCTGTTCTGGTACGACTGCCCGCACTCCTACGAGCTGGAGAAGCCGCTGGAGGAGTGGGCGGCACAGCAGAGCCCCCCGGTGAAGGTGGTGCGGATCCCGGCCACCTGGGAGGACCAGCCCGACATGGTCGCCTACGCCCGCCTCTACTACACGCTGGACCGGCTCGGCCTCGCGGAGAAGGAGGCGATCCCGGTCTTCCAGGCCGTACGGGACGAGGGCAAGGACCTGACCACCGAGCGGAACGTCGTGCGGTGGGCGGTCAGGCAGGGGCTCGACGTGGCGGCGGTAAAGCACGCGTACACGTCGAAGGAGGTCGACGACGCCGTCAAGGCCGCCCCCGCACTGCGTGAGCGCTACCAGGTGAACGAGATGCCCACCGTGGTCGTGGCCGGACGCTACCGCACCACGCCGATGCTGCTGGGCAGCGCGGCCAAGACCATCTCGGTGCTGGACCACCTCTACCGCACCGCGCCACGTCACTGAGCAGCGGCCCGGCAGGCGGGAGTTCAGCGGTAGGTGAGCAGTCGGGGGCCGTCGCCGGTGAAGTGGGCGTGGTCGTTGAAGGTGAGCAGGCTGGTCCCGGAGACGCCCACGACGAGGGTGGTGACGGAGGCGTTCACGACGACGCGGTTGAGGGAGACCACCGAGGCGGGCGGCAGCGACAGCAGGGCGCCGCAGAGCGCGGCGCGGACGCCGCCCGAGGTGACCACGACCGCGTCGCGGCCCTGGCCGAGGGAGGTGGTCAACTCGGCCGGTGCCGCCCTCGCGCCGCCCGCGAACGCCGTCCAGCCGGTGGGGCCGGTCTCGGCGGTGTCCTCGATCCACCGTTCCAGGGCCTGGTCGAGGACCACCTGCACCGCGCGGGAGTCCGACCGGTCCTCGGGTCCCGGGTGCTGGGGGTAGCGGGACATCAGGGCGGTGTGGTCGTACTCGTTCCAGCGCGGATCCTCGGGTGAGGGCTTGTCGAAACCGGCCGGGTCGGCGAGGAGCTTCGCGGTGTCGCGCTGGCGGATCAGCGTGCCGGAGACGACCTGCGGGTCGCGCAGGCCGCGGCGGGCCAGTTCCCGGCCGACGGCGGTGCTCTGTTCGCGGCCGAGGGCCGACAGCGCCTCGTAGTCCTGCGCGCCGGAGACGACCTGCGGGTCGCGCAGGCCGCGGCGGGCCAGTTCCCGGCCGACGGCGGTGCTCTGTTCGCGGCCGAGGGCCGACAGCGCCTCGTAGTCCTGCGTGCCGGAGACGACCTGCGGGTCGCGCAGGCCGCGGCGGGCCAGTTCCCGGCCGACCGCAGTGCTCTGTTCGCGGCCGAGGGCCGGCAGCGCCTCGTAGTCCTGCGTGCCGAAGGAGGCCTGGCCGTGGCGGACGAGGCAGATGAGCGGCATACGGTGTTCCTGCTTCCCGCACCTCGGCGGCCGGTACGACGGATCCTCGGGCGTCGGCGTGGACGTAGAGGCCGATCAAGGTAGTCGACGGGCTGTCATGCGGTCGCGGGCGGTCCCGGCCCGGGTTCGGTGCGGCCGTCGCACTCACGGCCCAGGGTGAACACGACGCCGCCCGCGCGTGCTGGACGGTCCCGCGTCACCAAGTCAGGTGCAGGCTCTCCGGTGACCGGTGGATCATCGTCGGCCGCATGGTGACCGGACGGTCGTCCGCCAGTCGCAGTCCCGGCAGCCTGCGGGTCAACTCCTCCAGGGTGAGGCGGATTTGCTCGCGGGCCAGCTGGGAGCCGGGGCAGCCGTGCACGCCGAAGCCGAAGGCGAGGTGGCGCTCCGGCGGGCGGGTGATGTCGAACTCGTCGGGGCGGGAATGCCGTGAGGGGTCCCGGTTGGCCGCGCCGAAGGCCACGAACACCGTGGCGCCGGGCGGGAGTTCGGTGCCCGCGAGGGTGACCGGGCCGGTGGTGACACGGCGGAACCCCTGCAGGGCGGTGTCATGGCGGGCGGCCTCCTCGACGGCCGCCGGGATCCTGTCGGGTTCGGCACACAGCAGCTCCCACTGGCGGGGGTGCCGAAGCAGGTGCAGGACGGTCGTGCCGATGAGCGCGGTCGTCGTCAGATGCCCGGCGATCAGCAGGTTCTGGAGATGGGCGACGAGTTCGTGCCGGTGTTCCAGCGTGAGCTCGCCCTCGCCGACGACCGAGGTGACGAGTTCCGTGCACAGGTCCTCGCGGGGCGCGGCGTGCCGCTCCCGTGCGTACCGGTCGAGGAGGCGCTGCATCGCGACCACGTCCTCGGCCGCGGCGATCTGCTCGTCCTCCGGCAGGGGGCGGAACAGGAGCTCCTCGGCGCGATGGCCGCCGCGCACGACGGGGGGCACGTCGGCGGGGTCGAGGCCGACGACACAGCCGATGACCTCGCCGGGAAGCTTGCCGGCGTACGCCGACATCAGCTCGACGTGCCCGTCCTTCACGAACCCGTCCACCAGGGCGGCGGCCCGCTCGGCCGCGTACGGCAGTACGGCCGCGACGCGCGCCGGTGACAGCCCGCGGACGATCGGCGCCCGTAACCGCTGGTGGTCTGCGCCGTCGGCGGTGACGACGACGGGCCGCCCGCCGAATCCGCCGCCGAGGACGGCGAGTGCGGCGGGTCCGGGCAGCACGTCGGGAGTCAGCGCGTTCGCGGACGAGAAGTCCTCGGGCCGGCGCAGGACTTCCCGTACGTCGGCATCCCGGGCGACCAGCCAGGCGTCCAGTTCGGCGACGTGGGTCAGGCCCTCCGCCCGCCGCGCTCGTTCGTAGTACGGGTAGGGGTCGCGTTGCAACTGGTCGAGTCTGCCGTGCAGTTCACGGTCCACGGGACACCCTCCCGGCCGGCGGTGGTGCGGGGTCGGGCCCATCGTGCCGCACGGGTGTGCGAGTGCGGTAGGGCTTCCGCGCTCGCCGTGCAACCGGCGGCCGGCGGCCGCGCCGCTGGGCCACGCGCGTGGCGTGCGGATGAACACCCCGCTGAGCAGCCCGGATTCCCTACGATTCGTCACGTGGTCAACTTCCTCGTCCAACGCACGGCCCCGCTCCCCCTCGACGAGGCGTGGCGCCGCCTGACCGAATGGCCCCGGCACGGCCAGGTGGTCCCGCTGACCCGCGTCACGGTGACCACTCCCCCGCCGACGCACGAGGGCACGGTCGTCGTGGCCCGTTCGGGACTCGGGCCGCTCGCCTTCGACGACCGGATGGAGGTCACGGTGTGGCAGCCGCCGACGGACGACGCACCCGGCCGTTGCCGGCTGGAGAAACGGGGCCGGGTGGTGACGGGGTGGGCGGAGATCGAGGTGCGGCCGGGTCCCGGGGGCCGCAGCCGGGTGCTCTGGCGGGAAGAGCTCGGGGTCCGGCTGCTGCCGGGCTTCTTCGACCCGCTCCTGCTGCGGGCGGCCCGGTACGTCTTCGGGCGGGCCGCGAACCGGCTCCTCAGGATGCCGTGATGCCCGCCGGCCGCGGTCACTGGGAGCACCACTTCGCGGCGGGCAACGGATTCCACCGCCCCGACGCCCGCGAGATACGCCTGCTCGGCGAGGCGCTGCGATCCCGCCACGGGGCCCGGGCCCTGGACGTCGGCTGCGGCCTGGGCGCCTACGCCGCCGCACTCGCCGGCCTCGGCTACCGCACGCTCGCCGTCGACTGGGCCGATGCGGCGGTGGCGGCGACGCGGGACCGGTACGCGGACCTGGAGCCCCGGCTGGAGGTCGCGCGGCTGGACTTCGAGGACGCGACGGCGCGCCTGCCGCGTGCGGCGTTCGACCTGGTGACGATGCGGCTGGTCTTCGCGTTCATGGCGGACAAGGAGGCGGCCGCCGAGCGCGTGCGCGGACTGTTGGCGCCCGGCGGGGCGTGGGTGGTGACGACACCGCTGGCTCAGTGGCTGCCCGAGGACCGCCGGCGCATCGGGCTGACGGCGGCCGAGGTCGGCGGGCTGACGGGCGGCTGGGGCCGGGGGC
>NZ_JBITLY010000010.1:105681-291438 GCF_044465725.1 Streptomyces sp. NPDC049541 | reverse complement strand
GGGCAGTGGTACGACCTGGAGCCGGACGCACTGCGTGTCTTCGTGCTGCGGGCACCGGACGGCTGAGCCTGTGACCTGCGGTGCGGTTTGGGCGGGCGGTGCCGACTGCTCGCTGCGGCCCGGGAGACGGAAGGCGGCGGCCTCGGCTGGACGGCCGTCCCCTCTGACGGCGGCCGAGGTCGGCGGGCTGACGGGCGGCTGGGGCCGGGGGCAGTGGTACGACCTGGAGCCGGACGCACTGCGTGTCTTCGTGCTGCGGGCACCGGACGGCTGAGCCTGTGACCTGCGGTGCGGTTTGGGCGGGCCGTGCCGGTCCTGCAACAGTGGGCGCCATGACGGAAGTTGACGACACGGTGAAGGTGGACGAGGTCGAGGAGCTCGCGGCGGACGCCCTGCGCTGGCTGCTCGCGGCGGCACGGGAGACGGAAGGCGGCGGCCTCGGCTGGACGGCCGTCCCCTCGGACGACGAGCTCGACCCGGCGTTCTACGGCGGTACGGCCGGGGTGGTGCCGGTCCTCCTGGAGGCGCGCCGGCACTTCGGTGACGACTCCTACGGCGAGGCCGCCCTGCGTGCGGCCCGCAGCCTGACCGCGGCCGTCACCGACGTCGACGACGACTCCCTGTACTTCGGCCGCACCGGAATCGCCCTCGCGCTGCGGGCCGTCCACGACGAGCTCGGCGACAGCACTGCCGAAGCCGCCGCGGACCGGGCCCTGCACCTGGTGCGGTCGCGCTTCGACGGAACCCGCTGGGGCGAGCTGTTCGAGCTGATGGGCGGCAACGCGGGGATCGGGCTCGGCGCTGCGGAGCTGGGCGATGCCGAGTTGGCCGTACTCGCCCTGGAACCGTATCTGCGGACGGCCGAGAAGACCGCGGCGGGCGTGCGGTGGGCGCACCGTCCGGACCGGACGTCACGTCTGAACCACATCTCGCACGGCACCCTCGGTATCGTCGCCGCGCTGGCCCGGGTGGGCCGGGCGGCAGGCCGCGCGGACTTCGTGGAGGCGGCGCTGGCCGGTGCCGCGGACGTCGTGTCCCGCGACGAGAACGGCCCGGACGGCTTCCTGGTCCCGCACTCGGACCCGCTGTACCGCCCCGACGTGGTGCAGCGCATCAGTTACGGGTGGTGCCACGGCCCGGCCGGCGACGCCCAGGTCTTCCGGCTGCTGCGGGAGGTCACCGCCGACCCGGCCTGGGCGTCCCTCGCCGACCGCTGCTGGCACACCGTGACCCGCTCCGGGATTCCCGAGCGGCTGCGCCCCGGCTTCTGGGACAACAACGGCCGCTGCTGCGGTACGGCCGGTGTGCTCGCCCTGGCCTGCGACCGGATGGCCGAGCAGGACGACGACGCCGGCTTCGCCCAGGTCCTCGTGGCGGACCTCGCCGCCCGGGCGACCCGGGACGGCGACGGCACGCGCTGGTCGAACGTCGAGCACCGGGCCACCCCGAGCGCCCTCGAACCCCGCACCGGGTGGGCGATGGGCAACGCGGGCATCGTGCGGGAACTGCTGCGCTTCGTACGGCTCAGCCGCGGCGGCGACCCGGCGTACGCCTTCGGCTGGCCGGACCAGCCCCCTGTGCGCCGGACGGCCTGAGGCCGTCGCGTGCCGCTCAGGCCACCGACCCGATCCGCCCCGCCGGCACCGACGCCGTGTCGTGGTGGATCGGCGTGTGGGCCCCGGTGAGCGAGACCCCGCTGCCGCCGCGCCGGTTGGCGACGATCTCCGAGGCGATCGACAGGGCCGTCTCCTCCGGGGTACGGGCACCGAGGTCCAGGCCGATCGGGGAACGCAGACGGGCCAGCTCCAGTTCCGTGACGCCGACCTGGCGAAGGCGTTCGTTGCGGTCGAGATGGGTGCGGCGGGAGCCCATCGCGCCGACGTAGGCCACCGGGAGGCGCAACGCCAGCTGCAGCAGCGGGATGTCGAACTTGGCATCGTGGGTGAGGACGCACAGGACGGTCCGGGCGTCCACCGACGTCCGTCCGAGGTACTTGTGCGGCCACTCGACGACGATCTCGTCCGCCTCCGGGAAGCGGGTCCGCGTCGCGAAGACGGGGCGCGCGTCGCACACCGTCACGTGGTAGTTCAGGAACTTGCCGATCCGCACCAGCGCGGACGCGAAGTCGATGGCGCCGAACACGATCATCCGGGGCGGCGGTACGGAGGACTCCACCAGGACCGTGAGCGGGGCTCCGCAGCGTGAGCCCTGCTCACCGATCTCCAGGGTGCCGGTCCGCCCGGCGTCCAGGAAGGCCGCCGCCTCCCCGACCACCGTGCGGTCCAGTTCCGGGTGGGCGCCGAAGCAGCCCTCGCAGGAGCCGTCGGGGCGCACCAGGAGCGCCCGGCCCCGCAGTTCGGCCGGTCCCGACACGATCCGCGCGACCGCCGCCGCCTCCCCACGGGCGGCGGCGGCCAGCGCGGACGCGACCACCGGGCGGGCGGGATCACCGGCCCGTACCGGCGTGACGAGGATGTCGATGATGCCGCCGCAGGTCAGGCCGACTGCGAAGGCGTCCTCGTCGCTGTACCCGAAGCGCTCCAGGACGGTTTCGCCGTCCGCGAGCGCCTGTTGGCACAGGTCGTACACGGCGCCCTCCACACAGCCGCCGGAGACCGAGCCGATCGCCGTGCCGTCGGCGTCCACCGCGAGGGCGGCACCCGGCTGGCGGGGTGCGCTGCCGCCGACGGCCACCACGGTGGCCACGGCGAAGTCACGCCCCTGCTCGACCCACCGGTTGAGCTCCTCGGCGATGTCCAGCATCTCTCGGTCTCCTAACGGGGTTGGTGTGGAGGGCCATTCAAAGGCGTCTAGTGGACGCCCATCCAGCTCTCGATCGGATTGAGGGCGAAGTAGACCAGGAAGACCACCGTCAGACCCCACATGAAGGCCCCGATCTCCCGCACCTTGCCCTGGGCGATCTTGATGGCCACGTAGGAGATGACTCCGGCCGCGACGCCCGCCGTGATGGAGTACGTGAACGGCATGATCACCACGGTCAGGAAGACCGGGATGGCGGTGGCGCGGTCGGCCCAGTCCACATGGCGGGCGTTCATCATCATCATGGCGCCGATGACCACCAGGGCCGCGGCCGCCACCTCACCGGGGACGATCGCCGTCAGCGGGGTGAAGAAGAGGCAGGCCGCGAAGAACAGGCCGGTGACGACGGAGGACAGGCCGGTACGGGCGCCCTCTCCGACGCCGGTCGCGGACTCGACGAACACGGTCTGGCCGGAGGCACCCGCGAAGCCGCCGATCGCACCGCCCGCGCCGTCGATGAACAGCGCCTTGGACAGACCCGGCATCCGGCCCTGCTCGTCGGCCAGCTTGGCCTCGGTGCCGACGCCGATGATGGTGGCCATGGCGTCGAAGAAGCCGGCGAGCACCAGCGTGAACACGATCATGCCGACCGTCATAGCGCCGACACTCCCCCAGCCGCCGAACTCGACCTTCCCGAAGACCGAGAAGTCCGGCATGGACACCGCGCTGCCGTGCAGCTCGGGAGCACCGCTCGCCCACTGCTTGGGATCGATGACACCCAGTGCGTTGAGGAGTACGGCGACCACGGTGCCGCCGACGATGCCGATCAGGATCGCACCGGGGACGGCACGCGCCTGGAGCATGAAGATGACGAGGAGCGTGGCGGCGAACAACAGGACGGGCCAGCCCGCGAGTTCACCCGCCGGGCCCAGCGACACCGGAGTCGCCTTGCCCTGGTGCACGAAACCCGCCTTGACCAGGCCGATCAGGGCGACGAACAGGCCGATGCCCATGGTGATCGCGTGCTTGAGCGCGAGCGGGATCGCGTTCATGATCATCTCACGCAGGCCGGTGACGACCAGCAGCATGATGACCACGCCGTACATCACGCACATGCCCATGGCCTGCGGCCAGGTCATGTGGGGCGCGACCTGCGAGGAGAGCACACCGGAGACGGAGAGGCCAGCGGCGAGGGCGAGCGGCACCTTGCCGAAGAAGCCCATCAGCAGCGTGGTGAAGGCCGCCGCGAACGCGGTCGCGGTGATGAGGGCCTTCTGGCCGAGCGTGTCCCCCGCCGCGTCCTTGCCGGACAGGATCAGGGGGTTGAGCAGGAGGATGTACGCCATCGCCATGAAGGTGGTGATGCCACCGCGCACCTCGCGCCCGACGGTGGATCCTCGCTTGGATATGTGAAAGTACCGGTCGAGCCAGGACCTGCCGGCCGGGATACGGGTTCCTTCACCCGCATCGTCGGCGGTGGTCGACGGCTCCAGTGACTGCTGGGTCATGTGGGCCTACTCCCAAGGTTCACAGGGGCACCCGCGGTTGTTCTATGGGTTCGCGGGATTTGGGAAGGTGCTTCGGCCGCACGACCCGGGGGACGGCCCGAGACGAACGAACTCTCTGGTACTGACGGTGGTGCTGTGCTGCTTCAAGTGCCGCGAGCGGTGCGGTGCTTGAGTACTCCGGGCGGCGCGGCGAAGTGTGACGTTCCCGGCGCCGCCCGGAGAGACGGTGCCTACGCCGTTCCGGTGAGGTGCTCCGGACGTACCGGCGTGCGGTTGAGCTCCAGCCCGGTCGCGTTGCGGATCGCCGCAAGGACAGCCGGAGTCGAGGACAGCGTGGGTGCTTCGCCGATGCCCCGCAGCCCGTACGGGGCGTGGTCGTCGGCGAGTTCGAGCACGTCGACCGGGATGATCGGCGTGTCGAGGATGGTCGGCAGCAGGTAGTCCGTGAAGGAGGGGTTCCTGACCTTCGCGGTCTTGGGATCGACGATGATCTCCTCCATCACCGCGATGCCCATGCCCTGCAGGGTGCCGCCCTGGATCTGGCCGAGGACGGACAGCGGGTTGAGCGCCTTGCCGACGTCCTGGGCGCAGGCCAGCTCGATGACCTTGACCAGGCCGAGTTCGGTGTCGACCTCGACGACGGCCCGGTGCGCGGCGAAGGAGTACTGGACGTGGCCGTTGCCCTGGCCGGTGCGCAGGTCGAAGGGCTCGGTGGGGCGGTGCCGCCACTCGGCCTCGACCTCGACGGTCTCGCCTTCGAGGACGTCCGCCAGGTCGGCGAGTACCTCCCCGCCGTCGGTGACGACCTTGCCGCCCTCCAGCAGCAGCTCCGCCGTCGCCCAGGCCGGGTGGTACGTGCCGAACTTGCGGCGGCCGATCTCCAGGACCTTCTCGCGCACCAGCTCGCAGGAGTTCTTGACCGCGCCACCGGTGACGTACGTCTGCCGCGAGGCGGACGTCGAACCGGCCGAACCGACCTGCGTGTCCGCCGGCTGGATCGTCACCTGCGAGACGCCCAGCTCGGTGCGGGCGATCTGCGCGTGGACGGTGACGCCGCCCTGGCCGACCTCCGCCATGGCCGTGTGCACGGTGGCGACCGGCTCGCCGCCGACGACCTCCATGCGGACCTTGGCGGTGGAGTAGTCGTCGAAGCCCTCGGAGAAGCCGACGTTCTTGATGCCGACCGCGTAGCCGACACCGCGCACGACGCCCTCGCCGTGGGTGGTGTTGGACAGACCGCCGGGCAGCTGTCGCACGTCGGGGCCCTCGCTGGACTCCCACTGGCGCTCCGGCGGCATCGGCATCGCCTTGACGCGACGCAGCAGTTCGGCGACCGGGGCCGGGGAGTCGACCGGCTGCCCGGTCGGCATGATCGTGCCCTGCTCCATCGCGTTGAGCTGACGGAACTCGACCCGGTCCATGCCCACCTTGTCGGCGAGCTTGTCCATCTGCGCCTCGTAGGCGAAGCACGCCTGGACCGCGCCGAAGCCGCGCATGGCGCCGCAGGGCGGGTTGTTGGTGTAGAGGGCGATGGCCTCGATGTCGACGTCGTCGATGACGTACGGGCCGACGGAGAGCGAGGAGGCGTTGCCGACGACGGCCGGGGAGGCGGAGGCGTAGGCGCCGCCGTCCAGGACGATCCGGCACTTCATGTGGGTGAGCTTGCCGTCCTTGGTCGCCCCGTGCTCGTAGTAGAGCTTGGCGGGGTGGCGGTGGACGTGCCCGAAGAAGGACTCGAAGCGGTTGTAGACGATCTTGACGGGCTTGCCGGTGCGCAGGGCGAGCAGGCAGGCGTGGATCTGCATCGACAGGTCCTCGCGGCCGCCGAACGCGCCGCCGACGCCGGCCAGCGTCATCCGCACCTTGTCCTCAGGCAGGCCCAGGACCGGGGCGATCTGGCGCAGGTCGGAGTGGAGCCACTGGGTGGCGATGTAGAGGTCGACGCCGCCGTCCTCGGCGGGTACCGCGAGGCCGGACTCGGGGCCGAGGAAGGCCTGGTCCTGCATGCCGAAGGTGTACTCGCCCCGGACGATGAAGTCGGCCTTCTTGGCGGCCTCTTCGACGTTGCCGCGCACGATCGGCTGGCGGTGCACGATGTTCGGGTGCGGGACGTGGCCGATGTGGTGGTCGTCGCGGTTCTCGTGGATGAGGATCGCGTCCGGCGCGGTCGCCGAGGCCTCGTCGGTGATGACCGGGAGCTCGCGGTAGTCGACCTTGATCTTGGCGGCCGCGCGGCGGGCGGTCTCCGGGTGGTCGGCGGCGACGATGGCGACCGGCTCGCCGTGGTGGCGTACCCGGCCGTGCGCGAGGACCGGGGTGTCCTGGATCTCCAGGCCGTAGTTCTTCACGTCGGTCGGCAGGTCGTCGTACGTCATGACGGCGTAGACGCCCGGGGTCTTCAGCGCCTCGCTGGTGTCGATCGAGACGATCTCCGCGTGCGCGACGGTGGAGCGCAGGATCTGGCCCCAGAGCATGTCCTCGTGCCACATGTCGGACGAGTACGCGAACTCGCCGGTGACCTTGAGGGTGCCGTCCGGGCGGAGCGTGGACTCACCGATGCCGCCCTTGGTCTTCGAACCCTGGGTGACCTTGGTGGGAGTGCCGATGGGAGCACCGTTGGTGGGCATCGTCAGACCGCCTCTCCCTGCCGGGCGGCCGCCAGCCGGACCGCGTCCATGATCTTCTCGTAGCCCGTGCAGCGGCACAGGTTGCCCGACAGGGCCTCGCGGATGTCCGCGTCGGTCGGGTTCGGGTTGCGCTCGAGCATCTCGTCGGCGGCGACCAGCAGACCCGGGGTGCAGAAGCCGCACTGGACGGCGCCGGCGTCGATGAACGCCTGCTGGATCGGGGAGAGTTCGGTGCCCTCACCGGTCTGCGAGTCCTGCCCCTTGGCAGCCCACGTCTGGGCGTCCCGCAACGACGTACCGCAGGCGCCGGTCGCACAAGCGCCGTGCTCCGCACGCTGCTTGGCGAAGTCCGCCAGCCCCTCGACGGTGACGACCTCGCGGCCCTCGACCTGTCCGGCGGCGACCAGGCAGGCACACACGGGCACGCCGTCCAGGCGGACCGTGCAGGACCCGCACTCGCCCTGCTCGCAGGCGTTCTTGGAGCCGGGAAGCCCGAGGCGTTCCCTCAGCACGTACAGCAGGGACTCGCCCTCCCAGACGTCGTCGGCTTCCTGCGGACGTCCGTTGACGGTGAAGTTGACACGCATCACGCAGCTCCCTCAGTGGTGCGGCGGGCGCCGCGGTACGACTCCCAGGTCCAGGTCAGCGTGCGGCGCGCCATGACGCCCACCGCGTGCCGGCGGTAGCTCGCCGTGCCCCGGACGTCGTCGATCGGGTTGCAGGCGCCGGAGCACAGCTCCGCGAACTGCTTGGCGACCGACGGGGTGATGATCTTTCCGTTGTCCCAGAAGCCGCCCTCTTCGAGCGCCGCGTTCAGGAACTCCTCCGCGGCCTTCGCCCGGACGGGGGTGGGCGCCGCCGAGCCGATGCCCGTACGGACGGTGCGCGACGACGGGTGCAGGGCCAGGCCGAAGGCACACACGGCGATCACCATCGCGTTGCGGGTGCCCACCTTCGAGTACTGCTGCGGGCCGTCGGCCTTCTTGATGTGCACGCGCTTGATGAGCTCGTCGGCGGCGAGCGCGTTGCGCTTCACTCCGGTGTAGAACTCGTCGATGGGGATCAGCCGGGAGCCGCGCACCGACTCGACCTCGACCTCGGCGCCCGCCGCGAGCAGCGCGGGGTGGGCGTCGCCGGCCGGGGAGGCGGTGCCGAGGTTGCCGCCGACGCCGCCGCGGTTGCGGATCTGCGGGGAGGCGACGGTGTGCGAGGCGAGGGCGAGACCCGGCAGCTCGGCGCGGAGGCTCTCCATGATCTTCGAGTACGGGACGGAGGCGCCGAGCCGCACGGTGTCCTCGCCGACCTCCCACTCGTAGAGGTCGCCGATGCGGTTCAGGTCGAGCAGGTACTCGGGCCGGCGGTGGTCGAAGTTGATCTCGACCATCACATCGGTACCGCCCGCAATGGGCACAGCGGTGGGGTGCTCAGCCTTGGCGGCGAGCGCCTCCTCCCAGCTGGCGGGGCGAAGGAAGTCCATGACCGGCTCTCTTCTTCGTCTCGTGGGTCGTACGGATCAAGCCAGATCTGGTGCGGCGGGCCCGGCTTGTTCATGTGCTGTTTACGCGGAGTGGAGCCAGTACACAGCGCCGTGCTCCACCCAGGTCAGTCACGGAAACCATGAAGGAGTTGGCTGGCCAGGCCGGGCATCTTGTAGATTCGTATGAACGGAGGTCATCAGTAACCTCTTCGTTTTCCTGTAGAAACGCAGGAAACAGCCTGGCAATCAAAGGATGCGCCGTGCGCACCGGTCGCCGGGCTCCTCCCACCGACCATCCTCACGACTCATCGTAGATTTCGAGACAAAGAACGGCGGCGACGAGAATGCGGCTGCGCGCACTGCTGGACACCGACGCGCTGGGCCTCAGGCTGCTCGGCGGCGAGGACGAGCTGGACCGCACCGTGCGCGGTGTGATGACCACCGACCTCCGGGACCCCAGCCGCTACCTCTCGGGCGGGGAGCTGGTCCTCACGGGGCTCGCCTGGCGCCGCGACGCCGACGACTCCGAGGCGTTCGTACGGATCCTGGCGCAGGCCGGGGTGGTCGCGCTGGCCGCCGGCGAGGCGGAGCTCGGGGACATCCCGGACGACCTGGTGGTGGCCTGCGCCCGGCACCGCCTGCCGCTCTTCGCGGTGCACGAGTCGGTGGCGTTCGCGACGATCACCGAGCACGTCGTACGGCAGGTGTCCGGGGAGCGCGCCGGGGACCTCGCGGCGGTCGTGGACCGGCACCGGCGGATGATGACCTCCGGCCCGGCGGGCGGCGGCCCGGACGTGGTCCTCGACCTGCTCGGCTCCGACCTGGACCTGCGGGCCTGGGTGCTCTCCCCCACCGGGCGGCTGATCGCGGGCCCGAAGGTCGCGGGCCCCGGGCTGCCCGCCGAGACCTGCGCCGAGCTGGCCGCCGAGCACCTCGCCGCCGCCCGCACGGGCCGGCGCGGACCCCACCGGGTGACGCTCGGTGCGGCCACCTACAGCCTCTTCCCGATCCGCAGTTCGGGGCACCGCCCGGCGGCGGGGGGCGGGCGCTCCGCGCAGGCCTCGCGGGACGTGCGGGAGACGGTCCTGTCGGACTGGCTGCTGGCCGTCGAGGCGGACGCCGGGGACTGGCCCGCGGAGCGCCTTGACCTGCTCCAGGGCGTCACCCAGCTGATCTCGGTCGAGCGGGACCGCCGGGACGCGGCGCGCACGGTGCGCAGACGGCTGGCGCAGGAGGTCCTGGAACTGGTGCAGACGGGGGCCGCGCCCGCCGAGATCGCCGCCCGGCTGCGGGTGGCCGCGCCGGTGCTGCTGCCCGGCCTCGGGGCCGCCCCGCACTGGCAGGTGGTCGTGGCCCGGGTCGAGTGGGAGGGCGGCGACATCGAGGCGGGGCCGGTCGCCCAGTCGCTCCTGGAGGAGATCCTCGTCGACCCGCTCGCCACGGGCCCCGAGCCCTCCGACCGCATCGCGGTGGCCCACACGGGCGACGAGGCGATCGCCCTCGTACCGCTGCCGGCCGTCTCCACCGAGCACGACGGCTCGGAGTCCGGCATCCTCGCGGACGCGCTCCTGGACTCCGTACGGGACCCGCTGTCGGCCGGTCTGGACGGCGACGGACAGGTCACGCTGGGCGTCAGCGCGGCCGTGCACTCGGCGGAGGGGCTGCGCGGGGCGCTGGAGGAGGCGCGGCACGCGCGCAGGGTCGCCGCCGCGCGGCCGGGGCGGGTGTGCGCTGCGGGTCACCAGGAACTGGCCTCGCACGTGCTGCTGCTGCCGTTCGTCCCGGACGACGTGCGGCGGGCGTTCACCGCGCGGCTGCTGGATCCGCTGCGGGACTACGACCGGCGGCACCGCGCCGAGCTGATCCCCACCCTGGAGGCGTTCCTCGACTGCGACGGCTCCTGGACGCGCTGCGCGACCCGGCTGCACCTGCACGTCAACACACTGCGCTACCGGGTCGGGCGGATCGAGCAGTTGACGAGCCGTGACCTCTCGCGCCTCGAGGACAAGCTCGATTTCTTCCTGGCGTTGCGCATGAGCTGAGGTGCTGGGGCGGGCGGCACCATCACCGTTCCCGCCCCCTGTGGTGTCCCGCGACCCTGCCGCCTTCTCGGCCGTGAACGGCCAGGCGCCGCCCGAAGTTCACACCTCGTCGCGCTTCTCGGCGCCGCCGGCCGCGGCATCGAGGTCGCGTCAACCGTGTCCCCGGCAAAGCCGGTTCGTGCCTTCAAAGGCCTCGCAGACCGGGCGTGCGAGTTCAACGCAAGTGAAATCTTTCACACACCCTCTTGGCCCCGCCGCGGAATCCGTGCTGAGATGCCGCCACCACTCATAGCTCGATGGCGTGCTCGGGGAGGGCAACGTGGCGCATACCGCCATGTCTGGTAACGGAACGACCGCAGGTGACGATCCCCTCCAGACCGCGGTATGGCGGCTGCGCTCACGCGCCTGCTGGGCCGACGCGGCGGCCCTGCTCGAGCCCCGCACCGCGGACGCGGCGCTGCAGCGGGCCGCGCTGCTGGTGGAACGGTGTCTGTACACCGAGCAGGGCTGGGAGGAGGCCGAGGACGCGCTGCGTACGGCCGAGGCGCTGGCCCACACCGACGACGAGCGGGGCGCGGCCGCTTGTGAACGCGGGTACTTGGCGTATGCCGCGACGCTGCTGGGGGTCCGGGACCGGGCCGACGAGGCGCGTGCCGCGCTCGGGCGGACGGCGGCGCTGATCCCTCCGGGGGCGGTGGGGCGGGCCCTCCTGGACTTCCGGCGAGGGCTGGTGGCGCAGAACCTCGCCGACGCGCCTCAGGCGGCGCGGGCCGCGTTCCGGCGCGCGCACGCGGGGGCGACCGCGCACGGTGATCTCCTGCTGCTGTCCTTCACCTGGCGGCATCTGGCGGGACTCGCGCTGCGGGAGGGGGAGTTGGCGGAGGCGCGGCACGGGTTCGCCGAGTCGCTGCGGATCCGGGAGGAGCTGGGGTATCTCGTGGGTACGGCGCCGGCGCTGGTGTCTCTTGCTGACGCGGAGGCGGAGCCCGAGGCCTCACGGCTGCGGGAGGAGGCCCGGCGGCTGTTCCAGCTGCTCGGGGGTGTGCCGACGTGGCTGGCGCGGCAGCTGTCGCCGCCTGCGACGGGGGCGGCGACGGCGTGACCGCCAAGCGCTCCGCTGGATGTGCCGCGATGGGCCGTCTTTCGCCCGCGGTGCCATCGTGGCTGGTCGCGCCCGCGCGGCGGTAGCCGCAGATTCAACACAGTCCCGCGCCCCTTCAGGGCGCTGCGGAGCCGCAGCCGACTTCGCCAGGCCCGCTTAGCTGTTCTGGATGCGCGCCAGCAGGTGCTGGATCGACCCCAGTATCGAGTCGCGCAGCGCGGTGTCCTTGGCGAGGACGACGACCACGGCGACCAGGACCAGGAACGAGACGAGGCCGCCGCCCCGGCCGCCTCGGTACGCCCCCGGGCTCGGGGCGGGCGGCGGTCGGTGGCCGTTGCGGATGGCGTGGTCGACGGCCTGCCGGTGGGCCCGCATGGCCTGCTGATGAGCCTGCTGGTTGGCCTGCTGGGCCTGCTGCGCGGCCTGTTGGGCGGCCTGCTGGGCGTAGAAGGACGGGTCGGGCATCGCTCTCACCTCCGGCGGCGGCACCTTCCGTGCCGTGTGCCGGGAGTCACGCCGGCCGGCGGGCCGCGAGTTCCCCGCATCGCGAACCGTCACAGGGAACCGACGATTCTGTGACGCCGGTCATGAGCTCAGGATGCGCCGCCGAAGTGCTCGCCCACCAACGCGCGTAGGACGTCCAGGTCGCAGGCGATCAACGCGTCCAGCAGGGCCGCGTGCTGGGCCGCGTCCGCCATGAGCTCGGCCCGGCCGCGAGCGGTCGGGGCACCGCCGACCAGGGGCCACTGCGCCCGCCGGTGGAGGTCGTCGGCGATCTGGACGAGCTGTTCGTTGCCGGAGAGGGCGAACAGGGCGCGGTGGAAGGCGCGGTCGGACTCGGCGTAGGTCGCGCGGCAGCCGGAGGACGCGGCGCGCAGGGTCGCCTCGGCGAGGGGGCGCAGTGCGGTCCAGCGCTCGGCGGGCACCGTGCGGGCCAGGCGGAGCATCACGGGGATCTCGATCAGTGCGCGGACCTCGGCGAGCTCGGCCAGTTCACGGGCGCCCCGCTCGACCACCCGGAAACCCCGGTTGGGGACGACCTCGACGGCGCCCTCCAACGCGAGCTGCTGCATGGCCTCGCGCACCGGCGTCGCGGAGACCCCGAACCGCTCCCCCAGTGCGGGCGCCGAGTACACCTCGCCCGGCGTCAGCTCGCCCGCGACCAGCGCGGTGCGCAGCGCGTCGAGGATCTGCCCGCGCACGGAGGCCCGCTGGACCAGTCGGGGCCGGGGAATCGGCCGTTCACTGTGCGTGTGCTCGCCCCGCGTGGCCCCCTCCTCGACACCCCGCTCCCGGTCCACGTCCTGGGCCCGGGCCTGCGGCGGAACCCGGGGCACCCCGCTGGTCCGAACCTCGGGAACCCCCGTGTCGGCGGAGCCGTGGGTGCTCTGCTGCACGGGTCCTCCTCCGGACGTGTCGGTACTTGGGGTCATTACGGCGGGTTGTTACTCGTCCGTCAAGCACCTTAGGCGCAGTTGTCATCAGTTCAAATCCCATTCGGTTCGGGTAAGGCCAGCCTTACCTTGTTAGACGACATGCATCCGTCATGAACAGGTGGTTCCTGCATGCCCGCGCCCCAGCCTGCACTCACTGCCGCCTACGCCCGCCTGAACAGGGCCTTCCCCGGGCTGGCCGTCCTGGAGGTGGGCGTCGACGAGCAGGTCCCCGAGGGCGGCGGATGGGTCTCCGCAGCCTCTCTCACGGAGGACGGCGTCGGTCTCGACACATTTCTGGCACAGGACGACGCACAGGTGCTGCGCGACTACGGAGTGCGCGCCCGGCCGGACGTCGTCGCGAGCTTCGGGCTGCATCGGTACGCGTGGCCGGCCTGTCTGCTGATCACCGTGCCATGGTTCCTGCTGCGTCGGGTGCCCCGTCTGCCCGTGGCCGGCGTGGCGTACGACCGGACCGCCCCCGGGCTCTCCCTCGGCCGCCTGGCCGTGCGGCCCGCCGGCTTCGCCTGTCTGCCCGGCGACCCGGCCGCCGCCCTGCCCGGCGCACGCGTCGTCCCCGACGAGGAGGCGCTGCGGGCCGAGGTGCGGACCGCGGTGGCCGAGCATCTCGAACCCGTGCTCGCCGGGTTCGGGCCGCGGATGCGCCGACGCGGGCGGGCCCTGTGGGGCACGGCGACCGACGAGGTCGTGGAGGGGCTCTGGTACGTCGCCCGGCTGCTCGGCGAGGAGCCGCGGGCCGTGCGCGAGCTGGAGGCGCTGTTTCCGGGGACCACCAAGCCGTATGCCGGGGCAGCGGCCTTCCGGGAACTCGCCGGCCCGCCCGGGAAGTCCCTGCTCACCCGGGACCGGGTGAGTTGCTGCATGTTCTACACCGTGCGCCCGGAGGACACCTGTGCCACCTGCCCGCGCACCTGTGACGCCGACCGGCCGGGCAAGCTGTCGGCCGCCGCCACGAGTTGAGGCACCCTCAGGCACACCGGCCGCCGGCCGTCCCGTAAGATCGGCGCGAACAAGGCGCCCGTCCGGTTACAGGCAATTCACAACTTCCTCACTTGCCGCAGGAACTTTCCGTGGAACCATCCGTACGGGTAGTCTTATTCGAACTCAACTCCCGCCCCTCAAGCGGCAGTTCGAGCAGAACGCCGCCCTGGGCATCCCCTTGCACTTCCTTGGCGGCCTCTTGCCCCGAAACCCCCTGAGGGCCGGTGGGATTGGGCCACTATGGCGGGCGATACGCCCTATCCCAATGCAAGGGACCCCAGATGAGACTGACCGACATATCGCTGGACTGGCTGCTTCCGGGCGCCGTACTGCTCCTGGGCATGCTGGCGGCGGTGGCGGTGCTCGCGCGCAGCAAGCGCTCCGGGGAGCACGCGAAGACGGACGATTCGTGGGAGCGCAGCGAGGAGCGCCGCCGGCGCAAGGAAGCCATATATGGCACCGCCTCCTATGTTCTGCTGTTCTGCTGTGCGGCGGTCGCCGCCGCCCTCTCCTTCCACGGCCTGGTCGGCTTCGGCCAGCAGAACCTCGGCCTGACCAACGGCTGGGAATACCTGGTGCCGTTCGGCCTGGACGGTGCGGCCATGTTCTGCTCCGTGCTCGCGGTCCGCGAGGCCAGCCACGGTGACGCGGCCCTCGGCTCCCGGATACTCGTGTGGACGTTCGCGGGCGCCGCGGCCTGGTTCAACTGGGTGCACGCGCCCCGGGGCATCGGTCACGACGGTGCGCCCCAGTTCTTCTCCGGCATGTCCCTGTCCGCGGCCGTCCTCTTCGACCGCGCCCTGAAGCAGACCCGCCGGGCCGCGCTGCGCGAGCAGGGCCTGGTGCCGCGCCCGCTGCCGCAGATCCGTATCGTCCGCTGGCTGCGGGCCCCCCGCGAGACCTACAAGGCCTGGTCGCTGATGCTCCTGGAGGGCGTGCGCAGCCTGGACGAGGCGGTCGACGAGGTGCGCGAGGACAAGCGGCAGAAGGAGGAGAACCGGCTGCGGCGCCGCGAGGCGGACCGCCTGGAGCGCGCCCAGCTCAAGGCCATCAGCCGGGGCCACCGCGGGTTCATCGGCCGCGGCGGCGGACGTCAGGTGGAGCCCCAGGCACTGGAGCGGGCCTCCGCCTCGGTCTCCGCGGAGCCTGCCATATCCAGCGCGGAACCGCTGCCCGTGCGCTCACGCCCGTCCCTGCAGCCCGTCCGCAAGGCCGGCTCTGAACCGGTGACCGTCGACCTCACCGCGGAGGACGACACAATGGCCCTGCCGCGCCTCGACTCCCTTGAGCGCAAGCTCAAGGACCTCGAGCAGCAGTTCGGCTAGAACGGACTGCACGGGAAGGGGGCGTGACCTTCGGGTCACGCCCCCTTCCGTGTCATGCCGCTCCGGCGTCGAGTTCGAACCACACCACCTTCCCCACCCCGTGCGCCCGTACCCCCCACGCGTCCGCGAGGGACTGCACCAGGACCAGGCCTCTGCCGTGCGTGCCGTCGTCGGCGTTCGGTACGCGCAGTCTGGGCCTGCGACCCACGAAGTCCCTCACCTCCACCCGCAGTCCGTGAGGCCCGACGGTGGCGGTCAGCACCGCGTCGTGGTCCGTGTGGATGAGTGCGTTGGTGACGAGCTCGCTGGTGAGCAGCTCCGCTATCTCAGAGCAACCGGGCCTGCCCCACTGCCGTAGCAGTTCGCGCAGCGCCCGGCGTGCCTCGGGCACCGCCTTCAGGTCCGCGCGGCCCAGTCTCTGCCGGAGCTTCCGTATCTGGGACGGCTGCGCCTGGTCCGCGTCGCCGTCGGTCTTTTCCTCCGTCTTCGCCGAGAAGGCCCCGATCGCCATGGGACCGCCCCCTCGTGCCTGCCTCTTCATGACCCCCGCCCGCGTGCCGATATCGGTCCCCTCCTTGTCGAACACGTTCACGGGATCCATGCCCCACTGGGCACGCGGCAGTCATGTCCGTCCTCGGGCGGCCAGGTGTTCGGCCACGGAGGCTGCGGTTCAGGCCGGACGGAGGGACCCTTTGGAGCGACGCACCACAGCCGTCCGAGCGCCGAGGGAGCCCCCGTGCACGACGACCGAACACTGGTGGAGGCGCGCCTGGAGCGCGCCATGGGACAGTTCGTGCGGCCCGCGCAGTACGCGGAGCGTGTGCCACTGGTGCTGTCCGTGTGGCATGTGCCCGGCGAGCCGGTGCCGGTGGACCAGGCACTGCAGGCCGACTACGAGACCTTCACAACCGGAACGGCCTGGGGAAAGCCCTGGTCGACGAGTTGGTTCCGGTTGACGGGCCGGGTCCCCGAGGAGTGGGCCGGGCGCCGCGTGGAGGCGGTGATCGACCCCGGTTTCACCGGCGACGGCCCCGGTTTCCAGGCCGAGGGACTGCTCTACGACGCCGCGGGCGTCCCCCTGAAAGGCATTCACCCGCGCAACCGTCACCTCGCCGTCGGCACCCCGGCGAGCGGAGGCGAACCGGTGCATCTGCTTCTGGAGGCGGCCGCCAATCCGGCCGTACTGCACGGCTTCGCGCCTACGCACCTGGGGGACGTCCTGACCGCCGGGGACCGGCCCGTCTACCGATTCCGCTCTGCCGACCTCGCCGTACTCGACGAAGCCGTGTGGCAGTTGGTGCTGGATGTCGAGGTGCTTTCGGAACTGATGCACGAGCTGCCGATGGACCGGCCCCGGCGGCACGAGGTCCTGCGCGCCCTCGAGGACATGCTCGACGTCCTCGATCTGCACGACGTCTCCGGTACGGCGGCCGCCGCCCGGGCCACGCTCACCGACGTGCTGTCCCGCCCGGCCTCGGCGAGCGCCCACCGGATCTCCGCGACCGGGCACGCCCACATCGACTCGGCCTGGCTGTGGCCGCTGCGCGAGACCGTCCGCAAGGCCTCGCGGACCTTCGCCAACGTCACCGCGCTCGCCGCCGACTACCCCGAGCTGGTGTTCTCCTGCTCGCAGGCCCAGCAGTACGCCTGGGTGAAGGAGCACCAGCCGCACATCTGGGAGCGGATCAAGAAGGCGGTGGCGGACGGCAACTGGGCGCCCGTGGGGTCGATGTGGGTGGAGTCGGACGCCAACATGCCCGGCGGAGAGGCACTGGCGCGGCAGATCGTGCACGGAAAGCGGTTCTTCGCCGAAGAACTGGGCGTGGAGACGGAGGAGATCTGGCTGCCGGACTCCTTCGGCTACACCGCGGCCTTCCCGCAGCTCGCAAAACTGGCCGGAATCCGATGGTTCCTCACCCAGAAACTCAGCTGGAACCAGTCGAACAAGATGCCCCATCACACCTTTTGGTGGGAGGGCATCGACGGCACCCGTGTCTTCACGCACTTCCCGCCCGTCGACACCTACAACTCGCAGTTTCACGGCCGCGAACTCGCCCGCGCGGAACGCAACTTCGCCGAGAAGGGACGCGCCAGCCGCTCGCTGGTGCCGTTCGGCTGGGGCGACGGGGGCGGCGGCCCGACCCGCGAAATGCTGGAGAAGGCCCGTCGGCTGCGCTCCCTGGAAGGCTCGCCCCGGGTCGAGGTCGAGAAGCCGGCGGCCTTCTTCACCGCGGCCGAGGAGGAGTACGGACCGCAGGCGCCCGTATGGTCGGGCGAGCTGTACCTGGAGCTGCACCGGGCCACCTACACCACCCAGGCGAAGACCAAGCAGGGCAACCGGCGCTCGGAGCACGCCCTGCGCGAGGCCGAGCTGTGGTGCACCACGGCGGCCGTGCGCGATCCGTCGTACGCCTACCCGTACGGCGCCCTGGACCGGCTGTGGAAGACGGTGCTGCTGCACCAGTTCCACGACATCCTGCCCGGATCCTCGATCGCCTGGGTGCACCGGGAGGCACGGGACACCTATGCGCGGGTCCTGGCGGAGGTGGAGGAGCTCACGGCGGCGGCCGTGCAGGCACTGGGGACGGGCGGGCCCGTGGTGCTCAACGCCTCGCCGTACGAGCGCACCGAGATCGCCGGGGGCGTGCTGGTGACCACGCCGGGGCTGGGCGGTGCGCCGGTCGTGGGGGCGGCGGGCGAGGTCGTACGGGCCGAGGAGGACGACGGCACCTGCGTACTGGAGAACTCCCGGCTCCGGGTCACCGTGGACGCACGGGGCCTGCTCTCCTCGGTCCGCGATCTCGCCGCCGACCGTGAGGTGCTGTGCGGCCCCGGCAACCTCCTCCAGTTGCACCCCGACCATCCCAACGCCTGGGACGCCTGGGACATCGACCGGCACTACCGGCGCCGGCACACGGACCTGACGGACGTCGAGTCGGTGGAGCTGGTCGAGGACGGGCCGCTGACGGCGGCGGTGCGGGTGACGCGGACGTTCGGGAAGTCACGCATCACCCAGGAGATCCGCCTCGCGGCCGGCGCCCGGCGCCTCGACATCGTCACGGACGTCGACTGGCAGGAGTCCGAGAAGGTGCTGAAGGCCGCCTTCCCGCTCGACGTGCACGCCGAACGCTCCACCGCGGAGATCCAGTTCGGGCACATCCACCGCCCCACCCACACCAACACGTCCTGGGACGCGGCCCGCTTCGAGATCTGCGCGCACCGCTGGCTCAGGGTCGCGGAGGAGGGCTACGGCGTGGCGGTCCTCAACGACTCGACGTACGGGCACGACGTGACGCGTACCCCGCACGAGGGCGGCCTCGGCACGACCGTACGTCTGACGCTGCTGCGCGCCCCGCACAGCCCCGACCCGGAGACCGACCTGGGCACGCACCACTTCACGTACGCGCTGCTGCCGGGTGCGGACGTCGGGCGAGCGGTCGCCGAGGGGCTCGCCCTGAACCTGCCGCTGCGGGTGGCGCAGGCACCGGTCGTGGAGCCGCTGGTCCGCGTGGACCACCCGGCCGTGACCGTCGAGTCGGTGAAGCTCGCGGAGGACCGCAGCGGGGATGTGGTGGTACGGCTGTACGAGTCCCGGGGCGGACGGGCGCGGGCCACGCTGACGCCCGGCTTCCCGGTGGGCCGGGCGGAGGTGACGGACCTGCTGGAACGGCCGCAGCACGAAAGCGACTTGAGCTTCGAGCTGCGGCCGTTCCAGATCCTCACGGTGCGGCTGCGACCGGAGTGACTACTTGCCCTGTGCGGCCTTCTCGCCGATGTGGAAGATCTGGCGGCTGTCGCGGGCCATGTCCACCACCAGCGTGCTGGTGGAGTTACGGCTCCAGGTGAGGGTGACGACGGCCTCCGTGCGGTTCGCGGTGCTGCCGTTGTCGGTGACCTTCCAGGCGAGCGGGACGTTCTGGGCGCGCAGGACGCCGTCGGCGTGCTCCCGGTCCTCCCAGGCCGCCAGTTCCTTCTGGAAGGCGGGGGTCAGGTAGTGGGCGCGCAGTGCGTCCCCGAGGTTGCCGCTGTCCTCGTCGGTCACCGCGTCGATGTAGGCGCCGTAGAAGTCCGCGATCCGGCTGATGTTGTCGGCCGGCTTTCCGCTGACGCTGTGCGCGGCGCCGGCGGAGGCCTGGGCGGTGGCACCGAGGCCGAGGGCCACGGCGAGCAGGCCGGCGGTCAGGACGGTGCGGGTCTTGCTGCTCATGTTCGGTTCCCCGTTTCGAGTAACTCAGTAATGGAGTGATCAAGCGGTCGAGTGGTCGAGTTGTGCTGTGGGCCGCCCTCCCGACCCCCGAGGCGGGAGGGCGGCCCTGGTCCGTTCGGGCATGGGTGTGCCCGTGAACGAGTGCATGGGTGTCGGTCGTCGCCCGGCGCCGGATGGTCGGTCCGGCCCTGGTCGGTGCGACACCAAGAGCATCGGCGGTCACGGCGGGCCGGCGCAACGGCAGGCGCCCCATCCGCGACGGTGGAACCATCCCAGCCCATCTGACGTGCAGATACATGAGTGCCTGGGATGCGGGATGCGCTGGACTACGGGGGAACATTGGAGACTCGGGACGACGTCGAGGCGTTCGCGACGCTGTTACGGCAGCTGAAGGACCGCACGGACCGCAGCTACGGCTCCCTGGCCCGCCGCCTCAACATGAACACCTCCACGCTGCACCGGTACTGCGCGGGCGAGGCGGTACCGCAGGACTTCGCACCCGTGGAACGGCTCGCGGCCTTCTGCGCGGCGGCACCCGAGGAGCGGCTCGAACTGCACCGGCTGTGGCTGCTCGCGGTGGCGGCACGGCAGCGGCCGCGGGCCGCGGGCGAGGGGGCCGGCGCGGAGCCGACGGAGGCACTGGAGGACCGGAGCCCCGGGGAGACGACGAGTCCCGGGGGACCGTCGCGCCCGCAGGAGCCGGTGCGCCCGTCAGCTGCTCCCTGGTTCCGACGCCGACGCCCCCTGCTCGGGACCGCCGTGGCGACCGTACTGCTCGTCACGTTCGGCAGCCTCTCCGCCCTGTCGGCCGACCGCTCGCCGGGCGATTCGGCCAAGGCCCCCGGACAGTCCCGTACCACCGAACCCCCCGCGTCCCACCGCCCCTCGGCCACGGCGGCCGGCCCCTCCCCCACCGGCTCCCCGGCCTCAGGTCCGGCAGGCGCAGCGGCTTCAGCACACCCCACCTCGAAGGACGGGGCGACGGCCGGCGGGAAAAGCGGAGCGCCCGCCGCCACCGGTGTCCCCCTCGCCTGGTCCGCCGACTCACAGATCTGGGACGGGGGTTGCGCACACGACTACGTCATCGACAAACAGCCGGACCAGGTACCCCCACCGCCGGTGCCGCAGGACGCCGCCGCCTGGGCGGCGACACAGGGAGCGGTGCACGGGCGGCAGACGATGGTGCAGATCTCGGTGCAGGGGAAGTCGTCCACGGCCGTCGTGCTGAACGCCCTCCGGGTCCGCGTCGTCAGCCGCGGCACCCCGCTCAAGGGCACCACGTACGACATGGCACAGGGCTGCGGCGGCGGCCTCGGCCCGCGCTCCTTCGATGTGAACCTCGACATCAACCGCCCCATCGCCCGCGCGGTCGCGGGTGCCGACGACCGAGGAGACCCCGCTCCCGCCGTGCAGTTCCCCTACCGTGTCTCCGCCCAGGACCCGGAGGTGCTGCTGGTCACCGCGACGACCGAGACGTACGACTGCTCCTGGTACCTCGAACTCGACTGGTCCTCCCAGGGCCGCACCGGCACGGTCCGCATCGACGACCATGGCCGCCCCTTCCGCACCAGCAGCATCAAGGACCTGCCCCGCTACTGGTACGGCACGGACGGCCACGGCGTACGGCAGTGGGTACCGACCGACAGTTAGTCAGGGGCGGGGGGTCCGCAGGTTGGAGTCGTGCTGCACCAGGGTCAGGAAGTCGCCCTGCCGTCACGCCTCCCAAACGGCGGCAGCCGTACGGTCGTCCGCGTACCCCTTGACCCTGACCTGGGTGTCGGCGAGGAACGCGGCGAGGCCCGGCGGGGTGGGACCGGACCACCGGGTCGTCAGATAGCGGCACAGATCGGGTTCGCCGCGCAACGGCTCCGCGAGGCCGCCGGAGCACATCAGGAGCGTGTCCCCCGGGTGGGCGACGGAGGCACGGAACCGGAAGGGCTCGCGGGGCGGCTCGGGGGCGGGTTCGTACGGGCTCGGCGGGGTCGGGATCCCGAGGTCCATGGTGAGCCGGTCGCCCTCGGGGGTCTCGGCGGGCAGCGAGCCGAAGCCTACGACGGGCTCTCCGGTGACCTCGGCGACCCGCGGTTCGATGTCCTGCCAGTCGCCGTCGCGCAGCCGGAACAGTCCGCCGGCGCCCACCCCGAAGAAGACCCGCGTACGGCAGTTCGGGTCGGCGGGCAGGAGCAGACAGCGCAGGGTGGCCGCGTACTCCTCGGGCTCGATGCCCTGCTCGGCGGCGCTGGCACGGAGTTTGCCGAGGCTGCGGTCGGTGAGGCGGTGCAGGCCCGACTTGAGGTCGCCGCGCCGGGCGGCCCTTATGTCCTCCGCGAGCCGGGCGTGACTGCGGCCGACGGCACGGCCGATCCAGTGGCAGGCCTCGGCGGCCGCCCGGTGCGCGCCGGGTGTGGCGCGGGCTCCGGTGGCCATCGCCACCAGGACCAGCGCGTGCTCCCCGGTGCCGAAGCGGGCGGTGAGGAGGGAGTCGCGGCGCGGCTCGCCCCGGTAGCGGGCGGAGTCCCCGCGGACGGAGACGGCACGCAGGGTGCAGGCGCCGTAGCGGGCGCCGTCCAGCACGGTGTCCGCGACCAGGTCGTCGAGGTCGTCGGGGTCGGCGGGCGGGAGGGCGGTGGGTTCGGCGTCGTAGGTGGGCGGGCCCGAGCCGACGTAGTCGAGGGGGGCCGGGGGGAGGGTGGGGAGGTCGAGGTGGGTGGCGGTACGGGCGGGACCGGCGTCGGCCGCGGAGGTCGGCACCGGCGAGGCGACGGCCTGCTGCGGGAGGGGCTGCTCGGCGGCGGCGAGATGGCGGGCGCTGTGCGGGAGCGTGCCGTCGGTGACCTGCGGCGGAGGGCTGTCCGCGGCGTGGTGCGGGCGGTGCTCCGCGTCCACCGGGGTGGCGGCGGGTGAGCCGTCCCGGGCGGGGTCCGTGGCGGCGGACGGTTGCGCGGGCGCCTCGGGGGGCATGCGCGACTCGGGCACCGTCGTGCCGGGCGTTTCCGTGGAGGTGAGGCCGCCCGGCGGGGGCGGGAGGTCCCAGGGTGCCTTCCGCCGGCCGAATCCCTCGTCGACGCCCTCCGCCCCGGCCTCGGCTCCCATGGCCCCGGCCACCGAGGCGAACCGGTCGTCCAGGGTGTCGGGTGCGGGTGCGGGGCCCGTGTCCTCGGTGGAGTCGTCGTACAGCTGCCCCCACCAGTCGTCCTCACCGGTGGGACTTCCCCCCTGCTGGCTCATGCCCCTAATTGTCCACCGCATGGGCGGTATGAAAACGGGGCATCAGGAAAAACCGGTACAGCACTCCGCGGGAGACGGTCATCGAGGGTGAGCCGTCGAACGGCGGTGCGGAAAGAGTGGCCGGTGTGACCCGGGCCCGGACCGCTGACCTGCGTCTCCTCCTTCCCTCCGGCACTCTGGTGAGATGGGAGTGTGGGACCTCCTGCTGGTCGGACTGGTCCTCCTGCTCGGCCTGTGCGGAGTGCTGGTGCCCGGGGTGCCGGGATCGTGGCTCGTGTGGGCCGCGGTCCTGTGGTGGGCGCTGAAGTCCACGGAGCCGGTGTCCTGGTGGATCCTGGTGGGCGCGACCCTCGCGATGTTCCTCTCCCAGGTGGTCCGCTGGGCACTGCCCCCCAGACGGCTGCGCGAGAGCGGCGCCACGCCCCGGATGGGGGTCTACGCGGGGGCGGGCGCGTTCCTGGGCTTCGTCCTCATCCCCGTGCTCGGCACGATCCCCGGCTTCATCGGCGGCATCTACCTGTACGAACGCCTCCGCCTCGGCCGGCACGGCGAGGCGAAGGCGGCCCTGCGCACCGCGATGCGCTCGGGCGGCTCCAGCGTGCTGGCGGAGCTGTTCACCTGTGTGCTGATCGCAGGGGCCTGGCTGGGCGCGGTGATCTGGGGCTGACGTAGGGCCACGGGACTAGGGCGAGGATCCGATGTGCGGCGCGGGCCGGGCGTGCTTCGCTGCTCCCATGACCGAATTCAGCGAGGCGGAACGCGCGTATCTGAAGTCGCAGCGCCTGGGGCGGCTGGCCACCGTCGACCCGGACGGGCAGCCGCAGGCCAACCCGGTCGGCTTCTTCCCCCAGGACGACGGCACCATCCTGATCGGCGGCTACGCCCTGGGCCGCACCAAGAAGTGGCGCAACCTCCGGCGGAACCCCAAGGTCGCCCTGGTCGTCGACGACATCGTGAGCCTGCGCCCGTGGAAGGTACGGGGCGTCGACATCCGGGGCGAGGCCGAACTCCTCACGGGCCCCCACGATTTGGGCCCGCACTTCAGCGAGGAGCTGATCCGCATCCACCCGCGCCGGATCCACAGCTGGGGCCTGGAGGACTAGACGGAGGGCGCGGCCGAGGGCTGCTGGAGGACACCTTCCAGCGTCAGCAGCTGCACCTTGCGTTCGAGGCCGCCCGCGTACCCGGTCAGCGAACCGTCCGCTCCGATCACCCGGTGGCAGGGCCGGACGATCAGCAGCGGATTGGCGCCGATCGCGCCGCCCACGGCCCGTACGGCAGCCCGTGAGGCACCGATCCGGGCGGCGATCTCGCCGTAGGTGGTGGTCGCCCCGTAGGGAACGCTGTCGAGAGCGGACCACACCTGCTCCCTGAACTCGCTGCCGACGGTGCTGAACTCCAGCCGGAATTCCTTCAGTTCACCGGCGAAGTAGGCCGCCAGCTGCTCCTCGGCAGCACGGAAGGCGGCGGGCTCGAACCGCCAACCGGCCTGTACCTCGGGCCCCTTCTTCTGTCCGGGCACAGACAGGGAGGTCAGGGCACCGGCCGGGTCGGCGGTGAGGAGGAGGGGCCCGACAGGACTGTCGAAGCGGCTCCAGAGAACACTCATCAGGATCGGTCCCACTCTCTCGCTACGCGCAGGTGTTGCAGGGCATACGAGCGCCAGGGGCGCCAGCTGTCGGGAACGTCCGGCCCGGGCGGGGCGACGTCGGGATCGCCGAGCGCCCGGGTGCGGATCACGGCGACCGTATCCGCGTCCATGCCGGGCACGGCGAGCAAGGCGGCCTCCGCCTCGTCGCGGTCGACACCCGGATCCAGGCGTACGGCGCCGTCCGCGAGGGCGGCGGTGAGCGCGCCCAGGGTGCCGTGCGGTTCGGCTTCCGCGAGGACGGCGGGCTCGGGAAACAGCCGGGTGAGGCTCCCGCACGGCGCGTCGAGCGCCTTCCCGTACTGCTGCACGAGCCGCTCGGCCTCCGCCCGCCCCACCAGCGCGCGCACGGCCAGTTCCTCGGGATCGGCGGCCCCCGGCGACCGCAGCCCCGGCCGGGCGGCGACCAGCGGCGCGAGCCGCTCGTCACGGCCGAGCCGCTCGTCCACGGCGTACGGATCGGCGTCGAGGTCGAAGAGCCGCCGCAGCCGCCCCACGGCGGTGGTCAGATCACGGGGATCGGTGAGCTGCAGCCGGGCGTCCAGCCAGCCACCGGGATGGGCACCGGCCGCAGACCTGGCCGCCCCCGCCCGCTCGTCGACGGCGACGATGCCGCTGCCGTGCGGAAGCCGGAGGGTACGCCGGTAGGTCCGCCGCCCACGCACCCCACTCACCTCCTCGACCCCGCCCACGGCCTCATCCGCGAGCAGATCGAAGACGGCACCGGCCTGGTACGGCCCCCGGTGGGCGAGCCGCAGCGGAATCCCCGCGGCCGGGGCGGCCGCACGCCGACCGGCCCTGGGAGCGGCTGCCCGCAGTTCGCTCGGCGTGGATGCGTACACCTCCCGGACCGTGTCGTTGAACTGCCGGACACTGGCGAACCCGGACGCGAACGCGATCTCCGTGATCGGCAGCTCCGTCGTCTGCAGCAGGACCCGCGCGGTGTGCGCCCGCTGGGCCCGGGCAAGAGCGACGGGCCCGGCCCCGAGCTCACCGGTCAGCTGCCGCTGCACCTGCCGAGCGCTGTACCCGAGCCGCGCCGCCAGCCCCGTGACCCCCTCCCGGTCCACGACCCCGTCCGCGATGAGCCGCATGGCCCGCCCCACCACATCGGCCCGCACATTCCACTCGGCCGACCCCGGCACGGCATCGGGCCGACACCGCCGACAGGCCCGGAACCCCGAGCCCTGCGCGGCGGCGGCCGTCGCGAAGAACCGCACGTTGTGCCGCTTCGGCGTCACGGCCGGGCAACTCGGCCGACAGTAGATCCCGGTCGTCCGGACGGCGAAGAAGAACTCCCCGTCGAACCGGCCATCCCGGCTCCGCACGGCTTCGTACCTGCTGTCCTCGTCCATCACGCCCTCCAGTCTCCGCCGGACGGGACGACTGGGCTAGCGGAAATCGGACACGGCGATTGAACTGCCGGCCGGGCTTACCAGCCCGGCCAGGCATTCTCAGCCGCCGGCCGGCACTCCAGCCCGTCCGGCGTGCACGCACGAGGCCACGTCAGCCCATCTCAGCCCGTGCGGCGTTTGAGGACGAGGCCGTTCAGGCCGACAGCGGGGGCCTGGGGGCGGCAGCCCCCAGCCTGCGCCCCCACCCCCGGCACCCTTACCGCCGCCCCCGCTTCAGCTCCATGGCCGCCCGCCCCGCAGCACCCTTCCGTTTCCACTCCCGCCGAAGCTCCGCACGGACCCGCGCATCGGTCTTGGCGACGATCCACTGGTTCTCCCGCATCAGCTTGCGGTAACTCTCCAGGCGCCGATGCGACAACTCCCCGCTCTCGACAGCCTCCCGCACCGCACACCCCGGCTCCGCGTCATGCGCGCAGTCGTGGAAGCGGCACCGCTCGGCCAGTTCCTCGATCTCGGAGAAGACCTGTCCGACCCCGCTCTCGGCGTCCCAGAGGCCGACGCCCCTGAGCCCGGGTGTGTCGATGAGGACACCCCCGCCGGGCAGGGCGAGCAGGTTGCGGGTGGTCGTCGTATGACGCCCCTTGCCGTCGACGTCCCGCGCGGCCTGCACCTCCATCACGTCCTCGCCCAGGAGGGCGTTGGCGAGGGTCGACTTGCCCGCACCGGACTGCCCGAGCAGCACGGACGTACCGCCGGAGACCAGACTCACGAGAACGTCGAGCCCGTCCCCGTCCACGGCGCTGACCGTCAGCACGGTCACGCCGGGCGCCGACATTTCGACGTCCTGGACGAGATGCGCACGCGTCACCGCGTCCGGCACCAGGTCGGCCTTGGTGAGCACGACCAGCGGCTGCGCACCGGACTCCCAGGCGAGGGCCAGGAAGCGTTCGATGCGTCCGAGGTCGAGTTCGACGGCCAGGGACACGGCGACGATCGCGTGGTCGACGTTGGCGGCGAGGATCTGCCCCTCGGACCGTTTGGAGGAGGTGGAGCGCACGAAGGCGGTACGGCGCGGCAGATACGTCCGTACGTAGCGCGGGTTGCCGCCGGGTTCGACGGCGACCCAGTCGCCGGTGCACACGACCCGCATCGGGTCGTGCGGGGTGACGAACGCGGTGTCGGCCCGCAGGACGCCGTCGGCGGTGACCACGTCGCACTGGCCGCGGTCGACCCGGATCACTCGTCCGGGCAGGAGCCCCTCAGGCTCGTGGGGGGCGAACGCGTCCGCCCATGCCTCGTCCCAGCCGTAGGGGGCGAGCGCGGAGAAAACAGGGGAAGCCGAGCTGGAAGTCAAGGGTGACCCTTCACAAGGGTGGCCCCGGCGAAAGGAGTTTGAGGTCAGCCGAAGGCCACGGAGGTGGGCTTGATGATCTGGATGCGGGCAGCGCTCGTCGCAAAGACAGCCATCGGTCAACACCTCCCAGTTCCGGACTCGTTGGACAGCGGCGGCCACCGGCCACCGCTCCCTGCCCACTCACCATAGAGCGGTACGTCCGCCGGGCGCCACGGAATATTCGAAGAGCCCCTCAACGCCCTTGCCCGGCGAAGGGCCCCGGCACCTCTCCCGACCCCCGCCTGATCAGTTCCGTCGGCATGACGAGGGTGCGGGGCGGCGAGGTGTCCCCGTGGATGCGGGCGAACAGGACGTGCGCGGCCGTGGTGGCGAGCGCGACGGGATCCTGGGCGATGACGGTGACGGGCGGTGTCAGCCGCTCGGCCAGCGGGAAGTCGTCGAAGGCGATGAAGGCGATCCGGGGCGGCAGGACCGTCAGCGCGCCGAGGGCGAGGTTCTCGTTGTCGGCGAGGAGGGCGGTGGGCGGCTCGGCGGAGGCGAGCAGGGCCGTGACGGCCTCGGCGGCGGACGGCGCCGAGCGCAGACCGTGGCGGACGAGCCCGGGGTCGGCGGCGATGCCCGCGCCCTGAAGTGCCGCCCGGTAGCCCTGGTGGCGCTCGCCGTTGGTCCAGATGTCCGGCCGGCCACCGAGGTAGCCGATACGGCGGTGGCCGTGCGCGATCAGGTGCCGTACGGCCCCCTCGACCGCGGCGCGGTTGTCCACCACCACGGTGTCCGCCTCCAGTCCGGGTGCGGCCCGGTCCACGCACACGATCTTGGTGCCCTGTTCCTGGGCCGGGCGCAGGAACCGGTGGCTGCCCGCGGCCGGCGTGAGGATGAGGCCGTCGACGCGGCGGGCGGTGAAGGCGGCGACGACCTCGCGCTCGCGGCGCGGGTCGGCGCGGCTGGAGCCGATCAGCACCACACTGCCGCGGCGGCGGGCGACGTCCTCGGCGGCGGAGGCGACGGCGGCCATGAAGGGGTCGGCGACGTTGTCCACCAACAGGCCTATCGTCCGGCTGGGTTGGTCCGCGCGGCGCAGCTGGCGTGCCAACTCGTCGCGCTGGTAGCCCAGTTTGCGGACGGCGGCCTCGACTCTCGCGGCGGTCCGCGGTGCCACGCTCCCCGCGCCGTTGACCACGCGGGACACCGTCATCGCGCTGACGCCCGCCTCGGCTGCGACGTCCTTCATCGTGGGGCGGCCGACCACGCCGCAGTCCTCCTCGGCAGTCGGGCGGGCGGCTCCCGGGCCGCTGTGCAACCTCTTGAGAACGGGTCACACACGACCCTTGACGCCCACCCACGGGGCTCCCAGAATCGACGAACTGTTAACGATACCAACGCGAAGGCACAACATGGCCTCTGCAAGGGAACCACTTCTCGCGGCACACGGTGTGGTCAAGCGTTTCGGTCACGTCCAGGCGCTGCAGGGCGCCGACTTCACGGCGTACGCGGGCGAGGTCGTCGCCCTGATCGGGGACAACGGCGCAGGCAAGTCGACTCTGGTGAACGTCCTGTCGGGGGTGCTCGCACCCGACGAGGGCGAAGTGCGGATGGAGGGGCGGGCGGTCCGGTTCGGCGGGCCGATGGACGCTCAGCGGCACGGACTTGAGACCGTCTACCAGGACCTGTCGCTCGCGCCGGATCTGGACGCGGCGGCCAATCTCTATCTGGGCAGGGAGGTCGTGCGCGGCGGGCTGCTCGGCCGCCTCGGCGTGCTCGACCGGCCGGCGATGCGGCGGGAGGCGGTCAAGGCGTTCGCGGAGCTGGGCGTGGAGCTGAAAGATGTGACGGCTCCTGTGACAACGTTGTCCGGCGGTCAACGACAGTCGGTGGCCGTGGCGCGTGCGGTCGCGTTCGCGAACAAGGTCATCTTCATGGACGAGCCGACGGCCGCGCTGGGGGTGGTGCAGCGCGCCCGGGTCCTGGACACCGTGCGCAGGGTCGCCGACCGGGGCATCTGTGTCGTGCTGATCAGTCACAACATGCCGGAGGTGCTGTCGGTCTCGGACCGGGTGGAGGTGCTGCGACTCGGGCGCCGGGTCGCCTCGTTCACCGCGGCGGACACGACCATCGAGGAGCTCGTCGGGGCGATGACCGGGTCGCTGGACGAACCCGCCGGGCAGAACGGGTCCTTGAGGAAAGCGGAGGACGGGCGATGACCGCCGACAGCAAGGAAGTCCGGCCGGCCGCGGCACAGCAGCAGGCCCCGCCCGCCTCGGACGGTGCGGGCCGGACCGTACCGGACTGGCTGCGGCGGGCGGCCGGCATCAGCGAACTGTGGACCTTCGTGATCCTCGTGGTGCTGGTGGCGTTCTTCACCGTCGCCGCGCCGGGCAAGTTCTTCACCCAGTACGACCTCACGCAGATCGCCGTGAACGCGGCCATCTATCTGGTGCTGGGCGTCGGCATGACCTTCGTGATCATCACGGCGGGGATCGATCTGTCGATCGGTTCGGTGCTGGTGCTGTCCGCGGTGGCCGCCGGCGAGTACAACATCCACCACGGCGGGCCGGACGCCGGCTGGGGCACGGTCGCGGACTGTGTGGTCATCGCCCTTGCGGTGGGCGCCGGTTGGGGTGTGCTGCAGGGTGCGGTGGTGGCGACGGGGAAGGTGCCGCCGCTGATCGTGACGCTCGGCGGCCTGGGAGCGGCGCTGGGGATCGCCGAACTCGCCACCGGGGGCCAGGACCCGGCGGGTGCGGCGGCCACGCATCTGCAGAACAGCCTCGGTTTCGGCAAGGTGCTCGGCATTCCCTGGCTGGTGGTCCTGGCCGCGGTGGTGACGGCCGTGTTCGGGCTGGTGCTGGGGGCGACGAGGTTCGGCACGCACACCCTGGCCATCGGCTCCAATCCAACCGCCGTACGGCGTGCGGGAATCGGGGTCGGCCGGCACCTGGTGATGGTGTACGGGCTGATGGGCCTGCTGGCCGGGCTCGGCGCGGTGATGTGGCTGGCCTCGTACGGCACCACGTCGATCGCCGGGCACTCCACCGACAACCTGAAGGTGATCACCGCCGTGGTGCTCGGCGGCACCAGCCTCTTCGGCGGGCGCGGCTCGGTGCTGGGCACCGTGATCGGTGTGTTCATCCCGGCCGTGCTCACCACCGGACTGATCGTCATCGGCGTTCAGCAGTACTGGCAGGACGTCGCGGTGGGCGTGGTGCTCGTCGCGGCCGTCTACGTCGACCAGATGCGCAGGAAGACCCGAGAGCAAGATTGAGGAGATGTCTCGATGATGAGCATTCGCAGCAGGCGCAGCGCACTGGTCGCCGCGGGCACCGTACTGGCCCTGACCGGGGCCGCCGCGTGCGGTTCGTCCAGCGGTGGCGGGTCGGGGTCGTCGGGCGGTGCCGCGCACAAGAAGGTGCGGCTGATCACCGGTGTGAAGAGCGACCCCTTCTACATCACCATGACCTGCGCGGCGAAGACGGAGGCGAAGGCCAAGGGCATGGACTTCGGCGCGGACGGTTCCGCGCAGTGGGACGTGTCGGTGCAGCGTCCGCTGCTGGACTCGGTGGCGGCCTCCCGGCCGGACGGGCTGATGATCTCGCCGGTGGACACCAGCGCGCTCACGCCGTCGTTGAAGCAGATCCAGTCGGCGGGCACCAAGGTCGCGCTGGTCGACACCACGGTCACCGATGACTCGATCGGCATCACCCGCATCTCCTCGGACAACGAGAAGGGCGGCCGCGTCGCCGCCGACGCGCTCGCCAAGCTGATGGGCGAGAAGGGCTCGGCCATCGTCATCAGCGTCAAGCCCGGTGTCTCCACGACCGACGCCCGGATCAAGGGTTTCACCGAGGAGATGAAGAAGTACCCGAAGATCAAGATGCTGCCCACGCTCTACGACAACGACCTGCCGGCGACCGCCGCCTCCCAGATCCAGTCGACGCTGGCGGCCCACCCCGACCTGGGCGGTGTCTTCGCGGGCAACACCAACACCGGGCAGGGCATCGCCACCGGCCTCAAGCAGGCCGGCAAGGAGGGCGCGGTGAAGGTCGCCGCCTTCGACGCCGAACCCGACGAGGTCGCCTCCCTCAAGGCGGGCACGCTCCAGGTCCTGGTCGCCCAGGACCCGGCGGCGATCGGCAGGGAGGCCGTCGACCAGCTGGCGGCCGCCTTCGAGGGCAAGAGCGTCCAGAAGTCGATCGGCACGAACATGGTCGCCATCACGAAGGCGAACATGGACGACCCGTCGGTCAGCAAGTACTTCTACAAGTCGGGCTGCTGACCGAGATTCCTCGAAGGACCGGGTGGCTCTGGCGAGGTCACCCGGTCGCGGCTTCCGTGACGGGCCGTGCGAGGTCAACTCTTCGCGCAGGCCAGCCCGTTGAGGGTGAAGTCGTACGGCGAGGAGTTCTTGCCCTGCCAGGATCCGAGGAAGCCGAAGGTGATCTTGCCGTCCGCGGGGACGGCCTTGTTGTAGTCGGCGGCGGTCGCGGTGACCCGGGAGCCGTTCTGGGAGACGCTCGCGTCCCACATCTGGCCGACCTTCTGGCCGTCCCGGAAGGACCAGGCGACCCGCCAGGTGTCGAGGGCGTCGGCGGTGGTCACGGTGACGGTGGCCTGGAAGCCGTCGGTCCACTGGTTGTCCAGGTGGTAGGCGACCTTGCAGGTGGCGGACGCAGTGGTACCGGGATCCGGGGCGCTGCTCTGCGTGGTGGCGGAGGTGCCCTGGGGTTCCGGGTCGGAGTGCTTGCCCCCGTCGGGTTTCGTCGGGGTGGCGGAGGCGGAGTGGGTCGGGGAGGCGCTCTTCGGTGTCGGGGTGGCGGACGGCAGGGACGGGCGCGGGGCCGCCACCGGGCTGCTGTCGGTCGGTGCGGCGCTGCCGGCGGCCTCGTTGTCGCTGCCGCCGAACGGCATCATCGACGTGGCCAGCGCCAGCAGCGACACCATCACGGCGGCCACGAGCAGCCCGCCCCGGACGACGCGTGCGCGGTCGACGAGGGTCCTCGGTTCGACGCTCTGCCCGTCTGTCGCCTCCGGTCGGCCCACCCCGAGGCGCACCTCGGCGGCCCGGCGGCGGCGCTCCAGGTAGGCGAGGCCGCCCCAGCCGATGACACCGCCGGCGAGGGCCGCGGGCAGCCCGCCGCCCTGGGGACGCAGACAGGCGGCGGCCTCCGCGCAGTCCACGCAGGTGGCGAGGTGCCGTGAGAGGTCCGGCGGGATGTCGGCGGCGGGCGACCTGGTGATCGCGTCGAGGAGGCGCGCATAGCTGCGGCACCGCGCGTCCATCGGCGTGTCGAGGTGGTTGCGGTGGCAGCGGTCCCTGAACAGGCCCCGCACCTGGTCGAGTTCCTCGCCCACGAGGGCCGGGTCGAGGCCGAGCCTGCGGGCCACCACGGACCGCGGCAAGGACTCCACCTCGGACAGCCACAGCAGCGCCGCATCCGCCTCCTGGAGGTCGCGCAGACCGCGCAGGGCGATCGGGCGGCGCAGTGGGGGGCCGGTGTAGCGGGCGGCCTTCTCCGAGTTGAGCCACAGGCGCAGGTCGGGGTCGAGGTCCTGGCCCTGGCCGTCGGCCTCCCAGGCCGCCGCCGTGGTGCGTACGGCGGTCAGCAGCAGGGGGATCACGGGGAGCCGGGGCGAGCGGCGGCCGTTGCTCCGGGCGCTTGCGGTCTCGGCGGCGCGGACCTCGCGCATACCGAGCGCGAACGCCTCCTTGGCCAGCTGAGTGGCCGCCGTGGCACCGGCCGTGCACAGGTCGGCGTAGGAAAGCACCGCGTCCCAGCACTCGGAGAACAGCGCGGCTTCGGCGGCGTCCTTCGGGGTCGGCAGGTCGGGCATGAGTCTCCTGCATCCACAAGCGAGGTCAACTCACCATTTCGGCGAAGGAGTTGGGGGGAACCTCGCGGCAGGACAGGAGCCTTTCACGTTTTCAACACAACTGACAAGCGCTGTGTTCAGTTGCCCTGACAGAACCTGTGATCCGGCCGGAGACACAACTCCGGCCGGATGTACGGACGGGGACCCGTTTTGACTCAAAGTCCCCGTCCTTCACTCACACCTCGGCCGCCTCCTGTGCCGGGAGGCTGTCCATGAACGAGCTGACGGAGAACACCGCGCGGCCGGGTCCGGGCGGGCCGTATCCGGGCGGGGAGGAGAGGCCGAAGTCGTCCATCGTCCGGCGATAGGCCTGCAGCAGCCTGATGTGGTACTCCAGCGGGGCACCCTGGGGGTTGGCCTTGCCGAGCGGGGTGGTGGGCTCGGGGCACCAGGTGGTGAAGCGGGGCGTGATGCCGTGCGACATGAAGAAGCGCAGGCCCTCGGTGGTGGACTCGATGGCCTCGTCGACCGTCTTGAACCCGAAGGGCTCGGCCATCTCCACGCCGGCCACGAAGTTGGGGATGACGTTGCGCGCGCCGAAGATCTCCGCCGAGTCGAGGATCCGCTTGTGCCACTCGTCGCGGCCGACGTAGCGCTCCTTGCCCGGGCAGTACATCTTGAACAGATACTCGTCCCACACCTCGTAGTTGGGGTGGTAGATCTGCACGCCGTAGTCCTTGAACCGCTGCACGTCGTCCTTGGGCAGCGCCTGGGCGACGACCTTGCCGATCCAGCGGCCCGGGAAGTGCTCCTCGATGGCCTTGGCGTACATGCCGTAGAAGTCGGCCTCGTCACGGCCCTGGAGCCTGGAGGTGATGGCGCCGCCGGTGAGGGTGTAGGCGGTGGAGGCCTTCGCGGTGTCGTAGCGGTTGATGATCTCCAGCGCCTCCAGGACCTCGTCGACGTCCTTCACGCCGGTGTACGGCCGCCCGGCGGCCTTGTGCTGACGCCAGTTGTGGTTGATGTCGCAGTACTGGCACTCCTCCTTGGCGCCGAAGTACTGGCAGACCCGGAAGACGGTCAGATAGATCAGGTAGCCCCACTGGATGGTCGGGGCCACCTCCATGACCGACTTTCCGTTGGAGAGGGTGTGCCGGTAGTACTCCGGCATCGGCGGCACCCCGACGTCGGCGATGCGCTTGCCGTCGAGGTAGAGCCCGAGCATCCCCTCGTCGTCAGCGGCGACGCGGTAGGGCGAGGTGGGGTTCACCCGTACGGAGACGACGGTGCGGCGCAGGTCGTAGGGGCCGCCGGTGAGGATGATCTCCTCCGGGGGACGCCTCAGCGCGGCCTCGCCCAGCTCCGGCAGGGTGCCGTGGTCGAAGGAGAAGATGAAGTACGACTTCGGCTTGACCTCGCCGGACTCGTTGTCGCTGAGCGCGGACGGGTCGAAGGCCACGCCTCCACGCAGCAGGTCCTCTTTGAAGACGGCTTCCCGCGGTACGTGCGGGAAACGCTCCATCAGATCCTCGACCAGTGCGGTACGGCTGCCCATCCCGACTCTCCTTCCGGCTCAGGCGTTCGACTCCTCACGGTATGCCCTGGCACCCACGTCAGCCGTGCCGGGTCCCCCCGCGGCGCGGGATGTGTCCTGGTACGGGGGTGTCCGGCGGCAGCAGCTGGGGGGCCGGCGCCCGAGTCCTTGCGATCGGGCAGTCGGTCGTACGGCCACTGGCCCGGCGCCGCACGCTCGGTGAGCCGGCGCAGTCCCTCCGGCTTCTCCTCGGGGTCGGTGACCTTGCGGGCCTCGCCGTGGATCACCGGGCTGCGGTAGCTGACGCGGTGCTCGGAGACCGAACGGACGAGGACCGGCCGTCCACGTGCGTGACGGTACTGCGTCATTCCGGGGGCAGCCCCCGGACCCTCGCAGGGGCAGCCGACTCGGCGCTCGCGAGACGGACCTGAGTGGCGCAGACGGGAGGTCCGCCCGCGCCCCGAAGGGGGGTGGCACTTCCCGCGGAGCGCCAGGTGCTCACGCTTGCCGCTGCAGCGCCCCCGGATCGACCGGATGGGCCGGCTCCGCGCCCGTCAGCAGGCGTGCGGCCTCCTCCGCGACCGTCATGCCGAGGCGGGACAGCTCGTTGCCCTGGGAGCCCGCGAGGTGCGGGGTCACGAAGGCACCCGGCAGGTCGTGGAGAGGGGAGTCCGCGGGGAGCGGCTCGGGGTCGGTGACGTCGAGGACGGCGTTCAGACGGCCGGTGCGGACCTCGTCGACCAGGGCCTCGTGGTCGACCAGGCCGCCGCGGGCGGTGTTGATCAGGGTCGCCCCGTCCGGCATCAGGGCGAGTTCCCGGCGGCCGATGAGGTGGTGGGTCTCCGGGGTCTCGGGCGCGTGGATCGTGACGATGTCCGAGGTGCGCAGAAGGTCGTCCAACGGCAGGAGACCCACGCCGAGTTCGGCCGCTCGCGACTCGGTGACGTACGGGTCGGTGAGGCTCACCCGCAGGTCGAAGGGGGCCAGCAGCTCGATGACGCGGCGGCCGATGCGGGAGGCGCCGATCACACCGACACGGCGGCCGTGGTTGCCGATGCCCGGGACGACGCCCCAGCCGGGGTGGGCCCGGGTGGTGCGCAGGCGCTCCCGGGCGCCCAGGATGTCCTTCCCGGCGAGCAGGATCATCGCGAGGGTGTACTCGGCGACCGGCAGCGCGTTGGCCGCGGCGGCCGAGGAGACCGCGATGCCGCGCCGCCAGACCTCGGGCGTGGTGAAGCCCTTCACCGAGCCTGCCGAGTGCAGGACCGCGCGCAGTTTCGGCGCCGCGTCGAGGACCGCGGCGTCCAGGCGCGGGCAGCCCCAACCGGTGACCAGGATCTCGGTGCGCGCGAGCACCTCCCGGACGCGCGGCTCGGTGAAGTCCTCGGCGATCAGGTCCGGATCGATGTCCACCGCCTCGCGCAGTCGCGCGAGGACCCTTGCGGGGAAGACGAGCGGCAGGTTCTCGGCGGTCATGGCGAACAGAGCCTGGGGACGTTCAGGCAAGGCGTGGGCCCTCCGGCTTCGGCGAGGAAGTTGTGGAAAACGCTCTCCACGCTAGGTCGCGGCAGATGAGAGGGTCAATGCAGAGGGGTCCATGCACCCGCGCTCGCCGGAGGGACGACAGGGAATGACGGAGACGGTCACCAACTGGGCAGGCAACATCACCTATACGGCAAAGGAGTGGCACCGCCCCCACTCGCTCGACGCGCTCAGGACCCTCGTGGCCGGCAGCGCCAAGGTCCGCGTCCTGGGCAGCGGCCACTCCTTCAACGAGATCGCCGACCCGGGCCCCGAGGGCACTCTGCTCTCGATCGCCGGGCTGCCTCCGGTGATCGACGTGGACACCACGACCCGCACGGTACGGGTCTCGGGCGGCGTCCGGTACGCGGAACTGGCCCGCGTGGTGCACGCGCACGGGCTCGCGCTGCCCAACATGGCGTCCCTGCCGCACATCTCCGTCGCCGGTTCGGTGGCGACCGGCACCCATGGCTCGGGGGTGACCAATGGATCGCTGGCGGCACCGGTGAGCGAGGTGGAGCTGGTCACGGCCGACGGCGACACGGTGCGGATCGCGCGGGGCGACGCACGGTTCGACGGCGCCGTCACCTCGCTCGGCGCGCTCGGCGTCGTGGTCGCCCTCACCCTCGACCTGGAGCCGGCCTTCGAGGTCGAGCAGCACGTGTTCACCGAACTCCCCCTCGCCGGGCTGGACCCGCACACGTTCGAGACGATCGCTTCGGCGGCGTACAGCGTGAGCCTGTTCACCGACTGGCGGGAGCCCGGCTTCCGGCAGGTGTGGCTCAAGCGGCGCACCGACCAGCCGCTCCCGGACTTCCCGTGGGCCGCGCCCGCCACCGAGAAGCTGCATCCCGTGCCGGGGATGCCGGCCGTGAACTGCACGGAGCAGTTCGGGGTGCCGGGGCCGTGGCACGAGCGGCTGCCGCACTTCCGGGCGGAGTTCACACCGAGCAGCGGGGCCGAGCTGCAGTCGGAGTATCTGCTGCCGAGGCAGCACGCCGTCGACGTACTGCGTGCCCTCGACGGGATCCGGGCGACGGTGGCGCCCGTGCTGCAGACCTGCGAGATACGGACGGTCGCCGCCGACCGGCAGTGGCTGAGCCCGGCGTACGGGCGGGACACGGTGGCGGCGCACTTCACCTGGGTGGAGGACACGCAGGCCGTGCTGCCGGTCGTGCGGCTGCTGGAGAAGGCGCTGGACCCGTTCGACGCCCGTCCGCACTGGGGCAAGGTCTTCACCACGCCCGCGGCGGTGCTGCACGGCCGCTACCCCCGGCTGGCCGACTTCCGGGCGCTTGCGCGGACGCTGGACGGGGACGGAAAATTCGCCAACCCCTTTGTGCGGACAGTGCTGGACGACTGACCTACGAAGCACTTTATAAACCCCCTTTCCTAACCCCTTGTCGAAAGCCCCCGCAGGCCATAGCCTTGCGCCGCGCCGGTGCCGACGTGCCCGGTGCGCCTGAGCGAAGGGACGGGGGTAGGCCACCGGTGAAGCGCACATCACGTGACATCCGCACCGCGAACCGCTACGAGGTGCTGCGCCAGATCATCGCCGCGTCTCCCACCTCCCGGCAGGAGCTGGCGGCCGCCACCGGTCTGAGCCTTGCGACGGTCGCCACGCTCGTCGGCGAGCTGCTCGATCTGCGGATGATCACCGAGGTCGGGTTCGAGGACTCGGCGGGCGGCCGCCCCCGGGGTCTCGTGGCCGTCAACGCGTCGGGGGGCGCGTTGATCGGCGTCGACATCGCGGAGACGTACGTCCATGTCGAGCTGTTCGACCTGGCGCTGAACGTCCTCGCCCGGGCCGAGGAGGACGTCCACCCCGGCGAGAGCCTCCCCGTGCAGCTGGTCGGCCATGTGGCCGCCGCCGTCGGCTCGGTGGTCACGCAGGCCGGCATCGAGGGTGCCCGGGTGCTGGGCGTGGGCGTCAGCGTGCCGGGACAGGTGGACCGCGCCACCGGCATCGCCGAGTACGCCCCGAACTGGGACTGGCACGACGTGCCGCTGCTCGACCTGCTCACCGAGCACATCGCCTACCCCCTGTACCTGGACAACCCGCTGCGTGCCGTCGCGGTCGCCGAGCTGTGGTTCGGGGCCGCCCGCGGGCGCGGGGACGCCGTCGTGGTCACGCTCGGGACCGGCGTGGGCGCCGGACTCGTCCTGGGCGGCGCACTGCACCGCGGTATCAGCAACAGCGCAGGCGAGTGGGGTCACAACACGATCGTCCTGGACGGCCGGCTGTGCCACTGCGGCAACCACGGCTGCGTGGAGACGTATGTCGGGGCGCCCGGAATCATGCTGAACCTGCGGGAGCTCAGCCCCGGCAGCCCGCTGCTGCACCCGGAGGACCAGACGGCCACCATCGCCGCCCTGGCCCAGGGGATGCGCGAGCACGACCCGGTGGCGGTCAAGGTGGTCCGGGACACCGCCCGTTACCTCGGCGCCGGCATCGCCGACCTGGTCAACCTGTTCAACCCCGAAGTGGTCGTGCTCAGCAGCTGGGTCGCGGCCGCCCTCGGCGAGCCCCTGGTCGCGGAGGTGCGCGAGGCCGTCGCCCGGCACGCGCTGCCGCGTCCGATGGCCGCCACCGAGATCGTCCTCTCCCCGATCCCCACCGACCCGGCGTGTCTGGGTGCGGCGACGTTCGCGCTGGAAGGCGCGTTGCAGTCCGTCGGGCAGAGGAATGCGAAACGCACCCCCGCAAGGAGCCGTACCGCACCACCTTCATGACGACGGAAGGGATGCACGTGTCTCACCCCCACCCCCGCAGATCCGCCCTGTGGACGGCCGCCGCCGCGCTCGCCGTCGCGGGCCCCCTGATATCCGCCCCGACCTCCTCGGCCGCCACCCCCACGGCGGCCGAGGTCTCCCCGCACGCCGCCCAGACCATCGACGACATCGGCGCCTCGGGCGCCTGGTGGGTCAACGACCTGCAGCACTTCAAGCCCGAGGTGCAGGCCCGGGTCGCGGGCCTGCTCTTCTCCCGGCAGGGCCTGGCCCTCTCCTCGTACCGCTACAACATCGGCGGTGGCGGCGTCGCGGTCACCACCCCGGCCCGCGCCGCCCAGGACTTCCTCGACCCCGACGGCTCGTACGACTGGAGCAATGACAACGGCGGCCGCACCTTCCTCAAGTACGCCGCGAAGTACGGCGTCAAGGACCTGATCGGCTTCGTCAACAGCGCGCCCGCGCAGTGGACGACCAACGGCCAGAGCTGCGGCGGCCAGTTGAAGGCGGGCAGCGAGCAGGACTTCGCCACGTACGTGGCGGACGTGACCGACCACTTCGCCGAGCAGGGCGTGAAGCTGGACTACATCAGCCCGTTCAACGAGCCGGACAACGACTTCGGGGACTGCGGCCAGGAGGGCATGAAGGTCACCGTCGACCAGCGTGACGACATCGTGCGGGCGCTCGGCGCCGAGCAGCGGGCCCGCAAGCAGCGAACGTCGATCATCGCCGACGAGTCCAGCAAGACGACCCAGTTCACCGACGAGCTGCCGCAGTGGATCTCGCAGCCCGGCACCGCGCAGTACGTGTCCGCGCTCGCCCACCACACGTACAACAACCCCAATGACGGCCAGCTGGGCAACGTCTACGAGACGTCGAGGACGGTCGGCAAGAAGTCCTGGGCCACCGAGATCTGCTGCTTCGGCAAGGGCACCACGGGCTGGAACCAGGAGTACGACCCCACCATCGACAACGCCCTGCTGATGTCGCGGATCATCTACAAGGACTTCGCGAGCTCGCACGACTCGGCGTTCCAGTGGTGGGTGGCCCTGGCCAGCGGCTACGGCAGCTCCCCCACCGAGCGCAACGACACGGGCTGGAACGACGGCCTGATCTACTACGACCCCGACTACGCGACGAACGGCAACCAGAAGCTGTACTTCACCAAGCGGTACTACGCGCTCGGCCAGTACAGCAGGTTCGTGAGGCCGGGTTCGGTCGCGCACGACGTGACCGGGGCACCGGACGGCGTCGAGGTGTCGTCGTACGACCGGAACGGCACATGGGTGGTCGTGGTCAACAACCACAACTCCACCGACACACCGCTGAGTTTGCACTTCAATAACAAGACGCCGGTGCGGGCCGAGCAGGCCGTGCGGACCTCGGCCACCGAGGACTGGGCGAACGTCGCCAGGCCGACGGTGAGCGGCGGCACGGCGTCCACGACCCTCGCGGCCCGCTCCATCACGACGTACGTCTTCGACCAGAAGGGCAAGGGCAGCTCGGCGATCACGGGTGCGCTGCAGGGCAAGCAGTCCGGCAAGTGCCTGACCGCGAGCGCGTCCGGGGCCGCCATCAGCACGTGCACGGGCGGTACCGAGCAGTCGTGGTCGTACGACGGCAAGGGCGCCCTGAAGGGGCCGAACGGCTATCTCACCGCCGGGAGTTCGGGCCTGACGACGACCGCCGGCTTCACCGGTGACGCGAGCCAGCGCTGGCTGCTGAACGCCAACGGCCAGATCCTCAGCGAGGCGTCCGGCAAGTGCCTGGACGTCAGCGGGCAGGCGACCGCGGACGGCAGCAAAGTGATCCTGTACAGCTGCAACGGCGGTACCAACGAGGTCTGGAACAAGGCCTAGTCCTGGCCTAGTCCCCGGTGCCGAGGGCCGCCGGCCACATCCTGACCCGGTGGCCCTCACCCCCGCACCACCCCATGTTCGGGATTCCGAACCGGATTTAACGCTTCGAACAGGCTTCGTCCAACCCCTTGCCGAAGCCTTAGCCGAAGGTTAACGTCCCCGCACCACAACGCAATTCGAGCCACGTAGCAGCCAGGTGCGCTGGAGCCGTGGAGCCGCAGCCGCAATCGAGACAAGGACGTCAGCATGTCGGCAATGAGCAACAGCAACTTCTCCCGTCGGTCCATATTCCGGGCCGCCGCGGGCATGGCCGCCGCGGGCACGCTGGCTGCGTGCGGCAGCAACAACGGGCGGGGCGGGAGCGGTGGGGGGTCGGGCAAGCAGCTCACCCAGTACTTCCACGCCTACGGCGAGGCGGGCACGGAGCAGGCCCTCAAGCGGTACGCGGCGGCCTACAAGAAGGCCAACGTCAACACCAACTGGATCACGGGCAACAACTTCGAGTCCGCGCTCTTCGCGGCACTGCTCACCTCGAAGGCGCCCGACGTCTTCGAGTTCCACCCGCAGCTGCAGCTCGTCAAGAGCGGCCAGGTGGCGGACCTGACCGACCTCATCGACCCGGTCAAGAGCGACTTCAACCAGAACGACATCAAGTCCCACACGGTCGACGGGAAGATCTACGGGATACGGATGATCGACGACCCGCAGTTCTTCTACTACCGCAAGTCGATGCTGGAGAAGGCGAAGGTCGACGTCCCGACCACGCTCGACGAGCTGATCGAGGCCGCCGCCAAGCTCACCACCGGCAAGGTCAAGGGCGTCTTCCTCGGCAACGACTTCAGCGCGATCCAGAACCCCATCATCTGGTCCGCCGGTGCCGACACCATCAACGACAAGAACGAGATCGCCTACCACACGGACGGCGTCATCGAGGGCCTCAAGAAGCTTCGCACGCTGTTCACCAGTGGCAACGTGCTCCTCGACGCCCCGACCGACTTCTGGGACCCGTCCGCGCTCAACCAGGGTCTGTGCGCCATCCAGTGGGGCGGCATGTGGTCCATGCCCGCCATGCAGAAGGCGCTCGGCGACGATCTCGGCATCTTCCCGTTCCCGAAGATCGGCAGCGCCGGCAAGCCGTCCGTCTACAACGGCGGCTGGTCGATCTTCGTCAATGCCAAGGGCAAGAACGTCGAGGCGGCCAAGGAGTACGTGAAGTGGCTGTGGATCGACCAGACGCAGTACCAGGAGGACTGGGCCACCTCGTACGGCTTCCACATCCCGCCGCGCACCTCGATCGCCAACAAGGCCACCAAGCTCAAGTCGGGTCTGCCGGCCGAGGGCGTGAAGCTCTTCACGGACTACGGCCACTTCGACAACATCGCCTACGACCAGACCATGCAGAACGCGTTCGCCGAGGTGATCGCGTCCTCCGTCCGTAAGAACGGCGACCCGGAGAAGGCGCTCGACACCTGCGACAAGAAGGTCAACGTCGAGCTCAAGAAGCTGTTCGGATAGGCCGCCGGGAAGACCACGACATGTCGACCACCACCACACGCGGGGTCGCCCAGCCCGCCCCGGCCAAGGCCTCCCAGGCCCGGCCGCGGCGGGGCCTGCGGGGCAACGCCACCGTCAACTTCTGGCTCTTCACCGGGCCCTTTCTGATCGGCCTGGCGATCTTCGTCTTCGTGCCGATCGTCTGGAGCATCTGGCTCAGCTTCTTCGACGCCCGCTACACCGTCACGCCGAGCCATTTCATCGGCTTCGACAACTACAAGCAGATCCTGACCAACAGCGAGTTCCCCGGCTCACTGGTGACGTTCACCGTGTTCGCCGCGTTCATCGTGCCGACCACCTGGGCGCTGTCGCTGGGCCTCGCTCTGCTGGTCAACCGGCTCAGGTTCATGCGGGCGTTCTTCCGCTCGGTGTTCTTCCTGCCGACCGCCGTCTCCTACGTGGCCGCGGCCCTGATCTGGAAGATGTCCATCTTCAGCGGCGTCCGCTTCGGACTCGCGAACACGGTCATCGGCTGGTTCGGCGCCGACACCGTCGCATGGATGTCCAACCCCACCCCGCCCTGGTACTGGCTGGTCATCGTGACCCTGCGCCTGTGGATCCAGTCCGGCTTCTACATGATCCTGTTCCTGGCGGCGCTGCAGAACATCCCGACCGAGCTGTACGAGGCCGCCGCCATCGACGGGGCGAAGAAGGGCTGGCAGACCTTCCGGTACATCACGCTGCCGCAACTGCGGGCCACCTCCACAGCGGTGATCCTGCTGCTGCTCATCGCCGCCTACCAGGCGTTCGACGAGTTCTTCAACATCATCGGGCAGAAGGCGACCTGGGCCCAGACACCGCTCATGGTGCTGTACAAGTCGGCCCTCGGCACCAGCCAGGACTACGGCGCAGGCAGCGCGGGCGCGGTCATCCTGTCGCTGCTCATCTGCCTCGTCACCCTGATCCAGGGCAAGTTCATGGGCTTCGGAAGGGGGGATGAGTCCAAGTGACCACCACCGCACCTCAGGTCGGAAAGCAGCGCAAGAAGGGCCGGGGCGTCTTCGGCAACACGGGGCTGTACATCGCCGTCGGTGTCGCCGCGCTGCTCTTCCTGATCCCGTTCTATCTGATCGTCCGCAACTCGCTCTCCACGGATCTGGAGATCACGGGCGAGAACTGGAAGGTGCTGCCCTCGTTCCAGTGGGGCAACATCTCCGAGCTGTTCGACGACCCCACGGTCGACTTCGGCCGCTCCATGATCAACTCGCTGGTCGTCGCCGTCCTGACCACCTTCGGCACCCTCCTTGTGTGCTCCCTGGCCGGCTACGGCCTGGCCCGCATCCCGTACAAGCACGCCAACAAGGTGTTCTACGCCGTCCTGGCGACCCTGATGGTCCCGACGGCCGTCACCTTCGTGCCCAGCTTCGTGCTGGTCTCGTCACTCGGCTGGGTGGACACCTACCGGGGCCTGATCATTCCGGGCCTTTTCAGTGGTTTCACCTGCTTCCTTTTCCGGCAGTACTTCCTCGGATTCCCGAAGGAGCTGGAGGAGGCGGCACGCGTGGACGGGCTCGGCTACTGGGGCGCGTACTGGCGGATCGTCGTGCCCAACTCGCTGAACTTCTTCGCGGCGATCGCCACGATCACGTTCATCAGCGCCTGGAACTCCTTCCTGTGGCCACTGGTCATCGGCCAGGACCCGAGCTCCTGGACCGTCCAGATCGCGCTGTCCTCCTTCATGACCAACCAGACCGTGAACTTCCATCTGATCTTCATGGCCACCGCCATCTCCATCCTGCCCCTGATCTTCGTGTTCCTCTTCCTCCAGCGCTGGCTGGTGCAGGGGATCGCGCAGACCGGCATCAAGGGCTGACACCCGCAATCCCGAGACCTGGAGACCGATGACTTCCCGCACAACAACGGCCGTCGACTACGTCGAGGACGTCTCCCCGGGCAGCGGCGCCCTGCCGCCCCGCGCCTGGTACGCGTCCTCGGACGCCAAGTCCCTGTCACTGAACGGAAGTTGGCGCCTCAGGGTCTCGCCGACCAGCGACGCCGAGGACGACTCGTTCGCCGAGCCCGGATTCGACGCCGGCGGCTGGCCCGAGGTCACGGTCCCCGGCCACTGGGTCCTCCAGGGCGACGGCGCCTTCGGCCTGCCCATCTACACCAACCACCTCTACCCCTTCCCGGTCGACCCGCCGCACGTCCCGACGGAGAACCCGACCGGCGACCATCTGCGCGTCTTCGACCTGCCCGCGGACTGGCCGGCCGACGGCGGGGCCGTCATCCGCTTCGACGGTGTCGAGTCCTGCGCCCGCGTCTGGCTGAACGGCACGGACATCGGCGAGTTCAAGGGCTCCCGGCTGCCGCACGAGTTCGCGGTCGGGCACCTGCTGAAGCCGAGCGGCAACGTGCTCGCCGTACGCGTGCACCAGTGGTCCGCGGGCTCCTACCTGGAGGACCAGGACCAGTGGTGGCTGCCCGGCATCTTCCGTGACGTGACGCTGCTGCACCGCCCGGCCGGCAGCGCCCTCGACTTCTTCGTGCACGCCTCCTACGACCACGTCACGGGCGAGGGCACCCTGCGCGTCGACTCCGACGTCGACGGACGGGTGACCGTGCCCGCGCTGGACATCGATGTCGCCACGGGTGAGCCGGTGACGGTCCCGGTCGAGCCGTGGACGGCCGAGACGCCGAAGTTGTACGACGGCGAGCTGGTGACCGAGGGCGAGCGCGTCCCCTTGCGCATCGGCTTCCGGACCGTCGCCCTCGAGGACGGTCTGATCAAGGTCAACGGCAAGGCGGTCCTCTTCAAGGGCGTCAACCGCCACGAGTGGCACCCCGACAAGGGCCGAGCCCTCGACCTCGAGACCATGCGTGAGGACGTGCTGCTGATGAAGCGGCACAACGTCAACGCCGTCCGCACCTCCCACTACCCGCCGCACCCGGCCTTCCTCGACCTGTGCGACGAGTACGGCCTGTGGGTCATCGACGAGTGCGACCTGGAGACCCACGGCTTCACCGAGCAGGCCTGGCGGGACAACCCGGTCGACGACGACCGCTGGACCCCGGCGCTCCTCGACCGCGCGGCCCGCATGGTCGAGCGGGACAAGAACCACCCCTCGGTCGTCATCTGGTCGCTGGGCAACGAGGCCGGCACCGGGCGCGGCCTCACCGCCATGGCCGAGTGGATCCACGGCCGGGACACCTCGCGCCTCGTGCACTACGAGGGCGACTGGAACTGCCGTGACACGGACATGTACTCGCGGATGTACGCCGACCACGCCGAGGTCGAGCAGATCGGCCAGGAGCTGGACGGAGGCACGCACAAGCGGCGTGGGCTCCCCTTCATCCTCTGCGAGTACGCGCACGCCATGGGCAACGGCCCCGGAGGACTCGCCGACTACCAGCGGCTGTTCGAGACGTACGAGCGTCTCCAGGGCGCCTTCGTGTGGGAGTGGATCGACCACGGCATCACCCACCCCGAGCTGGGCTACGCCTACGGCGGCGACTTCGGCGAGGAGCTGCACGACGGGAACTTCGTCTGCGACGGACTCCTGTTCCCGGACCGGACCCCGTCACCGGGGCTGGTCGAGTTCAAGAAGGTCGTCGAGCCGGTCGGCATCGAGGGCGACGGCTCCGCCGGAACCGTGCGGGTCACGAACAAGCAGGACTTCGCCGACCTGTCCGCCTTTGCGTTCGAGTGGTCGTACCAAGTGGACGGGGAGACCGTCGAGTCGGGTTCCCTGTCGGTGCCCTCGCTCGGCCCGGGCGAGTCGGGCGATGTGAAGCTGCCCGAGCCGCCCGCCGACGGTGGTGGCGGCGAGACGCAGTGGACGGTGCGGGCCTCGCTCGCGGCCGACACGGCGTGGGCGCCCAAGGGCCACCCGGTGGCGTGGGGGCAGTTCGCGGTGGCCGCGCGGCCGCTGCCGAGGGTTGCCGCGACCGACGGACCCGTCCTCGGCGAGCGGGTCATCACCCTGGGCCCGGCCTCCTTCGACGCCCGCACCGGTGCGCTGAGGACCATCGGCGGGGTCGCGGTGAACGGTCTGCGCCTCGATGTGTGGCGGGCGACCACCGACAACGACGAGGGCGCCGAGTGGCAGACCGACACGCGCTACGCGGAGCTGTGGCGCAAGTACGGCCTGCACCGCATGCGGCACCGGCTCGACGGGGTCGAGATCGGCGACGACGCGCTGACCGTACGGACCCGGGTGGCCCCCGCCGCCTGGGAGTTCGGCCTCGCGACCGTGTACCGCTGGACGTCCGACGGCAACCGTCTGAAGCTGACGGTCTCGGTGGGCCCGGAGGGCGAGTGGACGGTGCCGCTGCCGCGGCTCGGCGTCCGCTTCGGGCTGGACGCGAGCGCCGACCGTGTGCGCTGGTTCGGCGGCGGTCCCGGTGAGGGGTACCCGGACACCAAGTCCGCCTCGCAGCTCGGCCGTTGGGAGTCCACGCTCGACGCACTGCAGACGCCGTACCTGCGCCCGCAGGAGAACGGCGCACGCGCCGACGTCCGCTGGGCCGAGATCGGCGGGCTGCGCATCGAGGGCGATCCGGAGTTCTCCTTCAGCGCCCGGCGCTGGACCACCGAACAGCTGGACGCGGCCTCGCACCGCACCGACCTCACCCCCGGTGACACGGTCTGGGTCAACCTCGACCACGCCCTGCACGGCATCGGCACCGGGTCCTGCGGCCCGGGCGTCCTGCCGCAGTACGCCCTGCGCGCCGAGCCGGCCGAGTTCTCCTTCGTCTTCTCGGAGATCAGTTGACGGACACGGACATACGGTCCACCGCGGCCGGCCGGCTCTTCAGTCGGGCGGCCGCGGTGGCGTCCTGTCTCGGCTTCGTCCTCATCGGCATGCTCCAGGCGCTGTACGGCCCCTCGGTGCCGGGTCTGCGCGCGGAGTTCGGGCTGTCCCCGTCCGGTGCCGGGCTCGGTCTGAGCCTGCATTTCACGGGCGGTGTCGCGGGCGTCCTGGCCTTCAACGCGATCCACTCCCGGATCAGCAACCGGGCGCTGCTGGCGGCGAGCTACGGGCTGATGACGCTGGGCGGTGCGGGCTTCGCGCTCGCCCCGAACTGGCCCCTCGCGCTCGCCGCCGCCTTCCTCGGCGGCCTCGGCTTCGGCGGCCTCGACTACGGGCTCAACCAGCTGTTCGCGGTCGGCTTCGGCGACCGTTCCACGGCCATGCTCAACGTGCTCAACGCCCACTTCGGCATCGGGGCGGTGCTCGGCCCGGCGGTGGTGGCCTGGCTGGGTCCGGGCGAATACGCGTACGCCTTCGGGGCGTGTGCGGTGCTGGCCGCGGTGCTGGTCCCGCTGGGATCGAGCGGCGTGCGTACGCGCCCTGTCGAGCCGTCGGAGAAGGAGCGGCAGCCCGGATCGCGGGGCGGCGGCCTGTCCCGCGTCCTCGTCGGCTTCCTCGCCCTGTACATCCTGAACGTGGGCGTGGAGGCGGGGGTGGGCGGCTGGGAGCCCACGCATCTGGAGACCGTCGGCTACAGCACGGCCGTGGCCGCCTCGGCGACCTCCGTGTACTGGCTGATGATGACGGCGGGCCGTTTCCTCGTCGTGCCGATCACCCTGAAGCACTCCCCCGAGCGGATCCTGACGATCTGCGCGGCCGGCATGACGGTGTGTCTGCTGCTGGCACGTGTAAAAGGAGTGGCGCCGGTGGCCTACGCCGGTGTTGGGTTGTTCATCGCACCGGTCTTCCCGACCGGACTGCCCTGGCTGAACAGGGCGCTTCCCCAGGCGAGGCGCGCCGGTGCCTGGGTCATCGCCGCGTCGATGATCGGCGGAGTGGCGGCTCCCCCGCTGCTGGGGGCGGGCATCGAGGCCTCGGGCATCCAGGCCGTCCCCTGGCTGCTGACCGCGCTCTCCGCCGCCTCGCTCGCGGTGACCGTCTGGCTGATCCAGCTCACCCGGAGGTTCATCGAGTGATCGGCAGTATCGAGGTCCGCTCCCTCTCCCGCTCCTTCCACACCACTGTGCGCCGTCCGGGCTTCGCGGGCGCGCTCAGGTCCCTCGTCAATCCGGAGCGGGCCGTCAAGCACGCCGTCTCCGACATCAGCTTCGACGTGGCGCCGGGTGAACTCCTCGCCCTGCTGGGCCCGAACGGCGCCGGCAAGTCCACCACCATCAAGATGCTCACCGGCATCCTCACGCCCACCTCCGGCGAGGCCCGGGTGGCGGGCGTGGTGCCGTACGAGGAGCGGGAGCGCAACGCCCGTAACATCGGCGCCGTGTTCGGGCAGCGCACCCAGCTGTGGTGGGACCTGCCGGTGCGGGAGTCGTTCTCGATCCTGCGGGACATCTACGACGTGCCGGATGCCGAACACACCGCCCGGCTGCGCGAGTTCGACGACATCCTCGAACTGTCCGCCTTCTGGGACACCCGCGTGCGCCATCTCTCCCTCGGCCAGCGGGTGCGCTGCGACCTGGCCGCGGCGCTGCTGCACGACCCGCCGGTCGTCTTCCTCGACGAGCCGACCATCGGCATGGACGTGGTGGTCAAGGAGCAGGTCCGGGAGTTCCTGCGCCACCAGGTCGAGCAGCGCGGCCGTACGGTGCTGCTGACCACGCACGACATGACGGAGGTCGAGCGGCTCGCCGAGCGGGTCGTCCTGATCAACCACGGGCGGCTGGTCCTCGACGGCTCCCTCGACGAGATCCGCCGCAAGTTCGGCTCGACCTGGCAGGTGCGGGCGACGCTCGCCGACGGGCACACCGACGTCGTACCGCCCCCGGGCATCGCCCTGCTGCGACAGGACGGCCCGCAGGTGGTGTTCGGCCCGGACGGGCCCGAGGCGCCCACGGTCCACCAGGCGCTCAAGGCGGTCATCGAGCGGTACGAGGTGACCGGCATCGCCATCGACGAGGCGGACCTGGAGGACGTGATGCGGGTCGCGTACGCGCATGCGGAGCCCGCGGCGGAAGGGGTCTGACATGGCCGTTCTGCACGCATGGCGGGCCGCCCGCGTCACCCCGCTCGGCGAGCTGCACGCCCCGCCCCGGATGACGGCCGTCCTGGTCCGGCTGGTCGTCCAGGTGGTCCTGGTGGCGTCCCTGTGGAGCGGCCTGTACGCGCATTCCGGCGCCACGGCCGGCATGACCCGCGAGCAGGCCATCAGTTACGCCGTGCTGGCCGTGCTCGCCTCCCGGCTGCGGGAGCTGGACCAGTACGCCGGCCGGGACACGGTCATCCAGCACATGCACTTCGGCACCATCGTCTACTGGTACCTGCGCCCACTGTCTCCCGCCCGCTACCACGCGCTGCGCGCCCTCGGCGAGCAGGTCTACGGGGCCGCGTGGGCGCTCGCCGGATACGCGGTGTGCCTCGCCGCCGGGGTGATCGAGCCGCCCGGGTCGGCGGCGGTGGCCGGGGTGTTCGTCCTCAGCCTGCTGCTCGGCCAACTGGTCCTCTACTTCGTGATGCTGCTCCTGGACCAGCTGTGCTTCTGGACCATCCGCAACACCTCCGCGATGCTCATCCTGCTCTTCGCGCAGAACCTGCTGTCCGGGGTGTACGCCCCGCTGTGGTTCTTCCCCGGCTGGTTCCGCACCATGAGCACCTTCCTGCCCTTCCAGGCGACGCTCAGCGTGCCCCTGTCGCTGTACGTGGGCCGGATCCGACTGGCCGACGCGGGCGGGCAGTTGGCGATCCAGGCCGTGTGGGTCGTCCTGCTCTTCTTCCTCACCCGGTTCCTGTGGCGGCGGGCCGCGCACCGGGTCATCTCCCAGGGAGGCTGAGGCCCATGAACGCCGTCCGGATCGCCTGGCGCATCACACGCCTCAACATCCGCGCCCAGATGGAGTACCGCATCGAGTTCCTGCTGAACATCGCGATCGGTGCGATCTGGCAGGTGTCGGTGATCGTGTTCGCGACCGTGCTGCTGACCCGGTTCACCGGGATGGGCGGCTGGGACAGCTCTCAGGTGCTGCTGATCCCGGCGACACGGATGCTGGCCCACGGGTTGTTCGTGCTGTGTCTGGGCCGGGTGCACCAGCTGGGCCGGTTCGTCCAGGAAGGGAAGATCGACATCTATCTGCTGCGGCCGATGCCGGTCCACCGGCAGGTGCAGCTGCAGTTCTTCCCCACCAATGCCTTCGGTGACCTGACGGTCGCCGTGGGCCTGATGGTCGGCGCGCTGTCCCGCAGCCACCTCGACTGGACGGCGGGGCGGATCACGTATCTCATCGCCTGTGTGCTCGGCGCCATGCTGCTGGAGGCCGCCCTGTTCACGGCGGTCGCCTGCGCCGCGCTCCGCTTCCCGGCCGCCGACTACTGGGGCCGCTGGCTCGAGGAGCTGCTCGGCACCTTCGGCAGCTACCCGCTGAACGTGCTGCCCAAGGCGGTGGGCGGCTTCCTCACCTTCGGCCTCCCGCTCGCGTTCGTCGCCTACTTCCCGGCCGCGGTGCTCACCGGGCACGGGCACGACACCGGGGTCCCGTACTGGCTGGCGGCGGCCTCCCCACTGCTCGGCGTGCTCGCGTACCTCGGGGCACGGCTGCTGTGGCGCTGGAGTCTCGACCACTACACAGGGGTGAATGGCTGACGGCGACCGCCACCCGTGCGGAAATCGGCCGCATGTATCTCAAAAGATTCGGCCATGGCGTCGCGACAGCCGCCGCACGCAACGACTCAACAACGTATTCCAATTCAGCCTCTACGACCTGGCGACGTTCACACCGCCGGCCACCGTCACCCAGGCGACCGGCAGCGCGTATTCCGACTTCCGGGGCTTCACGAGCCTCGGGCAATACCTGTACATGATCGACGGAAACGCATTCGCGTACGCGAACAGTACGACGACTGCGCCTCCAACCCCGACGGCAATGCCTACGTCACCAGAATCGACTGGAACACCGGTTCCACGAGCGACCGTCAGCTCACCAAGGCCGGTCAGAGCCTGTATTATCGGGAGCCCGAAGGCCTTGCCATTCAGATTCCGGACACCAGCAATACGGCCGCCTGCCGGTTGGCCATGGGGTTCGCATCGGAGAACTCGGCCACCGACACCGACAAAATGGCGAGTTTCTACTACGAGAGCTCCCTCATCTGATCATGGTTCGCCCGCCCGAGGAGCTCTCTGCATGAGCAAGACCGCCGACGCCACCGTCTCCGTGCCCGATACTGCGTCCACCCGTGCGGGGCTGCCGTTACCGGCTGACCCTGCGCCGTTGCACCGAGCGATCACACTGCTGGCTCTCATCAGCCTGTTCATCGGTACTCGTGCCGACTGGAATGCCGCGATCATGAAGCGGCCGGTGGTCGGCGGCGTCATCACCGTCGGGTACGCGGGGATCCTGATCCTCTCCATCCTCGCCGTCGCGGTGCGCAGCCGCCGCGCCCTCGTGCAAGTCGACGCGGGAGCACTGCTGCTGGGGTGCACGCTGGCCCTGTGCTCCTACGCCGTCAGCAGTGGCATGAACGACGAGACGGTGCTGATGACCCAGGCCACACACGAGCTGGTGCACGGGCATGCGGTGTACGGGCATGAGTGGCCGTGGGTGTTTCAGCACCACCACGTCGGTGTGACCAAGACGATGTCGGGCGGTGCGGACTACTCGTTCGCCTATCCACCGTTCGCGCTGTTGCTGATCGCCCCCGTGTACGCGGTGATCGGCGCCAAGGCGGTCACCCTCGTCCCGACTCTCCTGCTGATCGTCGGCGCCGCGGTGCTGTGGTGGCTGCTGCCGGCGCCGTGGCGGTCTGCGGCGACGGCGGTCTGTCTGGGCTTCCCCATGCTCAAGGGGTATGCGGCCATGGGCTATCCGGCGATCCCGGCGCTCGTGCTGCTCATCCCGGTGGTGATCGGCTGGCCCGCAACAGGTGCCGGGGGGCGGCTCGGCCGCTGGGACATCGTGCGCGCCGGGCTCCTCGGGGCCGCGTGTGCGACGCAACAACTGCCCTGGTTCCTCGCCCCGTTCCTGCTGGTCGGTGTGTACGCGCTGCGGCGCGGGGAACTGCCCGCGCGGGCCGCTCTCGGCGTGGTCGCACGTTTCACCGGGATCGCGGTGGTCGTGGCGCTGGCCGCGAACGCGTACTTCATCGCGCAGAGCCCTCGGGCCTGGCTCTCCGGCCTGCTTCTGCCCTTCACCCAGCACGGGGTGCTGCACGGCCAGGGCATCATGGGCCTGTCGTACTACTTCTCCGAGGGCAGCAGTCGGCTGGACTTCTACTCGTACGGCAGCATGCTGCTTGCCGCCGGGCTGCTCGTGTTGTTCGTGCTGTTCGTACGGCGGCTGGGCCCGGCCGCGACCGTGCTGCCGTGGTGCGCGTTCTACCTGGCCACGCGGTCGCAGGACGGCTACTACCTGCTGATGACGCCGCTTTGGGTGGCAGCCGCCGCGACCGCCCCTGCGTCCGCCTTCACCTCGGCCTGGCAGCCCCGGTTGCCGTTCGGCCGACGGCGGGCCGTCAGCGCGGCCCTCGCTGCAGCGGTGCTGGCTCCGGCCGCGGTGTGCGTGGCCGTCGCCACCGCGAGCGGCCCGCCGATCCGACTGGCAGTGGGTGAGGTACGGGGTGACAGCCGCGGGATCAGCCGGCTCACCGTACAGGCGACGAACACCGGTGGCACCCCGCTGACCCCGAACTTCGCGGCCAGCACCAGCGAGAACTCCTCGGGGTACTGGACCGTCCGCAGCGGCCCGGCCGTGCTGCGCCCGCACGAGTCGGCGCGTTACGTTCTGGTGCCGAGCGCCGGACGCTACTCCGTCCCGCAACGAGCCCATCTGCGTGTGCGACTGAGAGTGTTCACGGACCGACCTCAGACACTGAGCAGCGCCGACATCCCGGTACCGAAGGGGTAGCTGTCCTGCGTCACCTGCGCTCACCCGGGAGATCTTCCGGCTGCGTCCTGGGCATACGACCCGCTCGTCTTCCCCCTCTGCAAACTTCGCGTTGTCATAGGGCAGTTGAAGCGCACTAAAGTCCGGCCACGTGAACAACAGCGTGTACGTGGGCAATGCGGGCAAGGATGCGGCACTGGACCGGGGGTGGCTGCTGGGCCATTTCAAGGACGTGGGCGATCCGCGTCACAGCGAGGCTGTGGAGATCAAATGGGGCGTCCACCCGCGCGGCGATGAGCGACCGCAGTGGGTCAAGGGCGAGGAGCGCACCGCTCTGCTGGTTCTCATCAGTGGTCGCTTCCGCGTTGAACTTCCTGGCCGCAGTGTGCTTCTGGAGCAGCAGGGCGATTACGTCGTGTGGGGGCGCGGGGTCGACCACTCATGGTTCGCGGAGGAAGAGTCGGTCGTACTGACCGTTCGGTGGCCGTCCGTGCCCGGCTACGCAGCAGCCGGGTGAGCAGCGTGTGCGAGGGCGACAGCCTCGTTCACTGGACCAGTTCGATGTGCGGGTGGTCCGGGGATGCCGGGCAGGCGTGGACCTGGAGGTTGTAGCCGCCGGCGATGCCGATCATCGTGAGGTTCGTCGTCGGGTAGCCCGGAGGGAGAGGGGTGGGGTCGGTGTGCTCCTTCTGCGGGGCCCAGCTCTCGCTGCCGCCGTCCCATTCGGTGCCGACCGTGCCGTCGTCGTGGCCGAGGTCGTGTTCGAGGTGGTAGATGACCAGGTCGGTCAGGCCGAGGGTGAGGAAGCTGAAGACGAAGAGCAGGGCGGTGAGGGCGCGCAGGACCGGGTGGCCGTAGAGGAAGGACACCCCCGTGCGCAGGTCCCGCCAGAGGCCGGTGCGCTCGGGTGGGCTCTCGTCGCGGGGGCGGGCGCGGAAGCGTACGAGGAGCATGCAGGCCGCCGAGACCCCGAAGCTCGCCGCGTCCACGCCGACGGCTGCGGCCGGCCCGGTCCAGGCGGCGACGAGTCCCGCACCCAGCGGTCCCAGCACCCCGGCCCCGGCGGCCGTGGCGTTCAGACGGCCGTTGGCCTCCGTCAGCCGGTCGCTGCCCACCAGGCTGCGGACGACGGTGACGTAGCCGACGGCGAAGAACGTGCCGACGGCCTCGCACAGCGGCAGCACCACGTACAGCAGCCACAGTTGCGGCCCGAACAGCCACACGGCGGGGATCAGCCCGTACAGCAGCATCCTTACGAGGTCACAGGCGATGAGGAGTCTGCGGCGGTCGGCACGGTCCACCACGACCCCGGCGAACACCGCCGCGAGGACGGCGGCGGCCGTGCCCACCGCCGTCAGCAGCCCCATGCGGGCGACCGACCCGGTGGCCTGGAGCACCAGCAGGGGCAGGGCGATCAGGGCGAAGGAGTCACCGAGGACGGACAGCGTCTGGGCGGCCCAGAAGACACCGAAGTCCCGTTGCCGCCACAGGGGTCGGTCAGCCGGGGGTGCGGTGTCGGGTGCGCTGCTTTGGGGCTCGCGGCTGCCGGATGCCTTCGGACGTCTGAGCCACGCTCCGCCGCCGTTCACGCGGTGACCAACTCGTCCCAGTGGTCGGCGAGCGCCGGGATGGGCTGCGGGACGGGGCCGAGGCCTCCGTCGTACGGTGCCTCCAACTCGTCCACCGCGTCCTTGACCGCCCGTTCGGAGACGGCCGGTGGCACGGGAGGCAGCGTGTAGCGGACGCCCGGGCCGTCGCAGGGGTGGGGGGTGGTGTCGGCGTGGTGCGGTACGGGTGTGTAGCTGGTCCAGTCGAGGCTGTTGAGGCGGTGGATCTGGTCGGCCCAGTGCTGGGCGTCACGCATGTCACCGCGGCGCAGATGGAGCAGGTAGAGGCACAGGGCGGCGGTGACGCTGCCGGCACCCGCGGTGTAGCGCCACCAGAACTGGGCGCCCTCCTCCTGGTCGGCGAGGTACAGCAGACAGGCGAAGGTGAGGGCGCCATCGGGGTCGCGTTCGGTGTCGAAGGCGGTGATGCGGCGGGCGGCACCGTGGTGGTGGACGGTGCCGCGGCACAGCAGGCGCAGGTCGTGCGCCGCCTGTTCGTGCAGGGCGGCCGGGAGCGGGTTGGCCCCGGCGCCGTGGCCGCAGTGCGCGGCGGTGTTGAGGAACCGCATCCAGCGCAGCTCGTGCAGGTCACGCGCGAGGTCGTGCCGGGCGGCTTCCAGGTCGGCGTAGCCGTACTCGCCCTGGAAGACGCGGGAACGGCGCAGGGCCTCCTCGATGCTGCGCGGGGTGCGGTTCACGGGTGGGTCACTCCTTCTCGTCGTCGGCGGTGTCCGGGGCGTTCTCGGTCCGGTAGCCCATGGCGGTCGCGAGCCGGTGGATCGCGGTGCGCCGGGTGGACCGGACGGTGGCCTCACGGATGCCCATGATCAGCGCCGTGTCCCTGGTGTCGAACTCGAGCACGTCACGCAGCAGGATCACGTCGAACTGGCGCTCGCTCAGCCGTGACATCTGGCGGAACAGGCCCAGCCCTTCCTCGAGTTCGGCGATCTCCTCTCCGTACTCGGCCTGGAAGGCGCTGCGGAAGGCGCCGAGCAGGGGCGCGCTGGCCGCACGGATGGCCCGTGCGAAGGCAAGGGTCTCGGTCGTGGCGGGGCTGCGGCCCTGGGCGGCGAGTTCGCCGTGGACACGCTGCTTGAACAGGGCCCAGGCGTAGGCGCCGGGATTCTCCATGGCCTCCAGGCGGGGCCAGATGGTGGCCAGGTACAGGAAGGTGCGGTTGACCAGCCGACGGGCTGCGAGGGCGTTGCCGCCGAGGTGGATGCGGCTGTACTCGAAGCACGCACGGTCGTAGCGGGCGTGGAAGTCCCAGAACTCGGGCGGCATGACGAAGTCGGCACTGCGCCTCGTGCGTCCTGCCGGGTCGGGTTGCGGGCTGGTCATCGGTGGCCTCCTTCGGTCCAGGAGGCCGGGGCGGGGGGTGTCGGAGCGTGGGGAGGCTGCTGTTCGCTCAGGGCGAGGGCCCCTACGCGGACTCCGGCGCCGAGCAGACGCCGCACTAAGAACCACACGTCGGGCGCGTACGAGCGCGCCACGGCGGCGAAGGCCAGCACGAGGCTGACTACGTCGTAGTTCACAGTGACTGTTTTCCTTCTCTTTCGGACAGTGCCGTTACCGCCCGGTCCCCCGCACTGGACGGGCCTGGCACCTAGAGCCTCGTTGCTCTGGGAAACAGACAACCGGACGCGACCCGGAAAACGTGCAGTCCTTCGAACAGATCTTTATAACGGAGGGTAACTTTCCGCTGACGGTTGGGCAGCGGCGAATTCACAGCCGCGCACCGCCACGGTCCGCCGACCCTCGCACCTCATGCGCCACCCCTGCCGAACTGCGCATCCGCCCGGAGCGAAGAACTTCGAACGCCGTTTGCGCGAACGTGACGTGGCGCAGCCCTGAAGTGATGTGCCATAGGTCACATTCGCACGTGCGGGGTGCGGCCCACCGCGGAGGATGGGGCCATGCACAGGCCCTTCGACGATCCCACGCCCCGTCAGGTCGGGCCGGGCGAGTACCCCGTGCTGGACGAGGCCCTCGCCCTGGTCAACCGGGACGTCGCCGCGACCCTGCCGGACCAGGGGCCGCTTCAGCTGATGGCCCTGCCGCCCTGGGAGGAGGGCGAGCCGGAGAACGTGTACGTCACCCTGCCCAACGGGGGGTGGTGGGGCAACCCGCTCTGGCAGGGCTCCCCCGACTCGCCCCGCGAGGAGCCCCTCAGCGCTCTCGCCGCCGTCGCCGAGGCGGCGCAGGACACCGTCACCGAGTGCCTGTGGCAGGCGTGGCCGGTGTGCACCGTGCACGACCTCGGGATGCATCTGGGCGAGGCGGACGGGCGGCCCGTGTGGCGGTGCGCCGGAGCCGGGCGGGACCCGGAGCACGTACGGGCGGCGGTCGGAGAGCTCGACACGCTCCGGCGGGGACGGTGATCACGCCAACTCCGCACGGAACCCCTGGCGCCACGACGGGTACCGCGGCTCCCAGCCCAGCTCCCGCCTCGCCTTGGCGTTGGAGAAGCCGCGGCCCTCGGTCATCATGGCGACCACCATCTCGCCGGCGAGCAGCCGGGCCAGCCACGCCGGGAGCCGCCGCGGCGGCTTGGCGCCGGCGCACCGCGCGAGATACGGCAGCCACTCGGCGACCGGTGCGGGCTCGTCGTCGACGATGTTGAAGACACCCGTGGCCTTCTGCTCCACGGCCAGCACGGTGGCGCTCGCCGCGTCGTCGAGATGCACCCACGAGGTGTAGCCGGTGCCGCCCCCGACGAGCGGGAACATCCGCTTGCGCACCATCCTCACCTGGTCGTCGTTGGCGCCCGGCCCGTAGAACGCGCCGTAGCGCAGGGCCGCGCCGCCGGCGCTGACGACGGCGTCCTCGAGGTGACCGATGGCCTTGGTCCCCTCCACCACCTGCAGCGGGTCCTCCTCGGTCTTGACCCAGCCGCCCTCCCGGTTCCCGTTGAAGCTGGCGTGGCTCTGCGCGACGACGTGCGAGACGCCGACGGCCTCGGCGGCGGCCAGCAGATGGTCGATCCCCTCGGTGCGGAGCCGGTTGGTGGTGGCGAAGAACCGCTCCGCCTTCCTCATGTCGGGCTTGCCCGCGTGCACCTCGGAAAGGCCCGTCATCTGATGCACGATCACGTCCGGCCGGGCCCCCGCCACCGCCTGACCGACCGACACCGCATCCAGCCCGTCCATCACGACCCCTTCGGCACCCAGCCGCTTCAGCAGGTCCAGCTTGGCCGGACTCGTCGTCGTGGCCGTCACCTGATGCCCCCGGGCCACCAACTGCCCCACCAGCCGCCGCCCCAGGACCCCGCTCCCGCCTGCCACGAACACCCGCATGACCATCACCTTCCTGATCCCGAACCTGTTTCCGGAGCCTTTCTTCGAGATCTGGGACGAGACAGCCGGGCCGCCTGTGACACGGGAATCAAAATTCGTTCGCCGAGAAGCAGCTTGGATTACTAGGTTATTTCCTAGGTCTCCTAGGAAGGGCATTCAATCCATGGTCAGAGCCGGCCTCACCCCCGCCCGCATCGTCGCGGCGGCAGCCGACCTCGCCGACGAGGTCGGCTTCGAGAACGTCACCCTGTCCGCCCTGGCCCGCCACTTCGGCGTGAAGGACGCGAGCCTCTACTCGCACCTCCGGAACCTCGACGACCTGCGCACGCGCCTCGCGCTGTTCGCGGGCGCCGAGCTGATCGACCGCATCGCCCTCGCGGTCGCGGGACGGGCGGGCAAGGACGCGCTGGCCGCCTTCGCGGGTGCCTACCGGGAGTACGCGCTGGAGCGGCCCGGGCGGTACGCAGCCACCCAGATCCGTATGGACCAGGCCCTGATCGCCGCCTCCCCCGACTTCCGCCGCACCGCCGAGATCACCTACGGCATGCTCCGCGCCTACGGCCTCGAGGAGCCCGATCTCACCGATGCCGTACGCCTGTTGCGCAGCACCTTCCACGGCTACTGCGCCCTGGAGGCCACCGGCGGCTTCGGCGCCGCACGCGAGGTACAGAAGTCCTGGGACAAGGCGGTCGACGCCCTGCACGTGACGCTCGAGAACTGGCCCCGGGAGAACAACAGCGGGCAGAACAGCGAGGAGCAGAGCAATGGCTGAGGAACTGCACTACGACGTACGCGGCAAGGGGCCCGTCCTGCTGATCGTCCCGGGTGGGGCCGGGCATCCCATGGGTCTCGCCCCGCTGACGGATGTGCTCGCCGACCGCTTCACCGTCGTGACGTACGACCCCCTCGGGCTCGCCCACGGGCGGCTCGGCGCACCCGTCGGCGACCAGCGGGTCGAGGAGTGGAGCGACGGGACGCGCCGCGTCCTCGACGAGGTCCTCGTCGAGGACGAGTCCGCGTACGTCTTCGGGACCAGCTCCGGCGGTATCGCCGTCCTCGACCTGCTCGCCCGGCACCCCGAGCGGCTGCGGCACGTCGTGGCGCACGAGCCGGCGTGCGTGGGGGTGCTCCCGGACGGGACACGACAGCAGGCCATGTTCCAGAAGGTGTACGACACTTATCGCACCGCCGGGCCGCAGGCGGCCGCCGTCGGACTGGGCGCCGTACTGGCGGGGCAGGAGCCGGAGAAGAATCCGCCGGGTCAACCCCTCCCGCGGGACGAGGAGTTGGGCATGCCGATGGCTCTCTTCCTCGCTCATGTCCTGCGGCAGTTCACCTCGTATGCCCCTGACCTCTCTGCGCTCACCGCCTCCGCGACCCGCCTCACCCTGGCCGCAGGAGCCGACTCCGGGGGTCAACTCCTTCATCGAACCGCCCGGTTCCTCGCCGAGCACAGCGGCAGCCGATTCCTCGAGTTTCCCGGCGGGCATGCCGGTGTGGCCGAGCATCCCGTCGCGTTCGCCGATCTGCTCGCCGGGACGCTGCTCGCAGGCGGCGGCACACCTGTCCCGCTGACCACTTAGACTGGAAGCTTCGGGGGAGGGAGCGTGCCTTGTCTCAACAGCAGCTGGGACGCGGTCCCTTGAGATCGGACGGCACCGCACCGGAACCCGGCGGGCCGAGCGAGGCCGCACGGTTCGTCGGCTGGCTGGGCAGCCTCGGCTGCGCTGCCGCCGGGTATGCCGTGTTCCAGTTCCTGTTCGGGGTGCTGCCCGGCTCCCTCGGCGGGGAGGCTGCCAAGTACCTGATCTCAGGGGTCAGCGGGATCGGGACCGGCGTGGCCGCCTGGCTCGCGGCGGCACTGCTGAGGGCCCGGGCCGCGGCCGGATCCTCCCGGCCCGCGACCACGGCCCCGGTCGCCGCGGCGCCCGCCGCGCCGGGCCCGCTCCCCCAGGTCTTCGCCGCCGCGTACGGCACGCTCGTCGACAAGGTGTGCGTGGTCGACGACCCCGCCCGCGGGCGGCTCACCGGCTGGTCGCACTCCCTCGGCGAGAGCAGCCCGCCCCGCCCCACCTCCGTCGGCACCGCGTACGGCCTGCACATCATGCTCGACTTCGGCGTGCCCGACGGACGGCTGCGCACCGGGGATCTCGTCGACACTCTGTGGCGGCTGCGACTGCCCGCCGGCGGCTGGTCCGCACGGTCGCAGGGCGCGGAGCCACGGCCCGAGGTCACCGCGCTGGTGCTGGGCGCGCTGGCCCGGGCGGGGGCGTCCGGCGAGCGGCTGACGGAGGAGGTGGGCCGCTGCGCGGCCGGCTTCACCCGCGAACTCGACCGCGCCGGGCGGGAGTCGACCCATGTGGTGACGACCGTGCTGCGCGGGCTGCTGCGCGCCGCGCCCGACTCCGCCGTACTGCCCGTGCTGCGTGAGGCCCTGGCCGACGGCGCGATCAGCGACCCGCGCCGTGAGCACCTGCGCTGCTGGAGCTACCGTCTCGACCCGCCGTACGGCATGCCCTCCGCGCTGCACACCGCGCAGGCGGTGGTGGCCCTGGACCGGGCCGCACGGGTGCTGGACGAACCCGAGGGCGCGGGCGCCCGTTCCGCCCGTGAGGACGGCGTGCGCTGGCTGCTGGGCTGCGCGGGCGCGTCCCACGCGCGCTGCCCGGACCTGCGGAACCTGCGCGAGGAGGTGCGCCGCCCCCGCACCGACGACCCCGAGCGCCACGAGGTGCTGAACGTACGGCACTTCACCGCCTCCTGGGTGCTGCGCGCCCTGATGACCCCGGGCGCCCGCGAGGTGGCGGCGCAGTACGGGCTCGAGGAGGCGTGGCGGGAGCGGCTGGACGGTGCGGCGGCCGCCGTGTGGGCCGGGCAGACGGACGGGATCTGGTCCTGGGGCCGGACCGACAGCAGTGAGCTGCGGCATCCCATGTGGATGACCTACCAGGGTCTTTCGGCGCTGCGGGCCCATGCCGTATGGATGTATCGGCCGGGGGAATGAACCGGAAGCGGTGACCCGAGAGCAGTGAGCGCGGAGGTAGGTGTGCATGGGCGGTCGGCAGGTTCTGGCGGCGCGACGACTGCTGGCCGGGACGCTGGACGGTGACCTGCCCGAACACGAACGGGTCGCCGCGGCTCGCTCCGTCGTCGCCGAACTCGGTGCGCCGGAGCGGCTGTTGGAGCTGATCGCCGAACTGGCCTCCGGGGAGGGCGATCCGGAAGGGTGCGCCCGGCTCTCGTACCGGCACGTCCTCGGCTTCGACAAGCTGCTGCTGATCGACGGCGGACCGCGGCTCATGCTCCGCGCCCACCTGTGGCATCCGGGCGTCGGCGCGATCGGCAAGGAGGACATCCACAACCACCGTTCCGCACTGGCCTCCTATGTCGTACGCGGGCGGCTCGCCATGGAGTTGTACGACGTCGAGGGCGGCGGCAGGGACGGCATCACGGCCGCCCGGTACGAGGAGTCGCTGAAGGAGGGTTCGGCGGACTGGCAACTGGAGCCTGCCGGTCCGGCGAGGCTGCGGATGACGCATGTGGGGCAGTACGCGGCGGGCAGCGCCTACGCCCTGCCGGCGCACACCCTGCACCGCGCGTGGTGCGACACGGACGTACCCACGGTGACGCTGTTCCTGGAGACGGGGAACGGACGACGCCGGCACACCGACGTGTTCACCGCGGCGGGCCCGCATCCGGGCGCCGTACCGAAAGTGCCGCTGGAGACGGACGACTACCTGGCAGCGCTGAACGGGCTCGCCGAGCTGCTCAGAAGCTCATGAGTTCGTGAAGGCCTGGTCCACGATGTCGAGGTTGTACTCGTCGATCTCGACCGTGCTGAGTTCGGAACGGGCGAGCCAGGCGTAGGCCTGGTCGGCCCGAGGCAGGGTGATCTGCCGGCTCAATGGCCTGACCAGGAAGTTCTCCTGCCAGTTCTTGATCTCCTGCCCGCGGTACGCGCTGACGAAGGACGACTCGCCGATCTTGCGGACGACCTCCCCGAGGAGCCCCGTCTCCTCCTTCAGCTCCCGCAGCGCACCGTCCCGGGCGCTCTCGTCCGGCTCGAGCTTGCCGCAGGGGACGCCCCACACGCGGGGCAGGAACTCCTCCGTCTCACTGCGGCGGACCAGGAGCACCCGGCCCTCGTCGTCCATGACGACGGCAGCCGCCAGTCGCTTGTCGCCGGGGATGTCCATGTCCATGGTTCCTCGGTCCCTCGCCGGAGATGAGCCCAAAGGGTCTGATACCCACGAAAGCCCCCACTCTACCAAGGACTCACCGCCGAGCGCTGTGAGCCGGGTCATGAGGGGCCGCCCACCGAGTAGGCGGAGTACGTCGATCCCTTGAGGTGCAGGGCGAGTTCACGAAAACGCCGGCCCTCGCCCGGCGAGTGGTCGAGCTGGTCGACACGGAGGGAGTCGAGACGGTTCGCCCAGATGCGCGCGAGACGGGTGAGGCGACCGCGGGCCTCGTCGAGGTCTGCGGGGGCGAAGGGGGCGAGGTCCGCCTCGACCGTCATGGCGGAGGCACGCCAGTGGTCGGGCTGCGGCTCCTCGCCCGCCAACCGGGCCTCCAGCTCGGCGAGGTGGTCGACGACCTGGCGGATCGCCTTGTGCAGCAGTCGACATGGGCGGCTTGGCGTCCCAGTGCGTCCAGGTGGCGGCCGGTTCCAGGACGTGGTCGATCATGCCGGTGACGGTCCCGTGCGGGTGTTTCCTGCGGGTTGGGCTCATGTCGGCTGGCTGGGGCCTGTCATTGGGGTCAGCCCGGCGTCGCGGGCCTGGCTCGCCCTCCCCACTGCCTTAACGGCTTGGGGGACCCCAGCCGCGTTGTCGTCACTCGCTGCCACTCTCGAACTCGCTCGAGCGGGAGGGGCCCCATCGCTCCGCGTCGCCCGCCGCGGCCGCGGCTGATGTCACAGCCTCCTCCGCCTTGCAGCTGCACGCTCCCCCACTCTCGGCTTCGCCCGAGCGGGGGACTCCCATGGCCCCGCTCGGGGCACCGGGAAGCGCCGTCGGCTGACAGCCGACCTGATCCAGACGACAGGCCCTGGGAGCGCGGCCCTTCGGTGCCGGCCGAACTGTCACGCCCGAGGCGTTCCGCTCCGCCGGGTTGCGGCGGGGCACGGGCCGAACGGGTGAAATTCTGCTGCTCCATGAGTGGTGTTGCGCGCGGTCGTCGAGCACGCCGCTGGAGCCGCTCCTCGATCATCTCCGCGTCGGCGCTCTGCCGGCCCTGAGACGAGGAGTGGCGCGATGACGGATCGGATTGTCTCCCGGAAGCGGTCGGGCGGGCGGCGCGCCAGGTGGGCCGCGATCGGTGCCGGGCTCGTTCTGGCGCTGGGCCTGGGGCAGCAGGGCGCGGCGGTCGCGGCCGACAGCCCCGCACCTCCTCCGCCGCCGCGCAACCTCCTCGCCCTGCCCGCGGCGGGGGTCAGCGGACTCCTCAACCCCGATGCGGCGCCGCCCGGGGCCGACGACTGGAACTGCAAGCCCACGCGTGAGCATCCGCGCCCGGTCGTCCTGCTGCACGGGACCTTTGCGAACGCCCGTCTCAACTGGGGCCTGCTGTCGCCGTACCTGAAGCAGCAGGGCTACTGCGTCTTCGCCGTCAACTACGGCGGGGCGCCCGGCAGTCCGATCAAGGCGACCGCGCACGTCCCGGACTCCGCCCGGCAGATCGCCGCCTACGTCGACCGCGTGCTGCAGGCCACCGGGGCCAAACAGGTCGACCTCGTCGGGCATTCCCAGGGGGGTGGTCTGACGCCCCGCTGGTACCTGCGGTTCGACGGCGGCACGAATCCCGCGCACCCGAAGCGGAACAAGGTGCACAGCCTCATCGGCCTGGCGCCCTCCAACCACGGCACGACCGCCTCCGGCCTCGGCACACTGACCACCAAGCTGGGCCTCAACCAGCCCGTTTCCCTCCTCCTCGGCCAGGCGTACGCGGACCAGATGGTCGGCTCCGAGGTGAACAAGACCCTGGACCGGGACGGGGACACACAGCCGGGCGTCTCCTACACCGTCATCGCCACCAAGTTCGACGAGGTCGTCACCCCGTACACGCACCAGTTCCTGACCGCGGGACCGGGCGCGACCGTCAAGAACATCACGATCCAGGACGTCTGCCGCCAGGACCTCTCCGAACACGTCTCGATCGCCTACGACTCCAACGCCGCCCAGCTCGTGCGCAACGCCCTCGATCCCGCCCACGCCATGCCGGTCGACTGCGGCCTCACCCTGCCGGTACTCGGCGGCTGAGACCGTCGACGACACAACTGCCTGCCGCCTCGGGAAACCGGGGCGGCGACCTTTTGATCACCGCGGCGACGAGGAAGGTCACTCCGGGGGGCGGGAGTCCTCCGTGAGGATCTCGGGCCCGGGGCCGTCGAGCGAGACCTTCAGCTCGGGTCCGTCGGGCCAGCGCACCGTCAACGCGCGGGCGCCGTCCGCCCGTACGCGCACCGCCTCCCCCAGCGGCACGGGATCCTCCTCACCGGTGAGCCGCGCCAGCGCGACGAACAGGGTGTCCCCCTCGCCGCAGACCCCGGTGAGCTCGTCGGAGAGTCCGACGGCCGGCGACAGCTCTGCCCGCAGCCCGTCTGCCGCCGCCCACCCGGTCACCCGCACCGCCGTCCCCGGCTCGGCACCCGTGACCAGATGAGCCCGTACCTCCACGGCCCCGCGCGCCAGCACGACGCTGGTCACCCGCGCTGCCCCGCCCGCCGTGTGCCGTGAGACCACCCACCCGTCGCCCACACCCAACGGCTCGATGTCCGTCCGGCTCGCATCGCCCCCGAGGATCACGCTGTTGTCGTACGACGACGAAGGCTCCGTCACCGTCGAGTAGGCGAGGCGCGTGTAGTACGGGTCGTAGCGGACGTCCTCGCTGCCGTGGTTGTGGAGGCGGACGATCCCGTCCGCACGCGTGGACTGCAGGAGCCAGTTGGGGGCCGCGAGCGGGGTGAGGGCATCGGAGCGTTCCGCCGGGCCCGGCTCCTCCGTCGCCGTCCACACCGGGTGGTCCGGCGGCAGGAGCAGACCGAGGAAGCCCTTGCTCGCCCAGTACGGGGAGGCGGGGCCCGAATAGCCTTGCAGGACGGCCGGGTCGGGGCCGTGCCAGCCGAGGGTGAGCAGGCCGCGGGAGTCCAGCGCGCCGCGCTCCAGGAAGTACTTCAGGGCCCCCGAGGCCAGCCGCCGTGTCTCGCCCGGCGGCAGCGGCGTGTGTCCCGTCAGCGCGCCCAGCCACAGCGGGGCCGTCGTCGCGAAGCGGTAGGTGAGCGAGCGGCCCTGGTGCATCGGGGCGCCGTCGCCGCCGAACAGCCGGGCGTAGTCCTCGAGATGGCGGGAGAGTCTGCCCCCGTACAGGTCGAGCAGGGCGGTGTCCTGCGCGAGCCAGGCGTGCAGCACCGGGTACAGGTGCATCGCCCAGCCGTTGTAGTAGTCGAACTTGCGGCCGTCGCCGTCGGTGTACCAGCCGTCGCCGACGTACCAGGCCTCTATGCGCTCCAGGCCGCGGTCGATCGCTTTGCGGGAGGCCTCTGTCTCGTAACCGATGTCGGCGAGGAATCCGCCCACCGTCACCGGGAACAACTCCCAGTTGCAGGGCCAGGCTTCGGCGGTCAGCGCGTCCCCCAGCCAGGCGGCCGCCCGCTGCCGTACGCCGTCGTCGAGGCGGTCCCACAGCAGCGGGCGGGTCAGCCGCAGTGCGAGGGCGATCGACGCCGCCTCCACCAGGGGCTGGCCACGGTCCTCGATCCGCGGCCAGACGCCCGCCGCGCCGGCCGCGAGCCCGTCGGCGTAGCGCTGCAGCACGGTCTCGTCGCGGCGGAAGGCCGCGGCGAGCAACGTACGGGCGTAGCCCTCCAGGCCGTCGGAGAGCCGGCCGGACCAGCTCGTGCGGTCGCCGGGGAGGTGGTAGAGCGCGCCGCCCTCCGCGGCGTACGGCTCGACCGCGGCGAGCAGGGCGTCCGCGGCCGCCTCCCAGTGGGCCCGGGTGCAGCCGGTGTGCGGACTTGCGGTGCGGTCCTCGGCAGGCAGATGCATCGGTTCTCTTTCAGGAGCTGCGGCGACGGACGAAGGGTGGGACCTGGGGCGCCCCGGTTCCGGTCGAGACGCCCCAGGAGTTCATCGCACCCGCATCAGACCCTCCGGTACCAGATGCTGGGCGACAAGTGCGTCGCGGACAAGTCCCGCGTACACCGTGGCTCCGTGGACGGAGGTGTGGGTGTTGTCCTTCTTCTCGTTGTAGAGGTAGATCGCCTTGGAGCCCTCGACGCCCAGCGACTCCACCAGCGCCTTCGTCCCGGCCGTCAGGTCGACCAGTGGCACGTGCTGCGCCGCGGCGACCGAGCGGATGACAGCAGGATGGTCCACTCCGAGGCTGTTGACCAGCAGTGCGGTGTCGTTGTTCAAAGTGCCGTCCGCATTGAACCAGCGCCGCACGACGGGAGTCACGAGCACCGGTTCGCCGCCCTTCTCCCGTACGCCTGCCACCAGTGTCTCCAAGTTGGCCCGGTACGTCGCCTCGTCGGTGGTCTTGTCATTGTGGGCGAGCTGGATCAGTACCAGGTCGCCGGGGCGGATCAGCGGCTGGACGGTGGCCCAGAGCTGCGGGTTGTGCAGATACGTCACCGTACTCTCGCCGGAGTCCGCGTAGTTGGCGACGGACAGGCCCTTGCGGAGGTACTGCGGCAGCTGCTGGCCCCAGCCGGAGTACGGGGCGGCGGGCTGGTCGCAGACCGTGGAGTCGCCGACCAGGAGGATCTGGCGGGTGTGCCGGGCGGGTGTGACGCTGAGGGCGGCGAGCGCGGGGGCCGAGCCGCCGATGGCCAGATCCAGACCGGGAGTTCCGTCCGGACCCGTCGGCTCGCCCTCCGGGGTGCGCACGTTCACGGTGAAGCTGCGGGCGACGCGTTCACCGGCTGCCGCGGCCGTCTCGGGGAGCAGGGCGCGCCGGGTCTCGCCGCTGATGCTCGTGCTGGACGCGGCCTCGCCGCCGAGGAGCACCTTCACGTCGTACGTGCCGGGCGGGACGTCGAAGTGGCAGGCGCCGGCGGTGCAGTTCTCGATGCCGAGAGGGCGGTGCCCCCCGTGGGCCTGGGCCGGTGCGGCCGTCAGGCCGGCGCTCAGTGTCAGCGCCGCCAGCAGAGCGAGCTTGAAACGTCTCATTCGCGTGTCCCTCCGAGGAAACGACCGGACGACAAGGCCTGGCGGCTGGGACCGTACCGCTCACCACAAGCGCTTTCTAGTCCTTGAAGCGATTCCGCAAGATTCCCGACCTCCTGCGAGCGAAAGCCCTTTCGCGAAATCGATTCAACTGTCACCCTCACAACCACCCGCACGACCCCCCACCCGGCTTCCGGAGGAGGCACCCCCATGTCCGAAACCGCGAACAGACCGGTCGGCCGCCGCACCTTCGTCCTCGGTTCCGCCGCTGCCGCCGGGACGGCCGCCCTCACCGGGCCGCTCGCCGCTCCCGCCTCGGCCGCGAGCTTCGGCTACTCCGACGACGGCTCGAACTACGTCGTCGACACCGGCGCGAGCCTGGTCTTCAAGGTCAGCAAGACCAACGGCGACCTGACCTCGCTGGTCTACAAGGGCACCGAGTACCAGGGCTACGGCGGCAAGAACTCCCACATCGAGTCCGGCCTCGGCACCTCCACGGTGACGATCAAGCAGTCCGGTTCGACGATCCTGATCTCCGTCGCCTACGGCACCCTCAAGCACTACTACGCGGCCCGCAGCGGCGAGAACAACGTCTACCTGTGGACCAACAAGGCGGACGACTCGGTCAGCGCCACCCGCTACATCGTGCGTGTCAAGGCGGGCATGTTCCTCAACGACGAGCCCGACTCGTACACCTACGCGCCCACCACCATCGAGGCCTCGGACGTGTTCGAGAAGTCCGACGGCCAGACCCGCTCGAAGCACTACTCGAAGCTGCGAGTCGTCGACTACGACTACATCGGCTGGTCGACGGGGAGCGTCGGCCTGTACGTGGTCCGCTCCAACCACGAGAAGGCCTCCGGCGGCCCCTTCTACCGCTCCCTTCTGCGCCACCAGAGCGCCGACGGCGGCGGCCTGTACGAGATCCTCTACTACGGCGAGAACCAGACGGAGGCCCAGCGCTTCGGCCTCCAGGGCCCGTACGTCATCGCCTTCACGGACGGCGGCGCACCCTCCTCCGCGCTCTACCACGCGAACCTCACCACCCCCTGGGCCGACTCGCTCGGCATCTCCGGATACGTCGGGGCGAGCGGCCGCGGCAGGCTCGCCGGCGTCGGGATCACCGGGCGGAACACGGCGTTCCCGTACACCGTCGGGCTCGCCAACCCGGCCGCGCAGTACTGGGGTCCGGCCCGCTCCTCGGACGGCTGGTTCTCCATACCGGGGGTGCTTCCGGGGACGTACACCCTGACCGTCTTCAAGGGGGAACTGGCCGTCCACACCACCTCGGTGACGGTCACCGCGGGCGGTACCACCACCCTCAACACCCTCGCGATCCCCTCCTCCAACGACCCGGGCAACGCGAGCGCGATCTGGCGGATCGGGGACTGGAACGGCTCGCCCAGCGGGTTCAAGAACGCGGACCTGATGACGTACGCGCATCCGTCCGACAGCCGGGCCGCGTCCTGGACCGGCAACGTCGTCATCGGCGGCGGGACGGAGACCTCGGCCTTCCCCTGCTACCTCTGGAAGGACGTCAACAGCGGCATCCTCGTCTACTTCAAGCTGACGGCCGCGCAGGCCGCCGCCGCGCACACCCTGCGCATCGGTGTGACGACGGCGTACGCCAACGGACGGCCGCAGATCAGTGTCAACGACTGGACCTCGTCGATCCCCTCGCCGCCCGCCCAGCCGAGCACCAGGTCGCTGACCGTGGGCTCGTACCGGGGCAACAACCACACGTTCACCTACAGCGTTCCGGCGAGTGCCTGGCTCTCCGACACCAGCCGGTACAACGTGCTGAAGATCAACGTGGTGAGCGGCTCGGGGACGACGTCCTTCCTCAGTGCGGGCACCGCGATCGACGCGATCGATCTCCTGGCCTGACGTCAGGTGCCGCGCGTCCACTGCTGGTTGGTGCCTCCGTTGCAGGTGTACGTGATGATCGCGGCGGAGTTGGCGGTGGACGCGCCGGACACGTCCAGGCACTCGCCGCTCGCGCGGGAGGTGACGTTGAGGTAGGAGCCGGAGGTGGTCAGTGACCACTGCTGGGTGGCCGAGCCGCTGCAGTTCTCCTGGGTGACCGTGCTCGCGTTCTCCTGCACGCACAGGGAGCTGTTCCTGACGACCAGCTGGTAGTAGCCGCTTCCGACGGACTTGAACCAGTACTTCTGGTTGGTGCCGCCGTTGCAGTCGTACTGCTTGATCTGGGCGCCCTGCCACAGCGACTGATTGGTCACGTCGGCGCACTTGCCGCTGTGCCGCGCGACCAGTGTGTTGTAGGTGGCGCTGGTGCCGGTGACGGTGCCGGCGGCCGTGTCGACGGTGATCTCCGGCGACCAGGACATGGACATCGAGGTGGAGCTCGGGAAGGTCAGCGGCAGCCAGACGTACCGCGAGTCGTTGACCGTGCCGCCGAAGGAGTTGCCCCAGCGGTCGCCCATGTAGAGGTACGAGGTGCCCGAACTCCCCTGGACGGGAAGGACGTACGCCGTCTGCGAGCCGTAGGCGGTGGAGTCGCCGACGTTCGTCATCGAGGTCCACGGGCCGGAGAGGCTGGTGGCGGTGGCGTACTGCTGCTGGTTGGGGCTCCAGCCGGTGGCGCCCGACGTCAGCATGAAGTAGACGCCACCCCGCTTGAAGAGCGCGGGAGCCTCGCGGTGGCCGCCCGGCCACGGGTTGGCGACCAGGGAGGCGATCCCGGTGTAGTCGGCGGTGAGCCTGTAGATGTGCAGGTCGTAGTTCTGGTTGGCGGCCGAGACCATGTAGGCCGTGCCGTCGGTGTCGACGAACGTGGTGATGTCCCGGGACATGTACTGGCCGAGCGGCTGGAAGCTGCCCTGATAGGTGTAGTTCCCGTCGACGGTGTCGGAGACGGCGACGGCCGCACGGGCCTGGCTGTAGTCGACGCCGTTCTCCTTGTGCATCCACATCACGAACTTGCCGGTGGAGGCGTTGTAGATGACCTTCGGGCGCTCGATGTAGGCGGTGCCGAGCTCGGAGGCGGAGGACTGGGTCAGGACGTGGTTCCGGAACTCCCAGGTCTTCAGGTCGGTGGAGCGGTAGGCGTCCACGTATCTGAAGGTGTTGTCGCTGTTGCGGTCCTCGCCGAACCAGTAGTAGTAGGAGCCGACCTTGATGACGCCGCCGCCATGGGCGTGGACCGGGTTGCCCGAAGTGTCGGTGAACTGGACGCCGTTGGGGACGGTCTGGGCGGCGGCCTGCGCCGGGCCGGCGGTCGCGAGGGCGCCGAACAGGGACAGACAGAGGGCGAGCAGCACCGCGTACGCATGTCTCATGTCACGCACTCTCCTTCGCGGAGCCGGCCACCGAGCCGGCGACCGTGTCGGCCACGGGGACGCCGAAGTGGGGGGTGCCGTCCTGGTTCCAGCCCAGCTTCTGGATCCGGGTGTGGCGGTTGGGGTCGTTCAGGGGGTCGCCGGTGATCTCCTTGTACTGGCGGGCGTGGTAGACGAGGACGTCGCTGCGGCCGTCCTCGGCGACCGTGAAGCAGTTGTGGCCGGGGCCGTACTGTTTGGTGGTGTCGTTGCTGGTGAAGACGGGGGTCGGTGACTTGGACCAGTTGGCGGGGTCCATCAGGTCGGCGTTCGCGTCGGCGGTCAGCAGGCCCATGCAGTAGTGGTAGTCGGTGGCGCTGGCCGAGTAGGAGAGGAAGAGACGGCCGTTGCGGGCGAGGACCGCGGGGCCTTCGTTGACCTTGTAGCCGACGGTCTCCCAGTCGTACTCCGGGGTGGAGAGCCGCACTTGGGGGCCGGTCAGGGTCCAGGGGTTCGCCATCTTCGACAGCCACAGGGCGGTGTTGTTGTCCATGCCGGGTTCGTGTTGGGCCCAGACGAGGTAGCGAGTGCCGCGGTGGCTGAAGGTGGTGGCGTCCAGTGAGAAGGTCTCCCAGGCAGTCTTCACCTGGCCCCTCTCCACCCAGGTCCCCTTGAAGGGGTCGGCGTGGGCGTTCTCCAGCACCCAGATGCGGATGTCCCAGACGCTCTCGGCGGGCGCGGAGGCGAAGTAGATGTACCACTTGCCGCCGATGCGGTGGATCTCCGGCGCCCAGATGTGCGCGCCCATGACGCCCGTGGCGTGCTTGGTCCAGATGACGGACTCGGCGGCGCTCGCAAGTCCGTTGAGGGTGCGGGAGCGGCGCAGGATGATCCGGTCGTACTCGGGGACGGTGGCCGTGAAGTAGTAGTGGCCGTCGGCGTGGCGGTGGATGTAGGGGTCGGCGCGCTGACGGACGAGGGGGTTCACGAACGGGGCCGCCTTCGCTGTCGGCACGGCGGTGGCCACGGCGGGGGTGGTCGCCAGGGCGCCCGCGGCTATGGCGGCTCCCTTCAGCATCAGGCGACGGCTGGGGACTTGGGGCAGGTCGTTGTTGCGGCTCATGCGGCTGCCTCTCAGGGGGGACGTTCGAGGTAGCGAACAACATCTGTGATTACGAACGCCGAAAAGGTAAGGGCGTGGAACGGGGAGGTCAACGGGTCTGACGTGACTGGCAGACAGCGCTTTCCCCATTTCGGCCGTACGGCAGTTTTTCTGTTATCGGCGGCTCTCCCGGCCGTCTCCTCTGACGTGCGCAGTCATACCCCCCACCAGACAGCAGCCGTCGCCGGAGCCCTCGTGGCCGTCGCCGCCCTGCTCTCCACCGCTCCCCCCGCAGCCGCCGCCGGTACCCGTGACGTCACCGCTGAGGTGCTCGCCGACCGGGACGTGACGCTCACCGGTGACACCGTGGTCACCGTGCCGTCCGGGACGACGACGTACGACGGGGTGTTCCGCGGCGAGGGCACGCTCACGGTGCGCGGCGGCGGCACGCTGGTCCTCACGAAGGACAGCGACTTCACGCTCCCCCGGTCCCGTCAGCGGCAGGTCGTGAGGACGCAGGGCGGCAACCACCCGTACGTCACCACGGCCGACGCCGACCCGCCCGCGATCACCGTCGAGCGGGGCGCGACCCTGCAGTACGGCGACGGCGGGACGACCGGGCTGATCGGGCACTTCCCGTACAACACCCCGGGGTTCCGGCTCAACCAGGACAACATCCGGGTCGACGGCACGCTGCGGCTGTCGCTGACGAGCGCCTACAACCTGGGCACGATCAGCGGCTCGGGCCTGATCACACAGCCGCGCTTCCTGTGGGGCAGCTGGGCCCTGTCGGGCACCCATTCCTTCTCGGGGGTGATCGACAACGGCACGCAGCTCAGCGCCGGCGCGCCGGAGTTCGCCACATCGCTGCCCAACGTGCGCAAGGTCCTCAACCAGGGCACCTGGACCGTGGACACGCCTCTCGGTCAGACCGTCACCATGGGCATGGACTTCTACCAGCGCGAGTACGGCAGTGACATCAACGTCCAGTCCCGACCCGGCAGCAAGGTGATCCTGACCGGCCAGTACAGCTGGTCGAACCAGGGCGGCGACACCGACCCCTCACTCAGCGACCCGTCCCTGAACTGGACGCCCGCGCACAAGAACGTCAACAAGCGCGGCACCAACATCAAGGGCGCGAACGTCCAGTGGGGCGACGGCACGACCCACAAGATCTTCATGCCCGGCACGGCAGAGACCGTCTACATCAACTTGCTTGCGGCGCGCTCCCGTTCGCTGCTCACGTTCGACTACGACGGGCCGGTGACGCTGGGCGCTCCCATCGGCGGCGGCAGGTTCCACGACACGCTGGCCGCGCCCGGCGCCGGGGACATCGTCATCAAGGGGACGAAGGGCAACGACGTGACCTTCGCCGCCGTCCAGTACTACAACGGCTCGACGACGGTCGAGAAGGGCGCGGTACTGCGACTGGGCAGCGGCAGGCCGGGAGGGGACGGCGGGCTCTACACCAAGGGTGACCTCTACAAGGTGGTCGACAACGGCTCGCTGGTACTCAACAACACGGGCAAGGACCTGACCCTGTCCCGGATCAGTGGCAGCGGATCTCTGACGCAGACCGGGGCCGCCACGGCCACCCTGACGGGAAGCCAGGTGACGTACACCGGCACGACGACGGTCCAGAAGGGCACCCTCGCACTGCGCTCCGGCGCGACCCTCGTCCACAGCAAGGCGATCAGACTCGACTCGACGGGCTCGCGGCTCGACCCCGGGCCGTCCGGACTGCGCGTGGCCACCACGCTGACCGGCAGGGGCACGGTGAAGGGGGCCGTGACCAACGACGGCGTCATGGCGGGCGGGGTCACGGTCTCCGGGAGCTACACACAGAGCGCGATGGGCGAACTGGTCCTGGGCGCCACGCCGTTGAAGGTGACGGGATCATCGGTCCGGCTGGCCGGAGACCTCGACCTGTCGGCCGCCGGGACGAAACCGGCCCCCGCGATCACCGTCATCGAGCACGCGGGGAGGTCGAGGACCACCGGCGCCTTCAAAGGGCTCAAGGAAGGCACACGGCTGAAGCTCGCCGACACCACGTACCAGATCAGTTACCACGGCGGCGACGGCAACGACGTCACCCTGACCGCGACCACCGGGGGCCACTCCCCGACCGCCGCCCACCCGGACACGGCATCGTCCGGCGCGGCGGCGGTCGGCACCGCGGACAGCGGCCTCGGCTGGTGGCCGTACGTGCTGGCGGCCGGGCTGCTCGTCGGGCTGGTGGTGCCGGCGGTCAGGCGCGGGCGCGGTGGCGGGCGGAGGGGTGGACGGCATGCGGCGCACGGTTAGCCGGCGCCTGACCGCCGCACCGCCTCACGCGGACGGCGTAGGCGTCTGCCCCGCCGTTTCCCGCTTCCGGCCCTGTAGCCACACGTACACCGGGATCCCCGCGAACAGGAACAGCACGCCCTGGTAGACGGCCGCGTAACCGGCGCCAGCGATCAGCCAGAAGGAGAACGCGAAGGACAGGGCGGCGACGACCAGATCGCGGGCGAGACCGGCCGGGCGGACGCGCTCGCGGGTGCCCCGGGCCAGCCAGTACAGCTGCGCGGCGGCCGACAGGAGGTAGGGCACGCAGCCGGTGAACGTCGTGATCAGGACGAGGACGCGGAAGGTGGTGTCAGGGCCCGCCGTGTAGTTCAGGGCGATCAGGAGCGTGCCGAGGACGGCCACGGCCCAGACCCCGAAGCCGGGCACCCCGCCCCTGCCGACGTTCGCGAACGGTGCCGGGAAGAGGCCGTCGCGGGCGGCGGCGTACGGCATCTGCGCGGCCAGCAGGATCCAGCCGTTGAGGCAGCCGGTGATCGACGCGACGGCGACCAGCGCGATGGCCGTGCCGCCCCAGGAGCCGCCGGTGATCGCGTTCACGGCGTCGGCGAAGGGGGCGCCCGACTTCACCAGCTTGTCGTGCGGGACGAGACCGAAGACGGCGACCGTGCCGAGGAGGTAGACGAGGGCTGAGCCCAGGGTGCCGAGGACGCTCGCGCGGCCGACGTTGTGCCCCGGGTTCTCCACCTCGCCCGCGCTGACCGCGGCCGACTCGACGCCGAGGAAGCTGTAGAGCAGCAGGGCGGCCGCGGCGGCCAGCGCGCCGGGCGTGCTGTCGCCGGAGGCGTTGAAGGGGCCGAAGTTGTCCGCGTCGACGAAGAAGAGCCCGATCGTGGAGACGAGCAGCAGCGGCACGAACTTCAGGATGGTCGACACGACCTGGACCGCGCCCACCCAGCGGGTGCCGGCGAAGTTCGCGGCCGCGGGCAGCCACAGCGCGGCAAGGGCCACGACCCCTTCGAGGGCGTGGTTGCCGTGCAGGGGGATCAGGACGTCGACGTAGCCGACGACCGCGACGGCGAGCGCGGCGATGCTGACCCAGCACATCGTCCAGTACGACCAGGCCGACAGGAACCCGGCGAACGGGCCGAACGCGTCGCGCGGGTAGACGTACAGGCCGCCGGTGACCGGGCTGCGCCGGGCGAGCCTGCCGAAGAGCAGGGCGAGCAGCACCGCGGCGACCGACAGCACGACGAACGCGAGCAGGCTCACCGTGCCGTACGGGGCGACGGCGGCGGGCAGGGCGAAGATTCCGCCGCCGATGATGTTGCCCATGACCAGCGCGGTGGCCGCGGCGAGGCCGAAGGTGCGGCGGGGAGTGGCGGTGGCGGCCGGCTCTGATGCGGTGGCCTCGGTGGGGCTGGGGGCAGTCATGGTGCTTTCCGGGCGGAGGGGGACGGGGGTGCGTGATCGTAACCCGGCGTCCCACATGCTGGGCGATCTGTTCACGTGATGGACATGAACGGTCGTCACCGGCCCTTTCGGCTAGCGTCTTCCCATGACCAGCGACGCCCCTTCCTCCCTCGCCGAGGCCCTCGCCACCCGAACCGTCGTGCTCGACGGCGGCATGTCCAACCAGCTCGAGTCCGCAGGGCACGACCTGAGCGACGAGCTGTGGTCGGCGCGGCTGCTCGCCGAGCGGCCCGAGGCGATCACCGAGGCACACCTCGCGTACTACGAGGCGGGTGCGGACGTGGCGATCACGTCGAGCTACCAGGCCACGTTCGAGGGGTTCGCGAAGCGCGGGATCGGGCGCGAGAAGGCGGCCGAACTGCTTTCCCTGAGCGTGGAGTTGGCGCGCGAGGCGGCGCGGCAGGCGCAGGCGAAGGGGGTCACGCGGCCGCTGTGGGTGGCCGCGTCCGTCGGCCCGTACGGGGCGATGCTCGCGGACGGCTCCGAGTACCGGGGCCGGTACGGGCTGAGCGTCGACGAATTGGAGCGCTTCCACCGGCCCCGGCTGGAGGTGCTGGCCACCGCCCGTCCGGACGTGCTGGCGCTGGAGACGGTGCCGGATGCCGACGAGGCGACGGCGCTGCTGCGGGGGGTGCGTGGACTTGGCGTCCCCGCCTGGCTCTCGTACACCGTGGACGGTGATCGCACCCGTGCGGGGCAGTCGCTGGAGGAGGCGTTCGGCCTTGCCGCCGACGTGGACGAAGTGATCGCTGTCGGCGTCAATTGCTGTGCGCCGGAGGATGTCGACGGTGCGGTGCGGACTGCCGTCCGGGTCACTGGCAAACCGGTCGTCGTCTACCCCAACAGTGGGGAGGCCTGGGATGCGGAGGGTCGCACCTGGGCGGGGCGGTCTTCCTTCGCCGCCGAGCAGGTTTCGGGATGGCGGGGCGCCGGGGCACGGCTGATCGGCGGGTGCTGCCGGGTGGGACCGGAGGCCATCGCGGGGATTGCCGGGGCGCTGGCGCGCTGAAGCGTTCGCCTTCTCGCCGCAGGGCTACTGTCGGCTCGCGACCACCAGTAAGTCGTGGTTGCTCGCGCCCACGCGGCGGAGCCGCAAATGGACACTGTCCCGCGCCCCTTTCGGGGCGCCGGCCTCAGTGATCACTGCCGGCGCACCGAGCCCGGCAGCCGCAGCCGCCGCACCACGGACCGCAGCTCCGTGCCGCGCAGGGGCGAGGCGTCGGCCGGGAGCGGTGCGGGTGCCGAGGGCGGAGTTCTGAGGGCGTCGGCGTGCCACAGGGCGATTTCGGCGTCCCGCGGCCCATGGACGGTCCGGGGCTCGTCCGCGTCGAAGATCCGCACCGGGTGCGTGGCGTCCCAGGGCTCCCAGCCGGGGTTCCCTTCGGTCGCGAACCGCACCCACGCCGCGTGCATGGCGTCGGCCAGCTCCTGAGGCGCGCCCTCACCCGCGAGTTTGCGCGATTCCGGGACATCGCCGGTGTCGAAGACGAACCCGAGCTCCAGGGCGTGGCAGGCGCCGAGGCCCGGGAGGTTGGAGGGCCAGGCGAACTCGTACACGTACGAGGTGCCGGGGCGGGCGTCGGCCAGGTGGTGCAGCGGGAGGCGCAGCAGGTGGTCGGTGACCATCTGGCCGACGATCTCGGCGGTGCCGGCCTCGGGGTGCAGGGTGCGGTAGCCGCGGGGCACCTCGGTGTTGCAGTGGCAGCGGGCCATGGCGCCGGCGAGGGCGACCGCGCCCAGGTGATCGACCCGTTCCAGGAGGCCGCCGGGGACGAGCCAGAGGCGGTACTCGTCGCTGGTCCAGCCCATCATCAGGTCGACGCCCCGCGCCGCGTCGCCGTCGACGAGCGCCTCCAGGGGGTCGCGCGGCACCAGGTCGCCGTCGACGACGATCCCGAAGGAGGGGCCGCCCAGCACCGGGCTGCTGAGTTTGCCCACGTCGGCCTGGGTGCGCAGGAGCAGTTCGCGGTCGACCTCGGCGAAGGCCGCGGCGGTCGCGGGGATCTTCAGTCGGGTGGCCATGCGGCGCACCATGCGCCGTACCTTGTCCCGTTCGAACGCCTCGGGCGGCCCGCTCTGCAGGACCGCCCGCCGTACCAGCCCCTGTGCCTGCGGGGCGGCCAGCAGGGCGCCGATGCTGATCGCCCCCGCGGACTGCCCGGCGACGGTGATCAGGTCGGGGTCCCCGCCGAAGGCGGTGATCGACTCGTGCACCCACTGCAGGGCGGCGAGCTGGTCGCGCAGGCCGGGGTTGGCGGGGGCGTCCGGGAACAGTCCGTAGCCCTCGACTCCCAGCCGGTAGTTGACGGAGACGAGGACGACGCCGTCCCGGGCGAAGTTCCGCCCGTCGTACACGGGCACCGCGGAGGATCCCCTGGTCAGGGCGCCGCCGTGCAGCCACACGAGAACGGGGAGCCGGGCCCGAGGGCCCGGCTGAGGCGTCCACACGTTCAGATTGAGGCAGTCGTCACCCGGGATGACCGGGTCGGACAGGTACTTCTCGAAGGCCTCGGAGTACGGCGGCTTCGGCGGCGTCGGCCCGAACGCGCCCGCGTCACGCACGCCGTCCCAGGGCTCGGGCGGCACCGGAGGCCGGAACCGGCGGGGGCCGAAGGGTGGCGCGGCGTAAGGAATGCCACGGAACACCGCGATGCCGTGCTCGTACCGGCCGCGTACGGCTCCGTACGGCGTGCTCACCACCGGGTCTTCCTGGACTGCTGCCGTCATGCGACCACCAGCCTCCTCCGCGCCACTGCACCGGTAACACCAGAGCACCACAGATCGCTCCGGTATTCCGGCGCAGAGCGCGATTCGGCGGCTACTTGGCGTACCACGCCGAAGGTCGACTGGCGTGCTGGTAACGGCCCCTGGTCAGCGCCGCCCACAGCCGCGTTCGACGTTTCGAAAGTTCGGAACGATGAAGACCTGCGAAGGTCGGGCTCTTCCCGACGTGATCCGGTGAAACTAACGTGGGAAGCGCTTACCGTTTCCGCGCTGGTCGAAACTTTTCATGGCCCTCGGGCGGGCCGGAGAGGTGGTTCCCGATGGTTCGCACGGGGAGTGCGAGCGTGGCGGCCGGGCCGACGCTGGCGGTCGTGGCCCGCGAGGCGGGGGTGTCCGTGCCGACCGCGTCCAAGGTGGTCAACGGCCGGGAGGACGTGGCTCCGGAGACGCGCCGCCGTGTCACCGAGGCACTGGACCGGCTCGGCTACGTCCGCAGACCCCGGTTCGACGCGGCGAAGGTGCCGGGGCTGGTCGACCTGGTCGTGCACTCGCTGGACAGTTCCTGGTCGGGGGCGGTACTGCACGGTGTGGAGGCGGCGGCGCACGACGCGGGTCTCGAGGTGGTCGTCTCGGCGGGGCTCACCCGGACGCGTGGCGGGCGCCCGGAGCGCGGCTGGCTGGACAAGCTCATCACGCGGGGTTCGTCCGGGGTGCTGTTCAACCTGGCCGAGCTGTCGCCCTCGCAGTACGCCTGGCTGGACACGCACCGCATTCCGTACGTCCTGATCGACCCGGTCCTCGAACCCCCGCCGGGCGTGGTCTCGGTGGGCGCGGCGAACTGGCAGGGCGGGGTCACCGCGACCGAGCACCTGCTCTCCCTCGGCCATGAACGCATCGCCGTCATCGCCGGCCACCAGCGCAAGATGTGCAGCAGCGCCCGGGTCGCCGGATACCGCTCGGCGCTCGCTTCGGCGGGGGTGCGGCATCGGCCGGAGTACGTGCGGCACGCCGGCTTCGACGAGAGCGTCGCGCACCGGCGCATGCTGGACCTTCTGGACCTGCCCGAGCCGCCGACGGCGGTGTTCGTCTGCTCCGACCACATGGCTCTGGGGGTGTACCAGGCCCTGGCCGCACGGGGGTTGCGGGTTCCGGACGACATCAGTGTGGTGGGCTTCGACGATCTGCCCGAGTCGCGGTGGGTCGCTCCCGCTCTGACCACGATCCGGCAACCGCTGTCCGAGATGGCGGCGGGGGCGTTGCACTTGCTCGTGCGGATGATGGCGGGGGAGCGCCTGGAGGGGACGCGTACGGAGTTGTCGACTCGGCTCGTGGAGCGTTCCAGTACGGGACACCCGCGCTGAGCGTAAGCCGGGGGTGCCGCTGTACGTCGTTCGTCTGCGGCTGCGCCGTGGCTCTGGTCGCGCCCACGCGGCGGAGCCGCACATCGGCACAGTCCCGCGCCCCGTCAGGGCGCCACCGCGCCCTCGACTGCATCAGTTCCGCCGCACGGGCGTTCCATTGTGGTGGCCGTATGCGTAGCCTCGGCCGGGATGAACACCATTCCCCTGCATCTGGACCACCTGGTCCTCGCGACCCCCGAACTCGCGGCGACCGTGGCCGACTTCGCTCGGCTCACCGGTGTGACGCCTGCACCCGGTGGTGCGCATGTGGGGTTCGGTACGCGCAATTGCCTGGTCTCCCTGGGTGGTTCCAGCTATCTGGAGATCATCGGGCCCGACCCGGAGCAGGCCGGGGCGGAGGGCCCGCGGCCGTTCGACGTCGACCAGCTGGCCTCCGCGCGGACGGTGACCTGGGCGATCAGCCCGCCCGACCTGGACACGGCGGTCGCGACGGCGCGGGCGCGGGGGTACGACCCCGGGCCGGTGCGGCCGATGAGCCGCCGTCGGCCGGACGGCACGTTGCTGGAGTGGCGCCTGACCGACGGTGACACCGCGCATCCGTCCGGTCTCGTTCCCTTCCTCATCGACTGGGGGTCCTCGGCGCACCCGACATCGACGGCTCTGCCCGTCACCCCCCTGCTCAGGGTGTCGGCCACCGCCCCGGACCCGGACGAGATACGCCCTCTGCTGGCCGCCGTCGGAGCCGAGCTGGTCGTGACCGAGGGGCCGGTGGCTCTCTCGTTCACGGTGGACACTCCCCGCGGGCCGGTGACCTTCGGCTGAGGGTGTCCGATTCCTTCAAGACCGGCCGCCGGGGCGCTGCCTACGGTGACGGCATGACTCCACGATTCGCCGTGGTCGGCCTGGTCGTCTCCGACCTGGCCGCCGCGCTCGCCTTCTACCGTCGTCTCGGGCTCGTCTTCCCCGAGGGCTCCGAGGACCAGCCGCATGTCGAGGCCGAACTGCCCGGCGGGCTGACCCTCGCCCTGGATCCCGAGGAGACCGTCCGTTCCTTCTACCCGGGGTGGCAGCCGCCGGCCACCGGCGGCCGGGTCTCGCTCGCCTTCCGATGCGGATCACTCGCCGAGGTCGACTCCGTCTACGAGGAGCTCGTGGGCGCCGGGTACCACGGCGAACTCAAGCCGTGGGACGCCTTGTGGGGGATGCGGTACGCCGTGGTGCACGACCCGGACGGCAACGGTGTCGACCTGTTCGCGCAGCTACCCGCGGCCGAGTAGCTGCCCGAGCCGCAGCCCCGCCAGCTCCTTGACGTCCCGCGCCAGATGGGCCTGGTCGGCGAAGCCGGCCCGGGCCGCCGTCTCCGCGAACGGCACCCCTTCCCGGGCCAGCCTCAGGGCACGCTGCAGCCGCAGCACCCGGGCCAGCATCTTGGGGCCGTAGCCGAAGGCTGCGAGGGAGCGGCGGTGCAACTGACGGGCTCCCAGGCCGAGTTCGTCCGCGGTGGCCGCGACCGGGCGGCCCTCGCCGAGGGCGGTCACCAGGTGCCGTAGCAGCGGGTCGGGGGGCTCGGTGTCGGCGGCCAGCCGCAGCGCCAACTCCTCCAGGCCGTTTGCCGGTTCGGCGGCGGCGTTCACACGGGCGGTGAGACGGCGGACCTCCGCGGCCGAACGCAGTTCGCTGAGCGCCACGCGCCGGTCGCGCAACTCGTGCGCGGGCACGCCCAGGAGGGCGGGCGCGGTGCCGGGGTACAAGCGGACGCCGACCCACACTCCCGGCTCGCCCCCGGTGACGTACGCACGAGTGTCGGGCCCCGCGACCAGCAGCCGGCCCTGGTGCCACAGCAGGTCCATGCAGCCGTCCGGCAGCACACGTCCGGCACCCGCCTCGGACGGGATGTTCGTCCACACGACGGCCCCGGTCAGCCGGGACGCCCTCTCCGCGTACACGAACGAAAGGCTACGCCGCCCGCGCCCGGTGCTCCTGCGGGCTCACGCCGCTTGAAGGCGCCGGCCACCGCGAACGCGCCGCTCCAGCCGGCCGGGCGGGCGAACGCCCCAGCCCCTCGACCGAGCAGCACGCATCCGACTCCCGCCAGCCAGACTGTTCGTAGCCACCGCGAACGCGCCGCTCCAGCCACCGGGCGCGCGAACGCCCCAGCCCCTCGACCGAGCAGCACGCATCCGACTCGCGCCAGCCAGACTGTTCGTCCACACGACCGCCCCGGTCAGCCGGGACGCCCCCTCCGAAGACACCCGCGAAAGGCTACGCCGCCCGCGCCCGGTGCTCCTGCGGGCTCACGTCGCTTGAAGGTGCCGGCCACCGCGAACGCGCCGCTCCAGCCGGCCGGGCGGGCGAACGCCCCAGCCCCTCGACCGAGCAGCACGCATCCGACTCCCGCCAGCCAGACTGTTCGTCCACACGACCGCCCCACCCAAGTACACCCGCGGAAGGCTACGCCGTACGCGCCCGGTGCTCCTGCGGGCTCACGCCGTACAGCCGCTTGAAGGCGCTGGACAGTGCGAACGCGCTGCCGTAGCCGACCTGGCGGGCGATCGCCTCCAGGGTGTCGTCCGTGTCGCGCAGTCGGTCGGCGGCCAGGGCCAGACGACGGCCGGTCAGGTACGTCATCGGGGGCTCGCCCACAAGGCCGGTGAAGCGGCGGGCGAGGGCGGCTCGGGAGACTCCCGCCTTGGCCGCGAGGGAGGCGACCGTCCAGGGATGGGCGGGGTCGTCGTGGAGCAGGCGGACGACCCTGCCCACCACGGGGTCCGCCAGCGCCCGGTACCAGGCCGGTGCCGCCGCCTCCGGGCGGGCGAACCAGGCCCTGAGCGCGGCGATGACCAGCAGGTCGAGGAGGCGGTCCAGGACGACCTCCTGACCCGGCTCGTCCCGCACGATCTCCTCCATGAGGAGCGGGGTGAGCGGACAGTCCCACACCTCGGGTGTGAGGGACAGCAGCGGCGGCAGGGCGTCCAGCAGCCGCCCGCCGACCTCGCCCTGCCACAGATAGGTGCCGATCAGCAGCACGGCCGACCCGTCGAGCCGGTCGCCCCAGGTGCGCACACCCAGGTCCATGACGCCGTTGAGGGAACGCCCGTCGGGGTAGCGGCACTCGGCACCCGGCAGGATCAGCGCCTGCGGCTCCGTCTCGGGGGCGTCGGCACAGGTGTACGGGTCCGGGCCACGCGCGATGGCGAGGTCGCCGGGCCGCAGCAGCACCCTCCCCCAGCCTTCGGCCGGGGGGACCCCCATCTCGCTTCGCCCGCCCGCGTCCGGCATGATCCACGCCTCGCCGCGGACCATCAGCATGACGGTGAGCGGGGCGCGGTCCTCGATCCGTACGCACCAGGGCGGTTCGAAACACGCCCGGATCATGAAGGCGCCCCGCGCGCGGGGTCCGTCGAGGAGACCAGCAAGGGGGTCCATGCCGTGAGCGTAGACGCCCGCGCATGGGAATGAGCCGTTCAGCGATGGGTTCTTGGGGCGTACGGCCCTTGACTGGAGGCATGGCTGACAACGCAGCGAAGACGCAGAACATGACGGTGGTGGTGACCGGTGCCTCGGGGCGCACCGGGAGCCGTGTGGTGCGGGCGGCACGGGCGGCGGGGCTGGCGGTGCGGCCCGCCTCCCGCGCCCACGGTTTCGACTGGGAGGACCCGACGACCTGGGCGCGGTCACTGCGGGGCGCCGACGCGGCGTACCTGGTGTACCCGTCCGACGTCGGCGCCCCCGCGGCCACGGAGGGGGTCGGGGCGCTCGCGAGGGAGGCGGTCGGGCTCGGGGTGCGGCGGCTGGTGCTGCTGTCGGCGCGCGGCGAGGAGCAGGCGCTGGCGACCGAGGCGGCGCTGAAGGCGTCGGGTGCGGACTGGACGGTGGTACGGGCCGCGTGGTTCGCGCAGAACTTCAGCGAGGGGCCGCTGGTGGAGGAGTTGCGCAGGGGGGAGCTGGTGTTTCCGGCCGGTGAGGTGCGGGAGCCGTTCGTCGACGTGCGGGACATCGCCGACGTGGCCGCGGTGGCTTTGACGGCCGGGGAGCGGTACGTCGGGCGGACGGTGGAGGTGACCGGGCCGCGGCTGCTGTCGTTCCGCGAGGCGGTCGCAGAGATCTCCGCGGCGAGCGGTAGGGAGGTTTCCTATACGCCGGTGCCTGCGCGGGCCTATGGCGAGGCGCTGGCCGGGTTCGGTGTGCCGGCGGAGGAGGCGGAGTTTCTGGTGGGGGTGTTCGAGGGGCTGCTCGATGGGCGCAATGCGCATCTCACGGACGGGGTCCGGCGGGTGCTGGGGCGTGCGCCGCGGGACTTCGGGGACTTCGCGAGGGAGGCTGCCGCCTTGGGCACGTGGAAGGTCTAGCGGGAGCCGCCATCGACACAGCCCCGCGCCCCTTCAGCACACTTCAGGAACCGTCCGGTTTGTGGTGCGGGTGGGTGCTCTTCACGTGCGTGCGCAGGCGGGACGTCACGTCCTCCGGGGGCAGGAAGCGGGACCAGCGTTCCGGGAACTCGGAGGGCATGTCGGGGTCGGCCGGGTCCGTTTCGTGGCCGGCGGCCGCGCGGGCCACGTGTTCGGCCAGCTGCACCTCGCGCAGCCGCTCGTTCGCGGCGCGGGCGGCGGCGGTCGCGGCGGCCGGCCAGACCCGGTCGATCGCGGCGTTGACCGCGGCCCCGACCAGGACGGCGAACGCGGACACACCGATCCACAGCAGTACGGCGACGGGTGCGGCGAGCGAGCCGTAGATGGTGGGGCCCTCGACCGTGCTGGTCAGGTAGATGCGCAGCAGGAAGCTGCCGAGCACCCACATCGCGAGGGCGACCAGGGCGCCGGGCACGTCCTCGATCCACGGGGAGCGGACGGGCACGGACACGTGGTACAGCGTGGTCAGGAACGCGATCGACAGGACGATGACCACAGGCCAGTACAGGACCTGCACGACGGTCGTCGACCACGGCACGACGTTCACCACCGCGTCCGGCCCGGCCACCATCAGCGGCAGCGCGACCGAGCCGATCAGCAGGGCCACGATGAACAGCGCGAAGGAGAGCAGGCGCGTCTTCACGATGCCGCGGACGCCGTCGAGGCCGTACATCACGGTGATGGTGTCGATGAAGACGTTCACGGCGCGGGAGCCCGACCACAGGGCGAACAGGAAGCCGATGGAGATGACGTCGGGCCGGCCGCCCTTCATCACGTCGTGCAGGATCGGCTGGGCGATCTCGTGGACGCCCTTGTCGGACAGGACCGTGCGGGACGCCTCCAGGATGTTGCTCTCCAGGCTGGCGATGGAGTGGGCGCCGGTCCAGGCGTCGACATAGCCGAGCAGGCCGATCATGCTCAGCAGCAGGGGCGGCACGGACAGCAGCGTGAAGAACGCGGCCTCGGCGGCGAGGCCCAGGATGCGGTACTCCATGCACGAGTTGACCGTGTCCTTGAGCAGCAGCCAAGCAGTCCTGCGCTTCGAGACGTTCCGATAGAGGGCACGCGCCCGGTGGAGACGCCCGGAGGGGGGGCTGCTCTGCGGCGATTCACTTGCTGACTGCACGACCTAACGGTATCCGCCGTGGCCGAGTGCGCTCATCCCCCGGCCCGGTGGCCACCGGAGGGATACGAACCCTTTGCCTGTCATGTTCACTTTAACGGGATTGTTCGTGTCCATGCGGACGGCCGTGCAGACGGCGCCCGTCGTCCACCTGATCGTGCTCGTCGACAACGCCCGGACCGCGCACAGTCGCGGCAGGGCACCATGACCACCACGGAACCCACTCGAAGACCCTGGGCGCCCGCCGTTCGCGGTGATCTCCGGCGGGCAGGTGGAGTCGGTTCCGCACGGCCGGGGGCCGGAGGTCGGCGAGCTCGTCGAGGCCGTGTACCGGCTGCAGGGGCGGGCGGCTCGGAGACCCCGCCGTCGTTCTTCCTGCGCTTCCCGGACCGCCCGACGTCCCGGATCACCGGCCTGCCACGCGCCTCCGCCGTACTGATCCTCAACGACCCCGACACGGGTTGTCCGTTCGCGTGCCGGGAGAGTTCGGTGGTCAGCGCGACGCGCACGGCCTCCTCGGCGGCGCGGCCGCCCACGCGTCCGATCCCAGGTCGGCTTCATCGGTATGGCCCTCATCGCCCGCCACCCCCACACCCATCTCACCGCCATCGGCTGGGAGTTCGTCGCCCAGGGAAGCTGAGCCGGCGACGGTGCGCCCGGTGTGACGGCCATGGGGGCGACTTCTTGGTGCCGGTCGGCATCTTTCAGCCCGTCCGGCGTTTGAGGACGAGGCCGTTCAGGCCGACAGGGGCTCCAGGGGGCGCGCCCCCCTGGTGGCCCACGACACCGCCGGGGGGTACGTTCGCCGCATGGCACGCCGCACCCACACCGTGACCAACCAGCCCCCACCCCTGACCGACTACGACCTCTTCGGCGCCGACCGTGCCCTCACCGAGGCCGTCGAACGGCACCTGGACCCCGAGCTGCTCGACGAGGCGCACGGCGAGCTGGCCGCGCTCGGCCGGGCCTCCGGTTCGGCGCAGCTGCAGGAGTGGGCGGTCCAGGCCAACGAGAATCCGCCCCGGCTGCGCACCCACGACCGCCACGGCCACCGCGTCGACGAGGTGGACTTCCACCCCGCCTGGCACCGCCTGCTCGGCAAGGGTGTCGCGGCGGGCCTGACCGCCGCCTGGGTCCGGCCCGGCGGCCATGTCCGCAGAGCCGCCGCGTTCCTGGTCTGGACACAGGTCGAGGCCGGGAACCTCTGCCCCCTGTCGATGACCCACGCGGCCGTCCCCGCCCTGCGCACCGACCCGGCCCTGGCCGCCGAGTGGGAGCCGCGGCTCACGTCCATGGTCTACGACCGCGAGCTGCGGCCCGCCCGCCTCAAGGCCGGGGCGCTGTTCGGGATGGGCATGACGGAGAAGCAGGGTGGCAGCGACGTACGCGCCAACACGACGACCGCCCGGCCCCTCGCCGAGGCGGGTACGTACGAGCTCACCGGGCACAAGTGGTTCTGCTCGGCCCCGATGTCCGACGGGTTTCTGGTGCTCGCCCAGGCTCCGGACGGGCTCACCTGCTTCCTCGTGCCGCGGGTCCTGGAGGACGGCTCCCGCAACGTCTTTCTGATCCAGCGGCTCAAGGACAAGCTCGGCAACCGCTCCAACGCCTCCAGTGAGGTCGAGTTCGACGGCACCTGGGCCCGCCGGGTCGGCGAGGAGGGGCGCGGGGTGCGGACCATCATCGACATGGTGGCGGCGACCCGGCTGGACTGCGTGCTGGGCTCGGCGGGTCTGATGCGGCAGGCGGTCGCCCAGGCCGTGCACCACTGCAGCTACCGGGAGGCGTTCGGCGCGAAGCTGGTCGACAAGCCGCTGATGCGCAACGTCCTGGCCGACCTGGCGCTGGAGTCGGAGGCGGCGACCACGCTCGCGCTGCGGCTCGCCGCCGCCTGTGACGACGGGAGCGAGCAGGAGCGGGCGCTGCTGCGGATCGCTGTGCCTGCCGCCAAGTACTGGGTGACCAAGCGCTGTGCGCCGGTCGCGGTGGAGGCCGCCGAGTGCCTGGGCGGCAACGGGTACGTCGAGGAGTCGGGGCTGCCCCGGCTGGTGCGCGAGTCGCCGCTCAACTCGATCTGGGAGGGCGCCGGGAACGTCCAGGCGCTGGACGTGCTGCGCGCCCTGCGGCGCGAGCCGCAGGCCCTCGACGCCTACCTCCAGGAGGTCGGCAGGGCCCGCGGCGTCGACCACCGCCTGGACGCCGCGATCAAGGACCTGCTGACCGAGCTGGCCGATCTGGACGGGATCGAGGGGCGGGCCCGGCGGCTGACGGAGCGGCTCGCGCTGGTGCTCCAGGGTTCGCTGCTCGTCCGGTTCGCCCCACCGGAGGTGGCCGACGCCTTCTGTGCCTCGCGGCTGGGCGGCGACGCGGGCGCGGCCTTCGGGACACTGCCCCACACGCTGGACCTGGCGTCGGTGGTCGAGCGGGCCCGACCGGTGTCCTGACCTGGGCTCATGTAGTACGGGGGTGGTGCTGCGCCGACACGGCACCACCCCCGCCCAACCGGCCCGTTCGAGGCCACGAACGCCGCTCGGGACGGCGTTGCTCAATATTCAATCAAGTAGGAGCCGGTCCACCAGGGTTGCAAGGGGTTGCAACTTGTTGCTGTCTGCGGCTGGAGTGGGCCCGTCCGCCGGGAACGGACGGCACTATGGACGGACAGTACGGACGACTCCGGCTCCGTGGCCGAAACGCGGCGAGAAACCGGTTGTCCCGAGCCCTTCTTCCGGGAGGCCCCGTGGTGCACCCGCCGACGGACGTGACGCAGCTCGCCGTGGTCGACACGGCGCGCGCGGCGCGGGTACTCAGCGAGGTCCGCGCCGCCAGGCTGTCCGGGCAGCGCACCCCCGTCGCGCCGCGCCCGGTGATCGAGCAGTCCTGGGGGCGCATGCTGCGCAGCGGCATCGACCCCGACCGCGACCGCCGTTCCGGGCTGCTGCCCTCCGACGAGGTGCGGCGGCGCCGGGAGCGCACGACGCTGCGGCACGTCCTGCCGGTGCTGCGGGAGGGGCTGCTGTCGGTCGCGGACGTCGCGCACCACATCATGGTGGTCGCCGACGAGGACGGCCGGGTGCTGTGGCGCGAGGGCAGCCCGGCCGTCCTGCGCAAGGCGGACGGACTCGGTTTCGAAGTGGGCGCCGACTGGCGGGAGGACGTCGTCGGGACGAACGGCATCGGCACCCCGGCCGTGGTCCGCCGGCCCGTGCAGGTCTTCGCCTCCGAGCACTTCGTGCGCTCGCAGACCTCCTGGACCTGTACCGGCGCGCCCATCACCGACCCGCGCGACGGCCGGCTGATCGGTGTCGTGGACGTCAGCGGACCGCTGGAGACAATGCACCCGGCCACGCTCGCCTGGGTGGACTCGGTGGCCAAGCTCGCCGAGGCCCGGCTGCGCGAGCTGCATCTGGGCTCGCTGGAGCGGCTGCGGGCGGTGGCCGCGCCGGTGCTGGCCCGGGTCGGCGGCCGGGCCCTGGTGGTGGACCGGGACGGCTGGACCGCGGCGGTGACCGGGATGCCGTACACCAGCCGGATCGCCCTGCCCAAGTCGCTGACGGCGGGCCGCCGGTGGCTGCCGCCGCTCGGGCTGTGCTCGGTGGAGCCGCTGGCCGAGGGCTGGCTGATCCGGGCCACGGACGAGCCGGTGCCGCGTGGCGCCACGCGCATCGTGCTGGACCTGACGCAGTCGCGCCGCTGGTCGGTCACGGTGTCCGGGTCAGCGGGCTCCTGGAGCCACGAACTGAGCCCCCGGCACGCCGAATTGCTCTATCTGCTCGCCCTGCAGCGTGGCGGCCGCAGCGCGGCGGGCCTGGCCGAGGAGGTGTTCGGCGACCCGGCCCGCACGGTGACGGTGCGCGCCGAGATGTCCCGAGTACGGCGCTACCTCGGCGGGTTGCTGGAGCACCGGCCCTACCGCTTCGCGGAGGACGCGGAGGTGGAGCTGCTCCTGCCGGCCGACCCGCGCGACCTGCTGCCGCAGTCGACGGCACCCTCGGTGATCAAGGTGCGGCAGCCGGCCGACCTGCCCTGAGCGTGTCCGACACATACCCCTCAGTGACCACACGGCCGTATCTTCCGCATATTTGCACGGTCTTCGTGCCCTACCGCCCCGGACTGCCGTAGCATCCCTCTACGGGCCACCCCACCTGCTCCTTTGGTCAACACAAGGACCAATGGCCGCAGTTGGCCCGCCTCGGGAGGACGTATGAAGCAACGTGGCCGACACCGCAGGCAGAAGCGGGGCCGCGCGCTGCGCGCCTGCCTCGCCGGGACCGCCCTCGCGCTCACCGCCGCCGCCACCATGATCAGCGCCTCGCAGGCCACGGTCGGTGACCGGCCCGGGGCCCTGAAGGCGCTCGCTGCTTCCGAGCGGACGACCGGGCTGCGGCTCCAGGAGCGGCTGGTGCCGCGCAGCACCCTGGACCGGCTCGCCGCCGCCATGGGCAGGCCCGTCGGCGTGAGCACGGTCCTCGACGACGCCGACCACTCCCTGCTGGCCGCGGCCGACTGTACGACCACCGAGCGCACGGCGCTGCCGGTGGCGCCCGCCGCCACGCGCGCCTACTGCTGGGACGCCGCCGACACCCGCGGCTGGCGGGCCGGCGCGGTCACCACCTCCGGGGACGCGGACGACGACGGCCACTGGGGCGACCGCCGTGTGATCCTCTCCGGCTGGACCCACCCGGCGGGCAGGTCGGCGAAGCCGGGCCTCGCCCGGGTCGCCTTCGTCGACGCGAGCGACCCCGACCGCCTCACCTACGCCTGGGTGACCCTCGCCGTCCCCGTCGACGGCGGCCGCGACTACCGCGGGCTCACCTCCCCCGTCTCCGGCATGGTCTGGTACCAGGACAAGCTCCTGGTCACCGCCGCCGACGGTCTGTACGTCTACGACATGCACCGCATCCAGCGGACCACCGTCGACAGCGGCGCGGTCGGCAGGGTGCGCGGCGGCTGGGCCGCGGACGGCGCGCGGTACGTCCTGCCGGCCATCGGCTCGTACCGGCTCACCGGTGGGAGCGCACTCCCGGCGACGATCTCCCTCGACCGCAGCACCGCGCCGGACAGCCTGGTGGCGAGCGAGTGGGTGCCCGCGGACAGCGGCCGGCACACCCGGCTGTGGCGTTACGCGTTCAGCAGCGACCCGGCCCGCGCCGGACTGCTGGCCACCGACCCCGCGGGACGCGCGACCGCGATCGAGGCGTACGAGACGAAGACGGCCGGCGTCGGCGGGGTCCTGTCGTACGGGTCACAGTGGTACCTGGCCCGCGCGGCGGACACCGCGGACGGCCACGGCACGCTGTGGCGGCAGAACGCGCACGACGCGAAGGCCACGCGGTGCGCGGCGGACGGGACGAACCGCTGCTGGGCCGGACCCTCCGGGGCCCTCTCTTATGGGGAGGAGACCGGTGAGGTGTGGTCTCAGGCCGGGCGGATGTTGTACGCGTTGCCGCTGAGCTCGATCGACGGGGCTCTGGAATAGTCGCTCCGCGGGCTGGGTCCCCATTCGTCTGCGGCGTCGTTGTGGCCGGTCGCGCAGTTCGCCGCGCCGCTTCGGGGCGCTACCGGACCGCGGCGATCGACAGATCTGTGGACCGGATGATTCCCTGACCTGCATGACCAACATTCCCGTGACCACCTGGTCCCTGGAGCAGACCGCCCCGACCGACCTCCTCCCGGCCGCCGCGCCGGAAGGGGACGTGCGGATTGTTCGTTCCGAGGTTGCCTCGCCCGAGTTCAGCCGGTTCCTGTATGCGTCCGTCGGCGGCGACATCCGCTGGATCGACCGGCTGGGCTGGACGTATGCGCGGTGGCAGGAGCATCTGGACCGGCCAGGGGTGGAGACTTGGGTCGCATACGACCGGGGAACGCCCGCGGGATACGTCGAACTGGACCCGCAGGACGACGGGGTCGTGGAGATCGTCTACTTCGGTCTGGTGCCGGCCTTCCGGGGGCGGCGGATCGGCGGGCACCTGCTGTCGTACGGCGCCGCCCGCGCCTGGGACCTCGCTGAGCGCTGGCCCGGACTGGCGCAGACGAAGCGGGTCTGGCTGCATACGTGCAGCCTGGACGGGGAGCACGCCATGGACAACTATCTGCGCCGGGGCTTCAAGCTCTTCGACACCAAGGTCGAGGAGCAGGCGGAGGTGGCGGCACCAGGGCCGTGGCCCGGGGCATACCGCGCCTGACCTGCACCGACAAGACCGGCGGCAGCCGATGTGATCGACGACACCCTTGTCTCACAGTTCGGGACAAGGGTGTCCGCATCTTGGACGAAGCTGGACTGTGTCCAGATTGCCATGACACGCTTCCGTCATGTCCGGAACTGGAATTGCCTTGGTGAGTCGGCGGCACGTCGACCTCGGCCGCATGTCCAGCGCCATCTGTCCGGCGAGCTGAGAGCCACAGCACAGCCCGACATCCACGACATCCCTCTTATCCTGCGCAATGTCGCGCACGTATGCCCATGCGCCCGAACGCGCAGGTCAGAGCCGCTTCCCGCCTGTCCCGAAGGACGTAATCACCATGGCCGCCACCCCGCAGAAGCCTGCCGCTTCGACTCCCCGCCGCAAGGTGAGCCGTCACCGCGGAGAGGGTCAGTGGGCCGCGGGGCACCACACCCCGCTGAACGGCAACGAGCAGTTCAAGAAGGACGACGACGGTCTCAATGTGCGGACACGCATTGAGACGATCTACTCCAAGCGCGGCTTCGACTCGATCGACCCCAACGACCTGCGCGGACGTATGCGCTGGTGGGGCCTGTACACCCAGCGCAAGCCCGGCATCGACGGCGGCAAGACCGCGATCCTGGAGCCGGAGGAGCTGGACGACAAGTACTTCATGCTGCGGGTGCGCATCGACGGCGGCCGCCTCACCACCCAGCAGCTGCGTGTGATCGGTGAGATCTCTCAGGAGTTCGCGCGCGGCAGCGCCGACATCACCGACCGGCAGAACATCCAGCTGCACTGGATCCGCATCGAGGACGTCCCGGAGATCTGGAACCGGCTGGAGGCCGTCGGCCTGTCCACCACCGAGGCCTGCGGCGACTGCCCGCGTGTGGTCATCGGCTCGCCGGTCGCCGGGATCGCCGAGGACGAGATCATCGACGGCTCCTGGGCGATCGAGGAGATCCACGAGCGCTACATCGGCAGCAAGGAGTTCTCCAACCTGCCCCGCAAGTTCAAGACGGCGATCTCCGGCTCCCCGCTGCTCGACGTGGTGCACGAGATCAACGACATCGCCTTCGTCGGTGTCGAGCACCCCGAGCACGGCCCCGGCTTCGACCTGTGGGTCGGCGGCGGCCTCTCCACCAACCCGAAGCTCGGCGTCCGGCTCGGCGCCTGGGTTCCGCTGGAGGAAGTGCCCGAGGTGTGGGCCGGCGTGGTCGGCATCTTCCGCGACTGGGGCTACCGGCGACTGCGCACCCGCGCCCGTCTGAAGTTCCTCGTCGCCGACTGGGGCCCGGAGAAGTTCCGCCAGGTCCTGGAGGACGACTACCTCAAGCGCAAGCTGGTCGACGGTCCCGCGCCCGCCGAGCCCTCGGGCCGCTGGCGCGACCACGTCGGCGTGCACCGGCAGAAGGACGGCCGGTTCTACGTCGGCTTCGCCCCGCGCGTCGGCCGTGTCGACGGCGCCACGCTCACGAAGATCGCGGAGGTCGCCGAGGCCCACGGCTCGGGCCGGGTGCGGACCACCGTCGAGCAGAAGATGATCATCCTCGATGTCGAGGAGGCACAGGTCGAGCCGCTGGTCGAGGCCCTGGATGCGCTGGACCTGACGGCCAAGCCGTCCCCGTTCCGGCGCGGCACCATGGCCTGCACCGGTATCGAGTACTGCAAGCTGGCCATCGTCGAGACCAAGCAGCGCGGTTCGTCCCTGATCGACGAACTGGAGCGCCGCATCCCGGAGTTCGACGAGCCCATCACCATCAACATCAACGGCTGCCCGAACGCCTGCGCCCGTATCCAGGTCGCGGACATCGGTCTCAAGGGCCAGCTCGTCCTCAACGACCGGGGCGAGCAGGTCGAGGGCTACCAGGTGCACCTCGGCGGTGCACTCGGCCTGGAGGCCGGGTTCGGCCGCAAGGTGCGTGGCCTGAAGGTCACGTCCGAGGAGCTGCCCGACTACGTCGAGCGTGTCCTCAAGCGGTTCCAGGCCGAGCGCGAGGACGGCGAGCGCTTCGCCGCCTGGGCCTCCCGTGCGTCCGAGGAGGCCCTGTCGTGAGCGAGCGGGCCGCCCCCTTCTACTGCCCCTACTGCGGCGACGAGGACCTGCGTCCCTCCGAGCAGGGCCACGGCGCCTGGGAATGCGCGGCGTGCAACCGGGCTTTTCAGCTGAAGTTCCTCGGGCTGCTCGCCCGGGGCCTTCAGCACTCCGAAGCAGGGGGAGACGAGATATGACCGCGGTTCAGGAAGAGAAGGCGACCGAGGACCTGAAGGCGCTCGCCGAGCAGGCCGGCCGTGAATTGGAGGACGCCTCCGCGCTGGAGATCCTCCAGTGGGCGGCCGACACCTTCGGCAAGCGTTTCTGCGTGACCTCGTCGATGGAGGACGCGGTGGTCGCCCACCTCGCCTCGCGTGCCATGCCCGGCGTGGACGTGGTGTTCCTCGACACCGGCTACCACTTCCCGGAGACCATCGGCACCCGCGACGCGGTCGAGGCCGTGATGGACGTCAACGTCATCACGCTGACCCCGCGTCAGTCGGTCGCCGAGCAGGACGCGGAGTACGGCCCCAAGCTGCACGACCGCGACCCCGACCTGTGCTGCAAGCTCCGCAAGGTCCAGCCGCTGGAGCAGGGCCTGAAGAACTACGTGGCCTGGGCGACGGGTCTACGCCGCGACGAGTCCCCGACCCGGGCGAACACCCCGGTCGTCGGCTGGGACGAGAAGCGGCAGAAGGTCAAGATCTCCCCGATCGCCCGCTGGACCCAGGACGACGTGGACGCCTACGTCGCCGAACACGGCGTACTGACCAACCCGCTGCTGATGGACGGCTACGCGTCCGTCGGCTGCGCCCCCTGCACCCGCCGCGTCCTGGAGGGCGAGGACGCGCGCGCGGGCCGCTGGGCGGGCAGCGCCAAGACCGAGTGCGGGCTGCACGGATGACGACGACAGACATTCAGGAGACGAACGTGACGACCGGGGCCACCGTCTGGCTCACGGGTCTGCCGAGTGCCGGCAAGACCACCATCGCGTACGAGCTGGCCGGCCGGCTGCGCGCCGAGGGCCACCTGGTCGAGGTGCTCGACGGCGACGAGATCCGCGAGTTCATCTCGGCGGGCCTCGGCTTCAGCCGCGAGGACCGGCACACCAACGTGCAGCGCATCGGTTTCCTCGCCGAACTGCTCGCCCGCAACGGCGTCAAGGCGCTCGTCCCGGTGATCGCGCCGTACGCGGACAGCCGCGAGGCGGTGCGCAAGCGCCACCAGGAGGGCGGGGCGCCGTACATCGAGGTGCATGTGGCGACCCCGGTCGAGGTGTGCTCCGTACGTGATGTGAAGGGTCTGTACGCCAAGCAGGCGGCGGGCGAGCTGTCCGGGCTCACCGGGGTGGACGACCCCTACGAGGAGCCCGAGACGCCCGATCTGCGCATCGAGTCGCAGCACCAGACCGTCCAGGAGTCCGCGGCCGCGGTCCACGCGCTGCTCACCGAAAGGGGACTGGCATGACGACGACCGTCGCTGCGGTCGAGGAGGGTACGGCCTCCCCGTACGCCCTCTCGCACCTGGACGCCCTCGAGTCCGAGGCGGTGCACATCTTCCGTGAGGTGGCGGGCGAGTTCGAGCGGCCGGTGATCCTGTTCTCCGGCGGCAAGGACTCCATCGTCATGCTGCATCTGGCGCTGAAGGCCTTCGCGCCGGCCGCGGTGCCCTTCTCGCTGCTGCACGTGGACACCGGGCACAACTTCCCCGAGGTCCTGGAGTACCGCGACCGGACGGTGGCCGAGCACGGGCTGCGGCTGCACGTCGCCTCCGTGCAGGACTACATCGACCGGGGGGTCCTCAAGGAGCGCCCGGACGGCACCCGCAACCCGCTGCAGACGCTGCCGCTGACGGAGAAGATCCAGGCGGAGAGGTTCGACGCGGTCTTCGGCGGCGGCCGGCGCGACGAGGAGAAGGCGCGCGCCAAGGAGCGGGTGTTCTCGCTGCGGGACGAGTTCTCGCAGTGGGACCCGCGCCGCCAGCGCCCCGAGCTGTGGAACCTGTACAACGGCCGGCACGCGCCCGGCGAGCACGTGCGGGTCTTCCCGCTGTCCAACTGGACCGAGCTGGACGTGTGGCAGTACATCGCCCGCGAGGGCATCGAGCTGCCGGAGATCTACTTCGCGCACGAGCGTGAGGTGTTCGCCCGCAGCGGCATGTGGCTGACCGCGGGTGAGTGGGGCGGCCCCAAGGACGGCGAGAAGGTCGAGAAGCGGCTCGTCCGGTACCGGACCGTCGGCGACATGTCCTGCACGGGCGCCGTCGACTCGGACGCCGTGACGCTGGAGCAGGTCATCACGGAGATCGCCGCCTCCCGGCTCACCGAGCGCGGCGCCACCCGCGCCGACGACAAGATGTCCGAGGCCGCGATGGAAGACCGTAAGCGCGAGGGGTACTTCTAGGCATGAGCACGACCACGGAACTCTCCGAGACGACCCTTCTGCGGTTCGCGACCGCCGGTTCGGTCGACGACGGCAAGTCCACGCTCGTCGGCCGGCTGCTGCACGACTCCAAGTCGGTCCTCGTCGACCAGTTGGAGGCCGTCGAGCGCGCCTCCGCGAGCCGCGGCCAGGAGGCCCCCGACCTCGCGCTGCTCACCGACGGTCTGCGGGCCGAGCGCGAGCAGGGCATCACGATCGACGTGGCCTACCGCTACTTCGCCACGCCCCGGCGGCGGTTCATCCTCGCCGACACGCCCGGCCATGTGCAGTACACCCGCAACATGGTGACGGGTGCCTCCACCGCCGAGCTGACCGTGATCCTGGTCGACGCCCGCAACGGCGTCGTCGAGCAGACCCGCCGGCACGCCGCGATCGCCGCCCTGCTGCGCGTCCCGCACGTCGTCCTCGCCGTCAACAAGATGGACCTGGTCGACTACAAGGAACCGGTCTTCGCCGCGATCGCCGAGGAGTTCACGGCGTACGCGACCGAACTGGGCGTCCCCGAGGTCACCGCGATCCCGATCTCGGCGCTCGCCGGTGACAACGTGGTGGAGCCGTCCGCCAACATGGACTGGTACGGCGGCCCGACGGTGCTCGAACACCTGGAGACCGTCCCGGTCACGCACGACCTGAGCCACTGCCACGCGCGCCTTCCCGTGCAGTACGTGATCCGCCCGCAGACCGCCGAGCACCCGGACTACCGGGGCTACGCGGGCCAGATCGCCGCGGGTTCCTTCCACGTCGGCGAGGCCGTCACCGTGCTCCCCTCGGGCCGTGCCTCCCGCATCTCCGGCATCGACCTGCTCGGTGAGCCGGTCGACGTCGCCTGGACCACCCAGTCGGTGACGATCCTCCTGGAGGACGACATCGACATCTCGCGCGGCGACCTGATCGTGCCCAGCAAGGACGCCCCGGCGACCACGCAGGACATCGAGGCGACCGTCTGCCACGTCGCCGACCAGGCGCTGACCATCAACCACCGGGTGCTGCTCAAGCACGGCACCCGCACGGTCAAGGCCATCGTCAAGGACATCCCGTCCCGTCTCACGCTCGACGACCTGTCCCTGCACCCGCACCCGGGACAGCTCGTCGCCAACGACATCGGCCGCGTCAAGATCCGCACCGCGGAACCGCTGCCGGTGGACTCCTACGCCGACTCGCGCCGCACCGGCTCGTTCATCCTGATCGACCCGAACGACGGCACCACGCTCACCGCGGGCATGGTCGGCGAGTCGTTCGCGTCCCCGGAGCCGGTCAAGGACGAGTCCGAGGACGACGGTTGGGACTTCTGACATGAACTCCCACGACTACTACTCCACGTTCGCCAAGGAGGGCGGCCGCGTCGGCAGCGGCGCTCTGGGCAGCGGGCAGGGCGGAGTGGCGCGATGTGTGCGTTGACGTACGCGCACTGCCTGCGCGCCCCGTCCCCCCACCCGACGTCCCGGAAGCGACGAAGACCTGCCGACCTCCCGGCCACGACCTGAAAGACCGTGACCGCCGGGCCTCCGAGAGGAACACCTCCCGTGCCTGTCAACCGCTCAACGTTCCTTCGCCGCGGTGTAGCCGTGGTAGCCGCACTTCCCCTGCTCACGCTCGCCGCTTGCGGCTACGGGTCCAAGTCGGACAACAAGGAGACCACGAAGGTCGCCGCCGGGGCCAAGAAGATCGACGGGCTCGACTCCGTCAAGATCGGTTACTTCGGCAATCTGACGCATGCGACCGCGCTGGTCGGCATCCAGAAGGGCTTCTTCCAGAAGGAGCTGGGCGCCACCAAGGTCTCGCCCGCCATCTTCAACGCCGGCCCGTCCGAGATCGAGGCGCTCAACTCCGGCTCCATCGACATCGGCTGGATCGGCCCCTCCCCGTCGATCAACGGCTACGTCAAGTCCAACGGCAAGAGCCTGAAGATCATCGGTGGTTCGGCGTCCGGTGGTGTGAAGCTGGTCGTCAACCCGAAGAAGATCAAGTCCCTGAAGGACGTCAAGGGCAAGAAGATCGCGACGCCCCAGCTCGGCAACACGCAGGATGTGGCGTTCCTCAACTGGGCCGCCGACCAGGGCTGGAAGGTCGACGCGCAGAGCGGCAAGGGCGATGTCACGGTCGTCCGCACGGACAACAAGATCACCCCGGATGCCTACAAGTCCGGCTCCATCGACGGCGCCTGGGTGCCGGAGCCGACCGCGTCCAAGCTGGTCGCCGAGGGCGGCAAGGTGCTGCTCGACGAGGCATCGCTGTGGCCGGACAAGAAGTTCGTGATCACGAACATCATCGTGTCGCAGAAGTTCCTCAAGGCGCACCCGAAGGCCGTCGAGGCCGTCCTGAAGGCCTCCGTCGAGGCCAACAAGTGGATCAACGCCAACCCCGACCAGGCGAAGGCCGCGGCCAACACACAGCTGGAGGCGGACTCGGGCAAGGCGCTGAAGCCGAACGTCCTGGACCCGGCCTGGAAGTCGATCCAGTTCACCAACGACCCGCTGGCCTCCACCCTCAACACCGAGGCGGAGCACGCGGTCAAGGCCGGTCTGCTGCAGAAGCCGGACCTGAAGGGCATCTACGACCTCACGCTCCTCAACAAGGTCCTCAAGGCCGAGGGCGAGAGCACGGTCGACGCCGCAGGCCTCGGCACCAGCTGACGTAGCACCGACCAGTTCCCAGGAGGTGACGACCATGGCCACGACCACGACGCTCGCCAAGGCCGACGAGTCGGTCGAATACGCGGCACGGCTCGAGCACGTGTCGAAGTCCTTCGGTACACCCGGCGGGCAGCAGCTCGTCCTGGACGACATCAGCATCGATGTCGCGCCGGGCGAGTTCGTCACCCTCCTGGGAGCCTCGGGCTGCGGCAAGTCCACGCTGCTGAACCTGGTGGCGGGGCTCGACAAGCCCACCGCGGGCTCCATCACGACAGAGGGGCGGCCTGCCCTGATGTTCCAGGAGCACGCCCTGTTCCCGTGGCTGACCGCGGGCAAGAACATCGAACTCGCCCTGAAGCTCAGGGGAGTCGCCAAGAACGACCGCCGGGGCCGGGCCGAGCAGCTGCTCGAACTGGTCCGGCTGAAGGGCGCGTACGGCAAGCGCGTCCACGAACTGTCCGGCGGTATGCGCCAGCGCGCGGCGCTGGCCCGCGCGCTCGCCCAGGAGAGCAACCTGCTGCTGATGGACGAGCCGTTCTCGGCCCTCGACGCCATCACGCGCGATGTGCTGCACGACGAGCTGACCCGGATCTGGGCGGAGACGGGCGTGTCCGTCCTCTTCGTCACGCACAACGTGCGCGAGGCGGTGCGGCTCGCCCAGAGGGTGATCCTGCTGTCGTCGCGTCCGGGCCGTATCGCACGCGAGTGGGCGGTGGACATCCCCCAGCCGCGCCGTATCGAGGACGCGCCCGTGGCCGAACTGTCCCTTGAGATCACCGATGTACTGCGTGGGGAGATCCGCCGTCATGGCCAGCACTGACACGCCTCCGGTCCAGGACGCCGGGAGCGTCGAGGCGGGCCTGGACGCACTGGAGACCACGGCCACCGGCCGCCCGACCCTGCGGCAGACCCTCACGAACAAGATCCTGCCGCCGATCATCGCGCTCGCCGTGGTCCTCACGGCCTGGTTCCTCCTCTACCCGATCGTCGACGACCCGACCAAGCTGCCTTCGCCCGGTGCCGTGGGCAGCACGTTCAAGGAAGCGTGGCTGAAGGGCGACCTGCTCGGCTACATCTGGACCAGCGTCTCGCGCGGTCTGCTGGGCTTCGTCTTCGCGCTGCTCATCGGAACCCCGCTGGGTCTGCTGGTGGCGCGGGTGAAGTTCGTGCGCGCGGCCATCGGCCCGATCCTCTCCGGACTGCAGTCGCTGCCGTCGGTGGCGTGGGTGCCGCCGGCCGTGATCTGGCTGGGCCTGAACAACTCCATGATGTACGCGGTGATCCTGCTCGGCGCGGTCCCGTCCATCGCCAACGGCCTGGTGTCCGGCGTCGACCAGGTGCCGCCGCTGTTCCTGCGCGCCGGCCGCACCATGGGCGCGACGGGCGTCAAGGGCATCTGGCACGTCACGCTGCCGGCGGCACTGCCCGGTTATGTGGCGGGCATGAAGCAGGGCTGGGCCTTCTCGTGGCGCTCGCTGATGGCGGCGGAGATCATCGCCCAGTTCCCCGACCTGGGAGTGGGGCTCGGCCAGTTGCTGGAGAACGGTCGAACGGCGGGCGACATGGCGATGGTCTTCGAGGCCATCCTGCTCATCCTCTTCGTCGGCATAGCCATCGACCTGCTGATCTTCAGCCCGCTGGAGCGGTGGGTGCTGCGCAGCCGCGGTCTGCTGGTGAAGAGCTGAGTCCCATGCACCCTTCGAAGCCCGTCCTCCTCGTCATCGCCCACGGCAGCCGCGACCCGCGGCACGCCGCGACGGTGCACACGCTCGTACGCCGGGTGCGCTCGCTGCGCCCGGACGTCCGGGTGGAGACGGGCTTCCTGGACTTCAACGTCCCCTCGGTGCACGGGGTGCTGGAGTCCCTGGCGGCGGAGGGCGTCCGTGACGTCGTGGCGCTCCCCCTGCTCCTGACCCGTGCGTTCCATGCGAAGGCGGACATCCCGGCGGTCCTGCGGGACGCGCCGCGGTCGCTCCGGATCCGCCAGGCAGAGGTGCTCGGCCCGTCCCCGCTGCTTCTGTCGGCCCTCGAACGCCGTCTGTACGAGGCGGGCCTGAGCCCCGCCGACAAGCCCTCGACCGGGGTCGTGCTGGCCTCGGCGGGGTCCACCGACCCGGAGGCGATCGCGGTGATCGCAGAAATCGCGCGGGAGTGGCGGCACACCGGTTGGTGCGCCGTGCGGCCCGCGTTCGCCTCCGCGTCTCTTCCGCGCACCGAGGACGCGGTCCGCGAACTGCGGGCCCTGGGCTGCGAACGGGTGGCCGTGGCGCCGTACGTCCTGGCCCCCGGTTTCCTGCCGGACCGTATCGCGCGGGGCGCGGCGCAGGCGGACGTACTCTCCAAGGTGCTGGGCGCGGCACCGGAGGTGGCGCAGGTGCTGCTGGAGCGGTACCACGAGGCGCGCAGGCCGGTGCTGGCGGCTGTCGGCGCCTAGTCCGGCCGCGCTGCACCGCACCCTCCGCTACCGATCACGGCACAGATCGTCGCCCAGCGTCGTGCGCGCGTACCGCACGACCCGGCCGCTGCGTGTGCGGCTCAGCAGCCCCGCGTCGTGGAGGACCGCGAGGTGCTGGCTGACCGCGCCCGGGGTGACGTGCAGGCGGTGGGCCAGTTCCGTGGTGGAGGCCGGTTCCGCGAGGAGCAGGAGCAGTCGGGCCCGGGGGGCGCCGAGGAGGCGTACCAGGGCCGTGTCGGTGGGCGGGGGCGGTGTCTCGGCGAGGGTGGCGCGGCCGTACGCCGGATAGATCAGGGTGGGCGGGCGCAGGGGGTCGATCAGGGGCTGGGCTCCGCGGGCGAACAGGCTCGGCAGCAGCACCAGACCGCGGCCTGCGATGCTCGTGTCGGTCCACGGGGCCTGGAGCACGAAGTCCCTGGTGGACAGGTGGAGTTGGCCGTCGGACCAGGTGAGGCGGTCGTCGAGGCCCGCGAACAACGCCCCCGCTCCCTGCTCGGCGAGTACCCGGCTGCGGTGGGCGAGGTCGGACTCCAGGATGCTCTGGGCGCGCGGCCACCAGTCCGCGGCGAGGCAGGTGTGCCAGTAGGCGTCGAGGGCGTCGGTGATGCGGGTGAGGAAGGCCGCCGGGTCGGTCAGGCCCCGGGCCACGACGGGCGGCAGGGCGTCCGCGGTCCGGTACGTGGCGTGGAAGTCCGCGACGACGACGTCCGGTGGTGTGGCGCGGAGCCGGACGAGCTCGTCGGGCAAGGCCGGGCGGGCACGTTCGGGGCGCGGGGTGAGGAAGTCCGGCACCCAGAACCAGGGGGCGGCGAGGGCGGCGAGCAGCTCGCCGTCCAGCGCGTCGAGTCGGGGGCGGATACGGCGCAGCCAGGGCCGGTGGTGCGGGTAGCGGGCCGGGTCGTGCAGACAGCGCAGCGAGAACACCGCCTCCTGCAGCGGGGAGTACGCGAAGGAGGTGGTCGCGAGGTCACCGACATCGAAGCGGAACTCGATCATTGAGCGCCACGCTAAATCATTGTCGGCGGACACGCGCCACCGGCTTCGCTGTTCTCATGACCACGACACCCGCCTCACCGGGCTCGGAACAGGACGTCGACCTTACGACCGGTGCCCGCCCCGACCGGGCCACCAGAGCCGCCGGTCTCCTCCCCGCCGACCCGGCGCTGCGCCGCGCCACCGTGCTGACGCTCTTCAACTCCCTCGGCAACGGGCTCTACTTCCCCCTCGGCGTCCTGTACTTCACCCGTATCGTCGGCCTCGACGCTACCGCGGTCGGGCTCGGCCTGACGGTGGCCGGACTGGTCGGCGTCGCGGCGGGCGTACCGGCCGGGCGGGCCGCTGACCGGTGGGGCGCCCGGCAGGTGGGGGCGCTGCTGTGGGCCGGCACCGGGATGGCTACGGCGGCGTACGTCCTGGTGCAGTCGTATGCCGGTTTCCTCGTGGCGGTCGTCTGCGCGACCGGGCTGCAGATGGCGAGCCGTGGGGTGCAGGGCGCGATCTACGCCGATGTGCTGCCGGCGGCGACGCGGGTGGAGGCCCGCGCGTATCTGCGGATGGTCACGAACGTCGCGATGGGTGTGGGTGGCGCGTTCGGGGCCGTCGCTCTCCAACTCGACACGCGGGGCGCGTATGTGACGGTGATCGTGCTGAACGCGGTGTCGTTCGTGGCGCCCGCGCTGATGGTACGCAGGCTGCCGCTCGCGCCCCACGCGGTGGAGCGGGTGGCGGCCGGCGCTCCCGTGGGCGACCGCTGGCGTGCCGTGCGGGACCTGCCGTATCTCGCGGTCACCGTCCTCAATGCCGTGCTGGTCGTGCAGTACACCCTGTCCGAGGTCGGTCTGCCCCTGTGGATCGTCGAGCGGACCGAGGCGCCGCGCTGGACCGCGGCCGTGCTGATGATCGTGAACTGTGCGCTGGTGGCCCTGTTCCAGGTGCGGGTCGCCCGCCGGGTTTCCCAAGTGCCCGGTGCCGTAAGGGCGATGGGCTGGGCCGGACTGCTGCTGGCCGCGGCCTGCGCGGTGTACGCCGTCTCGGCCGGCCTCTCCCCCGTGTGGGCCGTGCTCGCGCTGACCGTCGGCGCGGTGGTGCAGGTCTTCTCCGAGGTGCTGATGGCGGCGGGCGGCTGGACCCTCGGCTACGAACTCGCCGACGCCCGCGCCCACGGCGTCTACCAGGGCGTGTTCGGCGCGGGCATGTCCGCCGGGATGATGGCGGGCCCGGCCCTGGTCACGGTGACGGCGATCCGGCACGGCGGGGCGGGCTGGGCGGTGCTCGCCGTCCTGTTCGCCCTCGCGGGCCTCGCGGTCGCTCCCGCTGTGCGATGGGCACGGCGGGACGGGGAGTGGCGGGGCGACCGGGTCTGAATGCCCTCGACGAACTCGGCCTGGTCGACGCCATCCGCCGGCGCGCCACGCATCTGCGCGCCGCCGACGGACGCCCCCTTGTCGTCACGATCGATGCCGTCACTCGGGCGCCGCGACGGCCGTGCTCATCCTCGAACTGCCCGGCGATGCCCTGGGCGTGACGGTCGCCGACAGCGGCAGCCGCGCCGAACCGTGGACGCACGGGGTGGGCATCCGCTCCGTGCACGAGCGTGTCGATCAGAACGGCGGGACGCATCCGCACCACACCGCAAGGCGCGACGGTGAACGCGGAACTCCCCTTGTCCATCCGGGACTAGTCGAAGGACAGCCCGCCCGTGCGGGTGCGCTTCAGCTCGAAGAAGTCCGGGTCGGTCGCCAGCACCCGGAAGCTGTCGAAGAGTTCGGCCGCGCGTGTTCCCCGCGGGATCGCCCTCAGCACTGGTCCGAACCACACCGTTCCGTCGACATGAATGGTGGGCGTGCCCACATAACCGCCCGATTCCGGCTCGGTGCCCGTCTCGTGGCTGCGGCGTACGGCCTCGTCGTACGACGGGTCGTGCGCTGCGGTGGCGAGATCCTCGGGGAGGCCGAGTTCGGCGAGGGAATCGGCGATCACGGCGTCGAAGTCCTCGTCCTTGCGTTCGTGGATCCGGGTGCCGAACGCCGTGTACAGGTCGCGCAGCACCTTTTCGCCGTGCCGCTCGGCGGCGGCCACCGCGACCCGTACCGGGCCGATCGACTTGTCGACCAGCTCCCGGTACCAGTCGGGGAGTTCGTTGCCGAGGTTGTGCAGGTAGAGGCTCATCGCATGGAAGCGGAGGTCGAGGGGGCGTTCGCGCTCGACCTCCAGGAGCCAGCGGGAGGTGATCCAGGCGAAGGGGCAGGCGGGGTCGAACCAGAAGTCGACCCGGGTCGGCGGGGTGTTCGTCATGGGGTCGACGGTAGTGGTCGAGTGGTGCAGTGTACCGGCCCAATTCATTGCCTTTTCAGTGGCCCAATTTGGGGTCCCGTCCACTGGCGGCGAGCGCCCGGTCGAACACCGGGGCGTCGTCCGGCACCGGTACGGGGTCGGCGAAGCCGTCGTACTGCCGGTAGAGCTCGGCGTGCTTCTCGACCACGTCGAGGACGAAGCGGGCCGCCTCGTCCGAGACGTGGAAGTGCTGGCCGGTGGCGGTGGCGACGTCCCAGCCGTGCACCGCCATCTCCTTGATCACCATCGAGGCGATCTCGGCGGCGGGCATCTTCGCCATGCCCAGGTCGACCTCGCCCTCCCACACCGCCGGGTCGGCCCAGGCGGCGACGGCGCGGTCCAGCTGGGCGGCGTAGGCCGCGGGCCAGTCGGGGTCCGCGGTGAAGTCGCGGGCGGTCAGCTCCTCGGGGAGCTGTTTGCGCAGGGCGCGGTGCTCCAGGCCGTGCGAGGTGTAGAGGACCCAGTGGTTGACCAGGGCGCGGACGTCCCAGTCGCCGCAGTGAGTGGGATTGCCGAGCCGGTCCGCCGGGACGCCGCGCGCCACACGCGCCGCCTCGGCGGCACACTCGGTCATGAACGTGTGCAGGTGCTTCGGGTCGTCGTCGTACGTCATGCACCCCACGCTAGGAGGAGGCCGCTCCGGACTCTTGAACAAATGCGACAGCCTCGTCGGCGAGGCGGACGAGATCCTCGACCGGCAGGGATCCGGGTGCCCGGCGCTCACGCGCGAAGGTGTTGGCGAGGTGCTGCAACAGCTCGTTGAGCGGGGTCGGTACGCCGTGCAGGCGGCCCAGCAGGGCGATCTCGCCGTTGAGGTGGTCGGCCTCGATGGTGCCGGTGCCCCGGGTGAGCGACTGCCAGGAGGAGCCGCCGCCGCGCGGGGCGCCTTCGAGGGGGACCAGGTCGACCTTGTGGCCGCGTACCGCCTGCTGTTCCTCGACGCTCGCGTACGCGATGCCGGCGGCGTCGAGCACGGCCTGGCCCTCGGCGCGCACGCGCGTGTACAGCGCCACGGCCTCGTCATCGGCGATCGGCCCGGCGACCGCCTCCAGCGCGTTGCCGAGGTTGGACAGGAGCTTGGCGTACTGCCAGCGCGCCACGTCCGGCACGACCGGTGCCTCGAAGTACCCCGTCTTCTCCAGGTCGGCACCGACCAGGCGTGCCGTCTCGTCGGTGCCGTGCGGATGGCGGCCCAGGTGCAGGATGCCGGTGAGCGGGGCTCCCGCGGCGGAGACGACGCCCGGTTCGACGAACGTGGACGGCAGCCAGACGCAGACGCCGTACACCCGCCGGAAGACCCGCAGGGCGAGCCGCTGGCCCTCCACCCCGTTCTGCGCGCAGAACAACGGCAGCCGCTCGGCCGCGCTGCCGCCGCCGGCGACCGGCACCGCGCCCCAGGCCTGCAGCGCGCCCACGGTGTCCTGGGTCTTCACGGCGAGGACGAGCACGTCGTCGGCCCTCAACTCACCCAGCTCGTCCGGCCCTTCGACGGTCGACAGCCGGTAGGTGTACTCGCCGTCGGGCACCTTCAGGCGCAGCCCGCCGTCCCGCAGCGCCGCGTGGTGCGCACCGCGCGCGACCAGGACCACCTCGTGCCCCGCGCCCGCGAGACGCCCGCCGATCGAACCGCCGACGGCTCCCGCTCCGATGATGATGTAACGCATGGGAGGAGCCTCGCACAGTCGTGTGTACCTGCCATGAAGAGCCGGGTTCCGCCCGGTCACTCTCCCGTGAGCTCCACCAGTTTCATGACGGTGTTCCAGTTGCGGCTCGTGGCGATCAGGCCTTTGTTGATACGGGGTCTGGCGAGGTGGGCGGCGAGCTGGGAGCGGCCGAGGCCCTCCGGCGCGTACAGGTACAGGGCGCGGTCGCCGAGCCGGAACTCCTCGGGGAGGTAGGTCTCCCGGTCGATCTCCGCGAACCGTTCGTCGTCCACCGGGGCGGAGAAGTAGGTGACGTGGAGCTGTTTGGCCTCCAGTTCGGCGGCCGGGAACGGGCAGGCCTCGGCGATCGACTTGAGGTAGGCGTGGTCGCGCACGATCACGTCGACGGCGAAGCCGAAGTGCTTCTGGATGGCCTGCGCGAGTTCGGCGGCCAGGGACTCCTCGTCGCCGTGGCCGGACGCGAAGACGGCCTGGCCGCTCTGCAGATGGGTGCGGACGCCGTCGTAGCCGAGGCCGTCCATCAGCTGCCGCAGTTCGGCCATCGGGAGCTTCTTCTTGCCGCCCACGTTGATCCCGCGCAGCAGCGCCGCATACCTCGTCGTCATGGCCCACACCATAGAGCGGCCGTCGTGCCCCGTGGGGGCGGGCACGACGGCCGCGGCGGTCCGCGCGGGCGGACTGCCGAAACTCTGTCCGAACCCGGGGCTCCGGTTCAACCGATACACGCACCTGTGACTTGTTCAACAAGGTCTCGCAACAACAAAGAGGAGCGATGCCGACGGACCGGACACCCCGATCTTCATCCCCGAGAAGTCCCGATAGATGTAAGGGGCCGAAATCCTCCCCAGCGGTGAGGCAGCGGGGTCCGAGGGGAGGACCCGTGCCCGCCGCACTTCACCGGGCAGCACGACGAGACGTGCTTATCCGGCCCATACCTTCGAAGCGGAAGGTGGCGGCAGGGGGCCGTCACCGCAGACGAGGGGGCAAGCCCGTCATGGGGAACGGAGATTCGCGGGTGCGGGGCATAGCCGCCCGGGCCGGCGGCTGGAGCGCCAGGCACCGATGGGCTGCCGTCGGCATCTGGGTGCTGTTCGTCGTCCTGGCGATGGGGATCGGTTCGGCCGCCGGTCGGGTCGACGTCAAGGAGAGCGAACAGCTCAAGGGCGAGACACACACCGCCGCCAAGATCATCGAGGATGCGGGGATCGAGGAACCGGCCAGTGAGACGGTTCTGATCCAGGCGAAGGCCGGGAACGTCAAGGCGACCGACGCCGAGTTCAAGGCGGCCGTGGACGCGGTCGTGAAGGCCGTCGACGGGACCGGCAAGGTCACGGACGTGAAGTCGCCGTACGTCACGCACACGATCTCCAGGGACGGGCGCAGCGCGCTGGTGCAGTTCGACATGCGCGGCGACGCCGAGACCGCGTACGAGCACGTGGAGCCGGTGCTGAAGGCCGTCGCGGGGGTGCAGAAGGACCACGAGACGCTGCGGATCGAGGAGATCGGCGGCGCCAGCATGAACAAGACGTTCAAGGACGCGTTCGGCGACGACTTCAAGAAGGCCGAGCTGTCCGCGGTGCCGGTGGCCCTCGGCATTCTGCTCATCGCCTTCGGCGCGCTGGTGGCCGCGCTGCTGCCGGTGGCGCTGGCGATCACCGCGATCATGGCGACGATGGGTCTGATGGGCGTCGTCAGCCATGTGATGCCGATGAGCGACACCGCCAACTCCGTGATGCTGCTGGTCGGTCTGGCGGTCGGCGTCGACTACTGCCTGTTCTATCTGCGCCGTGAGCGCGAGGAGCGCGCGGCCGGGCGGGACGCGCAGACGGCCCTGCGGATCGCGGCCGCCACCAGCGGCCGGGCGATCGTCGTCTCCGGCATCACCGTGTGCGTGGCGATGGCGGGCATGCTGTTCACCGGGCTCGTCACGTTCCAGGGGATGGGGCTGGCCTCGCTGATGGTCGTGGCGGTCGCCATGGTCGGGTCGGTGACGGTGCTGCCGGCGCTGCTCTCGCTGCTGGGCGAGCGGGTCGAGAAGGGGAGGATTCCCTTCCTGCGCAAGGCGATGGAGCGCCGGGCCGCCCGCACGGGCGGGGAGAGCCGGTTCTGGACGGCGGTCCTGCGCGGTGTGCTCGCCAAGCCGCTGGTCTCCGTGCTCGTCGCGGCCGGTGCGCTGCTGGCCGTCGCGGCTCCGGCACTCGGCATGAAGACCCAGAACCTCACGCTGGACCAGGAGTTCGGTGACTCGCTGCCGATCGTGCAGACGTACAACCGGGTCAACGAGGCCTTCCCGGGCGGCTCCGAGCCGGCCGAGGTCGTCGTCAAGGCCAAGGACATCAACGCCCCCGAGGTGAAGTCCGCGCTCGCCGACTTCAAGGCGCGGGCGATCAGTTCGGGCGCCTCGCGCGGCCCGGTCCAGATCACCCTGCACGACGCGCAGAACATCGCCTACGTGTACGTCCCGCTGGTCGGCGGCTCCGACCTGGACAAGGCGGGCGCCAGCCTGGAGAAGCTGCGGGACGAGGTACGGCCCGCCACGCTCGGCAAGCTGGACGGCGTGCAGGCGCCGATCACCGGACAGGTCGCCGGCTCGCACGACTTCAACGCCCAGCTCGGCGGCGCGGTCGTCCCGGTCTTCGCGTTCGTCGTGGTCTTCGCCTTCGCGCTGATGCTGCTGTCGTTCCGCTCGCTGACGGTCGCGATCACCTCGATCGTGCTCAACCTCCTTTCCGTGGGCGCCGCTTACGGCATCCTCGTCGCCGTCTTCCAGCACGGCTGGGGCGCCTCCCTGGTGGGCGCGGAGGGCGTCGGCGCGATCATCACCTGGCTGCCGCTGTTCCTGTTCGTGATCCTGTTCGGTCTGTCGATGGACTACCACGTGTTCGTGGTCTCGCGGATCCGCGAGGCGCGGCTGCGCGGCCGTACGACACGGGATGCGATCCAGCACGGTGTGGTCACCACTGCCGGTGTCGTCACCAGCGCCGCGGTCATCATGGTCGCCGTGTTCGCGATCTTCGGCACGCTGTCCATGCAGTCCATGAAGCAGATGGGTGTCGGCCTCGCGGCCGCGGTGCTCATCGACGCGACGATCATCCGGGGTGTGCTGCTCCCGGCGGTGATGGCGCTGCTGGGCGAGCGCAACTGGTATCTGCCGAAGTGGCTGAACCGGCTGCCCGACCTGACGCACGACGAGTCGGCGGAGGTCATCACGCACTCGGCGCGGCGCGACGAGGGTGAACGACTGGGCGTCTGAAGGGGTTGAACCCCCCGCGGGGTTGAACCCTCACCGACCGAGGGCCCGTCGGCCACAGGGGAGCCGGCGGGCCCTCGCCATGCCCGAACTACCGGATCGATGCGGGAAGTTGGGCCTCGACCAGGTCGGCTGCCCGCCGAGTTCCCCCTTCCTTCGCCATGCCGGCCTGGATCTCCTGGAGGCGGCGGGCGACCTCGGGGTCGTCGACGAGGGCGAGGGCGGTCCTGCGCAGGGTCTGAGCGGTGGCCTCCGCCGTGGGGATGTGGCGGGCGACTCCCAGGGCCTGGAGCATGTCCGCGTTGCCGAACTGGTCGACGGCCTGTGGTACGGCGATCATCGGTGTGGCGGTGGCCAGGCCTTCCTGGCTGCCGCCCGCCCCGGCGTGGGTGACGAACAGGTCGGCCTGCCGGAGCACCGCCAACTGCGGGACCCAGGACCGTACTTCCACGTTCGCCGGTACGTCCCCGAGCACCGACGGGTCCACGCGCCTGCCGATCTGCAGGACGAGGTGCCAGCCGGTCAGGCCGCCGAACGCCTCGACGCACTCCCGGTAGAAGCCGGGCCGGTCGGTGAAGGTGGAGCCCAGCGACACCAGCACCACTTTCTCGGCTCCGGCCGGCCGCTGCCAGTCGCCCTCCGTGGTGCGGTCGCCCTGGCAGGCGCCGACGAAGGTGTACACGGTCTCGTCGACCCGGTCGGCCTTGGGCTGAAGCGCCTTGGGGATCAGGACGAGCGAGCGGTCGGGGCGGCCCGCGAAGTCGTCCGGGTGCTGCGTGATCCCGTTCTCCTCCAGCCATGTCTGGAAGCGCGCGTAGTACGCCCGGCCGCGCTCGGTCCGCTTCGGCTCCGCCCACATCGGCTCGGCGACCTCCTTTTCGTAGCCCTCCCAGGCGACGAGGTTCGGCGAGAGCGAGATCGCGGGGACGCCCCAGCGGTGGGCGAGAACACGGGCCGGGTACGCCGTGATGTCGTGCAGCACGAGGTCCGGTACGTCCCCGTGGTACGCCTCGGCCAGCTGCGGCAGCGCCTGGATCGCGTCTTCGAGGAACAGCTCGACGTGGTCCAGCAGTTCACTCCCCCACGCCGCCGGGTCCGCGTCGGGGCCCGGCAGCGTGGACCTCCACAGCTTCGGCTCGGCGCCGGTCCCGGCGACTTTCTCCGCGAACGCCGGCGGGATGGCGTAGGTGACCCGGTGGCCACGGGCGACCAGCTCGCGGATCACCTCCAGGCTGGGGTTCACATGGCCGTGGGCGGCGACGGAGAACATGGCGATGTGGGCGGGACGGGGTGTGGGGGTCGGGGTAGGCATGTCATCGAAGGTAGACGAGACGATACGTCTCGTCCAATCATTTCGAAGGTCACCCGACCAGGACCTCGTGCAGCCTCAGCCACCGGCCCGGCGCCACCTCCCCGACCAGCACCCTGGGATCCAGGCCCGCCGCCCGGAAGGCGGCGTCCACCCGGCGCCTCGGGTGCGCCCGCCGCAGCGAGGCGTGCAGCGAGCCGCCGACGCCCGAGAAGCCCAGTTCCACGAGGCGCCGCCAGCTGCCGTACGCGGCGGGTTCGAGCAGCGGGGTGCGACGCCGTTCGATGCGTACGATCCCGGCGTCGACGCGGGGCACGGGCCGGAACCGTGTCCTGGTCACGCGGCCGACGAGCCGCCACTCGTGGCGGGGCCAGCTGCGGACGGTGAGCAGGGTCCAGCTCCCGTAGTCGCCGGTTCGTTTGCGGGCGTACTCCAGCTGGGTGAGCAGGGTGGCGTCGGTGAGGGCGGGGGCCCGCAGACACCAGTCGACGACGGCCGCGGTGCGGGAGAAGGGCACGTTTCCGGCGACCGAGAAGGGGGTGTGCGGGGGCCGCGCGTCGAGGAAGTCACCGCCGATCACCCGCACCTGAGCCGTGCCGGAGAACCGGGTGCGCAGCACGGGGACGAGCCGTCGGTCGATCTCGTACGCGTGCAGTTCGCGGCAGCGCGGGGCGAGCCGTTCGGTCAACGCGCCCTTTCCTGCGCCCACTTCGAGCAGCAGGGGCGCCCGCCGTTCGTGCGGTACGGCAAGGCGGGCGATGTGCTCGGCGGTGGCGCGATCGGCGAGAAAGTTCTGCGAGAGCGCGCGGGAAACGGGGGTGGGGCGGGCCATGGCCTGCGGTCCTTGTCTTCCGGGAAATGGGAAAGGGGCAGCCGAAGGCCCTGACCGGAAGGCAAGAAGAGCAGAGAAGCGAAGGACGGGGGCGGATCGCACCGCGTGTGATCAGCGGGTGGAGCTCCCCGGGCCGGTCAGGGCTCCGGGGCCACGACGCATCCGGACGGAATGCGTGCAGCCCCGGCCGAGACCGGAGTTGATGATCGCGGTGTTCGCTGCCACGAACGGCACGCTAGGCAGGCGGCCGCTCACCGGGCAACGGGTTTTCCGTGGCGGCCGTCCGGCTGCCCGCTCTCAGCGCTGGTAGCGGGCGAGCACCAGGTTGCCGTCCTTCTCCAGCCGTCTGCGCAGTTCACCGAGGCCTATGGCCCCGCTGTAGTACTCCTGGAACGCGGGCGTCGCCACCTTGTCCTTCCATTCGGGGTAGCCGCGGACGGACTGGGCGGGCGCCGAGCGGAGGTGGGCGGCCAGGGCGGTGCCGGTCGCCCAGCCGTCCTTGGCCGTGTGCAGGGCGGGGTCCTTGAGCGCCTGGGTGCCCGTCGGCAGCATCCAGTCCCCCAGTGCCAGCCGCACCATGTTCTGTGGCCGGAGCAGGTAGTCGACGAACTCGGCGGCCTCCTTCTTGTGCGGGCTGTCCGCGGCGATGGACAGGGTCTGCGGGCTGACGCCCTGGGTGAGGCCGTCGGCGCCGGCCGGGGCGGGCAGCACCTGCCAGTCGAAGCCCTTCGGCGCCTGCTGCACGATCTGCTGCCGGTAGGAGAAGCCGAGCGGCACCATCGCGTACCTGCCGCCGAAGAAGCCGGGCAGGGTGTCCGAGCCGCCGCTGCCCAGGGTGGTGGGCGAGGCGCTGTGGTCGGTGTTCGCCTGGTCGTGAATCGTGCGCGGCGCGACCTGGTCGGCCGCCTCGAAGCGGACGGTGACCTTGCCGTCCGGGCCGCGGTGGAAGAGCCGGCCGCCCGTCGACAGGGACAGGTTGAGGGTGGCGGACACGGGCTCCTTGAGCGGCCAGGCGACACCATACTTCCCGCTGCCGCTCAGCCGCTTCGCCACCTGCCGGAACTCCGCCCAGCTCCATGGCCGTTGGGGCGTCGGTATCCGTACGCCCGACTTCTTCAGCAGGCCCGCGTTGGCGATGAGGACACGCGGCTCCTGGAGGAAGGGCACGCCGTAGACGCCGTCGCCGAAGGTCGCCGTCTGCCAGCTCCGCTGCGGGATGTCCGACTTGAGCCGTGGGGGCAGCAGGTGGGTGAGATCGGCGAGGTAGCCGCCGTAGGCGAAGTCCGCCAGGTCGTCGGAGGCGTCGTGGATGATGTCGGGCGCCTCGCCGCCCTCGAAGGAGGTGAGCAGCTGGTCATGGACGCTGTCCCAGCTCCCCTGCACATACTCGACCTTGACGTGCGGATGGCCGGCGTTCCACTCCTTCACCAGCTCCTTGTTGGCCGCGACGGACTCCTGCTGCCAGGCCAGGGACTGGAAGCGGAGGGTGATCCGCCCGCCCACCGTGTCTCCGCTGCCGCCGCCGCTGCAGCCCGCGAGCAGCAGCGTGAGGACGAGGGCCAGAACGCATCCTGCGTGTCCCGTGAATCCGCTTCTGCCGCGCATCAGTTCTTCACCGCCCCGGTGAGCATGCCGCCGGTGATCCGCCGCTGGATGACCGCGAAGACGACCAGTGAGGGGAGGGTGGCGAGGAATGCGGCCGCCGCCAGGGGGCCGAGATCCGCGACGCCTTCTGCCCCGATGAAATGGCTGAGCACGACCGGCAGGGTCTGTCTGTCCGGTGTTTTCAGCAGGACCAGCGCGAAGAAGAACTCGTTCCACGCGGTGACGAACGCGAACAGCCCCGTCGCCGCGATCCCGGGCGCGAGCAGCGGCGCCACCACCGACACCAGGGTCCGTACCCGCCCGGCCCCGTCGACCGCCGCCGCCTCCTCGACCTCGGCCGGTACCGCCCGGACATAGCCGGCCAGCATCCACAGCGCGAACGGCAGCGCCCACACGACGTACACCAATGTCAGCCCGGCCAGAGAGTTGATCAGGTGCAGGTCCTTCAGCACGAGGAACAGCGGGATGATCACCAGGACCAGTGGGAACGCCTGGCTGACGACCACCCAACCGGTGGCGGCCCGGCTCAGCGGGGTGCGGTGCCGGGCCATGACATACGCCAGCGGGGTCGCGACCAGTACGACGATCACCGCCGCACCGGCCGCCGCGAACAGGGAGTTGAGCGCGGCGTGCAGCAGTGGCTGCTCGTCGAAGGCCTGCCGGAAGTTGCCCAGGGTGGGGTGCCGGGGGATCCAGGTGGGGTGCAGACTCCCCAGCTCACGCGGCGACTTGAAGGCGGTGGAGACCAGCCAGAGGAAGGGGAAGGCGAGGAAGACGAGATAGGCGAGCAGGGCGGCGTACTGACCGACGCGGGTGCCGGTCCTCGTCCTCCTTCCGTTCGTGATCGTCATGCGTCGTCCCCTCCCCTGAGCCGGCCGACCAGGAAGGCCGCGAGGAGCAGCGAGATCAACGCGACCATGACGCACCCCATCGCGGCCGCGTACCCGAACTGCCCGTAGCGGAAGGCCTCTTCGTAGGCGAACAGCATGGGCAGCCGGGTGCGGCCGCCGGGCCCGCCGTTGGTCAGCACATAGACCAGGGCGAAGGAGTTGAAGTTCCAGATCAGGTTGAGGGCGGTGATGGCGAGGGCGACCGGTCTGAGGGCGGGCCAGGTGACCGTGCGGAAGCGCCGCCAGGCGCCCGCCCCGTCGACCGCCGCCGCCTCGTGCAGTTCGCGCGGGGTGTTCTGCAGTCCGGCCAGCAGCGCGACCGTGGTCTGCGGCATGCCGGCCCAGATGCCGACGACGATCACCGCGGGCAGCGCGGACCCAAGGCCGCTGAGCCAGTCCCGCCCGTCGCCGAGGCCCAGGTCGTGCAGGGTCTCGTTGAGGACGCCCGCGTCCGGGTTGTAGACCAGCCGCCACATGATGCCGACCACGACCTCGGGCATGGCCCACGGGACGATCGCGAGGGCCCGGGCGAGCCATCTCAGCCGCAGGTCCTGGTTGAGCAGCAGGGCGAGGCCGAGCGCGAGCAGGAACTGCGGCACGGTCACGCCGACCGCCCACACCAGCCCGATCCGGAACGACTCCCAGAACAGCGTGTCGTGCAGCAGGTCCTGGAAATTCAGGCCGCCGATCCACTCGGTGGACCGGGTGCGGCCCGACTGGGCGTCGGTGAAGGCCAGCAGGATGCCGTAGAGCAGTGGTCCGACGCTCAGCACCAAGATCGGGATCAGCGCGGGCAGCACCAGGAACCAGGCCCCGCGGTCGGGGAGCCGACGGCCCCCGGCTGCGCGTGGCACGCCCTGCGCCGATCGCCTCGTCGCGGTCACCAGTGTCACGTGATCGGCTCCTTTGCGCGGCTCGTGACGTTCGGACCCGGCGGGCCTGAGTCATGGTCGTGAAGGGGGTGTGCACCGTCAAGGCCGTACGCACACGGTCCGACCTGTGCGAATGCGAGACTGGGCCGGTGGGTGGCGCAAACTCGACGCCGTTCACCGATGCATACGCGGACGTGGGAGGAAGGCGATGGACGAGTCACGGGCGCGCGAGGTACTGGCCGCGGCGCGGGTACTGCCCGGCCCGGCGCGTGACGCACGGCTGCTCGCCCTGGGCGAGAACGCGGTGTTCGCCTCCGGCGACCTGGTCGTCAAGGTGGGCCGTGACCCCGAACTCCTGGACCGGGCGCGCCGTGAACTGGACATCGCGCTGTGGCTCGCCGAGGCGGGGGTGCCCGCGGTGCGGGCCGCGGAGTCCAAGCCGCTGCTGGTCGAGGGCCACCCGGTGACGGTGTGGCACCGGATCCCGGATGCGGTACGGCCGGCCGAGCCCCGGGATTTGGCCGAACTGCTACGGGTCGTCCACGCACTGCCCACTCCCCCTGCCGATGCCTTCGAGCTGCCGCCCCGCGAGCTGCTGGGCGGTGTGGAACGCTGGTTGCGGCTCGCGGGCGACGCGATCGACCCCGCGGACGCGGCGTATCTGCGTGAGCGCCGCGACGGGTTCGCCTCGGCGGCCGCGGCACTCACTCCGCATCTGCCGCCGGGCCCCATCCACGGCGATGCGCTGCCCCGCAATGTGCATGTCGGGCCGGACGGGCCCGTTCTGGTCGATCTGGAGACCTTCTCCGCGGATTTGCGCGAGCACGATCTGGTGGTGATGGCGCTGTCCCGTGACCGGTATGGCCTGCCGGCCGAGGCCTACGACTCCTTCATCGAGGCGTACGGGTGGGATGTGCGGGAGTGGGACGGCTGCGGTGTGCTGCGCGGTGCGCGGGAGACGGCGAGTTGTGCGTGGGTTGCGCAGCAGGCTGCGTCCAACCCCTCCGCGTTGGCCGAGTTCAGGCGGCGGGTGGCGTCACTCCGTGACGGGGACGAGTCAGTGCGGTGGTATTCGTTCTGAGCGCCGATTGACCCGGGGCTTGTCGTTGCCGGGCGACTGCGGGTCCTATGTGGCTGGTCGCGCCCGCGCGGCGGAGCCGCAAATCGACTCAGCCCCGCGCCCCTTCGGGCGCGGGTTCCCGCAGGGGCCAGGTGGCGTCGACCACCGCGGCCGTGTCCCCCTTGCCGCGCAGGAAGTTCTGGAAGTCCGCCGCCCACTCCGCGTACCACTCGATCTGGCGGAGGTGGAGTTCCGCCGGGCCGAGGGCTGCGATCTTGGGGTGGCGGGTGGCTATGGCGCAGGCCAGGCCGGCGGCGGCCAGGGCGTCGGCGGAGGCGTTGTGGGCGGCGTCCAGGGTGACGCCGTATTCCGTGCAGACCGCTTCGAGGTTGCGCTTGCCGCGGCGGTAGCGGTCGACCCAGCGGTCGATGGTGTACGGGTCGATGACCGGGGCGGGGTCGAGGCCGCCCAGTCGGTCGCGCAGGGACGGCAGTCCGTATCTGCGCAGCTCCGCGGAGAGCAGGCTCAGGTCGAAGGTCGCGTTGTAGGCGACGACCGGGACGCCCGTCTTCCAGTACGTCGTCAGGACGTCCGCGATGGCGTTCGCCACCTCGTCGGCCGGGCGGCCCTGAGCCGCCGCGCGCTCATTGCTGATGCCGTGCACCGCCACGGCGTCCGCCGGGATCTCCACGCCCGGATCCGCCAGCCACTCCCGGTGCCCTATGGGCTGTCCGCCCCTGACCTCGATCACGGCCCCCGTGACGATGCGCGCCTCACGCGGATCGGTCCCGGTCGTCTCCAGGTCGAAGCCGATCAGCAGCTCCCGGTGCCAGCCCATGCGTGGCCCCCCTTCTTGGTGGTGCTTTCCCCCAGTGGTCTCCACCTTCCCATGGGCCACTGACAATCCGAGGACCGCATTCCGCTTGGCCCCGACGACAGTTCAGGACACAGGTCGCGAATCCGCCCAGGACGTTTCGAACTCCTCGCGGTATGTCGGGAAGAGCCCGCTCTCGACTCCCTTGTCCATGTCGTCCGGCTTCACCACCCGGCTGCCGTTGCGCAGCACCAGCACCGGAGCCTCCATGCCGCGCGAGCGCCGCAGATAGGACTGCACGACGGCGACACCGTCCGAGCCGTCGCCGTCGACGAGGTAGGCCGTGAAGCGCGGGGTCTCGTCGTAGACCTGGATCTCGAAGGCGGCCGGGTCGCGCAGCCTGGAGCGGACGCGGCGCATGTGCAGGATGTTCATCTCGACCGCTCGGCTCAACTCGCCGCGCTTCATCCCCAGTTCCCGCTCGCGCCGTTTGACGGCGCTGGAGGCCGGGTTGAGGAACAGCAGCCGGACCCGGCAGCCCGCCTCGGCCAGGCGCACCAGCCGGCGTCCGGAGAAGTTCTGCACGAGCAGGTTGAGGCCGATGCCGACGGCGTCGAGGCGGCGGGCGCCGCCGAAGATGTCCTCGGCCGGGAACTGGCGCAGCAGCCGCACCCGGTCGGGGTGCACGGCGACCACGTCCGCGTACCGGTCGCCGACGAGTTCCTCCACCGCGTCCACGGGCAGCCGGCGGGCCGACGGCACGTCCCCGGCCGCGCCGAGGATGTCCAGCAGCTTCGCCGAGGCCCGCTCGGCCTGGTTCAGGACGGCCTCGGACAGGGCCCGGTTGCGGGAGACGACGTTGCGGGTGACCTCGAGCTCGTCCAGGGCGAGTTCGACGTCACGGCGGTCGTCGACGTACGGCTCGAAGCAGGGCCAGTGCTGCACCATCAGTTCGCGCAGCTGGGGCAGGGTGAGGAAGCTGAGCACGTTGTCGTCGGCCGGGTCGAGCAGATAGCCCTTGCGGCGGCTGACCTCGCGTACGGCGACCGCGCGCTGCACCCATTCCTGGCCGGCCGGCCCGGCCGCGGCGACCACCCAGTCGTCGCCGTGGACGGGTTCGTAGATGGGCCGCAGAACAGCGGCCACGACCGCGCGCAGCCGCTGTTCGACGAGGTTCAGCCAGATGTAGGCCCGGCCGGCTCGCTGGGCGCGCGTACGCACCTCGCGCCAGGCGTCGGCGTCCCAGTCCAGCTCCGGCCCGATGGAACTCGTCGCCATCGGCCGGGCCAGGGACACCGTGCCGGGCGGGACATCTGTGGAGTTCCCCTCGTGACCCTCGTCACCAGGGGGCAACTCCAGCCCTCCCGACCCCACCCGCGCACCGCCTTCCGCTCCCCCGAGCATCCCCGTGTCAACGATCAAGGAAGGGTACTCCGGGAGCAGTCAGCGGTGCAGCCGGATGGACAGGTCGATTCTCAACTGCCTTAGTGCCAGTGCCCGTTCTGAGCGGCCAAAGCGGCCGGAGTGAGCGGATTCATAGCCGTGACGTCGCGCGGGGCGATGGAGAAACCCTGCCAGTGGACCGGCATCGGCTGCTGGTCCTCGTCGCGGGCTATGTGGTGGAAACCCACATTCACCCAGACTATGGGGTGAGTGAGAGTCTGCCCGTTGACCCATGTGTCGACGGACTTGCCGTGTCCGGCGCCGCAGTTGAGCGGGTTGCCGCTGGCGTACTGCTCGCACTTGTTGTACTCGGTGAAGTACACGTCGTGCTTGGTGAAGCTGCGGCCCAGGTACTTCGCGGTGGGGCCCTGGACGATCTCGTACGAGCGCGGGTGGTCGTCCTTGTTCTTGCCGGCCGTGCTGACCACACGCCACCAGCGCATGTCCTTGGCGTCGCCGGCGAGCTCCTTGGTGACCTTGGTGAGGGTCGTCTTGTTGGTCGGTGCCTGCTGGCCGCCCACCGGGGCGCTGACCTTCGAGTCGTACTGCTCGACCTTGGTCTTGGAGGAGCCGTCGAGGCCGAAGTCGAGCCGCCAGAAGATGTTGTGGCTGTGGCTGGTGGCGTAGGCCTTGGCACCCTTGCCGATGGGCCAGCCGCGGCCGTCGCCCGCGTCGTAGTCGTCGGGCGAGAGGCTGCCGGTGGCGCCGGCGTTCATGCTCATCGTGCCGTCGTCCTGGAAGCGCCACTCGGTGATGTACTCGTACCAGCCGACCTTGTTGACCGTGTAGAGGAGCAGGTCCTTGCCCTGCGCCTGGTAGGTCTTGCCCGCGTCGGACAGCAGGTGGTAGGCGTGGCCGCGGGAACGGGTCGTGGCGCACAGGCCGTTGACGTTCGGCGAGTCCGAGTAGAAGGGCGTCGCGACCTTGACGGTCTTGATGGTGCCGCCCGGGCATTCGTCGGGCGTCAGGTTCAGCAGGCCGTCGCCGAAGTTGTAGTCCGTGACGTCGTTGTACTCGACGCTGCCGTCGTCGTACGGCACGTCGATCTGGGCGAGTTTGGCGCTGTTGAGGACCTTGATCGGCTGGGACTCGCCGGGCGGCTGGTAGGAGATGTCGTCCAGGATGACTCCGGACCTGCTCTCGAAGCGCCAGCACATCCGCCAGGTGGTGCCGGAGGAGAGCTTCTGCTCGATCTGGTAGGCCGCGCTGCACTGGGGGGCCGCGGCGGCGGCCGCCTCCTTGTGGTCGGCGAAGGCCGGTGCCGCTGCCGTGCCGCCGAGGGCGAGCCCGACCGCGAGCGGGCCCACCAGGGCCCGTCTGCGCAGCGCACTGCGGCGGGCACGGCTGTCTCTGTTGACGTGCATGACGAAGTGACTCCCTCACAGGAGAAGCAAGTGTGGAAAGTTGAACGGAGCCCGGCTCAGCCGAGCTTGACGACCTTGCGGGCGCTCAGGTCGATCACGAAGTCCCGGGTGTCGATCCAGGCACCGTTCTTGACCTTCGGGAAGAGCCGGGTGCAGCGGTGTTCGCCGCATGTGCCGAGTTCGGCCGGCTTCACGCCCGGGGCCGCCCGGAACACCATGCTGGTGAGCGTCAGCTGGTCCGGGGAGGTGAGTTCCTTGCCCGTGGCGTCCTTGTAGTCCGCCTTCAGACCCGCGCCCAGCGGGTCCGCGATCAGCAGCCGGGCCGCCTCGGTCTGCTCGGCGATGCTGAGCGGCGGCTGGACGTCGTGCTGGGTGCTCGTCTCCTCGACCTTCCCGGTGTCCAGGTTGACGGTCTTGGTGACCACGGTGTCGTTCCGGTAGTCGTAGAACGTCACGTCCGCGCGCCGGGGCGCGTTCACGCTGTCCGGCTGGTCGGTGTCCGGCTCGGTCAGCTCCACGGTGAGCCGCTGCGGGCCGCGGGCGCCCTTGACGTTCTCACCGGAGTTCAGCAGCTGCCGGTTCAGGGCGATCTTCTCGACGCGCTTGGTCTCGTCGTCGGTCAGCGGGTCGAGGCCCTTGCCCTTCTCGCCCTCGGCCGGAGCCCGCTCCACCACGCCCGGAGCGGGCGTGCCGTTCGCCTGGGCCGCCTGCCGGGCCTGCCCCGCCCTGGTCCCTCCCGAATCGTCGGCCCCCGCCGTCCCCGGTAGCGTGATCCCGACCATCACGGCAGTTCCGGCCACCGCTATGGCCGCACCGGCCACCACCTTGCCAAGGTGGCGGTGCACTATCTTGCGCACATTTACCCCCTACTCCCCCTTTTTCCCCGGGAGTACTTTTCTGCCCCACTGATGGGCATACGGCGTTGCCATACGGCGTATGCACAGGTCGCCCGGTAAGAGGGACGTAAGTCATAGGTGGTTCCATCACTTTCGGGGACACTCGACGCCAAGGCGCCCCCCGCGGCGCGTTCCACCTGAAAGAGTCGTGTCCATGCAGGTCTGGCCTGGCGAGGCGTATCCGCTCGGCGCCACATACGACGGCGCCGGCACAAATTTCGCGGTCTTCACGGAGGCCGCGGACCGAGTAGAGCTGTGTCTGCTGCACGACGACGGCTCGGAGACGGCGGTGGAACTGCGCGAGAGCGACGCATTCGTACGGCACGCGTACGTGCCCGGCATCATGCCGGGACAGCGCTACGGCTTCCGGGTGCACGGCCCGTACGCCCCCGAGCGCGGTCTGCGCTGCAACTCGGCGAAGCTGCTGCTCGACCCGTACGCGCGTGCGATCAGCGGTTCCATCCGCTGGGGCGAGGAGGTCTACGGCTACCACTTCGACGCGCCCGACCGGCGCAACGACCTGGACTCGGCGCCGCACACGATGACGTCCGTCGTGGTCAACCCGTACTTCGACTGGGGCGACGACCGGCGGCCGCGGCGCGGCTACCACGAGACGGTGATCTACGAGGCCCATGTCAAGGGCCTCACCATGCAGCATCCGGGGCTGCCGGAGGAACTGCGCGGCACCTACGCGGCGCTCGCCCACCCGGTGATCATCGAGCATCTGGTGGAGCTGGGGGTGACGACGCTGGAGCTGATGCCGGTGCACCAGTTCGTCAATGACCACCGGCTGGTCGACATGGGCCTGAACAACTACTGGGGCTACAACACGATCGGCTTCTTCGCCCCGCACAACGCGTACGCCTCCTGGGGCGACCGCGGCCAGCAGGTCCTGGAGTTCAAGTCGGCGGTCCGGGCGCTGCACGAAGCGGGCATCGAGGTCATTCTGGACGTGGTCTACAACCACACGGCCGAGGGCAACCACCTGGGCCCGACGCTGTCCTTCAAGGGCATCGACAACCCGCAGTACTACCGGCTCACCGAGGACCCGCGCTACTACATGGACACCACGGGCACCGGGAACTCGCTGCTCATGCGGTCCCCGCACGTCCTGCAGCTGATCATGGACTCGTTGCGCTACTGGGTCACCGAGATGCACGTCGACGGCTTCCGCTTCGACCTCGCGGCGACGCTGGCCCGCCAGTTCCACGAGGTGGACCGGCTGTCGTCGTTCTTCGACCTGGTGCAGCAGGACCCGGTGGTCTCCCAGGTGAAGCTGATCGCCGAGCCGTGGGACGTCGGCGAGGGCGGCTACCAGGTGGGCAACTTCCCGCCGCTGTGGACCGAGTGGAACGGCAAGTACCGCGACACGGTACGGGACCTGTGGCGCGGCGAGCAGCGTGCGCTCGCCGAGTTCGCGTCCCGGCTGACCGGTTCCTCGGACCTCTACCAGGACGACGGGCGGCGCCCGCTCGCCTCGATCAACTTCGTCACCTGCCACGACGGTTTCACCCTGCACGACCTCGTCTCGTACAACCAGAAGCACAACAAGGCGAACGGCGAGGACAACCGGGACGGGGAGAGTCACAACCGGTCCTGGAACTGCGGGGAGGAGGGCGAGACCGACAACGCCGAGGTGCTGAAGCTGCGGGCGCGCCAGATGCGGAACTTCGTCGCCACGCTGATGCTCTCCCAGGGCGTGCCGATGATCAGTCACGGTGACGAGTTCGCGCGCACCCAGCGCGGCAACAACAACGCGTACTGCCAGGACAACGAGCTTTCCTGGGTGAAATGGGCGGATCCGGACGCGGAGGAGGACGGGGCCGACAGCGAGCTGCTGGCGTTCACGCGCGCGATGGTGTGGCTGCGCAAGGACCATCCGGTCTTCCGTCGGCGCCGCTTCTTCCACGGGCGGCCGGTGGAGGGCACCCATGACGAGCTGTCGGACATCGCCTGGTTCACCCCGGAGGGCAAGGAGATGACCCAGCGGGACTGGGACTCGGCGCCGGCCTCGGCGCTGACGGTGTTCCTCAACGGCAACGCGATCTCCGAGCCGGGTACGCGCGGGGAGCGGATCACCGACGACTCGTTCCTGCTGATGTTCAACGCCTCGCCGAAGACGCTGGACTTCGTGGTGCCCGTCAACCACGGCCGCCAGTGGGAGGTGGTCGTCGACACCGCCCGCCCGGACGGGGTGCCGCCCCACACCGGCCCGAAGGTGCAGGCGGGCGACCGGCTGACCCTGGTGGACCGCAGCCTGACGGTGCTGCAGCGGCCGGTCTAGGTCGGCTCCAGGTCCCCTTCCTGCGTCGGTGTGGCCGGCCGCTCGGGGGGCTGCGGGCGGCGCCACCAGACGGGCGTGGCCCGGGGGGCCGATCGGCGGCATGGGAGAAGGGCGATCGCGGCGGCCGTGCGGTCGGCGAGGCGCCCCGCCAGCCGGCCCCGCGGCGCCCGGCGGGCCGCTGGTGCAGGCCACGGGCAGTGGGCCGCCAACGGGATCGTGGCCGTCGGCAGCCGCGCGTGTGCACCCGTGGAGGGGACGATGACACGAAGGGCGGCAGGGCGGGTACGTAGGTTTGCATGACACCTGAGCGACCCGCCCCCCTGCTTCCCACGGCCACCTACCGGTTGCAGCTGCAGCCCGAGTTCCCGTTCGCGGCCGCGGCGGCCGCCGTGCCGTATCTGGCCTCGCTCGGCGTCTCGCACCTGCATCTGTCCCCCGTCCTGGAGGCCGTACCGGGTTCGGCACACGGCTACGACGTCGTGGACCACGCGCGTGTGCGTGAGGAACTGGGCGGCGAGGAGGGGCTGCGCACGCTGGCGCGGACCGCGCGGGAGCACGGTCTCGGTCTGGTGGCGGACATCGTGCCGAACCACATGGCCATGGCTCCGCGCCACAACCACGCCCTGTGGGAGGTGCTGCGGGAGGGTCCCAAGTCGCCGTACGCGCGCTGGTTCGACATCGACTGGCAGGCGCAGGGCGGCCAGGTGCTGATGCCGGTGCTGGGTGGCCCGCTCGGCTCGGTCATCGGTGAGCTGCGGGTCGACGGTGACGTGCTGCGCTACTACGACCATGCGTTTCCGCTGCGTGAGGGCACCGAGGAGCTGCCGTTGCCGCAGCTCCTGGACGCGCAGTGGTATCGCCCGGTGTGGTGGCGGCTGGCCCGCACCGAGCTCAACTACCGGCGTTTCTTCAGCATTTCGGAGCTCATCGGGGTGCGGGTCGAGGACCCGGAGGTGTTCGAGGCCACGCACGCGAAGATCCTGCAGCTGCTGCACGAGGGCGTGCTCGACGGGGTGCGGGTCGACCATCCCGACGGGCTCGCCGATCCCGACGGGTATCTGCGGCGGCTGCACGAGGCGGGCGGCGGCCGTTGGACGGTCGTGGAGAAGATCCTGTCCGACGGGGAGCCCCTGCCGGCCTCCTGGCCCGTGGCGGGCACCACCGGCTACGACGCCCTGCGCCACATCGACGGCCTCTTCACCGATCCGGCCGGGTTCGGGGAACTCCTCGGCCAGTACCGGCGTTTCGCGGCCCCGCAGACGGACCGCGGCGGCGACTGGGCGGCGACGGTACGGCGGGCGGCGTACAAGGTGCTCACGCACGAGCTGGCCACCGAGATGGACCGGCTGACCCGGGTGGCGAGCCGACTGTGCGCCACCGCGCCGGACCCCGCGCTGCGCGACCGCGCTCCCTGGGCGCTGCGCACGGCGCTGCAGGAACTGCTGGTCCGCCTGGAGGTCTACCGGCCGTACGCCTCCGGGGACGCGGCCGCCGTGGTCACCGAGGAGGCCGCGGCCGAGGCCAAGCTCGCCTTCACCGTGCCGGAGGAGGCCGGCGCGGTGGACGTCGTACGGGATCTGGTCCTCGGGCGTCATGGCGACGGGCCCGACCATGTGGAGTTCCGGGCGCGGTTCGCGCAGACCGCGTCCGCGCTGCGGGCCAAGTCCGTGGAGGACACGGCGTTCTACCGGTATGTGCCGCTGCTGTCGGCGAACGAGGTGGGCGGCAACCCGGGGAGCCCCGGGGTGTCCGTGGAGGACTTTCATGCCTACTGCGCGCGCGTGCAGCGCGACTGGCCCGCGACCGGGACCGTCGTGTCGACGCACGACACGAAGCGCAGTGCCGACGTACGGGCGGCGCTGGCCGTGCTCACCGAGTGCCCGCAGCGGTGGGCGGACGTGCTGGCGGAGGTGACGCGCGCGGGCGAGGGCGTGCCGGACGCGCAGGTGGCGTGGGCGGCGTGGCAGACGGTGTTCGGGCTCGGTGCGGCGGCCGAGGAGCGCGTTCAGCAGGCCCTGTTGAAGCATGTGCGCGAGGCGGGGCTGCTGACGAGCTGGACGGAGCAGGAGCCCGCCTACGAGGAGGCGGTGGCGGCGTTCGTCTCGGCGGGGCCCTGCGGGGCTCCGGGCGAGCACGTGGTGGCCCTGCGCGGGGCGCTGGAGGCCCACATCCGGGCGAACGTGCTGGGCACCGCCCTGGTCCAGCTGACGATGCCGGGCGTGCCGGATCTCTACCAGGGCACCGAGGGCGAGTACCTGGCGCTGGTGGACCCGGACAACCGGCGTCCGGTGCGGTTCCCGCCCTCCGCGGATCCCGGCGAGAAGGGTGAGGTGACCGCGGCGGCGCTACGGCTTCGTGCGCGGCGGCCCGGTGCCTTCGGGGAGGGGGCGACGTACGCGCCGCTGACCGCCGAGGGCCCGGCGGCGGGCCACTGCGTGGCGTTCGCGCGGTCCGGAGAGGTCGTCACGGCCGTGACGCGGTTGTCGCTGCGGCTGGCGGAGGCAGGGGGCTGGCGGGACACCGTGCTGCCGCTGCCGGGCGGGCGCTGGTCCGATGTACTGTCTCCGGGGCGGGAGTTCGAGGGGCACGCGCGCGTGGGGGAGCTCTTCGGGCGGCTGCCGGTGGCCTTGCTGGAGCGGGTCGCCGCGGACTGAGCCTTCGCGGGCTGTCTGTTTGCGGCTCCGCGCCATGGGGCGCTGCCGATCGCGGCGGGCTTCGGCCAGAATGCATCTGGGCGCCCCCTGGAGCCTCCCCCCAGGCGTTATTGACACTTCACCTGGAGCGTGGGGTACTGCGGATTGCGAAGCCGGGCGGACGTAACGGGGGTGAGTCTCCTGCTGCAGCTGCGCTACCCCACCGTGACTCAACTCGTCGCGTCCGCAGGCGCGCTGGCCGCTCACAGACCCGGTCTGTGCACGCTGAGGCAGGTCGGCGTCTCCCGGGCGGGCAGACCGCTGCACCTGCTGTCCGTGGGCCTTGCGCGGCGGGCCGTGCTCGTCGTCGCGGGCGCCCACGCCAATGAGCCGACCGGCGGCTCCACGGCGCTCGCGCTCGCCGAACGGGTGGTGGCCGAGCGGGAGTTGCGTGCGGACACCTCCTGGCACTTCCTGCTGTGCGCCGATCCCGACGGGGCGAGTCTGCACCGCACCCCGGCACCGCGCAGCCTGTTCGACTACCACCTCGGGTTCTTCCGGCCGGCCGCCGAGGAGCAGCCGGAGTGGTCGCCGTCGGTGCTGCCGCCGCACCGGCTGCCGCCCGAGACGCGCGCGCTGACCCGGGTCATCGACGAGCTGCGCCCCTACCTCCAGGCGACCCTGCACGGGACCGACCTGGGCGGCAGCTGGGTCCAGTTGACCAAGGACATACCGGGTCTCGCCGAGCCGTTCGCGAAATCCGCGGCCGAGCTGCACATCCCGGTGGAGACGGGCGCCTCGGACGCCGCGGGCTGGGCCGCGTCCGGGCCCGGGGTGCATGTGATGCCCTCCGCCGGCGCGGGTGCCGCGTATCCGAGCATGCCGGACGACGCACGCCACAGCACCTGGTACGACACCCACCGCCACGGCGGTCTGACGGCGGTGGTCGAGGTGCCGATGTGGGCGAGTGACCTGGTGGACGACCCCGCTCCGCATCCCGCTCCGGCCGCGGCGATGCGCCGGCTGGCGCGCCGGCTGCTGCGGGACGCGCTGGAGGTGGAGCGGGTGCTCGCCGAGGCGCTGCCGCGTCTGGACGGCCTCGACGGTCCGTTGCTGCGGGCCGCCAAGTGGGCGCTGGAACTGGTTCCGGGCCTGGCCGCGGACTGGATGCGCACGCCGCCCGCCGACAACACGATGGCGTACGTCGGCAGTGTGGACGCGTTCGGCCGCCGCCTGCCGCTGCGGGCGGCGGCCATGCTGCTGCGTGTCCTGCAGGAGGCGGACGACCGGGCGGCACCGGGCCTGGAGCGGCTGGTGGCGACCTGGAGCGACGCCTTCGCGGAGCGCTTCCGTGCCCGCTGGGTGCCTTTGGAGCACCAGGTCGAGCACCAGTTGCGGACGGTCCTCGCGGCGGCGCTGCACGCGCGCGACCGGACGGCCTGACCGCGAGCCGGCCCGCGCCCGGCAGGCCGCCGCAGCGCGCGGGTCAGGCGTCCAGCGCGAACACCGAGCCGGTGCGGCCGGCCATGACGCAGGTGCTGGAGAAGGTCTGGGTGTACTCGACTCGTCGGCCGTTCCACTCCCCGCGGGCGTGGACGGTAACCGGCGCGTAGATCATCGGGCAGAAGATGTTCTTCTTCGACGGGATGCGGGCGATGTCGCCGTCCGCCGCCGCCAGCTCCTCACATGCGTCGGCCGCTCGCGCATGCCCCTGGGGCGGGTCGCACAGCAGCAGGGTGTCACGCGTGTGGGGGGAACGGGCGTCGCCCTTGGTGACCGTGAGGTAGAGCCAGTCGGTCGGTGGGAAACCCGGGGACGCCGCCTGGGCCGGGGCCGCGCCGCCGGCGAGGAGGGCGGCCGCCAGCAGCGAGCCCCGTACCGCTTTCACTGTGGTGCTGATCGTCATTCCCGATGCATCGGCACGGCAGCCTGGGAACCCCACCCCGACTCACCCGAACGGGAGCACGCGGGCGCGTGCCGCAGGGCGAGTTCGAACGCGGCGAGCACCACGCGTGACTGGTACTCCACCTGGCGCGGGACCGGGATCCAGCGCGCCCCCATGCCGTCGCGGTAGTCGGCGCACCAGTCGTCGACGAGACGGTCCAGGTCAGGCAGCACACCGGCCGGGTCACGGCCGGCGCGGGTCACGAGCTGGTGCAGCAGGCCCGCCGTGCGCAGTGCCAGCCGCCGTCCGGCGATGCGCAGGGCGGCCAGATGGGCGGTGCTGAGCGGCGGGAGGGGGCGCGCCCCGTCGGCGACGTCGGGGTCCCACGCGTCGGCGAGCCCGGGGCAGACCAGTAAATAGTCGTCCACCGGGGCGAGCAGGCGTGCCGCGTCCGGCATGCCTGCGAGATGGGGCCGCAGCCGCGCGAGGAGCACCTCCAGAAGCCGGGCGTCGTGGCGCAGCGTGTGGCTGACGGCGCGCAGCACGCCGGCCGCGTCGGCGGGCGGGGAGCCGTCCTCGACGGCCGCCACGCCCCACATGGGCGCCTCGACGACCGCCGTGACCGTGCCGTGCCGGTAGGGGTGGAACCAGGTCGACTCGACGGCCGCCTCGGTGATGGCCGCGGCCAGGTCGCCGATGCGGGGCGGCGGGATGCGGTGGACGGCGGGGCCCAGGCTCGGCCAGTACAGGGTGTCGTAGGGCCCGAGTTCGCGGGGGATGCCGAGGCGGGCGGCGGTGTGCGCGATACGGCCCGCGAGGCCCGGCAGGTCGTGGGTGAGCTCGACGAAGCCGCCGCCCACGTCGACGCCGTGCAGGGAGCACTGCAGGAAGGGCCGCAGTTCGTCCTGGAGGTCGAGCAGGGTACGGGTCTCCGGCAGGGCGGCGGCGGCCGCGCCGTCGGGCAGCCATTCGGGCTGTTCCAGGAAGCCGGGTCTGAAGAAGTTCCGGAAGTACCGGCCGAGGCTGTACGGGCCCGGCAGCCAGCCCTCGTTGCGGCGCAGGCCGTCGGGGTCGAGGCTCAGCAGCAGGTTCCAGGTGGCGTCGGCGCCCTCCGTGAACCTGGGGTCGGCGAGCACCCGTTCGGCCAGACGGAGCACGGTGGCGCCGCCGACGGGTTCGTTGGCGTGCGGTCCGGCGACGACGAGGGCCTGGCGGCTGCCGTGACCGACGGAAAGCAGCCACATGGGGGTGCCCGCGCGCGAGGTGCCGACGCGGCGCAGACGGGCGTCGCTCGGACGCCGGGAGACGAGTACTGCCGCCCGCGCGCCGAGCTCGTCGACGGTCGGGTAGCGCAGGAGGGGCGGCAGGGCACACCTCCACAATGTGGCGCCGTCGGTTCACCTGATGTGCATGGCGTACGCACAGTCAGTCACGACTTGACGGGTACGTCAACACCATGGAGCACAATGCGATTTGCGCCATCACCCCACGTCAACAGGCTGTCATGCCCAGGCCAAAGCTAAGGCGTGACTCAGTCAGGGCTCAATCGACGGCGAGGCGGAACGCCATCCGCCCGAAGCCCACCTGATCGCCTTCGCGGACCACGGCCGCCCCGATGACCCGCCGGCCGTTCACCGTCGTGCCGTTGGTCGAGCCGAGATCGCGCAGCACCCACATGCCGCCCTGGCGGCTGAGTTCGGCGTGCACACGGGACACGGTTTCATGCGTGAGGCGCAGTCCGTTGGCCGGATCCCGACCGATGCGCAGCGGGTAACCGCCCGCGGGGTGGGGCAGCAGCAGCTTGGGGAGGCGCTCGGCCTGCCACGCCCTGCGCAGCCGTACCGTGAAGCCGGAGACCGCCTCCACGGTGCCGAACACCAGGCGGGCGACGCGGCTTTCCTGCGGGAGGTCGGCGGTGAGTGCGGCGAGTTCCTCGGAGCGGCGGGCGGTGAGGGCCAGCTCCATGCGGCGGACGAACGTGTCGTGCGAGAGCCGTCCCATGGCGACGCCGTCACGCAGCACCTTCAGCGCCTTGTCGCGCTCCCCGTCGGACAGCCGCGCGGGGTACGTGTTGAACTCGAAAGACGACGTCACGTTGGTGATTGTCGGTCAGTGAACCGCGGGTGTCCAGAAAACGAGAAAACGGCCGCCACGCGCGCGTACGTGACGACACCCACCTTGAATGGGGTGAATCAAAAGCGGATTGATCTCGTTTGAAGCACCATGGACGGGCTACATCACGGTGAGCAGACGAAGGGGAACCGTCCGTGCAGTTCGAGGTGTGGGCACCGCAGGCCGGCCGAGTGACGCTCCAGTGCGACGGCGCCACGCACGCGTTGGAGCGCGATCAGGACCGGGAGGGCTGGTGGCGGACGGAGGCCGCGGCGCGGGACGGCTCGCGGTACGGGTTCGCGGTGGACGACGGTCCCGTGCTGCCCGACCCGCGTTCGCGCCGGCAGCCGGACGGGCCGGACGGGCTGAGCGCGGTCGTCGAGCACGAACGGTACGCATGGCGCACCGAGTGGGCCGGGCGCCCGTTGCCGGGCGCGGTCCTGTACGAGCTCCATGTGGGCACGTACACCCGCGAGGGCACCCTGGACGCGGCCGCCGAGCGGCTCGGGCATCTGGTCGAACTGGGCGTCACCCATGTCGAGTTGATGCCGCTGTGCCCCTTCCCAGGCCGGCACGGATGGGGTTATGAGGGCGTCTCGCTGTGGGCCGTGCACGAGCCGTACGGCGGACCCGAGGCGCTGAAACGGTTCGTCGACCGGGCGCACGAACTCGGGCTTGGCGTGGTCCTGGACGTCGTGCACAACCACCTCGGCCCGTCGGGGAACTACCTGCCGGCGTTCGGCCCGTACTTCACGGACACGCACCACACGCCCTGGGGTTCCGCGGTCAACCTGGACGCGCCCGGCTCGGACGAGGTGCGGGCGTTTCTGCTGGGCAGCGCGCTGGCGTGGCTGCGTGACTACCGCATCGACGGGCTGCGCCTGGACGCGGTGCACGCGCTGGCGGACACGCGCGCGTGCCACTTCCTCGAGGAGTTGTCGACGGCCGTGGACGCCCTCGCGGCCGACCTGGCCCGGCCGTTGTTCCTGATCGCCGAGTCCGACCTCAACGACCCGCGACTCATCACGCCCCGGACACAGGGCGGGTACGGGCTGCAGGCGCAGTGGAACGACGACTTCCATCACGCCCTGCACACCGCGCTGACCGGCGAGTCCCAGGGCTACTACGCGGACTTCGCCCGCGCTCCGCTCGCCGCTGTGGCCCGGACCCTCACCCGCGGCTACTTCCACGACGGCACGTACTCCAGCTTCCGCGGCCGGCACCACGGGCGCCCCCTGGACAACACGAGGGTGGCCGGGCACCGGCTGCTCGGCTACAGCCAGACCCACGACCAGGTGGGCAACCGCGCCCAGGGCGACCGCCTTTCGGCGCTCCTCTCCCCCGGCCTGCTCGCCTGCGCGGCCGCCCTCACGCTCACCGCGCCCTTCACCCCGATGCTGTTCATGGGCGAGGAATGGGCGGCCGGTACGCCCTGGCAGTTCTTCACCGACCACACCGACCCGGAGCTCGCCGAGGCCGTACGGCGGGGCAGGCGCCGGGAGTTCGCGGCACACGGCTGGGCCGAGGAGGACGTCCCCGATCCGCAGGACCCGGCGACGCGCGACCGCTCCTGCCTGGACTGGACCGAGCTCTCGGACGAGCCCCACGCGCGCGTGCTGGACTGGTACCGCAGACTGATCGCCCTGCGGCACGAGCAGGCCGACCTGACCGATCCCGACCTGGCCGACACCAAGGTGGCCTTCGACGAGCGGGAGCGCTGGCTGGCCTTCCGCCGCGGGGACGTCCGCGTCGCCGTGAACCTCGCCACATCGCCGGCAGCGATCCCCCTGGGCCCCCGCCACGCGGACGTACTCGCCGCCTGGGAGCCCGTCGAGCCACCCGGCACGGACGGGGTGCTGCATGTACCCGGCGAGTCGGCCGTGGTCCTGCTGCAGGCCTGAACGGCCGCCGAGCGCTCCGCGGACCGGGCCACACTCGGCCGACTGCGAGTCCGCCGCGGCGGGTCACAGAACCACACACGGATACCCCGGCACCCCTGGGCGCGCACGGGGTGCCTGCACCTGCCGGCGAGTCCGCCACGGTGCTGCTACAGGCCTGAACGGGCCGCCGAGCGCTCCGCGGACCGGGCCACGCTCGGCCAACTGCAAGTCGTCGCGGCTGGCCGCGCCCGGCCTGCGGAGCCGCACACGGACACCCCGGCGCCCCTGGGCGCGCACGGCCGTGCCGCACCTGCCGGCGAGTCCGCCACGGTGCTGCTACAGGCCTGAACAGCCGCCGGGCGCTTCGCGGACCAGGCCCCGCTCGGCCGACTGCGAGTCCGGCGTCACTGGGCCCGCCCCCGGCGCGCACATGAATACTGCCCCGCACCCCTGGGGCGCACAGGGTGCCGGCACCTGCCCGGCAAGTCCGCCGCGGTGCTGCTACAGGCCTGAACGGCCGCCGAGCGCTCCGCGGACCGGGCCACGCTCGGCCAGCTGCAAGTCCGTCGCGGCGGCCCATGCCCGCCCGGCACAGCCGCACATGGATACCCCCCACACCCCGGCGCGCGCACAGGGTGCCGCACCGGCCCGGCAAGTCGGCCGCGATCCTGCTTCAGACACCTGAACCACCGCCGAGCACTCCACGGACCCTGCCACGCTCGCCGACTGCAAGCCCGCCACGGCAGGCCACGCCCGGCCTGCGGAGCCGCACACGGATACCCCCGCACCCCGGCGCACGCAGGGCGCCGCACCGGCCCGGCAAGTCGGCCGCGATCCTGCTGCAGGCACCTGAACCACCGCCGAGCACTCCACGGACCCCGCCACGCTCGCCGACTGCAAGCCCGCCACGGCAGGCCGCGCCCGGTCCGCGGGGCCGTACATGGACACCGCCGTACGCGGCTGCCCGGACTTGCCGAGGCCGGCTAGAGCTCGTCGTCCGCGTCCTCGTCCCGGAACTCCGTCACCCTCTCCAGGAGGATCGCCTCCCAGGCGCGGCGGAGTTGGAGCCTGAGGAGGGGCAGGGGGGCGATGTCCTGGCCCTTGAGGTGTTCGGCCAGGCGTACGACGGTGTCGCAGCGGGCCAGCCAGAGGCCGCGGAGGCAGGGGCGGGCGGCGTAGCCGGCGAGGGTGGCGGCGCGGACGGCCGCGGGTGAGCCAACCGCGATCGCGAGGCCGGCGATGTCCTCGGCGGGGTCGCCGACGGCCGCTTCGGTCCAGTCGAGGATGCCGCGCACCCTGCCGTCGGCGCTGACCACGAGGTGCTCGCCCGTGAGACCGTGGTGGACGAGGACCGCGGTGCCGGGCTGTGCGGCGAGCTGGACGGCGGCCTGCGGGGTGAGCTGGTTCAGACGGGCGGGGTCGAACTCGTCGGCCGCCGCGAGGCGTTCGGCAGCCTGCCCGGCGGCCCGGCGCAGCGCCTCCAGGGAGCGCGGGGCGGTGCGCGGCACGCCGAGCGTGTCGGCCTGCCGTGCGGGCACCTCGCGCAGTCCGGTGAGCACCCCCGCGAGGTCGGCCTCGCCGACGGCGGACACCTCGTACTGCTCCGCCGTCCCGCCGGGCACCTTGGTGTCGAGCGTGTACGTCAGCCCGGGCGCCCACTCGCCGTGCGCCACGCTGGTCGGCACGGCGACGGGCAGATGCGGCCGTACGAGGTCGCGCAGGCGCAGTTCGCGGCGCTGGCGCAGGGCGGCCTCGCGGTCCGGGGCGAGCCGCAGCACATGGCGGGTGCCGACCCACCAGGTGGAGTGCTCGCCGCCCTCGGCGACGGGCCGCACCTCGGGTCCGCCGGCCCCCCTTGTGGTGCCCTCCTTGATCAGAGAACTGACCAGCCGGCGGACGGTGTCCGCGGTGGGTGTCGGTGCCTGGGTCATGATCGCGCCGTTGTCACTCGAAGGTCTGCTGGGGCTCCTGGGGTCGCTCAGTCCACTATGACCATCTCGCGGTCGGTGTTGTTGAGGCGGCAGCCGCCGTCCTCGGTGACCGTGACGATGTCCTCGATCCGCACACCGAAGCGGCCGGGCAGATAGATCCCGGGCTCGACGGAGAAGCACATGCCGGGCACGAGGGGCTGCCGTTCGCCCTCGATCATGTACGGCGGCTCGTGCGTGGTGACGCCGATGCCGTGCCCGGTGCGGTGGATGAAGTACTCGCCGTACCCGGCCTCCGCGATGACCGCCCGGGCGGCGCGGTCGACCTCCTGGCAGGCCACGCCGGGTTTCACCGCCCTGAAGCCCGCCTCCTGGGCCTCCCGCACCAGGTCGTGCACCCGGCGCTCCTCCTCGGTGGGTTCGCCGACGTGGACGGTGCGGGAGGTGTCGGAGCCGTAGCCGTCCTTGAGGCCGCCGAAGTCGAGGACGACCATGTCGCCGCGTTCGATGACGCGCTCGCCGACCTCGTGGTGCGGGTTGGCGCCGTTCGGGCCGGAGGCGACGATGGTGAAGTCGACCTGCGAGTGGCCGAACTGCCGCAGCAGGTCGGCGAGGTCCGCGCCGACCTCGGACTCCTTACGGCCGGCGAAGGAAACCTTGCGGATCTCCTCGAACGTCGCATCCGCGGCCGCGCCCGCGGCCGCCATCAGTTCCAGTTCCGCCGGGTCCTTGACGGCCCGGAGCATCGGCAGCGCGTCGGTGAGGGACGCGTAGTCGGTGCCGGGCAGCGCCCGCTGCAGTCCGAGGAGGTGCATCGCCCAGGCGTTGTCGCTGATGCCGAAGCGGCCCGTGCCGGCCAGCAGGGCGGCGGTCGCGGCGTAGGGGTCCTTGCCGTCGGTCCAGTCACGCAGCGCCAGGGCGGGGGCGCCGGCGGCCTGTGCGGCGTCCGGGGCCTCCAGGGTGGGGACGACCAGGACGGGAGTGCGCCCCTGGACGAGGACCAGCAGAGTGAGCCGTTCGGTGACCGCGGGAGGCGCATAGCCGGTCAGCCACACCAGGTCCGGGCCCGGCGCCACCAGCAGCCCGGCGAGACCGGCGTCGGCGGCGGCCCGCGCGGCGCGGTCCATCCGGTCCCGGTAGTCGTCGGCGGTGAAGGGCGCGCGCGTACTGCCGGTCATCCGGACCTCCCTGGGCGGGTGAAGGGACCACAAGGGACTACGGGCAGCATCCTGCCCGTACCGCGGGGGCGGCGCGACCGGTCTGCGGATCTTTCGGACGCCGCGTCGGCCATGGTGTCAGCTCTCCAGGGCGAGGCGGGCACCGAGGAGCAGCAGCACACCCCCGGAGACCTGCTCCAGGCGCCGGCGCACCCCGGCGCGGGACAGGACGGCCCGCATCCGGCCGACGAACCACACGTACAGGCCGTAGTAGCCGACCTCGTAGACGGCCCAGAGTGCGGCGAGACCCACCATCGCGGGCAGGTGCGGTGCGCCCTGCGGCACGAACTGCGGGAGGAAGGACATGGCGAAGATCGCCGCCTTGGGGTTGGCGAGGTTGAGCAGCAGCCCGCCGCGGTAGGCGGCCCAGCCGCTCTTCTCGGCGCCCTCCCAGCCCTCCGGGGCTTCCTTGATGCGCCGCGCCTGCCGCAGCGCCTGGATGCCGAAGCCGACCAGGACGACCGCGCCGACGAACCGCATCACCCCGTACGCCACCTCGGAGGCCGCGAGCAGCGCGGTCAGCCCGAACGCGGCGACCACGCCCCAGACGAAGACGCCGGTCTCGTTGCCGAGCACGGTCAGGAAGCCGGAGCGGCGGCTGCGCAGCGACTGCTTGATGATCAGCACGGTGCTGGGGCCGGGTGAGGCGGCGATCAGGGTGCAGGCGCCGAGGAAGGCGAGAAGGGTGCTCAGCATGCGGCTCATCGTGGCCCACTCCGATGGGCGGGGACCAGTGGTTTCCTCCCGCGAGCCGGGCCGGCCGGCTGCGCCGCTGGAGCGACGGCCTGAGACCGCGGGGCTGGAGAACCGGCCCTGCGACTGGCTTATGGCCAGCTCACGATGTCACGCTCGCGTTGACCAGGCTCCTTGCGTAGAAGACATGTCCTCCACGCTGCACGGGCTCCTGATGAGTCGGGTGCTTCTGCGTCTCCGCGGTCCGCGATGATGAGTGCCGGATAGGGGGACGAGATGACGCAACTGTCGCGTGGGGACCGTCGGGAGAAACAGGGCACCGCACCGTCGTCGGTTTCGATGGCCGTGCTGTGGGTGGAGGGCTTCTGCCTGCTTCTGGCGATGCCGCTTTTCGGAGCGGTGCCAGAGGCGAGGTCACTATTTGTGCTGCCCTTAGTTGTGCTGGCACTGCTCTTCATCGGCTCGTTGATGTCTGCCGCATTTGTGCTGCCTTCCGTTGCCGTGGGCCATTGGCTGGGAGAGCGGCGGGGCAGTGGAAAGCGTTGGTGGTGGGTGGTGACCGCCGCCGTGCTGGTACTGGTGCTCGTCGGGGGCCTGTTGCTGTTGGTCGTGGCCTGCTACGAGCGAGGACCTGTGTTCAGTTCGTGGCAGGCGATCCTCGACTGGTTGCTGTACGCGTTGGCCTCCTACTGCATCTCCATACCGGCAGTGCTGGCCGCGCACAGAGCGGTTGTGCGCGCGGACGCGGGTCACAGAGTTTGGTCTGTCGGTCAGATCCTCGGATACGGGTCACTCGTGTTGCTTGTGGAGTCGGTAGGGGTCCTGACGGTGTTGACGGTGCTCGGCTGAACCCACTGGATGAGCAATTCCAAGGGATGTCTGCGGAGGGTGTGGGATGGGCGGCGGCCGAAGCCACCGTGAGACGGTCAGGCGGAGGGCTCCCGGCCCTGGTTGTCGAGGTGGCAGCGGGCGGTCAGGCGTCAGGGGTCGACTTCGGGGTGCGTGAACCGCACGGGCTTGCCCAGCGACCGGGCGTAGGCGATTTCGGCTCGGGTGCTGTCTCCGATGTAGTCGCCGACTACGAGCACCTCATCAGCGAGCCGGATCTTCGCCCGGTGCAGATCGTCGAGTCGAACCTTCAGCGCCTCGGCCTCGACAGGATCGGACCAAAGTTCGTGCGGCGACTTCATGTCACAGCCCGGTTTGACGACGATCTTTCCGGCTTTGGTTTCCCACAGATCGGCCTCGTTCATCTCGGTCATGAAGCGGGTGGAGCCGCAGATCACGACGATACGCGGGAGGCTCAACAGCTGCTTCGCGTCGGCGAGCTTCTCCTCGGGGGTGAGCAGTTGCGGGTATGACACTGGTTCCTCCTGGTGTGGCACAAGGGGTGCCCAGGGCTCGCCCAGCACTCCGTCCTGCGGCGAGTCGCGCTGTACCGAAGAAGCGTGACGAGGCCGGCCACCGACATCGAACGCCGTATCGGCTTACTGAAGCAGGCCCCCAGTGTCGCGACTCGGTATGTCGAGCTCGCCGTCCGATACGCGCCGGTCGTCCAGCTCACCTTCAGACGGCAATTGCTGTGACCGCACCTCATACACGATCACGATCGCACCACGGGCCATCCGGCACCAGGGCGCCTAGCACGGTCAGCAACTGCGGCGGCTCAACCGAGTCCGGCAGTGCGTCCAGATCCGTCCACGCGATCCAGGCATGCCCGCCCAGATTGGCCTGCTCATCGGGGAGTAGGCCAGTCCGCACCAGGGATGGTTGCTCGTCGACAAACCGAGCGACGAAGAAGTGCTCCGTCCCGATGTACCGCTTGCCGTTCCACTGAACATCACGGTCGACGAGCACCGACTGGTCAAGGACGGCAGCCGGGTCAAGTCCGGTTTCCTCGACCAGTTCACGTCGTGCCGCCACCAGTGGCGTTTCGCCAGACTCGATCCCGCCACCAGGCGGCTCCCAGAGCCATGTCCCGTCGAATGGATCCCGCCAGTGCAGAAGAAGCAGGTGGTCGGCAGCGTCCAGGCAGATGACCCGGGCGGCGGGCCGGTGTGTTGTTTCCACCTTCCTGACGGTATGCGGTACTCGAAATGTCGATCAAGCCCTGCTTGTTGACACCTCAAACACGGAGCAGCCATCACGCCGAGGCGGCGGCCAGTTGCTGGGTTTCACCTTCCTTGCCGCCGCTCCATAGCCGCCAGATCCTGCTCGTCAGGGCTGCGGCACGTGCTGCGCACGTCTGCGAATCTCGCCGTATGCGATCTCAAGGCGTCTGGTGAGGTCACTGTTCTCCGCGCGCAGTTGCTTGATGCGCGAGAGCGCAGCCTCCAAACGCCTTCGGAGGGACGCGACTGATGCCGGCTGAGGTCCAGTGCGCTCCTTCGTAGGCTGCCGATCCTGCAGCCGCCGAATGGCTGCGACGAGGTCGTGCTGGGTGTAGAGCCACGAACGCGAGACACCGGCCGCCTTCGCGATCGCTGCGAAGCTGGTGCGGCTGCCGGAGCGTTGCGCTGCCGAGATGGCCTTCTCGGCGTCGCTGCGTGCGCGCTGGCTGCGGCGGCGGGTGGCCTCGGCCAGTGCGGCTGTGTTGTCAGCCGGCGGCATCGACGTTCTCCACCTGGCCGCCGACGACGATCTGGTTCTCAGAGTCCCTTCGAGGACGTTGATGATCTTGTCGAGCTTGCCGAGGGTGCGGCGGTTCTTCTCCGCCACCCGGGCGAGCCCGGCCTGCTCGGCCTGAGTGATCAGGTCGCTGGTCTCCTGCCGCTGCTGGAGGAAGTCGCTGGTAGTGATGAAGAACCGGCAGTCCAAGCACGGGTTGGCGTACGCGCAGTCGGTCTGCACCGGGGTGCCGCAGTAGCCGTTGGGTAGCGACACCTTCGCGCGGACCAGGCTCATCTTCGCCCAAGTCGCCCCGGCGAGCGGGTGGTCGGCGGCGATCTCGGCCTTCTGCCCCTCGTGGTTGATCTTGAGGGCGTTCTCCCAGTGCCGCCTCAGCGTCTTGTCGTGGAGCTTGGCGTAGACGGCGGTCATGGCCGGCGACATGTGATCGAGCAGGCCTGGATCACCGGCTGGGGAACGTCGGCGTTGATCATCCGCGTGGCCAGAGTGTGCCGGAACTGGTGAAAGGGTCACCTTCACCGGGCGGCCCTGTTCGTCGGTGAGGCTGAGCCGCTCCAGCCAGATCGCCAGGTGGTCGCGCATGCGGCGGTCGCTGACCGGCTTGCTGCCGTCGACGTTCTTCAGCGAGGCGCGGAAGAGCCACTTGCATCCCTGCGGGAAGCGTTCGAGGACGGCCTGCTGCTGGCGGCCGATCTCGGCCGCGAGGTCCTCGCTCAGCGGGAAGAACGCCGGGCAGTCACGGATCTTGCGGTTGAGTCAGGCCAGGTAGGGGTTGTCCTCGGCGTCCCGGACGATGCAGTCGAAGGGCAGCCAACGGGCGTCCTTGGTGCGCAGACCGCAGGCCATGAGGATCTTCAGCAGCACCCGTCCGTCGTCGGACGGGAACAGCGCGACGGCCTCGGGGGCCTCCAGCTGCCGCATGAGCTGCTCAGGGATGAACCGCGGTTTCAGAGCGCGCGACTTGGGAGCGTCGTCGTAGATAAACGCGCTGCGGGCCAGGTCCGGTTGCCACTCGTAGCGGTGGAGGTCGCGCAGAAAGACCCCGACGCAGCTGATGGTGCGCGAGCGGCTGTGCTCGCTGCGACCTTCGGTCTGCAGGGCAGCGAGCCAGGTCTCGATGCGGGCCCGGTTGAGTGCCGTCGGCCCGGCGTCGACGCCGTCCAGGTCGGCGAAGTGGCAGCGCCCCGGGTGTCCACGACGGGCACCCGACGCTGTCCACTTCAATGACGAAGACGTCGAAGACGGCACGCAGCAAGCTGTTCATAACACACGCCCGCCGCGAGCGGGAGGGCGAGCAGAGCGCCGACCGGGGAGGCCCCGGTCGGCTCACCTCCGGGTGGTCAGGTGACGACACCCGGGATCGCCGTCAACTGCTGGTAGCCACCGCTTCGATGACGGACCGTCAGGGTGATGCCGTCACCCGGGTGGGCCTGGGCGACGGCGCGTGCGAGGTCGGCGGCCGAGTCGATACGGGTCCTGCCGAACGCGAGGATGACGTCTCCCCGGACCAGGCCCGCCGCATAGCCCGGGCCGGGCACGTGCACGCCGACGACCAGGGCGCCCGCCTTGTACGCGTCCACGGCCTCCAGGCCCAGGGTCGCGACGGCGGGCGCCGGGGACCCGGGTGCCGTCGGGGAGGACGGACCGGGGTGCGCCGTGGCCGACGGGCTGCCCGGGGCCTGCGCCTGGCGTTGCAGGTCGGCGAGTCTGCTCATGCCGATCACCGTGGCGCCGACGGTGCCGAGTCCTACCCCGGACAGCACCAGGACCGTTCCGACGAGCAGGCCGAACAGGGCGGCCCTGATCCGTCGGCCACGCCGGCGCACGGCGTGCGGGCGCCGGACGGGGCCGGGCTCGGGGCCGCCGCCGGGCTCCCCACCGGGCATCGGCTTGGGACGCAACGCAGTCTGTTCCATGGATCGCCTCCGGCTGGACCTCTACCCGGAGCCCCGGCGCCCGACGAGCCACGAACGAGTGAGACTGAGCGGCTCACACCCGGTCCTCCAGCACCCCCGCCAGCGTCGCTGCCGCACCGGCGAGTGAGCCCGTGTGCAGCAGTTCGGTGCGGTGCACCACGCGCGGGTGTGCGAGGGGGACGGAGACCGTGCCCGGCACGTCCGTGGCCGCCGATCCCGGCAACAGGGTCAGGCCGTGGCCTGCGGCCGCGAGGGCGGTGAGGGTGCGGACGTCGGTGCCCTCGTAGCGCAGGGCGGGGCGGAAGCCGTGGCCGCCGTTCGCGGCGCGGAGGTGGGCCAGCGGCAGGCCCGCGTCCGGGGCGTCCAGCCAGCGGGCGTCGGCGAGGTCGCCGAGGCGCAGGCCGCGACGGCGGGCCAGCGGGTGCGTGGCCGACAGGAGGACGCACACCGGTTCCTCCGCCACGCCGTGCGTGATCAAAGGAGCCACGTCGGGCAGCCGCAGAGGGTCGCTGGGGGCGGCCAGACCGTCGACCAGGCCGAGGTCTGTCGTGCCGGTGGCGACGGCGGCCGGGATCTCGTCGCGGGGCAGCACGCGCACGGTCACGCCCGCGGCCGGGAGCGCGGCGACGGCCCGCGGGACGAGCGCGGTGGGAGCCGCGGCGAGCGTCAGGCCGTGTGCGGGTGCGGCCGCCATCCGCAGGACGTCCGCGCGGGCCGCGTCCAGGCGCAGCAGCAGCGGATCCGCGTGTTCCAGGAGCCTCTCGCCGGCCGCGGTCGGTGCGACGGGGCGGCGGGTGAGGAGCGGCGTACCGAGGTCCTGTTCCAGTGCGGCGATGTGCTGGGACACCGCCGACTGGGTGTAGCCCAGTTCGCGCGCGGCCTCGGAGAAGGAGGCGAGACGGACGACGGTGACGTAGGTGCGCAGGAGGTGCGGGTCCATGCGCCCAGGGTTGCATCAGATCTCCTTATCGCGGGTGCAGAAATCATCGTTGGACGCGATCCGGCGTCCGCACTCAGGATGAGGACATGACGAACACCGCAGCTCGGACCGCCCGGGTCGCCCTCGTCGGCGACCGCTCCCCCAATGTCGTGGCGCACACGCGCATCCCTCGTCTGCTCGACGCCCTCGCCGAGCGCGAGCGGCTCGTCCTCGACGCCTACTGGATCCCTTCCGAGGACGCCGAGGCCGCGGACGCCGTGCACGGCTTCGACGCGGTGTGGGTGGTACCGGGCAGCCCCTACCGCAGCCAGGCGGGCGTCCTCACGGCCATCCGCACCGCGCGCGAGGAGGGCATCCCCTTCCTCGGAACGTGCGGCGGATTCCAGCACGCCCTGCTGGAGTTCGCCCACAACGTGTGCGGACTGACCCGGGTGGCCCACGCGGAGAGCGACCCGGAGGCCGAGGACCTTCTGATCGAGCCGCTGGCCTGCTCACTCGTGGGCCATGAGGGCACGGTCGTGCTCGAGGCAGGCTCCCTCGCCCAGTCCGTGCTCGGTTCCGAGCGGACGGTCGAGCGCTACTTCTGCAAGTACGGGCCCAGCCGTCACCTCGACACGCTGCGCGCACACGGCATGCGTTTCTCCGGCGCCGACGAGGACGGCCACGTCCGTATGGCCGAACTCCCCGGCCACTCCTTCTTCCTGGCCTCGCTCTTCCAGCCGGAGCTGGCCGGTGACGGCTCGCGCCCGCACCCGATGATCCGGGCGCTGGCGCGAGCCGCGGCGGCACACGCGGCGCAGGCCGAGGGTCAGCCCGTGTGACCCCGCTGGCCGCCGTGCGCGCCGTGATGCCCGGGCTCAGCGGGTACGCGACGCTGAGGGCAAACCTGAAGGCCGGGAACCTGGGCAGGCCTGGCTCCAGGCGTTACCGCCGGGCCACGGAGAAGCCGATCGCCTTCCGGCCGGAGGGCGCGCAGCCCTACGACGACCGGATGCTGTCCTGGCAGATCGGCGAGCGGCGGGTGTCGATCTGGACGGTGGCGGGCCGGGTCAAGGACGTGGCCTTCACCGCCCCCCCCCGGAGCAGTTGGCCCAGCTGGCGCTGTACCGCAAGGGCGAGTCCGACCTGCTGTGCCGGGACGGCATGTGGTTCCTGCTGGCCACCTGCGAGGTCCCCGAGGTGGCGCCGAACACCCACCCGGTGGACTTCCTCGGCATCGACCTGGGCATCGTCAACATCGCCACGACCAGCGACGGCGAGATCATGGCCGGACGTGAAATCAACCGCATCCGGGCCCGGGAACGCGGCCTGCGTCGCAAGCTCCAGAAGAAGAACACCCCGTCCGCCAAGCGCCGGCTGAAGAAGCGGCGACGTAAGGAGGCGCGGCGGGCGAAGGACATCAACCACAAGATCGCGAAACATGTAGTGGCCGAGGCAGAACGCACCGGTCGCGGAATCGCCCTGGAAGACCTCACTGGCATCCGCGAACGGGTACGGCTTGCAAAGCCCCGACGGGCCACCCACTCCAGCTGGTCCTTCGCCCAGCTGGGGCAGTTCATCGCGTACAAGGCCCGCAGAACGGGAGTGCCGGTGGTGCATGTCGATCCGGCGTACACCTCCCGCACCTGCGCCGAATGCGGACACGTAGACAAGGCGAACCGGGTCTTTCAGGCCTGGTTCGCGTGCCGGAACTGCAAATTCGTTGATCACGCAGACCGGAACGGCTCCCGCAACATCCGCGCCAGAGCGCGGGAGTTGTGGCGATGCGGGGCCCCGTCAACGGCCCCTGCCCCACCACCGGAGCACACGCACCGGGGCGGGGCTGGACGTAGACGCAGCATCACACCCAGTGATGCCCGTTGTGCAAGCCCGGCGCTTTAGCGCCCGGGTAGTTGACGAAGCTCCACTGCTCGTAGGAGCCCTCGGGCGATGGTGAACCCGAAGCCGTCGTTGAACGTCCGGGACGTGCGCCGGTACGTCTTCGTCATGCCGTCCGCTCCGGGACGACGACGGGCGGGACGGGTAACGGCGTGACGTACGGCGCCAGTCCGTCCGGAGCCGGCGCCGTCTCCCCCGTGCCGCCGTCCTCGGTGATCCTCTCGATGATTTCGGTCAAGGCTCGAACACCCCCGTGTTCTGTGGTCTGTTCCCCTTGCCTCAGAAGACTCCCGACGCCTCACCCAAGTTCCCTGAATGTCCCGTTCCGCACGAAAAGGTTTAATGCGCGGTCAGGGCGGCGGGCCGGTCCGGGAGGAAGCCGTGAGTGCGGCGGGCCAGATGCTCCGGCTTGTAACGGTCCACGTTCCGGTGCCAGTTGAGGATGGCCGCCATCCAGTTCTGCAGGTCCTTCACATAGCCGTCCATCGCCTTGCGCGCCGCGTCGGAGAGCTTGAAGTCGTCGTAGACCACCGGCAGTTCGTGTGCGGCAATGTGTTCGAACTGCTGCATGCGCTGGGTCATCAGGTCGTGGACGACGGACAGCGCGGTCGGGTAGTCGATGCCGAAGAAGTTCTGCACGACGAGGATCGCGTTGTGGATCTCGCCCTCGTACTCGATCTCCTTCTGGTACGAGAAGACGTCGTTGATGAGGCACCCGTAGTCGATGGCGGCGTTCTCCAGGGCGCGGACGGGGCCGCTGCGGTAGACCTCGGGCGGGACCGCGGGGCCGTGGCCCATCCGGCACATGCTCAGGGTGAGGTCGGAGCCGAAGGTGGCGCGGCGCATCTCCAGGTAGTCGACCGGGTCGGGGATGCGGTTCTGCAGCTGGTTGGACAGCTCCCACACCCAGCTCTCGGTCATGACGTTCACCGAGTCCTTGAGGGTGCGCCGCTGCTCGGGGGTCATCTGCGCCGTGGTGCGCGCCCACAGGTCGGTGAGGCCGCGCTCCATGCCGTTGAGCGGGGCGGGGGCCTCCTCGCCGTCGACGGGCATGCAGTCCGACAGGCGCCGGGTGGTCAGCCGGGCGGCGGCCAGGTCGCGGCGGTGGCCGTACACGAGCGGGTAGTAGTCGTCGCCGTACGTCCCCCAGGCCAGCCACTGCGAACTCAGGTCGAGTTCCTCGGGTGTCGCGTCGGGGTCGAGCCCCGCGGAGCACAGCGGCAGGTCGGCGGCGGCGAGCCGGTCCTCGTCCCAGACGCCCTCCTGGAGCATGCCCATGGCGTGCATCCAGTCGGTGAGGCGGTGCCGGGCGCCGTCCAGGTGGGGGCTGAGGTCCACCTCGAAGGGCATGTGGAAGTCGGGCAGCAGGGACGGGCCGACCTTCTGGTACGGCACATGCGTGTAGGCACGCAGGCGCTCGGCGCCGGCCGCCGCGAGCAGGGCACCGACGTCGGCGGCGGAGGTGCCGGGGCCGGTCAGGCGGTGCCAGGGCTGCGTGGTCTGTGCGCGGGCGTTCATGTAGCGACTGGAGCGCATGTGCCATTCGTGGCCGCCGGACTGCCAGTCCTGCAGGCCCTGGGTGTACTTGGCGACGGCGGCGACCTCGTCCGGGGTGAGGCCCTTGTCCAGGGCCAGTGCGGGCACTTCGGTGAGGGCGGTGTGCTCGAACTGGTGGAGGCGGGAGGTGAGGACGTCGTTGACGGTGTCGGCGGCCTCCTGGGTGGTGCAGTCGAAGAAGGTCTCCAGGACGAGCACGCCGTTGCTGTTCTCGCCCTCGTCCTCGACCTCGCGCTGGTAGGAGAACAGGTCGTTGCGCAGGTGGACGGCGTCGGAGAACGTCTCCATCAGCACCCTGAGCGGCCTCGACTCCGCGACGGATGCCGGGACCTCGGCGGTCGCGTACTCCACGAGCCCGGCCGACCAGGGGGCGCCGCCCACCTTGCGGCGCATCTCGATGTACTCGACGGGGTTGGCGATCCGCCCCTCGTTGATGTTGGACAGCTCCCACAGGGACTCGTTGAGCAGGTGCTCGGTCGCCACGGCGAAGCGGCGGCGCCAGTCCACCGACATCGACGGCACGGTGCGCGCCCACAGGTCGGCGAGCCCGGCCTCGACCGGGTTCTGCGGCTCCGGTACGGCGGTGGCGAGGTCGAGGGGCATGAACAAGGGCAGCCGGTCCAGGTAGGCCTTGCCGCCGACGCGGTCCTGGCTGCGCTTGAAGGTCTCCAGGAAGTGGTCGTCGAAGAAGAAGACCCACACGTACCAGTCGGTGATCAGGGAGAGGGCGGGGCCGTCGCACTCGGGGTGGGTGTAGGCGCAGAGAAGTCCGTAGTCATGGGCGTCGAGGTCGGACTGCTCCCAGATCCCGGACCCCTCCAGCATGCCCATTCCCCGTGCCCACTCGGTCGAATGGGCACGCGCCTCGTCGACATGCGGGTTCAGCCGTGCGGGATACGGCATGTAGAAGTGCGGGAGTTCGAAGGGCTGCTGCGTCATGGCCGGGGCCCTACCCGTGACCCCCCGGCGCCATCCGCGGGCCGGGACATGATCACACCATCGCGTGAATCGCGGGCGAAACGGGAACAGGGCGGCCCTAGGAGCCCCGCACCGCCCGTCCCACCTCCGCCCGCAGCGCCACGAACTCGGGCACGCCCCGGGTGGCGATCTGGTCGCGCTTTCCGGGGAGTTCGACGGGCAGGTCGAGGACGATGTGGGAGGCGGGGGCCGGGGAGAGGACGACGGCGCGGGCGCCGACGTAGACGCTGTCGTCGCCCATGAGCAGCAGGGAAGGGCGTCAGACCAGGGCGCGGGCGATGGCGATGTTGTCGCGGACGGTGAGCCGGGGGGAGAGGGAACGGCCGTAGTCCTGGAAGACGACGGCCAGTCGGTCGGGTACGCAGGTGACCGGGGTTCCGTCGACGGTGACGGTGCCCTCGCGTCCGGAGGGGCCCACGACGCACAGGAGTTGGCCGTCGGGCACGGTGGGGGTGATGTCGTGCAGGCCGCGCTGGTCGCCGTGGCTCTGGCCGGCACGGGAGGACGCGCCCCCGAAGGGGCGGCCGCGTTCCCTTGCCGAAGCCCCGCAGGGAACCTCACCGTGGTCGCATGCATGCCCACGAGGCCCCGCCAGTCCCGGATGTCTTCGACCCGCGGCAGTACGCCACCGGGGTCCCCCACGCCGCCTACCGGGTGCTGCGCGACCACCACCCCGTGGCCTGGCAGGACGAGCCCGAGGTGCTGGGCTGGCCGGCCGGGCCCGGGTTCTGGGCGGTGACCCGGCACGCGGACGTCGTACGCGTGCTCAAGGACTCGGCGACGTACTCCTCACACCTCGGCGCGACCCAGATCCGCGACCCCGACCCCGCCGACCTGCCCTTCATCCGGCGCATGATGCTCAATCAGGATCCCCCGCGACACGGGCGGTTGAGGCGGCTGGTCAGCCGGGCCTTCACCCCTGGCCGCATCGACCGCTTCACGTCCGTCGCGCGGGAGCGGGCCCGGGCCCTGTTCGCGCAGGCGCTGGCGACGGCCCGTACGACCGACGGCACCGTCGACCTCGTCACCGCCGTGACCGACGACTACGCCCTGCTCAACCTGGCCGACCTGCTCGGCGTCCCCGACAGCGACCGCGGCCTGCTGCTGCACTGGACGCAGCGGGTCATCGGCTACCAGGACCCGGACGAGGCCGGCACCCCCGTGCTCGACGCGGACGGCAAACCGGTCAACCCCCGCTCCCCCGCGATGCTCCGGGACATGTTCGCCTACGCCCAGCAGCTCGCCGCGCACAAGCGCCGCCACCCCGCCGACGACGTGCTGACGACGCTCGCCCAGGACCGCGAACTCGCCGACGCCGAACTGGAGATGTTCTTCTTCCTGCTCACCGTCGCGGGCAACGACACCGTCCGCAGCGCCGCGCCCGGCGGCCTGCTGATCCTGGCCGGGCACCCGGAGTCGTACGAGCTGCTGCGCGCCGGAAAGGCCGAACTGCCCCTTGCCGTCGATGAGCTGCTACGGCTTCACCCGCCCGTCCTCACCTTCCGCCGCACCGCCGCCCGCGACACCGAGCTGGCGGGGCGGCGCATCCGTGCGGGCGACAAGGTGGTCGTCTTCCATGCCTCCGCGAACCACGACGAAAGGGTCTTCGCCGCACCGGAGCGCCTCGACCTGTCCCGTACGCCGAACCCGCACGTCTCCTTCGGGGACGGTCCGCACGTCTGCCTGGGCGCGCACTTCGCCCGGTTGCAGCTGCGGGTGCTGTACGGGGAGGCGCTGCGGGCCCTGCCGGTCCTGCGCACGGCGGGACCCGCCAGGCGGCTGACGTCCAACTTCATCAACGGGATCAAGTCGCTGACGGTGCAGGTGGACTGAGTCCGGACACCGGCCCTACGTCCGTACCTGGATCAGTGCGTGGGTGCCGCCGGTTCGCCACCGCTGCCCCTCGGCCGCCACGAGCGCGGCCTCGGTGTCGGGGTCCAGGCCGGTGATCACGTCGGACTTCAGGGTGCGCAGGGCGGCGACCGGGCCGGGGAAGTGGGCCGTGACGTCCGCGAAGGGCGTGGTCGGGGTCCACAGCCGATCTCCCACCAGACGGCGGTAGTTGAGGTCGCCCTTCACGACGGTCAGCGCGGCCGTGGCGAGTTCCGCGCGCAGATCGCCCGGCATGTCGGCGTACGGCAGCGGTGCCGCGGAGAAGGGATGGGCGCGGAGGCTGAGGCGGCCGTCGGTCATCGCCGACCACAGGATGCGGCCGTACTCGACGGCTGTGCCGCGCGCCCCGGTCAGTCTCCTGAGCGCGTCGAGCACATCGGCCGTTGTCGCGTCGGAGACGTAGTAGGGGTACGGCTTGATGTGCAGGACGGCACGCCCGATGCGCCCGCGTTCCAGGAGGTGGGCGAGGAGGAGCAGGTCGGGGATGAGTTCGCGTCCCGCGTTGTCCGCGATGAGGCACAGGGTGCCCGCGCCGGACGGTGGGAGCAGCGACCAGAGGCTCTCGCTGTCGTCGGCGACCAGGCCCGGGGCGGGGTCCGCGGTGCCGGTCCCGGCGGTGGAGAGTCGGAAGCCGAGGTCGGCGCGGTTGCCCCAGAGGGAGCCGTGCAGCAGGGCGCGGTCCTGGTCGTCGGCGGACAGGCCGTCGAGGGCGGCCAGTTCCTCGTCCGTCTGCGGGGAGTCGAGCTCGGCCAGCTTGAAGGGGCGGAACGGGTCGACGCCCTGCCAGGGCCCAGGTCCGAAGTAGCCCACGGCGTCGAGGAGTTGGCGGTAGAAGTAGCTCTCCGACCAGAGCCAGGGGGTGTCGTACCAGGAACGGCCGGCGTACTGGGCCAGGCCCCACGCCTCCCAGCGGTCCCGGTCGTGCGCCTCGGCCGGGAGCGGTTCGACGACGCCCTTGGTGCAGCTCGCGAGGAGTGCGTCGAGAGCGCGGTGCTGTGCGGGGCCGTAGGGGAAGGCGTCGCGGACCTGCCGGATGATCGCGGGGTGCCGCTCGGCGAGCACGCTGTGGGGGAAGGACCCCGGTTCGTTGCCGAGGATCACGGGCGCGGACGGGCTGTGGGGCATGCGCCCACCCTAAGCGGGCCTGGCGAGTCCGCTCCGGTTGCCGGCGCCGAAAGGGGCGCGGGGCCGTGTCGGTCTGCGGCTCAACACCCGGGCGCGTCAAACCCGACGCCCCGCAGACAAGCAGCGGGGAACTGCGCGACAAGCCACGACGCAGCCGCAGACGCCTGACACACCCGACGCCCGGCCCGCCCGACGCCACGGGACCCCGCGGTGGAGCAGCACTGCGGCCATTCAGGCGGAGCGCTCCCGCTCCAGCCGGGCGGCGAGGCTCACATAGCGGGCGCGGCGGGTCACCGGGACCAGGCCGCGGATCGCGAGGTGCCACATCTCGGCCAGTCTGCGGGGCTGGTGGGCGACGGGTTCGAGGGAGCGGCCCACCACGCGGGTGCCGACGAAGAAGCTGACGAGGGAGTGGGCTACGGCATCGACATCGATGTCCGGGTGGACGTCGGACTCCTTGACGGCGCCGAGGAGTTTGCGAGTGGCGAGGTCCCGCCATTCGGTGAAGGGGTGCCGCAGGGGCGGTCGCACGGCGACCTCGCCGGTGGCGAGCCGGAGCGCTGCCCGGGGTATCGGGCCTTCGACGGAGAGCCGGGCGATGCCGAAGGTGATGCGCATCAGGGTCTCGAGCGAGGAGTAGCCCCGGCCGTCCAGTTCCTTCGTCACCTCGTGCGAGGCCTTGGACTGCAGCTCCATGATGGCGTGGGCGAGGTCCTCCTTGGCCGCGAAGTGGAAGTAGAGGGCGCCCTTGGTGACTTGGGCGTGTTCCACGATGTCGCTCAAGCTGGTCGATTCGTAGCCACGGCGGTCGAACAGGTCTGCTGCGGCCGTGATGATCGTCGCGCGGGTCTGCTCGGCGCGTAACTGCCTCGCCATCGACTGAACACTCCTGAAGCTGTAAACGGGCCGGACTGTCTGTTTCTCTCACTCCCCGTGAACGATATCTCACCGTGCGGCGGCACAGACTTCGCACCCGGAAACCGTCGACTCGCCCTGGGATCCGCGGACCTCCACACCCGCGCCGGCCTCGTCGGTCTCCTCGATCCAGGTGGGTCCGTCCAGCTCAACATGATGATGGGAGGTCGCACGGAAGGAGCCGCCCCGGTCGGACCGACGGCCCGGACGCGGGCGGGCCGCCGGGCCGCCTCCAGGAGCAGCACACCAGGGACATGATCGAGGGGATCAAAGAAAACAGGATGGGCGGTATCTATCCGCGGCTGCCGACGGCCGGACGGCCTCCGCGACGAGCAGCGGCTCATGCGCGACGGGTCGGGGACACGTATAACCAAGGGGCCCAGGGCCTGTGCGAACAGCGCGAACCTCCCTCGGCCCCCTGGAGACGGATCACACACCGGACGGCGAGGTGCCCGCCCCGGCGACTGCCAGAGTACGAGGCGACCGGTCGGTCTTCAATGTGACGGTGGGTGGCCCCGAGGGGTGTGCGGCGCAGGTGAACGGTCAAGGTTCAAGGAGTTGTTCGCGCCGGACCGCTCACGGGCGTCATGTGCTGAACGCGGCGGGCGGGTCGCCCGTACTTCACGGGAGCACATCGTTTCACGTCGGCCGAGGAGACGTTCCGGATGCCCCGGATGACCGCACACCGCACCGCCCTGGCGGCCGCCCTCGCAACCCCGTTCCTGCTGCCCCTTTGGGCGGCGGGCCCCGCCCAGGCGCACGGCGCCCCCACGGATCCGGTCAGCAGGGCCTACGCCTGCTCGCCCGACGGCGGCGGCAACGCGCAGTCGGCGGCGTGCAAGGCGGCCGTCGCCGCGAACGGCGCCCCCTTCACGTTCTGGGACAACCTGCGGGTCGCGGACGTGGGCGGCAGGGACCGGCAGGTCATCCCCGACGGAAAGCTGTGCAGTGGCGGACTGCCCGCCTACAAGGGCCTCGACCTCGCCCGCTCCGACTGGCCGTCGACAACCCTGAAGCCGGGCGCGACCCTGACGATGACATACGCCTCGACGATCCCGCACACCGGCACGTTCAAGCTCTACCTCACCAAGCCCGGCTACGACCCGAAGAAGCCGCTGACCTGGGCCGAGCTGCCGGACCGGCCGTTCGCCTCGGTCAAGGACCCGGCCCTGACGAACGGCGCGTACCGCATCACCGCGAAGCTGCCGTCCGACCGGCGAGGGCCCCATGTGCTCTACACCATCTGGCAGAACAGCAGCACCACGGACACGTACTACTCATGCTCCGACGTGGTGTTCGGGGCGGCCGGGAGCGGCAGGAGCGGCGGTACGGCAGCAACGGCGTCGACGTCCGCGAGCGGTGGCCGTGGCGGTGGCGGGAAGAGCGCGAGCAGCAGCCCCACGGCCACACCTGAACCCCGTACGACTCCGTCCCGTACGGCCGGGGCGGCGGCGACCGAACGGCAGGGGTCCACCGAGCCCGGCAGCACACCGGTGGCCTCGACCTCCACCGGGGGCTCCGGCCCGTCCGCGCCCATGCTGGCGGGCGGCGCCGCTGCGGTGCTGGTGCTCACCGGCGGCGCCGCCCTGGCGCTGCGTCTGCGTCGACGCTGAACTACGCCCGCTCGAGGGTCAGTTGACGTAGACGGTGGCGCCGTTGTCGGTCACCGGGGCGTACTTGGCGGTGAAGTAGCCGCTGCTGAAGCAGAGCGACGAACCGGACACCTTGGTGAACTGCTGGTTGGTGAAGTTGATGCTGGCGTCGCTGTTGCTCGTCGTGCCGGTCAGGCTGGGGGCCTGGTAGACACAGGTGATGGAGCCCAGCAGGGTCTTCAGCTTGACCGTGGTCTGGATGGTGGAGCCGCTCGCGGGGGTCACGGTCAGCGTGCCGTCGGAGGCCACGGCGGTGGTGTACGGCAGGTTGTCGACCGTGATGCTGGTGACGCCCGTGACACCGAGGACGTTGCTGGTGCAGCTGCTGCTGTCGAAGCTCTGCGCGCCGACGGACTCGGTGGCCGTGCCCGGCGCGGCCGGGTTGTCCGTGACCGTCGCGGTGAACGTCGAGGACGCGCAGCTCACGCCGCTGGTGCCGGTCGCGCTGGAGTAGAGCGTGGCCTTGGTACCGCTGGCCAGCGGTGCGGAGAGGACGTCGCCGACCGCGACGGCGGTGCCGCCGGCCGAACCGGTGGTGAGGACGGGGGTGTCGGCCGCCGAGGCCGGGACGGCGGCGGGGATCGAGAGTGCGGCGACGGTGCCGACCAGGGTGAGGAGGGTGCGAGTGCGCATGCGGACGTACCTCTTTCTTGTGCGGGGTTTGAGGGTTGGGGGGCTTCCGATGTGGCGCGAGGAGGGGTGGGGGGACGCCGGTCGGCGTCCGCCGGTGCCGGACCGTGGCGCCTTCTCCGTACGCCACGGACCGGCAACGACGTCCGGCCGGTGGCCGGCCGCAGACCCTGGGGGTGGGCCTGTGGCCGGGCCGGGCGGAAGCGACGGCCTGGAGCAGGCCAGGGGGGAAGTGCCCTTACCGGGCCGTCTGGGGGGATCTCGGGCTGTGAAGGGCCCGTGCGGACATAAGGGGTCCGGGAGACGCGGACGGTGCCGCGTGGCTGGATCCGGCGCCACGGATCTGGGGGAAGCCAGGGGCAGTTCTAGACCTGAGTGTCAGTCAACGTCAAGGCAGAACAGGCGAGTTGACGATCGTTCAAGAGTGGAGTGGCACCCGCGGGACCTGCCGAGCCACAGGTGAGGCACAACCAACACTCTTTTTTCACAACTCCCTTGACCCTTAAAAGTAACCACGGGTAACTTCCTCGCTGGCTACTGCGGAGTACGAGAAAGCCCTTCCACCCGCCGGGAGTTTGGGAGGAGGCGTGCGTCCGCAGCCGCTGTCCGCGCCAGGACAACGCGCCGATGATGCCCAACCCGCACTTGACTATGCACATGGGAGCAGAAATGGCCTCGTCCGCCGAACTCACCACAGGGAACCCGGAAAGCGGTTCCTCGCCCGACCCCGCAAGACGTGGGCGGGTCCGGCTGCGCCGCGCCGCCGTGATGGCGGTCCCGGCCGTCGCGATCGCGGCCGGCCTCGCGATCATGACCGCCGAGGGGGCGCTGGGGGTCTCGTTCTCGATCTCCGGAATGCCCTTCACGGTGACCGCCAAGTCGCTCGACGGCACCGGCTTCGAGCAGTTCGGCGGGCTCGACAGCATGATCGACAACAGCCCCAACGCGGGCGACACCGGTGGTCAGGTGCTGATCGTCACCTCCGCCATCAAGAACGCGACACTGGACAGTCTGTGCCAGAGTGTCGACCTGGGTGGCACCAACCTGCTGATCAAGGCGGGCAGCGGCTCCTCGAAGGTGCAGGCGACCGACCTGACGACGGACTCGACCCAGCTGACCGGCGACGCCGCCTTCAGGAACATCGAGATCGGCAACGACGCGAGCACCCTCAACAAGGCCGGCGTCAAGGGACCGGCGGGCGTCTTCAGCCAGCAGGCCGACACGGTGCACATCGACAACCTTCGGCAGACCAACTACGCGACGACGGCCGGGGTGTTCAAGCTGCCGGGCCTGAAACTCAGCTTCAGCGACTCGGGTTGCTGATGTCGGACAGCCCGAAGCAAGGCGCGCGGCCCGCTTTTCGTGAGTGGCGGGCCCGCCGTCCGTTCTGGGGCGGGCTGCTGCTCGCCCTGGGCGGGGCGGAGATCCTGCTCACCGAGAAGGCCTCGCTGAAGGTCATCCTGCACTCCGGCGCGCAGACCCTGGCGGGCTACCTGCTGCCCACCGTGATGCTGCTGTGCGGACTGCTGATCCTTTTCAACCCCACACAGCGCCTGTTCTACTCGATCATCGGCGTGCTGGCCTCTCTGGCCACCTGGCTCACCTCGAACCTGGGCGGCTTCTTCTTCGGCCTGATCCTGGGAGCCGTCGGCAGTTGCCTCGCCTTCGGCTGGCTGCCGGACCAGGAGCCGCGGGTCAGCCGCCGGAAGCGCAGGAAAGAGGCGCGCGCCCTGGAGGCCGTACAGCCGTAAGCCGCACAGCCGTGAGCGGCCCGGGGGCCGCACCGCCGCAGGCACCGCAGCCCGCACCGGCCGGCCCGTCTCGGGGCCGGCCGGTGGGCGGTCGCCGTCGCGCGGTGGTTCAGATGCCCAGTACGGCGCGGCCGCCGAAGTCCGCGACGCCGCCGACGAACCTCAGGTGCGCGGCGGCGCCCCCCGCCTCGCCGGGCACGGCGGAGGTCCAGCCGAAGACCTGGGCGTAGAACGCCTTGGCGCCGTCGACGTCCGGGGTGCTGAGCCCGTACCAGGCCGGCGTCCGGTGGCGTCGGCGACGAGGTCGGCGGCCGGTTCCCGCTCGGCCCCGGAGTCACGCTGCACCAGGCGTACGCCGGTCACCCGGGTCCGGTCCGCGGTGCCGGTCAGGCCGGACGCCTCGCACCGGTCGAAGATCTGAACGCCCGGCAGTTCCCGTACCCGGGCCCGGACTCGGCCCTCCCGTTGGGGCCGGGTCGGCTGGTAGGTGGGGGTGGGGTCGGCGTACCGGCCCTCCTGGCACAGGAGATGGCCGCCCGGCGCGAAGTGCATCTCGACGGGTTCGCGGACCACGGGCACCCCCTCGGCCTGGAACTCCTCCAGCAGACCGGGGAACATCTGCTGCAGCCCTCGGGTGCCGGCGGGCAGGATCGCATGGGCGTGCCGGCCCTGCGGCACCCCGCGCCGGTTCTCGTCGGTCCCGGGGAGCGTGTCCCGGTCGACGACGGTGACCCGGTCGAAGGAGTCGGACAGCACCCGGGCGGCGAAGAGGCCGGCGATGCCGGCCCCGAGCCCCACGCAGTGGCCGCCGCCGCGGGCACGCGGTTCCTCGGGATCGTGGGGGCGTGCGGTGTCGTCAGACATGCGATTCCTCTGCTGTCCGTGAGGCGGATGACCGAGCGGGATTCCCGGATGCAACCGCAAAAGCAAGGCAGGAGAATTCCCGGGTAATCTCGCGTTCCGAGGCGTGGAACGGCGGCTTTCGGCTGGCTGATACGGCAGGGTCATGAGATCTGGCTCAATTACGCCGTCCGGTCGGCCCGATCGGCCCTCCGCCGGAAAACCCGGATGCTCAACCGGTCGGGCCGAATACCGCGACGGCGACTGAAAACGGCGACAAGCAACGGAATGGGGAATTCCGAATTACCGGGCGCGGGGCTTCTCCCCCGCGTCCCCCACTACCGCGGATCGGTGAGCGCCGCGGTCGTGAGCCAGCAGGCGGGAAGCGGGGCCACCGTGCGCCCGTGGCCGATGCGCGGGTCGTCGCCCGCGTAGACCTCGGCCCGCCGGCCGTGGCCGCCGAGCCACTCGGCCAGGTCGTCGCGGGCGGAGAGCCACCGGGCACCCTGCTCCGCGACCCGCTCGCGCACCGGCCTGCCCTCCTCCTGCAGCATGGCCGCCTGGAGGTGCTCCGGCATCAGCCGGCTGCCCGGGGCGGAAAGCTCGCTCAGGCCGGCCAGCAGCGACTCGTTCGCCGCATCGGTCAGGTACATCAGCAGGCCCTCGACCAGCCAGACCGCGGGCTGCGCCGGATCGAAACCGGCAGCTCGCAGGGCCTGTTGCCAGTCCCCGCGCAGATCGGCGGCGACCCCGCGGCGCTCGCAGGCCAGGGGCAGCCCGCAGCGCGCGATCAGGGCGTCCTTGAACTCCGTCATCTCCGGCAGCTCCACCTCGAACCAGCGGGTGCCGGCCGGCAGATCGAGCCGTACCGTCCGGCCCTCCACACCGGCGGCCAGCGTGACGACCTGCCGGACTCCGGTGCCCAGCCCGGCCAGGATCTCGTCGTCGAAGAACCGGGTGCGCACCGCGAAGTACGTCGGGAAGCCCGCGGCGCTGGTGTGCGTCTGCTTGATCACCTCGGCCACGTCGGCCGGCACCGGGTCCTCGGCCAGGGCGGAGAGCATCGCACCGGCGAGCGGGTCCCGGAACAGCGGATCCGGACTCACGCTTTCCAGTTGACGCATCCATGCGCTGAAGAGTGCGTCTGCCCGACTCCGGCCGAAGGCGTCTTCAGCTCCACCACAAAATCCTCCTCAAGACGAGTTCAACTCCATGGAAATGCGCAGGTCCGCACGGGCGGATAGTTAAGCGTGAAACTTTCGCGCAATTGCTGACTATTTCCCGGCAGATGAGGCTCGAATGCCCGGGGGAACATGGCCCGAGCGGCGATCTGATGGAATTCAGCGGGGCCTTGCGGCAGCGATGGTAGCGTGCACTGCGTTATCTTTGACTTTATTCCACGGAGCAGGCCCCCACTGAAGGATGTGTGCATGCTCGACGACCTGGACCGTGCCCTGATCCACGCGCTGCACATGGACGGCCGTGCACCGTTCAGCCAGATCGCCGCAGCGCTCGACGTCTCGCCGCAGACCGTGGCCCGTCGCTACCGCCGGCTGCGCACCGAGGCGTCCCTGCGGGTGGTGGGACTGCCGGATCCTCATCAGGCAGGTCAGACGCAGTGGCTCGTGCGGCTCACCGCGGCGGCGAGCAGCGCGCAGGACCTGGCGCATGCCCTGGTGCGGCGGCAGGACACCTCGTGGGTGAAGCTCACCTCCGGCGGCACCGAGATCGTCGCGATCATCCACACCCCGACCGAGGCGGGCGCGGGCAACTCCCTGCTCCTGCGCGACATTCCGCGCACCAACCACATCACCGCGGTGTCCGCGCACTGCATCCTGCACACCTACCTGGGCGGGTCGACGAACTGGCGGCGCAGCGCCGACAGCCTCGACGACAAGCAGCAGCGGGTGCTGCGCGAGCACGAGGCGGCGGACACCTCCTACGTCCCCGTGCCGCGCCAACTCACCGATTCCGACACGGACTTGCTGGTCGCCCTGCAGCGCGACGGCCGGGCCACCCACGCCGAGCTGGCACAGGCCACCGGCTGGTCCCCGGTCACCGTGGCGCGCCGCCTCGCGGATCTGCAGGCGGGCGGCGCGATCTTCTTCGACGTGGAGGTCGACACCGGGCACTTCGGCGCCAACACCCGGGCGCTGCTGTGGATGTCGGTGAGCCCCGCGCACCTCGAGCACGTGGCGACGACCCTCGCCGGCCACGACGAGCTGGCTTTCGTGGCCGCGACCACCGGCCCCACCAACCTGGTGGCCCAGGCCCTGTGCCGCGACCCCGCGGACCTGCACCACTACCTGGCCCGGCGGCTCGGCGCACTGCACGCGATCCACACCCTGGAGACCAGCCCGGTCCTGCAGAACCTCAAGGCGGCCAGCCCGATCATCACGGACCTGGCCCGGACCAGGCGCTCCGCGGCCACGCCCCGTACCCGGGTCTGAGACCCCCGCCCATACGGAAGAAGCGGCGGCCCGAAGGCCGCCGCTCGTCCCTGCGCTGATCCGCTGGTCCGCTCCCCGTGTGAAAGGGCTCGGCTAATGTCCCGTCCCGGCCTCCGGCGAGGCGTTCTTGTCGATCATCATGCGGCTCGTCGCGAAGCTCACCACCACCAGGGCGACGGCGACCCAGAAGGCCAGCTGGACGGCGTGCAGCGCCGAGGACGCGTCGCCGGTGTGGGCGCTGCCCAGGTAGACGCTGCCGAGGACCGCCACCCCGAGCGTGGCGCCCAGCTGCTGTACGGCATTGAGCAGACCGGCGGCCGAGCCGATCTCCTGGGGCTGCAGCGGCTTGAGGGCGATGGTGAAGAAGGCGGGGCTGAACAGACCCACGCCGAGCCCGACGACCCCGAGCGCGAGGAGCAGCGGCGTGGGGTACTTGTCCGGGTCCGCCGCGTGGTACACGGCGACGGAGGCGAGCGCGCCGACCAGCAGCACGGCGAGCCCCAGGGACATCATGCGGTGTCCGTAGCGCTTGACCAGGTGCGCACCGGCCACCCAGGAGGCGACCGCCAGGCCCACCGACCACGGCGCGAGGGTCAGGCCCGCCTTCAACACATCGGCCCCCAGGCCCAGTTGCAGCTGGAGCACGATGACCATCATCAGGCCGTTGGTGACGGCGAAGAACGCGGTCGAGGTCACCAGGGCGGCGGGGAAGCCGCGGTGGGCGAACAGGCTCGGCTCCACCAGCGGGCTGCGCCCGGCGGCCGCCACCGACCGCTGGTGCAGCGCGAACACCACCATCAGGCACAGCCCGGCCGCGATGACCGCCCAGCTCCACCCGGACATGGCCGACAGTTCGGCGCCGATCAGCGGGTGGACCACGAGCCCGATGCCGGCCATGGACAGCAGGGTGCCGGTCAGATCGAGGGTGGGCCGCCTGGGGGCGCGGTTCTCCATCAGCCTGGGCGAGATCGCCAGCACGACCAGCGACACGGGAACGTTCACGAGGAAGGCGGCGCGCCATGAGGAGCCGAACAGGTTCGCATGGGTGAGCACCCCGCCGAGCACCGGCCCGCAGACGGCTGCCAGGCCCATCACCGGGCCGATGCTGCCGAGGGCCTTGGACATCTCGGGCCCGGCGAACATCGTCTTGATCAGACCGATGGTCTGGGGAATGATCACGGCCGCCGCGGCCCCCTGCACCACCCGGAAGGCGATGAGCAGACCGACGGAGGGCGCGAGGGCGCAGGCGGCGGACGCGATCATGAATCCGGTGACACCGATCACGAACAGCCGCTTGCGGCCGGCGATGTCGCCCAGCCGCCCGCCGGTGATCAGCAGCACGGCGAACGGCAGGGTGTAGGCGGTCGTGAACCACTGGATGTCGGACACCGACCCGCCCAGGTCCGCATGGATCGCCGGTGCGGCGACCTGGACGATGGTCGCGTCCAGCAGGTTCATCGCCTCACCGAGCAGCAGTGCGGTGAGCGCCAGCCACCGCCATCGGTACGCCGTGGGAGTCGGCGTCAGCACACGCTCAGCAGTCATCGGGGGTTCCTCTCCACCGCTGTCGACACGCCGGCCCGGCCCCGTTCGTCGGGGCCTCGGGCCGACCACGACTCAGCGTGGGGCGGGGTGAACAGGAGACTCCAGCCAGAGCGGGGAGATGGAGGATTCCTTCCATCCACGCCCTGTGTCCTGTCGATATCCCACACCACGGGCCCGGGCTCGTCCGCCCGCGCCCGGGCCGCCGGGGGAAGACCGATCCCCCTGGGCGGTGCGAGGTTCCTTCACAGGGCCGTCCTCGATGGAAGAAATGTTCCAGTCCGCCGCCGCGACTGGAGCGGGCGGGCGTGATCACTCCACGCTGTGGTTTCCCGGCCACCCCCGTGTGCCGGAGGCCTCCTTCCTTCGTTCACCTTGTTCAGGAGCGTGGATGACCGTCCTACCCGCCACCCGGAGAGAAGTCCGCCTGCTCGCACCGGCTGGTCGGCGGCGGCGGTCTCGCGCCGGCTCGACCATCTGCGTGCCTGCGGGGCGATCTTCCTCGACATCGAGCTCGACCCCGGCCTGCTGGACGGCAGCGCCAAGACCCTCCTGTGGATGGCAGTGGCCCCGGCCCATCTCGGCGAGGTCGCCACCACCCTGGCCCACCACGACGAGCTGGCCTTCGTCGCCCACACCACCGGCCCCACCGACCTGGTGGCGCACGCCCTGTGCCGGGACACGGCCGCCCTGTACCAGTACCTCACCCACGGCCTGGGCGCGGTCAAGGCGATCCGCACCCTGGAGACCGCACCCGTGCTGCGCACGCTCAAGGCGGTGGGCACGATCACGCCCGCCGGGCCGGCCAGGGGGAACCGGTGACGGCTGTGGACCGCGTACGTCGAGGCGGACGGTCGCCGTTCCGGTCGTCGCGATCGTGCTGATGCCCCCTGCCAGCCGGAACGCATCATCACGATGCGGCAGCGACAACTCACTCAATGTTGCTGATCACTTGACTACCGGCGGTCACACACGATTGGCTCCGGCCAGCGAGAGTCATCCGGACGGTGTACGACGCGTCGGACGCCGTTCGGGACTCCTCTCGCCGTTCCGCTTGCTCGGCCGCACAGCGAGGTGCCGAACCCTCATGAACACTCCTCCCCCACCGCCCGCTTCCCACAGACCCGCGCGCATCGCCGCCCTGGCCGCGGCCGTGTGCCTGCTCGCGGCCGGCTGCTCCGCGGCCGGCGCCACGTCCGACTCCAAGGACGGCGCCGGCAGGGCGGGCACCGCCCGTCTCAAGGTCGCCATGGTCACGCACGCTCCGCCGGGCGACACCTTCTGGGACCTGGTGAAGAAGGGCGCCGAGGACGCCGCGGCCAAGGACGACATCGACCTGACCTACGCCAATGACTCCGACGCGGCGGGGCAGGCCGAATTGGTGCGGGACGCCGTCCGCCAGAAGGTCGACGGCATCGCGGTGACACTCGCCAAGCCGCAGGCCATGAAGGGCCCGACAGCGGCCGCCAGGGCCGCGGACATACCCGTGGTCGGCCTCAACTCAGGCATCGACTCCTGGCAGTCCGAGGGGGTCCTGGAGTTCTTCGGGCAGGACGAGAGCCTCGCCGGGCGGGCCGTCGGCGACAAGCTGGACGCCCTCGACGCCAAGCACGCCCTGTGCGTGATCCACGAGCGCGGCAACGTCGCCCTGGAGGCCCGCTGTGCCGGAGTGAAGAAGACCTTCGACGGCAGGACCGAGATGCTCTACGTCGAGGGCACCGACGCGAACGCGACCGCCGCCGCGATCACCGCGAAGCTGCGGCAGGACCCGACGATCGACGAAGTGGTCACCCTGGGCGCCCAGTTCGCGCTCACCGCGGTGAAGTCGGTGCAGCAGTCCGGCAGCAGGGCCCATGTCGCGACCTTCGACCTCAACCAGGACCTGGTGAAGGCCGTCGAGAGCGGTGACGTGCAGTTCGCGGTGGACCAGCAGCCGTATCTGCAGGGCTATCTCGCGGTGGACGCGCTGTGGCTGTACAGGACCAACGGCAACACCAGCGGCGGCGGTGTGTCCCCCGTGCTCACCGGCCCGGCCTTCGTGACCAAGGCGAACGTGGCCTCGGTCGCCAGGTACGCGGCGCGCGGCACGCGCTGAGCCGGACGGCGGCGACACTTCGTACATCAATGTCGCGAAAGATTCGGAGACCTGTGGCACGTGCGGTCACTTGTACGGATAGCATCCTGTGCACCCCTTCTCTCCCCGCTCACGGCCACCCCCGTGTTCCCCCCTCCGCTCCCTCCGCTCCGCTGACCGCCTAGGACGACGATGTCTCCACGGACAGGTGCCCGGCGCCGTCTCGGCTCCATACGTCTCTCCCTGATCCTGCTGGCCCTGGTGCCCAGCGTCACCCTCGCCGCGATGTGGGCCCTGACGACCACGCAGATGTTCGACGAGGGGCTGCGGCTGCGCGGGCAGACCGAACTGAGCCGGTCGACGGGGGCCATGGGCACGGAGGCGACGCTCGCGCTGCAGCGGGAGCGCAGCCTGTCGGCGGCCTGGCTGGCCGGCGACCCGCGCGGCTCCCGCACCGCGCTGCTCGCCCAGCGCAAGGAGACGGACAAGGCGGTCGCGAAGCTGGTCGGCCACTCCGACGCGATCAGGAAGGCACCCGCGCGCATCTCGGAGCGGCTGTACTCGGTGCTCGGCTCGGTGGGCAGTCTGGAGTACTACCGGGGCCAGGTGGACGATCCCACCGACATCACCGCGGCGCAGGCGCTGGACCAGTACAGCTCGATCATCGACGACCAGATCCACGCCTTCCAGGAGCTCTCCCAGGTCGACGACGGCGACCTCACCTCGCAGGCCGGACCGCTGGTCGCCCTGGAGCATGCGGCGGAGCTGGTCGCGCAGGAGGACACGCAGCTCACGCTGGCCTGGCCGGCGGGGCGGCTGAGCGACACGTCGTGGGCCACGCTGACGCAGCTGGTCGACACCCGGCGCTGGCTGGTCGAGGACCAGATCGTCCCCTCGCTGCAGGGCGGCGGGAAGACGCAGACCGAGCGGATCCTGCAGAGCCCCGAGTGGCGGACCGTCCAGGACATCGAGGACAAGGTGCTCGCGGCCCGGCCGGGTCCGGACGGGAAGGTGACCCTGCCCGACGCGCGCAAGCAGTGGGCACTCGCCTTCGCCAAGGTCGGCGACGAGTACGGGCGGATGATCCGGGCCCAGACAGCCGGGCTGCTCGACCGCAGCGCCGACAAATCCGACAGCCTGCTGCTCACCGCCGCCTCGCTGAGCGCGGGCGGTCTGCTCGCGCTGCTGGTGTGCGTGGGCATGTCCTGGCGGATCACCCGCTCCCTGTCCCGGCGGCTGCGCGGCCTCAGGGAGGCCACGCTCAGCCTGGCCGAGGAACGGCTGCCGGACGTGGTGGCCCGCCTCGACCGGGGCGAGAAGGTCGACGCGGACCTGGCGACCCCGCCACTGGACTACGGCCGGGACGAACTCGGCCAGGTGGCACGGGCGTTCAACAAGGCGCAGCGCACGGCGGTGCACACCGCGGTCGAGCTCGCCGACACCCGGCGCGGCTTCCAGAAGGTCATCCTCGGCATCGCCCGGCAGAGCCAGAACCTGGTCAATCTGCAGCTCACCAAGCTGGACGCGCTGGAGCGCAGCCATTCCGACCCGGACGTCCTCAAGGGCCTGTACGAACTGGACTCCACTGCCAGCCAGTTGCGCCGCTACGAGGAGAACCTGGTCATCATCAGCGGTGAGCAGCCGCGGCGCAGCTGGCGCGAGCCGGTCGCGCTCATCGACATCCTGCGCAGCGCCGTCGGCGAGGTCGCCGAGTACCAGCGGGTCGAGGTGCACACCGACGAGGACGTGTACATCGCGCCGCCCGCGGTGGCCGACGTGATCCATCTGCTGGCCGAGCTCATCGACAACGCGACCGCGTACTCGCCGGCGCCCGCCCCGGTCGACGTGCGGGCCGCGCTGGTCGCCAAGGGCCTGGCGATCGAGGTGGAGGACCGCGGCCTCGGCCTGTCGGAGGAGGACTACGCCTCCTTCAACGCGCAGTTGGCGGTCGCGCCGCAGTTCGACGTGGTGGCGCTGGCCGACGACCTCCGGCTCGGCATGTTCGTGATCGCCCGGCTCGCCACCCGGCACGGCATCGCGGTCACGCTGCGCCCCTCGCCGTACGGCGGAACGACGGCGATCGTGCTGCTCCCGCACGAGATCGTCGTACGGGAGCCGGTCCCGGCCCCCGCCGAGGAGCCTCCCGCCGTGGAGGGTCCGTCCCCTGCGGAGGAGCCCCAGCCCGTACGGGAGGCCCGCCCCGCCCCGGCACGGACCGCCCCCGCCGCCGCCGCGTCCACGGTCCGGCGCGACGGCCTCGCCCCGCTCCCCCGCCGCGTCCCCCAGACCAGCCTGGCCGCCGAGCTGCGCGAGGAGGCCCCGGGCGACGAACAGCACGACCACGCCGAGGAGTTCACCGCCGAGCGGGCCGCCTCCTCGCTCGCCGGCTTCCAGCGCGGCACGCTCCAGGCACGTGACGACGACACAGACACGCAGTACGACCGGGGTCAGGAGGAAGCGCCCGTCACTCGGGAACCGGGTGCGCACCTGACCGCCGATGGCACGACCGTCCCCTCGACTCCGCCCGCCGACCGCTGACGAAGGAACACCGCCATGACACGCCCCATCCCAGCCACCCATACCCAGCTCGACCAGTTGCTGACCGGACTCGTGGAGCGGGTCGCCGAGGTGAACCACGCCGTGGTGCTCTCCGAGGACGGGCTGGTCGTCAGCAAGTCCACCGGGTTCCTGCGCGACGACGCCGAGCGGCTTGCGGCGACCGCGTCCGGTCTGATGAGCCTGAGCAAGGGCGTCAGCATGGACTTCCGTGGCGGCCCGGTGCGGCAGGCGCTGATCGAGATGGCGCACAGCTATCTGATCCTGACCTCGGCCGGCCCGGGCGCCCATCTCGTCGTCCTCACCAGTCAGGGCGCGGACGTCGGCGTGGTGGCGTACCAGATGAACATGCTGGTGAAGAAGATCGGCGAGCACCTCAGCGCGGCCCCGAGAGCGGGTCTCGGCCCGACCGCCGAGTCCGGCGCGTGAGGTGAGCGGAGGCGACACGGACGGCCGTCTGGTACGGCTGTTCGCGCTCACCGGAGGACGGACCCGGCCCAGCCGTGCCGACTTCACGCTCATCACGACGGTGACCGCGGTGGACCCGCCGCCGACCTGGGCCACCCGACCGCAGCCCGAGCACCGGCGCATCCTGCGCCGCTGCGCCGAGCCGATCGCCGTCGCCGAACTCGCCGCCCTGCTCGATCTGCCGGTGAGCGTGGTGGTGATCATGCTCTGCGATCTGCTGGAGAGCGGCCGTATCACCGTCCGCGCCCCGCACCCCGTCTCCTGCACACCGGAAGACCTGGACCTGCTGCAGAAAGTGAGGGACGGCCTTGACCGGCTCTGACCTCTCCACCCGGGCGGCGCCCGACACGGTGAAGATCCTGATCGCCGGTGGCTTCGGCGTCGGCAAGACCACCATGGTCGGCTCGGTCAGCGAGATCGCCCCGCTGCGCACCGAGGAACCGCTGACCGCCGCCGGTCTCGGCGTGGACGACCTGGACGGCATCGAGGAGAAGCGGGCCACCACCGTGGCCCTGGACTTCGGACGCATCAGCATCGGCAACGACCTCGTCCTGTATCTCTTCGGCACGCCCGGCCAGCAGCGCTTCTGGTTCATGTGGAACGACCTCGCCCTGGGCGCCCTGGGCGCGGTCGTCCTCATCGACGTCCGCCGCCCGGAGACCAGCTTCGCCGCCATCGACTTCTTCGAACGCCGGGGCATCCCCTTCGTGGTGGGCGTCAACGGCTTCTACGGCGACCACCCCTACCCGCCCGAGGAGATCCGCGAGGCGCTCGCCCTCCCGGACCACGTGCAGGTGCTGCTGTGCGACGCACGCGAGCGGGAGTCGTCCAGGGACGTACTGATCGCGCTGATCGACCAGTTGATCGCGGCGGCGGTCCACACAGGCGGTTCACGGCCGACGGAGAAGTGAACGGCGAAAATCAGCCAAGCGTGACCGTCTCATTGACGCGCATGCGCCACATCCCTACCTTCTGATCGATTTACCGAACTTCGTTCGACATATCGATCGCAGGAGCAGGAATGAACGCGACGCCGCACCCCGCGCACCCCCACCCCTCCCGCCGCTCGTTCCTCGGCATGGCGGCGACCCTGCCGCTGGCCGCCACGGGTGCGCTGGCCCTCGGCGCGGGAACCGCGCGGGCCGCCACCGACTCGGCCTATGTCATGTGCTACTTCACGGAGTCGCCGAACATGCTGGCCGCCAACTACGGCCTGCACCTGGCCGTCAGCGCCGACGGGCTGCAGTGGACCCCGCTGAACCAGAACAACCCGGTCGCCACCCCCACCGAGGGCTCCCTGGGCCTGCGCGACCCGTTCATCCTGCGCAAGCAGGACGGCACGTTCGTCGTCCTCGCCACCGACCTCAAGGGCACCGACTGGACGTACGTCAGCCAGTACATCCACGTCTGGGACTCCCCCGACCTGCGCACCTTCACCGGCTACCGGCGGATGAAGCTGCACGACATGAACACCCACAGCTGGGCGCCCGAGGCGTACTGGGACGCGAGCCGCGGCAGGTACGGCGTGATCTACTCGGCCGTGAACTCCAGCGGCCACAACGTGATCATGGTGAACTACACCAGCGACTTCGTGACCGCGGGCAGCCCCCAGGTCTTCTTCGACCCCGGCTACGACGTCATCGACGGCGACCTCGCGATCGGTGTGAACGGCGTCAACTACCTCTACTTCAAGAAGAACTCGACGCTGGTCGGCGCCCGCTCCAGCTCACTGAACCCGGGCAGCTTCACCGAGTTCAGCACCCCCGTCTCGCACGGCGGCACCGAGGCCCCGACCCTGGTCAAGTCCCTTGCGTCCAGCTCGACTTGGTACCTCTGGGGCGACACCTGGTCGCCCAACGGCGTCTTCTACGCCTGGCAGACCAGCAGCCTGGCCGCCGGCACCTGGACGGCCCTCGACCAGAAGACCTACACCCAGCCGCTCAACTCCAAGCACTGCGGTATCCAGCCCATCACCTCGACCGAGTACGACAACCTGCTGGCCAAGTGGGGCACCCCGGCCTGGAACCGCCTGAAGTCCTACAACTACCCGGCCCGCTACGTCCGCCACGCCGACTACGTCGGCCGGATCGACGAGTACGCCTTCGACCCGTACCCCGACTCCCAGTGGAAGCTGGTGCCCGGCCTCGCCGACAGCGCGGGAGTGTCCTTCCAGTCGGTCAACTACCCCACCCGCTATCTGCGGCACTACAACTACGCGCTCCAGCTCGACCTGAACGACGGCACGTCGACGTTCGCCGCGGACGCCACGTTCTACCGGACCGCCGGCCTTGCCGACTCCTCCTGGTCGTCCTTCCGCTCGTACAACAACCCGACCCGGTACATCCGCCACCACGACTACGTCCTGCGCATCGACCCGGTCTCGACCACCACCGAGAAGCAGGACGCGACCTTCCACGTCGGCTACTGAGCGGGCCCGCGCAGACGAGGCGGGCGCCCCCGGGGTGGGGACGCCCGCGTCGGATCAGTCCGGGGTCAGCTCAGGCCGGCCGTCTTCAGCCAGGCCTTGGCGACGTCCAGCGGGTCCTTGTTCTCGAGCTGGACCTGGGTGTCCAGTTCGAGCAGGGACTTGGTGTCCAGCTTGGCCGAGACCGCGTTGAGCGCGGCGACGCCCTGCGAGGACAGACCGCTCTTGTAGACGAGTGGCTGCACGTTCTCGAAGCCGAAGAGGTTCTTCGGGTCCTGGAGGACCACGAACTTCTCCTTGGTGATGTTCGGGTCCGTGGTGAAGATGTCCGCGACCTGCACGGTGTTCTTCTTCAGCGCCGCCAGGGTGAGCGGGCCGCCCGCGTCGAGCGCCTTGAAGCCCTCGAACTCCAGGCCGTACACGGACTTCAGACCGACCAGGCCCTGCTGCCGGGTCTGGAACTCGGGCGAGGCTCCGATGGTCAGGCTCTTCGCGATGCCCTTGAGGTCCGCGATGCTGGACTCGGAGGTCAGCTTGTACTTGTCGGCGGTGGCCTTGTTGACCGTGACCGAGTCCTTGTCCTGCGCGGAGGCGGGGTCGAGGAGCGTCAGCTTGGAGTCCAGCTTGGCCTCGATCGCGGCGGTCGTCGCCTCGACGGTCTTCGGTGCGGCCTTCGGGTCGAGATAGGCCAGCAGCGCGCCGTTGTACTCCGGCAGCACGGTGACGGAGCCGTTCTTCAGCAGCCCGTACGTCGTCTCGCGGCTGCCGATGTTCGGCTTGTAGGTGACCTTGACGCCCTTGGCCTTCAGCGCCTCGCCGTAGATGTCGGCGAGCAGGATGCTCTCGGGGAAGTTGTTCGAGCCGACGACGACGGTCTTGCCGTCGGACCCCCCGTCCTGGAGCGGGTCGGAGGACTTGCTGCCGTCGGAGGAGCCACATCCCGCCAGCAGGGCCGTGGTCGCGGCAAGCGCGACGGCCGCCGCGGGGTAGCTCCTGAGGGACCTGCTGCGTGGGCTGTTGGAAGTCACGATTCCCGTTCCGGACCTTGGGGATTGATGAGATGCAAGCTCTGGGACTGATCCAATCCAGCCTCTTCTTGGTCAGTCAAGAGCCGCCGGGTCACCAATTGGCGTCGATGCGTGATCAGTTGTGAATTCTGTGTAAACGGACGGAGGGCGAACCGGAGGCTCTTCGTAATGGATTCTTGACTCAGGGCAACGTGCTTGATCGTTCAATGAGGCGATAGTCTCCACGCAGTTGGCGCTCAGAATCGGTCAAATAGAGGAGGCCCGGTGGCCGGCATACGGGGCTTCGCCGACCGGTGGTCGTTCCGGCGCAAGCTCAACCTCCTGGTCGGTGTCCCCCTGGCGGTCGTGGCCGCCCTGCTCTCCTATCTCATCGCCGGCCAGGTGGGCCAGGCGCGGGACGCGGCGTCCGCGGCGGACCTCGTGCGCAACAGCGAGCAGGTGGCGTCGCTGGTCAACGACCTGGAGAGCGAGCACCAGCTGGCGATCCTGCTGTCCGTGCGCTACGAGGCGGGGAGCCGGGGCGTGCAGTCCACGCTCAGCGCCTACCGCAAGGCGCAGGACGCGGTCGACACGCAGATCGCGCAGGTGCGCCGGGCCTTCGGCGACTCACTGCCGGACGGCGAGGCGCAGGCGCTGAAGGAGGTCGAGGGCCTCACCAGCCTGCGCGGGACGGTGGAGCAGAGCTATCTGCCCGCGAGCAACATCGACCCCGCCTACGACAACGCCGCCAGGACCGTGATCGACGGTCTGGGCCTCGACCGGAACGCGGAGCTGGCGGCCACCTTCACCGGCAACCTGCTGGACTCGCTGCTGCGCGCCGACGCCGCGCACGGCTCCTTCGAGACCGGCGTGTTCTCCGCGACGACCGGTGACACGAACGCGCAGATCGAGTTCACGACCGCGGTCGGCGCGTACCAGCTCTACACCAACCAGGCCGAGCGCTTCTCCCGGTTCGCCACCGAGCAGCAGGCCGACGAGCTCACCGCCGTCGAGCACACCGCCGCCCAGCGGGACATCGCCCAGGCGTACGCCGAGCTGCAGGTCGCCCCCAGCACCCTGCAGGCCACCACGCCGGCGCAGATCAAGGCAGCGTTCGAGGACGCGCTGAGCGACTATCCCGCCTATCCGGAGCAGGCCGCGGCCCGGCTGAAGATCACCTCGTCCCTCATCGGCCAGATCGCCGACAGTGCCGACCACGCCTCCACCAAGGCCTGGTGGCGCGCGGGTCTGCTGCTGTCCGCGGCGCTGCTCGGCTTCGTCCTGTGGCTCGCGTTCTCGGTGCTGGTGCGCCGCTCGGTGGTCGGGCCGGTGCAGGCCCTCACCGGCGCCGCGCGGGAGGTCGCCGAGGTGGCGGGCCGGGAACTGGCCCGGGTGGCCGACGACGACGCCGAGGACGACAGTCCGCCGAAGCTGCGCGAGATGCCGGTCACCGCGGACGACGAGATCGGTGAGCTGGCCGAGGTGATCAACCGGGTGCAGACCACCGCGATCGCGCTGCTGGAGCGGCAGGTGCTCAGCCGGCGCAACGTCGCCGAGATGTTCGGCAACGTGGGCCGCCGGGTCAGCAACCTGACGACCCGCCAACTCGCCCTGATCGACGCGGTGGAGCGGGGCGAGACGGACCCGGCCCTCCTCGAACGCCTCTACTCCATCGACCACATCGCCGTCCGGCTGCGCCGCAACGCGGACAGCCTGATGCTGCTGGCCGGCATCCGCGAGACGGTCCTCGACTCCGGGCCCACCGCCCTCACCAACGTCGTACGCGCCGCGCTCGGGCAGATCGAGGGCTTCCAGCGGGTACGGCTGCATGCACGCACCGAGGTCATGGTGGAGCCCGACATCATCGGCGACCTGACGCTGATGGTGGCCGAACTCCTCGAGAACGCCGTGTCGTTCTCGCCCGCGGGCAGCCCGGTCGAGGTGTACGTACGGGACACCTCCGACCAGGAAGCAGCCCTCTCGGGCGGTGCCTCCATCGTCATCTCCGACCACGGCCTCGGCATGAGCGCCGAGCGACTCGCCGAGGAGAACGCCCGGCTGATCCGCCGCGAACGCCTCGACGTGGTGCCGACGAAGGTGCTCGGCCTGTTCGTGGTCGGCACCCTGGCGCGCCGCTGGGACGTCAGCGTCCTGCTCTCCCGCACACCGGGCGGCGGCCTGACGGCGGAGGTGACGGTGCCGGCGTCACTGCTGCTGACGATGAGCCCGGTCGGGCCGACGGTGGACCGGGGCGAGGTCTCGGTGGGACAGGCAGCCGCCGAACCGCCGGTGTCCGGCACCGTCTCCGGCCCACGCCGGTCCGCCCCGGTCGCCGAAGCCACCGCAACGCCGACCGACGCCACGCGCACCGACCATCCGGGGCCGCTCCCGCGCCGGGTACCCCGCCGGGAAGAGGGCCCTGCCGAGTCTCCGTCCACGGCCGCAGCGGCCCCGGGCGAGGCGGCTGCCGCACCTGAGCCGGGCCCGGCCCCGACCCCAGCCACGCCTGCCCCGGACACGGCGGACGTGCCACCGATCGCCCCCGTCACGAGGGCGGCAGTGGACGGCGCGTCGAAGACCCCGTCCGTCCCCCAGGCCCGTACCGAGGCGTTCAGCGACGTGAGTCACTCCCGGTCCGAGGACACAACACCCGGCGGTTCTTCGGGCGTTGGCCCACAGGTATCGTCTTTCGAGGTCACCCCGGGCGCAACAGCGCCGTCCGCGCCCGGCGGGACCGGCCAGGCGCCCCCGGGCGACGGCTCCTCGCGGCCCCTGCGTCGCCGTGTCCGCGGTGCCACTCTCCGTACGACCGTCGACGCCGCTGCCCAGCAGGCGGCACGGCAGGCCCCTCGGCCGGCCGACGCCGACGCCGTGCGGGACGCGCTCGACGAGTTCGAGGCGGCCGTGGAGCGCGCGCACCGCGACAGCACCGCCGGCAGCCGGCCCGCGACCACCGACCACCCGCACGACCAGAAGCACCTCCCGGAAGGAGCCGAGCAGTGAGTACGCCGACTGGCGCCACGCCCGCCGAACTGCAGGCCGCCGCAGCCGACTTCACCTGGCTGCTCAACCGTTTCGCGACGGAGACCGCGGGCGTCGTCGACGCCATCGCGGTCTCGTCGGACGGACTGCTCATCGCCGTGTCCGAGCTGCGGGAACCCGCGGACTCGGAGCGGCTCGCCGCGATCGTCTCCGGCATCACCAGCCTGGCCGCCGGCGCGTCCGGCAACTACGGCCTGGGCGCCCTCAACAAGGTCATCATCGACCTGGAGGGCGGCCATGTCCTGGTCTCCGCGATCGGCAGCGGCGCCGTGCTCGGCGTCGTCACCGACAAGGAGGCCAAGCTGGGCAACATCGCCTACGAGATGACGCTGTTCGCCAACCGGGCCGGCAGCGCCCTCAACCCGCAGCTCGTGCTCCAGCTCAAGAACAGCGTCGGCGCCGCGTCGGCACGCTGACCGCCACCCGGACCCGGGCTCCACGGGCCCGGTCGAGGAGAAAGACTTCACCCATGGCGGACGGCTCCCCACCTCCGGGCCCGGACCCGGTCGGTCCGGCCCCCGCCGTACGGCCGTTCCTGGTCACCGCCGGCCGGGTGGCGCCGACGGCGTCCGGCAGGCCGATGCCGGTCGAGACCCAGGTGGTGGCCACCGCCGAGGGACTCGCCTTCCTCGACGGGCTCTCCTTCGAGCAGCACGACATCGTCGCCGCCTGCCGGCTGCCGCAGTCCGTCGCGGAACTGGCGGCCCGGCTGCGGCTGCACCTCAACGTCGTGCGGGTCCTCGCCGAGGACCTGCGCGCCGCCGGGCACCTGACGGTGTACGTGCCCGACGTCGACGTCACCCACGACGCATCCGTCCTGCGCAGGGTGATCGATGGCCTGCGCGCCATCCCGAACTCCCGAGGGGTACTGCGTGACACCGACTGAACCGGCCACCCTCGCCCCGGCCGACCAGGGGGCCGTCGTACGACCGCCGCTGCCGGTCAAGATGGTGATCGCGGGCGGTTTCGGCGTGGGCAAGACCACCGCCGTGGGTGCGATCTCCGAGATCGAGCCGCTGACCACCGAGGCCGCCATCACGGAGGTCGCGGCGGGCGTGGACGACCTCAGCCACACCCCGGCGAAGACCACGACCACGGTGGCGATGGACTTCGGGTGCATCACCATCGACCCGACGCTGAAGCTGTATCTGTTCGGCACGCCCGGCCAGGAGCGGTTCGGGTTCATGTGGGACGACATCGTGGAGGGCGCGGTCGGCGGCCTGGTCATCGTGGACACCCGCCGTCTGGACGACTGCTACGCCGCCGTCGACTACTTCGAGCACCGCCAGATCCCGTTCGCGGTCGCCGTCAACGCCTTCGACGGGAAGGTGGAGCACAGCCTGGACGAGGTCCGCTGGGCGCTGGATGTCTCCGACGGTGTGCCGGTGGTGGTGTTCGACGCCCGGGAGCGGGGTTCTGTGCGGGATGCCCTGTTGGTTGTGCTGGAGCTTGCGCTGGCGCGCACGGAGGGCTGACCCCCACCGGCCCGCGTTCGGCTGCGGGTCAGTGGTTGGCTGATCGCGCCCCGCGGCGGAGCCGCTGATCGATACAGCCCCGCGCCCCTCAAGGGCCGCTTCTGCGTACCCCTGGTGACACTGTGAAGCGCGCCACCAGCCCGAACAAACCGAGCGTCAGCAGCGCCAGGACCGCCACCAGCGTCGCCCCGCCCACCACCTTCTCGTAGTTGCGCTGGTAGAGGCCGTCCACGATGTAGCGCCCAAGACCGCCCAGTGAGACGTACGCCGCGATGGTGGCCGTCGACACGATCTGGATGGCCGCCGAGCGCAGGCCGCTGAGGATCAGGGGGAGGGCGACCGGGAGTTCGACCTGGAAGAGGATGCGCGGCTCGGCCATGCCCATGCCGCGCGCCGCGTCCACCGGGGACGGGTCGACGGAGCGCACCGCCTCGTAGGTGGTGACGAGGATCGGCGGGACGGCGAGGACGACCAGCGGGATCATCACCGGCGTCAGGCCCAGCCCGAGCAGCACGAACATCAGCACGAGGAGGCCGAAGCTGGGCAGGGCCCGGCCGGCGGTGGCGACGAACGCCACGGTGTTGCCGCCGCGCCCGGTGTGCCCGGTGAGCAGGCCGACCGGCAGACCGATCGCGGCGGCGATGGCGAGCGCGGTGAGCGAGTACTGGATGTGCTCGCGCAGCCGGGTGGGGATGCCGTCGTAGCCGTGCCAGTGGGCGCTGTCGCTGAAGAAGGCGTTGATGAAGTGGAGGACGTTCATCGGACGGCGTCCTCCAGTGCTGCCTGCATCGGTTCGGGTTCGTCGACGGGACGGGGTTTGCGGGTGCCGCGCGGCATCCAGGGCGTCACGAGGACGCGGACGAGGACCAGCAGGGCGTCCGCGAGGATGGCGAGTACGGCCGTGCCGAGGACGGACAGCCAGACCAGGCGCGGCTGGTGGTAGATCATGCCGTCGTTGAGCAGATTGCCCAGGCCGCCCTGGTTGCCGATCAGCATGCCGACGCTGACCAGGGAGATGCTCGAGACGGTCGCGACCCGCAGCCCGGCGATGATCGCGGGCGCCGCGATCGGCAACTGGACCTGGAAGTAGCGGCGTACCGGCCCGAGACCCATCGCCATGGCCGCGTCGAGCGTCTCCTGCGGCACGGACCGGACGCCGTCCACGATCGCCGGGACGAACACCACCAGGCTGTAGATGCCCAGCGGGATCATCACCGTCGTCTCGGTCTGGCCGGTGTAGTCGATGAGGACGACGAAGAAGGCGAGCGAGGGGATCGCGTACAGGATCGTCGTCACCCACAGCACGGGCGGGTACAGCCAGCGCAGCCGGACGCAGAGTTGGGCGATGGGCAGCGCCACCACCAGTCCGGCCGCGACGGGGATCAGCGCCTCGCGCAGATGCAGACCGACCAGACCCCAGTAGGTGTTCTGCAGGTCGCTCGGGATGTCGAAGAAGCCGCCGCTCATCCGACGACCTTCTCCGTACGGCCTTCCGCGTGGGCGGTGCGGATGGCCTCGGCGATGGTCTGCTGCGAGACCACGCCCGCGACCCGGCCGTCGGCACCCACCGCGACGGCCCATCCGGTGGGCGAGAGCACGGCGCAGTCGAGCGCGGCGCGCAGCGAGTCCTTGCCCTGCTCGAAGGGGCGCCCGTGGGAGAGGAGCCGGGCCGGGTCCACGTGCCCCGCGGTGAGGGCGCCCGGCTCGCTCCAGCCGAGCGGCCTGCCGTCCACATCGGTGACCAGCAGATACGGCGCGCCGTTCGCGCTGCGTTCGGCGATCTGCTCGGCGGTGGCATCGACGGCCACGATCGGGGTGGTCAGCAGGTCGAGTCCCGCGGAGGAGAAGAACGACAGCCGCCGGATGCCGCGGTCCGCGCCGAGGAAGTCCTCGACGAACGCGTCCGCGGGGTTGGACAGCAGCTCGGCGGGCGGCGCGAACTGGGCGAGGTGACCACCGGTGCGCATCACGGCGACCATGGTGCCGATCTTGACGGCCTCGTCGATGTCATGGGTGACGAAGACGATGGTCTTGCCCAGCTCCTCCTGGATGCGGAGCAGTTCGTCCTGCAGTCCCTTGCGCACCACGGGGTCGACGGCCGAGAACGGCTCGTCCATCAGCAGCACCGGCGGATCCGCGGCCAGCGCCCGCGCCACGCCGACGCGCTGCTGCTGGCCCCCGGACAGCTGGTACGGGTACCGCTTGGCGAGCGCGCCGTCCAGTCCGACCCGCTCCATCAGCTCCCGGGCCCGCGCCCGCGCCTTGTCCTTGCTCCAGCCGAGCAGCCGGGGCACGGTGGCGATGTTGTCGACGATGGTGCGGTGCTGGAAGAGGCCGGCGTTCTGGATGACGTACCCCATGGACCGCCGCAGTGTGTTGACCGGCTGCTGGGTGATGTCCTTGCCGTCGAGGGTGATCGTGCCCTCGCTGGGCTCGATCATCCGGTTGATCATGCGCAGGGTCGTCGTCTTGCCGCAGCCCGACGGTCCGACGAAGACGGTGATCGAGCGGTCGGGTATCTCGAGCGAGAGGTTGTCGACCGCGACCGTACCGTCGGGGTAGCGCTTGGTGACTGAATCTATGCGTATCAAGACGCCGAACACCCTTCGGTCTGGGCAGTTGCAGGCAGAGTCTAGACCTCTTGTGTTTCGCGTTTCCTTCGGGAGTTTGGCCGGATCCGGACCCGGCCCCGGTATCCGCCCTCACCCGGCTGCTGATCGCACGGGCACGGCCCGGTTTCACGCCGTCCACCCCGCTGAAACCGCCGTGAAGCCGCCCTGAAGCCGGTCTCCCGCAGGCTCTGCGGCATGAACCCGACGACACCACCGGCCATCGAGGCCACCGGCCTGAGCAAGGCATACGGCGACAAGGTCGTCCTCGACGGCATCGACCTGCACGTCCCGTGCGGCACGGTCTTCGCGCTGCTCGGCCCGAACGGAGCCGGCAAGACCACCACCGTCCAGATCCTCTCCACCCTGATCCGTGCCGACGGCGGCGAGGCCCGGGTCGCCGGGCACGGTGTCGCCGCCGCACCGCAGTCCGTACGGGCCGCGATCGGTGTCACCGGCCAGTTCTCCGCCGTCGACAACCTGATCACCGGCGAGGAGAACATGGCGCTCATGGCGGACCTGCACCACCTCCCCCGCGCCGAGGGCAGGCGCGTCGCCGCCGAACTCCTGGAGCGCTTCGACCTGTCGGCGGCGGCGAGGAAGCCCGCCGCCACCTACTCCGGCGGTATGCGTCGGCGCCTGGACATCGCGATGACGCTGGTCGGCTCCCCCGAGGTGATCTTCCTCGACGAGCCGACCACCGGTCTCGACCCGCGCTCCCGGCACACCATGTGGCAGATCGTCCGCGAGCTCGTCGACGGCGGAGTCACCGTCTTCCTCACCACGCAGTACCTGGAGGAGGCCGATCAGCTCGCCGACCGCATCGCGGTGCTGAGCGGCGGCCGGCTCGTCGCCGAGGGCACGCCGGACGAGCTCAAGCGGCTGGTCCCCGGCGGCCATGTCCGGCTCCGGTTCCCCGACCCCGCTCAACTCGCCCGCGCGGCCCAGGTGTTGGGCCTCGGCCTGCGCGACGACGAGGCGCTCACCCTGCAGGTGCCGGGCGACGGCAGCGTGCACACCCTGCGCGCCCTGCTCGACACCCTCGACGGCGCCCGCGTCGACGTCGACTCCCTGACCGTGCACACCCCCGACCTCGACGACGTCTTCTTCACGGTCACCGACCGCCCCGGCCACGGGAAGGTGCAGGCCCGATGACCACCACCGCCCCGCCCGTCCTGCACGTCCGCGACTCGCTCACCATGCTGCGCCGCAATCTGCTGCACGCCCGCCGCTACCCGTCGATGACGCTCCAGGTCGCGCTCATCCCCGTCTTCCTGCTGCTCCTGTTCGTGTACGTCTTCGGTTCGGCGCTCGGCGCCGGGATCGGGCAGGGCGGCGGCCGCACCGCGTATCTCGCCTATCTCGTCCCCGGGATCCTGCTGATGACCGCGGGCACCGGAAGCGTGCCGACGGCGGTCGCCGTGTGCACGGACATGACCGAGGGCATCGTGGCCCGCTTCCGCACGATGGCGATCTCCCGGCCGTCGATCCTGGTCGGTCATGTGGTCGGCAGTGTCATCCAGACAGTGATCAACCTGGTCCTGGTGACCGTCGTCGCCCTCGCCATCGGCTTCCGCCCCGACGCGAGCCCCCTGGAGTGGCTGGCGGCCGGCGGGCTGCTCGTGCTCTTCGTCCTCGGCCTGACCTGGCTGTCGGTCGCCCTCGGGCTGATCAGCAAGACCCCGGAGGGTGCCAGCAACGCACCACTGCCGATCTCGTTCCTGCTGCCCTTCGTCAGCAGCACCTTCGTGCCGGTCGACTCGATGCCGTCCTGGATCCGCTGGTTCGCCGAGTACCAGCCGTTCACCACGGTCATCGAGACCGTGCGCGGGCTGCTGACCGGAACGGCGATCGGGCACAACGGCTGGATGGCGGTGGCGTGGAGCGTGGGGATCGCGATCCTCGGGTTCGTCTGGTCGCTCCGCCTGTTCGACCGCGACCCCAGCTGATCAGATCTCACCGACCGCCCGGAAAGGAACCCGAGATGACCACCGAGACCCCCGTCCACCTCACCCCCGAACTCGTCGAGAACCCCCTCGGCGCCTACGCCGGCCTGCGCACCCGCCCCGGCCTCGGCCATGTCGTCCTGCCCGGCCTGGACACCGCCGTACGGCTCGTCACCCGTCACGAGGACGTGAAGGCCGCGCTCACCGAACCGCGGCTGGTGCGGGACCGCTCGACGATCCCGGACTCCGAAATGCCGGACCCGCAGGCCGAGTTGCTGGCCCAGGGCGCGGGCGGCCTCCCGCCCGAGTACGCCCAGTACCTCTCGGGCCACCTGGCGCTCTTCGACGGCGACGAACACACCAGACGCCGCAACCCGCTCACCCGCGCCTTCACCGCCCGCCGGGTCGCCGCGCTCCGCCCCTTCGTGGAGAAGACCGCACAGGAGCTGATCGAGGCCCTCGCCGGGCGTGAACAGGCCGATCTGCTGGGCGAGTTCGCCTATCCGCTGAGCACCGCCGTCATCTGCGCGCTCGTCGGCGTGGACGCAGGCGACCAGGACCGGGTCTGCGCATGGATCCGGGACTTCGCGTACGGCGACGGCAGCCGCGTCCTCGAAGGGCTCGGCGGTGTCGTGCGGTACACCAAGGAGCTGGTGGCGCGGCGGCGGACGGAGCCCGCGGACGACCTGGTGTCGGCACTGCTGGCGGACGGCGGGATGACCGACGACGAGATCGTCACCGTCTTCTTCCTGCTGATCAACACGGGTATCACCCCGCCCGCCCTGTTCCTCGCGCACGCCGTCCTCGCCCTCCTCGACCACCCGGACCAGCTGGAGCGGCTGCGCGCCGAGCCCGGGCTGCTGGGCCGCGCGGTCCCCGAGCTCCTGCGGTATGTCACCCTGGTGCGCATGGGGGCCACGCTGTACGCCACCGAGGAGTTCGTGTTCGCCGGCACCCGGCTGCGCAAGGGCGAGGCGGTGACGGTCGCGCTTTTCGCCGCGGACCACGACCCGGCCGCCTACGACGCCCCCGAACGGCTCGACGTGACAAGGGAGTTCGGCCGCGGGGGCGGACACCTGGCGTTCGGGCACGGCCCGCACTACTGCATCGGCGCGGCGCTCGGCCGGCTGGTGACGGGGGTCGTGTTCGAGGAGCTTCTGGTACGGCGGCCGGCGGCACCGGACCTCGCCGTGGACCGCGCCGAGGTGCGGTTCGGGCACTGGCCCGGCGACGGCTTCCATCTGCTGGGCCTGCCGGTCAGGCTGTGAGCCCGGCCCGCACCAGGCCCAGTGCGACCTCGCGCAACCCGTCCGCGTCCAGGGCGGCATACGTGGACACCGCGTCCTCGTACGCCGCCTTGTCGGCGTTCCTGGCGGCCTCGCGGGCGAGCGCCGAGGACATGGTCGGCTGGAAGTTGCGCAGGGCACGGAAGCGTTCGGCGAGGGCGGTCAGCCGGGCCCCGCGCTCGCTGTCGCCGTCCGCGAGGGCGACCGTGGCCAGGGCGAGCAGCATGGCGCCGCACACCGGGTACTCGACGGTGACGTGGTGCGGGGCCCGCCCGGGCCGGGTCAGCAGGGTGGTCAGGCGGCCGGGCAGCGCCGCGGCCAGGGGGGCCACCAGGTCGGTGCGAGCGTGCCGGGCGTGGGCGACGAGGGCGACAGACTGCAGCTCCAGCACCCAGCCCTCCCTGAGGAGTTCGTCGCCGAAGACCGGGGCCGCGCGGCTGTTCTCCAGGCGTTCCAGGGCCCGCCGCCACAGCCCGAGCCCGGTCTCGATGTCGCCTCGCGCGAGGGCCATCTCGGCGCGGGCACCCAGGTCGGGGGTGAAGGCGTCGGAGCCGGCGCCGTCCGGCTGGTGACGCAGGGCCTCCTCCAGCCAGTGTTCCGCGGTGTCGAGGTCGCCGGTCTGCAGATGGGCGAGCATCAGGCCCCACCGCATGCCGATGGCGTCGTTCCATTCGCCGAGGCTCTGCAGGGCGTCCAGCGCCGTCCGCAGGTGGGCCAGGGCCTCGGCGCCGCGCTCGGTCTGCAGGCAGAGTTCGGCGAGCCGGGAGGCGGGCCAGATCCGCAGCAGCGGGATGTCCCGCTCGCCGAGCAGCTCGACCGTGCGGCGGGCGGCGGCGAGGGCGAGGTCCGGCCGTTGCTCGCTCTCCCCCACGTAGCTCGCGACGCAGTTGGCGACGCCCGCGAGCAACGGCTGCTCCGCCTCGCACACTTCGGCCAGCGCGTCCCGGTCGGTCAGCACCCGCGGGAAGGCCCGCAGCACCGCCGCCACGGCCCGCACCAGGGTGTCCGGCTCGGCGGGCGGCAGCCGGCGCAGGGTGACCAGGGTGCGTACGGCACCCGGTCCGACGCCCAGGAACAGGTTGGCGGTGAGCAGGGCGGCGGCGGTGCGGGCCGGCTCGACGTGTGCAGGGCCGGGCCGGTAGTGGGACAGCGGCCGGGCGCAGTCCTCGGTGAGGGCGATCAGCCGGGGGTAGTTGGCCTCCGTGGTCCACAGGCCTGCGAGTACGGCGGTGACCGCGGCGACGGTGTCGAGGTCCTCGCGGGCAAGCGCGAGCCGCAGGGCGTGGACGAGGTTGTCCTGCTCGGCGCGGATCAGCTGCCAGGACGCGAGGGGGTCGGCGCCGAACGGGGCGTCGTGGTGGACGGTCCCGAAGTCCCGTGCCCAGCCGAGGAACCGCTCGGTGACGGCGGCCTCCCGGTGCACGGCGGCGAACTCACGGACCGTCTCCAGCATGCGGAAGCGGGAGCCGTAGGCGGTGTCGGCGACCTTCAGCAGGGAGTGGTCGACAAGGTCTTCCAGGATCTCCCAGGCATCGTCGACGAGTTGCTCGGCCGCCCGCGCCGTGAACCCGGCGGGGAAGACGGACAGCGCGGCCAGGGCCCTCCGCGCCGGCTCGGCGAGGAGGTTCCAGCTCCAGTCGACGACGGCGTGCAGGGTGCGGTGCCGCTGCGGGGCGTCCCGGGAGCCGCCCCGCAGCAGGGCGAAGCGGTCCTCCAGACGCCGGGCGATCTCCGCGACGGACATCACCCGCACCCTTGCCGCGGCGAGTTCCACGGCCAGGGGAAGCCCGTCGAGACGGCTGCACAGCGCGGCCACGGTCTCGGCGTGCAGGTCGAGGTCCGGGCGGGCGGCGCGGGCGCGCTGTTCGAACAGCTCGACGGTGGTCGCGGGGTCCAGCTCGGGCAGCGGATAGACGGTCTCGGAGGACAGTCCGAGCGGGGCCCGGCTGGTGGTGAGGATCCGCAGGTCCCGGGTCCTCGACACGACGGCCTGGACCAGGTCGGCGACACCGCGCACCACGTGCTCACAGTTGTCCAGGACGAGCAGCGCGGGTCCGCAACCGAGGACGCCCACGATGCCGGCGACCGGGTCGGTGCCGGAGGCGTCCAGCGCGGAGGCGACCTCGGCGGCGACATCCGCGTCCCGGCGGACACCGGCGAGCGGCACCAGGTGCACGACACGCTGCTCCGCGTCCCGGGCGACGGCGCTCGCGAGGCGGGTCTTGCCGAGGCCGCCGGGCCCGACGACCGAGGTGACGCGGGCACGGTGCAGCAGCCGGGTGACGGCCGCGACATCGGCGTCCCGCCCGAGAAGGGGGTTGGGCTCGTGCGGAACCCCGCGGCGTACGACGGGTGCCTCGCCGCGCAGCAGTTCCTGGTGGAGTTCCTGGAGGGCGGGCCCGGGGTCGGTGCCGAGTTCGTCGCGCAGACGGCGACGGTGGGCGTCGTACGTGGCCAGGGCGGCGGCAGGCCCCTCGGCGGCCGCCTGGCAGCGCATCAGCTCCAGGAGCAGTTCCTCGTCGTGGGGCCGGTCGGCGGCCAGTTCGGCGAGCGGGCCGAGGGCCTCGTCCCGGCGGCCGGTGCGGGCGAGGGAGAGTGCGCGGCAGCGGACGAGCGCGCGGTGGGTCACGGCCCGCTCGGCGCGCAGTTCCCCGACGGGATCGCCGAAGGTGCCGGCTGCGTCGGCCGGGGCGCCGTCCCACAGCCCGAGCCCCTCCTCCGCCTCGGCGAGGGCGCCCGCGTGGTCCCCGGCCCGCGCCTTCTCGGCGCAGGCGGCGGCGAACAGCAGGACGGCGGAGGCGTCGACCTGGTCCTCGCGCAGGGCGAGCCGGTATCCGGTCGGGGTACTGGCGATGACCTCCGCGCCGAACCGACGGCGGGCTCTCGACACCAGGATCTGCAAGGCCTTGACCGGGTTCTCGGGCTGCTCGTCCGGCCACAGCCCGTCGACCAGCCGCCCGGCACCGCACCCGGCCCGCAGCTCCCCGGCCAGCAGCGCGAGCAGCCCCCGCAGCCGGGGTGCGGTGATCTCCTGCCCCCGGTGGGCGACGGACGACAGCAGCGTCAACTCGATGGTCACCGCGCCAGGTTAGTCAGGGCGGGGGACCGGGGGTCAGGCAGCCGCGGGAGACTCCGGTGCGGTCGGAAACCCCTCCGTCCGCAGCACCTGCCCGCCCGCGTCCACGGCGAACACCTCGCAGCCCGCCCGCGAGGCGGCCCACTCGATGCCCTGCACGCCCAGCGCGAAGGCCGCCGTCGCCACCGAGTCCGCCTCCGTGAGCGACGACGCCACGACGGTCATGCTCAGCAGGCCGGTCGCCGGGAGTCCCGTACGGCCGTCGATGATGTGGTCGCCGCGCTCGTAGCGGGCGGAGGTGGCGACCGCGCCTTCGGTGAGCTCGAGGACGGTGCACAGCTTGTCGGCTTGTTCGGGGTGCCGTACGCCGACCCGCCAGGGGCCGCCGGCGGCGACCACGTCACCGCCGGCGTTCAGGACGAACCGCTGCGCGCCGGCCGCCTTCAGCAGCTCCGCCGCCCGCTGCACCGACCAGCCCTTGACCACCGCACAGGGGTCGAGGCCGCGGCCGGGCAGCCGTACGTCGAAGGCTCCGCCCGTCGCGGTCCGGTAGTGCTCGCACAGGTCGAGGACCTCGACGAGGTCGTCGCTGAGCTGGTGGGAGGCCAGCTCGCCGCGGCCGTGGCGGGACACCTCGCTGTCGGGCCTGAAGGGGCTGAACCGGGCGTCGACCTCGCGCAGCCAGGCGAAGACCGCGTCGGCGGCCGACTCCGGAACGTCCTCGTCGTCGACCCGGAGCGAGACGGGGAAGCCCATGACGTGTTCGACGCGGTGCATGCGGATCAGTCCTTCGCGTCGATCGCGGCCTGGAGGGACTCCTTGTAGCCGTCGCTCGTGATGGTCGCACCGGACACGGTGTCGATTTTCGCGCTCTGCGCCTTCAGCGTCTCCGCAATCAGCTTCGGCACCGCCGCCGCCGTCTGCGGATGGTTCGGCTGCTGCAGCATCTTCACCGCGGTGATCTTCTCGCCGGAGAAGGCCACCTGGACCTGCACGGGGCCCTTCTGCGTGTTCACCGTCGAACCGGAGACGGTCCGGGAGGCGGCGGAGGCCGAGGGGGACGCGGACGTCTTCGCGCTCGCGCCGTTCGAATCGATCGCCGCCTGCAGGGACTTCTTGTAGGCCTCGCTGGTGATCGTCGCACCCGACACCGTGTCGATGTCCGCGCTCTGCGCCTTCAGCGTCTCCGCGACCAGCTTCGGCACCGCCGCCGCCGTCTGCGGATGGTTCGGCTGCTGCAGCATCTTCACCGCGGTGATCTTCTCGCCGGAGAAGGTCACCTGGACCTGCACGGGGCCCTTCTCCGTCCGGATCGTCGTGCCCCTGACGACCGTGCCGGACGAAGAGCCTGCGGCGGAGGGCGTCGAGGCGGGCTCGGCGGTGGAGGTCGCAGCGCCGACGGACGGCTCGTAGCGCCAGACCGGGACCAGCCCCGCGATGCTCAGGACGACGACAGGTATGGCTCGCTTCACGATGTCTTTCCCGTCTTCCTCATCCGGCCAGGCTGAAGCGCTCGAAGTGGATCTGCTGCTTGGGCACGCCCAGGTCGCCCAGACTGCGCAGCACCGCGTTCATCATCGGCGGCGGCCCGCACAGGAAGACGTCCCGGTCACCGATGTCCGGCACCAGCCGGGCCAGCTCGCGCGGCGCCAGCTTGTCGGGGACGGCCGGTCCGGTGACCAGGTGCAGCTCGGCGCCCTTGGCCGCCGCCAGTTCGCGCAGTTCGTCGTAGAGGACGGCGTCGCGGTCCGAGGCCACGCGGTAGATGACGACCGCATGGCCCGCGATGTCCTCCAGGATGGCCCGGATGGGGGTGACGCCGACGCCGCCCGCGATCAGCAGCGACTCGGACTTCGTGCGGTGCAGTGTGGTGAAGGCGCCGTAGGGGCCTTCGGCGAACACGCGCGTGCCGACCTTCACATGCCGCAGGGCGGCGCTGCCCTCGCCCGCCGCCTTGGCGGTGAGGCGCAGGGTGCGGCCGTCGGGGGCGGCGGAGAGGGAGAAGGGGTTCGCCTGCCACCAGCGGTCGCGGGTCAGGAAGCGCCACAGGAAGAACTGGCCGGCCTGTGCGGGCATCCGGTCCAGGTCGCGCCCGGTCATGTAGATCGAGACGACGTGGTCGGACTCGTGGACGACCGCGGAGACCCGCAGCTGGTGCCGCAGGTTCCGCCACAGCGGCAGGACCAGACGGCCGAGGACCACCGCGCCGAGGGCGACGCCCCACACGCCGTACCAGTACGTCTTGGCGGCGGACGACGCGGTGAACGTCGTACCGACCGCGACCTGGTGCGTGAACGCGAACACCACGGCGACATAGGTGTAGAGGTGGAGGAAGTGCCAGGTCTCGTAAGCGAGGCGGCGGCGGGCGTAGCGGGCCGAGACGGCGCCGACCACGAGGATGATGCCGAGCGCGACGATCGCCCGGAGCACGCCCTCCGTCGTCTCGGCGAGGTCGACGAGCTCGCTGACGGGACCGACGCCCGCGCCCTGGGCGTAGCCGAAGGTGATGAAGACGGCGTGTCCGAGCAGCGTCCACAGCAGGGCGAAGCCGGTCCAGCGGTGCCAGGAGGTCAGCCGGTCCATGCCGATGCGGCGGTCGAGCCATGGCAGCCGGGCGACCAGCACCAGCTGGAAGGCCATGACGAGGGCGCCGTAGAGGCCGAGGAGGCGGCCGATGACGATCAGGGCGTTGGAGGCGAAGCCCGCCTGGGCGAAGAAGTAGGCGACCACGGCCGCGTTCGCGGCGAGCACGGCGTACAGGCCCGTGCGGGCCACCACCCTGGGGCGTATCGCCGTGGGGGGCGCAGGGGGTGATTGGACGGTCGTCACGGACGGCAGCTCCTTGATCGGGTCCTGGGTGACCGAGCTTGGCGGGCGGAAGCTGTCGATAGCCTGTCGTACAACTTACAAGTACTTATCGATGTGCCGGCTGTGTGCCCGACCACAGGGCCCGGCCTTTCGCGTACCGCACTATGAGCGGGTGGAAAAAGTACGACTCCTGGTCGTGGACGACGACCCGCCCATCGCCGATCTCGTCGCGACCGTGGCCCGTTACGAGGGCTGGGACGCGGTCACCGCGAACTCCGGTGAGGAGGCGCTCAGGCTGGCCGGTGAGTTCCGCCCGGACATCGTGGTGCTGGATCTGATGCTGCCCGACGTGGACGGCTTCGGTGTCCTGGACCGGCTGCGCGGCTCGGGCACGATGGTCCCGGTGGTGTTCCTGACCGCGCGGGACGGCGTCGCCGACCGGGTGGCGGGCCTGACCCGGGGCGGTGACGACTACCTGGTCAAGCCGTTCGCGGTGGAGGAGCTGATGGCCCGGCTGCGCACGGTGCTGCGGCGCAGCGCCGGGCCCGGCTTCCAGCGCTCCGTCCTCAGGGTCGCGGACCTGACGATGGACGAGGACACCCGCGAGGTCCGCCGCGGGGACAAGCTGCTGACGCTCACCCCGACCGAGTACGAGGTGCTGCGTTTCCTGATGCGCAAGTCGCCGACCGTGATGACCAAGGCGCAGATCCTCGACCATGTGTGGGAGTACGGCTTCGGAGGCCGCTCGAACGTCGTCGAGCTGGTCGTCAGCAGGCTGCGCCGCAAGCTCGACGACACGGGCGAGCCGCTGATCCAGACGGTGCGGGGCTTCGGGTATGTGATCCGGCAGGCGGCCGAGTGATCCGCCGCCTGCCCTCGTACCGAGGACTGCGGCTGGGCACCCGGCTGGCGCTGGGGCTCGGAGTGCTGGCACTGGTGGTGTTCGCCGTCGTCGGCACGGCCCTGACGACCTATATGCGGGACTATCTGTCGCACCAGCTCGACGACCAGCTGGGGCTCGCCCAGGTCGCCCAGTCCAAGAACGTCGCGGAGACCGGCACCCTCCAGGGCAAGAAGTACTGGGGCTGGTACTACGCCGTGTACGACGTGTCGGGCGGCAAGGCGGTGCTCCGCAAGCCGGAGGAACCCGGCGACCTCCCCCACGACATCGCCCCCCTCACCTCCCTGGCCAGGGCTCAGTCCGCCTCGGACAGCGAAGTGGTGCGCACCGCGAACCTCACGGGCGACGGCACCTACCGGCTGCGCGCCTGCGAGGTCAAGCCCGGTGTGGTCCTGATCAGCGGCGCGCCGATGGCCGACATCGACGACACGGTACGGCGGCTGATCACGGTCCAGGTCATCGCCTTCGGGCTCGCCCTGCTGGCGCTGGTGGTGTTCGGACGCAGGATGCTCAAACGCGGTCTGAACCCGCTGAGCGACATGGCGCACACCGCCCAAGGCATTGCCTCGCACGACCTGACCGAGTCGGCGGCCCGGCTGCCGCTGCGCGCCGACAAGCGGGGCGGCGGCCCGGAGGTCGAGGAGCTGCGCACCGCCTTCAACACCATGCTGGAGCACATCGACGACTCGCTCGCGGTCCGCGCGGAGGCCGAACAGCGGCTGCGCCGCTTCGTAGCGGACGCCTCGCACGAGCTGCGCACCCCGCTGATGTCCGTACGGGGCTACGCGGACCTCTTCCAGTACGCCGCCGCCAACGCCCCCGAGGAGCGCGACAGGCACCTGGCCCGGCTGCGCGCCGAAGCGGCCCGGATGGGCGTGCTCCTGGACGACCTGCTGCTGCTCGCCCGCCTGGACGCGGCGGAGGTGGAGGCGCCGCTGCGGATGCAGGACACGGACCTGGTGGAGCTGGTGGACGAGGCGGCCGCCGCCTTCCGCGCGACCCATCCGGAGCGCCCTCTGAAGGTGACGTCCGGCCCGCCCTCGCTGACGCTCCGTCTGGACCCGCACCGCATCCGCCAGGTCCTGGACAACCTGCTCACCAACGCGGCCGTGCACACGCCGGCCGGTACGCCGGTGTCGATGGCGGTCGAGGTGACGGGCGACAAGGCCGTCGTACGGGTCGAGGACACCGGCCCCGGAATCCCGGCCGCCGACCAGGACCGCGTCTTCGACCGCTTCTACCGCGTCGACAAGGCCCGCAGCCGCGACCGGGGCGGCAGCGGGCTCGGCCTGTCGGTCGCCGGTTCCCTGGTCCGCGCCCACGGCGGCACGATCGAACTGCGCAGCGAACCCGGCTCGACGGTGTTCACGGTCTCGCTGCCGGTGCGCGCCTGACTCCCGGAGCCGGGAGGTCTTACGGACCCGTGACGTCCCGGGCGCGGCCCACGTGTCCCGCCCGGTCGCGGCCCTAGCGTGGCCGCATGCGAGTACTGGTCACCGGCGGCGCCGGGTTCATCGGGTCCCATGTCGTGCGGGCGCTGGAGGCACACGGGCACGAGCCCGTCGTGTACGACGTCCGGGCCGATCCCGCCTCGGACGTACGCAGCCCCACAACCCTCCGGCGTTCCCTGACCGGCGTCGACGCCGTGTGCCACCAGGCGGCGATGGTCGGCCTCGGCGCCGGCTTCGCGGACGCGGCCGACTACGTCTCCCACAACGACCTCGGCACCGCCGTCCTGCTCACCGCCATGGCCGAGGCGGGCGTACGGCGGCTGGTCCTTGCCGGGTCGATGGTGGTGTACGGCGAGGGCCGCTACGCCTGTGCGCGGCACGGGGTGGTACGGCCGGGGCCGCGCACGGTGGCCGACCTGGACGCCGGCCGCTTCGAGCCGCCGTGCCCGGTGTGCGGTGCGGCGCTGTCCCCCGGGCTGGTCGGCGAGGACGCCCCGGTCGACCCGCGCAATGTGTACGCGACGACCAAGCTCACCCAGGAACACCTGGCGGCGGCGTGGGCGCGCGCCACGGGCGGCTCGGCGGTGTCGCTGCGCTACCACAACGTGTACGGGCCGGGGATGCCCCGCGACACCCCGTACGCGGGTGTCGCCTCCTTCTTCCGCTCGGCGCTGGCCCGCGGCGAGTCCCCGCGGGTCTTCGAGGACGGCCGGCAGCGGCGGGACTTCGTGCATGTGCGGGACGTGGCGGCGGCCAACGTGGCGGCGCTGGAGGCGGGTTGTGGCGAGGGGGCGCTGACCGCGTACAACGCCGGCAGCGGCGAGGTGCACACGGTCGGTGAGATGGCCCGTGCGCTGGCCGCGGCGTACGACGGCCCGCAGCCGGTCGTCACCGGGGAGTACCGGCTCGGCGACGTACGGCACATCACGGCGGACTCGGCGCGGCTGCGGGCCGAACTGGGCTGGAAGGCCGAGGTGGGCTTCGAGGAGGGCATGCGGGAGTTCGCGCGGGCCGGAATGCGTGAGGGATAGGCCCCCGAGGGACGGGTGGTGCTGCCCGCATTCACGAAGCGGCAGCGGGCAGCGCCACCATGCGGGAGTTCACGCGGACGCACTGAGCGTGTCCACGCCGGGACGACGTCGTTGTCGTCGATCATGGCGCTGTTCGGCACAAATCAGTTGAAAGGATCGCAGAATGCTCCGGAGTACTCTCAAGCCCACCCGCACCCGGATCGCCGCGCTGCTCAGCGCACCGGTGGTCGGCGTGTTCCTCCTCGCCCCCTCGGCCTTCGCGGACACGCCGCCGCCCGGCAAGAAGGTCGACAGCGCCACCGTCATCGACAGGGCCTGCAAGCACGCGAACGAGGACTCCGAGGACGCCGCGAACGGGACCTGCGAGAAGCTCGTCGCACCGCTCCTCTCCCATGCCATCGGCCCCGGCAGCGGGCTCACCTGCCGGGAGATCTCCGCGACCGACGTCGAGTGCCGCCCCGAGAGGTGACCCCTCAGGCCTCCCCCACCGGCAGGGCCCGCAAGCACACGAGCGAGAAGTCCCAGGGCAGCGCGGACAGGACCCGCGAGAAGACCATCACCCCGCTCCACTCGCACGCCA